>NZ_SDHZ01000001.1:1200000-2400000 GCF_004118675.1 Filimonas effusa | reverse complement strand
GGAGGGTGTTACTCTCGGATAATCCGCATCATCAGTTGCCTAAGGAGGCAATGGCGTTTTATTTGAAATTGGCGAAACAGGTGGGGAATCTTGTTATAGGGGTAAAGACTTTTAAAAACTTCCTGCAGTTTCCGGATGAAGTAAAGGAACTGTTTAAAGGGATAGAAATTGTGGTGTTGTCGATGGAGCCGTTTATCGATGATAAATATGCCGTTGTCCGAAGTCCTGATGAAGCTATCCGGTACCTGGGCGGAAAAGGTTTTAACGAAGTGGCGGTTGGTGGCGGAACGGGGGCTTTCAATGCTTTTTTAGATGCGGACCTGGTGACGGATGTGTATTTTAATATTAGCCCGGTTATTACAGGCAGTGGCGGTGTTTTGGGGAGTGATATGAGATTGAATACCCGGTTTAAAGTTGAGGAGTATAAACTTCATGAAGGGTTTCTTCAGCTTTATCTGACCAGGCAATAGTTCGGGAGAATTTAGTATGCGGTGAAATTGCTATTTTACACCTGATAATTTTTGTAGCTATGGGATATGATTTGCATATTGTAAGGCGTGACGATTGGGATGATTCCGAAGCGGATAGTAACATTTCACTCGCGGAATGGCTATTGTATGTTGAGTCTGATCATGAGTTGGAATTGACTAATGGTTATCAGATAAAAATCCCCGGGGTTGAAAGTTCATTTCAGCATGTGCCCGGCTTTTGTTACTGGAAAGGGCATCCTGCAAAGGTCGCGGATGATAAGCCCTGGTTCGATTACGGACATGGTATGATAAGTACGAAGTATCCTGATGATGAGACTATAAAAAAAATGATAGCTATTGCAGCATATTTTCAGGGCAGGGTACAGGGGGATGACGGCGAATTCTATGATGAAACCTATCTCCTTGAAAAGGCTGGTCAGGCAATACCTGAAACCACTAATCGGACAGGGAAAAAGCCATGGTGGAGGTTTTGGTAGCATAAAATCACTCAAATCTGTGTCCAGCCTCTAAGCTGGCGGCGTTTTTTATGGGATATGGGAACCCGTATTTATTTTCTGAGGCAGGTTTATTTCTTTGTTGTTCTAAATAATTTTTTATTATGAACATCAAAAACATCTGCTTAATTCTTTCGTTGTTTCTTTTTTCCTGTAGCTCGTCCAAGTATTATGAATGTAAATACGATAGCCCTGTTGTTGTGTATGATAATGTGCAGTTGTCAAAATCGGTGTGTACGATACCAGCAGGAAGTGCTTTTGTTTTAGGCAAGAAGGTTAAGGGTAGGCGACTAGTTAATTACATGTCATTTAGTGGGTATACTGAAGAGTTTGGTTTTGCAAAGACCAAGGTGTTACCCGATTACAAATTTGTTTCTCCTGGAGTGGCTGTTTCTAATGGGGTAGCTCAGTCTTCCGGGCATTATAATAATAGTGCTGTTGGTGGGACAAGTAGTAGTAGTAGTAGTGGAGATGTTCAGGTAAAAGGATATTATAGAAAAAATGGTACTTATGTAAGGCCTCATGTTAGAAGTGCTCCGAGGAGGCATTAAGGATGATCATGCTCTGAATTGTTCGCTTTTTGAAGTGTGCATGAGTATATAACACCGTCGGTAGCGGTGTAGAGTGGCGTCAGCTTTTTATGAGCGGTGATAAACGGCATGGAGACAAGGTCGGTATCATTCACTTCATTGTACCGGATGAGGTAATGTTCGTTTGTCTTTGCAAAGGTTTCTACATCCTGGGTGTCAATGGTGTGAGGCAGCGATTTGGCAGCCAGGCCGGTTGTGAAATAAACGGCCTCCTGTGCATTGGAGTAAATAGTTGTACCCGGCTTAAACAAGTTGGGATGGTTTTGAATGTGTTGCGTTACCGGTGAGTGACGCCAGGAGTCCTGGGTATAGCCGGGGATGCCGTAGTGATTGTATTCATTGTACATGCTTTTGCTGATCTGCACCTGGCTTGCCTGGAACAATATGAACATGAGTGCCAATGGTACGAGCAGATATGTTTTACGAATATGGGAGAAGCGCTCTGGCAGCGTACTTAGGCTATAGATGACCACTAACAGTAATGGCGCAAAAGCCGGGGATAACAGGCGGTTATTGATCTGCTCGTAGCGGGAAATGGTAGAAGATACTACGATGAATAAGGTGTAAATGAAGAAGAAGGCCAGGGCGATGTTGTGCATAGCGCCATGTGATACGGGCCGGAATAGGTGCCTGATTAGTAGTATCGCTGATAAGAGCAGAGACGCTATAGCCAACAGGGTGGCCCCTTGATAATGACCTTTCAGGAAGGATAGCCAATCGCATAAAACCGTGCCGTAATAGTACATATTGGTAAAGAAAGGCGTTATGCCTTTTTCTCGTTCGCCGGTGAAAGTGCCCGTGATTTGTGCGTTGCGTAGGAGATTAGCCAGGAGGAAGGCGCTGCTCAAACAGCCGAATAACAGGGTATGTCCTATTCTTTTACGCAGTGGTGTGTTTAGCCGGAATAATATGATAAAGCCGCCTGTTGCAATCAGGGTAATGCCTGCATAACGTGTAATGCAGGCCAGTCCTGCGCAAACTGCCATACCGATAAGAACGGTCAGGGATGTTTTCTGACAATACTTGTGGGTAAGTAATAGTAGTACCATGCTGAGTACAATAAACAAGGTTTCGGACCAAAGCATGGTATATACATTCAGCAGCGCAGGGCTGATGATTAGTGATAGGTATAACGCCCATCTGGCAGTAACAGAACTGCTGCTTTTGCGGAAGGCAACACCGCATAGATAGATCAGTAGTCCGAACAGTAGTCCATTTAGTACGGGACCTGATACCACAGGATCTAAACCTGACACAAACATGCTTACTGAAAGAAAGACAGGGTAGAATACCGGGAAATCTACCAATGGCATGTGGTTATACGCTTCCAACTGATGATGGTGGTAAATGTTCCTGGCCACGCTGGTGTATACAACCGAATCGGGCGATACGCCAATACCGCCATGATGGGTAAATAATAAGATGATGCAAAAGCCTGCTATAGCAGAGAGTAGTGCGTTGGTATCTATGTGTTTCATAAAAAGGAGCTGCCGGCGCGAAGGTAGAGCAGATTTCAGTGGCTTTGCATAACACTGATGAAGATTTTTCAAGACGTTCCAGGATTCCAGCGACGTGCGTGGGCCTCTAATGCAGATAAATGTTGCCTTACGTTAGGCTGTGAAGTTTTGGGATATTTCTTGAAATCGATTGCCTAAATTGGGAAATGGCTTATTATTGTGAAACAGGCTGACCAGTTTTTACTTAAACTACAATAACCATGAAAAAAGATAAATATCCTGTTTCGAATAACAGCACCTCTAGTCCTGTTCTATGAGCAGCCTCGCGGTATCTTCCTGTAACAAGTGTTTTTGTGTGTTGTACATGTTACTTGTTACGGCACAGTTGGCGGCACACCCAGGTAAGCCATTCAGTCAGCAGGTGGCCTTGAATACCCCCGTTTCTTATATAGATATTGCTGATCGTTCCTCCTGTAAAAGAAATTACAATCAGCCCGATTTGCGGGACAATGCGGCGAAGGTGTCCCGCTTCGCCGATCTTTATGAAACGGAGCTTACTCCTCAAAATGCAGGTTGTTGGGATAATACAGCAATAGGGAAAATATGGCGGCTCGGTATCGCTTCCCCTGGAGCCTATTCTTTGTATATTTCCTTTAATTCCCTTGAACTCGCGGCAGGAGCCAGTCTCTATGTCTACGACGAAAAAGGTGATGATATCTGCGGACCGTTCACCGCAGACGTATTGCCGCATACCGGCGCGTTTTCGGTGCCACCCGTAAAGGGAGATAAAATCATTATAGAATTAAATGTCCCTGGTAACGTAAAGGAATATGGAAAAGTGGTAGTAAGCAAGTTGTATCATGACAAGCTGAATTATTTTGGACGTTACAATGGGCTACGGCGTCTGCCGCCGTCGGCGTGTGAAGAAAATATCAATTGCGAAAATGGGGCTTTCTGGCAAACGGAAAAGCGAGCGGTTTGCAAAATCATTACGGATGGAGCGCTATGTACTGGTACCCTTGTTGCCAATACTGCCCGCAGTCGTGAGCCTTATTTACTTACTGCTTATCATATCATTTTCGATCAGCAGCACGCAGCGGAGGCTGTCTTCTTTTTTAACTATGAATATGCGGATTGTGAGGGGGCTGTAGTAAATGACTACCAGCGTATTTCCGGCGCCAGTCTGCTGGCAACGGCGCCCGGATTGGATTATGCGTTGCTGAAACTTCACCAGGTGCCTCCTGAATCCTGCCATCCTTATTATGCTGGTTGGGATGCCGGCGTTCGTTTACCCGAACTGCCTGTAGCGGCTATACATCATCCGGGCGGATTACCTAAACAGTTGGCGATGTCATACCGTTATGTTTCTTCGGCTACTTATGCTCCGTTGTACCAGCAGGATGCATTCTGGGGTGTGAATTGGGAAGTTGGTATGACGGCGCCGGGCTCCTCGGGCAGTCCGCTGTTTAATAAGCAACATCGCCTGGTGGGAACCTTGACTGGTGGTAATGCCACTTGCGGAGGGCAGGGCACTGATTACTTCAATAAGTTGTCTGCATCATGGAAAACGCCATCCGCTGCCGGTAATGATTTGATGACTTGGCTTGATCCGGTCCACAATGGTGCAACGGAAATGGACGGGTATGATCCCTACGGATTGGATTCTTCTGATTGTAGTTTGATTTGGAATATAGGGCCAGGGGAAAAACTGGAAAGTTCTCCTTCTTTCTTGCCGGGAGCGGCTGCTCCGGGTGACCGTTTCACCGGGGTGGCTGAAAAATTCCTGCTGGAGGGCTCCCTAAGTTTGCCGTCCGTTTATCTGAATGTGTCAGGCATCAGTGTTACTGCTTCGGATTATATCAATGTTTGCATATGGATTGGTGATAATAGCCCGTCTGGCCTGATTTACAGGCAGAAGGTCTTTTTAAACCAGCTTACACAGGGTATTAACCAGATCATTTTCGATTCTGTATTAAAAATACAGGGTAATTTCTTTGCGGGGTATGAAACTGGCTTAAACGCCGGATCATCGTTTACATTATACAGGGCTGCCAGCAGGGGAAAGGACGGTGCATCGGGTATGTTTGTTTACGATTATACATGGCATGCTGTTAATAGCCTGCAATACAGTTACACGACTTCCCTGGCTATAGGTATCACCGAGTGTTACGGAAGAACAGCCCGGCCCGCTTCAGGTGCTTTACTGGTATATCCTAACCCATGCAGGGACTACTTTTATTTTGAACTGCCCGATGAACTTATACCCGATGAGGTTAAATGTTTTGATATGGCCGGCAGAGCGCTGAATATTGAATATACGCCGGGTGTAAGGAATATTGTTCACTTCAACCTGGCCAAGGGGGTATATATATTACACGTGAGAAGCGGGGATCGCCGGTTCCAGGCAAGAGTGCTGGTAGGTAAATAGCAAAGCCGGCTTTTTAAGCTTTTTTAAAACATTTATGCTATTCTTATTGACAAATGAGCCATCATTGATGCATGTGTATTATTAGGTTTGACAACATATCGGATAAACGACCAGACGCCTGAAAAAGATTGCAGCATTTTGCCATATTATCAACTGCAGAATATAAACACCAATAGAATAGCATAAGACAACTTCTCCCGCGTAATAAAGTCCCAAGGTATTGTAAAATGCTGCCATGCCGGTATGCCTGTATTAGCAGGTAATGGTCCGGCTATCCCTAACTTTAAATAGCACCATATGAATAAAAGTCCCCCGTATTACCTGTTATAATAACATTTACAGCCGGCCCGAGTCATTTCCGGCAGGCTTGTATCCGGTAAATATTGCTTAATGCCAATGATTAACAAATAAAAAGATGAAAATCAATAATATCCTGAAACTTACAGGAACACCGATTATTTTGCTCAGCCTTTCCCTGGTATCATGTCATAAAAGCCAGGACACAGACACCGCAGCATTGAATATCCCCAAAGGTACGGCTACTGTAGACGCCAATACTGTTCAGCAAACTGTGCAGGGCTTTGGAGGTGCCAGTATTCCTATTTGGATTGGAGATCTTACCAGTGACCAGCGTACCAAAGCCTTTTCTGCTTCCAGTGGAATTGGCATGAGTATTCTCAGAGTAATGGTGCCCACTTCCAGCAGCCAGTTCGCCGCTGAAAAGCCAACTATTGATGCTGCAAAAGGTTTGGGAGCAAGAGTCATTGCTACGGCCTGGAATGCACCGGCATCTATGATGGACGGACTGAAACTAAAAACCAGTTCATATGCTGCTTACGCAGCGCATCTTAGTTCTTACGCCAGCGCAGTAGGAGGGGTGTATGCCATTAGTCCATGGAATGAACCTAACTATTCTGCATCGGGGTGGATGGGAGCAACGGCTTCAGAAGTAGCTGATTTTGTGGCGGCACAGGGAAACAATTGCGGCGCGCCTATTATGGCGCCGGAGCCACTCAATATGGGACAAAGCTACATCAATACTTATCTGAGTAACGCTACTGCCAAGGCTAACACGGCTTTTGTTGCAGGACATATTTATGGTGCAACGCCTTATAACCTGGGTAACATCGGTAAATCGGTATGGATGACCGAACATTACACCAATTCTTCCATCAGTGGCAATGACTGGGGGAATGCCATGACAGCTGCCAAAGAAATCCATGATTGCATGGCGGCAGGATGGGCAGCCTATGTGTGGTGGTATATTCGCCGGTCGTATGGCCCTATCGATGAAAATAGTAACATTACCAAGTTGGGCTATGTAATGGCGCACTGGGCCCGGTATGTTAGACCAGGGTATACGAAAATATCATGTACTGCCAATCCTACTTCCGGCGTGTATACTACTGCGTATAAAAGTGGATCAAGGATCGTAATAGTGATTATTAATCAAAACAGTGCTACTACTTATCAGTCTTTTACACTTAGTGGTACATCTCTTACAGGCTTTAACCGTTATGTTACTACGAGTAGCTCTAATCTGGTGGCTAGTACAGTAGCTGTTTCGGTAGGTAGTTTTGGTATTAATCTTTCTCCTTCAAGTGTTACTACTTTAGTATCCCAATAAACGGCCTTTGCTTTCTTGCGGGCAGGTATACCGAAGGGGCGTCTTGTTACAAGGCGCCCCTTAGCAGCATAATCTTTATTTCATTTGTTGATGTCTAAAGGTCGCCGCTAAGCTTGCGCGATGCTATTTCAATACCGTGATGAACACAGTCGTCGAGTGTTTGCTTTACATTCCAGGCACTGATGAAACCAGCCCAGAATGCATCTCCTGCGCCTGTCGCATTCTTTACGGTTACAGGTTGGGCCGGCATATGTTGCCAATTGCCCGAAGCTGCTTTATAATGCACGCCTTCACTGCCGCAGGTAAGGCATATTACGGAGAAACTATTCTGGTAAAGGGAGGTTCTATATGAATACTGTAAGACTGGGATGGTCTTAAATGGCAGAGATCGGATTTGTATAATATAAAGTCGAATCTATGCAATTCTTTGAGGCAGAGGTTTTTCTAGTTTCGTGGCAACTATTTGATCTTATGCTTGCCAACATTGCAGATGCCTTTATGAAACTTTTCCTGCTTGCTGTAATTCATTTCAGTTGCAGTACGATAGCGCTGTGCCAATCAAAGAATCCTTTTGGGAAGGCATTGGTGCCTGACATGATTGCCGATGCCAGTATCCAGGAAATTAATGGAACGTTTTATTGTTATGCAACCACCGATGGATATGATCAGGGGTTGGAAACTTCGGGACCGCCGGTAGTATGGAAGTCGAAAGATTTTATTCACTGGAGTTTTTCGGGAACTTATTTCTCTTCTGCAGTAAAACAGAAATACTGGGCACCGAGTAAGGCCATTGCTGCTAATGGTAAATACTATATCTACCCTACAGTGAATGGTTACATGTATCCCGCTGTAGCCGACTCGCCCGATGGACCTTTTAAACTGGCAAAAGGCATCGATAGCTTCTATTTACCTTTTACCCCATCGGCGTTATTGTATTCAAAGAATCCCAAGGAACCCGGCGGGATCGATGCTGAAGTTTTTATAGATGACGATGGTCAGCCTTACGTTTTCTGGCAGTTAAGGCATGCTGCTAAAATGACCCCTGATATGGCATCAATCGATACTTCATCTTTTGTAACTATTGCTACAAAGCGGCAAGGATATTCTGAAGGGCCGATTTTTTTTAAACGGAAAGGTGTTTACTACTATCTCTACACGCTTGGGGGAGATGAAAAATATCAATACGCATATGGTATGAGCAAGACATCACCGCTCGGGCCGTTTGAGTTCCCTGAGCAGGATATTATAGCTACCACCAATTATGAACGCCAGATTTTTGGTCCGGGTCATGGTTGCGTATTTAATGTGCCCGGCACTGATGATTTCTATTTTGCCTACCTGGAATTTGGACGTAGAAGCACCAATCGTCAAACCTACGTCAACAAGCTTGAGTTCAATGCCGATGGAACTATCCGGCCTGTTAAGTTAACGCTTGACGGTGTTGGTGCTTTTCGTGCTGTAATACAGGGAAAAAGTATCAGCGTTGTTGATTCCAAAGCATCAAGTGTTCGTTCGGCTTTAATCGTCAAGCCCAACCAGGATTTTTCGTTGAAACGTACAGAATTTTTCTCTTCACAGTTTGCTTTTGATGATGCCAATGGATCGAGGTGGATGGCTGCTCCCGAAGACTCTACGGCCTGGCTCGTTGCCGATTTAGGCAGGATTCAGAAGGTAAGGCGCAGCGAAATCGGTTTTGTTCGTCCCACTGCAGGTCATGCTTATATACTGGAATATTCTGCTGACGGTAAGGTATGGAAAGCTTGCGGCGGGCATCGGCAAGTTGTTGTACAGTCGCCACACCAGGACATGTTAAATATAAAGGCCCGCTATCTGAGGATAAAAATTTTAGCTGGTGTTAAGGGTGTCTGGGAGTGGCATATTTATTAGACATTCAAGACTTTTTATGAATCGTTTCAGCTTATTGTCGCTAATATGTTGCCTGCAATTGGTGAGTCTATGTCTGCATGCTCAAATGACGGGTAAATGGGGAGATCAGGGAAACGGTACCTATGTAAATCCGGTTCTTCCTGCCGATTACAGCGACCTGGATGCCATACGTGTGGGGAATGATTATTATGCCATATCATCTACCATGCAATATTCACCCGGTATGGTAGTGATTCATTCCCGGGACCTGGTGAACTGGGAAATTATAGGTCATGTGGTTGATGATCTTACCCGCATTAGCCCGCAATTGAACTGGGACAGGATGGATTGTTATGGTAAGGGTATCTGGGCCGGTTCCATCAGGTATTATAAGAATAAATTCTGGGTTTATTTTGGCACTCCTGACGATGGTTTTTTTGTAAGCACTGCAACGAATCCTGCGGGGCCGTGGGAGCCGGTTCATCAGTTATGGAAGGTATCGGGATGGGATGACTGCTGTTCGTTTTGTGACGATGACGGGCAGCTTTATTTTGTTGCCACCAATTTTGCATTGGATCCTGCGAATGGGAAGAAATACAACATTCATCTGTTTAAAATGGCGCCAGACGGAAAGAGTCTTATCATGGAGTCTGATTCCATCATACATCAATCCAGCGGAAGTGAAGCCAATAAGCTTTATAAGTTCAATGGAATATATTACCATTACTTCAGTGAAGTAAAACCGGAAGGGCGTGTGATAATGATGGAACGTTCAAAGAGTTTATACGGTCCCTGGGAAATCAAACAATTAAATCATGTTGACGGCGGGGTAGATAGGGAGCCTAATCAAGGCGGACTATTGCAAACGCCGTCGGGCAAATGGTATTTTTTCACTCATCATGGCAGTGGAGATTGGGAGGGGCGTGCTGCCAGTCTTTTGCCGGTACACTGGATAGACGGCTGGCCCATCATTGGTAAGCCGGGAGCAGACACAATAGGGCGTATGGTGTGGACTGGTACAAAACCTATATCCTCTGGAAGAAAGATCTTTATTCAAAGTAATGACGAGTTCGGTGCTTTGAAACCAGGTGTTCAATGGGAATGGAACTATCAGCCGAGGGCTGATAAATGGTCTTTGGCAGCGCGCCGGGGCTTTCTTCGGCTGTATGCATTTGCACCCGGTAATTGGGACAGTAAAAGAAATATTATTCTTAGAGCTGGGAATACCATCACTCAAAGAAGTATGCGTACGCCTTCCAATGTTGCCACAGTCAGGATCGATATCAGTAATATGGCTGACGGTCAGTTTGCTGGTCTCACACATTTTTCAACTACCAGCTTTAGTTTGTTTGGGGTTAAACAGGACAATGAAAAAAGGGCTTTGGTTTATGATAATAATGGAAAGGAAACGCTGGGTATAAGGATTCATGGGCAATATATCTGGCTGCGCTCGACATGGAACGCCAATGGTATCAGCAGTTATGCATTCAGTACTGATGGGAAATCTTATCAATCTTTTGGCGATACATATCAATTAACATGGGGGGCTTACCGGGGCGATCGCATCGGGATTTTCAATTTCAATACAAAAGCCGATAAAGGATATGTAGACGTTGACTGGTTTAGATATAACTACAAAAAATGATGACTATTGCAAAATGGTAGTCGAACCGAAAGGATTGAAACTATTCTCATCTTTTTTAGAGGGCAGCACTATTTTTTCTCCAAATCAGGTAATCAATTTGATTCTTCAGTTTTATGATTGGACAAGGTCAGCAGCGGGAGATTTTTGATATGACCCCCGATAAGCAGCGGGCGACTTCACCCCAATAAAAAGCCTCACATTTCTGTAAGGCTTCTGTTCTGTGGGAGCACACGGGCTCGAACCGCGGACCCTCTGCTTGTAAGTAAGGGGTAACACCTTTTCTGCCTTAACCATACTTGAAGCTACTTGAATCATAAATGTTTTGACAACCAATTTTTTAGATAGTACATTTGATTTGGTATAACCATGTTAGAAGTGGATTTACTAGGTGGTTTGTTTGCAAACGGATTGCCAATAGTGGGGCTGATTTTGTGAATGGAAAAATTGGTTAATCATGTCAATTACCTATGTTATTCGTCTTGACGAGCGCAGAATGAAGCTCGACCAGACCTACCCGGTAAAATCTGGGTTACTTATGAAAAAAAAGCTGTTTCTTACTCCACTATTTACAGCCTTAGCAAATCTGATTATGCCAAATTGCCCGCCCCCAATTTGAAAGATGAACTAAAGGGGATCAGGGATAGTTTACGCAAGCTGAAAACAGCGTTGGAAGATTATCTGAAAGAGGTTAGCGATTTTAGTTTTGAACGGTTTGAAATGGGGTTTGTTTCCCGGCACCCGGATTTGGTGCATCGGAAAGCGAAGATGGCCGCACCTGTTCAGCTACCTCAAAGTTTCGATCTGTCCAAGTATGAAAAGAAGTACCGCATTCTAAAAGAGGAAGGGGCAAAGAAAGACAATCTGTTGGGTGCCTATGTAAGTAACATTGTATCATTGCTGAAATACAAGAGTGTTAAAACAGCGGATTTATACCAATCAGCCTATTATTCCATGTTTTCCTATTGTGGTAATATTCGTCTGGCAAAAGTCAATAAGCAGCTTCTCAAAGAGTATGATGCTTGGATGCGTAACAATGGCAGGGGCAAGACAACCATTGGAATGTATGTGCGTACTTTGAGAAAGATTTTGAATAGCGCAATTGACGATGGTATTCTTCCCCGAAAGGATTATCCGTTTGGCCGCAACAAATACATTATTCCTTCCGGCAGGAATATTAAAAAGGCTTTGGATAACTCATGTTTGAGTGCTATTTATTACTATGAGCCAGAAAAAGAGAGGGAGAGCTTTGCCCGTGATACCTGGTTATTCCTGTATTTCGGCAATGGGATGAATTCAAAGGATATGGCATTGTTAAAGTACAAGAATATAGTAGATGGCTTTATTGTTTTCGATCGGGCTAAAATTGAAACGACAGCGAAAGAGGAATCTAAATCTATCACCGTGTACCTTTCCGAAGAGCTGGAGGCAATTATTAAAAGGTGGGGGAATAAGAGGTTAAGTGACGAAACTTATATTTTCTCGATATTAAATGAGGGTATGGACGAGGTTGGCCAAATGACCGCTGTTCAATATTTTATCCGTATCACTAATAACTGGATGAAAAGATATTTGCCAGATTGGGATATGACAAAAGGAGTTCTACCATTGTCACCCGGCATTCATTTTCTACACACATACTTCATTCCGGCGCACCAAAAGAATTGATTCAGGAATCTTTGGGGCATCTGAATATTAAAACAACCGAGAATTACTTGGATAGCTTTCAGAAGCCGGTGGTGAGAGAGTTCGCTGAAAAATTACTTTCTTTTAAAAACTATAAGCTGAAAGCAAATTAGAATGTTACGTACAATGAGATTTGAGCGGTCATCCAATGATCGTTCAAATCTCATACTTAACTATTGTCTTTCATGTTTGTTTGGAATCCCGAGAAATATAGTTCTACATTCGATAATTTTTCTTTATCGATTACTGTTTTTCGTTCGCTAAATAACTGAACCATATCTAGAATTGCGGCGGCTAGGTATAAAGTGCAGATGTTAATGCAAATACACATATAACTTAGCTCTGTCATTGTACATTGGCCCCTTCCTCGTGCGTCATCCATTCTGGCAAATGACATTGGGGTACAGTGTATTTGGTTCGAGAGAAGCTTGTATATGGCTCTGAAATTAGTCGTATCAAAGGGAATTAAATTGGATATATCCTGATTTGTGAGGTACATCGACGATTCACCTTTTGAAATTCTATTTTTGTGTTCTTTGGGAAGATTAATGAAAAATGAATGTTCCTCTATTGCTTTTCTGTCAAAAGGCAGATTTTTTTCAAAGTCTTCAAGGATAGCTTGTTCTGCGTTGGAATCCTTATATATTTTATACTTTTCGCAATTGTCATGGTAGGAAATTATTAGTTTTCTAAAGTCTCTTTCTTCGTCGTTTATTTGCTGAATACATAAATAGAAAAAAGTATGATAGTTTTCTATAAGATTTCTGCAAAGCGACATTACTGAAAAATAATCCCAGAAATTATTCGTGGTAGGGAAAAGCCGATTCCACGGCAATAGTCTAACTATACTCGTACAGGAAATTGTCAAGCGGGTATATAACTGACTTGCAGTGACTTTGTGCCATTCTTTTGGAGCTACTTTTATGCCGCCAATAGCATCGGAAATATCAATGGCGAACATTAGGAAGATTTCCAATTGGATCAGTTTGTCTTTATATTCTTTTTGGCTGTTGTATAAATCTAGGTCTGCCGACTTGTTTGAATGTAATTCCATGAACTGGTTTAATTTTAATATGATTGGTGATAGCTTAAGTGCTAGAAGTCGTTGCCGCATTTGCACTCTGTAATTGTACCTGGTTCATAGTAATTAATATAATTTCTGACGGCTAGAATCGTTTTGTCGAAATTGAAATTGAGTAAATCAATATAAAATGATTCGTACTTGTTAGCGGTATTGAGAGTTTGCTTTGTATGCATTATTTCATCTCTCAGCCGTTTTAACTTATCAATTTTGGTATAATCAGCCTGTTCTTCCAAGTGGAATGACTTTCCGAATATTTCAGGAATGACTAATTTTATCTTGTCATCAAACGGAAGGTTTCTCTGGATTTGTTGGGCATTAAAGGTCTCGCTTTTTTGAGTTCCCTCTCTTGTGAATTTGTATGTTTCAGGTATTTTGTAGTTAATAAAACATTCTATCGAATTGAATAAAAACGTAGTAAATACTGCCGTGTTACCAAAGAAATCATAGATAAGATGTTGATCGGTCGTTGCTCTGAATTGATTGTTGTCAATGTCTCGCAGCAAGTCAAGCCTTTTTTCTCTTACTACTCTTAAATGTGATTGAGCGATATGGAAATAAAGTGTTACAGGGTTGGGCTCTGGAATACGATAGTCCTTTTTATTCAGATTATATACGAATGCTTGAGTTAACATATTGTCTTCACCAATCAATAGAGGGTAATATCCAGACCTTAATCTTTCTTCTAGTTCGGTTTTGTCTGGGATAGGTGCGTTCTTTAGCAATTCGTTTGCATCCCCGCCGAGTGGAACTCTAAGTATAAACTTCTTTTCTATGTGTTTCATATCTAAGTTTTAGGATTAAAGTAATTTACTTAATTGTACTAATGAAATCTTCTATTCTTGATTGAGTTGCTTCTAAAAAAGTGTCACTTTTAAAATGGGTCCGCAGAATTGCTGTTGTAAATAGTAGATGTGTTGGGAAGCTTTTAATCGCTTTGTTCAAGAACACAAACTGTTTCATATTACTCATCCTAGATAAAGAATAATTCATGCCTCCGAAATGGTCATATTTGGAATAGTATGTATAAACGTCATAAGCGGATACATATTTTTCAAAGCCTGGCTCTTTTAGCAGTGTCAAATATAAATCATGAGGTTTTTTATATCCAGTTGCTTTTGGTACTGGCTGACTTCCATCGCCTGTGTAATCTTCAAAACAAGTGGGGTTGGCATTAACTAGGTTAATATACATGTTTGACATAATGTTTTGCGGTATGTTGCCTTCAAGTGATTTAAAATGCTTCAATGTGTGATTGACTGAATCAGATAGCATCAATAGGCAATATTTCTTGATTTCTTCTTCGCAAGAAATCAAGTCATTCTCGTTTTTGGCAAGAATCACAATCGCATTGAGCATTATCAGATAATCAAGGAAAATGGCTCTTACAATAATCCCACAGCTAAAGTCAACTCTAGAATTATTTGGAAATTCTCTTATTAAGATACTTAACCCGGTGGAAGCAGCATGTAACCTTTCTATCATTGTGAGGCAAAATAGTATTACATCATCTTTTGGTGCTCCATTAAAATATGACAGTATTCTATTGCATTCTAGAGGGACTTCCACGAATTGCCTATTATGAAAATTCTAAACGCCATTCAAATGGAGTTTAGAATTTTCAGCCTATCCTGAGAAATTATATCCTCAAGAAAATCAAGCAAATCGAGTCTTTGAATAGCATTCGGAGAGTAAATTTGATTGCTTATGTTAAAGTTTGTTTTTTTTCCTTTTTCCCGTTTAAATGCCTATTTTAATCTACCTGTATGCGGTCAAATGTGTATAATTGTACCATCGTTTTGTCAAAATGGCACTAATTATAAGTCAATATCAGCCCGATTCTACAGTTCTAAGACTGCAAACTTGTTTGGGAAATGACATAGATAATGAGCAGTTCAAATTTATGTCCAATTTTGAGTTAGCTCAATGTAACATTTTTGAAGAAGACTATCCTGCGGCCGTATTTAAGGGCCAACCGACCGCTATTTATAACTGCCATGGAATGACTTTTGCGTCAAAAAGAACTGGGATTTATGAAGAGGCTGAATTGCTAAAAATATTAATTGATGACAATTATGTCGAGATAAGAGAATTAAAAGATGTTTTGCCAGGAGATATTGTATTATATTACGAAGACAATAAGATTACTCATTCAGGAACGGTGTGTAGGATAGAGGAGTCTGTTGCGAATTACGACCTGAGACACATATTTGTAATAAGTAAATGGTCAAAGCATAAAGAAGTTGTTCATAACGTTAATTATTCACCCTACAGTTCAGGTTTAAAAAGATATTGGAGGATAAATCATGGATTTAAGATCATATAAAAAGACAATAACCGAACTATATTTAGTGGCCAATACGCCTTATTTTCTATTTGATAATATGCGTAGGTCTAATGTTGTTCAGTCAATTGCTGCTCAGAATTCAACAGCTGAGCTAATAAAAGAATTTAATGAAAGAATATCTCGCCCAATAAATGACATATCCGAACTTGCTGAGATATATGCGATATTTATTTCCATTTCACTAAAGGATCTAGATGAAAATTATGATTTTTTTCTTCAGGTAAAAGACAAGGTTAAGTTCGAATGGTTCCCTGTAATTGCAAATTATTACCTGAAAAATTATGCTGTTGTGAAAAAATCTTTAATCGTTGACAATAACGCTCAGGAGCCCACAATTCGAAATTATCACAGCCAATCTAATGGAAATAGTATAATGCTTTCTATATGACGTGTTCAACATTATTATGTGCTCAGACAATAATAACAGATAAGGCTACAAATAATGTATCGGTTATTAATATTGTTGAAAACATTAATGCATCTTTGTTCCCTATTCAAATTCCAATTTCAGTACTAATTGCCACTGAAAGAAAAGTAGAAGATCCAGCTTCATTTAATATTTTATTTCGTTTCACTCTTAATGGCGATCCATTGCTCGAAACCCCGGTTGCTGTGACGTTTTTGGACCAAACCGTCAAACACAATGCAACAATTAATATCGCGGGCTTGCTGATCAACCAACCGGGTATGCTTTTCGCATCTGTTGTGTACAACGGTGAAGTCATAAAGTCGACTTCTTTGACCGTACAAGGTAATGGCTAACGCAATCAAAGTTGGGAGAAAAGAATTAATGTAACTAGTTCTACTTCTGTTAATCTAAGTTTGACAATTTATGAGTCTTAGGAAATTCCGAGCTTGTCAAAAAGTATTCTATTGCGTTTTTGAGCGTCTTTCAGTACTTTTTCAAACGGCAACACTTCAATGTACGCCTTATAGTACTCACTTTTTACGTTAAAATACCCTAGTTTATCTGGTGTTTGCTTATATTCTCTACTCCTTAGTATTTTTTCAAATGAAGGTGTGATATCACAAATTATATAGACATAAAAGGGGGTGCTTGGATCAATTTTAATAAAGCGCCCAGACCTGTCTTTTACCTTTCCCTCTAATATCGCTTCGATATACTTTTCACACTGCTCTATAGGATTTTTTTCGGCATCAAAATCTTGATAATTGTTTCTTTGGGGTTTTTTAAATTCAACGATTGTAAAGGAATTGTGAGGAGGTCGTTTGTCTTCCGAGAATGCTAGAGCATCGTTATAGATTATCAAATCTGATCTATCCTTGTTGTCAATGTTAAGGGCATCTATTTTGTCAAATTTTTTATCAGACGCTAAGAACGAATGATAAGTTAAGCGCTCATCCAATAGCCATAGATTCTGATTTTCATGCAGCACTTCGTCTGATGTTGTTCTAATTGGAAAGAAAATATTGTGTATCATGTCTTCGTCCTCGAACTTGCCTTGAGAATTAATGCTTAAAAATTCGTCAAGCAATTCTATCACAATTTTTCGATGCACAATATATCTGGCTAAATCAACCTGACCGATTTCGTTGTATTGCTCAAGGAATTTCTCATAGCGTTTTCTATACTCATCCAGATTTTTTATATCCTTAGTTTCTTCCGATAATTTTTGTGCTTCTTCTTTAATTTCAATTTTCCAGTCGGCCTCAATTCTATATAACTCTATGTCTAACTTTTGTTTTGTTAGGCTAGGTGGTAATTTCTTGACTTCTTCTATTCTATTGTTGAATACTGCTCTATATTGAGGTAGTTCTTGGTTAACCGTTGGTCTGTAGTTGTTGATTTTTGTCTCCCTTACGTTAGCTAAATAGTCGGAAAGTAGATCTTCTATTTCTTCGACTGCTTTGTTCCTGATCTTTGATAGCGTGATTTCTTGTATTAAGTTGATCTCGTCTTCGTCTTCTTCAATTGGGAAGTTGAAACCGATTCTTTCTGTATCGACATGAGTGTTTAAAAAGTCGCCAACTACATAAGCTTGATAGTAAAATTGATTACTGCCATCACTAACGGGATATCGACCCAAATCCGGGATTTTACTTATCAATCCTTCTTCTTTAACACTTCTATGGTGAGCACAATAATGTATTTTATGGCTTTGTGACTTAAAACTCTTCGTCAGATATAAAGTGAATTCGCTTTCTCCTATTTCGAATTTTCCCGATTGGATTTTCTTCTCAAATTCTAAATTAAATATGCTTTGGCAATTTACTTCATAATTGTTTTGATCTCTTATGATTATTTGCGGTGCTGTGTTTTCTATAAAATAAAGTAAAAAATGATTCACAGCTTCTCTTGCGATCTGAAAAATGCTTTTAGGTACATGTTTTTTATACTCATCTCTAAATTCACTCAATAGCACGCTTGTTAAACGATCTTTATGAATAGAGTGTGTTTCGTTAAAGTTGTGGATTCCTTCCTTTGTGTTTTTGTATTCGAATTCTCTTGTAATAAATTCCGTTCCAGACATGAATGTGCTTCTAACTAAAATCTTTTTGAATGCTTTTAAACATACAAAGCGGCCAACTCCTTTTCCTCCAATTTCTATTTTGTGGTCCGTATCTGCTTCAATAAAATAGGTTATATTTTCATTAGTAAAACCCAATCCGTTGTCTTCAATTTCTATTGAGTGAATTGGAAATTCGTCAATGTCAGTAAGCTCTTTGTAGAACTCAGGATTTCCATTTCTTATTAATTTGACAAGAATGCGACCGATAACTGGTTGCAGTTTAAAAAGTTCGTTAATTGAATGAATTGAATTGCTGATAGTCTCGTAAAGAGGTAAGAGAGGCTTTGTTTTAGGCAAAGATGTGTTTCTTACCTTATTTGCAATATTGCTTTTAGGCTTAAGGTCAAGCTCTCCAATTGTTAATTGTCCTTTAGCTTCCATATTTAATTATTGTGGTAGGCTAGAGTTTGCTTTATGTATGGCAAACAATTCGGTTACAGTATACTAAGATATGCCTTATTTTGAACTCTTGCAATGAGCGCAGCATTTATGTATGCCAAATCATTAATAAAATCATGTGGATTAGCATTTGATCTGTTAGCTTCGCGTAAGTAATGGTTAAATTTACCACCGAGAATTAAATCGGTTCTCAATTCTGCTCCTTTCAATTGCCCAAGTTGGTCTTTGGGCTAAAATGATGCTTTTTTCGGACTTGGTTGGATTAGCCGGTAAGTCAATTAAATCAAAGCTTAAATGTTCGTTTGCGTATTCAGTAATGGAAAAAGAATAATAGATACCATGGACATACTGAAAGCCTGTCGCTGAAACCTGATAGATTATATTATTGTTTACAAGACCACTAACCGTGTCATTATCCATAGGTAGCTGTAATGTTCGCTTGTTATTAATGTAGAACTCTCTTAACAAGGCCTTCTCATGAAAATCTAGATGTCTGATGGTATTCAGAATGCGCTTCTTTACTTTTTCAATGTTTTTTTGCTGGGTATATCTTTTGCCCAAATACGTGAACAAAGCTGCTATTAAAAAGCTAAGACTGCCTAAAAAGGTAATTCCAATATATAGCCCATATTGTTTTTTGAAGTCATTTAAATATAGCCTTTCAATAAATCCTTTAGGCGCAAATAAAACGAATGCACTAATAATGCAAAATATTAATAGAAGCTTTGAAGGGATCCGTTTTAAATCAAACAATTTCTCTAGAAGTTTATCCATTTTTTTGTTATTTAATGGTGTCAATGCACTCATTAGCCTCCAAACGCCATTTAGTCAAAAATAAAACTTATGTGAGATGGATTTGCTTATATATACATCTTTCCTTTCGAATTAGCTTTTGGGCTATCCGCGGTTGTATTTAGGCTCTTCCTTTCCCTGCTCCGCGAATTTCTTAAACAGTCTGCCGCAAAACAAGGTCTGCGCCTTCGCTATCGCTGCGGCTGGCCTTCGGTTCGAACAAAAATTTCTCCACCTCTTGCTTTTGTGTCCGCCTTGCGGCGGACGGCATTTGAGGTAGTAAATTTTTGTTCAAAACCTTGTTATTGCGCCAGCCTGTTTTAAGGCCGGGTTTGCTAACAGAGAAAGGAAGGGGGGCGGTCGGCTTTAGTGCCGGGTTTCTTGATTGTATGGGTTTCGAGGCAGTATGCTGCTCCGGCAGCTACAACTAGCTTCGGCCCTTTCGGCAGAGTTCAACAGCAAGCGAATAGGGCGGCTACTTATCTTATTTAACTCAAACAGCAGCCACCTTTTTAGGAAAGGTTGTATCTTTATAATGATAGTTCTTTACAGCTCCATTCGACTTTCAACAAAGGTTTGACTTTAGTTTGTTTGCAAATTGTTTGCAAATAGCCCTGAAACGGGAATTTAAATCACCGTGCTCGACCTAAAAGGCAACGGTATTTGTATAGCAAGAGAAGGGCTTTAGGTAAATGATTTCTGAAACTAAAGACCAAAGAGTTTACTAATCAACTTTTGAGTGTCAGATATTTATGATTGGATAAGGCCAGCAGCGGGCAATTTAACCCCAATAAAAAAGCCTCACATTTCTGTAAGGCTTCTGTTCTGTGGGAGCACACGGGCTCGAACCGCGGACCCTCTGCTTGTAAGGCAGATGCTCTAAACCAACTGAGCTATGCTCCCTTTTCGCGTTGTTTTTTGTTAACCCTTATCGCGTTTGGGAGTGCAAATATATGCCTTGTTTTATATTGTCCAAATTTTTTTATCGTTATTCTGTTTTTTTATTGGTGAGATACTTGTTGTGTCGCGAATGAATAGGTGCTGATTGTTGTTCGGACACCTGGTGAGGGGAGGATGAAGTTTGTAAACGGAAGTGCCGGGCTGGAAGAACGGCTGGTTGCATCAAGGCAGGCCGGCTTTTAAAGCTCAGCAGGTGGCCTGCCTTGGTTATGCTGCGAATGGCTTTAAACGGGGGGATTTAAAGCTGGTTGTATTCTTCGTCGCTTACGGGGCGCAGCCAGGTGACTTGCGTGTCGCCTTCGTAGTTGGTGATGGCAATGTGGACCATCTTCGTTGATGCTGAAGCGCCATGCCAGTGCTCTACATGCTCCGGTATGTTCACGACATCGCCTCTCTTTATTACCTGCGCGGCTTTTCCTTTTTCCTGGTACCAGCCGAGGCCTTCGGTGACGATCAGTACCTGTCCCTTTGGATGGGTATGCCAGTTGGTTCTGGCGCCAGGCTCGAATGTGACGCTGCCGGCTGAGAAGTTGTTGTTCTTGTCTTTTGCCAACAGGGGTGTCAGGAAGGCGTTGCCTGTAAACCAATCTGCAGGCAGCGGGTTGCCTTTGGCGAATAATGGTTCGGTGTTATTGGTTTGTTCCATTGTTGTTTTATTTGATTGTTCCTGCTGGTTGTTCCGGCTGCATCCTCCTGCGATGAGCAGAAGGAGTACAGCGGGGGTAACAATTAATCTTTGCATGAATGATGTTTGGCTTAGAAACTGGCGGCGTCTATTACAAACCGGTAACGGGCTTCTTTGTTCAATACTTTCGTCCAGGCTTCGTTGATCTGTTGTGCTTTAATTACCTGGATACTGGGTATGATTTTGTTGTCGGCGCAATAGTGGACTACTTCCTGTGTTTCGGGGATACCACCTATCAGCGATGCATTGAAGTTTACGCGGGTGTTGGCGAGGCCGATATTGCTCAGTGTTAGTTCAAAACCTACGGGCATGCCTACCTGGGTAAAATGACCAAAGGGCTTCACTGTAGAAGCATAGGCGGCTACATCGAATTGTGCTGGGATGGTAGATATCATGTAGTCGAGTTTTTTGCGGTAGGGCTTTAATTTGGAGATATCGTCGACTACGATCACTTCTTTTGCGCCAAAGGCAAGAATGTCTTTTACTTTGGAAGGGGAGGTGGTAAAAGCATATACTTCTGCGCCTTTGGATACGGCTAGTTTTACTGCCAGGTGTCCCAGTCCGCCAATACCTGCGACGCCTACTTTATCGCCTATTTTGAAGCGGGCATTCATTAACGGTGAATAGGTGGTGATGCCGGCGCATAACAGTGGCGCTGCGTCTTCCAGTTTAATATGATCGGGGATGTGTACAGCGAAATGATCCCGCACGACTATGTTGTTGGAATAGCCGCCCTGGGTGATGCCGGAAGGGGATGTTTTATCGGGAGCGCCATAGGTGAATACGGTGGCGCCGTGATCGCAGTAATGTTCTTCGCCATGTTTACAGCTTTCACATTCCATACAACTGTCGACCATACAGCCTACGCCGGCGCGGTCGCCTACTTTGAATTTGGTGACGTTTTTACCTACGGCAGCTACGATGCCTACTATTTCGTGGCCCGGTACCTGGGGATAGGGTTGTTTGCCCCAATCGCCACGCATCTGGTGGATATCGGAGTGGCAGATGCTGGCGTATTTGATATCGATGAGTATATCGTTATCGCCTACGGGCCTGCGTTCAAATGTCCATGGGCTTAGTCGTCCTGATGCGTCTTTGGCTGCATATCCTCTCGAGGGTATATTCTTACTCATATCTTTTATCTTTTGTTGATCCTGTGAAAAATTATTAAATGGTTTGGCAATGATGAATCCTGCGTCCGCTATGGCGGTTTGCTCAATGAATTTTCTTCTTTCCATAGTATTTCGTTGCAATTGCATTTATACGGCTACAAAGTTAGAATGGCCGTTGGTGCAGTTGTTAAAGGATATCAAACCGATGCTTAAGAAAATCAAACAATTTGTTTGCCGCGAAAACTGGTGGGGTTGACGCCGGTCGCTTTTTTGAAGTAGTTGTTGAAATAGGTGGGATAATCGAAGCCAAGTGCATAGCCGATGTCGGCAACGGTCCAGTTGGTGTGCTGCAGCAGGGCTTTGGCTTCGCTGACGATACGTTCGGTGATAAGGGTGGTGGTGGGTTTGCCGGTCACTTCTTTTACGGCGCGGTTCAGGTGGTTTACATGAACGGAAAGGGTTTGGGCGTAGTCCTGCGCTGTTTTCAGAAGTAAAGGACGGTCCGTCGTTTCAATGGGGAACTGGCGTTCCAGCAGTTCCAGGAAAACGGCGGTGAGCCTGGAGGCGGCATTTTGCTGTGTATTGAATTTCTCCGAGGGTTGCAGTTTCAGCGCCTCGTGAATGATAAGGTTGATGTAGTTGCGTACCAGTTCATCTTTGTAGGCGTAATCCGATTGCTGTTCCTCGATCATTTTCATGAAGAGGGTATTCAGGAATTCACGCTGTGTGGTAGTGATTTCCAGGATGGGGGTGCCACCGATCTTAAATAAAGGCGATTGTTGCAGGCTTTCGGAGCGTTCGGACAACTTCAGGAAGTCTTCGGAGAAGAGGCAGGTGTAGCCCTGGTAACTGGTGGAAAGGGTTTCCCAGGAGTAGGGGATATGCGGGTTGCCGAAGAACAATACGGTGCCATCGGCTTCAAAGCTTTTATCGGCGTAATGGATGATACTTTTGCCGGTGGTGAGGCAGATCTTGTAGAAATCCTTCCGGCTGTATATACGTGTGGCATTGCCATCGCATTCGATCTGGAATGCGTTGAATCCCTTTAATTTCAGTTCGTTGTTGAAGGGGGATACCGAACGTATCACTTTCTCTTTCATCCGGCAAAGTTAAGAAAATGAAACAATGGGCGCCTTGTGTTATTCACTGTCGGCGGGTTCCCATAGTTCGATTTTGTTTCCTTCAGCGTCCATGATATGAATGAATTTGCCATATTCGAATGTTTCGATCTGGTCGAGGATGGTGACGCCTTCTTTTTTCAGTTCTTCTACCAGCTGCACCAGGTTTTCTACCCTGTAGTTGATCATGAAGTCTTTGGTGGAGGGGTCGAAATACTTACTGGTTTCCTTGAAGGGGCTCCATTGTGTAGAGGCCTTTTTGGTACTGTCGTCGCCTTCGTACCATTCAAATGTAGCCCCGTATGGGTTGGTGTTTAAACCAAGGTGTTTCTGATACCATTCTCTCATTTTTTCGGGGTCTTTGCTTTTAAAGAAAATACCGCCGATACCGGTTACTCTTTTCATTTTTATGGTGTGTTTGTTTTGTGCTGCCAGTAAGGTTTTCACTGTAAAACCCAGGCAAAAGGATGCCGTCGTTGCCAGTATTATGAATGTAGCCTTTTTCATTGTTTCTGTAAATTATGCTTTTTCCCTGTTTGCCGAAATCGTTTCCGTAAAAAATCGCTTCCGGCACCCCGGTCCCTGCTAACTTTATCCCTGGTTTTTTTAGCTCTTATAACTTGTATTACTTAGCTCTTAAACTTGTATTACTATGTCTTCAGAATTGTCAGGAAAAATAGCCGTTATCACCGGCGGCGGTGGTGTTCTTTGCAGCACTATGGCGCAGGCGCTTGCGGCGCAGGGTGTTAAAGTTGCCGTGCTGGACCTTAAAGCTGAAAATGCTGACCAGGTTGCTTCTGCCATCAATGCCAAAGGCGGTAAAGCCATCGGCGTTGCTTGTAACGTATTACAAATCGATAGCCTGAAAGCGGCACACGAAAAGGTGCTGGCTGAATTAGGGCCCTGTGATATCCTTATCAATGGCGCCGGCGGTAACCATCCCAAAGGAACTACTTCCAAAAATCACCTGCTGGCAGAAGACCTTGAGTCTACTGAAGAAGGGCTGAAGACTTTCTTCGACCTGGACCCGGAAGGTATCAAGTTCGTATTCGATCTGAACTTCATTGGTACGTTGCTGCCTACACAGGTATTTGCGCGTGATATGGTGGGTAAGAAAGGTACTTCCATCATCAATATTTCTTCTATGAATGCCTTCAGGCCTTTGACGAAGATTCCTGCTTATAGCGGTGCTAAAGCGGCGATCTCCAACTTTACGCAGTGGCTGGCGGTTCATTTCTCCAAAGTGGGTGTTCGTGTAAATGCACTGGCTCCGGGATTTTTCCTTACCGATCAGAACCGTACGTTGCTTACGCAGCCTGATGGCAGCCTGACTGAACGTGGTAATACCATTATCAGCCATACGCCTATGGGACGTTTTGGTACGCCTGATGATCTGACCGGAACACTATTATGGCTTTGCGGCAGCGGATCTGAATTCGTTACCGGCGTAGTAGTTCCTATCGACGGCGGTTTCAGCGCATTCAGCGGTGTGTAACTTTTATCATCAACTCATTTAACTTATAACAATGGCATTAGAACAAACCTGGCGCTGGTACGGACCGAAAGATCCTGTTTCCCTGCCTGATATAAGACAAGCCGGTGCTACCGGTATTGTTACTGCATTACACCATGTTCCGAACGGTGAAGTGTGGACGAAAGAAGAGATCCTGAAACGTAAAGCGGAAGTGGAAGCGGCAGGCCTTACCTGGTCTGTAGTGGAAAGTGTTCCTGTTCACGAGGATATTAAAAAACGTACCGGTAATTACGAGCAATATATTGCCAACTACGCGCAATCGCTGCGTAACCTGGGTGCCTGCGGTATCGATATCGTTTGCTACAACTTCATGCCTGTACTGGACTGGACGCGTACCAATCTCGACTACGCTATGCCTGATGGTTCTACAGCCTTACGTTTTGAAGCGGCTGCTTTTGCTGCTTTTGAACTGTATATCCTGAAAAGGCCAGGTGTTGAAAAAGACTATAACGACGAGCAAAAGGCTAAAGCAAAAGCTTACCTCGAAACTTTGTCTGAAGAGGATAAAAAGCTGCTGGTGAAAAACATCATCGCAGGTCTTCCCGGATCTGAGGAAGGGTATACACTGGAAGAGTTTTTGAAGGTGCTGGCCGGTTATGATAACATTGGTCCCAAAGAACTGAAGGAAAACCTGTTCTATTTCCTGAGCCAGGTGATTCCTGCTGCGGAAGAGGCTGGTGTGTTGATGTGTATCCATCCTGATGATCCTCCTTATGCTATTCTTGGACTGCCCAGGGTGGTAAGTACAGAGGCGGATATCAAAGAACTGTTTGCTGCGGTGGATAGTCCTAACAACGGTCTTACTTACTGTACCGGTTCTTTTGGTGTACGTGCCGATAATGATTTACCGGGTATGATCGAGCGTTTAGGGCATCGTATTCACTTCATTCACCTGAGAAGTACACGTCGTGATGCAGATGGTAATTTCCATGAAGCGGATCACCTGGATGGTGATGTAGATATGTATGCGGTGATGAAGGCTTTGGTGCTGGAGCAAAAGAAACGTGAAGCGGCTGGCAGAAAGGATCTGCGGATGCCTTTCCGTCCTGATCATGGTCATAAGATGCTCGATGATCTGAAGAAGAAAACGAATCCCGGTTACTCTGCTATCGGCCGCCTGAGAGGTTTGGCTGAATTACGCGGACTGGAACTGGGTATCCTGAGAAGTCTTTAATCTTTCTTCTTATAAGGAAAGGAAGCGGTGCTGTCTCTTTCAATGAGTGTAGACGATAGTACGATTCTGCGGTCTTTAGAAATGGCTTTGTTTTTTCCCATCGACTGGAATAAAGCAGTTGCCGCTTCCTTTCCAATTTCAAATGCCGGTTGGGTGATGGTGGTGAGAGAGGGCTTCAACAGGGAAGCCGTTCTGAGGTTCGAGAAACCTATCACTTTCATTTCGCCGGGGATATGAATGCCGAGGGCTTCACATACTTCGTAGGATAGTGTAGCCAGGGATTCAACAGATGCGAATACGCCGTCGGGGCGGGTTTTGCCGGAAAAGGCTTTTTTCAGTGTTTCAAAATGGCTGCCGTTTTCTTCTCCCAATAACAAGGTACGTTCTTCGCGTACTTCAATGCCGTTATCTTCCAGGGCTGCTTTATAGCCTTGCCAGCGTAGCTGATCGGTAGATAAATGCGCTGAACTGGCCAGGTAAATGATATCCTTACATCCTTTTTCAATTAAATGCCTGGTGGCGAGGTAACCGCTTTCCTGGTCGTTGGTCGTTACTTTCACCGTATCTATTTCTTCACTTACTCTGTCGAAGAAGATCAATGGAATGCCGGCTTCACGCAGTTCGTGGAGGTGGCTTAATTCCTGTGTCTGGCTGGAGAGGGAAAGGATGACGCCATCGGCGCGGCCGTTTAGCAGGTGGCGTACCAGGGCTGCTTCCTTTGCATGGTTTTCGTGGGTGATATAGATGAGAACATGGTAGCCTTTTGCCTGGGCAATTTCTTCTATACCATTGATAACCAGTGTGAAAAAGTTGTTGGCGATTTCGGGGACCATTACAGCGATGGTGTTGCTGCTGCGTTTACGCAGGCTGCGTGCATAGGGGTGAGGCTGGTAATTGAGCTGTTGGGCCAGTGCCAGCACACGTTCTTTGGTTTCCGCACTTATTTCATAACTATCGCTAAGCGCGCGGGAAACTGTAGAGGGAGCCAGATTCAACTCCCTGGCAAGCCGTTTTAAGTTTACCTGGTCCATTTGGCCACGAATATAATCATAAGTTGCGGAGTTGGGGGAGGCTGGCGTGTGAGGGGCGTTGGGGTGTACCGGTAAGAACTGCACAAGTTTGATAAAGGGCTTTATAGCGGCTTATTAGCGGCTGAAGCCGGGTAAAAAAAACGGGAAGAAGATAATATTGAAGGAGATTTCGGGAAACTGACCTGGAACCTTGCTATAGTCGTGACTTACCCGGCTGGTAGAGCTGGTTTACCTTATTCTTGATTTTTACCGCCTTTCGACGGCCGTACATTGCACCTGTTATTGGCGTTCGATGAACGTGATTTCAATAATGGAGGCTTGTTAGTGCGCCTGATTGTATCATTCAAAATGTGAAAATTGTGAAAATGACACCTAATTATACCATTTTACCCCCTATCGCTTCTGCCGAAGGGGGTAAATTGCAAGTGGAATATGTTTTAAAAACGTTGCTTAATTTTTGTTGTATGAATTCAATTTCTTCCCGTTTTCGCCCTTTTCGTGTGTTGCCGGCTGTTGCCAGGTTGCCTTTTTTCCTGTTTCTGGCTTCTTTTGTATTGTCGCTTTTCATGTTGGCGCCGGTACATGCCCAAAAGGCAAAGCAGAAATATACTGCCTACCTGTTTGCTTATTTTACCGGTAACAAAAAGGAGGATGAATCGATTCACTTTGCTTTAAGTGATGATGGTTACAATTTTAAAGCGCTGAATGGCAACCAGCCTGTTGTGGCTTCTTCAGATATCAGCTCTACCGGCGGCGTTCGCGACCCGCATATTTTACGTGGAGCAGATGGCAAAACTTTTTATATGGTGGTAACCGATATGGTTTGCTCACTTGGATGGAATTCGAACCGCGCCATGGTGCTGATGAAATCCACTGATCTTGTTAATTGGACTGCTTCTGTCATCAATATTCAAACCCGGTTTCCCGGTAATGAAAACCTGCTGCGCGTGTGGGCGCCACAGAGTATTTATGATGCCAAAGCAGGTAAATATATGATCTACTGGTCGATGAAGCATGGTAATGATCCCGATAAGATCTATTATGCTTATGCCAATAAAGATTTTACCGACCTGGAAGCGGAGCCTAAACAACTGTATTTCCCGCCGAATGCGAATTCTTCCTGTATCGATGGTGATATCGTCGTGAACAATAGTGAATTCCATCTTTTTTATAAGAATGAAGGTCAGGGTGCGGGTATCAGGAAAGCAGTGTCGAAAGAGCTGACAGGCGGTTACCAGTTGCAAGACAGTGCTTATGTAAACCAGACCAAAGATCCCGTAGAAGGTGCAGGCACTTTCAAACTCAATGACGGCGAGGGCTGGATACTTATGTATGATGTTTATACCAAAGGAAAATATCAGTTCACCAAAACGAATGACCTGCAGCATTTCTCTGTGATCGATCACGAGGTTACTATGGATTTTCATCCCCGTCATGGAACCGTGATGCCTATCACTGATAAGGAAAAGAAAAGGCTGCTGAAACAGTGGGGTACAGTTACTACTGCTGCTGCCCACTAATAACAGGCATATTTCTTAGTTCACTTTAAAGAAGCGGCTCATGCGATACTATGTATCCGGCATATGCTGGCTTTGCTTCCTGCTGTCCATTACTCAGTTGTGGGCGCAGCCTCCGCGTGTAGATCACCTGGGGATAGAGCAGGGCCTATCCAATAATTCCGTGACCTCGATCATGAGGGATCACAACGGTTTTATGTGGTTTGGCAGTTTCGACGGCCTGAACCGCTACGATGGCCAGCGCTTTAAAGTGTTCCGGAATAAACTTAATGACAGTACCTCACTTGCGGCCAACAGGATTGTTGCCCTGGCCGAAGACAAACGCAACAATTTATGGATAGGTTCCAAACGGGGCGTAAGTATCACTAATAATACCAGTGCGGGTTTTCAGCAACTTCGTTTTGTGGCATACGGCAGTGGTAAACCGGCGCGCCTGCTTACACCTGTAAAAGATATCTGTGCCGATAACAGCGGAAATGTATTTGTAGCAACAGATGGCGAAGGGTTACTTATGGCTGTTCCGGGTTCTTTTGATGCACAGCAACTGCCTGTTGAAACCAATGAGGGGCGGTTGTATAGTTATTCTGCTCAATCGATTGTTATAGATAGTGAGCAAAGAGTATGGGTATTACTGAATGGAAGAGGGCTGGCGCTTTACAACTACCAGAAGCAATCATTGGTGGTGGTGAATGCTGCCTTGAATACTGCCAACTGCCTGGCATCGTTGGGCGATAACCGGTTGTGGGTGGGTGCATCCGATGGTTTGTATGAGTATGATATCAGTCGCAACAATTATATAACGCATTACAACGAGCAGCCTGGTGCTTTATCAGCGGCCCGTATCGTTAAACTCTGTGGTGATGCCCGTAAGCGTTTATGGATAGCAACCGATGGGGGAGGTGTCAATATTTTTGATCCTGTTACCCGGGGATTTTCTTATCTGCCTGCGGGGAAAGCTGCCGATGCTATTGCCAGTTCTGCTGTTTATGCGGTGTATAGTGATGCGCAGGGGCTTCAGTGGATAGGTACGCTCAGGGGTGGTGTCAATATCATCGATCCCCGGAAGGAGCAGTTCAATACTGTTAGCCGTGGAGCGTCTGGCAGTCCTTCAAAAGACTTTGTATTATCTTTTGCTGAAGAGCCGTCGGGCAATCTCTGGATAGGCAGTGATGGCGGGGGGCTCAGTTGCTGGGACAGGAAGCGGAATAGCTACAGCAACTTTATGCATCAACCCGGTAATGCCGGCTCGCTCAGCAATAACTTTGTTACCAATATCTGTTACGACAGTTATCAGCAGTTATGGGTGGCCACCTATGGCGGTGGCATCAACCGCCTGCGCAGTAATAACTCCTTCGATCATTTCTATTGCCCGGATAACTGGGGTGGTTACAACAATGATATATGGGTATTGTTTGAAGACAAGGCGCGTAATCTCTGGGCGGGTGTTATAGGCAGTGGTCTTAACCGCTTTAACAGAACTTCCAACCGTTTTGAGCTGTTTGCCGCCGAGTTGCCGGACATACTTACCATGGCAGAAGATAAAAATGGCATACTCTGGGCGGGTAATTTCAATAGCCTTATCCGGATAGACCCGGTTAAAAAGAAGTATGATTTTTTTCGTGTAAACACTCCGGTACGTGCTATTTCGATCGATGATGATGGTGCTGTGTTGTGGCTGGCTACCGAAGGTTATGGCCTGCTGAAGTTCACTCCGGGTAATAACCAGTTTGTTACTTACGCTACGGAAAAAGGGCTGAATAATCCTTCGGTACTAACATTACTTGACGATATGCAGGGGCATTTATGGATGGGTACTTTTGGAGGATTATCGAGGTTTGACAAGGCTTCGGGCCGTTTCCGCAATTACCTTGGAGCGGATGGGTTGCAAAGTGACCAGTTCAATTATAATGCAGCGCTGGCGCTATCATCGGGAGAGCTGGCTTTTGGCGGTATCAAGGGGTTCAATATTTTTTACCCGGATAGCGTTCACCAGGCGTATAGTAGTTTCCCGGTATTGCTGACCGATATAAAAGTTAATAACCAGCCTGTTTTTGCCAACAGCAAATGGGTGAGTGGCGCCGATGCGGACAGGATCTATTCGTTGAAATTACCTTTTGACCAGGCACATCTTGCGTTTTCCATGGCTGCGCTGGAATACCCGAGCGCGAACAATATCAAGTATGCCTATTTTCTCGAGGGCTGGGATCAGCATTGGAATGATGTAGAGGCGCAGCATTCGGGTCTTTACTCCAACCTTCGTGAAGGCAATTATGTACTGAAGATAAAGGCTACCGACGCGAATGGGGGATGGGGGCAACCGAAGGAGGTTTTACGGATACAGGTGCTGCCGCCCTGGTACAGGAGCTGGTGGGCATACACGTTGTATATACTGGCGGCAGGCGCTATCGTATTCATTTACCAGCGTTACAGGATCAACCGTGCCCGTTTGAAGTACGAAGTGGCACTGGCGAGAGTGAATGCTGAAAAAGAAAGGGCGGAACTGGAAAGCGCTCAATCGGAAAAGGCCATGACCATGGCCCGTTATGAACAGGAAAAAGCTGAAAGGGAAACGGAAAAGGTGATCAACGAAAGGGAAAAGGAAATATATGAGAAGCGCCTTTCTTTCTTTACCAATATATCGCATGAGTTCAGGACACCTTTAACCCTTATCATCAGTCCCTTACAGGGCTTGCTTCGCAAGCAGCATGATGCCGAAGAGTTGAAGGATCTGAATACCATCAACAGGAATGCCCGCAGGCTGTTGCGGTTGATAGACCAGCTATTGCTGTTTCGTAAAACCGATAAACATGCGGATGATCTTTCTCTTACGCGATTCAATCTTTCGGAGCTTTGCCGGGATGTGTTTCTTTATTTTATCTATGAGTCCCGCGCCAGGAATATCAGCTATACACTAGAGGGCGAAGCGTTTGAATTTGAACTCTGTGGCGACAGGAACAAAATAGAGGTAGTCCTGTACAATCTTTTATCCAACGCATTTAAATATACTCCTGAAAACGGTGTTATCCGGTTTGAAGTATCGGAGACGGATGATGAGGTGCTGATCGCCATAACCGACACGGGTAAAGGCATTCCGGCTGAAGCAGGTGATAAGATCTTTGACCGTTTTTACCAGGCCGAAGGTCATGCGAAAGCCGGCTTTGGTATTGGGTTGTTCATGGTAAAGCAGTTTATGATGCAACACCATGGAGGTGTTTCTTATACCAGCGTTGCCGGTAAGGGCAGCAGTTTTGAACTACGTTTCCTGAAAGGAGAAGCACACTTTGAAAACCAGGATATAAAAGAATATAATCCAGCCACAAATATGAACGATATGCTACATTATGAAGAAATGACGGAGGCTGCTGAAGCGGCTGTAGTTGATGCGGTATTACCCGCTACCCCGGTCATCTCCGCCAGGAAAATACTGTTACTTGTTGATGACGATATTGAAATGCTGAACTATATGACCCAGCTTTTTGAAGAGGAGTTTACCATTTATAAGGCCGCCAACGGTATAGAGGGGCTCGAGCAGGCAAGGTTGTACATGCCTGACCTGGTGATCAGTGATATTATGATGCCAGGTATGACGGGTATAGAGATGTGCAGGCACCTGAAAGATGATGCTACCTTCAACCATATACCGGTAATACTGCTTACTGCCATGGCATCGCAGGATGTGCAGTTGCAAGGAACGGAGCAAGGGGCCGACGACTATCTTACCAAACCCTTCAATAATGACTTGTTGATTGCTAAGGTGAAAGGGTTGCTGAAGAACCGTACCAACCTGCAGCATTATTTCTATGACCAGGTAACACACCGGAAAAATCATCTGAAGGTGCCGCCTGAATATAAGCAACTGCTGGAGAAGTGTATCACTATCGTGGAGCATCATCTTGATGATGACCAGTTTTCTATCCAGGTACTTGCCCGCGAGATAGGGATGAGTCATTCTTATTTATATAAGAAGATAAAGCTGATATCTGGTCAGTCTGCGAATGCTTTTATCAGGTTTCTGCGGCTTCGCAAGGCGGCCGAGTTGCTTATCATCTCCCGGGCGACTGTGAATGAAGTGGCTTATAAGGTGGGGTTCAGTGATATCAAGTATTTCCGGGTACAGTTCAATAAGCTTTTTGGGATGAACCCATCGGACTATATTAAAAAGTACCGGAAAGTGTTAGGTGAAAGTATGCAGGTTGATAAGAGTGATTCGAGATAAATATAACAGATCAAAAATATGAACGCAAGGATTATTCTACCGGGGATTTTATTATTGCTGTACAGCACCACTGCTGTACAGGCGCAGAAGAATTTTGTTACACCAGGCAGTTTGGAATGGGTGGATGTAGCCGAAGGCTGGGCCAGTAATTCCGTGAATGCAGCGGTGTTTCGCAAGAATTCTCTTACTTCCCGGGGGGATACCCAGTTCGTTGCTTTCTATAATAAAGACGCTTATGTGGTTGTGGGTAAACGGCGCATTGGTGGAAAAGAATGGCAGTTGCAGCAAACGCCTTTTAAAGGCAATGCCCGCGACGCACACAACATCATTAGTATCATGGCTGATGGTGAAGGTTTTGTTCACCTGGCCTGGGATCATCATAACGGTCCTTTGAAATATACCAGGAGTATCACACCGGGTTCGTTACAGTTTTTGGAGCCGATGTCCATGACTGGTATTGCCGAAACCAAACTTAGTTATCCTGAGTTCTACCGGCTTGCCAATGGGGATCTGCTTTTCTTTTATCGCGACGGTGGATCGGGGCAGGGCAATATGGTCATCAACAAGTACTCGGTTCGTGAAAAGAAATGGGTGATGCTGCATCGGAATCTTATCGATGGCGAGGGTAAACGTAATGCTTACTGGCAGGCTTGTGTAGATGGCAAGGGCGGGATTCATATTTCATGGGTGTGGCGTGAAAGCCCGGATGTTGCCAGCAATCATGATCTGTGTTATGCGGTATCCCGTGATGGCGGCATCAGTTGGGAGTCTTCTTCCGGCAATCAGTATCAACTGCCTATTACTGCAGCCAATGCGGAATATGCCTGTAAGATACCGCAGGGCAGTGAACTAATCAACCAGACTTCCATGACAACCGATGAAAAGGGCAACCCTTTCATCGCTACTTATTGGCGTGATTCCGGGACAGTTGTTCCGCAGTACCACCTGGTATACCGTTTCAATAACAAATGGTGCATCAATGATCTTGCTTTCCGGAAAACTGCATTTAGTCTTAGTGGTGGTGGAACCAAACGTATACCAATATCGAGGCCGCAGGTGATTTGCTGGGGCTCTGGAAAAGACTTGTCGGTAGCGGTGTGGTTTCGTGATGAAGAAAGGAATAATAGGGTGTCTATGGCGCTTAATAAAGCTGTGAATAAGGGCAAACAATGGGTGCTGACTGATCTGTCTTCTGCTGCTGTAGGATCGTGGGAACCTACTTACGATATCAACTTATGGCTGGAGAAAAAGCAGTTTCATGCTTTTGTACAATATGTAGAACAGGCCGATGGAGAGGGTGCTACCAATACACCTCCTCAAATGGTACAGGTACTGCAATGGCAACCTTTAAAAAAATAACTATGAATAAGAACGTTATGGCTATCACGAAGATTTCAATAGCCCGGTATGTAGCTGTTATTACAATAGCTTGTTGTATAACGGCATGCGGCAGCAGTCGTAAAAGCAGCCACTCCGTGGGGTGGACTCCCGACCAGGTGACGGAGGTGATCACAAAAGTGAACGAACACTGGCAGCAACAACATTCTCCGCAGCAACGATCGTTCTGGGATGAAGCGGCTTATCATACGGGAAACATGGAAGCTTTTTTTGTAACGGGGAAAGAGCAGTATAAAAAGTATTCCGAAGACTGGGCAGAACATAATAAATGGATGGGGGCGAAATCGGCCGACAAAGCGGCCTGGAAATATCAATATGGCGAAAAGGATGATTATGTGTTGTTCGGTGATTGGCAGATCTGCTTTCAAACCTATATCGATTTGTATAATCTGGATAAACAGGATCACAAAATAGCCCGTGCCCGCGAGGTGATGGAATACCAGATGAGTACTCCCAACCGGGATTACTGGTGGTGGGTCGATGGTCTTTATATGGTAATGCCTGTGATGACCAAGTTATATAAGGTGACTGGTAATGAGCTTTATCTTGAAAAACTACATGAATACCTGAACTGGTCGGACAGTATCATGTACGATGCTTCGGAGCACCTGTATTATCGCGATGCCAGGTATGTGTATCCCAAACATAAATCTGTTAACGGTAAAAAAGACTTCTGGGCAAGAGGGGATGGATGGGTATTCGCGGGATTGGCGAAGGTGATAAAAGATCTGCCGGCCAGTCATAAATATCGTCAGCATTATGTGAGCAGGTTTAAAGAGTTGGCCGCTGCCATTAGCAAGTCGCAGCAGCCGGATGGCTATTGGTCCAGGAGTATCCTTGATTCGGCGCATGCGCCAGGTCCGGAAACCAGTGGGACGGCCTTCTTTACTTATGGACTACTCTGGGGTATCAACAATGGCATACTAGATAAAAAAGAATATCTGCCTGTTGCGCTGAAAGGCTGGAATTATCTTGCCCGGACCGCCTTGCAACCCAATGGACAGGTGGGGTATGTGCAGCCTATAGGAGACAGGGCTATTCCCGGACAGGTAGTGAATGTGAATTCTACAGCCAATTTCGGTGTAGGGGCTTTCCTGCTGGCATCCTGTGAAATGTATCGCTTTTTGGGTGGTAAAACTGCTTATTAAAATGATTGGTATGATACAAATAAACTTATTACTTGCGTCGGCTGTGCTGAGCTTTGTTGCCTGCAGCGCGCAACAAAATGCAGTAGTTGCCACTGCAGCCGATGCTCCCCGTGGTACGGCGGTTGTCACAGCACACCAGGTATCCAAAGCTGAAGCAGTTGTTGCGCGCCCCGGCATGTTGCAAGCCGCATCAGTTGCAGAAGGCGCTTCACAACCAGACGATGGTTATCGCCTGGTATGGTCGGATGAATTCAATAATAATGGTAAGCCGGATTCTGCCAAATGGGGCTATGAATATGGCTTTGTCAGGAATAATGAACTACAGTGGTACCAGCCTGATAATGCGAACTGCGGCAACGGTATGCTGGTTATTGAAGCCCAAAAAACAAAACAACCTAATCCCGGTTATAAAGAGGGTAGCAGGGACTGGCGCAAGAGCCGGCCGGATATCGACTACACTTCATCCTGCATTCTAACCCGCGGCAAAGGAGAATGGCTTTATGGCCGCTTTGAGCTTAAAGCCAGGATAGACATCAGTGAAGGCATCTGGCCTGCCTGGTGGACATTGGGTGTGAGCAAGCCCTGGCCTGCCAATGGGGAAATAGATATCATGGAGTATTATAAGGGCAGGCTGCTCGCCAACATCGCCTGCCTGGGAGCTAACAGGAATGCACATTGGTTCAGTAATACTTATAAGGTGGATTCGCTCGGCGGCAAAGCCTGGGCGGAACAATTTCATATCTGGCGTATGGATTGGACCAAAGAGTATGTTGCGCTTTATGTTGACGATCAGTTATTGAATAAGGTTGAGATGAGTGAGCTGGCCAATAAAGACAACAGTGGTTTTAACCCGTTTCAGCAGCCGCATTATATGCTCATCAATATGGCTATAGGTGGTATGAATGGCGGCGATCCTTCCCATACCAGCTTTCCCCGGAAGTATGAGGTGGATTATGTAAGAGTTTATCAAAAAGCGACCGAGTGATCTTTTTGAAAGGATACCAATATTTCAGTCATCTACCATTTATTGCAATGAAAAAGTTTATTTGTTACATATTATTACTTGCCTGCTGTGGCGGCCCTGGTGTTTTTGCCCAGTCGGCTACAGTTGTTTCCAGTAGTGCTCTCCATACCATGCCTGAAGAAAAAACTGTTTTCCGGATCGAGAAGCCTGACTGGAATACAAGTCCGCTGACAGGCGTAACGCGTCAGCACTGGAAAGACGCGGCTTTATATTTACTTCAGGGCGCATTCAGTTATATCCATTCGATAGAGGATCCGATGAAGTTTCCCAAACAACCGGGTAAAAGTTATCCGCGTAAGCCGGGTATCGACAGAACGGAGCTGCTGGAAGGCCTTTGCCGTACGTTATTCATTGCGGTGCCGCTGTTAAAGGAAGATCCTTCGCTTACCGTCAACAATATTAAAGTTGCCGATTACTATCGTTATCATATTAGCCAGTTACTTGATTCCAACAGTACCGCTTATATAAGACCCCGTGGTAGTATTACCTGGCCTACACAAACCCTGGTAGAGTTTGGTGCGCTGGCTGTTTCTCTCTCTGTAATCCCTGAAGTCCTTTGGGAGCCTTTGCCACAACAACAAAAAGATCTGCTTGCCCAAACCATGATCAGTTATGGCGATGGCCCCACTGTTGGCTCCAACTGGAAGTTCTTCAATATTTTTGTGCTAAGTTTCTTTAAAGACAAAGGATATCCTGTTAATGAAAAATTATTAAAGGAATATATCGATAAGTCACTTGCTCATTATCGCGGCAATGGGTGGTATAACGATGCACCTGCGTACGATTATTACAGTATGTGGGCTTTCCAGATGTACGGGCCTATATGGGCGGAACTCTATGGTAAGAAATATTTCCCGCGTGAGGCTGAAATCTTTGAAAGTAATTTTCGTGAGTTGAAATCCAGCTATCCCTATCTCTTCAGCAGGAATGGGGAAATGATCATGTGGGGGCGTAGTATGAGTTATCGTTTCGGGTCGGCCATTCCATTTCCGTTAATGGGGCTTGTGAAAGATACGGGTGTGAACTATGGCTGGATGCGCAGGATTGCATCGGGTGTTATGCTGCAGTTTCTTCAAAATCCCGAGTTCCTGGAAGATAACGTACCCACGCTTGGTTTTTATGGCGCTTACGAACCTGCTGTTCAGCCTTATAGCTGCCGTGGCAGTGTTTATTGGATGGGTAAACTTTTCCTGGGTTTGCTGGTACCGGAAAGCAGTCCATTCTGGACGGCCAAAGAAAATGAAGGTGCATGGGGAACTGAATTGAAAGAAGGGAATATATATCATAAATTCCAGGACAGTTCCAATATCCTGATTACCGATTATCCTAATATCGGCGCTTCTGAGATCCGGGCCTGGTGTCATGTAAAGGCGATTAAAGCGAATGAGCCTTTCCGCGCCAGCGAGAACTATAACCGCTTATCTTATAACAGCGCCTTTCCCTGGCAATCGGATAGTGCCGAAGGTGTTGTTGCCATGAATTATATTTTCCTGAATAAAGATAAGTTCTGGGAACCCTGGCGTCTTTATAACTTTAAAAAATTTGATAAGGGTATTTACTACCGTGATGCGGAACTTGAAACCAATCCGGCAGTGCGTTTCAACTTAGCTGATCTGCCGCTACCCAATGGCATTCTGCGTATCGACAGAAATATCAGTTCGGACAGTGTAAACATGGTATTGGGGCATTATGCACTCCCCCAATTAAAGGGGAACATTACGGAAACGACGCGTAAGCTAAAACAATACGAGATAAAAATTATCGATAACGGTGTTTATCAGCTTGCTATGATACCATTGCAAGGATGGCAGAAAACAGTGGTGCAGAAGGCGGAAGGTATTCACCCGGTGAGCCGTATCAGCAAAGTCATAAATGTTACTGCAATTGCTGCTCCGGCCGCTGAAAATCCCGCTATTTATGCTACCTTAATGCTATGGAAGAAATCAGGCCAGCGCTGGACCGATGAAGAATTAATGCCTGTTAAAAAAATAGAGATTGCCAAGGATAAAAAGTCTGTGAAGCTGGTGATGAGAGATGGAGCTACGCATTCAGTAGAATACTAAAACCTAAGCCATATGAAAAGGATTGCTTTTAAAATGCAGTTAAAACCTGGTTGCCTCGCCGAATATCAAAAGCGCCATGATGCTATCTGGCCAAGTCTCGCAACCTTAATACAGAAATCGGGTATCAGCGATTATGATATCTTTTGTGATGAAACTACGGGAACACTCTTTGGAGTGCAATACTGCTCGGGTACTTCGTCACAAAGTCTTGGTGATAACGAGCTGGTGCAGGAATGGTGGGCATATATGTCGGACATCATGGAAACCAATTCCGACTTTTCGCCACAAACTACGCCGCTCACGAGGGTATTCCATCTCGATTAGCCTAATATTGGCCTGCGGCCGCTTGTTTCTGTTTGCTGCGGATAAGATGGATAAACTGCAGCATTTGAGAACCGGCGATTAACGCCAGGTTAGTTCCCATTTTGTGATCCGGTTCTTTGGCGGGGAACAAGGGGGCCGCCTGCTTTTTTAATTATCTTTACTGTCTTGAGAAAAGAGGACAGTACTTTATGGAATGAGTTTTTAAACGGTAACAGGGAATCGTTTGAAGCCATCTATGCCTTATATCATAAAAATCTTTATGAGTATGGTATGCGTAAGGCCGATGACGAGGACCTGGTAAAAGACTGCATCCAGGACCTTTTTGTAAGGCTCTGGACAAAACGGAACTCCATTAGTGCCACCACGAATATCAAGTACTATCTCATGGCCGCCCTGAAAAATCTGCTGCTGAACTCGGATATCAGGAAAGCCCGTACCCCGGTTGTAGAACTCGAAGAAAATGCTTTCTTTAAAATGAACTTCGTGGAGCAGGAGCTCCCGCCTTCCCGTCAGCCCGATGAGCAAACCATCCGTCTCATGGCAGCGCTCAACCAGCTTACCGGCCGCCAGAAAGAGGTGCTTTACCTACGTTATTTCGAAGAAATGGACTATGAGCAAATAGCGCAGCTCATGGATATTTCCGTAAAAGGCATTTATAAGCTCAACTACAGGGCGATCGACGCCCTGAAAGAGATTCTCAACCTTCCGAAGAACGATATCCTCGTATTACTTGCTGTTTGCAGGTTATACTTCATGAAATAAACCCGCTCTGACCAATAAAACCCGAAAAATAACGCCGTGATTTTGCTAGTCAATAGCAAATCAAAGAGTGTTTTAGATATTATAATCAAAATAATATGAAGAAATCTTTTGTCCTGTGGGGTAATTCCGCAGGTTTTGTTGTTTGTATTTACAAGGCATATAAAGAGATACTGCGTGGAGAAATATAACGACTATACTGCTGCTGATTTTTTAGATGACAACTTCTTCATCCTTTATATAAGAGATGCGGAACCGGCTGTGGTTGCGCAATGGGAGCAGTGGTTGCAAACCAATCCTGCGAGTATGCCTGCTTTTAACGAAGCGCAGCAATATCTCTATGCCGTGCTAAGCGCCGAACGTATCAGGCCCGATGACGCATTTGAAAGTACCATGCTGGCTGGAATAAGGGCTGGTATTGGTGCTGAGGAAAGGAGGATAACGCGTATCCGCCGTATCCGGTTCTGGACGGCAAGTGCTGCGGCCTGCCTGGCGTTGGTGGCTGCATCGGTATGGTATTACCGTACGCCAGTGGTCATAAGCACGCAGCTCGGCGAACACCGCAGGGTAGAATTGCCCGATCATAGCATCATTACCCTGAATGCCAATTCATCCTTAACCTATTATCATGCCTGGTGGTTGCGGAACAAAAGGGAAGTATGGTTGAAAGGAGAGGCTTTATTCGAGGTGGCTCATATCAACCGCGATACCAGTCATATAGCGCCCGGGGAACGTTTTATAGCCTATGCCGGGCCGTTACAGGTACAGGTATTGGGTACTACATTCAATATTAAACAACGCCGGAACGAAATAGCGGTGTCACTGATTAAAGGAAAGATCAGTGTAACCAATAGCCGGCAGGGTAATCCCGTATTGTTGGAGCAGGGTGCCGCTGTAAGGCTGGTAAACGATTCGTTGATTACCACTCATGTCAACGAACTGACCAACCAGCCTGCTGCATGGATCGATAGCAAGATCATTGCACATGGCATGAGCGTTCAGGATATTATCAATAATTATGAAGATACGTATGGGTACAGGATTGTACTAGACAATCCGGCCCTTGCCAAAAAAACTATAGACGGTACTATTTCAATAGGAGCAGAGGACAATCTGCTGTTCATGTTGGCCAACATTCTGAATACCGATATAGAGCGAAACGGGAAGCTTATTTACCTGAAATCGAGGTAAGGCTTTCATACTGCTGATTTAAAACTTTTAAAAAAGTATGAGACAAACAACTGTTTATCTGCTTAGGTTTTGTTTGCTGCTGTTTCCGGTGATCGTGGGAAGTAAATCTGCTGAAGCCCAGCAACAGAAAGCAAAACGTATTTCCTTAAAACAGGCGATAGAAGCAGTAGAGAAAAAGTTCGGGACAAAATTTGCTTACGAACATAACCTGCTGGAAGGAAAGTTTACAACGGAAGAGGCGCTTAAAGGCGAAACGGTTCCGGAGATACTGAAGAGCCTGCTCTATCCTAATAACCTGATCTTCCTGTATGTCAGCAATAATGCATATTCTATTGTAGCCCGCAGTGCCAGCTTCTTCCAGGGTAATACGCCTGCACCTTCCAGGGAGATTGAAGTAGTGGTTAACATGGGACAGGCACCCGTGAAACAAACGGTGCGTGGTTTGGTTACTGATTTAAGAGGAACCCCACTTCCTTTTGTGAATATCTGGGTAAAGGGTTCCAACAATGGCAGCCAGACTTCGGACAGGGGGGAATTCCTTGTTTCCAACGTTTCTTCTAACGACACGCTGGTATTTACTTATGTAGGCTTTCTTACCGAAACAGTGGGTGTGAACGGCCGTAACAGCATCACTGTACAAATGCTGCCTGATAGCAAGAATACACTGGATGAAGTAGTGGTGGTTAGCACCGGTTTGCAGCAGTTGCCCAAAGAAAGGGCTACAGGCTCTTTTTCTACTATTAGTGCGAAGGAAATAGAAAAGGTGCCGGTGCCTAACGTTATCCAGCGTATCGAGGGCATGATTCCCGGTGTAAAGATCAATGTGAGGGGAGGGGACAGGAGTTTTGTTTATGCTGGCTCCGGTAACCTGCGTTCTGCCTCCAGCGCCACGCGTACAACGGGCAGAAACGACTACGATATGGCCATCAGGGGTACCAGTACTTTCAATGCGGAGACTTTTCCGCTGGTAGTGCTTGATGGCGCTATCACCGAAATGGATATCTCTACGCTCAACCCCGATGATATAGAAAGTATCAGTTTTCTTAAAGATGCGGCAGCAGCTTCTATCTGGGGCGTACGTGCTGCCAATGGGGTGATGGTTATTACTACCAAAAAAGGGCGCGCCAACCAGGTGCCTTCCATTTCTTTTTCGGCCAACGCTTCTATTGCGGGCAAGCCGGATGTCGGTTACCTGCATATGATGAACTCCGCTGAAATGATAGATTATGAAACGGAACTGGTTCGCCGTGGTTACCTGAATGCTACTAATATCAATGCTTCCAGCTATAATACCGCGGTTTACTATCCTGCACCGGCTTCTGCGCTGGCATTAAAAAGACAGGCCGGTTTAATTTCCCAGGCGGCCTACGACGCCTCTATCGATTCCTTGTCCCGTATCAACAACTACGATCAGATCAACAAGTATATTCTGCAACCCGCCAATTCGCAGCAGTATAACCTGTCTGTAAGTGGTGGCAACAACTATTCCAGCTATTTCTATTCTGCTTCTTACAGTAAGGAAAGACCTAATACAAGAAGGTCGGATGGTAGTCGCCTTACACTGACTTTTAACAACAACTGGAAACTGTTTAAGATAGCAACGCTTACAACGAGCTTCAAAGGATCTTTCTTTAAGCTCAATAACAATGGTCTTGCGCTTACTTCACTATTTAATGCCAACAATTCGCCTTTGTTGCCTTACCAGTTGATAACAGATGAAAACGGGAAAGGTATCAATTACGACAGAACGAACCCGGACTGGACACGCACTGTTTCTGGTTACCGTTCCTGGACCTATAACTATATGGATGAGCTGAACTATGGCGATAATACCAGTAATGATAATAACTATGTAGCCAATATCGATTTGAAAGTGCCTGTTTACAAAGGGCTTGAGGCGAGTGTAATGTACACGAACGAGCGGTCTTTCGGTGGCGCAAAAAATTATTATGATCCGCGTACTTACTATTTCAGAAACACCGTTAATAGTGCTTACTATCCTTCGGCGCCAACGGAGCAGCAGCTGATATTACCTGACGGTACAGGCATTCTTTCCCAGAGCGATGTAAAAGTGAATAACTATGCGTTGCGTGGACAGCTTTCTTATAATAAGGTGATTAACCGTATTCACCAACTGAATGTAATTGCAGGCAGCGAGATCAGGCAAACACAAATTACAGGAGCAACAAACACTATTTATGGTTATAATCCGCAAACCGGTATCTCAACACCTGTAAACTTTGGTTCCTACGCGTATTATTCTCCGGCAGGTTATTCAACCAGTATTGGCGGAGCGCCCACCTATACCGATAAAAGGCGCCGTTATCTTTCTTATTTCAGTAACGCGGCGTACACGCTGCTAAATAAGTATTCTCTTTCTGCGAGTGTACGTTACGACGACTATAATAACTTTGGTCTTGACCGGAAATACCGTGCTACTCCGGCGTGGTCTACCGGTGCTAAATGGGCGATTTCGAAGGAAGAATTCATGAAGCCACTTACATGGATAAGCAATCTGGGACTGCGTCTTACTTATGGTGTAAATGGTAATATTGCTCCTGATCAGTTTCCCTATACTTATGTGGCTGTAGGTGGTTCTCCCGACCCCGTAACGGGATTGCCTTATTCTTCCGTTATCAACCTGGCTAATCCTCAATTGAGCTGGGAGAAAACATATGTTACCAACATTGCGCTGGATTTCGGATTCCTGGATAACAGGATCAGCGGTGCTATTGATTTTTATAATAAAGACGGAAGGAACCTTGTATATGGTTTTCCTATAAATCCAGCTTATGCAGGATTGGTGAATGGTTCTGTTTACAGTGGTACAACCCTCGTGCGCAATACGGCTACCTTATCCGGCAAAGGTGTTGACATGAGCCTGAACGGTGTCATGTTCTCTAAAAAAGACTGGAGCTGGAGTGCTGGACTTACGTTCTCTTATAATACCAATAAGGTAACCGACAGCCGTTTCGATACTTCTGCGCTTTCGGCTTATACCAAGTCTTATAATGTATATTCTATCGGGCAACTGGCAGGATTTGCAACGGATAAACTAATGGTATTCCGTAATGCAGGGCTGAATGCTGCCGGTAATACAAGAACCTACAACGCCAATGGCGATACGGTGGGAAGCAGTACCTATCTTGCTTTTGCAGATCTGAAAAATGCGGGACGTACCAGTGCACCTTTCTTTGGTGGTCTCAATACCTCGTTCAAGTATAAGAGCTTTACGGTTTATGCCATGCTTACTTACCAGTTTGGTAATGTATTCCTGAAGCCTACTGTCAGCAGCTATCTTACGCAATATTACAGGATGACGTACGATTTGAGCGGTGCGGTTGCCGACCGTTGGAAACAACCCGGCGACGAACTGCGTACGAATGTACCCGGCCTTGCCGGAAACGCAACAACGGTGAATAATAACCTGATGCGTTTTGCGTATTCCGATGCGAATGTGTTGCCGGCCGATTACATCCGTCTCAGGGAAATTTCACTGAGCTACCAGTTGCCGTCTTCACTGTTGCCCCGTGATGTTATAAAAGGAGCAAGTCTTACTGCAACTGTCCGTAATCTTGGATTGTTATGGACTGCCAATAAAGAAGGATATGATCCTGACTTTATCGGTTATCCGGGTGGTTCTTATAGTTTGCCGGCGGCTAAGTCTTATAATTTATCATTAAGTATTAACTTTTAATGTTACTCCACATGAAAGTATTTAACTATAGCATTTTACTGGTACTGACTGCTTTCTTTGCAGGCTGCCAGAAATATGTGGATATAAAAACGCAGGGAGTGCTGGTACCTGGTGAATACCAGAACTACAGAACCATGCTCAACTATACCTACAATTTTGAATCAGGCGCCGGACTGGGCGACTACTCTTCAGATGATGTACAGTATGTAGACGGCAGTCAGCAGCAGCTGGATCTTTTTGGTAACCAATATTACGCTCATGTTGGCAATAGCTATATGTGGGCAGCGGATATTTTCCCGGAAGTAAGTTCTTCTTATATAGATGCCAACTGGGCATCTTTATATAATACCATCACTGTTTCCAACATCGTGATCTCCGAGGTGCCTAATATCAGCGATTCGGGTGTGGCTGCTCAAAATAAGCTGATCGCCGAAGCAAGAGTGCATAGGGCAGATGCTTACCTGAGCCTGGTGAACACTTATGGTAAACCTTACAATGCTGCCACGGCTGCTACTGATCTGGGTGTTCCATTGGTGTTAACGCAAACTACTACCCAGCTGCTTAACAGGGCTTCTGTTCAGGCGACGTATAACCAGATCATCGCCGATCTGAAGTGGGCTATTCCTTACCTGCCTGCTTCCCAGACCTTTAACACGCTTCCATCCAAGCCATCTGCCTTTGGCGTACTGTCGCGTTGTTACTTCTATATGAACAACTACGACAGCGCTGCTGTGTTTGCTGATAGCGCCTTGTTATACAGAAGTACGCTGAATGACCTGGCGCCACTTACTGAAATTTCAGCTGCAACTTATCCTATAAGAAGAAGCGATCCTGAAATATTATTATCTAAAGTATCGGCATACTATGGGGTGTCGGGATATACGCCTACTTCTATGCGTCTCAGCGATACGTTGCTGAATGTATTGGGCACAAAAGACCAGCGCTATAACCTCTTTACAGTGCCGGCTTCAATGATTTCTTCAAGTTATGAAGATGCAGGAGGACGCTACTTCTACCTGGATAATTTCTTGTATGAAGCCAGGAATGTAGGTCCTACTGTGCCCGAGATGATGCTTATTAAAGCAGAAAATTACGCACGTAAAGGTGATGCCGCCAGTGCTATGACCTGGGTGAACAGGCTGAGAATAAAGCGTTTCAAAGCAGCCGACTATACGCCCGAATCCGCATCCGATGCCAATGATGCATTGGTAAAAGTGATCCAGGAAAGGCAACGTGAATTCTTTTGCCGTATTCTCCGCTGGTGGGATATGCGTCGCCTGAAATCGGAGACTCGTTTTCAGCGTACACTTACCCGCAGGTTCGGAGGTGTTACGTACACATTGGAACCTAACAGCAACAGGTATGTATTTCCAATTTCTGCGTATAACAGAACACTGAATCCTGAAATAGAACCTAATCCTTAGTCAATTGGTTACATGCCACCGGTTACAATGCTGTAGCCGGTGGCTATTTTATTTAATATCTCTTTGTCATGAAAAAGATCTTTAGCCTGGTAGCCTGTTGTTTTGTGCTGGCAGGCCTTGTAAAAGCCCAGGATGGACGAATTGCAGTAACACCTGTACGACCTGTGGGCGGGAATGAAATAACGATCCTGTATTATCCGGAAGCAATCCTGCAGAATGAAAATCAGGTAAAGGGAGTGATCTATATGTATGATACTACTTACCGCTGGCAAACCTTCGACCTGCCTTTAACCAGGTTGGGAGATACTGCCTGGAAAGGTAATTTCACACTCCCGGCAGATGCTGCCTTCCTGGCTTTTAAATTCAAGGGCGATTCAGCCACCGACAACAGGAGAGATACCGGCTATTTTCATATGGTAGATGCTGCCACAGGCGGACTTGCGGCAGGTGCGGAAGCGGGATATGGTTTGCTGCGCTCTCCTTCCTATGAACTGGGTGTGCCCGGCTATTTTAATGACTTTACCATCAGTGACACGGCTACCTATATGTGGCTGAGCAATGAAATCATGCGACATCGCAACCTGGCGCCGCGTAAGCTGGTGATTCCTTACCTGAAGGCCTCTCTTAAATTTAAAGAAGCTACTATGGCAGCAGCGGCCAGGGCGGCAGCTTACCTTTCTTCTCTTCCTGATAAGTCGGAGCAGGACTTGCTGAAGGTATATGTTATTTACCGCGACTTCCTAAAGAATGCCCAGGCTGCTGATTCGCTTTCAAAAGCGATTCTTGCAAAATATCCGGGCGGACATCTAGCGAGGTGGCAGGCTTATCGTGAATACCTTGGTGCAAAAGATGCAAAAGCCCAGTTACAAACCAGCCGTGCACTCATCACGAAATTCCCTCCATCCGAAGCGGATGCTGATATCAATAATGTAATGGGCATCGACTATAACAGGGTTTTCCGCAGCCTGCTGATGATAGGTATTCAGAACGACACGATTCTGAAACAGTTTGCGCCTATTGCTCCCTTTGATCGTTTGCCTGAACTGTATTATAAAGCAGTAGAAATTCCTTTCGATATTCAAAAGAGTAAAACTGCCGCTGAGGTATATCCTTTGGCAAAGCTTATCCTTGATCGCATGGCTTTTTATAAGGCCAATAAGCCGGCAGCTTCCTGGAGTTATTCGCCGGAAGAGTGGGCAGCATATTGCGATGAAATGTTTCGTTATACCAATATCATTCAGATAGCGATACTGCAGGCAACAGGCCGTACACAGGAAGCGTTGGAGCTGGCAAATAAAGCACAGGGCTACCTGAAGTATTCAAGGGCAAGGCTTAACGATATACAAGCAGCCTTGTTACAGGGAAAGGGCAATGAGAAAGCATTGCGTGAGGTGCTGGAAAATAGTATTCGCTTTAACCAGGCTACTGCAACAATCATTGCCATGGCCAAAAAGCAATACAAAGCCACGCATCCCAAAGCTACCGCAGGCGAAGTGGACAGCTATCTCGAATCGTTGAAAGACGCGCATACCATAGAGCTGATGCGGGAAGAGGTAAAGAATGCCATAGTTTCTTATACCGCGGAAGATTTTTCGCTGCAGGAAAGAAATGCAGGCATAGTGAAACTGTCCGACCTGAAAGGTAAAACAGTAGTTCTCGACTTCTGGGCTACCTGGTGTGCTCCCTGTAAAGCGGGCATGGCTGGTATGAAACTGGCGCTGGAGAAATATGCCAACGATCCTGACGTCGTATTTTTCTTTGTAGATACCCAGGAACATGACGCCGGTTATAAAGAAAAGGTGAATGCCTTCCTGAAACAAATGGGCTACAATAATTTCAGGGTCCTGTTCGATAAAGGCGAAGAAACCTATGCAAAATATGCCAGCCAGATCCATACCTCGGGTATTCCCTTTAAAGTAGTTATCAATAAAGAAGGTAAACTGGTCTTCGCTAACGTAGGTTATAAAGGTAGTCCCACCGCCCTCGCCGACGAAATCACGATGATGATCGATATGGCAAAAGGCGAAGACGACAGCAAAGTGCAGGCGCCACGTCCTCCATATCCTTATACCAGTGAACGCATACAATATTATAATGCCGATAGTTCTATTCACTTTGGCGCTACCATCACTATTCCCGCAAATGCAAAGAACTGTCCTGCGGCAGTGATCCTTTCCGGAACTGGTCAGCAGGATCGCGATGGAGTGATGGCAGGCCATCCTATGTTCGCCGTCATTGCCGATGAACTGTCCCGCAAAGGCATCGTAGTTTTAAGAGTCGATGACAGGGGCGTAGGTGAAACCACCGGCGATTATTATACTACCACCACACGCCAGTTTTCCGAAGATGCATTGGCCGGTATCAACTATTTATTATCCCGCAAAGAAGTCGATCCTCGTAAAACAGGCCTCATAGGGCATAGCGAAGGAGGGATTGCCGCTTGCATGGCTGCAGCAGCTTCCGAAAAAGTACGCTTTGTGGTCAGCCTTTCTTCAATGGGCATCAGTGGACTGGAAGCGCTCCGCCTGCAAAATGATGTGATCATCGATAAATCGCCCGCAACGCCTACCAATAAAATAAGGTTTAAAGCTGCCAACAGTGCTTTCTTCCCTGTGGCTTTTAAATATGCCGATGCTTCCGACCTGGAGGCCCGTCTTCGCGAGGCCTATAAAAAATGGCATATCGAAGACAGTATTTTCGTAGCTGCACAGCCTCCGAAAGAAACTGATCATTTTTTCTATCCTTTTGAAGGTTATGTGAGGCAGGCTACCGGTCCCTGGTATCGTGGTTTCATCACTTACGATCCAGCGAAAGTGTTACCCCTTATTAAAGTGCCGGTGCTGGCAATCAATGGTGAAAAAGACATCATCTCTATTGCTGATGAAAACCTTGCCGGCTTCAAAAAATATATACCCGCAAAACAATTGCAAACCTGGAAGGTGCCCGGTCTCAATCACCTTTACCAGCATTGCACCACATGCACTACCGATGAATACGCGAAGCTGAAAGAAACCTTTGCGCCCGAAGTATCCGAACGCCTGGTGTCGTTTATCGGTAGTCTCTAGTTTTTCTCATGTATAGGTTGTCATGGCCGGCCCTTATCTAACCATTTGGGACCGGCCTTTTTTATTTTTACCTGTATGGGGCAATCCGCACCATGTGCCCCTGGCAAATAACCGATGCTCATCAAAAACTCATTCACGATTTCACCGCCCGTGAACCGGAAAGTCTTCTTGAATAGTTTTATCCACTCCGCCAGGCTAAGCGGATGATGTGCCTCCAGCCACTTTTCAAACGAGCCGTATTCTTTTTGTAATGCCAGTATCGTACGCGCATTTTCAATAGCCGCATTTACCTTTAACCGGTTCCTGATGATGCCGCTGTCTGCCAGCAGACGTTCCCTGTCTGTTTCATCATAGGCAGCCACTTTCTTAATATTGAAGTTGTGATACGCTTTCCGGAAGCCTGCTTCTTTACGCAATATCGTTTCCCAGCTCAGCCCCGCCTGGTTAATTTCCATTACCAAACGCCCGAATAACTCATTGTCATCATGAATCGGAAAACCATAATGATGATCATGATAAGCCTGGTGTAATGCCTTTTTGTCGGTAGGCATGGTTTCTATAACGCGGCAGTACGACATGTATTAGTTTTCTGTTTATTGCAAAATTCGGGGATAGAGGGGTATAAAATGTAGCCTGATTAACAAAATCTATAGTTAAAATGACGGCCTAAATGAAAATACCACCGTAGTATGAATGATCTACCCCTCTTTTTTCACTGTGGGGGAGAATACATTTGTAACAGGCGATAGCTGCCGTGAACTTTAATGTTATGTCAGTTTGTCTGCATTAAACCTATTTCTCACTTTAAAGCTGATGTTATCAAAACCTATCTCTTTTCTGTGCTGTTCTTCCTGGCTTTCTCATTTTCCGGCACTGTAATAGCGCAGCATAATTTTGTGGCCGGCAAAGAACAAAGCTTTTTGCTCGACGGTAAACCCTTTGTCGTACGTGCTGCTGAATTGCATTATCCGCGTATTCCTAAAGAATATTGGGATCATCGCATCAAACAGTGTAAGGCAATGGGCATGAATACCATTTGTATCTACCTGTTCTGGAACCTCCACGAGCAGCAGGAGGGGAAATATAATTTCTCCGGTGAAAACGACTTTGTTGCCTTCATTAAACTTGTTCAGCAGAATGGTATGTATTGTATCGTACGCCCCGGGCCCTATATCTGCGCCGAATGGGATATGGGTGGATTACCCTGGTGGCTGCTGAAGAAAAAAGACCTGGAAGTACGTTCCCGTTACGATAGCCTCTTCATGAGCAGTGTAAGACGTTATATGGGGAAAGTAGGTCCTATGCTGGCGCCGCTGCAAATACAGAATGGCGGTAACATCATCATGGTGCAGGTAGAAAATGAATACGGTGTATGGGGAAATGATCAGGCTTATATGACAGCCGTTCGCGACATGATCCGCAATGCTGGTCTCGATAAAGTGCAGTTATTCCGTTGCGACTGGTCCTCCAATTTCGACAGGTATGAACTCGACGATGTGGCCAGTACGCTCAACTTCGGCGCCGGTGCCAATATCGAAGACCAGTTTAAGAAGTTCAGGGAAAAGAATCCCGGCGCACCACTCATGTGCAGCGAATACTGGACAGGCTGGTTCGATCAGTGGGGACGGCAACACGAAACCCGTGGTGTAAATACCTTCATCGGTAGCCTTAAGGATATGCTCGACAGGAATATTTCCTTCAGCCTTTATATGGCACATGGCGGTACTTCGTTCGGACAATGGTCCGGCGCCAATGCACCACCCTATGCCCCAACTATTTCTTCTTATGATTATGATGCGCCTATCGATGAATCAGGCCATCTTACCCCTAAATTCTTTGCCATAAGAGAACTGCTGAGTAAGTATCTTGGCGAAGGCGAAACACTCGGCGAAATACCGGCAGAACAGGCGCCGCTGATTCAGTTAGCTCCTATCCATTTTACACAACAGGCTGCTTTGTTCGCGAACCTGCCACAGCCGGTTCAGGTAAAAGATATCCAGCCCATGGAAATGTTCAACCAGGGATGGGGACGTATACTCTATCGTACCACGTTAACGCCGGCTACCAAAGAAAGACAACTGGTAATAACAGGCGTACATGACTGGGCCAAAGTCTTTGTCAACGGTAAACCCCTGGCGCAGATCGATAGAAGAAAATCGGAAACAGGGGAAGTTACAATTCCCGCCACATCAACCAATGCCCGTTTGGATATTCTTATAGAAACCACCGGCAGGGTAAACTATGGCAAAGCCATCCTCGATCGGAAAGGTATTTCTGGTATAGTGCAACTGGTAAATGGAAAAGATACGGTAACACAACAAAACTGGCTGGTATATAACCTGCCCGTAGATGGTCCTTTCCAGGATAAACCACGTTACACGCCAATTGCGAAAACTACTTCACTGGCAGCGGCGGAACCGGCCTGGTACAAAGCCAGCTTCCAGGTAAATCAGCCCGGCGATACCTATCTCGATCTGTCGCACTGGACAAAAGGTATGGTATGGATCAATGGACGCAGTCTTGGTCGCTTCTGGAATATAGGTCCTACACAAACCATGTTCCTGCCCGGTACCTGGCTCAAAAAAGGCAGTAACGAAATCATTGTAACCGATGTGCAGCGCCCCGATTCGCTGGTGGTGAACAGTACCGTGAATCATATTTATATGCTGGGCGGTGAGCAGGAAAAACCTGTTGCTACAAAACAAAAGCAATTAAAGCTGGCGGCAGAAAAGCCTGTAGCAAAAGGTGCATTTAGTGCAGGCAGTGGCTGGAAAGAAGTGATGCTGCCGGCTACAACCAATGCCAGGTATTTTTGCCTCGAAGCCCTCAGTCCGCAACAGCAGGGCGATAAGCAGGCTTCTATCGCAGAACTCGAGATCATTGGTGAAGATGGTTCAGCCATTTCCTCCGTTAACTGGAAACTGGTTTACGCCAGCAGCGAAGAAGCAAAAACCAACAGCACGGCCGATAAAGTCTTCGACCTGCAGGAAACGCTGATCTGGCAAACTGCGGCTAAACTCAATTACCCGCACAGCATTGTAATAGATATGGGAACCAATATCAAAGTAAAAGGCTTCAGGGTACTACCCAGGGTAGATAATAAGAAAGAAGGTATGATCAAAGACTATCGCTTCTATCTTAAATCATCGCCATTCATAATCTCGGCTTTTCAATAGCAAGTTCATATAGCAGGATTGTCTGTGGGGCTGGTCAGGTATGGCCAGCCCCTTTATTTTGTCAGCAGGTAGGAGTAAGGTAGTGTAACAAAAGCACATATAAATTCCGGATGCAAAAAAAGCTACTTGCAGGCAACGCGAAGGTATACCGAAAGTATACCGAAAGCATACCATAACCGCAGATGCCTCGCACTGGCATCGCACTTGTATCGCACTTGCCTCGCACTTGATGCCCCTGGAAGCCCCGGGATTTAACCTGGGAAGCGGCCCGGCACGATACTGAAAAAACTAACTATTTTAATGCTAAAAAACAGGCTGCGGCACCAGCTTGCCCTGTGTAAACCGCCGGTATTCTCCCGGCGTCATCTCCGTTTTACGCCTGAACAGCGTAGCGTAGTATTCCGAATTGTTGAATCCCACCTCGTAAGCGATCTCTTTTATCGATAATACCGAATTGGTAAGTAAAGCCTTGCTCTTTTGTATCCGCAACTCCAGCACATACTGGTTGGGTGAAAAGCCCGTATACTCCTTAAACGAATGCCGGAACCACGAATAGCTCATCTGCACCTCCTGCGCCAGCGTTTCAAGCGGAATATCAACATTGTATTGCTCCGACAAGAGCATCCTCGCCTTGTTGATCTTATTGGCTACATCTGTTTGCTCAAAACTCGCATTCTTATGCAACGAGTATACATGCCCCAGCAAATTGCTGACAAGCCCCGATAACTGCTGCTGGAAACCCGCCGCCTCAGTCTGCGCCGTTTCTATCGCCTTACGATACAATTGTATCACCTCATCCTGGATGCCAATATCATAAACAGCCTTTTGCCGGTCAAAGAAGCCGCAGCGTACCCGCTCATGCATAATGGTTCCGTTAAACCCTATCCAGTACTCCTCCCATCCGGTTTCTTTATCAGGATGATAGTTATGCCATTCACCCGGAAACAATAAAAATGCATGCCCTTCACGCACAGTCATTTCCTTCATACTGCCCGATTGAAAGCTACCCGCTCCCTTGACAAGATATACCAGCTGAAACTCCTCTATCAAACGCCCCTTTTGCGGCGAAAACAAATAACGTGTAGGATGGTTCGCAGGAGGGTAGGGCTCATGTGCTCCTATATGCTGAAACCCAACAGTAGTAATGACATTGCCCCACAAATGATCCGATTCATTCGCCATCAAATACTGAATATGTATCGGTTGTAAAACAGGCTTCATATGAGATCACTTAAATACGGGACACCCTGTAAACAAGCGCGAAATTACCAACTTACGCTCGTAAGAACTATGACGAAACTCATCTGTCTGTGAAAGTTTTGCAAAGCCATTTTGTTAAGTATTTAAGCCAGATTCATCAACACGCATAACAAATAGCAGGACTAAGTTTGCTTACCATTCTAAACCTAACGATCATGGCCATAAATAAAACTTGCCATTTCTTTGCATTCGACTTAGGCGCTACTTCAGGAAGATCTTGTATCGCGAAAATGGAAAATGATTCCATTGAACTCCGTGAGCTCACCCGTTTCCCCAATAAAATAATTCGCATAAACGATAAATATCACTGGAATATTTACGACCTGTTCGAAGAGCTCAAACGTGGTTTGAAAACAGCCGCAGCAGAGGGGCTTACCATCGATGCTATCGGCATCGATACCTGGGGGGTCGATTTTGTTTATCTCGGTAAAGACGGCTCTCTGCTGAGCCAGCCCCGCGCTTACCGCGATCCATACACCAACGGTATGCCCGAAGAGTTCTTTAAGTCTGTACCAAAGAAAGAAGTATACGACGCCACAGGTATCCAGATCATGAACTTTAATTCCCTATACCAGCTCTACGCTGCTAAAAAGGAAAAGTCCTCAGCCCTCGAAGCGGCTTCCGATATTCTCTTTATGCCCGATGCACTGTCTTACCTGCTCACCGGGCGTAAAGTTTGTGAATATACAATTGCCTCAACCTCTCAGTTGCTCAATCCCCGCACTAAGAATTTTGAAGCCAAATTATTTGACGCCATTCCATTAAGCCCCTCTTTAATGCAACCCATTGTCATGCCCGGTGAAATCATCGGTTACGTCAATGAAAACATTCAGAAAGAGTGCGGCATAGGCAGGGTACCTGTTATTGCAGTAGCTGGTCACGATACCGGGTCTGCAGTAGTCGCAGTGCCTACTGTCGATGAAAACTTTGCTTACCTCAGCTCCGGCACCTGGTCGCTCATGGGTATCGAAGTAAACGATCCTATCATCACCGAAGAATCATACGCACTCAACTTCACCAACGAAGGCGGCGTTAATGGTACCACGCGTTTCCTGAAAAATATCACCGGCATGTGGCTCATCGAGCAATGCCGTAAAGAGTGGGAAGCTGCCGGTAATAAACTCCCTTATAGCGAAATCGACAAGCTCTCCGAATCAGCCGAAGGTTTCCGCTTTATGATCGACCCCGATCATGCCTCCTTCGCCAATCCCGATAGCATGCTCAAAGCCATCCGCGAATATTGCGTGAACACAGGACAGGCCGCACCGGTAACGCATGCCGATTTCATCCGTTGCATCTTCGACAGTCTTGCGCTTAAATACCGCAAAGTGCTCGAAAGCCTGCAGTCACTGGCGCCGTTCCCTATACAGCGTTTGCATGTAATAGGTGGTGGTGCTAATAACAAATTGCTCAACCAGTCTACTGCCAATGCTATCGGTATGCCGGTAGTATCAGGCCCTTCCGAAGCAACCGCTATCGGCAACATCATGATGCAGGCTAAAGGCGTGGGTGCCGTAAGCTCTCTTGGCGATATCCGTCGCGTCGTGCGCAACTCCGTAAGCCCCGAAACGTTCCAGCCACAGGATACCGATCAGTGGAACAAAGCTTACACCCGCTTTCGCGAAATCATCACTTATAAATAAACGCTTTCAATAACATCCATAAACAGAATTAGTATGAGTAAGGAAAATATAGTTCTCAAAGCATTTGAAATAGCTAAAGAACGTTATGCTGCGCTTGGTGTCGATGTTGATGCCGCCCTGGCCAGCTTACAGAAATTATCTATCTCCCTTCACTGCTGGCAAACCGATGACGTAGTGGGTTTCGAAACCGCAGGCAACCAGGGCGGTAGCGGTATCCAGGCTACAGGTAACTACCCCGGCCGCGCACGCAACGTCGGCGAAGTAAAAGCCGATATCGAAGAAGTGATCACACACCTCGGCGGTACACACAGGTTCAACCTGCACGCTATCTACGGTGAATTCGGCGGCAAAGCCGTTGACAGGGATCAGATCCTCCCCGAACACTTCACCGGATGGATGCAATGGGCAAAAGAAAAAGGCCTGAAAATCGACTTCAACTCCAGCTCTTTCGGACACGCAAAAAGCGGCGACCTTACCCTCGCCAACCCCGATAAAGGTATCCGTGATTTCTGGATCGAACATACCAAACGCAGCCGTGCCATCTCCGAAGCTATCGGTAAATTCCAGAACGATCCTTGTATCATGAACCTCTGGGTACATGATGGCTCTAAAGATCTTACTGTAAACCGTTATAAATACCGTCAGATCCTCGAACAATCTCTCGACGAGATCTTCGCTACAGAGTACAAGAACATGAAGGATTGTATCGAATCCAAACTCTTCGGTATCGCACTCGAAAGCTACACCGTAGGTTCTCACGACTTCTACCTGGGCTACGGTGCCAAAAAACAAAAGATCGTTACGCTCGATACAGGTCACTTCCATCTTACCGAAAGTGTTGCCGATAAAATCTCTTCTCTGCTGCTGTTCACGCCTGAGATCATGTTGCATGTTAGCCGCCCCGTTCGTTGGGACTCCGACCACGTTGTAACGCTCAACGAAGACACAATAGAACTGGCAAGAGAAATCGTAAGAGCCGATGCATTAGACAGGGTTCACGTAGGTCTCGACTTCTTCGACGCTTCTATCAACCGTATCGGTGCATATGTAGTAGGTGTAAGAGCTACACAGAAAGCATTCTTACAGGCGTTCCTCGAACCATTGGCTACCCTGCGTGAATACGAAGGTAATGGTCAGTACTTCGAAAGACTGGCACTGCTCGAAGAAGCGAAAAGCTTGCCTTGGGCGGCCGTATGGGATTACTTCTGCCTGAAAAATAATGTAGAAGTAGGCGAAGACTTCATCCCTGCCATTCAGAAATACGAGCGCGACGTTACTTCAAAACGATAACCCACGCATATGAACACGCTTATCGGATTATTAATTATAGCACTTGGGAGCCTGGGTCAATCCAGCTCCTACGTGCCTATCAAAAAAGTAAAAGACTGGTCCTGGGAATCTTTCTGGCTGGTACAGGGCGTTTTCGCATGGCTGGTCTTCCCATTGCTGGGTAGCATTATTGCAGTGCCTGAAGGCAGCAGCCTCATGCAGTTGTGGTCTTCAGGCGGTGCCCTAAAAGCCATTGGCTTTGGCGCGCTTTGGGGGATAGGTGGTCTTACTTTCGGTCTTAGCATGCGTTTCCTGGGAGTGGCCCTGGGCCAAAGTATCGCACTCGGCACCTGCGCAGCATTCGGTACGCTCTTCCCCGCCATAACAGGTCATACCGACCTCCTGCATGGCGAAGGGCTCATGCTGCTTATCGGCGTTTGCATCACGCTGGCAGGTATCGCCATCATCGGTTATGCCGGTAGCCTCCGCTCCGCAAATATGTCCGAAGAAGAAAGAAAAGCCGCTATCAAAGACTTTGCCCTTACAAAAGGCTTGCTGGTGGCTTTACTCGCAGGTGCCATGAGCGCTTGCTTTACCCTCGGCCTCGAAGTCGGCGCACCTATTAAACAGGCTGCCCTCGATGGTGGTGTAAAAGCTCTCTACGCCGGCCTCCCCGTGATCTTCCTCGTAACCGTAGGCGGATCGGTAACCAACGCGGTTTACTGCATCCAGCAGAACATCAAAAACAATACCCTCAAAGAATACGGTTCCGTTAACAAACAGGTGCTGCTGAACAATGTACTGTTCTGCGCCCTTGCCGGCGGCCTCTGGTATTCCCAGTTCTTCGGATTGGAAATGGGTAAAAGCTTTTTAACCGATAGCCCCGTATTACTTGCCTTTTCATGGAGTATACTTATGTCGCTGAACGTATTATTCAGCAACCTCTGGGGTGTTTTACTCGATGAATGGAAAGGCGCCAGCAAAAAAACAATAACCGTATTGGTATCGGGACTGATTGTTCTCATCCTCTCCGTCATTGTTGTAGCGATTGCGCAGTCATAATATTGTACTGTAATAATTATCATCAAAATAGAAAAAATGAAATCGATATTGGAATGTTCCCCCGTTATTGCTAAACAGATCGCAGATGTTGCCGAAGTAGCTGGCTACCTCTGGCAAAAGGGATGGGCGGAACGTAACGGAGGCAACATCACTATCAATATAACTGAACATGTAACCGATGAGATCAGGAATATGCCCGCTATCAGCGAGCCTATCCAGATCGGTAGAGAAATGAAACACCTGAAAGGAGGATACTTCTTCTGTAAAGGTACCAACAAACGTATGCGCGACCTGGCCCGTTGGCCTATGGAACATGGCTCCGTTATCCGCATCAGTGAAGACGGACGTTCTTATGTAATCATTGCCGACAACCCGGTACGTCCTACTTCCGAACTGCCTTCTCACTTGTCTATGCATAACTACCTTATCGGTAAAGGTTCCAACTACAGGGCTGTATTACATACACACCCCATCGACCTGGTGGCAATGACGCACAACCCTGAATTCCTCGAAAAAGATGTACTTACCTACCTCTTATGGAGTATGATTCCCGAAACAAGAGCATTCTGTCCTCGTGGTCTCGGTATCATTCCTTATAAAATGCCTAGCTCTTTCGAACTCGCAGCAGCAACTGTGGCAGAACTCGAAGAATACGACGTGGTAATGTGGGAAAAACATGGTGTTTGCGCGGTAGGTGAACATATCATGGAAGCTTTCGACATGGTAGATACCCTGTCTAAATCTGCTCAGATCTATCTCACTGCAAAATCTATGGGCTTTGAACCGGAAGGTACTTCTATGGCCGATATGAATGCATTGAGAGATCAGTTCAACTTACCTAAATAAGCATTCGATTATCGTCCATATAAACGCCCATAAACTTTAACCACTATGGCAAACCGCATTGTTTTAAACGAAACCTCCTATCACGGAGCAGGTGCCCGTTATGAGATCCTCACAGAGATCAAACGCCGGGGCTTACACAAAGCTTTCTTCATGACCGATAAAGATCTTATCAAATTTGGCGTAGCCAAAGAAGTGGAAAAGATCCTTGACGGTGCTGGTATAGCTTATCAAACTTTCGATGATATCAAAGCAAACCCTACGATCGAAAACGTACAGGCTGGCGTAGATAAGTTCCATAGCTCAGGTGCCGACTTCATCATCGCACTCGGCGGCGGCTCTGTTATCGACACCGCTAAAGGTGTAGGTATCATCGCTAAAAACCCTGAATTCTACGACGTACGATCACTGGAGGGCGTTGCTAACACCAAAAACAGGTCTGCCCTTATCATGGCATTACCTACAACTGCTGGTACCGCCGCTGAGGTCACCATCAACTATGTGATCACTGATGCCGATGCAAAACGTAAAATGGTTTGCGTCGATCCTAACGACGTTCCCGAAATAGCTTTCGTCGATCCAGAGTTGATGTACTCCATGCCCAAAGGCCTCACAGCCGCTACAGGCCTCGATGCACTTACGCACGCGATCGAATCCTATATCACCAAAGGTGGATGGGAAATGTCCGATATGTTCTCCATCAAAGCAATTGAATTGATTCACGCGCACCTCGAAAAAGCAGTGAACAATCCTTCCAGCAAAGCCGACCGCGAAGGCATGGCCCTGGCGCAATACATTGCCGGTATGGGCTTCTCTAACGTAGGCCTCGGTATCGCGCACTCTATGGCCCATCCCCTGAGTGCTATCTACGATACCCCGCACGGCGTAGCCTGCTCACTGCTGTTGCCTTTCGTAATGGAATACAACGCCGCTTCTGCCGCCGCTCCCAAATACAGGGGCATCGCTAAAGCAATGGGTGTGGCAGTAGAAGGCCTCACCGATCAGCAATGTGTGGAAGCTGCCGTAAATGCAGTAAAAGCATTGTCTCTAAGCATCGATATCCCGCAGCGCCTCAACGTCATCGGCGTGAAAAAAGAAGACATCCCCATGTTGGCTAAAGCCGCTTTCGCAGACGTCTGCACCGGCGGCAACCCCAGGGATACCTCAGTGGCAGAGATCGAAGCGCTCTACCATACAGCGTTCTAAAAGTGTGTCAGCGTATAGCATATATGAAAGAGGAAAAGAGGCCCCCGCAAAGGGCCTCTTTTGTATTAAGTAAGCCGGATACCCCTTTTTTTATTCTTATGAATATTTTTCTGTTTATTTGACCCGCAATAGCTGAAAGCCCTGTATCACCCTAAACCTAAACACATGAAACACAAATGCTGCCTTTTCTTCGCAGGTATATTCTTCTCTGTTATAACTTTTTCACAGGATTTGAATATCAATGGCAATCTTAGAATAGGCAAACTCATCCCAGGCCTTACCGATACCGCGCAATGGGGAAAGCGTCTTTATTTCAGCGGCGCTTCCGAAAATTCCGACCCGCTTTGGATAGCCCGCTACAACGCAGGACCAGAAGCTTCTGAATTACGTGTGAACCTGGGAGATAACTATGGCGGCCAAACCGATAAGTTTATAGTAGGGGCAATTAAGTACGCGAACTTGACTTTTACCCCCGTTATGGCGGTTGTCGCAAACGGCAGGGTGGGAATTAATACGGTGGAGCCACAAGCCACCCTCTCCGTAAATGGTAACCTTTTGGCAAAAGGAATTAAAATTAAAGCAAATGGCTGGGCCGATTATGTCTTCGATTCAACCTACCGCCTCCGCCCGCTTGCACAGGTACAAGACTCTATAAAACAGAATAAATGCCTGCCAGGTATGCCCTCAGGCAAATCGTTGCTCGCCGAAGGGCTCGATCTGGCAGTGATCAATAAGTTACAACAGGAAAAAATAGAAGAACTTTTTCTCTATATGATCGGCCAGGAGGCAGAATTGAAAGAAATGACGCAAACACTGCAGGCGCAGCAACTACAAATAGACGCTTTATTAAAAGATCTTAGCCGCAAATAGCGCATTTTTTTGTGTTCATTTCAATATGCTTTAAAAGAGAACAGTATGAAACATGCCATGGCTTTAATTCTTCTATCGCTGGTTATCACTGCCGCTCCGGCATGGTCTCAGGATACAGCTACTAACGGACACGTAAGAGTGGGCCTGTATAATGGTGCCGTTACTGATACCGCTGAATGGGGAAAGAGACTTTATTTTGGCGGAGCTGCCGAAAACAATGATTCCTTGTGGATGACGAGGTACAATGTTGCGAGAGATCGGTCCGAAGTTCGTGTATGCGTTGGCAACGATTACCCTTCCGCAAAAGACAAGTTTATAGTAGGATGCGATTATGATGCCACTGGCAGGAATATCCTGGTAGTTCAGGCAGATGGTAAAGTGGGCGTAAATACCAGCACCCTCACCGAAGCACTGAATGTAAATGGCTACGTATATGCAACCCAGGCCAAAATTATTCTTACCGGCTGGGCCGATCATGTTTTCGACTCATCTTACCACCTTCGTTCCGTTAGTGAACTGGCCGGTTTTATTGCGCATAATGGTCATTTACCCGAAATGCCTTCCGCAGTCACTATTGATACCAATGGCATAAACACGGCAGAAATAAGCAAACTCCGGCAACTAAAAATAGAAGAGCTCTTCCTTTATCTTATCGCACAGCAAAAACGGAAACAGGAATTGTTACAACTCCTGGTAAAGCAGCAGCAACAATTAGCTGCTTTAAAAGCATACCACAGGCAACGTCTTGTGAAATAAAACCATAACCCAAACAATAGCATCGAACGGCTGAATAGGTAGCCGGACTTGAAGTCATCGGTACGCTTTTTGCGCGCCCCTAAGCTCTCTCCGGCACCGCCATTTCCTCCGCTGCGAAATAGTACGCTTTATATACCCGCCTTAAAGCCGCTTTAAACCTCAATAACCTCCTCTCCGCATCAACACCTCTTCCCAATCCCGCAACACTTTCTGCTAAAAAAATAGTAGCTTCCATCCGGTCGTAGCAAATTGGCCTCGTGCGCATATGAAATTACCTTCTGCTTACCGCAAAACAATATGTCTTGCGCTTCTATACTGCTTACTCTTCCCGGGAAATAGCTTTGCCTGGCCCGATCCCCCCATCAGTTACCTCGGCATCGAACAGGGACTGTCTAACAGCTCTGTCCGTAATATCTGCCAGGACGCCAAAGGCTTTATGTGGTTCGGTACGCTCGATGGGCTCAACCGCTTCGACGGCTACAATTTTAAAGTCTTCCGAAACAACAGCAAAGACTCAAACTCCATCGTCTATAACTATATCAACTGCATTACAGCCGATGGCCAGGGCAACCTCTGGGTAGGCACCCGCCAGGGTATAAGCGCTTACGACGGCCTGCTGGGCAAATTCAGAACAATTTCCTGCCAGCCCGCCAACGCACATCCCATCGCAAAGATCTCCGATGTCATCAGGGCCGTCGCCACAAACCGCAATAACGACGCCTTCATCGGCTCCGAAAACATAGGACTCCTCATCTGCTCCAAAAACAGCTCCATAGCAAAGCAATTGCCGCTGATCCTCGGTAACCGCAGCATCGTAAACTATTCCGTCCGATCCGTTCAAATGACATCCGACGGCAGAATATGGGCCTTCGTTCAAAACACCGGCATCTGCGAATACGATCCTGCAAAACAATGCCTGTCACTGAAATATCCATATGCCCGCCCCTCCGTGAATATGGCGGCTTCCGGTAACCAGTTGTGGTTCACGTCAGGTTTGCAACTCAACGTCTACGATATAAACACCGCAACCGCCCGCCAGGTCCTCGATCTCAACGGGAAGAACAAAGGCGCCAACCCCATCGTCACCGTCACGGTCGATAGCAAAGGCCAGGTCTGGATGGGCAGAAACGGAGATGGCCTCGTCATATGCAACCCCGCTGCTAACGAACTTAACTTCCTCGATGCAGGTGATAAAAAAGATCAGCTCAGCAACGGCGCCGTCTACGCAGTATATGAAGACCGCGAAAACAGGAAATGGATCGGCACCGACAGAGGAGGGGTCAACATCATCGACCCCCGTAAAAACCGCTTCCAGCTCTTCCAGCACGACCCCGCCAATGCATCCGGCCTCAATAGTAATATCATCCAGACATTTTACGAAGATGCAAAAGGCCTGATATGGATTGGTTCTGAAGAGAAAGGTGTCAGCGTCTGGAATCGTAACTCCAATACGTACAAGGTCTGCCGGCACATACCCGGCGATCCTAATTCCCTTTCGCAGGATAATGTCCGCTGCATTATAGGCGATCATCATAATAATATCTGGGTAGCCACCTTCCTCGGTGGCATCAACAAATGGGATCCCGCTACCGCTAAGTTCAAACGTTATGCCTTCAACAACCCCATAAACGGAAACCTCAACGAAGCCATTCAGCAGGTCTACGAAGACAAAGAGCATACTATCTGGACAGGAACACTGCGGCAAGGCGATAAACTCGGTGCACTCTATAGATACGATCCCGCGGCCGATAGCTTCCGCATCTTCGATCCATCCATATCCGATCTGTTTACACTCAAAGAAGATGCAAAAGGTAACTTCTGGGGAGGCACACTCGATCACCTCATCAGCATCGACAGGCGCAATAAACAACATCGGTCCTTCTTTATAGGATACACTATCTGGGATGTTTGTCTCGATAAACAAGGCTTCCTATGGGTAGCCACCGAAGGAGGTGGCCTCTTTCAGTTCAACCCCGCAACAGGCAAGATCATCCGTCGCTTTACCGCCGATGACGGCCTGCCCGGCAGCAGCGTCCTCAAGATCATCGATACCAACGACGGTTACTTCTGGCTAAGCACCTATCACGGCCTCGCGAAGTTCAACGTCGCTGAAAAAACATGCCATAACTACGATCAAAGCGATGGCCTGCAAAGCAACCAGTTCCAGTACAACGCAGCGCTGAAACTTCGCTCAGGTGAACTCATGTTCGGAGGGGTAAAAGGTTTCAACATCTTTAACCCAAAGAATATAGTTCCCATAACCAGTCAGCCAAGGCTGCTGCTTACAGGCATCTCCGTAAACTCTGTGTCGCTCGAAAACGACAACTCTTTTATCTCCGGGAAAGACAGCGCCGCCATCCACGCCATCACTGTGCCCTATAACAAAGCCGTATTATCATTCAGCTTCACCGCACTTGAATACTCTTCACCACAAAAGATCACCTACGCCTACTACCTCGATGGCTGGGATCGTAAATGGAATTATACATCCGATATCAGAACCGCAGCTTACACGCACCTTGCCGAAGGCAGTTACGTCCTGCGCATCAAATGCACCAATGTCGATGGCGTCTGGAACCCGCAGCAGGTCCAACTGCACATCATAATCCTGCCACCCTGGTATCGTAGCTGGTGGGCTTATCTCTTTTATGTTCTGGCCCTCGGTGCATTACTTTACCTCTATTTCTCATACAAAACTAAACAGGCACGCCTGCATTACCAGCTTACTATCGCCAACCTCAACGAAGCAAAAGCCCTGGCCGAACGTAACAAGGAAAGAGCGGAACTCGAAAAGGAAAGGGTCCTGAACGAAAAGGAAAAAGAGATCAATGAAAAGAGGCTTGCCTTTTTTACCAATATCTCCCACGAATTCCGCACCCCGCTTACCCTTATCATCAATCCCGCAAAAGAATTGATAGGCCAGGCAACACCGGAATATACAGGCACAACCCTGCTCCGCGTCATCTATAGGAATGCCCGTCGTATGTTGAGCCTGGTCGATCAACTGTTACTTTTCCGCAAAGCCGAAAGTGAAACCGATAAACTCCATGCCGCAAAGCTCAATTGCAGCGAGGTGTGTAAAGAAGTATATCTGTCCTTCACACAGCAAGCCAGGATCCAGCAGATAAATTATTCCTTCTCCTGTGAAAATGAAAACCTCGAGGTCTTTGCCGATAAGGAAAAACTGGAGATCATCCTGTACAACCTCATCTCCAACGCCATGAAATACACGCCCCGCGAAGGCGCCATCCGTTTCTCGGTCACCGAAAACAATAGAGAAATAGAGATCAGCGTAGCCGACAACGGCCAGGGCATCCCTCCCGAAGTGGGCGACCGCCTGTTTAATAAATTCTACCAGGCCGAAGGCATAGGCATTCGTAAACCTGGCTTCGGCATCGGCCTCTTCCTCGTAAAATATTTTATCGAACTGCATAAAGGCTCAGTACAGTACCAAAGCTCCGTAGGAAAAGGAACCATATTCTCTATCACCCTTTTAAAAGGGACAGCACATCTGCTCCCCGGGCAGCTTATATCAGCCGGAGAGCAACACTTCCTGTCCGGAACGCAATCGGCAGAACAAGCGCACAGCTTCCTCCGCGAACTCACGGAAAAAATAGAGGAACCTGGTATGAACGATGCGTCGCTCAACGCAACCAAACCGCTCGCCCCCCAGCTAAACGACCTCGTCACCGACAGGAAAACCATGGTCATAGTCGACGACGACAATCAGATCAGGCAATATCTTATAAGTGTCTTCCGGCAGCATTTTACAGTCTTCGAAGCCGCAAGTGGCGAAGCAGGCCTTACAACAGCCCGCGACCACCAACCCGATATCGTCATCAGCGATATTAAAATGGAAGGTATCACCGGCATCGACCTCTGTAAAGCCATCAAGGAAGACCCCGCTACCAGCCACATCCCCGTCATCCTGCTCACCGGAACATCTTCCCCCGAACTCCAGCTCGAAGGTGTCGAACGGGGCGCAGATGACTATATCACCAAACCCTTCGATATCAACCTCCTGGTTGCCCGCGTTAACAGCCTCCTCAAAAACAGGAACAACCTCCAGCAATATTTCTATGGAGAGATCACATTGGCTAAAAACAATACCAATGTCTCGGAAGAATACAAAGCCTTCCTCGAAAAATGTATCTCCATCGTCGAAAAACATCTCGACGACGAAAGCTTCAGCGTCAAAACCTTTATCTCCGAAATGGGCATGAGTCGCTCCAATCTCTTCCGCAAGGTAAAAGAGGTCTCCGGACTTTCCATCAATGTCTTTATCCGTTTCATCCGTCTCCGCAAAGCAGCCGAAATATTGATCAATACCAACAACAACGTCAACGAAACCGCCGCTATGGTCGGCATCATCGACGTCCAGTATTTCCGCGAACAATTCACCCGCCTCTTCGGAATGAAACCATCCGAATACATCAAAAAATACCGGAAACCCTTCGAAGGAAAATATAAGGTCAACCGCGATACGTTCCAGTCTGGTAAATAAAATAATGACAGAAAGTCAGCCGTCGAACAAGGCAACTATTGCCCGGTAGCGCATAGCCACCGCCGGACGCCCGCAAAGATCTAAAGCCGCCCAATACTTTTTTAACCCGCATCAAGGGGGTGTTTTTCTCAATTCCCGGAGTGGACAAAACAACCATTTTTTAAAATGTCCTTGCTTTTTATGCTCGATTTGGTCATTTTGACCTTGTTTTATGGCCTTTTTACCAAGGTCCTTCCTGGTTAACTTAGGATAATATTGCATCAGGTATTGCAACAGGCACTACCACAGATTATTGCCAATACTTAACGATTAATTCCCTTGTCTATGACATTCCGACATTACTTGCTGCAAACAACCGGCGCCACATCGCCCCCGGTTTTCGTATTATCACCTGGTCATTTTACCTCATTATTATTTAGCTGAACTGCCAAAGGCGATCCCCGGGGTCGCTGGAATAACAACTCAAAATCACAGCCATGTGGAGATTTAACCACCGTATCAAACGGTACAGTATTGTTGCCGGTACATCAGTGATACTGGCATTACTGGGAACAAACCCCCTTCCTGCATTCGCACAGGAACCTGCCGCCCCCGCCTCAGGTGTCCGCGCCAAAAGAACCGTAAAAGGTAGGGTCACCGATGCCACGGGTAAACCGCTCGCAGGGGTTACCGTTACCCAAAAAGGAACTTCCGTTGCCGTCGTTACCAACCAGGATGGTGCTTATAGTATCAATGTGCCATCAGGTCAGAACATCGTTCTCGAATTCTCAAACATAGGTTTTGCAGGAAAAGAATTGACGCTCACCCCGCAAAGCACTGCCGCCGATATTCAATTGCAGGAAGCCGCCAATAGCCTCAACGAAGTCATCGTCGTAGGTTATGGCACCCGCAAAAAAGAAACACTCACCGGTGCGGTTACAACCGTCAGCGCCAAAATGTTCCAGAACAAAGGCACCGTGGCTAGCCCGCTCCAGGCCATGCAGGGACAGGTGCCCGGCGTTATCATTACCCGCTCGTCAGCAGCCCCCGGCGATGAATCCTGGGCCGTGAAACTCCGCGGCGCCGTCTCCGCCAACGCTACCGAACCGCTCGTAATTGTCGACGGCGTTGCCCTCGATAGCTACCGCGAACTGCGGCTTATCAACTCCAACGATATCGAAAACATCAACTTCCTGAAAGACGCGTCAGCAGCCATCTACGGCTCCAGGGCCGCAGGCGGTGTCATCCTCGTTACCACTAAAAAGGCCAAAGCAGGTAAGTCTGCTGTTGAGTTCAACAGCACCTACTCCCATAAAATTGTAGGCCTGCAGCCACGGCTCATGAACATCGACCAATGGGCGAACGGCGTCATCGAAGCAAGAACAAACGATGGCTATGGCGCCGATGATGTATGGATAAGATATGCCAATCTCGCTATGGCCAATAAAGATGGTTATATCAACCTCCTCAACAGCGCAAACCCCATCCCCAACTTCGGAGATATCAAAGACTATGTCTTCCTCGATAATAACTGGACAGATATTCTCTGGGGAAATGCAGGCGCCACACAGCAGGATATCAGCCTCTCCGGCGGTAGCGACAGATCCACGTACCGCCTTTCCCTGGGCTACTTTGGCGATGATGGAACCCTGCAATGGGGCAACAATAACAACAAACGGTACAACCTCCGCCTCAACAACAACCTTAAAGTGTCCGACTGGTTTTCTATCGAATCGGTGATCGCATATAACAAACAGCACCAGCTGTCCCCGTCAATGATCGGCAGCGTATTAGGACAGGGATACGCGCAACCGGGCTTGCCCGCAGCAACGCTCAATGGTAAGCCATACGCATGGGGTGGACAATACACGCCCAACTGGTTCGCCGAACTGGGAGGCGATAACAAACTCAATGTTACCAGCCTCAACATCAGCGAAAACCTGCGCTTTAACCTCCGCTCCGATCTCAAACTCGTAGTAAACCTGGGTTACAACAACAGCTTCGCACAACGTAACGTACAGCAGAACAGCATCCAATGGTATAACTATGCCGGCACGCTGCAGGTGCAAACCAACCCTACGCAACCGGCAACCTACTTCTCCCGGAGTACGGCATCAACCGATTTCTATTCCGCCTCCGCTTACCTGCAATACGATAAAACGATCGCCGGTGATCATCACATCGCAGCAACGCTCGGTACCCAGTACGAATACAATCAGTACGACTACTATTGGGCGCGTGTCTTCAATATCAACAGCTCTCTCGGCGTGTTGAATGGCTCCGGCGAAGTGCAGATTGTAGACCCTGCTAATGCAAGTAACAAAACTACCCGTAACCACTACGCAGTAGGCTCTTACTTCGGCAGGTTCAACTACGATTATAAATCGAAATACCTCCTCGAAGCAAACGGCCGCTACGACGGATCTTCCAAGTTCGCACCCGCCAACCGCTGGAACTTCTTCTATGGCCTCTCAGGAGGATGGCGGATCAGTAAAGAAAACTTCTTCCGCCATAACGCCTCCCTCAGCTTTATCAACGAGTTGAAACTAAGAGCCTCTTACGGCATAGTAGGTAACCAGAGCGGTATCGATATGTACGATGGTGTTCAGCTCCTCAACATGGTTTCAGGTACCGGCGCTTATATCGGCGACGGACTGGCAACATATGTTACCACTACAGGTACCATGGTAAGCTATAATCGTACATGGGAAAAGATCCACAACTATAACATCGGTTTCGATTATGCTTTATTGAAAAATCATCTCACCGGCTCCGTCGATTGGTTTAAAAAGAAGAACAACAACATGCTGCTCTCACAAACCTATCCCGGCATCCTGGGCGCAAATGCACCCAAAGCCAATATCGGTGAGTTCGAAGGACATGGATGGGAAGCAACCCTCAACTGGTCCGGCGATCTTGGTAAAGTGCACTATACAGTAGGAGGTGCCTTCACCTGCGCTAAAAACAAACTCCTGAACTTCGGCGGCGCCAACGTGGTAAAACAAGGCTTCAACAGCGCAGTGGAAGGAAGCCCGCTCAACGCCATCTTCGGCCTTAAACTCGACGGCAGGATTCAAACCGAAAAACAACGCCAGGACTATCTCGATAAATACAATATCGGCAACGCCATAGGTTTGTCCAGCGCCATCCGTGTAGGCGATAACATGTATAAAGACGTGAACAACGATGGTGTCCTCGACATGAAAGACCTTGTCTACCTCGGCACCGATGATCCCCAGATCTCTTATGCCTTTAATATCGGCGCCGACTGGAAAGGCTTCGATTGCTCGCTCGTATTCCAGGGCGCCGGTCAAAGAACCACTTTCCGCGACGATGTTAACTGGCGTATCCCTTTCCGCTCGGTTTATCTCAATACAACCGATCAGTCCGTTGGCAATCACTGGACACCGGAGAACAGGGCGGCTTTCTTCCCTAAATATTCTACCAACAGCGCCGTGAACAACTACAACTACCAGGCGTCCGATTGGAGCGCCGAGAACGGGGCATATATAAGGCTTAAGAACATTGTACTGGGTTACACGCTACCAGCTGCAGTGCTCAGCAAGATCAGGTTCATCTCCAGGCTCAGGATCTATGCCGCCGCATCCGACATATGGGAATACTCCTATATCAACGATGGATGGGATCCCGAAGCAACACGCACCGTTTCTGCCGCACAACGTTACCCTTTCAACAGGGTTATCACAGGCGGTATTAATGTAACCTTTTAATGGACGATTATGAAAATGTTTAAAAATATAAGGGTCATCGCAACTGTAGCCTTGGGCATCGCTGCCGCTGTTATGGCCGGATGTAATAAAATGCTCGACCTCAAACCGCAGGACCAGATCTCCGATGGTAACTACTGGAATTCCGCTGCCGACTTTAAACTCTACGCCACCCAGTTCTATGCCTGGACACGCGACTTCGGCTCCGCCGTCTACGATGGCTACCACAGCGATACCCGCTCCGACCTGCTTACTTCAACCACGCCCAATATCTATAGCAACGGCACCAACTCCATCCCTTCCTCCGATGGCACCTTTACCGATGCCTATAAAAGAATACGACTGGTAAACGAACTTATCGCTAAAGCAGCCTCCTACAGCACCCCCTCCGAAATAGCTGTCTACACGGCCGAAGCGCGTTTCTTCAGGGCCTATATCTATTTCGAACTGCTGCAGCTCTACGGCGACGCCATCATTGTGGAAGGCCTCCCGCAAACCAACGACCCGCTGTTGACTGCGGCAAGAAACTCGAGGGAAGAAGTGTGCGACTTCATCATAAAAGATCTCAACGCTGCCATCCCAGATCTCCCGCTCCAGGGTAATATTACACAGGCCGATGCCGGCAGGGTAAGCAAAGGCACAGCACAGGCTTTCCTCTCCAGAGTGGCCCTCTTCGAAGGTACATGGCAGAAGTTCAGGAACAACACGGCGCGCGCCGCAATGCTGCTCGATATCGCAGCCAAAGCAAGCCTCGGCGTTATCAACAGCAAACAGTATAGCCTCTTTAAACCGGCTGCACTCGGAGACTCCGCACTGAAATATCTGTTTATCCTCGAAGATGTAAAATCAAATCCAGCATCCCTGAAGAAATCTTCCAATACCGAATATATCTTCTCCACAAGGCACGATGGTGTGATCGATCCCATTGGTTTGAACATCACACACAACTGCTTCGCCAACGCAGCCCAGATGGTAACACGCAAGTTCGCAACCATGTACCTCTGCGCCGATGGCCTGCCGGTTAACAAGTCGGCTGTCTTCGCAGGATACAGCACCATGACTTCCGAATTCCAGAACCGCGACAACCGCATGCGATATACTTTGATGCAGGGCCGTAAACCATACTGGCGCGAGTCCAGTCCCAGAGTTACCTGGCTCGGCGATGCCGCCGACCTGGCATCGGCAGTAACGTCATTTACCCCAGCGATAAACAGCGGCTACCACAACCAGAAATGGGCCACCGAAAGAGCGCTCACCACTAAATACGAAGGCTACGACTTCCCCATCATCCGTTATGCCGAGGTCCTGCTCAACTATGCCGAAGCCGTCTACGAACGCGATGGAGCCATCTCCGATCAGGACCTGGATCTCTCCCTCAACCTGGTCCGTAACAGGATCAACACAACCATGCCCAAACTAAGCAACGCTTTCGTTAACGCCAACGGCCTCGACATGCGTACCGAAATAAGAAGGGAAAGAACAGTTGAGTTCTACAACGAAGGCTTCCGCATCGATGACCTGAAACGCTGGAAAACAGCCGAAACCGAAATGCCGCAGGATATGCTCGGCATCAAATGGACGGGTACCGAATTCCAGACAGCATGGTCTAATGTCACCTTCCCTAAAAACGCAGATGGTTGCCTCATCATCGAAACCGGCCGCAAATGGACAAATAAAAACTACCTCTATCCCTTGCCCTCCGATCAGTTATCGTTGAATCCCAATCTCAAACAAAACCCCGACTGGTAGTAACTAACAACAACTGCTTTATCTCTAAAAAAGATGCATATGAAAAAGAATAAATTCCTTGCCTGCCATAAAATAGTAGCCGCAGTATTACCCGCCCTGCTGCTGGTTACCCTGGTGTCGCTCAACGCCTGTAAAAAACAGGATACAGCTGCGCCTGCCGTAGAAAAAACAATGGCGGCATCCATAGCCATCATTACCACCGACACCTTACCGGTGCTCCTCGGAAAAGATACAACCCTTACGGTGCGCCTGCTACCCGACTCCATTACCAACGCAGTACTGCTCTGGAAATCCAGCGACAGCTCCGTGGCAAAGGTCTCTCAGCAGGGCACAGTACATCCGCTGACAACAGGTATTGCCACCATCTCCGCAACAACAACCGATGGCAGCTGGCGCACAGCCGCTATTGTAGTCGAAGTAATAGACAAGATCACCTACATGTCCGGTCTAACACTCACTGCACCCGCAACAAGCTTGTACGAAGGTGATACCCTCGCCATCAAAGCCACCATCAACCCTTCCAACACCACCTATAAAACGCTGCAATGGAGCAGCAGCAATGAAACCATCGCAAAGGTTTCATCCACAGGCGTGGTAACGGGCTTGTCCGAAGGAAATGTTACTGTCACGGTTAAGGCGATCGATGGTAGCGGTGTTGCTAAATCAATGGCGCTCGAAGTAAAAGAAGTTGTCCTCGCAACCTCGGTAGATATTACTTCCGTTGTATCCGAAACAATGGCAGTAGGACAGATCCTGAAACTCGAATACAACGTATTGCCCGCTAATGCCACATTAGGTAAGCTCAAATGGTCCAGCGATAATCCCAATGTAGTATCCGTGTCTTCAGCCGGAATCATCACCGGCCTTGCAGGCGGCTCAGCCCGTATCACGCTTAAGGCAGAAGGTGTTGCCAATGTTACCGACTTTATCGATGTTTCTGTAGAAGAAGGAAAGCTCAACGATGTCTTTACTGGAACAACAACGCCATGGAAAACGCCAACCGCCAACGCTACCGGCATTATCCAGAATGATAAGTTCGTAGTATCCATGGCGCCCGGAGCCAAATACAGGGGCGACTTCCAGCGTACAGGAGGCGCAGCCCTTCATGCCGGTAAATTCCCGATCATCGCGTTTAAATTCAACAGGCCCGCAGGTACAGGTAACATTATCTTCGATACCAACAACGGCTCTTTCCTCAATGGTAATAACAAGCTCACAACAGTAACAGGTAAAGATGGCATACAGGTGCATTATGCCGATCTCTCAGCAGGCACATTTGGCGCCAGCGCCATAAAGTTGTCGGCTGCAAGTGTTACTAATCTAACAACCTTCCAGTTGAAAATCGCCGACTTTGTATTGTCTGCAACCGATATCGCAAACGGAGGCTATATCTACCAGGTATACTGGGTGAAATCATTCCCTTCACTGGCGGCACTCAACGAATACATCAACCGATAAGATCTGTTACCGTTAAAATATTTTAAAATGAATCTCTTGCTTAAAACGCTATGCAGTGGTGCACTGTTGCTCTTGCTGGCCTCCGCATGCACTAAACATAAATTCGACTTCGGCTCATGGGAAGAGGATAGCGTAGATACGCTTTCTAATCTCAAACTCGAACACCCCTGTATGCTGCATACCAACGCCGACTTCACCTTCGTGAAAGCAAAGGTCGACGCTGGCGCATCCCCCTGGAAAGAAGGCTGGGCCATACTTGCAGCCAGCAGTTATGCAAACGCCTCATATGCCTTTGCCCCCGTAGTAAAACTCATCCGTGGCGGCGGCTCCCGCGAAGAGCCCGATCCCGATAACTACGGCGCAGCCTATCGCGATGCCGCTGCGGCATACCAGCTCGCCCTCAGGTGGAAGCTCTCAGGCGATGTGGCCTTCGCCAATAAAGCAATCGCCATCCTCAACGCCTGGGCCGCAACCTGCACCAGCATCAACGGCGACTCCAATCGCTGGCTCGCATCAGGGCTCTACGGCTACCAGTTTGCGAACGCGGCAGAAATATTGAGAGGTTACTCCGGATGGGCCGCAGCCGACTTCGATAAGTTTAAAAAATGGATGCTCAATATCTTTTATCCCTTGGCGCTGAACTTCCTCGAAACGCATGGTGGTACCTGTAGTTCACACTACTGGACCAACTGGGATATCGCAAACATGAACACCGTCCTCGCGATCGGCATCCTTTGCGACGACCAGTCTAAGATCAACTACGCTATCAACTATTTCAAAAAAGGCGCTGGCACCGGCAACATTAATAACGCAGTGATCCAGGTCTTCGACGTGAACGGCGATAAACTCGGGCAGGGACAGGAATCAGGCCGCGATCAGGGACATGCCACGCTGAATATTTCTCTCTATGGCTCTTTTTGCCAGATGGCCTATAATATAGGTGTCGACCTGTTCGCCTACGATAATAACAAGGTCCTGGCGCTTGCCGAATACACAGCCAAGTACAACGTCGACCTCACAACAACAGTTCCGTTTACGCCCTATAAAAACTGCGACCCGGTATCCCTCACGCCGGAGCATACCACTGTTTCCGCCGCACAACGGGGTACCATTCGTCCGTCATGGGAATTGATCTATAACCATTATACAAAGGTCAAAGGCATAAAAGCCACCTGGAGCCAGAAGTTCGCAGAAGCCGTAAGGCCCGAAGGCGGCGGCGGCAACTACGGCCCCAATAGCGGTGGCTTCGATCAGCTGGGCTTCGGTACGTTGATGTATTCGAAGTAGGTATAGAAAAAACTAAAGTTTCATGAGTAAGACCATAATGAAGAAAAAGCTGTTCATCACGCTGCTGCCGGTTCTCCTGGCAGCAGCATGCGCAGCGCCTGCCAAAAACGATGCCCTCGCTTATTGTAAACAACAGGCCACAAAAACACTGGCCACTCTGCCCGCGCCCGATAGCATCCCAAGAAGTATTGCCAACGGACAGCAGGCATGGAAACTGGTGAACTACAAAGATTGGACAAGCGGCTTCTGGACAGGTATCTGCTGGTATCTCTACGAATACTCGGGAGAGGCAAAATGGAAAAACGCAGCAATAGCTTCAGGCAATGTACTCATACCGTTAACAAAGGAACCGGTGATCGATCACGACCTTGGCTTCCAGCTCTATTGCAGCATTGGCAATGGCTACAGGTTAACAGGCGACAGCAGTTATAGATCCGTATTGCTTGCAGCAGCCGATTCCCTGGCTACCCTCTTTAACCCGTCAGTTGGTACCATCCTGTCATGGCCAAGAGCCGTACCAGGTATGGATTGGCCCCGGCACAACACCATCATGGATAACATGATGAACCTCGAATTGCTTTTCTGGGCCGCCAGAAATGGTGGTCAGCGAAAACTCTACGATATCGCTGTCTCACACGCCACCACCACCATGAAAAATCATTTCAGACCCGACTATACATCTTATCATGTAGTACTCTATGATACGCTCACCGGAAAAAAACTGAAAGCCGTTACCCACCAGGGATATGCCGATAACAGCATGTGGGCGCGCGGACAAAGCTGGGCCATCTATGGCTTTACCATGGTCTATAGGGAAACAAAAGACCCCGTCTTTCTTAACTTTGCGCAAAAGGTAACCGATGTCTACCTGCAACAACTGCCGGATGATTTAATTCCTTTCTGGGACTTTAACGATCCCGCTATCCCCAACGCACCACGCGATGCATCTGCAGCCGCAGTAACAGCCTCCGCTTTGTTGGAACTATCCTCCTATATAAAAGACCCGCCCAAAGCCCGCATGTATAAAAGTAAAGCAGAGCAAATGCTGGCAAGCTTGTCAGCAGCAGCTTATCAAAGCAGGGAACGGAATAATGCTTTCCTCCTGCATAGCACCGGCCATAAACCCAATGGCGGTGAAATAGATGCATCTATCATCTACGCCGATTACTATTACCTCGAAGCCTTGCTGCGCTGGAAAAAACGAAACAACTAAGAATAAATAAAACAGAATAGAACGGCCATAAGGCGAAAACAGGTATGATATGAAAACAATTATCTTGGCAATTACAATACTGGCGCTGCAGACTGTTAAAGTAAAAGCCCAGCCGGTAATAGAAAATACAAGACAGCAGCTGGTGTCACCGGATAAACAACTGGTCTTTTCTTTCTATCAAAAGAAATTAACCGATAGCACCAAAGCCATGTACTACTCCGTTGCATACAAAAATACCCCCATCGTCCTGGAGTCTGCTTTAGACTTGCAACTGGATAACTTATTAAGTGAACAGGCCATGGCCCTCAAAATAGACCGCCATGCAAAATGGTGCGAAAACCTGGAATTTACAGGCGTCAGCCATTTCTCAAAAGATACAACATGGCAACCCGTTTACGGCGAAAATAAAAACATCCGTGACCACTACAACGCTTTAATAGTTCACTTCGTAAAAGAGGATAACCCCATCTATAAGATCGATATCGAAGTAAAAGTATTTAACGAAGCCGTCGCCTTCCGCTATTTCTTCCCCGAGAATGAAAAAGGCACCTACTATCGCGTAACCGCGGAGAATACCGAATTTGCAATGCCGCAAAATACCAAGGCATGGTTTACCGGCTGGGCACAGGGCGCTTATCAGTTACTGCCTTTGCAGCAATGGCCGCAACAGGCCGAGCGCCCGCTTACAATGGAATTGCAGAACGGCTGGCAGGTTTGCCTCGCAGAAGCGGCAATGATCGATTACGCACGCACCAAATTCACTCTTGCCGCTGGCAAACCCAATACTATCCAAACGGCCATCTATACACCTGCCGATCTTATCTCCCCCATAGCAACGCCATGGCGTGTTATCATGGTCGCAGAAAAGGCCGCAGACCTCGTAAATAATAACTTTGTACTGCTGAACCTGAATGCACCCCCCGCCATCAAAAACACCGGTTGGATCAAACCCGGAAAGATTATCAGGGTAATGACGCAAACCACCAAAGATGCTTTTGAAAATATCGATTTCGCAGCAAAACACAACATGCAGTACATCCTGTTCGATTGGAAATGGTACGGCAATGCCTTCTCTTTCGACGCCGACGCTACTAAAGTGGCTATCCCCGATTTCGATCTTCCCGCAATCATTAAATATGGAAACGAAAAAGGCATTGGTGTATGGCTTTACGTTAATTTACAGGCATTATATGCCCAGTCCGATTCTTTGTTTGCCGTATATAAAAATTGGGGCGTGAAAGGTGTGAAGTTTGGTTTCGTAATACCTGGCTCGCACAGATGGACTACCTGGATCCAAAATGAATTTAAGCTGGCAGCGCAAAACGAAATAATGGTGAACGTGCACGACGATTGGCGCCCTACAGGCGAACAACGCACCTGGCCCAACCTCATGACCGCAGAAGGCATTAGAGGCAACGAAGAAATGCCCTCGGCTACACATAATACCATCCTTCCGTTTACCCGATTCATAGCCGGCGCCGCCGATTATACCATTTGCTATTACGATAAAAGGATCAAAACAACACACGCACACCAGCTGGCAATGGCCGCTGTTTACTATAGCCCCATTCAAACGTTGTTCTGGTACGATAAACCAGCTATGAGCGAAAATGAACCCGAACTGGCTTTCTGGGATAATATTCCCGCCAGTTGGGATGAATCGAAAGCACTGCAGGGTAGTCCCGGCGCTTACATTACCATGGCCCGCAGAAGCGGCAGCAACTGGTTCGTAGGTACGCTCAACAACGATACCGCAAGAACCATCCAGCTCTCATTCGGTTTCCTGCAGCCAGGAAAAAAATATACCGCTACCTGTTTCGAAGACGATGAGAATGCCCCCACGAAAACAAAGGTCGGTATCCGGAAATGGACCATCGATAGCAGATCAAAAAAAGACGTCCTGCTCAAAGCCGCAGGTGGACAGGCTATCTGGATTACACCACAGTAATTATAAATAACATACCATAAATGCAAATACGATAAAATGATTGCAATTAAAAAACTGGGTTTTCTTAGCCTGCTACTGCTCGCAGCCAACTGCTTCGCACAGAAGGGAACTCCCTTGACCGATCACCTTGTATTCGGCAGCGATGCTTCTGAAAAAGCGCATGCCTTTACCAGCAATAAGTCACAGATCATTGCAGGCTTATTGAATGAACCTGCCCGTATCCTGCTGCCAATCGATACGGGCAACTGGCAGGGCGGCTCCGTAAAATTTACAGTAAAGGTCGATCCCGTTAACCAGAACTATATCACCGTCCGCCTTTCAGGCAACGACGTTACCCAAAATCTGCTTAACCTCATCTGTGAAGGCAAACAGGTAGGATACCGTCACCTGGGCGATATCGAATTGTTCGACCTCAGTACAGATGCTCCTTTCAAGAACGGATGCTTCTATTATAAAACCTCACCCTTGCCCTTCAACCTTACACAGGGTAAGCAAACTGTTCAGCTCGAGATCCGCAGCTCTGGCCGCATCTGGGGCTATGGCAGCACCTTCGAACGCTATCAATACCCCATGACCGAACCAACCAGGGGTATCTATAATATCTACATCCATTCCAATAGTAGTTTTGTTCCCAACCCTTCAGAAAAACAGGGAAGAATGCCCGCACCGCAAAAAGCGCCGCCGGAAGCAGGCGACTTTATAGCCCAGGTCAAAGCAAAAATAGATACTACCATCGCAGGCCTGCTCCGCCAGCCAAAACCACTCAGCCAGGTGCAGATGCAGTTCCTCGCAAAAGCATGGCATATTCAATGGACATCCGCATTCCATAATAAACTGGTAGAAGATAAAATCCTCGCTGGCCTCGATAGTATTTATGTTGCCTACATGCATAACCCCGCATTGGCGCAGGAAGATCCCGCTACCTGGAACCCCGACTGGTTTGGCCTTGGCATCACCGGCCAGGTCATCTGGTTACTCAATAAACCACTTGATACAAAACTGCAGCAGCAAATAACTTATCCTGGTCTGCAATCAATTACCCGCAAAGAAGCCTACGCCCAAATGCTGGTAGCCTGCCGCGACTGGCATGCCATGCATCGAAGAATGTACACCAACCAATCTATGATCAATGACCTGTATGGAATCTATTACGCGAATAAAGGCCTGCAGCAACTGAACGCCGCGAAGGCCGCTCCTGAAAAGGATGTGCTGCGTTACCTCTACGAATCCATGGGCATGCAGCCATGGCTCGGCAGTGACGATGCCAGCGGAAAACCCACGCGCTCCGCCGGCAACAACTACTGGCAACTCACCGCTAAAGCGCTTACTAAAGAACTCGGATACGTAGGCAACTACGGCGAGGTCCTCGACTGGATAGCAGAGATCTACGACGCAACAAGACCAGCTCCCGGGCTACCCGGCGATCTTAAGATAAAAGAACAGGTCGAAAAAATGGCGCTCGCCCGTATGATCTTCCGTTACCCCGCTACTGATGCCGATGGCTTCAGCGTTATGCGCCTCCAGGTAATCGTAGGCTGGCGCGATACGCACTATCCGGGTGATATCACCTACCTGCAGCGACCATCATGGGATGGTAATCCCTTCCAGGTTGCTGTAGCTACAGAACATCCTGCGTTACTCGCATTCGCCCGCCAGCAGTTAGAGGATAACCAGTTCTTCAAAAACTATAAGTCCAATATCGATAGCAAAAACTTTAGGGTAATAGCAGCTTTACTAACCGTTCCGGGCGATTATGAAAAGGTTTTGAACAGCGCAAAGCAAAACATTCAAATGCCGATGGCAAAACGCCAGCCCGATTTTGTCTTCTCCGATGAAGAAGATGGGGTAGTGGCTGTTAAGAATGGCGATGAATATTTCTATGCATCCCTCTACTGGCGCGCACGGCATGGCATCAATAAGTTAGGAAGGGTACACCTTATCCAGCCCGGCTTCGATAGAATAGCCACCGTATATGAACACCAGGAATTTGAGCCCAATGGTAATTATTATACCATCCCCAACTATACCAATTTCGGATTCGGTAACGGCGGCCCCCGTTACCCGGATACCACCCGCTCAGCCCATGAAGGCCTCGTCCTCCCGGTAGCAAAGATCCCTGCCGATGCCAACTATAAGAATGGACAGGAACATCCCGCAGCAGGAAGAGCCTCCATCTATAAGCTCCAATACGATCGCTATCTGGTGCTCATGAATAACAGCAAAAAAGAATATACCCTTAAGATCCCGGCACTCTTTAAGAATGCAGCAAACCTGTCCGATCGTAAAAAAAGAATAACAACCAATTCCCTTATCATAAAACCAGGCACTACACTCGTGCTGTATAAATAACACAGATGGACAAGGTTAAATTCACCGAAAAGCGTTTCATAATTGTTTTCATCTTCGTTACCTCGCTCTTTATGTTCTGGGGTATAGCCCACTCTATGAGCGATGTATTGAATAAACACTTTCAGAATGTCCTCAAAGTATCTAAATCCCAGTCTGGCCTTATCCAGCTTTCCGTCTTCGGAGCTTATTTCGTCATGAGCATTCCCGCAGGTTTGTTTATGAAAAAATATGGATATAAAATGGGCGTGCTTTTAGGTCTTACGTTATTTGCCCTGGGCACCTTCCTCTTTGTGCCTGCAGCCCAGGCCGCCTCATTCTCCTATTTCCGGCTGGCGTTGTTTATTCTCGGATGCGGCATGGCTACCCTCGAAACAGTAGCGCATCCCTTCGCCGCCTCTCTCGGCGATCAGCGCGCCAGCGACCAACGCGTTAACTTCGCACAATCTTTTAACGCGGTAGGCGCCATCATTGGCCCCGCTATAGGCTCCTACTTTTTATTCGGGAGCGGCACACACGCCGCCGGCGGCGATATCCTCGATTCTGTAAAATCACTTTATTGCTCCATAGGTATATGTATCGCACTCGTAGCGCTGGCATTCGCCTTCGTAAAAATACCGGCCCTTACAAATCCGCATGCAGCCACAGCTTCCGCCGATGCAGTCAACGTCGATACCAAACCCGGTAAAAAACTCTTCCAGCACCGCCACTTCGTTTGGGCAGTGCTGGCACAGCTTTTCAACGTAGCCGCACAGGCAGGCACCTGGAGCTACTTCATCAACTATGGCCACGAAAAAATGGGGTTCACCGACGAAAAAGCTGCCAACTTCATGGTGCTCTTCATGGCTATGATGGCCGCCGGCAGGTTCATCGGTACATACCTCATGCGCTTCATTGCACCCAATAAACTGCTCGCCGCTTTTGCCACGGGAAGCATCATCGCATGTATCATCGTAGCACAGGCATGGGGATGGTTCTCTTATGGTGCCCTTTTCTCCATCAATTTCTTTTTCAGCATCATGTTCCCCACCATCTTTAGCCTGGGACTGAAAAACCTCGGGAAACACACCCAGCAGGCCTCTTCCTTTATCTCTATGGGCGTGGTCGGAGGCGCTTTCTTTCCCATGATCATGGGTACTGTTGCCAATCACGATATCGCAAAAGCCTACTATCTTCCCATCATCTGTTACTTTGTAATATTCCTCTTCGCAGCAAAATTTTACAAGGTGAAATAATAGGTATTGTACGTTCACAAACGTATCTGTAAAGTAGTGTACACGCTACACACTTTAAACAACTGGAAATTGAAACAACAATGGTGAAAAAAGTAAATAATTTATCGAACTGGTTTAAGCGCAGCATACATAGCGCTTGCATCCCGCTGCTGCTGTCTGCAGCCTGCAGCGAGTCTGCAGCCCAACTGTCTGCTCCATTGCAATACAACAGGAAATACGACTTCTCCGTATTGGAGCAACGTATCCGCGGTTGGGTCGATAGTGGTTACTACAACGGCGCAGCCATAGTAGTGGTTCGCAACAACAAACCTGTTTATAAGTCTTACTTCGGAACCTATACCCCCAATACTATCGTTCACATTGCTTCTGCAGGCAAATGGCTGGCAGCCGCAACCATAGCCACCCTCGTCGATGAAGGCCGCCTCAATTGGGACGATAAGGTATCCAAATGGATCCCCGGCTTCGATCAGGTGAAAGGCAGCGCCACCCTAAAGCAATTGCTTTCCCATACCGCCGGCTATCCCGCCTATCAGCCTAATGATAAACACGTCGACAACTACCAGTCGCTCGCCGAATCGGTATCACATATCATTCCCTTACCCGCCGATACCACCCCCGGAACAAAATTCGAATACGGTGGCTTAAGCATGCAGGTGGCAGGACGTATGGCCGAACTGGCTACAGGTAAGGACTGGGAAACCATCTTCCGCGAAAAAATAGCCATCCCGCTCGGCCTGAAAGCAACATGCTTTACCCCCGTCGACACTATCAACGGCGGCCATAGCCCCATGCTCGGCGGCGGCGCCGTAACTACGCTCGACGATTATACCCGCTTCCTCAGCCTCATCAGCAACAAGGGCGTCTTCCAGGGCAAAAGAATACTCTCCGAAATAACAGTGGCCACACTCGAAGCCGATGCCATAGGTAATGCGCTTGTTTCTCCCGGCGAATTTGTCTCCAACGCAAGAGCCGAAGACCGGAAAGATCTCTACGGACTTGGCCTCTGGCGCGAAGAAACCGGCGATAAAGGTAACGCGCTGCTTATAAGCAGCCCCTCCTGGGCAGGAGCCTACCCCTGGATTGATAGAAAAACCAATACCTACGGCTTCTTCCTGGCAAGGATCAGCAACCCGCGTAATGGCTTCAACAGCTTCTACGCAAGCCCCGTGCTGCCACTGCTCGTACGCGACGCAATAACAGAAACACAGCACCCCGAAGTAAAAAGAGGTTACATCCCCGTAAAACAAGGCAGGCTCTTTTATGAAGAACTCGGCAAAGGCCAACCTCTCATCTTCGTGCACGGCCACTCATTTGACCTCCATGAATGGGAGCCGCAGTTCTATCAGTTCGCAAAAAAATACCGCGTAATACGATACGATGTACGCGGCTATGGCAAATCTTCCATGCCCATAGAATTCTCTGATAACAGACATGCCGATGATCTCGCCGCTTTAATGGATGCACTGCATATCACCAAGGCGCACCTGGTCGGTCTCTCCATGGGCGGTTTTATTGCTACCGATTTCCTCGCCCTCTATCAGCATCGCCTGTTGTCTGTAACGCTGGCCAGTGGCGACCTCTACAGCCACGATGGGCCTTCTGTTCCCTGGTCTCCCGAAAAGCTCGAAGAACAGTATGCCCGTAACAATGCCTACATGGAAAAAGGTATTTTCCAGAATAAAAAAGAATGGTTTAACGGGCTTACCACCCATAACGACACACCCGTTGCGGTCCTTCGCAAACCCGTCTGGAACATGATCTATAAATGGAACGCCTGGCAGCCAACACACATAGAACCCCGCTACCTGCTGGGCTACGATGTAATACCGTTATTACAGCAACTGAAAATAACAGTGCCCGTAATGGTGCTTACAGGTGAATATGATTACAACAAAGCAAAACCCCGCAAAATAGAAACGCTTATTAAAGTAACCCGTTCCGGAGTAGTGCCCGCTTCCGGCCACGTCAGCAACCTCGAAAACGCCGCCGGCTTTAACACGAAGCTCAACGAATTCCTTTCCGGTATAAAAAAATGATGCGATGAAACATACACTGAAATACGGCCTGGTAACGATCGCCTTAATAACAATGCTCCAATTGCAGGCGCAGCAGCATCCCTATCTCTTTTTCACAAAAGAAAAGGTGAGCCTGCTGCAGCAACGCATAAAAAACGATTCGTTTATCGCAACAAATTGGAATAGTATTCTCAGTGAAGCCAATGAGCTTCTGGTAAAAGGCGATGCCAGAGCAAAAATTGATTACCTCTCGCTCGCTTACCTGGTCACACACGAAACAAAATATGCCGCCAAGGTCAAAGAGGTATTGCTCAGGTTATGTTCCATGTCAACATGGAGTAATGAAGAAATGATGCGCCGCCAGCCAGCCTGGAACTCCGATCTCAAAACAGCGGAGAACTGCTGGACGGTGGCCATAGGCTACGATGCCATCTATGACAGACTTTCAGCCGATGAAAAGAAAAAGATCGTAGAAGGACTAACGCGTATGGGCATCAAACCAGCACTGGGCGATTGGGTTTGGCCCGATACACGCATCCATACCCTTAACTCTATGGGACATAACTGGTGGAGTGCCTGCGTAGGTATGGCAGGCATCGCCTCCCTCGCCATCATGACCGAAGAAAAACAGGCGGCAGAGTGGGCCGCAACGGTTGCCCGCTCCATGGAAGAATGGTATCGCTTTAACGGCGATGAACTGCAGTTCAAACCAAAAACAATGGACAGGGATGGCGGTATGTACGAAAGCTTTAACTATGCCCAGTTCGGCTTCTCCGAATTCCTCTTTTTTAAACTGGCATATACCAATGCACTGCCCGGTAAACCACAACCGCTCATCAAAGAGCTGGAAAACTATGCCAACTGGTTTATGCATGCTTCCTATCCGCGTAACGGCGAAATATGGTCACTCGATTTTGGCGATACACATCGTACCGTTTCTGCCGAACGTCCGGTAAAACTACTCTATGCGCTAGGTTACAGGAACCCCAATATGTTATGGTATATAAGCCAGGTACACAACAACCAGCACCGCGAAGGATTATTCCCCAATATGCCCCTGGGCCTGGTTTATGAACCCGAAATGGTAAACACCCCCTCACTGCCATCCCTGCCCACCAGCGCCCTCTATCACGATATGGATTGGGCTATGATGCGCAACTCCTGGGAAAAAGACGCAACCCTGCTTGCTGTTAAAAGCGGCTACACCTGGAATCACTCCCATGCCGATGCCAACTCTTATATTCTTTATCACAAAGGCGAAGCGCTTATAAAAGATGCCGGCAACAGCTCTTACAATACAAAGGAATATCCTGCTTACTTTTTCCAGAGCGAAGCCCATAACGTAGTGCTGGCAAATGGTAAAGCACAACCCAAAGAACAACAGTACAACGGATCACCACTTCGTGGCGAACTAACGGAACTCATGGATGGAGGGCATATCAAATACCTGATGGCAAACGCAACAGGGCCTACTGCCGCTTACTTTACCCGCAACTTTCGCCACTTCATCTGGATCGGTAAGGTCATCGTTATCATCGACGATGTAAAAGCACTTCAATCCAGTAGCTTCTCCTGGCTGCTTCATCCCGGTGGAACCTCAAAAAAAATAGCAGGGGATATCAGCATCGTTCAAAACAACGCTTCCATATTGGTTCGGCCGCTTTTCCCGGAAACGCTTGTGCAAACTGGTTATGATCACGACTTCCCCGAAAAAATGAAACTGAAAGAGATCACGGCGCCAAAAGCCCGCGATCCGCAAAACCCCACGGAAATTCACTATCAGGTAGAATATCCCGAAGAGGTAAAACAAACAAAATTCATTACCGCCATCATCCTGAAAGACTCGGTGAACGATAACAACCTGCCGCAGATCGAAAGACTGCACAGCGAAACAATGAATGGCCTGCGTATCACACAAAACGGGATGGTTACAGAGCTTTACCTCAACCTGCTGGCCGATGGCCGCATCATGCACCTCAACAGCATCAACAGTTTTAACAACTGGGAAACCGATGCCTATCTCTCCGCTATCACTTATCCGGAAGGCATCAAACAACCAACCCCGGGTAATATCACCGGTTACTTTGTTGCATACGGAAGCTTCCTGCGCAATAATGGCAGAACAGTTTTTAATACATTGTCCAAACTGTTTATGATCGCTTCAATAAAGCAAAATAACCTGGATCTTATCCTGCAGGGACAGCCACTCATCAATGCATCTCTATATCTCGGCAAGAAACCGGTTACGTTTAATTTGAATCATAAAAAACAGGAACCGGTATTCTCAGGCAATGAACTAAATATCCGTATAGCACCATAAACATATTGTCATGATTCTTTGGAATAAAATAAAGCTCACACTGGCTTTACTGGCGCCGCTTTGCCTGAACGCCCAGTCTCACTATGCTGGTCAGCATGCGGGCTTAGTGGCTGTTGCCGATAAACTATCGCCCGCTGTATCCTGCTTCAATCTTAACCAGGTAAAACTGCTCGATGGCCGCTGCCTGCAAAACAGGCAACGCGCCGTGAATTGGCTTTTGTCGATCGATACAAAAAGATTGCTCCATAGCTTCCGCACCAATGCCGGTATCTATTCAGGTAACGAAGGCGGTTATTTCGAAACAAAAAAGCTGGCAGGCTGGGAGTCGCTCGATTGCGAACTGCGCGGCCATACCACCGGTCATATCCTCTCCGCACTTGCATTGGCATACGGTGCCACAGGCGATGATGTCTTCCGTTTGAAAGCCGACAGCCTGGTGTCAGGCCTGGCACAGGTACAGTCCGTATTGAACCAGGACGGTTACCTCTCCGCATTTCCACAGGAACTGATCAACAGGAACCTGCAGGGAAAAAAGGTCTGGGCGCCCTGGTACACGCTGCACAAACTGCTATCAGGCTTAATCGATCAGTACCTGTACACGGGAAATAAACAGGCGCTCGATATAGCTGCTAAAATGGCGCAATGGGCTTACAATAAGCTGCAACCCGTAATACCAGAGCAACGTACATTGATGTTACGAAACGAATTTGGTGGTATCAGCGAATCATTTTATCACCTCTATGCCATCACGGCTAACCCGCATCACCAATGGCTCGCAGCTTTCTTCTATCATAACGAAGCCCTCGACCCTTTAAGAGAGAAGCAAGATGTGCTCGATAAAAAACACGCCAATACCTATATCCCCAAACTGCTTGGTTTAACGCGTGATTATGAAATACAAGGGAAAGGCCAGGGCGATAGCATCGCCGCATTTTTCTGGCAAACGGTGATCGATCACCACTCCTTTGCCACCGGCAGTAACAGCGATAAAGAAAAGTTCTTTCAACCAGGTAACATCTCAGCACACCTCTCCGGCTACACCGGTGAAGGCTGTAATGTTTACAACATGCTCAAATTAAGCAACAGGCTCTTCACGCATACCGCCGATCCCAGGTATGCAGCCTATTACGAGAAAGCATTGTTTAATCATATCATCGGGCAACAGGACCCCGCTTCAGGTATGGTTGCCTATTTCCTGCCTATGCTCCCCGGTGCTTATAAGGTCTACAGCACACCCGATAGCTCCTTCTGGTGCTGTGTAGGCAGTGGTTTCGAAAACCAGGTGAAATACAACGAAGCCATTTATTACCATACCAACGATGCAGTGCTCATAAACCTCTTCATCTCTTCAGAACTGAACTGGAAGGAAAAAGGCCTGAAACTCCAGCAACAAACCGCTTTCCCCGAAAATGGCCGCACTTTATTTACAATCACTGAAGCTGCTGCAGAAGAGCTCTCTGTCAGAATAAGATATCCCGAATGGTCCGCAAACGGCGCCTGGATTAAATTGAATGGCACTCCCATAAAATTGAAACAGGATAAAGGAACCTATATCTCTTTGCGCAGGAAATGGAAAGCTGGCGATCGTATCGAAGCCTGTTTCCCCATGTCATTGCAGCTCATCCCCGCAAATGACAATACATCCCTGGCCGCAATAGCTTACGGACCGATTGTATTGGCAGGAAGAATGGGCACAGATAGTTTACCCGCACGCGGTACTTTTTCTGACCCCGGCTTATACAATGATTATTACACGTATAACTACCACGTACCAGCAGGTTTAACCACCACGTTGCAACTCAGCAAACAACAACTCGATAGCCAGGTTGTGCCTATACACGGTAAGCCCCTGGCATTTAAAACAGTGAAGGAAGGCGTTATACTAAGTCCTTTATATGATATCCACCGCGAACGATATATCGTGTATTGGAACTTACAATGATCCTTTTTAATGCACAACGATACTAATTCCGGGACCAGTCGCAATAGTGACGTTATCGCACAAAAGGCTGATAATACTAAAGATGTTTTACAATATGAATAAGGTAACGATCACCATACTTTCAATATTATGCATCCTGTCTGCTGCTGCAACCCATGCGCAGGAGTATGTCTCCAAAGTCTGGGTAGCCGATCAGGGCAATGGCTATTATAAGAACCCCATCCTGCACGCCGATTATTCCGATCCCGATGTAATAAGAGTAGGAGACGACTATTACATGACCGCCTCCAGCTTCAACTGTATGCCCGGTCTTCCCATTCTCCATTCAAAAGACCTCGTGAACTGGAAGCTCATCAACCATGCGCTCACCAGGCAATTGCCCGTAGCGATCTACGATCAGCCGCAGCATGGTAACGGCGTATGGGCGCCCGCTTTCCAGTATCATAACAACGAGTTTTACATCTACTACCCCGATCCCGATTACGGCATCTATCGCATCACTGCTAAAGACCCTGCCGGCAAATGGTCTGAACCGGAACTGGTCTTACCCGGGAAAGGCATCATCGACCCCAGCGCTTTCTGGGACGACGATGGTAAAGCCTATCTCGCCGTGGCCTGGGCCGGCAGCAGGGCAGGAGTGAACAGCCTGCTCACCGTTTACCGGCTAAACCCCGAAGGCAATAAGGTCATCGATGAAGGACGGCATGTCTACGATGGCCACAACCTCGATCACACCGTAGAAGGGCCTAAATTCTTCAAAAGGAACGGTTATTATTACCTGCTCCCTCCAGCTGGAGGCGTTACCGCCGGCTGGCAGCTGGCATTGCGGAGCCGGGATATCTATGGCCCCTATGAAAGAAAGGTGGTAATGGATCAGGGTAGCACTGCCATAAACGGACCGCATCAGGGTGCTATGATACAAACACCCGCCGGTGAATCATGGTTTATCCACTTCCAGGACAAAGCCGCATACGGACGTGTAGTACATCTCCAGCCCGTAACCTGGAAAGACAACTGGCCCGTTATAGGCAACGATCCCGATGGCGATGGAAAAGGCGAACCTGTACTATTGCATAAAAAGCCCGCTGCCGCTAAAACTGCTGCCATCCAAACACCCGCCGAATCCGATGAATTCAACGATACTCGCCCGGGACTGCAATGGCAGTGGCATGCCAACCCGCAGATCCGCTGGAGCGCCATGCTGCTTAATACCGGCTTCCTGCGCCTGTTTGCATTTCCTGCACCCGCAGCAGCTAAAAACCTCTGGCCGGTTCCCAACCTGCTCCTGCAAAAACTCCCCGCACCCGCCTTCACTGCTACTGTAAAAATGAAATTCACAGTCGAATGGGAGGTCTGGCAAACAAAAAAAGCAGGCCTGCTGGTCATGGGTAACGACTACGCTTATCTGTCTATCTCTAAAGATGAAAAAGGATATAAACTCAGCCAGGTGCTTTGTAAAAACGCAGGTGAAGGCACATCCGAAACCATCGTGGCAGAGAAACTCATTGACAATCCTGAACTCTGCCTGCGCGTAACCATGACCGCCCCCGATGCAGCATATTCGTTTTCTTTCAGCGAAGACGGACAGCACTTTCAGCCCATAGGCATTCCCTGTAAAGCCCAACCCGATAAATGGATCGGCGCAAAACTAGGCCTGTTCTGCACCGCAGATCCCTCCGTCCGTATAGGAGGGTACGCCGATATCGATTGGTTTAGGATAGAAAAATAACACCGCCAGCCAGGGTTATATTGTGAAATGATCAACAGGTTTGCTGGTGAAAATGGTTTTTTATAGTTTTGCCCCGTGAAAAGGGCTATTCTTCACATAGTATTGTTTTTCTTAATGCTCGACTCCACCTCCATGTACCAGGTGTTGTTGAAAAGCCCTTTCCTGTTCAGTCACTACGTCGACCATAAGCAAAGAGACCCGCAGGTTTCTTTTGTAGCTTTCCTCTCTATGCATTATTGGGGCGAGGATCTCGACGATAACGATGATGAACACGATATGCAGCTGCCCTTCAAAAGAACGGAAGTTCAGCCCCCATACTTCCTCTACGTACCTTTTAATAAGGTATTTGTCGCCGTCGCTCACGAATGGCATGTAAAACTCGGCTACGGTCCCGAGAAACCGCAGTTGTACTATAATCCCACACTCGAAACATTGTTCCGCCCGCCCAAGGCTTAATACACCGTGTTATAAAGGCAACCTGCCCCGAGGTATGGTATGCCCTGTTATTCCTGTATGCCCGCTGTTCTGTCAACAGTAATGCGGCAAATAAAATAGTGTATCCACAGCACTGCATCCCAGGCATACAGGCTTTTCTGATGTATCACCCCATGAAATAGCATGCTGAATAAGATCATTCAATTCTCAGTGAAGAACAAACTGGTAGTTGGCATCTTTATCCTTTTATGGATAATATATGGTGCCTGCCAGGTTGCTCAGTTACCTGTCGACGCTGTTCCCGATATCACCAATAACCAGGTGCAGATCATCACAACAGCGCCATCCCTCGGTGCGGAGGATGTGGAAAGGTTAATCACTTTTCCCATTGAACAGGCCATCAGTAATATCCCCGGTCTCAAAGAAAGCCGCAGCCTTTCCCGTTTCGGCCTTTCACTTATCTCCGTTGTGTTCGACGATAAAGCCGATGTCTACTGGGCACGGCAACAGGTCATGGAACGCCTGTCCCAGGTCGATATCAATGAAAATGCAAATACACCCCAGTTGGCGCCCGTAACAACGGGCCTCGGTGAGATCTATCAATATGTGTTAAAGCCTAAAAAAGGATACCAGCAAAAGTATTCTCTGGCCCATCTGCGTACCATACAGGATTGGCAGGTACGCCGCCAGTTGCTGGGCACGCCCGGCGTGGCCGATGTAGCTACCTTCGGTGGTAACCTCAAACAATACGAGGTCGCCGTGAACCCCGCCAGGCTCAAAGCCCTCAACCTCACCATCAGTGATGTGTTTACCGCATTGAACCGCAATAACCAGAACACAGGCGGAGCCTATATCGAAAAAGGGCCCTCTGTATTATATATCCGCAGCGTGGGTCTTACCAAATCTATCCCGGATATACTGAAGATCGTTGTAAAGAATAACAGCGATGGTACCCCTGTTCTCATCAGTCATATCGCCGATGTACGGCTGGGTTCAGCTATCAGGTATGGTGCCTTAACTATGGCGGGACAAGGCGAAGTGGCCGGTGGTATCGTTATGATGCTCAAAGGGGGGAACTCGTCCCAGGTCGTCAAGGATGTGAAAGCAAAGATCGCCGACATTGAAAAAACGCTTCCCGAAGGCCTTGAGATCGTGCCTTTCCTCGATAGAACGAAAATGGTGAATAACGCCATCGGTACGGTAGAACATAACCTGCTCGAAGGCGCGCTTATCGTGGTACTGGTCTTGGTATTGTTCCTCGGTAATTTCAGGGCCGGCTTTATAGTGGCATCCGTGATCCCTTTATCCATGCTGTTCGCCATCGCAATGATGAATACGTTTGGTGTAAGTGGTAACCTCATGAGCCTTGGCGCACTTGACTTCGGCTTGATTGTCGATGGCGCCGTGATCATCGTGGAAGCCATCCTCCATCATATCGCCCACTCCGAACGGTATGCGAAAAAACATCTCATCACGCAACAGGAAATGAACAGCGAGGTGGCAGGCTCCGCTTCCCGTATGATGAATGCGGCCGTCTTTGGCCAAATCATTATCCTGATCGTTTATCTGCCCATTCTTTCTTTATCGGGCATAGAAGGCAAAATGTTCAAACCCATGGCGCAAACAGTAGCATTTGCTATCCTGGGGGCTTTCATCTTGTCGCTTACTTATGTGCCGATGATCAGCTCCCTGCTCATCAATAAAAAGATCTCGCATAAGCCCAATATCTCCGATAGGGTAATGCTGCGTATCGAAGAATGGTACCAGAAGATACTTACACGCGCTTTGAAAATAAGAAGAACGATGGTGGTATTGGCCTTTGCTTTATTTGGCCTGGCGGTTTTCCTCTTCACGCGTATGGGAGGTGAATTCATCCCGCAACTCGAAGAAGGTGACTTCGCCGTGGAAACCAGGCTGCTCGTAGGTACCAACCTCAGCACCACCATCGACCAGGTGAACCGTATCGCCGATAAAATAAAAGCATCCTATCCCGAAGTTATAAACGTCGTTAGCCGTATAGGTAGCTCCGAAATTCCTACCGATCCCATGCCCGTCGAAGCAGGTGATATGATCATTGTCCTGAAAGATAAAAAGGAATGGACCAGCGCAAAGTCTTTTTCCGAACTGGCCGATAAAATGGCGGCAACCGCACAAGATGTTTTGCCCGGTGTCACCACCAGCTTTCAGTATCCCGTTCAAATGCGCTTCAATGAATTGATGACGGGCGCCAAACAGGATGTTGTCTGCAAGATCTTCGGCGAAGACCTCGATAAACTGGCAACCTACGCAAACCAGCTCGGAGCCATCGCCCGAACGGTAGAAGGCGCTGCCGACTGGTATGTCGAAAAGGTGACAGGTATGCCCCAGATCGTGATCGAATTTAACCGCGATGAAATTGCGAAATACGGCCTTAACATCGACGATGTGAACCGTACCATTAACGCGGCCTTTGCAGGCGCCGCCGCCGGTAAGGTCTATGAAGGAGAAAAAAGCTTCGACCTCGTGGTAAGGGTAGGTGATGAAGGCCGTAAGAACATCAACGATGTTCAAAACCTGCAGATCTCTACTCCTTCAGGTGTCCAGATCCCCTTATACCAGGTGGCAACGATCAGCGAAGTAGAAGGCCCCAACCAGATCCAGCGCGAAAATACACGCCGCAGGATCACGGTAGGCTTCAATATACGCGGCCGCGACGTTCAATCCATTGTCGAAGAATTGCAGCAGAAAGTGAATGCAAAACTGAAAATGGACCCGGGTTATACCATTACATATGGTGGCGCTTTCGAAAACCTGCAGCAGGCCAAGTCAAGACTTAGCATCGCAGTGCCTGTTGCTTTATTACTCATCTTTATCATGTTATACTTTGCATTCTCTTCCGTGAAAGAAGGGGCACTCATCTATACCGCCATCCCGCTCTCTGCTATCGGCGGTGTGTTTGCACTGGCGCTGCGCGGCATGCCTTTCAGTATTTCCGCAGGTGTTGGTTTTATCGCCTTATTTGGCGTAGCGGTGCTCAATGGCATCGTCTTGATCTCCGAATTCAACAGGATTAAAAAAGAAGGCTGGGTCGAGGACCCGCTGCTGCTTGTGAAAATGGGCACCCGCAACAGGTTGAGGCCGGTACTCATGACCGCAGCAGTAGCATCGCTGGGCTTCCTGCCTATGGCCCTTAGCAATGGCGCTGGCGCCGAAGTGCAACGCCCGCTGGCGACAGTTGTAATAGGTGGATTGATCTCGGCTACTTTACTCACGTTGTTCGTACTCCCCGCTCTTTACCTGCTTTTCGATGGCAAAAGATCACGTAAAAAGAAGCACACGCCAGCCTCTGCCGCGGTGATCATCCTGCCTTTCCTCATGGCTTTAAGTACAGGAGAACTAACGGCGCAATCTATGACCGCCAATCCGTCCGCTACAGGCGTACATACACCCGTCACAGCCCGGCCGTTAACACTGGAACAGGCTTTACAACTGGCTTCACAAAGGAACCTGCAATTGCAGGGAGCTCGTCTCAATGAAGCCGCTTCCGCAAAAATGCAGCGTACTGCCTATGATCTGCCCAAAACGGTTTTTAGTGCCGACTATGGTAAGTTCAACAGTAGTAACAACGATACGCGTTTCGGTATCAACCAATCCTTTAGCTTTCCATCAGTATATGCCAGCCAGCAGAAAGCGCTGAAAGCCGACTACCTGGCTGCAAATGCTGAAACAAGGTTAACGGAACAGGAACTGCGTTTCAACGTGCGGTCGCTCTTCTTCGAGTATATCTCCCTCGAAGAAAGAAGAAAGCTCCTCCTGTATGCCGATAGCCTTTACCGCCTGTACGAAAGCAAATCACTGCTGCGCTTTAAAGACGGTGCGGCAAACATCATGGAAAAAACAGCAGCCGAAGCCCAGCGACAGCAGATCACCAATCAGCTGGCTATGCTAAACAGGGATATGGATGTTACGCTCGTACAACTGAATGTGTTCCTGCAGGATTCTGTATTATACCACCCCTCGGTTGCCACGCCAAGGCTCGATGCCATGCTCATGCAGCCCGGAACTACCCAGGTCGATACACTTCCCTTGCTCGAATGGTCACGCTACAGGCAGCAGGCCGCAGAAGCCCAGTGGAAAACGGAAAAAGCAAAACTGCTGCCCGATTTTATGCTGGGATATAATAACCAAAGCCTTATCGGTACACAGGTGGTCAATGGCCAGGAGGTAAATTATTCCGGTGGCGACAGGTTTGGCTATTGGAGTGCAGGAATAAGTATCCCATTGTTCTTTAAATCACAACAGGCCCGCGCAGCAGCAGCCAGGATCAACTGGGAGAAAAGCCGGAAACAGGATGCTTACCTCTCTCAGAAATTACAGGCGGATATCGTTACTGCAAACACGCAGCTGGAAAAGTTCCGCCAAAGCCTCGATTATTACGAAACACAGGGATTGAAGAACGCTAACGTCATCATCTCTACTGCCGATGACCAGTTCCAGGGCGGTGAAATAGACTACCTCCAAAGGGTGATCCTGGTAAACCAGGCCATCAGCATCAAAAACGATTATGTATCGGCTTTGAACAGTTTTAACCAGGCACTCATTCAACTGATGAAATTGTATAACCTGTAATAGCACATCCGGAATAACACTCAAAATAAAATAGTAATGAAACAATATATAGCAGGTTTATTAGGTTTGATAATGCTCACAGCCTGTGGTGGTGGCAAAAAAGAAGCAGAAAAGGAAACGGCTAAAGCCGGCAGTACGGAAGATGTTACATCTGTATCTTTTACACCGCAGCAATTGAAAAGTGTTGGAATCGAAACAGGTAAACCGCTGATGGAAAAAATAAGCGGTTTGCTTAGGGTACAGGGTAAAATAGACGTGCCGCCGCAAAGCACCGTAAGCCTTAGTTTTCCTCTGGGCGGCTACCTGAAGTCTACAACCTTGTTGCCCGGTATGCCTGTTAAAAAAGGACAGGTCCTTGCCGAAATGGAAGACATGCAGTTTATCCAGCTGCAACAGGATTATCTTACAGCAAAGGAATTGTACGAACTGGCAGTACTGGAACATAGCCGCCAGAAAGATCTGAACGCCAGCAAAGCCAGCAGCGACAAGGTCTTGCAGCAGGCCAAAGCCGAAATGGAAAAGCAGCGCATCCTCATGAATGCACTTGGTATGAAGCTCGAAATGATTGGCATAGATGCGCATAAACTCGACGCGGGCAGCCTTACCCGTACGGTTCATATCAAATCGCCCATTAACGGCTTTGTCTCAAAGGTGAATGTAAACGTCGGCAAATACACTGCGCCAACCGATATGTTGTTCGAACTGGTTGACCCCGGCGATATTCATTTGTCGCTGAACGTCTTTGAAAAAGATCTGAACAGCTTATCAGTAGGACAGAAGGTAACTGCCTATACCAATGCCAACCCCGATAAAAAATATATGGCGGAGATCATCCTTATCAGTAAAAGCCTCAACGCCGACAGGGCAGCCGAAATTCATTGTCATTTCGAAAATTACCACGCCACCCTGGTACCAGGTATGTTTATGAATGGCGAGATCGCAGTGGACAATAAAGAAGCGCTTACCGTTCCCGAAGAAGCCGTAGTGCGCTGGGAAAATAAATTCTATGTCTTCGTCGACGCCGGTAACAACAACTTCCGCATGACCGAAATCGTACCAGGCATAAGCAGTAAAGGCCGACAGCAGATCGAAGCCAATGGCATTACAGCTCAAACCAGCCTCGTAACAAAAAATGCCTACGCAGTGCTCATGAAAATAAAGAATACCGGGGAAGAAGAGTAGAGGTTATAGGAAAGGTTACAACAAATAAAAAGAGGCTGTATCTGAAGTGATACAGCCTCTTTGGTATAGGGGAATATATGTAATTGATTTAACGGCGCTCGTATTCCAGGCTGGCCATGATAAACGGCCCTACAGCTTTACCCTCATTCTGCGTAACCATAACATCAGGCCCGCACAGGTAGTAATCGATAGTGCCGGTCCTTGCCGGATCACGCGCAGGTCCAAGTCCCGCAGAAGCGCATGACTGCAGTATCGATACTGTGCCATCAGGGGCCTTACGGATAAACTGCTTCAGCAGTCCTGCATAAGCCTTTTCGGCAACAGGCAGGTAGGTTTTTTTATCTATCAGCCCCAGTCTGATGCTTTTAAAGAACGCATAAGTGAACATAGAAGAAGCGGAAGACTCCAGGTAATTACTTTGCTGGCACGATTGCCCTTTAGTCTGATCGTTATACTGCAACAGCTGGTACCAGCAGCCGCTGGCTTTATCCTGGTGACGGGCCAAACCTGCCGCCACCTGCTGTATGATCTGCTTCAACGCAGGTTGATCAGGATGATTGGCAGGCATTATTTCAAGTACATCGGCAAGCGCTGCAAAAAACCAGCCCATGCCCCTTCCCCAGAACTCGGGAGAACAACCTTTAAACGGCGCAGTCTTCTTCGACCAGAATGCATTGGCATCGGTTGGATCAGCGGCCCACCCATGATAGTTCAACTGCTTGCTGCTATCATAAGTAAAATGGTTAATGGTCTTGAACTGTAAGGCGATATCTGTCCAGGAAGCATTGGTCTCGGCAGAGCCTGGCTTTCCAAAACTGTTTTCCCAGGCGGCATACAACGCAGGCCCCATGTACAGACCATCGAGCCACATTTGGTTAGGATACTGCGCCTTATGATAAAAACCGCCTGCCCCGGGTAGCGTGCCGCCGATTCTTTTATGCTTGTATTTCAGCTTATTCCTTAAAAAGTCTGCGCAATGTTTGTAACGTGCTGCATCAGCCTGGTTGCCTTTTGCTGTTTCTGTTTTATACAAGGTAAAGAATATCTTGCCCGCTGCCAGATCATCGATATTGCTTTCTCCAACCGTAACCGTATCCCCGCCACGCAGACAATGGTCGGCATAGGCTTTTACAATATCGTAATACGCTGTTTTCTCAGGATACTGCTCCCAGGCTTTTAATACACTGAAGGCAACCAGACCGGGCACATAGTCCCAGTGCGCTGTTGCCAGCTGCTGCTCTTTCCGGTTGGTCACAAACGTCTTCATAGCACGGGTTTCCACCATCTGCTGTGAATACTTCTCCTTTACTGAAACACCCTTTTTTTGTGAAGTCCCCGCGCACGAAAAAAACAGCGCGATAACGATAAATATAAGCTTGTTCATCTTTTACTTCCGAATTGGTTTAGTGCGATATGGCAATACAGATAATTCGGGTTCTGCATCTTTTATTTCCGGCCGGAAGGTAATGCTTTTTCATCGCCTAGCGCATGACCATTGTCGCCTGTTTTTTGCCGTACACCAGGTTGCGTACAATCGCTTTCTCAAGCTCTATCACCACAAACGTCGCTAACCCCAGGTAAAAAGGCCATTGCCAGTGCTGTAACGATAATGGCTCCGTTCCAAACACCCGGTTCATAAACGGCAGATACGTAACGCCAGCCTGCAATACGAACAAAAGCCCCGCCACAACATAAATAGCCCGGTTCGAAAAGAAGTCCTGGTTAAAGGCGCTATGGCTTACACTGCGGCAGTTGAACAAATGAAAAAGCTGCGCAATAACAATGGTTTGTAATGTGATAGTTTTAACAGTTTCTTCTGCGATCCCCATATTCAGCAGGTGGGTACAAAGCCACAGCGTGCCGCCGCCTATGAATACCGATACGAACAGGATACGCCATATGAAATAGCGGCTTAACAACGGCTCATGAGTAGGTCGCGGAGGCCTTTGCATGGCATCGGCTTCTATAGGCTCAAAGGCCAGTGCAAGCGATACCGTTAGTGATGTCACCATATTCACCCACAATATTTGTACAGGAGTAAGCGGCATGATCGTGCCAAATAAGATACTGGCCATGATCAGGAAGCTCTCCGCGCCGTTCGTCGGCAATATGAAAAGGATGGTCTTTTTCAGGTTGTCATAGATCCTGCGGCCTTCCTTCACTGCTTCTACGATGGTGCTGAAATTATCATCCGCCAACACCATTTCGGCGGCTTCTTTGGTAACCTCTGTTCCCTTGATGCCCATCGCAATCCCTACATTGGCCTGCTTCAACGCAGGTGCATCATTCACGCCGTCGCCGGTCATCGCACAAATGCTGCCATTGGCCTGCAATGCATTCACCAGCCTTAGTTTATGCTCCGGGCTGGTACGTGCAAATACATGGTTTGCTTCCGCTGCCTTCCTGAGCGCTTCGTCATCCATTTCCTGCAGTTCTTTTCCCTGTATGGTTTGTCCGCCCTCATCGATACCCATCTGCGCACCTATGGCCCTGGCAGTATCGGCATGGTCGCCGGTGATCATCTTTACAGTAATACCTGCCTCTTTACATAAGCTGATAGCCTCTATGGCCTCCTCCCTCGGCGGATCTATAATACCTGCCAGTCCCAGGAATACAACCCCCTCGCCAAGATCGTCATGGCTTATCTCTTGTTTATTTTTGTCGACCCGCTTATACGCAGCGCCAATTACACGCTGCCCTTCTCCGGCAAGTTCGGAGATCCGGTTCTCCCAGTAAGGTTTGTCGAAATCTCCGGCGCCATCAGGCCTTTCTTCCCGGTTGGCCATATCCAGTAAACGGTCGGGGGCTCCCTTGATATAGATCAGTTGATCTTCTTCCGCCTCTACCATCGTAGCCATGTACTTGTAATCCGAATCGAAAGGAATGGTGGCTTTCCGGTTGCTGTCTCTTCCCGAACCGGAAAATCCAGCCTTATGCGAAAGCGTGATAAGGGCCCCCTCCGTAGGATCGCCTTTTATCATCCAGTGATCATCCTTGTCTTTATCCAGTGACGCTTCATTACAAATATGAAAACACGATATGAGCTGTTTTAGCTGTTGGTTTTCATCCAGGTGAACTTCCTGCGCATCACGGGTAATGGATCCTTCAGGAGCATAACCGATGCCGCTTACATGATAACTGCCATCTCTTACCGCGAGTTGCTGTACGGTCATTTCGTTTTTTGTAAGCGTTCCTGTTTTATCCGAGCAGATAACCGACACGGAACCCAGTGTTTCTACCGAAGGAAGATTCCGGACGATGGCATTGTGTTTGGCCATATTGCGTACCCCGATAGCCAGTATGATCGAAAGGATGGCCGGTAATCCTTCCGGGATAGCAGCCACTGCCAGCCCGATAATAGACATGAGCAGTTCCTCGTCAGGATAATCCCTCAGGAAATGCCCGAAGAGATAAGTAGCGCCTGCAATCACAATGATAAAAATAGAAATGGTTTTGCCAAACTTCGCCGTTTGCTGCAACAGGGGAGTGGTGAGTTGTTCCACTTCTGTCATCATCTGGTTGATCTTCCCGATCTCTGTATCTTTCCCTATAGCGGTGACAACGCCTCTTCCCGTTCCTGCACTTATAGTAGTGCTGGTAAAAGCCATGTTTATCCGGTCACCCAATTCCGTAGCGCCTTCTAACGGATCGGCTTTTTTCTCCGATGCTTCCGATTCCCCGGTTAATACCGATTCTTCTATTTTTAAACTATCTGTACTCAATAAACGTAGATCGGCAGGAACCTTATCGCCCGCATTCAGTAATACGATATCTCCGATCGTTACCTCTTCCGCATCTATCTCTATTCGTTTGTTATCCCTGATCACATGCGCTTTGAGTGATAACATATTCTGAATACTCTTCAACGCATCTTCCGCTTTACTTTCCTGGAAATAACCAATACAGGCATTTACCACAGCTACTACCACAATAACGATCGTATCGGTATAATGTCCGAGTATACCCGTAACGATCGCAGCGCACAATAACACATAAATCAGGATATCATGAAAATGCTTCAGGAACCGGATAAATTTGCTGCTTTTTTTCTTTTCCGGCAGCTTGTTCCGTCCATACTGTTTGATACGCTTCTTTGCTTCTTCATTCGATAAGCCTGCATTGGCATCCGTTGCAATTTGCTGCACTACTTCCTCTTTGTTGAGTCTGTACCATTCTTGCTGGTGTAGCTGTTTCTTATTCATGGGCGAAGAATTTTTGAACGCCCCTGATGCCACATTTTTTATGCCATCCCGCATGTCTCCTGCCTTATTGCAGGAACAGTTGACTTCCTGTCTGAACTGTGCAAAAAAATCATCTCGTTGCGGCCTTTATTACGCAACCGCCGTTGGTCCCTTTCTCTTCGTACACAACTATCTCATTTGTATATTTGAAGTCAACTGTTTGCCATGAATTCAACGCAACCCTTTGCCAGGAGCTGTGCTTTCCTGCTCATGTGTTTTCTATGTATTGCACACCTCCTCATGACGCTTTCCTTTCTTATCGACAAAAAACTTTTTGCGCCTGTATTGCCGCTTTCTCTTGTTGCCGCCGCCGTGGTCAGTTATTACTACAGCATCAAAAACGGAATGCCCCGGAATGACTGGTATAAGGTATTGGGAGTGAGCTTGTTGGTGATTCTTTTTTCAGTGGCTTTCGCCTTTTTCTTTTTCGATTTCTCCTGGGATGGCCAGTGGTATCACCAGGCTGCCGTTTACAATATGACGGAAGGCTGGAACCCGCTCCTGCACCCCATCAGTAGTTTCGATAAACACAACGATCTCTCTATCATTCATTTTCCCAAAGTATCCTGGTATTTTGCCGCCGCAGCACTAAGTCTTTTCGGCGATGTGGAAGCCGGCAAAAGCATCAACGTCGTTGCTTTTTTCGCCGCTGCTTTTATGGTATACCAGGCGGCAAGAGACTTTAATATGTCGAAGAACAGGGCATTGTTACTTTGCCTCATTACGGTGTTGAATCCCGTTATCTGGTGCGAGATCACTACCTACCTGGTAGATGGCCTCTTATATACCTTCCTGTTATTGTATTTTGCGACCTTGTTCTCTGTGATACATCGCCCTGATAAAACGACCCTCCTGATCGGTATCATGGCCGTCGTTTGTCTCATCAATACAAAGTTTACAGGCCTGGTATTCTACTGTTTCTTCGCTTTCTGCGGACTCATCTATCTCTTGTTCAGGAAAATAAGCTTTGTGAGACGTTATATCGTGATGAATGCGATAGCGTTATTAACCGGTGTTTTCCTGTTTGGATTTAATCCTTATGTTACCAACTTCCTTGAAAGAGGACATCCCTTTTACCCGATTATGGGTACGGCTAAATATCCCGATGTATATACAACTACAGGAAGAGATGATAATGAAGTGTACGAAACTCCGGCCAATATGAAGGGCAAAAGCCGGGTGGTACGCCTGTTTTATGCGCATTTCAGCAGGCCAGGCAATGCTCCTTACAACAAAGAGAAAAATGCGGAACTGGTGTGGCCTTTCCTGGCAAAACCTGAACACTGGAAATTCTATCATATCCAGGACGTGCGTATGGCGCCCCTGGGACCCTATTTCAGCGGTTTGTTTATCATCACCCTTGCCTTAGGCATCTGGCTCTTCAAAACCAGGAAAGAACTACGCTGGATGATCGCTATCTCTATGACTGCAATCATGCTGACGCTGTTCTTCAATATCCACTTCTGGTGGGTGCGCCTGGTGCCGCAGTTATGGCTTATCCCGGTCATTCCGCTGGCCATCCTGTTGCTTTCTGCGCAAAAGGGTAAAAGCCTGTGGTGGATAGGCGCATTTGCAGGATTAATGGTCGTCAATGCATTGGTAGTGCTGGGTTCGCATATGTACTGGGAAACCAGCTCTGCTTTGATGTTACGGCGGCAGTTCAGGGAAATAAAAGAAAAAGATCAAACCATCCTTATCCGCTATGGCAAGTTTAAAAAATCGATGGAAGAAAAGCTCAACAGGCGTGGTATTAAATACATCGACACACCTACGCCGGAAGTAAGAGCCAAAGTGCATTACAACCTGGCCAGCGTGGTAGAAGGTTACCCTAATATGGTCATGTATCGCATAAAAGAAGAATAGCGCACTAAAATTTATAACCCGCTGAAAAGCGTGCAAACGGGTATAGCTCGGCAACATTGCTTTGATCTTTGTAAAACCCGTTCAGGGTGAATTGACCAATACCTGTTGGCAAAGCTCTATTTGTCTGACAGGCATTTGTTGTTTTGTTTTAGCTTCTGCATTTTAAGCGTTGCAGAGTTGGCTGTTAATTCCTGGCAGGATACTTTATCTGCCCATGCTATATCGATATATGTTGTTTTCCCTGCTTCTACTGTGATCGTTAAAGGCGTTGAACGCTTCTGCGTAGAAAGACCTCCGGGGTTGACAGCAACCGTATGAGCACCTGCGGGAACGGTATGAATGGAGTACTGTTTGTTTTTAAGTTTGCATACCAGGCTGTCATCGATGTACACCTTGTCATTCACCATAGAACCTACATACCCGTTAGCCCGGATAAAACAAATAGTACCTGTTTTTTGCTGCGCAAACGTTTTGTAAGAGCATAGGCTGATAAGTGCTATCAAAAGCACGCTGATTGTTTTCATAACTTATAGTTTAAAAATACGGAATTATTATTTAGTATAAAGAGGACTACGCTTTATCAGGTATTCCTGCGTAGTCTGAAATCCAAGATAGTCAAAGCTTTCCCCGGTAAGCGGGTGTTTCGAAAGGGCAGGCTTGTCCAGGTGTCTCAGTTGTGAAATGAATTCGTTTTTATACGTATGGCTGGTCCTCGAAATGCCTGCTTTAATAAGTGTTATGGAGTCTGGTGTGATAAGCAGCTTTTCCGATTGTATAGCTTTATTGATAAAGCGATAAGCGGCTACCAGGTAGGCTGTAAATAAGGCGAGAAAGAATATAAATTGAAGTGGCGAATCGGAAATAGCTGTCCGGAAAGCATATAAAAACGGAATAGCCATGCAACTGAACAAAACGAAATAAAAGGCATTTAAAACTTTAGGCCTGTTGTCGAAGGCTTGGGATAACGTGATAAGTTTGCCTTCATTTTGATTTTCAACGGTCATTTTTATATAGTTAGAGGGTTAAAAAGCTGTTTCAAATGTATTATTATCTTTAATAAAAAGATACCCCATGCAGGAAATTATCAAAAAGTGTAAGTTCAGGGGAGCCGGTGTTGTTATAAATGTTCCGCCTGACCTGCAAAGTGCATGGCTGGAATCCGGCTTCCGGCTAACATTCGATAAAAAGGAGAAAAGCGCCAATACGTTGGTATTTGCAAAAGACAGTGTTGCGTTGCTGCAGTTCCTGGAGAAAGGATTGAAAAAAGTAGAAGAAGATAGCGTATTGTGGATCGCCTATCCTAAAGGAACCTCAAAAGTGAAAACGGATATCAATCGGGATACCATTCGTGAAACCGTAGAAACGTTCGGACTGTCTACTGTTACTGCTGTTTCGATCAACGATATCTGGAGCGCACTTCGCTTTCGCCCTATCGATAAAGTAGGAACCTGATAACGCGGCATTCCCTATATTTGAGTCGACCAATAGCAACCGCCGCAACAATGGAAAAACTGGAACAGGCTTTTAAACTTTTTGATGATTACAACCGGCAATCCCCCGGAACCATTATTCATGAGGGACAGGAATACGCTACCGAATATTTCTATGCTTTAAAACTATACGAGTGGGTACTGCGCCTGGCGCCAGAAGCCAGCGAGCCTTTATTGCTTGCTTCAAGATGCCAGCATATAGGCCGCTGGGAAATACCGCGCAAATCCTATCCTGAAGGCAGGGTAGGGTATCTGAAATGGAAAAATGAACTCGCGAAATATCACGCGGCAAAAGCTGCAGAAATCTTACGTACTGTAGAATACGATGAAACGCTCATTCAGCGTGTAACGGAAATTGTACTGAAAAAACGTTTGTCTTCCGATCCTGAAGTGCAAATCATGGAAAACGCTTTATGCCTCGTCTTCCTCGAATATCAATACGATGACCTGATCGCCGGCCAGTCCGAAGAAAAAATGATCGGCATTCTTCAGAAAACCTGGGGCAAAATGACCGACCCCGGAAGGAATGCTGCATTAACGCTTTCATACAGTGAAAAAGGAGAGAGGCTCATAAAGCAGGCATTGCAGGCATAATCAATAAGCCTGCTGCATTTTTGCTAAAAAAGCAATGCAGCAGGCTTATTGATTAACGACTAATGTTGTGTCTAGTGCATGAGTACATTATCTACCACATGGATCACGCCATTACTTTGGTAAACATCTTTAATAGTAACAGTTGCCATTCCACCTTTCTCATCTTTGATGATAAGGTTGGAACCTTTCATCCATAACCATAATTTACCGCCTTGCACAGTGGTAAGTTCCGCTTTGCCGCCGCCTGCTTTTATTTTCTCAGCGATTGCTTTGCTGTCGAGTCTGCCGGCTACTACGTGATAGGTGAGTATACCTTGCAGCATCGATTTGTTTTCAGGTTTTAACAGCGTTTCTACCGTGCCTTTAGGTAGTTTGTTGAAAGCTTTGTTGGTAGGGGCAAACACAGTGAATGGACCTTTCCCCTGGAGTGTTTCAACAAGATCTGCTGCCTTTACTGCTGCTACAAGTGTCGTGTGATCTTTTGAGTTGACTGCATTTTCTATAATGTTTTTAGAAGGATACATGGCTGCTCCGCCAACCATAGTAGTTTTTTCCTGTGCTATTGCCATGTTTGAGGCAAAAAAGGTAATGGCAAGACATGCGAACGAAATGAGCTTTTTCATGATTACTAATAATTAATAATAAAATATTTGATGATGTATTTATGTACGTGTTTGTGCTTGTGTAAGTTTGAAATGCTGATAATAATTCCGGTATTTCCTCGTAAATGTTGCCATGTGAATTGCTGCAAATAAAGAAGCGGCTGTATCATGCCTGTGATACAGCCGCTTTTGCCTGTAGGTTAATCCAGTCCTGGCAGCTCTGGAATTATAATCGGTATTCTTCTTGTCGTTTATAATTGCTGCTAAAAACCTGGTGCTATAGCAAAGCCACTCACCTTGTTAGGGAAGTCTTTGCTTGCTGTAGCCATACCTGTTGTCGTATTGATCGTATATAGTTTGGAATTGCTGCCAATACTGAGTACTGCATATCCCATATTACTGGCGCCGCCAATGTCAAAACCATTTTGACTGTCGGCAGTAATGCCCAGGTTTCCGATCTCTGTTAGTAAACCGTTGTTGGGAGGATCTTGTTTAAAAAGCTTGTTTGTATTTAATACAAATAAAGTAGTAGTGGTGGCGCCTGGATAATTATTGGTATAAGCTGCACCACTAATGGCAGGTGAACCGGGATTGATAGCGCCATCGGTTCCTGCTATAGTACCGTTATCGGGAACCAGTCTTAGATTTTGTCCCAGGTTCGTAACCAACCTGATTCTATCCACTGTCGGGTTGAAGTCAAAACCAACTGCCGAAGTGCCGGCTGTGAGAAGAAAACTGCTGCCTACAGCGGCGGCGGCTCCCGTAGCCAGGTTGAATGTATATAAGCGTGCATTGCCCGCAATGGTAACTGCAACACCATATAATTGTCCGTTTACAGGCCTGAAATCAATGCCCATCACCGTTTCTCCGGCTCCTAAACCTGCAATCGTTTTATTGGTAACGGAGATGGATTTGGACGGATTGAATATTTGTAATTGGCCGCTTTCACTTACAGAATACGCTACAGGATCGGTAGGTATGGCAATGTCGATAAGTGTGGTGGATAGATTGCCTATTAAATTGGCCTGCGCATTGGCTGTATTAATAGTGTAAAGCCTGCTCATACCATCTGCTACAAAACTTGCCAGTATCACACTATTATCACTATTGATATCGAAGCCGCCTTTGCCTGAGAAATTGACATTGAGCGTGCCTACTTCCGCAAGTGTGCCGTCATTGGGTGGGTTCTGTTTGTAAAGCTTACGTGTATTGGCGTCTATATCAAACAACTCAGTAGCAGAGGCGCCCGCTATATTGTTGGTATAAGCAATAGAAGAAATGGCTGGACTGGTTCCTCCATTTATGTTGCCATCCACACCAGCAACAGCACCTGTTTCAGGATGTAAACGAAGATTCTGTCCGGTATTGCTTACCAAACGTATTCTGTCTACTGTTGGGTTGAAGTCGATACTGGCTGATGTTCCTGACAGCATAGGGGTAAAAGAAGTGCTTCCAACTGCAGTAACATTGCCTTTGTTGTTATAAATGTCGATAATGTAAAGCCGGCTATTGCTGCTTAATGCATAAAGCTGACCTGTAGCAGGACGAAAATCGATACTTAATAATTTTTCATTGGTAGCAAGGCCTGTTACGTTTATGGTTGCCAGCGTGGTTCCTGCATTCCTGGCATTCAACTGTATCAGTTGATTGTTGTTGGTAAGGCCCCAGAATGTAATATCGGGACCGTGGTTGTTATTGTTATCACTTTTACTACAGGAAGAAAGAAGGGTAATGCCTAAACATAAAAGCACAGAAAATACCGCAAGGGTTATAACACTTTTTGCATTCATATGATTTTTTCATATAAACGTTATTTGTTCAACCTTGGATTTTTAAAATGATTTTATTTATTTTTTAATTGATAGGGGTATTTTTCTGAAAATAGTTTTCGCATAAAAAAAGGGCTGGCCATTTGTATCAGGTCAGCCCTTTTCAGGTCTATTGAATCTGTAGAACAGTCTGCCGTAATTCTTCAGCAGCATTGACCATTTCTTCTAATGCGGCCTTGGTTTCATCCCATCCGCGGGTCTTTAATCCGCAGTCGGGGTTTACCCAAAGTTGTTCCGTGGGAACCACAGCCCTGGCCTTTTCCATCAGGCTTACCATTTCCGCTTTCGAAGGAACGCGTGGCGAATGTATATCGTAAACACCGGGCCCTATTTCATTAGGGTATTGGAATGCAGCAAAAGCATCCAGTAATTCCATTTGTGAACGCGATGTTTCAATAGTAATGACATCTGCATCCATATCGGCGATATGCTGTATGATGTCATTGAATTCGGAATAACACATATGCGTGTGTATCTGTGTATCGTCCTGTACACCACTTGCCGATACCCGGAAGGCACGTACAGCCCAGTCGAGGTATTGTTGCCAGTTCTCTTTACGCAGTGGCAAACCTTCCCGTATGGCAGGCTCATCTATCTGGATGATTTTGATGCCTGCTTTTTCCAGGTCCACCACTTCATCGCGAATCGCCAGCGCTATTTGCGTACAGGTTTCGCTCCGGGGTTGGTCGTTACGTACAAAGCTCCATTGTAAAATGGTGACAGGGCCGGTAAGCATTCCTTTCATCCATTTTGTTGTAAGTGATTGCGCATAACTGCTCCACGCCACCGTCATAGGAGCAGGGCGATGAACATCGCCATAAATAACCGGTGGTTTAACGCAACGGCTGCCATAACTCTGTACCCAGCCGTTTTCAGTAAATACAAAACCGGCTAGCTGCTCACCAAAGTATTCAACCATATCATTGCGCTCGAACTCACCATGTACCAATACATCCAGTCCTATCGCTTCCTGCCAGCGAACCGCTTTCTCCGTTTCGTCCTTCAGTAGTTTGTTGTATTCAGCGTCGGTAAGTTCAGCCTTCTTCCACCTGGCACGCCAGTTCCTGACTTCTTTGGTTTGCGGAAACGAACCGATAGTGGTAGTCGGAAATAAAGGAAGTCCCAGCGCCGCATGCTGCTTTTCTTTACGCAGGCTAAAGCTGTTTATGCGCTGCGCATCCTTTTCCGTGATCGCCGCTACACGTTGTTTAACGGGCTGGTTATGTATCAGCGAAGAAGTTTGCCTGTTGGCGATACATTGCTGATTTTGTACCAATGCTGCCTGCAATTCCGAAGAATTGTTGCCGTTGGCAAGTTGCCGCAGCGTATTTACTTCATACAGTTTTTGTTTTGCAAAAGCCATCCACTGCTTGATCTCGGGTGTCAGCACCTTTTCATTGGTTTCCAGGTCAAGGTCACAGGGACTGTGCAACAGGGAGCAGGAGGGGGCTATCCATATTCGTTCCTTACCCAGTGCATTAACGGCTTTGTTGATGATGGCAAGTGAATGTGAAAAGTCGTTTTTCCAGATGTTCCTGCCATCTACTACACCCAATGATAACTGCGTCCTGCTTTTCGTGAATTCAGTAGCAAGAATGTCATCCAGTTGCGCCGGGCAGCGCACAAGGTCCAGGTGTATCGTGTGAACCGGTAAACTCAATACGGTAGAAAGATTCTTTCCATAACACTCGAAATAACTGCTGAGAATGATATGCAGTTGAGGCAGCGTTTGTTTTATTTTCTGGTAAACCTTTGTAAAGGTCTGTCGTTCTCTGTCCGACAGATCCAATGCCAGGCAGGGCTCATCGAGTTGTATATAATAAGCTTCATGCTGATCCAGTTGTTTCAGAACTTCCAGGTAAACCGGCAGCAGGTTGTCTATCAGGTCCAGCCTGTTGAAATTGGCTTCTTTTTCTTTACCTAGCAGGAGGAAAGAGATAGGCCCTAACAATACCGGTTTCGCCTGTATGCCTTCTTTATTTGCCTCCAGGAACTCTTTTACAACCTTCTGGTTAAAGAAACTGAACTTCTGGTTGGCCTTGAATTCGGGTACGATATAGTGATAGTTCGTGTCGAGCCACTTGGTCATTTCCATGGCGGTAATATCCACACCTTCTTTCTGGTAACCGCGCGCCATGCTGAAGGCCAGGTCCAGGTCATTTAGTTTTTTATCTACGATAAGTGTATGATAACGTTCTGGAATGGCGCCTGTTAGTAAGCAGGTGTCGAGTACATGGTCATAGAAGGAGAAATCATTACAGGGTATCCAGTCTATACCTGCCTGTTTTTGTAGTTGCCAGTTGTAGGAGCGGATCGTTCTGGCAGTTTGTTCTAACTGGTGAGCTGGAATTTTCCCGGCCCAATACTGTTCATTGGCTTTTTTGAGTTCCCTGTGTTTTCCAATACGAGGGTAACCCAGATTGTGTGTTTGCATCTTTTTTGTTTAGTCGTGAAACAATGAAATATGCACTTGCTAACAGCACAAGCTATATGGAAACAGGAGAACAAGAGGGTAGGCATGGACATAGGTTGTCCATCTTGAATAAAGTTCAATGCCCGACTTGCCCTGTTTCGTGAAAGCTTGTCATTAAGATAGAGGCAAGTCTCCTGGCTTGTAACATTTTACCTCCTTCTCATCCCTTTGGGGGACAATGGATTTGCCTGGTAAAACCTTTACGTTACTTACAGTTGCACGTCAGCCCGTGATTTTCACACGGTTCCTTATTAATTCCTGTCAAGGAAACCTATATCCGATTGATATGTATGCAAAGAGCGGCAGCAAATATAGGGGATCTCAGTTAGGTAGCATAATTATGCTTAAAGCAGTCTCGATGCACTGTGCAGCTACTTTGTCGTTACCGCAACGCACAAGTCAGGAGCTGCCTCAGCACCAATCTGCTCCTTTTGGTTGTGCTTACTGCATGTCATTAAAAACCAGCAGCAGCTCTTCCTGTATCGCTACTCCCTTATTGTTATTATACCAGTGCTGGATCTCTTCTTTTACTTTGTCGAAGCTGGCCTTCTCCTGCATCAGGCTGTCGTAGATCTCCTGGCATCCCGCCGGACGGGGTCCCCAGGTGGCCAGGTCATGTCCCTCGGTATTCTTGATAACTAGTTTGGGAATAGATTTTCCACCCCTTGTAAGATAGCTCTCAATTCGATGGGGTTCACTATCTCTTAACTCGTAACTGAGCGTGATGAGCGGGTTTTCCCGGCTTAACAGCTCTATAAACGGAACGCTATGGGCAGCATCGCCGCACCAGGGTTCCGTGATCAGTATCCAGTGCTGCGGCGCACCAATGCTTTTTACCTTTTGAATCAATACTTCAGACAACTCGCCGGTTTTTAGCCAGCGGTTCATCCTATGCCAGTTCAGCTTTGTATAATCAAAGTAGTCGGGGTTATTGTAAGGCGCAGCCAGTTCAGTACTTTCTTTGGCTACTATATCCTGGAAATAGGCAACGTATTCAGAAAATGTCATAATTGTTAGGTGTTAGAGCTATAAACGTTTACCCGCAAACGCGTGCTTGGCGCCGGCGGGCTGCAAATCTAATGATGCAGAACCAAACGGTTTAGGTTTACAGCATTTAATAACAAAGATCTGAACCAGATATAACATAAAGGTTAACTGAATGACCTGCCGCTTTTGCCTGCATCCGGTGGAAAATACCTAAAATCGGTTTAATTTCGGCCGCGCAGCGGCTGTTTCTAAGGTAAACGGCTTTATAACCCAACACAGCTTAATAAAGGTCTGATGAAGTTTTATAACATAGCCATTCTCTTCGTTTCTTGTTTTGTAGCTTGTATCAACGGCAGGTCCCAGGGTTTGACAAGGACAGAAAAACGTGATGAGATCCTGAAGAATATCGTTCCTCCCAAACTCTCTCCCAATACCTTCCGGTTAACGGATTTTGGCGCCAGGGGCGATTCCATGACCAATTGTAAGCCGGCTTTCGATAAAGCCATCGCCGCCTGTAAAAAGAAAGGTGGCGGCCGCATCATGGTCCCTTCCGGCATTTATATCGTGAACGGTCCCATTCATATGGTAAGTAATACCGCTATAGACCTCGCAAAGGGGGCAAAACTCGTTTTTGGAACCAATCCCGATCATTATCTTCCCGCCGTTCCAACAAGCTGGGAAGGCACCTTTCTTTACAACTACAGCCCACTCATTTATGCTTACCAGGCGGAGAACATTGCTATCACCGGCGAAGGAACTATAGATGGTAATGGAAAGGAAGGCTTCGCTAAATGGTACGACCTTCAGAAGCCGGATCAGCAACTGAGCAGGGAGATGAATCATAGCGGCGTTCCCGTATCCCAACGCCAGTTCGGAAAAGGCCATTACCTGCGCCCGCAACTGATCCAGTTCTTTGAATGCAAAAACATCCTGGTAGAAGGTGTCACCATTCAAAACTCACCATTCTGGACCGTACATTTCCTGAAGTCGGAAAACATCATCGCAAGAAAAGTGAAGTTCAATGCCTTCAATAAAAACAACGACGGCTTCGATCCGGAGTACTCCAGGAACATACTGATAGAAGATATCGACTTCAATAATGCCGATGATAATGTGGCTGTCAAAGCCGGCCGGGATCAGGAAGGCAGGTTAACGGCCATACCTTCGGAGAATATCATTATACGCAACAGCAGGTTTAAAGGGCTGCATGGCCTGGTGATAGGAAGTGAAATGTCTGCCGGCGTACAAAACGTATTCGTTGAAAACTGTACCTATGGCGGTTATTGCAAACGTGGTATCTATCTGAAGTCGAATCCCGATCGGGGCGGTTTTATCAGAGATATTTATGTAAACGATGTCACGTTCGGTGAGGTGGAAGATGCGGTTTTTATTACCTCTTTCTATCATGGCGAAGGCAAGGGGTATGAAACGGATATCCGCAATGTTTACCTGGATAACGTAAAGTTTACAACAGCCACCAACGCGGGATTGGTGATCCAGGGCTATCCCACCAAAAAGGTGTCGAATATTCAGTTCTCCAATATAAAGATTGATTCCTGCGGTACAGCGATAAGCTTCACCAATGCCGAACAAGTTATATTCAGCAATGTGGTGATTGGAAAAGAAATCACTGTTCCCAGTGCTGCCAACCACACGCCGTCTCATTAAGCCTTTGCTTAAAAATTTATCGATGTAATTATGAACCTGTACGATCTTATTATAAACGACAAAGAAAAAATAGCCCTGGCCGATGTATGGCTGACGCCTGAGAACAGGCAGCAGATAGAGGTGTTGATCAAAGAGCATTTTTATATAGAGGAACTACATAAATACGAGCTGCCCGTTAATAACAAACTCTTTTTACATGGCGCATCCGGATGTGGTAAAACCACCACTGCAAAAGCCATCGCCGGCGCTTTGGGCAAAAACCTGGTCATTCTCAACCTGAGTAATGTGGTATGTGCCCGGATAGGAGAAACTGCTCAGAATCTCAAACAGGTTTTCGACAAAGCAGCCAGGGAGAAGGCCGTGTTGTTCCTCGACGAATTCGACCAGGTTGGAAAGGCCAGGGATAATGAAGACAGTGATGTGGGTGAAATGAGAAGACTGGTAAACACTCTGATCCAGATGATAGATTATTATCCCGAGAAAGCATTGCTTATTGGCGCTACCAATCATCTGCAGGTAATAGACAGGGCATTGTTAAGACGTTTCCAGTTGCATATTTCTTTCGAAATGCCGGCTGCTGCCGAACTGGATAATTACTACGACAGGCTGCTGGAAAGATTTCCCAAAGAATTACAGTCCATCACCCGCAAATACAATATATCCTATGCCGAGGCGAAAGACGATGCGTTTACGCAAATCAAGGCCAGAGTTATCTGGAATATGGAACAGAAACAGGACAGCATAGTATAGCCGCTTTGATAGATATAAAATCAGGAAAGCCCGGGGCCGGAAGTGAAGCATTCGCCTAACCTCCTGCACCGGGCTTTTGTTATGCTGTACCCTGTAACGCATCTGTAACCAATACATCACTGGGTGGGGGAGCAGTCGTAACTGTTATTTTTTTCCTGCAGCTACATCATTCAGGAATTTCTCGATGTTGGTATAGCCGCTTCCGTCTTTGCTGAGAGCGCTCGCATCTTTGGCGTCATTGGGATTTAAACCGTGTTGCTTCTCCCAGGCATCAGGAATACCGTCATTGTCTGAGTCTTTATACGGCGTGCCTTTATATTCAGGATAACCACCCACCTGGCTGATATCGGTGAGAATACCTGTTTTGTAAGAGTCAAGCGGCATCCTGCGGTGCTCAAACTGTGTGGTAGGCGCTTTTACATTAGGCAGGTAAGTGATCTTGCCGGTTCTTACCTGTTCTATAACACGGGTGTCGACAGGGTCTCTTTCAGGAAGTGTAGCTCCCGCATTTTTCAACACATAGTTGAAGGCTTCCTGTGCCGATGTAATCGTTACCGGAGCCATAGGGAATGGAGCATCCACACGCATGTAATCTACATATTTGCTCAAGTCCGATTGATCTTCATCTGCAATCTGTATACCGCCTGCCCAGTTGTCTTTTGTAATGGCAGGGAATCCTTCCATGATGTTGCCGTTTGCATACACCCTGCCGAAGACCTTGTAGGCTAGTTTGCTGCGGCCCGATTCTGGTTTCAGGATGCGGTGCCCTACTGGTGAAGTTTTAGGAGTGGCAGGACCGGGTTTGTAATAGTTGTTGATCATGTTGTAAGTAGCAGTATAATCGCCGCCATCTACAGAACGATGCACCCAGTTGAATATAACGTTGTTGACAAAGTTGAAGGTGCCGTTCCAGCCGATAGAGGGGTTACGGCCGGTATTGTCGGCCCAGAGGTTACGCATAAACGTGGCGTTCTCTCCACCCAGCGTGCTGCCGAAAGCATGGTTCCAGGTATCCAGCCCTTCTGAAAAAATGGAGTGCTGGATCGTTAAATTCACAGTGCCCATTTTCTGTTCTTTAGAACCGGTGCTGTCATCATACATATGACGATACAAACTCATGTTCTCATCCAGTCCCCAGCTTGCCGATACGTGGTCTATGATAATGTTGCCTATCGGGTTACCGCCGATGGCGTCATCGCGGCGGCCTACAAATGTTTCACCCCTGCGGAAACGCATATAACGGATAATAACATCATGCGTATTGATCCATACAGTTTCGCCTGCAATACATACACCGTTGCCCGGTGCCGATTGCCCTGCGATGGTAATATAAGGAGCACGTATAATAAGAGGCGTTTTCAAACGGATGATACCAGCTACATTGAATACTACCGTACGGGCACCACCCTGCTCACAGGCATAACGGAGACTGCCCGGTCCATCGTCATTCAGGTTGGTTACTACAAATACTTTACCGCCGCGGCCGCCGAAGCTATACTTGCCGCCGCCTTCTGCACCAGGGAACGCAGCAATACGGGCCTGGGGAAGATCAGTGGGACGGTGTGCCCACGGGGAATAAGGTTTGCCATGTCTGGCCTCTTCCTGGATAATAGGCCACGCCTTTTGCCAGGCCGAATCGGAATGACGGCTGGCAGCATCCATTACTGCCTTGCTGGCCTCGGCTGCTGCCTGTGGAATTTTGGGATATTGTGCAGAAGCGGATTGTATGCCGCATACAGTGGCAAGCACCAGTACCTGGCAACACCGGCGGAACTTTACTGTTTTTAAATACGTCGGGTTCATCGAAGTTTTTTTATTACTTTTTACAATACATCTGTTCTCAGCTGTCAAAGAAAACAGATCATCGCTCCGGTAAAAAATGAATTCCGATGTACACGTATATTATACGGATAGAGAAGGATTATTGCATTCTGAATAAACAGGCTAATGATCGAGCCATGCTTTAAAAAGAGGCGTCTTCTGGCTGCTGATCACTACCTCTTCATCGTGCTCAGGTGTCAGTAATAACTTCAGCCGCCCTTTGAAATATGGATGCACCTCCTTTACGGAATCTATATGTATGATAAGACTCCGGCTTACATGAAAGAACACTGCAGGATCAAGCATCGTCATGAGTTCGTCTAAGGTATAATCGAGCGGGTATTGCTGCTTCTCCCGGGTCACCAGCATCGTAACCTTGTTGCGCGAAATCAGATAAGCGATATCGCTTATCTTCACAGCCTTGATACGATTGCCGGTTTTTACCATAAACCGCGACTTATACTGGTTCTGGCTGTTGCGGATGATATTGATCAACTCGCTGAACTGGGGATCGTTGCCTGCCGGCTTCATCTGCGAAGCTATCGCCTCCATTTTCTGAAGACTCTTTTCAAGCTTCTGGTATTGCACCGGCTTTAACAGGTAATCTATACTGTGCACCTGGAAAGTATCCATCACATATTGATCATAGGCGGTGCAGAAAATAACCGGGCACTTTACCTGTACCTGCTTGAAAATATCGAAACACAAACCATCCGATAAATGAATGTCCATCAATATCAGGTCGGGCTGCCGGTGATCCGAAAACCAGCTAACCGCCTCCTTTACCGAAGGCAGGATCGCCAGGAGGCGGATCTCCGCACTGTACTGCCGTAACATCTCCGCCAGCCTTTCCGCTGCAGGTGCTTCGTCTTCAATGATCAATACTTCCATGGCAATCATCTTTATTCATCTACCTCCAGCAGAGGCAGCGCTACTTTGAAAATTTCATTGTCACAACCTACGTTTATCTGCAACGCCGACAGATACTGATAACGCCTCCGGATATTCTCCAGCCCGCTTTCAAGTTTTACCATCCCTTGTTTCGGCATAGGCTGGTAGGTGTTCTCTGCAACTATCCATCGGTCCCCTTCCGGGTAAACCCTGATCTGTAAAGGCATATCCCGCGAAATTATATTATGCTTCACAGCATTCTCCATCAGCATTTGCAGCGCCAGCGGCGGAATACAGCGCTCGCTGACAGCATCATTAATATCGGCTATTTCAATAACAACACCTTCTCCAAAACGTTTCTTCAGGAGGTAACAATAGGCTTTTATAAACTTTAACTCTGTAGAAAGAGGGACCAGCTCCTCTTTCTTGTATTGCAATACATAACGGTATACATCGGCAAACTTGTCAAGGAAATCCTGCGCCTCATCCCGGTCCTTATCGATAAGACTGGCAAGCATGTTAAGATTGTTGAACAGAAAATGAGGGTCCAGCTGCATCCGCAATGAATTCAGTTGCGCCTGCAGGTTCTCCTCCTTAAGCTCATTTGCCTGCAACTGCGCTTTTTTCCATTGCATCATGAAATAGATGCCAAAATTGATAGACAATACCGGTATCGTAAAAAGCAGGCCGTAAACATTCAACACCAGCATCTGCGTGAGGTCCGGCGGCATCCCATTGGTACTTACTTTAAACAGGTAATAGGTAAGATTGATACAGCAAAGCGTATATACCGTACTGGTCACCAGTTGAATAAAGAACCGGCTGCTGGTTCGCGACGCTATCCACGGTATCTTCTGGTCGAGCAGGAAATAAATGTACCTGTTGCCAAACCATAACAGCACGATCACTGTAACGATCCAGGCCAGCGCTACTATATAAAAGCTTTCCACCTCCTCGTAATACACCAGGTAGGCAAGGAAACCGGCGCTGATAAGTGCAGCCGCAAAAAACATATAGAACAGTAACCGCTGGTATCTCTTGTTCATAATCTATCTGAACGAAATTTCTTTTACCTCATTCCATGGAATATACTGGTACTTCTTGTTGGGCAGCCATATCAGCACACCCCAGTTCTTATCACTTACGTCATTGGCCCAGCCCAGGAGCAGCGTAGTATTATCCTTTAACCAGATCTGCGAATAACGTTGCCTGTAAGGAGCAATTCTGGCAATATTGTAAAAAGGGATCTGGTAATAAAGCCCATCCTTGTTCCCGTCAAGTATTTCCACATTCCATTCCTCATCGAGATCAAATATACAGGTTCCCTGGAAGGTCTTGTTGTACGTAGTGCTCACCGTGGCATATAAACGGTTTGCAGGCAGATAACTGTTGTATCCCAACCCTGTTGCAGGCTGCGCCTGCAGGGTCAGCGAGCGGAAGGCTTTCCATTCTACCAGCGTTCTGCCATATAACGGATGCATGACAATGATCCCTTTATTCGTATTGCTTACATCGTCTGATGCGCCCAATAATATCTTTTCACCGGAGCGAAGCTGTACCAGCGCCTGGTTGTTTTGCTTTTCAATTTGCGCAATGCTTGAAAAGGAATAGGATACCAGCTCGTTATTCTGTGTTTTCCCGGTGAGCTTATGAATATCCAGGTACTTGTCCCTGTTCCACTGAATAAACCCCGTCACAAGGCCATGTGTAGTGCGTATGGTGCCATAAAGCGGCGTCCGCTGTGCCTGGGCAGGGGAGTTGGGCGTATTGCTGAAATTCACCCTGCTTATCTCATCCCATTTAACTGTTTTGGAATTGCCTGCCATATACACCACAATGTTTTTACCCAGTTGTGCAGCCTCATCTTTATAAGGCTCTACCCGTACTTTGCTTCCGTTTTTAAAATAAACCTCTGCCTTGTCCGAACCGGTGACATGAATAAACTGAATATCCCCGAAACGGCACAGGATCTCCTTTTTCCGCCGCGGTAATTTGTCCTCCCAAAGGCTCATAAATTGCCAGTCGATCTTCTGCCCGCCCTCTTCATTGCTCAGCCGTTTGATCTGCGTCTCGTCCAGGTACTTGAAAATATTCTTGTTGGTGGTTTTGGTGACCGACAGTACATCGCCCCAAAGACGCTGGCCACCGCTCCATTTAATAGTGCCGGTATAGGTTTGCTTGTTTTTCAATACTACTTCGCCATAAATATAGCCGTCGTATTGCGCGTTTGCCTGTGTGCCCGGAACACAGATCAACACAATAAAAAAAGCCAATAGACAGGAGGGCAAATGCTTCATAAATACAGATAAATACGCTTAAATTAAACCAATTCACGCCACCCGCAGCCAACCGGACGATGAACCGGGATTTCAGCCGGCTGAAGCAGGATATAACCCTGCCGGGCCGCTGCCCGAACCAAATTTAATGAAACCTGCATACCTGGCAGTAACAGTAACCTACTTCTTCAGGCCCAGCCGCTTCTTAAGCGTTTGTAATACCGGCTCAATATCAGGCGTGATCTTCAGGAAATACACCGGTAGCAGGTATAAAACCGAAAAAACAACGCACGCAACAATAAGATAGCTGAGACCGCTTAACGAAGAAATGCAAAGTAAAGTGATGCCATAAGCTGCAAAGGCAATGACAAGCAGCTTAAGCGTATGAAGCGTAAACGGCTGCATATGGTATTTGTACCATATAAAGCCGATGCGGATGAGGTTATAAATGGTGATGGAAATTAAACCGGAATAGGCGGCGCCTATCATCCCTAATTGCTTTACAAGAAAATAGTTGGTGGGAATGGTAAGCGATAATAAGATAACCCCGCTGAAAAACTCAAAACGCCAGTCGTTCGATGTGCCGATGATCTGGGCGTTCACACCTGTCCCCAGTTCAATGATCCAGTAAATGCTCATGATAAGGAACACCCATTTCCCTTTCAGGAAAGACGGGTTGATATGAAATACGCTTACAGCCGTATCCATACACAACCATATGATAAAAAAGATAAAGATCGACGACAACAGCATGTTGATGGAAGAACGTTTGTAGATCCGGTCGATGGTTGCCATGTCTTTATCTTTCCAGGCATTGGCCAGTAAAGGAATCGAAATTGAGATGATGCTTCTCTGCGGCGCCTGCAGAATGGTTACGAAATAATTGGCAAACGTATAAATACCCGCCTCTGCAAGGCCGTTGGTATTGGCAATAAGGATGGCACCCAGGAAATTTGCAATAGTATGCACTATATTTCCCATATACACATAGGAGATGAGTGTCCCCATCTTCTTAAAGAACTTACGTGTAACCCGGCTGATCCTGAATACCAGTTTATAACCCTGCACCACCACCAGGTAATACAATAGAATGCCTGCAACAATAGCATATTGCAACGCAAAACAGATCATAAACGTATGAAACGAAATAAGCCCTGTCAGCTTTATGGCAATGAGTACCGTGGTGATAAAACGGAAGAGTGTTTCCCGCAGGAAATTAGTGAATGCAATTTTTTCGAGATGCCACGCAAAAGCCTCCGTTACGCTATATAATCCCATAAACAGGGCGGCAGGAAACAGCCAGTAATAATAACGTATAAGCAAGGGCGACCGTGCAGAGAACTTACGGATGAATATGTCTTCACCCAGCCAGCCGGCCAATAAGATGATAAGAAAGCCCAGCATACCCCAAAGCAATGCCCCCGACAAAAGATCGTTTTCCGTCTTCTTAAGATTGCGGTTATAAAAAGGGAAGAACTTATAAATGGCTGGCTGGGCGCCCAACATGCTGAGCGTGCCCATAATAGCTACCATGTCCAGGAAAACACGGGTAAGGCCATACTCCTCCACCGTAAAGAAATTCTGTTTCGAAAACAGGTAAGTGTTCAGCGCTCCTATAGCAAAGCCTGCATATATGATAACTGTAGAAAGAATGGTTTTTTTGCGTACCTCTGCCATAGAGCAGCAAATATAATTCAGAAGCGCTATTTACCCGGGCATATCTTCCGGTACGCCGAAAAGGTTTGCTCCGCCGCTTTTTCCCAGTTGAAATGAGCGCGGATATCGGCGCTGATGGCCGCCATATCCCGTTGCTGCCTGATTTCCGCAAGTACGCCGGCACGGATCGATGGCAGTGAAGCAGGATGTATAACAGTGGCATACTTGTCGAAAAAATAGGTCCGCACCGGGGCAAAACCATCCTGCGATACCACCACTTTACATTCATTGGCCAGCGCCTCCAGGCTTACCAGTCCCGGCGATTCCCGGAACGAAGGCAGCACATGCAGCAGCGCTCTCTTATAAAAAGCATTTACCCTGTCGTGCGGTACATGATCTATGAAAAATACATTGCCCCGCGCTTCCGATAACTGCTTTAATTTCCGGTAGTATTTTTCGTCATTCACCTTCCCGATGAATACAATGGCAATGTCGGTATCGCGATACAACGCCCTTACCAGGTTCAACTGGTTTTTGACATATTCTATACGCCCGATCTGTAATAGAAACTTTTCCGGAAGGTTATATGAGTTTAAATCATCTGCAGCAACTCCTCCATCTGCAGCAGCTTCATTATTGGCAGAGAAACTGGCAGCATTCACCACTACCTGCGTCTTTTTTTCCAGCTCAGTGAACGGCAAACCTGTAAACCTGGCCAGCTCACCAAGCTCCTCGATAGAATTGGGTAATAATATGTTGGCCGACCCGATACTTTCCCTGCAAAGACGTCTGAATGGTGCCGCCAGCATACGCGGTTTCCCGGAAATAGCGGCGCTCAATTTACTGAATCCGTTGATCAGCGTAGCCTGCCAGGGGCTTACCGGTATATTGTAACCGGCAGCGGCAGCAACGTCTTTGCCAGCCTGGTAAGTATAGTTCCAGAAGATGGTCGACAATGCGATCTTCAATTGCAACGCATTGGCTTTATTTAAAAAAGCAAGCGTTGTATCGCGGGTCGCCAGGTTAAAAATATGCACTAGATCGTAGCCTGTATGCAAGTCTTCCGGCCGGGTAACGATATCGATGGTAACCGGGAAGCTCTTTTCAAGGTGCTCCCTGGTCTTCAGCAGTTGTATAGAATCTCCGCCGATCATTGTATCATAATCCTGCCGGATGCAAAAGGCTACTTTCACGTTGCGTTATTATTTGTAGTTCAGGAGTAATGCTGTGATCTTTTGCGCACTGTTGCCGTCTCCGTAAGGATTGGCGATGCCGGCCATCCTGTTGTAAACTGCCGTATCGTTCAATAGTAGCTCGGTTTCCCCAATGATCTTTTCTTTGGAAGTACCTACCAATATCGCAGAACCGGCGTCTATACCTTCTGTCCGCTCCGTTACTTCCCGCAGCACCAGCACCGGCTTTCCAAGTGAAGGCGCTTCTTCCTGGATGCCTCCGGAATCTGTTATCACTATATAAGATCGATGCAGCAGCCATACCAGGTGCGGGTAATCCAGCGGCTCCACCAAAAAAATATTGCTGTAACCCTTTAAACGGGCAAAAACAACCTCCCTGATATTCGGGTTCAGGTGAACAGGATATACGAACTGTACATCGGGATACCTGCCCGCCAGTGTGGCAATGGCATCACAAATATCTTCAAAAGGTTTACCAAAGCTTTCTCTCCGGTGCCCGGTGATCAGTATGATCTTTTGCTCCAGGTTCAGATACTGAAAGTCCAGTTTTATTTTTTCGTCATCCTTCACACGGTCTACCGCCCATAAAAGCGCATCTATTACCGTGTTGCCTACTAAATATACCTGCTCCGTAATGCCTTCGTTCTCCAGGTTCTGCTGCGCCTTAAGCGTAGGGGCAAAATGTGTATGGCAAATGGCGCTGATCATTTTACGGTTAGCCTCTTCAGGAAAAGGAGAGTAGAGTTGGCCGCTGCGCAAACCAGCCTCTATATGCCCTACTTTTATTTTTTTATAAAAAGCGGCTAACGCCCCTATAAAGGCAGTGGTGGTATCTCCCTGCACCAGTATCCAGTCCGGAGTATAGTCTTTCAGAACTCCCTCCAGCATCTTTAAACCATCGGCGGTAACGTCAAACAGCGACTGGTTGGGTTTCATTAAAGACAAACTAAAGTCAAATGGTATATCGAAAAAATCAACTACCTGTGCCAGCATTTCTTTATGCTGGCCTGTCAGACATACTTTTACCTCGAATCGCTGTTGCTGGCGGCAGGCACGGATCACCGGGGCCATTTTTATGGCTTCAGGACGCGTACCAATCACAAAGAGTATGTTTATTTTATCTGTCATCTGTTGTTGTAATAAGAAGATCCAATAAGGTTGCCCCCGCATGCGGGTCGTAGAGGCGTAATGCCTGGTTCCGGGCTGCTATACCCATAGCCGGCCAGTGTTGCCGCTGTTGCCAGGCACGTTCCAGGGCCTGTTCAAAATCTGCTGTTGCCGCTTTGGGGGCTATAAAACCCGTTACCCCGTCTTCCACCCATTCCGAAATACCGCCCACATCTGTTGCTACACACGTACGGCCGCATAACATAGCCTCCACCACTACCAGCGGCATGCCTTCCAGGCGCGAAGGTAGGAGCAATAAATGATTGTTTTGCCATACCTTCCTTATATCGTTCGTATGCCCCCTTAGCACCACCTTGTCGGCAATGCCCAGATCCGAGGCCAGCCCGGCAAGCATGCCGGCATCTATACCGGTGCCATATATATTAAGTACCCAGTTCCGGTTGCGCCACACAGGCGCAGCCAATGCCCGGAGCAGCAGGTCCTGCCCCTTATGAATCACCGATAAGTTGCCGATCGTCGCAAAATGAGTGACAGGTAAGGAGGGATAGGGGATAACGGACAGGTCCGGTAGGTTTACCGGGTTGCGTATAATAGCACTGTTCGTTAAGGTAACGCCCAGTTGCTGCTCGGCCACCTGCAGGTTACGCTTCGATACAAAAAATACTTTCCTGCACAACGCATATGCCCGCCGTACCCGCTCCAGGGCAGGCGCAGGCAGCGTTTCATTGCCTTCCGAATTCAGGTGGCCTATGATAAAAAAACGATGCTCCGGGCGTATATGCCGGAGCAGCTCCTGCTCATTTTCTATGGAATAACACGTGCCGTTATATAAAATAATAGCCGGCTGATATCGGAAAACAGCAGCGTAGGGGTTGGTAAGTTTTTTCCTGATGAAGTTAACCCCTATTTGCAGGAACCGCACGATTGGCGACGCCTGGGCATTCACATACCCGGGACGAACAATCTCTTTCATGCCCAGTTGCTGTAACTCCTTTATCTTGGGGTGAACCGTTTTGGTTTCATACGACAGATGCACCAGCTTTATACCTTTAGCCAGTGCCGCCTTCGCCATCTCATACCAAAGCTCCTCACTGCCGCCCCAGGGCGTCCTGATCATCGAAATTACGGCAATGGTCATATGGCAGCCCCGTTTTTTTGAGCAAGCACTACGTTGTTCAGGTAAAGACTCTCACCCCTGGGAAGGAGCGCACCCAGCGCTATGGCTGTCAAATTAAGGATACCGTAGGTTGTAACGCGGAATACACTGCGCACCACCGGTATTTTTGCAACAAAAGGCGTAATATACTGGTGAATATAGTTGATCCATAACTGGAACACGGTTTCTACCGCATTGGCCGTTTTAAACTGCCGGGTAACGGTAAACCCGTTTTTCTCCAGTATATGCCTGATCGCAAAAGACGAATAGCGCGCGAAATCGTTCGGTACTTCATGCTCGCAGATCGCAAAAGGACAGGTGAGCAGCAAACTGCCGCCAGGTTTCAACACCCGGTTCAGCTCCTTCATAATACCGTCCAGGTTAAAAACATGCTCGAATACCTCACTGCTGAAAATGGCATCATACTCCCCGTTCGCAAAAGGCAATGTTTTACCATCATAAAAAAAGTCTATATGCTCATTTTCATGCGAATGGCCTTCATTCTGGTAGTCTACACCAATATATTGAGCTGCTTGCGTAAAAAGTGATTGATAAGGTTTGGCGCCGCAACCGAAATCCAACACCTTCCCTTGTAACGATGGCGCCAGCTCTGCAACAGAACGTAACAGACGGTTCCGCGTTAAATAAGCCGGTTGTGTAATGGAAGGATTAAACTGGTATGGAACAGATGCGGTATTCATGTTGTAAATAAAAGCAATTATTTTTTAATGAACACTGCCACAACATTACGTCCCTCGATAAAAGAAGAGAATGCCTTCAAAAACAGTTTGTATACAGGCCTCGGTATCAACTGCAGCAGCCGGGCAATACCGGTTTTGTTTTGCCGGCGGTAATGATCTATCTGTACCCGGTACCATTCTTTGGTCTCCTGCAGCGGCTCTACATAAATTTCCGATGTGGTGACCGGGAAAAAAGAAGGGATCTTCTCAAAAGTGGCCTTGTTCCACAATCCCGCATGATGCGGCGGAAGATTTAAAGTGTGATATATATCCTGCCGGAAAATATAAGGATTGTTATTGGGAACTCCGATCAGCAGCTTGCCACCCGGTTTTAATGCCCTGATAGCACTGTCGAAATAGGATTTTATATCGGTGATATGTTCCAGCACCTGGAAAGAACAAACAACATCATACTCCCCCTCGTGCGAAAGGGCATGATGTTCCAGTGTTTCATTATATACCGTCAAACCTTTGGCGGCAGCATCTGCCAGCGCCTGCGGGTTGAATTCCAGACCCCGGCAGTCAACCTGTTTGGCTTTTAATAAACCCAGAAAATAACCCGAACCACTGCCCACTTCCAGTACTTTATCTGATGATTTGATGATATCCAGCGCCTTGAGATGCTCTTTTCTTCCTTCTACATAATACCCGTTGAGATTGGTTTGCAGATCGTCATAAAAAGCCCCGTCGCCAAAAATAGAGAACGGATGATAAAACCGGTAACCGGTATCATTACAACGAAGCAACCGCACTGTAGGAACATCTTTCAGGAACCGGGTTACATCTATCCCCAGTTGCTGATATTGACCGATGATGGTGCCGGACGGTATTTCAAGTACAACAGAAGTGTGGTTGCTCTTCGTTACGGGACTTAAAGTTTCCAATGGTTAAATATATTATGTATAGTAAAATGCTGCGTAAAATAGCTATTCTTGCAAATATAATTCTCTATTCGTGTGAGTTTAAGCGTTATTATTATTAATTACCGTTCGGCCGGTCTTATTATAGATTGCCTTGAATCTGCCAGACAATTCGATAATATGGAAGCCTGGCAATGGATAATCGTCGATAATGCATCGGGAGACGATAGCAGGCAGAAAATAACCACGCGTTTTCCCCGGGTACAATGGATCGATATGGGATATAATGCCGGGTTTGCCCGCGCCAATAACGCAGGCATTCGCGCAGCCACGGGCGATACGGTCTTGCTGCTGAATCCCGATACGCTGATCAGGGACCACGCCATAGAAAAATGTTACCAGGCATTAACGGCATCCGGCTATGTAGCCTGTGGCGTTCAGCTCCTGAATGTCGATGGCTCCCCGCAGATCTCCGGTAATTTTGCCATGAAAGGCGGCTTGAACTACCTGTTGCCATTGCCCTTCCTCGGCGAATGCTTCAGGCAGATCGCTTTTGGTGTGAAACTGAAAAAGCCCAGCATTCAGCAGGCAACGGACATCGCAGAGGTCGACTGGGTGAATGGCGCTTTCCTGATGGTGAAACGAACAGCTATCGACAAGGCCGGATTGCTCGACGAAGATTTTTTCCTCTATTCCGAAGAGGCAGAATGGTGCAGCCGCCTGCGAAAAACAGGCAAACTTTGTATCTATGGCAACCTGAACGTCATCCACCTCCAGGGTAGCACCGCCAACGAAACATTTGGCTCCCAGGATCACGGGTACTATAACCTGTACGACCGCAAAGGACGCCAGATCATGATCTCCAATTTTGTACGTATCAGGAAAGAATTTGGCCTGGGATGGCTGTTTTTCATGCTCGCAATGTACCTCGCCGATATCCCCGTCTTTGGCATCGGCGCCTGTATACAGGCAATAGCAGGCCGGAAAAACCGCTATACCTTCAAACAGTTCCGCGGATTCGTTAATAACATGTTGTTCATACTTGGTAAAACAGGAACCATCGTTCGCAATAAACCTTATTTCTATAAAGTGCTTTAGTGATACAAAGCCCAGGTAAAACCGCATTCGGCCTTGTCGCCATAATCGTCCATAACCTGCAGGTTCTTTACTATATCGGCCGGAAGGTCCTGGATGGCTGCTGCCGCCTCGTCACCCAAGAACGCTTTACCGTTCAGCTTCACCCGCTTGATAGGTTCGCCCTGTACGCTCATGTTACCGCTTCATCTGCCTCCATGCCGGGAAGCTTTTTTTCGATCTCGTCCACAGCATCGCCGTCCCTTACCTTACCGCATGAGACAACAGCAGGACAAGCCGCCCGGAGAGTTTTGCCGTTAAAAGACAGGCTTCAGAGTTTCTTCAAGATTCAAAAATAGGTTTGCTTTTATAATCATAGAAGTTAACCCATCCGGTATGCGTGTATTATTAATTGCCTTATTCATTGGGCTGATGCAAACTGTCGTGTCTGCTCAAACAACAAAAATCGCGGTCTCCGGATCGCTCAGGGAAGCTGGAAACAAGCAGCCGGTGCCCTATGTTAACGTTTACCTGAAAATCGTTGCAGACAGTAGTTTTATAACCGGTACCATTACGGATGAGAAAGGCTTGTTTGCTTTTTCAGATATCAAAACCGGAAGTTATTTTTTACAGTTTGAACGTGCCGGATACAAGACTGTTACAAAAGAATTGTTTGTTGGCGCCCTAAGCAACTTCCTGGACGTAGGAGCCGTTGAGCTCTCGGCCGATACTGCGTCTCTGCAGGCGGTAACGGTATCGGCAAAAGCCAACAGGGATGGAACGGGTAACCAGATGGATAAGAAAACCTATACGGTAGGTAATAATATCAGCCAATCCGGCGGCTCCTTATTGCAGGCAATGAAAAATCTGCCTGGCATTACCGCCAGCGACGACGGTAAGATCCAGATCCGCGGAAGCGACAAAGTTGTTGTATTGGTCGATGGCAAACAAACCGCGCTTACAGGCTTCGGAGGGCAGAGCAGTCTTGATAACATACCTGCATCTTCTATCGAAAGAATAGAGATCATTAACAACCCTTCTGCCCGTCACGATGCAAATGGTGCGGCAGGTATTATCAATATTATTTATAAAAAGAACAGGCAGCAGGGACTGAATGGTAAAATAGGCTTTACAGGAGGTTTGGGAGCGCTCGGTATAAAGCAACAGAATTTGCCGGGGATCCGTCCTCAATATCAGCGGACTCCAAAACTCAACCCTTCGCTTTCCGTAAACTATAGGAAGAATAAACTGAATGCCTTTTTTCAGGGCGACTTTTTGTACACGCAAACATTGAACAAAAATGAATTCGTAGACCGTTACTATGCCAACGGCGATACCATCCGCCAGCAAACCAAAAGAAACAGGAATACCACTGTTGCTACAAGTAAAGCGGGTGTAGACTGGGAATTGGATAAGAACAATACTTTTACTATCTCAGGCCTATTCAGCAGCGAGAAGATCATCGACAGAGGCGACCAGCCTTTTTTCAATGCAGATCTTACCACCAAACGCCGCCTCTGGCAGTTCCTGGAAGACGAACTGAAAACCACCGTTACAGCCTCCGCTATTTACCAGCATGCTTTTGTACAGCCAGGACATAAGCTGAATATTGCCTATAACTACACCTTCCACCGCGAAAATGAAAAATACTTCTTCACCAACATCATGCCCGGTTATACCGGCTACGACGCATTCAAATTATTATCCGATGAACAGGTATCCGATATCACTGCCGACTATGTGCGTCCTTTAGGGCATGGCCGTATCGAAACCGGGTTGAAATTGCGTTACAGAACTATCCCCACGAATATGAAGTTCATTCCCGGGCTTAATTCACCCCTGGATACAACCGCAGGAGGTTGGGCTGATTACAGGGAAACAATTCCGGCTGTTTACGGTAGTTACGTGTATGAAAGCAAAAAACTGGAGCTTGAAGCGGGGATCAGACTTGAATACCTTGATCTTACTTATAAAGTAAATCCGGATCATGTAGTGTATAAAAGCGATGGTTATCACTACACCGAACCATTCCCTAACCTGAGGCTGGGATATAAGATCAATGAGCATCATAAGGTTTCCCTGTTTTATAACAGGCGTGTAGACAGGCCTAATGAAGTAGATATCCGTATTTTCCCGAAGTACGACGATGCAGAGATCATCAAGGTCGGTAATCCTGGCCTGCGTCCGCAATTCACCAATTCTTTTGAAGGCGGATATAAAGCAACATGGCGGCAGGGAAGTGTGTATGCCGCAGCCTATCATCGTATCATCGATGGTTTTATAGCCAGGATAGCCACTGCCCAACCCGGCAGCACGTTAATATATCATGTATTCCAGAATGCGGGTCGCAGTTATAATTCCGGCATCGAAACGATCTTTGAACAAAAACTTTCAAAACGGCTTTCCCTAAATGCGAATGGTAATATCTATCGTAATACAATTGACGCCTTTACAGTAGAAAACAAGTATCCGGTCCCTTCCATTTATACTGCTGAAAAAGAGCAACAGGTATCAGGTTCCTTTAAACTGAATGTTATGCTGCAGCTGCCAGGTAATACAGAGGTGCAAATGAGTAGTATTTACCAGGCAAAAGACCTTGTGCCACAGGGTGAAGTTGGCGCCCGCTTTTCCATTGACGCAGGAGTAAAAAGGCAAATACAAAAAGGCAGGGGCGAGTTGTTTGCAAATGCTTCCGATCTGTTCAATACCCTTCGTGTCAAACGTGTGATCAATGGCGCCGACTTTAAACTGGTAGGTGCCGACTATTATGAAACGCAGGTGTTTCGTGTAGGTTATAGTTTTAAATTTTAGACACAGGGGAGTCGTTTATTAGCAAGCTGCTTCCAGTGTAAAACGAAATGATGCATGCCGTTTCCATAAAAAAAGTCGATAGTAATACCGCTGATGTCGCAGAGCTGTTTTACAATCTATAAAACGTACAGCAATAGTCATGAAAAGTATTTTAAACATACTGAAACGCGCAGGTCATTCTCTGCACAATCTGGATATTGTTCCTGTTTAATATTGTTGGATAAGCTGGTGGTGATGTTTTTGCGTTAACTTTTTTATTCTGGGATATAAAAAATAGGATGCCTGGGTAGAAAGTATTCCTATTGCTGCGCCTGCAAGTACGTCATTCAGCCAGTGTTTGTTGTTGTACATTCTCAGATAGCCGGTTGCTGCTGCTGCCGTATAGCCGGCTACGCCATACCAGGGCGATTGGTCTTTATATTCCATTCTCATGAACTCCGCATTTGCAAAAGCGGTAGCTGTATGGCCGGATGGAAAAGAGAGATGATTGCTCCTGTCGGGGCGCATTTCGTGTGTGCCTCTCTTGACAACATAGGTGGCTGCTCCCTGGAATAAAGTGGCCATGCCAAAAATGAAAGTCCTGTCCTTGAAGCCGTTTTTCCCTTTTACTCCTGCGAAGTTAAGGCCATAAACAGCTACGGCAGGAGACCATTGGAGATAATCGTCAACGCTTACATGCCGGGCGGGATCGGCCTGCGCCACACCGTCCTGTAAATGATGGTTCCACCGTTCCAGACGAGTAATATGCATTGATGCAAACCCATAACCGAGCATGGCTGCAGGAAGAAGCAGGTTAATGGAACCTGGTTTATATAGCGTTGCAGTATCATGGCGCTGTGCAAACAATGAAATGTTCGCTGCCAGTAAAACGGAGAAGACGATTGATCTGTTTAACATGCATCAAACCTGGCAGGTGATTCTGAATTTTTTCTGAAATGACCGTTTCGAGTTGTCTTTGAATGGCTCAAGCCATTTCAGGGACGCGCTTCGGGAGAGCAGTAGTAGCCTGCTGATGCGGAATATTTCTTGAATCTGGAGAAAACCGCTGTTTTTTTAGGCGATAACTCAGAATTTCTTTAGAATTGGTTGCGATTCTGCACGCACGAAATCAATGGATCCGGAAGCCCGGGATGCTTTGCTTGTATAAAGTTCTTTCATATACACCCGGCTTAAGTGTCAATAGTTGATGCCGGGATGTTATGATCAAAGAATCTGGCTATAGTACTGTTTATTAAAATTCCGAAAAGAAACAGTGCTAAGGGACGCTGGCTTTGCTGCCAGAGTACAGATCCTGCCATACTATTTCGTTAAAAAAGCAGGCCTTGCCCGTAATGGATACGTAGCTTATAAAAAGGCATTGGGGCGAAAAGTTAAATAATATTTTATGACATGGTGGATGTATGCACTGTTGTCTGCTGTTTTTGCGGCGCTGACAGCAGTATTCGCGAAAAAGGGGGTTAGCAATATTGATAGTGACCTGGCGATGGCCATCAGAACTGTTGTGATCACTGTTATTTCCTGGGGTTTGTTTTTCTGGAAGGGAAATGTGTCGGGTATCGGCACGCTGACGAGACAAAACTGGCGCTACCTCGTATTTTCCGGATTGGCCACGGGACTTTCCTGGATCTTTTATTTTAAGGCGCTCCAAATGGGTAAAGTATCCCAGGTGGCGCCTGTAGATAAAATGAGCGTAGCCATTGCTATACTGCTGTCTGTAGTGTTCCTTGGCGAGGTGCTGACCTGGAAAATGGCGCTGGGTGCCGCTTTAATTATCGCAGGAACAATAGTGTTGATCTTATAACATCATTTCTTTATGAAGATATTGCTGGTTGAAGATGAAATAGATCTGCTGGATGAAATGGAAGCTTATTTTAAAGAGCAGGGACATTTATGTGAACGTGCCGCTGATTTTAACCAGGCGGAAGATAAGATCATCCTTTATTCCTATGATATGGTGATACTGGATATCACCTTGCCAGGGGGCACAGGCTTGCAGCTGCTTGAAATACTGAAAAAGAAAAAAGGGGAAGAGGGCATTTTAATCCTTTCTGCCCGTGATTCTCTTAAAGACAGGCTGGCAGGCCTTGATATGGGAGCCGATGACTACCTGACCAAGCCGTTTTACATGGAAGAACTGAACGCAAGGGTTAATGCCATACAACGTAGAAAGTTTTATTCAGGAAGTGCTGTTGTAAAATCAGGCACGCTCGAAATACATACCCAGCTGAAAGAAGTCTTTTGTAACGGAGAGAAAATAAATCTTACTAAAAAAGAATATGAACTGCTGTTATATTTTGTCGTTAACAAAAAACGGGTGGTGAGCAAGGAGTCGATCGCCACTCACCTGTGGGGAGATAACTACGATATGGCTGCCAGCTATGATATCATTTATACCCATACGATGAACCTCCGGAAGAAGATTATAAAGGCTTCGGGAGATGACTACCTCGAAACGGTTTATGGAATGGGCTACAAATGGGTAGAAAAATGAAATTGCTTGTTTATACTTCCAGGAATTTCCTGATCTCTACGATCATAGTCCTTTCTTCAACGGGCACAATACTTTATTTTGTGCTAAAGACGCTGATCGAAAACGAAATGCTGGAACAGCTGGATCTCCAGGCAGATATGATCGTGAACGAACTGGCGCAGGGTAGGTATGTAAATTATCCGCTGGTAGAAATAGATAAGATTAACAGGATTAGTGAAACGCCTAAGATAACAGGTGATACCCTGGTATTCGACTACGTGACAAAAGAACACGAAGATTTTAAATACCTCAAGGTTGAACGAAAAATAGGCAGCCAGCCTTATCGTATAAAAGTCATGATCATCTATATCGGTTGGCATAAATACTACCAGGTGATCTTCTTTTTGTTGTCTATAGCTGCTGTGCTGATGGCGCTGGCGGGTGTGTTGTTGAACTATGTTTTAAGCAAAAAATTGTGGAAGCCATTTTTCTTTAACCTGAAGCAATTGAATTCATACACGCTCAGCAGACCCGGGAGGGTTCACTTTGAACCATCTCATATCAGGGAATTTAATGAATTGCGTTATGCTTTGGAGGAGCTTACCGAACGAAGCAGGCGTGAATACCTGGCATTAAAAGAATTCGCTGAAAATGCCTCCCATGAAATGCAAACACCTTTAGGTATCATTCAGTCGAAGCTGGACAGGATGACTCAAATGGTTGTGGATGCAGACATGGCCGGTTATATTGTGCAGTCGAAAGCAGCTGTAGAACGGTTGCGAAGAACAATTAAAGGGTTGCTGTTTCTGGCGAAACTTGAAAACGATTCCTATGCCGATAAGGAATCTGTTTCGGTAGGGTACATGCTGCGATCACAGTTCGGACAAATGGAGGAGCTTTTTTGGGGAAAAAATATCATGGTAGATCTTAGGATAGAAGAAGCTGAAATTGTAGTGAACAGGTTTCTCCTGGAGACGGTGGTCTCAAATCTTCTTGCAAACGCCTTACATTATACTCCTCGCGACGGCAGATTAAATGTAGTGTTACATGAAAATGAAATGATATTTATAAATACAGGCTTACCACTGACCTTCCCACCCGAGCTGATCTTCGACCGTTTTAAAAAAGGAGAGCAACACTCGCAATCTACGGGGCTGGGGCTTGCTATTGTCAGGCAAATATGTATGCTCAATGGATGGAAGATAAATTACAGCTATTCTTCCGGGAACCACTCGTTTAAAATCGCGTTACAACAGGAGGTCCTCCCAGGCGCCTGTCCGGGTACCGGGAAGCATTGCACTGAAATTTGCTAAAAAAAAGAACATTTTTTTAGAGGACGCCTTAAAGCATCTTTAAAGCATCCTTAAAGCTTCCTAAGAGCTTCTTTAAAAAAGTACGTTTTTTTAGCAAACGGCATATTCTTTTTTAGCAAAAAAGAGCCTTGCTAAATTCTGTACCCCCTATCTGAGCCACCCATGTGTTAAAACCAGCAAAAAATAGTTGAATGTTTAACTATTAAGTATTTAACTTTGTACCTGATATGAGATCAAGAAAAAGCGATACACTGGCGGCATTCCTTTTTTCCATGGTGAAATTGCAGATGGAATCCAAAGTTTTCATCCGTAATAAGCTAAAGGAAAATAACATAGATCTGACATACGAGATGTTGCAGGTGCTTATTCTGTTATGGAGAAGAGATGGTGTGAACCAGCAGGAAATTGCCGGTTTCCTGCATAAGGACAAGACTAGTGTTACCTACCTGATCGATAATTTATCCAAACGGGGATTGGTGCTGCGTTCAGAAAACCCCGACGACAGGCGGAATAAACACATTACCGTTACACCGGAGGGCTTGCGTTTAAAAGAGGTGGTACCGCCCCTGATCGAAGAAATGTACGATATAGCCGGTAATGGCATTTCCAGCCTGCTCTTTAAGGAAGGTATTGAACTGTGCGAAAAAGTACGGAGTAACCTTTTAGGGAAAAAAGAAGAAAAACCACAGGATTAAAACACGAACTGCTTCAGGCAGTTTATCTATAAAATATGCACAAACTATTCACTTATTTAAGACCCTATCTTACACAGGTGTTATTGCTGATGGTGTTTGTTATCATGCAGGTGCTGGCGAATCTTTCCCTGCCCGATTATATGGCACATATCGTAAACCAGGGAATCGTAGGACAGGATTCGGCCGTTATTTATCACTACGGCATGATGATGCTGCTGGTGGCGCTTGGCGGCGGACTTTGCACCATTGCTGCAAGCTACTTTGCATCCAGGATAGGCACAGGCTTTTCCAGGGACCTCAGGAACGCGCTTTTTACAAAAATTGAAAGCTTTTCGCTGGTCGAGTTCAATAAGTTCTCCACCGCTTCGCTTATCACCAGGAATACCAACGATGTACAACAGGTGCAAACGGTACTGATCATGCTTTTCCGTATGGCCCTGATGGCGCCCTTTACGGGCATCCTCGCTATCATCAAAGCCTATCATATCGCTCCGTCCATGAGCTGGATCATGCTGGTGGCGGTTGTGGCGATCATGGTCATCATCGGCACTATTTTCGGCATTGCAGTACCCCGGTTTGCCAGGTTGCAGAAGCTGGTAGACAGGCTTAACCTTGTTACCAGGGAATTACTGACCGGGCTTCGTGTGATCCGTGCCTTTGGCCGCGAGGGCAGGGAAGAAGAAAAGTTTTCAAAGGCAAACCAGGAGCTGAAAGGCCTCAGCCTTTTTGTGAACCGGCTGATGTCGGTACTGCAGCCGTCGATGATGCTGGTGATGAGCTTTACCATGGTAGGTATTGTTTGGGCCGGAGCGCATAAAATTGATGAAGGTGTGCTTCCTATCGGTAACATGCTTGCCTTCATGCAATACGCTATCCAGGCTATTTTTGCATTCCTGCTTATCTCCGTCATCTTTATCATGATACCACGCGCTTCCGTTTCAGCCAAACGTATTGCAGAAGTATTAAATGCAGAAACGATCATTAACGACCCGGCGCAACCGGAAACTACCGGCGAACATAGCGGTAAGGTGGAATTTAAGGATGTAAGCTTTTCCTATGCCGGGGCCGAAGAGCCGGTGCTGCAGGGTATTTCATTTGCAGCGTTGCCCGGACAAACCACTGCGATCGTTGGCAGTACAGGTAGCGGTAAATCAACATTGCTCAATCTTATTCCCCGGTTTTATGATGTGACGGCAGGAGTGATCCTGGTCGATGGGATCGATGTGCGTAATATGACGCAAGAAGACCTGCGTTCCCGCACCGGTTATGTATCGCAGAAAGCGATGTTGTTCTCGGGCACTGTGAACAGCAATATCTCTTACGGCAGCACTGCCGCCAGCGCCGGGGAAATTCAGCATGCGGCAACGGTAGCACAGGCTTCATCGTTTATCGATAGCCTGGAGCAGCAGTATGAGAGTCCTATTGCACAGGCGGGCGCCAATATCTCCGGCGGTCAGAAACAGCGGCTTGCCATTGCAAGGGCTTTGGCGAAAAAGCCGGATATCTACCTGTTCGATGATAGTTTTTCGGCGCTCGATTTTAAAACCGATGCTGCGTTGCGCAAAGCCCTGCAAGCAGAGACAGCAGGCAAAACTGTAATTATTGTTGCCCAGCGTATCAGCACCATTATGAACGCGGAGAAGATCCTGGTACTTGATTGTGGTAAGATTGTAGGTGAGGGAACGCATGCGGAACTGCTGCGTCGTTCGCCGGTATACCGCGAAATAGCGTCGTCTCAGTTTTCGGAACAGGAACTGTCGCAGTTCCTTGACGAACCTGGCCAGGCTTCATCCTCATCCATTAATCAGTAACCATGCAAAAAGAGAAAGGAAATATATCAAATCAACCTGCGCCACCCATGGGGGGCATGGGAAGAGGCCGGGGACCTATGGCTGGTTTGGGCGGTCCTGCCGAAAAGCCGAAGAACTTCAAAGGCACTATGCGTTCACTGCTCCGGTATATGAAACCTTACCGGGCAACTATTATAGTAGTTGTAGTGATCGCCATTGCCAGTACAGCGTTTACAATCGTGAGTCCCAGGATCCTTGGTAACGTCACCAATAACATATTCACGGGTTATGTCAACAGGAAGTTTTACGATGAAGTAATGTCGCACCTTCCGGCAGGTACGCAGTTGCCGCCGGGAACTACTGCCGGCGCAATGATAGATAAACTGCCGGCCGGAATGATCGGAAATATCCCGGCTGCACAACGCGATACGCTGCGCGGTCTCGACCTGTCGCGGCGGCCGGGTATCGATTATGGCGCCATTTCAGAAATGATCCTGCTGCTGGTGGGGCTTTATCTTATCAGCGCCTTGTTTAGTTTTATTCAGGGAAGGATCATGGCCGGTATCTCGGAAAAGGTGTCGTTTCATTTACGCCGCGATATTGCTGAAAAGATCAACCGTCTTCCTCTGCGTTATTTTGACAGCCGCACGCATGGCGAAATATTAAGCCGGGTCACCAACGATGTAGACACCATCAGTCAAACGCTGAATCAGAGCCTGATGCAACTGGTGTCGGCGGTAACCATGCTCATTGGTATCCTGGTGATGATGTTTACCATCAGCTGGCAGATGACCATTGTGGCATTGATAGTATTACCTGTCAGCATCAGGCTTATCCGCCTGGTTGTGAAGAGATCCCAGGCTCATTTTGTTGCGCAGCAGGTTTCATTGGGTAAGATCAATAGTCATGTGGAAGAAATGTTTTCGGGGCATAACGTCATCAAAGCATTTAACGGAGAAAAACATTCTATCGCAAAATTTAAAGACATCAATGGCGGGTTATATGGAAGCGCCTGGCGTGCACAGTTCTTCTCCGGGCTTTTAATGCCCGTCATGAACTTTGTGGGCAACCTGGGATATGTAGGTGTGGCGGTACTTGGCGGCTGGCTGGCCATCAGGGGCAAGATCAGGATTGGCGATATCCAGGCTTTTATCCAGTATATGAACCAGTTTACACAGCCTATTACACAGGCTGCCAACACTGCCAACGTTTTGCAGTCTACTGCCGCGGCAGCAGAGCGTGTTTTTGAGTTTTTGTCGGAAAAGGAAGAAACTGCGGAAGAGGCCATTCCTGCAAAAATAGCAGATGTGAAAGGCGCAGTTACATTCGATAATGTTGTATTTGGCTATACCCCGGATAAAACGATCATTAAAGGGTTTACCACGCAGGTGAACCCAGGACAAAAGGTGGCGATCGTTGGACCTACCGGCGCCGGCAAAACCACTATCGTAAACCTGCTGATGCGTTTTTACGATGTTGATTCGGGCGCTATTACAATAGACGGCGTGAATATCAGGAATATGAAACGTTCCGGTCTGAGGGCGCTGTTTGGCATGGTGCTGCAGGATGCGTGGCTCTTCACAGGGTCTATTGAAGAAAATATTGCATATGGTAAAAACGGTGCAACACATACAGAGGTGCTGGCCGCAGCGGAAGCGGCACATGCCGATCATTTTATCCGTGCTTTACCCGGCGGTTACCAGATGCAGTTGAATGAAGAAGCTGATAATATTTCACAGGGTGAAAAACAATTGCTTACCATTGCCCGCGCGATGCTTGCAGATGCCCCGATGCTCATCCTCGATGAAGCAACCAGCTCAGTGGATACCCGTACCGAACTACTTATCCAGCAGGCGATGGATAAACTGATGCAGGGCCGTACCAGCTTTGTTATTGCGCACCGGCTTTCTACGATCAAAAACGCCGATCTTATCCTGGTCATGCAGGATGGTAATATTGTAGAGCAGGGTAAACATGACGAACTGCTCTCTCGTAATGGCGAGTATGCTGCCTTGTATAATAGCCAGTTTGCAGGAGCTGCCGTGTAATTTGCCATATCCGGTATTTGTTATGAAGAGAGGCCGTATCATAAGTGCGATACGGCCTCGTTTTTCTCGGGTACCTGATGGAGAAGGGTTCCCGTTTAAGCAATTCTCAGCGGCTATTTTTATTTATGAGCCACTCTCTCTTCATATAATAAAAAGCTGCAACATTTGGGTGCCACTTTATACATGCTTGTTGCAACAAACAATATCCTGCTTTTGACAATTTTATTTTATTTTGCGTTTCACGCTTTAATAGTCAGCATATTGTCCATTGAACAACCATACCACGGGAAGGAACTGTTACGGCGTATTGCGGAGGGAGACCAACTGGCATTCAAACAACTAGTGCAACAGTGCAATAGTATGGTTTACCGCTTTGTTGAAACGCATATTACAGTTAAACAACCAGAACTGATAGAAGAAGTTGTATATGATGTATTCCTGCAACTTTGGCTCACGCGTGAAACACTTCCTGCCATCCTCAATTTTGAAAACTATCTCTTCATCCTCGCCCGTAATAAGGGATTCAATGCCCTGAAGAAAGAACTGGGCGAAATGGCCCGCCGCAAACACTGGGAGGGAGGATCCGTTGCGCAGGGCGATGGGGAACAACTGGCGCTCGAAAACAAGGCGCTTGGCCTTATCGATGAGGCCATTGCTACCCTGTCTGAACAGCAGCGGAAGGTATGGGTCATGAGCAGGAGAAACGCCCGTACCTATGTTCAGATCGCAACTGAACTGGGCATTTCCCGCGAAACTGTTAAAAGCTACCTGCAGGCTGCCAACCTCTCAATCAAAAAGTATGTGGTAAACCACCTCGAAGATTTCCCTGATGCGGTGCTGGTACTTTTTTTATTTTTTTTGGAAGCCAGGCACCCCCTATTGTAAAACAGTATTGTCTTTATAATAAAGCAGTGATCCGTAATGAATTTATCTCAGCAAAGATTAGTGGAGTTATATAGGAAAAGGGTAGCAGATACCCTTTCTGAGGCGGAAGCTGAGGAGTTTTATCTCTTGCTTACAGGCCCGGGATCGGAGCAGCAATTGTCGGCAGTGCTGTACGAAGGATGGAAGCAGGTTGTATCGGAACACAACAGTGCAATAATAAACTCCCGTCTTTCAAAAAAGCAGATCGATGCTCTTATCAACTCGTTTCCTGTAAATGAAGCAACCGGTGAATATAGCGATGAAGCGCCGGCTGCAGGCAGCCGGGTAACCTTCATGCGCAGGTGGTGGACCGCAGCGGCGGCAGTGCTGGTGCTGACGGCAGCTTTATGGCTCGCAGTTTCGCAAATGAATAGGAACAACACCCCTGTAATAGCGGGTAAGAGTGCGGGAATTGCACCGGGCAAAGACGGTGCTGTACTTACGCTTGCCGACGGTACACAAGTGTTGCTCGATACCATTCAGAATGGCGTGGTGGCCCATCAGGCAGGTGCCGATATCCGTATCGCCAACGGGGTATTGTATTACGAGGGCACCTCGTCGCAGTTGCTTTATAATACCATGCATACGCCTAAAGGCCGTAAATACAACATTACTTTACCCGATGGAACGCTGGTGTGGCTGAATTCAGGCAGTTCCATACATTACCCGGTTGCTTTTAAAGGTAAGGAGCGCAGGGTGGATATAACGGGAGAAGTATATATGGAAGTCGCAAAACATAACGATCCCGCCACAGGCAGCCGCATTCCGTTCCTGGTAAATATCAATAATAAAGCTGTACTGGAAGTGCTGGGCACTCATTTTAATATCAATGCCTACGATAATGAGGCAACTATCAATACCACTTTACTGGAAGGGAAAATAAGGCTGAAAAAAGAGCAGGAGCAGGTATTGCTGGAACCCGGGCAGCAGGCGCAGATAGAAGCCGGATCGGCAGCGCCTGTAAGGCTGATAAAGCATGCAGATGTAGAACAGGTAATTGCCTGGAAGAACGACCTGTTTAATTTTGAAGGCGCCAGCCTCGAAGAGGCGATGCGCCAGCTGGAACGTTGGTACGATATAGAAGTCAGTTATAAAAACGGCATACCCGATGTAAGGCTGAGAGGCGAAATGACAAAAGGAGTGCAACTGAATCAACTGCTGGTAGCCCTGGAACAACTGGGGCTACGTTATAAGCTGGAAGGTAGAAAGCTCATTATCCTACGTTAATCACCATTTGAATAATTCTGTGAATAATTCCCCGGCATGCTGATGAAGGCATGTGTATTGTCTTGCCATTAAACCCATAAAAGATAACGGCGGCACAACAATGCCCGCATAAACATAACTGTCAGCAGAAAAAAAGCCGGAAGCGATTAGGCCCGCTCCCGGCAGCAGTTTCAGCTGGCATTAAATAGAGGTGAAGCTCAATTATTCAACAACCAAAACTTACCTAAAGGTATGCAAAAAACTGTTTCAGGGGCTGCTGCACCCCGGGATGTACACCATTGTACTGCCCGGTACGGAGCCCTAACCAAAATGTTGCTCGTGATGAAGCTGACTATTGTGTTTGTGTTTTTAGCATTCGTGTCCGTTCATGCAGAAGGAACGGCACAGTCTGTAACGCTCTCCGGCAAAAATCTGACTTTAAAGCAGGTCTTCTCTGCTATCAAAAAGCAGACAGGGTACGTTTTTCTTAGTAATGAGAAAGTGTTTTCCGACAAGAAAACTGTCTCTCTTAACCTGGTGAATGCACCCATTCCCACAGCGCTCGAAGAAGCGCTTCGAGGCAGACCTTTCCGTTTTAACATCATGGATCAAACCATTGTGATCTATGAAAAAAAGTCGGATGTTGTTTCCGGAATGATGCCGCTGGAAACTGCCGCAGCAGGAACTTACAACTATATGCCGCCGCTGCGTATCAGGGTTATCGACTCGGTTGGTAATCCGCTTGCAGGCGCAGCTGTGGTCCTCAACGGCGCACGCAAATCGGGTGATACAAACCCCGAAGGGTATTTTACCACCAATGCTGTTGCCGGCGATGAACTCACCATTTCCTTTATCGGGTACCAGACCCGCAAGATCACCGTTACGGAAGAACATCTGAAAACAGGTGCCGTTACTTTTTTTCTTCGCCAGGATGCAGGAAAACTCGATGAAATTAATATCGTTGTCAATACTGGTTACCAGTCGCTGCCGCGTGAAAGGGCTACCGGCTCCTTTGGTATTGTTACCAGCAAGCAGCTTGAAAAGGTGCCCGTGACCAGTCTCCTTGAACGTATACAGGGACTGGTGCCGGGCGTGGATGTTTCTACCAAAACAACCGCCGGTAAATCACGTAATGGTACCGTTAAGATCCGCGGCCTTTCCACCATTGTCAGTTCTTATACAAAAGTTTCCACCGATCCACTGCTGGTTATCGACGGATTCCCTTCACAACTCTCTATTTCCGGTGGTGCGCTCGATTATATCAACCCGGACGATGTGGAGTCTATCAGCTTTTTAAAGGATGCGGCGGCAGCTTCTATCTGGGGTATGCAGGCTGCCAATGGCGTAATCGTCATCCAAACGAAACGCGGTGCGCTCAACAAAAGAACAGTTCTCAACTTTGCCACCACCATAGGTACCAGCGCCAGGCCTTCGCTGGACTATGGCACTCGTATGAGTGTCCCTTCTTATATCGAACTGGAAAAAGAACTTATTCAAAAAGGTCGTTTGCTCGATCCGCTGCCCTCCAGTAATCCCGGCGCTTATTACCCTGAGAACATCAGCCAGGCGCAGGAGATCGTATATCGCTTCAGGCGCGGTACTATCACCGAAGCGCAGATGAACCAGGAACTGGCTACCCTGGGTAAAAATGATAACATGTCGCAGATGGAAGATTATATGCTGCAATCACCCACTACCCGCCAATACAATCTGTCGCTCTCTGGAGGAGGACCTACCAGTTCCTATTTCCTGTCGGGCTATATGTATAAAGACGACCGGGTTTACGCCGCAAATAACAACCGTGGTTATTCGCTCAAGGCCAATAATACTTCAAGTTTACTCGACGGCCGTGTTACCATTACTTCCGATCTCACTTTCAGCAATACAAAAGATAAGATAAATGGCGCCGCAGTAAAAGCTATGAGCGTTGTGTCGGGTGGTATGCGTCCTTACGATATGCTGAAAGATGCCAATGGCAACAATATATATTACGACCTGCTGGTGATACCTAAAGTGTCGCGATTACTGGAATCACAGGGATACCAGTCATTCCTGTATTCTCCTGTCGATGAGTTGAATTATAGTAATACCGTTAACAATGGTCATAATTTTTCAATGAACCTGGGCGTTAATGCAAACATTACACCTTGGTTAACGGCTAATGTATCGGGTAATATCGGACGTGTTTTTTTCGAGGGCGACAATTACTGGGACCCCGAAAGTTATGATGCCCGTATTATGGTCAACAAGGCTACCTCCGTTAACAGTACCGGTGGACTGGTATACGGCATTCCGGTAGGAGGAAGGCTGGAACTGATCAATAACAGCAGCCGTTCCTATAATGTCCGCGGCCAGTTGAATATGAACAAAACCTTTCATGATATTCACCAGGTAAGTGTACTGGTGGGTACCGAGATAAGAGAAGTATATACAAAAGGAAGCAGTGAGTTACGCTATGGTTACGATAAGTCTATTAATACCTTCCGTTCCGTAAATCCTTCTGCAACGTATAGGGATATTTACGGCATTAACCAAACCATTGGCGCTACCAGCAGGCCTGTGACCGAGAAAACAACACGTGCGCTTTCTCATTATGCCAACGGTTCTTATACCCTGATGGGCAAATACATCCTTTCAGGAAGCGCGCGTTTCGACGACTACAACCTGTTAGGGGTAGATCGCCGTGACCGGGCATTACCACTGTGGTCGGGCGGGTTAAGATGGGATATCGGTAAGGAAGATTTCATGAGGAACATCAAATGGATCAACAGGCTGGCATTCCGTGCTACCTATGGCATCAGCGGTAATGCTCCCCAGGGCTTTGCACCGGTTACCGTTATTGGTTTGTTGGGCGCCGACTTTTATACAGGATACAACTACGCGAATATTAGTTCGCCGGCAGTTCAGAACCTTGGCTGGGAAAAAACACGCATGACCAACTTTGGAGTGGACTTCTCTTTATTCTCCAACCGTTTCAGCGGATCGGTGGAGTATTACCGGAAAAGATCTACCGATATCATCTGGAACCTGCCCATTAACGGAACCTATGGTTTCAGCAATTTAGCTTTCAATACGGCAAACCTCAACGGAGATGGTGTGGATGTTGGCTTGAATGTAGGCATTATCAATTCTAAAACAGTGAACTGGACCAGTACCATCAATGCTTCTTACAATACGAATGTTATCCGCGATTCAAGGTTTGAAGGGCCTACTACCAGTTTTGGCAGCGACTACCTGTATTCCGGTTATCCTTCTGATTATCTGTTCTCCTTTGCATGGGCAGGACTTGATAAAACCGGCCAGTCTTTGATAAAAGATCCTAAAAACGCAGAAAAGACCTATACCGTCAATGAATATCCTTTCCAGGATATCCGTGTTTATTCCGGCCGTTCTACTTCCCCCTGGCTGGGCATGTGGAGCAATACGGTGCGTTATAAAGGGCTGGAACTGAATGTACAGTTGTATGGTGTGTTTGGTGGCGTATTCCGTAAACCTTCTATCGAGAATATCGGGTTTACCAATAACCTTTTTGTAGGCAGAACTGGCGACATGGAGTATCGCTGGAGACAACCGGGTGATGAAGCTAAAACCAATATTCCGGGTCTTGAATTTGGTGCCGGAACAAATTACAATCTCAGCATCGAACGTTACAGGAACTCCGACCTGCTGATCCGCAGCCGCAGCAATATCCGTCTGCAGCAGATCTCCTTATCGTATGAAGTGCCACAGCACCTGATCCGGAAGGTCTATTCTAAAAGCTTAACGGTAAGCATTATAGCGCGTAACCTGGGTATGCTATGGGCTGCCAATAAAGAAAAGCTCGATCCGGAGTACCTGTACACAACAGGGCAGAACTACCAGTTGCCTCCGCTGGCAGCTTATTCGTTCAGGCTTTCATTAAATCTTTAATCTTTATAACAAGGATATGAATCGATATATAAAATTATTCATAGGTACATTGACAATAGCTTCGCTGGTTTCGTGCAGGAAGTATGTGGAGGATGTGCCTATCCAGGGACAGCGTGTGCTGGTGTACACAGATGATTACCGTTTACTGATGAATAATAGCAGCGCCTTTGAAATCGCATTCGGGCAGGCGCCGGCAATCAGTTGTGACGATCTGGATGTTACCGCCGAAAATCTGCAGACCAGGATCACCCAGAATGTTATTCAGCGCGCCATGTATTCATGGACCAAGCCGTTTTATGTTGACCAGAATTCCGATTACGACTGGAATAGCCTGTATTCGGGTATCTATCTATTCAACACGGTGATCAACGGTGTGCTGGACAGCAAAGCAGGAAGTATAGAAACCAAAAATGTGATATTGGGCGAGGCGCTGGTTCACCGGGCCTTTGCCAATTTTATGCTGGTAAACCTGTATGCAAAGCAGTATGATGCTGCCACAGCCGATAAAGACCTTGGCATACCTGTAAGGCTTACCACTGCTTTAGAGGGAAGCCTGGCGCGGTCAACAGTAAAGGTTACCTATGAGCAGATCCTGGCCGATATCCGTCGTGCGATTCCTTTGTTTCCGAATACAGCACCTTCTACGAAGTTCCGTCCCGGGAAGGCAGCAGCTTATGCCTTGCTGACAAAGGTGTACCTGAACATGCGTGATTTTGCGGCTGCAAAGTCTTTTGCTGATAGTACCCTTGCGCTTTCAGGGGCACTGTATGATTATAATACTGTGGCAGGAACTACTCCGCAGACCTTTCCTTCGCAGTACAGCGAAAGCCAGGTCATCCTGCGCAAGATTCCACGTGCCTACTTAACGCCTTACCAGCTCAGCCAGTCTTTGCTGGACCTGCTGGGAACGAAAGACCTGCGTTATGTTTATTTCGCCAGGTCGGGAACATTGCTCAACCCGGCGTTCACAGGTGTTGGTTTCTGGAACAGGCAGAATTACGCCGGTTATCCCGATGCACCGGCAATAGGTTTAACGGTAAATGAAACCTGGCTGATTAAAGCGGAATGCCTGGCGCGTGATGGCAAGACCAACGACGCGGTAACTATGCTCAATACCTTGCGTAAGCTGCGGTTCAGGCCACAGGATTATGCAGATGTTACCGCTGCCAATGCTCAAGAGGCGTTGAAGCTGATCGTGGATGAAAGAAGGCGCGAATTCTTTGGAACTGGTTTACGCTGGTTCGATCAGCGCCGCCTGAATAAAGATGCTTTGTTTGCACAAACGAAAAAACGTGTGTTCAACGGCACTACTTATACACTGGAACCTAATAGTAACGGGTATGTTTTCCCGATGGCTAACATTCTTATCGTACAAAACCCTGAAATAGAACAGAACCCTTAAATGTTAGGCTAAACGGATGCACCAGGTGCATACCGCTATGAAAGTCCCGGCCGGTTGTTCTGGCTGGCCGGGATCTTTTTGGCTGTTTCGGCCGGAACGAGACAAAAAAATAACACAAAAATGAGTAAAAGTATTGTCAGGATCGAGGGGCTGTCTCATCGCTATACCAGTAACTGGGCGATACGGGACATCAACATCGAGATTGCGGAAAACAGTATTGTGGGACTGCTTGGTTCCAATGGTGCAGGAAAGTCCACTACCATGAATATCCTTTGCGGCTCTCTGAATCAGACAGAAGGCCGTGTGTATATCAACGGGATAGATATGAAAGCCGAACCACAGCTGGCCAAGCGCGAGATAGGCTTCCTGCCGCAGAACCCGCCGTTGTATATGGACCTTACGGTAGACGAGTACCTGTATTATTGTGCAGGCTTGAGACTTATGCCAAAGACAGCGATGAAGCAGGCGATAGACGAAGTGAAAGAACGTTGCGGTGTCGCCCATTTCAGTAAACGGCTGATCAAAAATCTTTCAGGCGGTTACCGGCAGCGTGTAGGTATTGCCCAGGCTATTGTACACAAACCAGGTGTTGTGGTGCTTGATGAACCTACCAATGGACTCGATCCTAATCAGGTGATAGAAGTAAGGGCGCTCATCAGGGATATTGCCCGCGACAGAGTGGTGATCTTTTCGTCTCATATACTCACCGAAATTCAGTTGCTATGCAAAGAGATAAAGATGATAGAAAACGGGCGTATCGTTTTTTCAGATACCATGGATGCTTTCAACAACTATATAGAGCCACATAGCATGATCGTTCACTTCGGTAATATGCCCGCCGCCGGTGAACTGGAAAAAATACATGGCGTAGTTAATACGCAAATACTATCGGACAGGCTGGCTCGGGTTTTCTTCAATGGCGACCAGGATATCAGCGAACATATTGTCGCCCAAAGTATTCAACAGGGCTGGCGCCTGCGCGAGATCAGTTTTGAAAAGAACTCCCTCGAAGAAGTATTCAAGTTGTTATCCCAACATTCATCTCAACATTAATGCAGCGGTTTCATGAAAACGATCATACGAATTGCCAATACAGAATTAAAGACACTATTCTATTCGCCCATCGCCTGGTTCCTGATCATTATCTTTCTGATCCAGGTAGGTATTCCTTATACTTCGATACTTGAATCGCTGGCGCGCGACCAGGAGGCGGGAAACAGGCTTAACATCAGTTTTATTGAAGTAATCTTTTACGGCCGGCAGGGTGTATTCGGCTCCGTTATGCAGAACCTTTACTTGTATATGCCGTTGCTGACAATGGGCCTCATAAGTCGCGAAACAAGCAGTGGTACTATCAGGCTCTTGTATTCCTCTCCCATACATGTGCGTGAGATTGTACTGGGAAAGTTTCTTTCCATTATGGTCATGTGTCTTATGCTGGTGGCGGTAGTTGGCATCTTTATATTTACCACTTATTTTACGATAGCGTCTCCCGATACAGGTTTGCTTCTTAGCAGTTTGCTTGGCTTGTACCTGCTTTTGTGTGCGTATGCTGCTATAGGTTTGTTTATGTCGTCGCTGACCAATTACCAGGTGGTAGCGGCAGTGTGTACCTTTGTGATTATCTGGGTGCTGTATTATGTAGGGAATCTTTGGCAGGGGATAGCAGTGGTACGTAACCTTACCTATTTTTTATCCATTGCAGGACGAACAAACAAGATGATGAACGGGCTTATTACTACCCGTGACCTGCTTTATTTCCTGCTCATCATTTATATGTTTATTGCCATTACAGTATACAAGCTTAGGTCGGGCATGGAGTCTAAACCGGCTATCGTAAAAACAGGACGTTACCTGCTTATTGTTGCGGTTACGCTGGTGGTGGGTTATATCAGTTCCATTCCTTCCATGATTGGTTACCTTGACTTGAGCCGCGACAAAAAGAATACTATTACGCCGGCTACACAAAAGGTAATAGCGGAACTGGGTGATGCGCCTCTGGAGGTAAATGCCTACACGAACCTGCTAGATCAGTTCTATGAGATGGGAAGCCCGGAGTCTTATAATAGCAACCTGGCCCGCTGGGAACCCTACATGCGGTTCAAGCATAATATTAAATTGAATAACACATTGTATTACGATACAATCAACTCTTCGAGTGGGAACATGATGCGCTGGTATCCCGGAAAAACACTGGATCAAATAGCTGCGCAGGTGGCGGAGAGCAAGGATATGAAAACAGCTGATTTTAAAAAACCGGATGAGATCAGGAAGATCATCGATTTGTCGAAGGAGCCAGCCTGGTATACCATGCAGCTGAAATATAAGAACAGGACTACTTTTCTGAGAGTATTTCCCGATAACATGCGCTGGCCTTCTGAAACGGAAGTGTCTGCTGCATTGAAACGGTTAGTAAGTGCAAGTATGCCGAAGATCGTATTTGTAACCGGCGATTATGAAAGAGATATTCATAAACTGGGAGACAGGGAATATCGTATGGTTACCAATCTGAAGAGTTTCCGCAATTCATTGTTGAACCAGGGCTTTGATGTAGATACGGTGGCACTTGATAAGAATGATATTCCCGCCAATATAACGGCTCTGGTTCTGGCCGATCCGAGGATAGCGTTGTCGGCTACTGCCACACAAAAACTGCAGCATTATATAGATAAAGGCGGTAACCTGCTCATTGCAGGTGAGCCTGGAAAGCAGGAGATGATTAACCCATTGATAAAACAATTTGGTGTTCAGCTGATGGATGGAATACTGGTGTATCAGAGTAAGGATCTGCAACCTGACCTGGCTACTCCTTTTGCTGCGGAAGGCGCTCCTGAATTGTATCCCGCTTTGTTACACAGTCATCACGACAGTGCCGTAGTTACCATGCCGGATGCTACTGCGCTTTCTATTTCCGGCAGTAGTGGTTATACTGTCAAGCCCCTGTTACAAACTGATCCCAATAAAAGCTGGCTTAAAAAAGGGAAGCTGGTAACCGATTCGGCGGCTGTGGAGTTTGCTCCGCTGGAAGGCGATGAGCGCAGTGTGTTCACTACAGCGGCTAGTTTAACCAGGAAAGTAAACAATAAAGAACAACGTATTGTTATCGCCGGCGATGCCGACTTTCTCGCCAATAAAGAGCAGCAGCGCTTTAATGTACGTTCCATCAACTTCCTATTCAATACGGCAGTGTTCAGCTGGCTGAGTTATGGCGAGTTCCCGATTTTTACGAGTCGCCCGTCTGCTATAGATACCAGGGTGCTGGTGTCAAAGGAGCAGGTTAAGATGTTACGTACGGCTTGCCTGTGGATACTGCCGGGTGTACTGGTATTGTTTGGTACTGTATTGTTGCTTCGCCGCAAAAGAAAATAAACTGTCATGGCATTTATAACCGATAAACAAACCCTGGACGATCTGGGTATATTGGCTGCGCGGGGTGGTGCATCTGTGTACCAGTTGTTCAATGGATGTGTGACGCGTGGCGGGGCAGCCCTGCTGGAAGATATGTTCCGTCATCCTTTGTCGGATGTTACCACCATCAACCGCCGGATAAACATTATAAACGAACTGGCGGCGTCAGGACAATCGTTTCCTTTTACAGTGGCTCATTTCGATCTGGCAGAACGTTATTTGTCTGATACGGATGAACGGACACGGCTTTCTGGTGATAACACCTCTGTAGCGGGCAGGATAGCGAATATGGTAGCCAGGGACACCAGGCTGGAAGATATTCACAAGGGAATACGCGCTACTGTAAGCCTGTTTCACGAATGTAATACGTTGTTGCAGCAATTGCAATTGCCAGAAGAAGCTTTCTTCCGGCAGGAGCTGGCAACAATACACATGGTAATGAACGATCCTGCGCTGGCGCCGGTTTTCAAATACCAGGCATCCATTCCCAACCACGCGTTTGTGGAGTTGGATAGCCTGCTCCGGTTCAGGAGCCGTCAAATGGTGAATGAACTCTTCCGCTTCCTGTACAGGATAGATGTATATATTGCCGTAGCAAAAGTGGCGGTAGCACAGCAATTTTGTTATCCTGTTGTGCTACCGCCGGGAGGCAATACCTGGAAGCTACAGGAAGTGTATCACCCCTTGGTGCCTAATGCCGTGGCCAACAGCCTGGAAACAGATGCCTCAGGTAATGTGTTGTTTCTTACAGGGGCGAACATGGCAGGTAAATCTACCTTTATGAAGTCTGTTGGTATTGCATTGTTCCTGGCTCATGTGGGGATGCCCGTGCCTGCTGCTTCTATGGAATTTACCGTGTTCGACGGCATGTACACTACCATTAATTTACCCGATAATCTCGGGATGGGAGCCAGTCATTTCTATGCAGAAGTTTTACGCGTGAAACAGGTAGCTAAGGAATTGGCGGCAGGGAAAAAGCTGTTTGTCATTTTTGATGAATTGTTCCGGGGAACCAATGTGAAAGATGCTTATGAGGCAACGATTGGTATTACCAAAGGCTTTGCCCGGAAGGCCGGCAGCGTATTCATTATTTCCACCCATATTATAGAAGCAGCCGGTGTACTTAAGGAGCAATGTGATACGATCCGTTATCTATACCTGCCTACGCACATGAACGGGAATACGCCGGTATATACCTACCGGCTCGAGGAAGGTGTTACTGCCGACAGGCATGGTATGATTATTATCGAAAATGAAGGAATACTAGAGCTATTACATAACGGGGCAACAGGCAAATATTGAAACTGATGAAGGAGTTTATAACCGACAAACAAACGCTGGAAGATCTGAATCTGACGGGTAAATACAATCCCAGGTCATTGTTTAGTCTTTTTAATAAAGTACAAACCTCAGGAGCCGAAAGGTTGCTCGATGAAATGTTCCGTCATCCGCTGACGGATGCGGATGCTATTAACCGCAGGTCGGCAATGTTCCGATATTACCAGGAGAAGGGGCTCCGGTTTTCATTGGAAAGTGCGGGATTCCGTGATGCGGAAGCATATCTTGGTTCTGCAGGTGAGGGGCCATTCCCGGTCCTGTTCATGGGCCTGTTGCAAAAGAAGGTGTTAGCTGCTGCTACCCGCGACGAAAGATATGGCCGGCTGGTAACCGGCATTAACGCTGCTACATCGCTACTGCAAAGGGTTTTCAGGTTGTTACCCACCCTGGACGATTATCCTGATCCGCAGGAATGGGCATTGGTAAAAAAGCTGGCAGCGGATCAGCGGTTGAGTTGGATAGGTTGTTGGGATAACAAGGAGCGGGTATCGTTTCCGGAACTGGCGAAGCGTCATCATCTGCTAAGGCAGGTATTTCAAAAAGAAATGGAACAACTGCTGGAGCTGGTATATAAGGTCGACCTTTGTATTGCTGTAGCTGCTGTGGCGAGCGAACAGGGTTTCTGCTATGCAAAGGCGCTGGACAGAAATGAAAATGTTATAAAAGCGGAAGGATTGCGTCATCCTGCTTTGAAGAAAGGTGTCGCCAACAGTTTGTATTTTAATCGTAATCACAACCTGTTATTTCTTACCGGCGCCAATATGGCTGGCAAGTCAACCCTCATGAAGTCGTTGGGAATAGCGCTTTATATGGGCCATATGGGTTTCCCTGTGGCGGTAACCAATATGCAATTTTCTGTTCGTGACGGGCTCTTTACCTCTATAAATGTTGCTGATAACCTGAACCAGGGCTATAGCCATTTTTATGCGGAGGTGTTACGTGTAAAGAAAGTGGCAGAGCAGGTGAGTAAAGGGTTAAACCTGGTTGTTGTTTTCGACGAGCTGTTCAAAGGCACCAATGTAAAGGATGCGTTCGATGCCACTTTATCTGTGACAAAAGCTTTCGGCTTGTACCGTAATTGTGTGTTCGTGGTGTCGACCCATATTATAGAAGTAGGGGAGGTGCTCAGAGCCGGATCTCCGGATACTTTATTCAGGTACCTGCCGACTGTTATGGAAGGTGCTGTCCCCCGCTATCCTTATACGCTGGCGGAAGGCATCACGAATGACCGGCAGGGAATGATGATCATTCAGAATGAAGGGGTCTTCGATCTTTTGGAATAACCCCGTCCATATACCGCAATGCAGGCTGTCGCACAGCGCCTATGTTTATTTACCCATGATCACCTGCTGCAGTTTTGCTTTATCTTCTTTATATCTTTCAATAAGGCCGATGTTCGCCATCGTAAAACTTCTTAAAAAATCGTTGGGAGTATCGAGGTGGTTGGTCTTTTTGTTTTTGATGTTCCGTGCAATAGCTATCGGCGTTCTGATGAGTCCCCAGGGGAATCCCCACCAGCCTGTCAGTGCCGATTTGAGCAAAGCGTCATTGTTGGCTTTGTCGAGGCAGCCGGGGCAGGCAATTTTCAGTTTTTTGCTCCATTGTGTAAAGATCAGCAGACTCATTACCTCACTGGTCATGGTTGCATTGAGTTTTGTGTACGAGGCCTGGCATACCGGGCAGTCGAGTGAGCGGATGATCTCGCAATACTTATCCAGTTCTTCCATCGTAAGGCTTTGGTTTTGTGCCTGAACGGCCTTGAAAATGCTGGTGTCGAGCCGGCGTTTTTCAAGCTCTTCTCTGACGATGTCGCGGGCTTCGGGTGTTAGTCCTGCTGCATCCTGTGTTGCGGTACGGATAAGTTCTTCATTTGTCATTCGCTGGTAGTGGTCACGTACCATTTGAGTGTCGATTCCTGTGCGCATAGTTTGGTTTGGGTTGATGGTTTGGAGACGGAGTTAAAGCTACGTCAAATTAAATCATCTCAGGCAATCCATTTTATATTGCCGGGCTGTTTTACCGAATACATTTTTGAAAGTTTTGTTGAGGTGGCTTTCATCTGTAAAGTTCATTTCATCGGCTATTTCTGCAATGGTGAGGTCGCTGTATTTCAGGCGTGTTTCAATGAGGTTCAGCTTGTAGCGGGTGATATAGTCTTTAATGGTGTTGCCTGTTTCGCTTTTGAAGTATCTGCTCAGGTGGTCCGGTGATTTGTTGAACTGTGCAGCCAGGTTTTCTACTTTCAGCAGCTCTTTATCGTAGATATGCTGCTGGATGTAGGCGGTGATCTCGTGGATGGTACTTCTGGCGTTTTGCGTTTTATGAAACTGTATGTTTCGCTGCTGGATATGCCTTGCGATGAAATGGAGTAGTAAAAAAACGATATTCTGGGTGATGATTTCCTCAAAGGCCTGTTTTTTGGTGTTTTCTTCTATCAGCTGGCGGATCAGTGATCTGAAGATAGGCCGGTCGTCATCGGCTATAATGCTGCCGGCTACATTATGATGGTTATGAAAGATGTATTCCAGCCGTTTGAAGAAGTCGCTTACATCCATTTTTTCTTCCTGACGGTTTGCTTTCTTGGTAAAAAAGCCTTTTGTAAAATCAACAATGCAAAACCTGGTGAACGATGAAACATGGAAGGTGTGGGCATCTTCGGGCGTTAACAGGAATACGTCGCCTTCGGCGAACTGGTAGTGGTTGTTGTTGATATTATGGATGCCGGTTCCTTCCAACACATAAATGAGCTCGAAGTAATGATGCTTGTGAAGCCCGGAATTGTTGGAAGCCAGGTCTTTTACACTCACTTCCACATCTCTGAATAATTGTGTTGAGGTCATCACCAAAGTTACCAAAATACGTCGCTTTTTTACCTGTTTTGCCGCCGGGTTGCCGGGTAACTTTGCGGGAGCTCTTAAAAGATACAGTTATGGCGGATAGTTCTATTGTACAAAATACAGGCGGGTATTCACGGAATCTATGGCAAAGACATGGAGAGGCTATTGTAACAGGGTTATGTTTGTTGTTTATCATTCTGGCCTGGCAGGCCGGGCGGAACAATTTTCAGACGCCGGCGGTCATCTTGTTTGCGCTGGCTTATATCACAGGAGGTTACCAGAAGGCCTACGAGGGGCTGGAGGCGTTGTTTAAAGCGCACAAGCTGGACGTGGATCTGCTGATGGTTATTGCTGCCCTGGGGGCTGCTGCGATCGGTTACTGGATGGACGGCGCCATTCTGATCTTCATTTTTGCCCTTAGCGGTACGCTGGAAGGGTATACCATGGAAAAGACCAATAAAGATATAAAGGCATTGATGCAGCTTCGTCCGGAAGCAGCAGTGGTGCTGAGAGGCGACCGGGAAGAGGTTGTAAAAATCGAAGACCTGAAAGTAGGTGATGTTATCCTGGTGCGCCCGGGGGAAAGGATTGCTGCTGATGGTGTTATCATTGCGGGCAGCTCTGCTGTTGACCAGGCTTCCATTACGGGGGAATCTATTCCGGTTGACAAGCAGAAGGGAGAAGAGGTTTATTCGGGGACCATCAACGGGCAGGGGGCGTTGGAGGTGCGTGTTTCGAAGCTGGCGCGGGAGACCATGATATCAAAGATCATCGGGCTTGTTCAGGAGGCGCAGCATACAAAGCCGCCCAGCCAGCAATTTGTAGAAAAATTTGAAAGCATATATGCCAAAGGAGTGATAGGAGGGGCCATGCTGTTTCTGCTTATACCGCCTTTACTGCTGCACTGGAACTGGCAGGATACCGTTTACAGGGCAATGATCTTCCTGGTGGTGGCTTCGCCCTGTGCATTGGTTGCTTCTATCATGCCGGCCATATTATCTGCTATTTCAAATGCTGCCAGGAACGGCGTGCTTTTCAAGGGTGGTGCACATTTGCAGAATATAGGTGATGTTAAGGCGGTAGCTTTCGATAAAACCGGCACCCTCACTATAGGCCGGCCCAGGGTTATGGATATCATACCTTTCGGGGATATTGCAGAAGCGGAATTATTGCGGATAGCGGCTTCTGTGGAAACGCTTTCGGAGCATCCTATTGCAAAGGCAATGATACAGGCGGCAAAAGAGAAAGGATTGTTGCTGGAACGGCCGGTTGATCTGCAGGCTTTGCATGGCGTGGGTGTTACCGGAGTGCTGGGGGGTATAAAATATATCATTGGAAAGCGGGAAGTTATAAAGGATATGACGCTATCGGCTGAACAGGAAACAGTGATCAGCCAGCTCGAGGCTAACGGGAAAACCGTTATTTATGTAAGTGGTAACGGGCAATTGCCGGGTATTTTAACTGTACAGGATAGTATTCGTGAGCAGGCTGTAAAAGTGGTGAAAGAATTGAAGGATATGGGCATTAAAGTATTTATGCTTACAGGTGATTCAAAAGCTACCGCCAGGGCTATAGCCGACCAGGCGGGTATTGGCCTGGTTTATTCGGAGTTACTGCCTGCCGGCAAGGTAGAGGTTGTTCAGCAAATAGAGGCGAAGTATGGTAAAGTGGTAATGGTAGGAGATGGCGTGAATGATGCGCCTGCATTGGCGACGGCTTCTGTTGGCGTTGCCATTGGGTCGGGCGGGACCGATGTAGCCATAGAAACTGCGGATGTAATTTTAATGAAAGACAACATTGAAAAAATACCTTTTGCTATCAGGCTTAGCAGAAGAACTGGTAAAGTCATTAAGCAGAATATCTGCTTTGCCATAGCCGTTGCGGTTACCATGATCATATTAAATTTCGTGGGAGGCGTTATTAACCTGCCGGAAGGCGTGGTGGGACACGAAGGCAGCACGGTGCTGGTAGTATTAAGTGGATTAAGGCTGCTGAGGTAGGAAAACAGTTAGATGATATATGATGTATTTTTTTTATTTTTAGGCGGTACATATACAGAATAACGATGAAAAGCCTTTACCAATACGCTATCCTTCTTATTGCCGCTGCCGTCTTGTTTTCATGCAGTAAAAATTCCGGTGGCCCTGAAACCGGTACGCCGGATGAGGAGGCGGGTTCCTATCAACTGGAAGAAATAACTTATTCGCTGGCAAGCGGCGATGGTATAGATACTGTAAAGCTGAACCTTGCCGGCGGCGAGTTCAGTAATTATGGAAATAATATTTCAGAGCAGAAAATGAGCCCTGACTATAGTTCATTGACCAAACGTTCGCTGTTTACGCTTTCAAATGGTGAGACCGCTCCTAAGGGATTGCTGTTAGATACGGTGAAGGTGCCTGTGCCATCCAACTGGTATAGTAACCAGGGGTATAGTGTTGATACAAGGCTGTTTACGCTGTCGGGCAAAGAGGTTGAGTTGCCTTACCTGATCGCTGATAGTCATGACCTGAATGTATCTGTACCTGCAAGGTCGCGTGTTGTGATCGATTCTAAAATAGACAGGTATACGATCAGGTGTTCTTTTAAAGCGATCTTTAAAAATGCTGCCACCGGCGCCAGGGATACTATCACCGGCAAATGGAATGGTACGTTGCGTTACAACAATTCTTCGTTTGTAGCGACTGAATATCCTCTTTAATATTGATTGTGCCGGGTTCCGGCTTTGAGCAGGAAGTAGCCCAATGTGGCAGATAACAGCGAGGCGCAAAGCACCGAAAACTTTGCTTCTGCTATCAGTAAGTTATCTGAAAAGGAAAGCAATGCCACAAAGATGGACATGGTAAATCCTATGCCTGCCAGCAGTCCTAAGCCGGCAAGATGTTTCCAGTTGGCGTTCTCGGGCAGCTTTGCTATGCCCGTTTTGGTGCTTATGAAAGAGGTAAACAGAATACCTGCCGGTTTTCCTATCAGCAGTCCGCCTATAATACCGAGACCTAAAGGGGAGGCTAGCCCTTCCGGCATGCCTGCTTCAAATTGTATATTAGTGTTTGCGAATGCAAACAGTGGTACGATGATGAAATTGACGGGTGTGGTAAGTAGGTGCTCAAGCCGTTCCAGTGGCGAAGGGGCATTTGCTGTTGTTGTAGCCGGAATGAACATGGCAGTAACCACTCCTGCGATCGTTGCGTGAATACCTGAATGATGGATGAAATACCACATGAAGGCGCCGGGAATAAGATAGCATACCAGTTTGGTGACCTTAAGCCGGTTTAGTATAAAGAGTAATACTGCAACGCCTGCTGCATAAGCCAGGTAGTTCATATGCAAATCGCCTGCGTAAAAAAAGGCGATCACTAAAATTGCCAGCAGATCATCTACAATCGCCAATGCTGCGAGGAACACCTTTAAGGAAGAGGGTACGCGTTTGCTCAACATGCTGATGATAGCAAGTGCAAAGGCGATATCTGTTGCCATAGGAATGCCCCATCCGTTTTTTGTTGGAGTGTTCTGATTGATGATAAAATAGATCAGGGCTGGTGTTAGCGCCCCGCCAATGGCGCACAGGATAGGTAATAACGCTTTTTGTGGCGTAGCTAATTCGCCGGCTATCATTTCGCGTTTTATTTCCAGGCCTACCATCAGGAAAAAGATGGCCATTAATCCGTCGTTGATCCAGAGTTGAACGGGATAGCGTAGATGTATGCTATTATTGCTGAACCCCAGGCTGGTATTTAGTAACGCCTGTAAGCCTGCTCCCAGGGCGCTGTTTGCCAGGATAAGCGATAAGATCACACAACTGAAAATGATAATGCCCGAGGCTGCTCCCGATTGGAAAAAACGTTTGAAAATATTTAAGCTGTTTCCTTTCTGCATGATTTTTTCCTGTTGGTTGATGCGCCCTTTTCAGGTTAAGAGATGCCTTGCAGGCATGTCTTAACGGTTGCTGCAGGGCCCGTTATACAAATATCGTGTTCGTTGAGCGCTTGAGGATCATGCGAAGATATTGAAAATAACAGGCTGGCAATGTGTTGTTGGATGAACCTGTTTCGCGTGTGAAGTGCCTAAGACTGCGTTAATTTAAGCCTTCCCGAACCGGCAATTTCTAAAAAAGCGCTACCTTAAGCGCCTTCCTGGAGGATGTTCTCCGGGAGGTTACTCTTAGAAATGATGCTTTTAAGTTTCAGTCTTATATAAGCAAATAGAATGCAGATGAAAATGTATCGGAAATGTTTTAGCGCTTGCCTGTTGTTTGTAGCTGTTGGAATGGGTTTAACGACCTCTTCCACTGCACAGGAAACGGCAAAAGTATGGAAGTCAGTACAGGAGCCTTTAAAAGAAATGGAGCAGGTGCGGCAGCTTATTAAAGCGCCTGTATTCAAAGACAAAGATTATGTAGTCACCGACTTTGGAGCAAAGGGCGACAAACGGACCATGAATACGGACGCTTTTAAAAAGGCCATTGAAGCCTGTCATAAAGATGGCGGCGGCAGGGTTGTAGTGCCTGCGGGATCATTTCTCACCGGTCCTATTTACTTAAAGAGTAATGTAAATCTTCATTTAAAAGAAGGGGCGGTTATTGTATTCAGCCGTGATACCAAAGACTATCCTTTGGTGCTGGCAAGATGGGAAGGGATGGACTGTATGAACTTTTCTCCGCAGGTATATGCTTATGAAGAGGAAAATATTGCTATCACCGGCAGCGGTACTATCGATGGCAACGCCAATGATAATTACTGGTGGAGCTGGAAAGGCAAGAAGGAGCATGGATGGAAAGAGGGCATGCCTCACCAGAAAAAGGACAGGGATAGCCTGCATGCGCTTATGAAAGCTAATGTTGATCCCCGCCAGCGGGTGTTTGGAGAAGGGCATTATTTGCGTCCATATATGATACAGCCTTATCACTGCAAGAATCTCCTGATATCCGGTGTGAAACTGATCAATTCACCCATGTGGTTTGTAAGCCCGGTGATGAGTGAGAATATTACCATAGAAGGTGTGCGTATTATTTCTCATGGTCCCAATACAGACGGATGCGATCCGGACGCGTGTAAAAACGTGCTTATCAAGAACTGTTATTTCGATACCGGTGACGACTGCATTGCCATTAAAGCGGGCAGGGATGAAGATGGCAGGCGTTTTGGCAGGCCGGCAGAGAATCATATCATAGAAGGATGTGAAATGAAAGACGGGCATGGCGGTGTTACACTTGGAAGTGAAATTGCCGGCGGCGCCCGTAATATTTATGCGATCAACTGCAAGTTGAGCAGTCCCGACCTGGATATCGTAATACGGATTAAAACCAGCTCTTCCAGGGGCGGTATCATCGAGAATATTTTTGCGAAAGACATTAAGGTAGGGGTTTATAAAGAGGCTGCGATCTCCTGTAATATGTTTTATGAGAACCCTGGTAAGTTTATGCCCACCATCCGGAATATCTGGATAGAAAACCTGGAGGTAACGCATGGCGGCAATTATGCTGTTAATGTAAAGGCGTACAAGGAATCACCGGTTCAGAACCTGAAACTTGTTAACTGTAACTTCGGTGGTGTTAATACGCCTGTTAAGGTGGATCATGTGAAGGACATGCAGTTTGAAAATGTAGTGATCAACGGACAGGTAGTTAAGGTGGATGATTCGGGCGTAACAAAATAATAACAGAGGCGGGATCTTTAATCGCCTTTTGATTATAAAGAAAAGCTGCTCCGTTATGGGGCAGCTTTTCTTTATAATCAGCCCCCGGGGAAAAGTGCAATTACTTCTTTTAAGCCTGCCGGAAGATGATGCATTTAGGGTATATTTGAGCCTATTAGAAGTTGAACATATGGCTTATAAAGAACAGCTGGAAGCAATAAAGAATTATTATCCCTTTGAGAATTGGCGGGATAGCTATGATGATGGACTGGAACAGTATACCCCCGAAAATTGTAACAAAGCCCAGGACATATTCGATACTTTAATCGCAAGCCTGATTGAATTAGGGGAGGACGCGGAGGAGAACAATAAAGTGGAGCTGTTTAAAACAGCCATTTTATCGCTTAACGAGTTAAATGAAGAAGTAGAGGACCTGATCGAGACCGGTGAGCGTGAAGATCTGTGTGAGCTGATAGACCGGATCACCGTTGCGGCTGGTTTAAACCCGGCAAACTACGCCGATGGGGCCGGAGTGGCCGATGAGTGGCGGGAATGGTAAGAACTGCTTGTTTTTTATTTTTTGATAAATGCTTCGCTTTTCCCGGTTTCGCCGGTTTCTGCTGAGTGTAATGTGATGGATATTCTGTCGTATTTTGATTTTTCATTGTTACCGGGTTTTACGACCTGTACCATATACCCGTACATTATTTTTCCTCTTCCGTACTCGCTGATCTTATTGATCCCTACAATCCGGGCTTTTGTCCCGTTTATTTCAACCGATAATTCCCCTGCTGTTATGGTTGCAGGAGAGATATCCACTATTTTATCTTCGTTTAAAAGCTCTTCGGTGCGTTTGGCCTGCTCGTAAGCTTTTTTATCTACTTTTTGAGCTTCCATGAGCTGGATGCCTTTAAACAGGCTCATGGGTCTGAAGTAGATCATATAGGTTTCCTGTGGGGTGACTTGTGGTTCAAATACATTCACTCCATAGATTTCCATTTTATCGTACTGGGGATTGATGACGAGGTTCCCGTAGACGGGAACATTCCAGGCCCAGTATTCAAGCCTGGTTACCCGGTAATCGGATAGTTTTATTGCATAGAGGCAGTAATAGTTGCCTTTTTTTACTTTCAGCGTGTAATTGCCGGCACTATCGGATCTTGTTTCATACAGGTCGTTAAAAGCCCTGTTTTTAAGTCTCACGGTGACACTGTCCAGCGGTGATCCAGAAAAGTCGGTTACTTTCCCCGATATAATATATTGTTCTTTACAGGATGAGAATGTTAGAAATACGATTGTGAAGAGACACACGTGTTTGATTCTGATCATATCCTGGATATAAATGTTTGCAATTGTTGTATGCGGTAAAGAACACGCCTTTTTATTCAAAAGCAGTCACAGATGCGTGTTTAACAGCCCGCTGCGAGTTTGTTTGTGCTATTAAAAACGGTGCTAATTTAATAGAAATACGGTCTTAAATAACAAGCCTGATATTTATCAGGTTTTCTCCGGGCTGATGATCGCCGGCAGAGATGCCTGGTGGCCGTATTTGTTGTGAACGGTTGGATTTTCTTCCCTGCGATTATAAATGGTTTAAGTATTTATCATTATAATGCACGGAAATTTAAAACCCTAAATTATGTTTTGTTCAAACTGCGGAACTGAAATTGATGACAAGGCTGTTGTATGCGTTAAATGTGGCGTGCCTACAGCTAATTTCAAGACACAGCCTACTGTAGGGCCTTATGCCGGTGGCGAGGGCTATGACTGGCTTACAACCTTGTTGCTTTGTTTTTTCTTAGGCACATTTGGTGCGCACAGTTTTTATACTAAAAGGACGGGGATCGCTATTGTTCAGCTGCTAACCCTGGGTGGTTGCGGTATCTGGGCTTTGATAGACCTGATCATAATAATTATGGGGAACTACAGAGATGGAGAAGGAAGGTTACTTGTCAGGAAATAAGTTACTTTTTATTTTATGGCTGCTCGTTCCCGTGTTGCTGTTCCAGGTGGATCACTGCAGCGGGAACGGGCATTTTACGCTTTGCCTGTTTAAGAATATTACGGGGAGGGATTGTTATGGCTGTGGAGTATTAAGAGGCATCTCGGCCTGTTTGCACCTGGATTTTCCTGCAGCTTACCAGTTGAATCGCCTGAACCTGCTGACAATTCCTTTGCTTACATTTCTTTATGTAAAGGAGTTATGGAAGACGCGGCCCGGGTTACTGCGGCGCCGTTAAAAAAAGAGGGGTCTGGATAGAAATCCGACCCCGTTTTAAAATCCAATATCCTATGAAAAACCAAGTCAAAGATTAGGGATTTATTTGTTTTATCCTAATGCTCCTCTTATTATTTGCATTTTTTAATAGTATTTAAATATTTGCTCACATGTTGGGTCTCACATGTGAGGCATTCGCCCATGCCAGATAGGTATGTGAATCGGTGAAGTTGCAGTGGGGGCTTTATCAATTTTTTAACGCGGGAGTGCTTGCTCCTGTTTGTATCTTAAGCCAAAATCTAATAGCGCATGACCTATTTATCCAGGCGTTCTTTTCTGCAAAAATTCAGTATTGGCGTAGGGGTTTTGACCTTGCCAGCGATCGGCCGGCCTGGGATTTTATCGTCCGGGTACGCTGGGAAAAAGCTTCGTGTTGCTTTAATTGGATTGGGTAATTATGCTAATCTCATGGCGGAAGGTTTGCGGGAATCGAAGTATTGTGAGTTGGCGGGGATTGTAACGGGTACGCCGGAGAAAGCAAAGAAGTGGCAGGCGAAGTATCATATTCCTGACAAGAATATTTACAGCTATGAGCGGTTTGATGAAATAGCGAAGAACAAGGATATAGAGCTTGTTTATATTACCATGCCTAATGGTTTGCATAAGGAATATGCCATCCGGGCGGCGAGAGCGGGGAAGCATGTGATCACGGAGAAGCCTATGGCCACCAATGCGAAGGATTGCGAAGAGATGATTGCCGCGTGTGAAAAAGCGGGTGTTTATCTTGCTGTTGGTTACCGTTTGCATTTTGAGCCTACACATATAGAGCTCAAGAGGCTGGGGCAGGAGAGCGTGTTTGGGCAGGTGCGTATGATAGAAGCGTCGCTGGGTTATAGAACCTTTGATCTTAATGATACGGTGGATGCCACATTTGATATTAACAATCGTAAGGAGTGGCATGTGCGGAAGGCGATAAGCGGTGGTGGTGCGCTTATCAACCTGGGTATTTATCCTATTCAGGCATGCCGTTACATATTGGGAGAGGAGCCTGTTGCCGTGACTGCGCAGTTTGGTCCTGTTCATAATAAGAAACGTTTTTCCCAGGTAGAAGAAACCATCCTGTGGCAGATGGAATTTGGTTCCGGCGCCTGTACTACGAGCACAACTTCTTATGGGTTTAATATAGACCGGCTTTATGCTGTGGCAGATAGTGGGAGTTTTGAGTTAAGTCCTGCTTTGAGTTACGGACCTTTTAAAGGAAAGACCAGTAAGGGGGAGCTGAATTTCCCTGTTATCAACCAGCAGGCAACGCAGATAGACGCTATCGGTAAGCAGATATTGGCTGGAGCGCCATTGCCGGCGCATATTACGGGAGAGGAAGGGTTGAAAGACATGCGTGTTGTGGATGCGATTTATAAGGCGGCGGAAACGGGGAAGAAAGTGTTTTTGTAGGTTTGTTGGTTTAAGCCAGTCAGAAGGCTGGTGCCTATAGTAAAGCGCCTCAACAACAGGTTGGGGCTTCTTTGTGAAGCGTAACAGGCTAAATTATCCGGATAGAGCCTAACTTCGCAATACAAATTGTTTCATTTATACAACTGCCAGCTTACCATTACGACGATTTTGGATTTCCACCCGCTGGACGGGAGTGGGAAATAGAAGAATTCTTTCTCAGGTTCTTCCGGCCTCTATGTTATTTTTCGGAAGGTATTACCGGGAATAAAGCAGAAGCCGAGGACATAGCCACCCGTTGTCTCACCAGTCTTTGGGAGCGGAAAGAGCTTCTCAACAATGGGGATAAGGCCCGGGCCTACCTGTATACATCGGCACGGAATCAATGTATCAACTATCTCAGGCATCAGAAAGTGCGCGAAGGGCATCGGAAAGCGACGGAAGAAACGCAGTTGCCGGTAGAGAGTTCTGTGGAATCCAGGATTTTTGAAGCGGAGCTGTTGCAACTGGTATATAATGCAATCGATCGTTTGCCTTCGAAATACCGTGATGTACTCAATCTCGTGTATCGCGATGGTCTCAGTCACCAGGAGGCGGCGGAACGCCTGTCTATCAGTAAAGACTCTTTAAAGATGCGGAAAGCAAGGGCAACGGCTGCATTGCGTGATGCGCTGGGCAAAAAAGACGGCCTGGATTCTGCTGCTGTGCTCCTTATACTGTTACCCTGGCTTTTCGACTAAAAAAAACTTTTATTTTTTTGTTACCGTTACTTGTTTCAGGTGTTTTTATAGTATTAGCGTTCAAACTACTGCTTCATTGAGCAACATTACAACCATATTATTCAAGGTTATCCAGGAAACAGCTCTTACCGATGAGGAGCAGGCGAAGCTTCATACATGGCTGGAGGCGGCCCCGGAAAATCTTCAGCTTTACAGGTCTGTCCAGGATGAAACCGGGCTGGCTGCAAAAATGGAGCGTTTTACCAGTTATGATGTTCCGGGTGGATTCGACAAGTTTATACGACTTGTTGGCGGAAAAAAGCAAATGGCTCCCGTTCGTAAGCTGCACCGCTGGTGGGCTGTAGCTGCGGTTAGCTTATTATTCATAAGTGCTGCCTGGTTATGGTTTCACCAGGAGAAAAAAGGTACCAGTAACCCGGTCGCGGAAACTGCTTCTTTGGTGGCGCCGGGCAGGGAAGGGGCTATTCTTACTTTGTCTGATGGGAGAGAAATATTGCTCGATAGTATTCCTGATGGAACTACAGTTGCCCTCCAGGAGGGTGCTGCGGCGCGCGTAGTAGCTGGTAAACTTGTATATGAGGGAGAAAGCAGCAAAGTGCTCTTCAATACCATGAAAACGCCTAAAGGCAGGCAGTTTCAGCTTTTATTGCCCGATGGAACAAAGGTGTGGCTCAATGCTGCCAGTTCTATTACCTATCCTACCGTATTTGCCGGAGGCGAACGGCGGATAGAATTACAGGGAGAAGCCTACCTGGAGGTGGTAAAGAATGCAGGTGCGCCTTTTATTGTAAATGTCAACAATAAGGCGGAAATACAGGTTCTTGGTACGCAGTTTAATGTTAATGCTTATGAAAATGAAGCGCTGATACGTACCACCTTGCTGGAAGGGGCTGTAGCTGTTACTTTACCTTCGGCTGCTGCAGGCGGTGCCAACCCTCAGACGGCAGTTTTGAAGCCCGGCCAGCAGGCCCAGATTAAAAATCTTATAACCGACGATAAGCAGCCCGGTATAAACCAGGCTGCCCAAAGAGGCGATATAAAGGTGGTTAAAGATGTGGATACACGTACTGTAACTGCCTGGAGAAATGGAGTCTTTAATTTCTCCGGAGTTGATTTTTCCACTGTAATGCGCCAGCTGGAACGTTGGTATGATATAGAAGTTATTTATGAGAAATCTTTACCAGATGTTCAGCTTGGCGGTGAAATGTCCGCTAACGTGTCGCTGAACCAACTGTTGGGTATTTTTGACCGTTTCCGTATTCATTACCGGCTCGATGGGCACCGGTTAATTATTTTACCCTGATACCTGGTCTTACCTATGAAGCATCCGGATTATAAGCATGTTCGGATGAGCTTCTTCATGAACTCATCACTTAAAATAGTTTGATCTGCCTTTTAAAAGTAAACCGCCACGACTGGCATCGTGACGGTAATGCTCAGGCTGATCAAAAAGGTGTGGAACCCGTTTCGTAAACAACCAAAACAGTATCTAAATTATGCAAAAAACTGCTTTCGGTAGCTCTTTTTTACATGCACTGCCCCCATCCCCTGTTAGTAGCCGGTTGGTTTTATTTACCGGTTTAAGACGTTGTCAGGCAGCAGTTATGTTCAGGCTACCCGACCAAATGTTGAGAATTATGAGATTACTTTCTTTTCTGCTACTGACCATGTGCATGTCGGCGTATGCTTCAGGCTCAGCGCAGTCGGTATCCCTTTCCGGTAAGGATCTACGCCTTCAGGAAGTATTCGCTGCTGTAAAAAAACAAACAGGTTATGTTTTTCTCTATGAGGAAAAGATCTTTTCCAGGGCTAAGCCCATCAACATCTCTGCTGAAAACATACCGTTACAGCAATTTCTGGACATTGCTTTCGCGCGTCAGCCTTTTCAATATGCTATCCTGGACAAAACGATCCAGGTATCATTAAAAGCATCGGAAGCACTTCCGCAGGTAGTGCAGGCGTTGGCTCCTGATCGTGGTATTATTTTAAGGCTGAAGGTGGCCGATAGTACCAATGCGCCGCTTGCCGATGCCACCATACTGAATAAAACAACAGGCAAAAGCTTCTCAGCGGGCCCCGACGGTACCTGCTTTGCCGAAGTGTCGGAAAATGATATGCTGGTTATTTCCTATGTGGGATTCGTGTCGCAAACGATTCGTGTAACACCATCGTTGCTGAAAACGCCGGGACTGACCATTTATCTGAAGATATCCGATCAACAGATAAACAATGTAGAAGTGGTTGTGAATACCGGTTATCAAACGATTGACAGAAGGAATTTGACCAGTGCCGCTACAACTGTTAAAATGGAGGATATCATGACTGCCGGGGTCAACAAGCTCGATAAAATGCTGGAAGGCCGCGTGCCGGGAATGACCTTTATGCAGAACTCGGGCCAGGTAGGTGCGGTACCCAGGCTGAGGATCAGGGGAACCTCTACCATTCTGGGTAACAGGGAACCTTTATGGGTACTGGACGGTATTGTATTGACAGATCCCGTTAACGTAGATCCACAGCGTTTAAATGATCTTGATTTCGTAAACCTGTTGGGTAACGCCATCGCTGGCCTTAACCCCGAAGATATAGACCAGATAGATGTGCTTAAAGACGCCTCTGCTACCGCGCTTTATGGTGCAAAGGCAGGCAATGGTGTTATCGTAATTACTACCAAAAAAGGTAAGGGTGGTAAACCCACCATCAATTACAACGGAACAACAAGTTTTGCGCGCAGACCAAAATACTCCGACAGAACCATGTATATGATGAATTCGGAGGAGCGTATGGATGTGTCGAAAGAATTGTTTGAACGTGGTATTCAATATAGCAATGTTACCCAATGGGCCGGCTATGAGCAGGCATTGCAGGACTATTATTCAGGCAATATAGACTATGCAACGTTTAAACAACGCTCTGATTATTATGCCACCATAAATACCGATTGGTTAGGTGCAGTAACGCGGAATTCTTTGGCGCAAAGCCATACCGTGAGTTTGTCTGGCGGTGCAAATAACATAAAATACTATGCTTCTCTTGGTTACACCAATGAAGATGGTGTTATTAAAGACGAGAACAATAAGCGTTATTCTTCAATGCTGAATCTTACTGCCGATTATAAAAAGTTCTCAGCACAGTTTTCTTTTTCCGGCAATTTTTCTACCAGGGCTTATACGCCTTCCGACCTGGGGATAATGAACTATGCCTATAACATGAGCCGTACCGTGCCTGTTTATAACACGGATGGAAGCCTGTTTTATTATCCGAAATACAACAATTTCCTGTATTATAATTACAATATCCTGAATGAAAAGGCGAATAGTGGCAATAATATGGAGACCAATGCCTCGAATATCAAAGGCTTTATCAGGTACAAAATAACTACCGGGTTAAATGTAGAAGGAACACTGGCTTTTGGTATTACTAATAATACTAATGAAACATACTATACCAAAAATACCTTTTACATTTTTAATCTTAGGGCAGATCAGGCTACGAGAAACGACATGAGCCCCGTTGGCGGCGAAATGAAGCGGTCCGACACCCGTAACAAAAATTATACGGCAAGATTACAAACCAACTACACCACTGCTTTGGGGGCTTACAGAAGTCATATAATTATGGCTTCTGCCGGTATTGAATTGAAGTCTTCGGAATACAAAGGCTTTAATATCACTCGCAGGGGCTATTTCCCGGAAATGGGTGGCTATTTCGATATAGTGCCTGCCACCTACACCGGCTATTATCAGCAATGGATGTCTACAAAAGATGCATTGGGTAGTTTCGATCGGCAGCTGACGAACGAGCTTGCCTGGTATGGTACTACAGGGTATAGCTGGAAAGACCGCTATATTGTGAATGTACATATCAGGGGCGAGCAGTCTAATTTGTTCGGCTCCAGAACCAACAATCGTTTCCTGCCTATCTGGGCCATCTCCGGCCGCTGGAATATGAAGCAGGAATTGGTGAAGGAAACTTCCTGGATCAGTGATCTGGCGTTAAGAGCTTCGTGGGGATGGCAGGGCAATATGTTGCCCGGACAATCTTCCTATATGGTCATCAAAGACAATACGGTTACCAGTCCGTATTATAATAGCACGTATTCTAATATTGTGAATTTTCCCAATCCTGATTTAAAATGGGAAAAAACATCTTCCAGTAATCTGGCGGTTGATTTCTCCCTGTTTAAAAACAAGGTGTCGGGTTCCTTCTCTTACTACTATAAACGTACCAGCAATGCCTTCCTTAATAAAACCGTATCGGAAATCAATGGTGTGCAGCAGTACGTGATCAATAGTGGTACACTGGAAAACAAAGGTATTGAAGTGAGCTTGCGTATTACACCTATTGACAACGCAGGTGTGAATTCGTCACGCAGAGGTTTTGTATGGCGTATCGATCCTCAACTGGGTCAGGTGCTGAACAAGATCCTGAATAATGTGGTCAATAACCGCAACAATGTATTGATCAACAATATTACCTATAACGACTTCCTGAGTGGTTCTGCTCAATTATCCGGAAAAGCTATTAATACATTCTATTCCTATAAATTTAAAGGATTGAGCAACCAGGATGGATCGCCTATATTTTATGGCGCTGAATCTGAAAAAGCAGCAGACTACAGAAACCAATATAGCCAGATGAAAAAAGAAGACGTTTACCTGGCTGTGATGACCGAATCGGGACGCAGGGAGCCCTATATCCAGGGTGGCCTGTCCAACTACTTTGGTTATCGCAATTTTGGCTTTTCATTCAACCTTACCTATTCTATCGGTAACAAAATACGGTTGATGAAAATGGCTTCCGGCTATGCCACTACCTATGCCTTCCCGCAGCAGAATCTTAGAAAAGAGTTTGTATACCGCTGGCGTCGTCCCGGTGATGAAGCCTACACCAATGTGCCTGGATTAAATGTGTCTAACAACGCCAACCAGCCATGGTGGAATGTATATCCGGCGTCGCAGTATGCATTTGGCGGCACTCCTTACGAAATGTATGATAATTCTGATATCAGGGTTGTAAGTGGCGATTATCTGAAACTGCAGTCTATTTCTTTCCGGTATAATGTGGATGAGCGTATTGCCCATTCCATTGGAATGAACTCGGCTTATATTTCTTTTACCGGAACAGATCTTTTCACCATTAACAGTAAAAAGCTGAAAGGGCAGGATCCAACGCAGTCGGGCTCTACACCTAATATGAACCTTTCGCTGCGCCCTATTTATTCCTGCAGCATTAATCTTTCATTTTAAAACCGGGATAATATGAACAAAATATATAGTTGTCTATTGCTGCTGGGACTGTTATCCCTGTCGTCCTGTAGCAAATTTTTAGAAGAATATTCACGGGATCAACGTTATGTGCAAACGCCGGAGGATCTTGATAAACTGATGATAGGAGAGGCGTTTATCAATCCGCTTTCGCTTACTATCAGCAGTCAGGCCACTATGTCTACCCTGGCATCGGATGATGGCATCACGCTGCCCTGGCTGCATGTGATGGATGATGACTGTGAGCAGTTCGCCGTTAATTTTACGGAAACAGAAAAGCTGACCTCTTTATATATGCTTGGAAATTTCCATAACTGGATGCAGGCGCCCAATGTAGACGTGCTGAAGAAAACCTGGGTGGATGTAGCCTGGCGCAAGATTTATAAACGTATCGGTGCATTGAACTCTATTATTTTTCAGGCAGAAGAAATGGTGAAGAATGGAAACAAATCATCCATTTTGAACCGGGTAATAGGAGAAGGTTATTTTTTACGTGCTTATTATTATTTCAACCTTCAGAATGTTTATGGATCGCCTTACCGCAAACAAACCGCTGCCTCAGATGAAGGGGTTCCGGTTAAAGTTTCCGAAAAAGTAGAAGATAAATATTTCAGCCGTAGTTCCAATGAAGTCGTTTACAATCAGATCATCGCTGATCTTGATAAGGCGGCGGAAGCCTTTAATGACTATAATCCCGGAACCAGGGTAAGAGTGGGTATTGCTGCTGTAAAAGCTTTGCAGAGCAGGGTCTATTTATATACCGAACAGTACGATAAGGTTTTGGATGCAGCGAAGGATATAGAAACGCTCGGATATGACTTCCTGGATCTCAATCAGTATGTAGCAAATACCAGTTTCACAAAACGTAGTTCTCCGGAAACAATATTTACCATGGGCTCAAATGAAATGCCTGCTGTATTTGCCAATGATTCCCTTTCTGCCTATAACGGCGATGATAACCGTGCCTCTTGCTTCAAGGCATCGGGTGACTTGCTGAATCAATTCGCGACCAATGATCTGAGGCGTACTGCCTTCTTTAGGAGGTCTACTAAAAACCAGGCCTGGTTACCTGCGAAGTACCGTACCTGGACTACGTATAACGATCCTGAACAGGTATCCTGTTTGTTCTACATCCGTTATGCCGAAGTGGTATTAAACCGTGCCGAAGCGCTGGCCATGCTGGGCTCCGATGATCTGGCCCGCACTGAGTTGCAGAAATTACGTTCTAAACGTTTCGCCAATGCTTCCATAGCAGATTTACCTCAAAGCAATCAGGCGCTTGTAGATTTTATCAGGGCAGAACGTCGTCGTGAATTGTGTTTTGAAGGACATCGCTGGTTCGATCTCAGGCGTTATGGTGTGAACTCGAAGTACCCGCTGGCAGATAACTTTACCATTCGTCATCCCAATTATACTTACGACGCTTCTTCAAAAACATATGTGCCCAGCGGCGCCTTTGAATTGAAATCGATAAAAATGGATGCTGCTGCCTGGCAGGCGCCTATTCCGGATTATGCCATCGAGTTTAACCAGGGGGCTTTAACCAATCCTGTTCGCCCTGTTAGAAATGTTGTACCCTAAAATTTGCGAGACATGAAATTGAAATTAAACATACTAATCCTGCTTGCTTTCGTTGGTGCAGTATCCTGCCGTAAAGAAGAGGTAACTCAATTCCCTGACTACGACCAGAACTGGCTGGTGGTAAACGACAATCCGGCCGATCCTGCCACGCATAGCAGTTACCTGTTTTTCAAGGAAACAGGTATCCCACTGTACTTTAATGATACCATTGGTTCACAGCAGCGGGTAGATGTGTTTGGAAACACTTATACCCATTATGAAAAGCTGTCATTCAATTATTCCCTGGGTGGTATCCAGGTAGGGGCGCCGCCAATGGTCAACTCCTTTACCTATTGTGCAAAGAGTGATGTACCGGCAGCCATCGATTTCCTGAAAAATAATATTATACCGGTGTTGCCTAAAGGGGTTTATGTGCCTAGTATTTTGCTTGTCGAAAACCTGAGCAGTTACGCATTCGGGCAATATGCCTTTAAAGGATTTAATACGGTGTTGATAGGAAAGGTTTCTACTATACCTGGTATGAGCGCAACGGTCTTTCGCAGTTATAAAGCTGCTATCCTGCGGGCTATTTTTACCAATGCAGTGCTTAATGACAAATACAGCGCCCTGCTGACCAGTTTTTACAATGAGTCAAGAAAATACTCTACCATAATAGATACGTATAACCTGGGAAGCTGGACATTTTCGTATAATATCAATGGCTTGCCGGCAGGTGTAACACCAAGTTTTAACGCGCTTGGTTTCCTCGGATCTGATCCGCGTAATTCCAGTTATACTCCCTATACCACCTGGATGGATGTGAGTATGTTCCTTGAGGCCGCTTTCTCCAATTCCAAGGCCGATTTTCAACGTACGTATGGTTCTTATACAAGTATCATGAAGAAATATGGAATTATAACACAAATACTTGAAAATATTGGTTACAAAGTGCAATAACAAACGATTTAATATAAGACCGGCAATTATTGTCTAACTCTTTTATTTTAAAACACAAACATGAAAAAAACATTCTTTTTGGTTGGTATGTTAGCTATGGGTACCATGGTAATGGCGCAGGGGAGCATACTGAAAGGAAAATTTACTAAAAAATTAAATAGTCAGGTATACGCCAATACGGTATATCTTCTGAAGCCATTTAATGGAGAAATGATAACAGTAGGCGCTGCTGTGATTAGTTCCAAAGACCATTCTTTTTCAATGAATATTGGTGCTACCGGATTAGATTCGCTCCGGTATGTTGCCGCCGGCAATGAATTTTACCCTGTATACTTACATAAGGGCGAAGTAGTGGAGATTGAGGCGAAGGACGGAGTGATCGTTTACTCCGGTACACTCAGTAAGGAGAATACCGTCTTTGCTGAATGGCAGAAAATGATATGGCCAGTGAGAAGCATCACTTTTCTGAAAAATCCGTCTGACGTGCCTAGCGAACAATATGCAAAAACAGTGGATAGCCTGGCGAAACCTGTTCAGGAGTTTGTTAAAAAAATCAATACGGGGAACAAACGCTTTGACCAGGAAATGAAATATATGCTTCCTTACTCTTTCACCTATGAAGTAGTAGGACCCTTTACAGTAGGCTATGAAGTCGGCGGCCGGCAGGAGTTTCCTAAATATCTGCAAGCAGCCTTTGCCTCAGAGAAATTTGCAGATAAAAACATCTGGTCTTTACCTTTTGGATACCAGTATATGGTAAACTTCGGATTCGCAAAGTATATGCTTTATAACGGTAAAATAGGTATGGCTACCGATTATCTTATTCCCGATATGACTTCTCCGGAGTTAAGAGCAAACGTGATTATGAAGCAACTGGAGAATGGCACCGCCGGCAACTCGAAGGATTTCGGAGCATTCGATAAGTATTTGCTTACCCCGGCGCAGCATGCCAAAATGGAAAGCTTTAAAAAGCTTGTAAATATGAGAAAACCGGGCGGCTCATGGGTTGATTTCAGTTATACCGATATCGACGGAAAAATCCGCAACCTGTCCGACTACCTGGGTAAAGTAGTGGTAGTAGACGTATGGGCTACCTGGTGCCCTCCCTGCATTAAAGAACAACCTGCCCTGGAAGAACTGGAAAAAGCATTCGAAGGTAAAGACGTTGTTTTTATCAGCCTTTCCATAGATACCGACAAGCAAAAATGGGCCGACTGGGTTCGCAATAAAAAATTATCAGGTGTACAGTTATTTACCAATAGTCAGGGTACTATCATCACAGACTATAAGGTAACTCAGATACCTCAGTTTATGGTGTTCGATAAAGCTGGTAAAACAGTTTCCTTCGACGCTCCAAGGCCATCTACACCTGCTCTGAAATCGATGATTGAATCTAAAATTTAATAGCTCAACAAACGTGATTCGTTATGAAGATGGTTCTTGTTTCCTTATTGCTATGTATTGTATTTGTTACGAATGGATTCTCGCAGGATAAGGGTGTTGACTTCCAGCACATATCTTTAGCTGAAGCGCTCACTAAAATAGGGGCTGATCAGAAAAATCAAAAATTGGTTTTTGTAGATTGTTATACTTCCTGGTGTGTGCCCTGTGCGGAAATGGCGCGTACGATATTTCCTGAAAAAAGCTGTGGCGACTTTATGAACCCACGCTTTGTGTCTATTAAACTGGACATGGAAAAGAAAGGAGAGGGTACAGAGGTTTCGAAGAAATATGCGATAACTGCGTATCCTACATTTCTGATTCTTAACGCTAAGGGAGAAGAAGTAAATAGGGTAGTAGGCGGTGCAAAAACAGTAGATGATTTTTTGAAGAAACTCCAGGCGGCCTTACAAGAGGAGAACTCTTTGAAAAATTTAAAAAACGCATTTGAAACCGAGAAGAGCATGGCTACAGGCTTGCCTTATATGAAAGCGTTGATCGACCGGTCTATGGATCCTTCAAAGGTTTTTAATGTTCTTTTCGATAGCCTTAGCGATGCCTATAGGTTTAACGAAGAATATCTGAGAATAGTGTTTTCTACCATCAGGTTCGGTGATACCCTCTTTAAAAAGATCATGCTGGAAAAACCCCGGATCGATAGAGCAATAGGTGCAGGGGTGGTGAATCGTATGCTGTATGACATGGTTAGAGGCCATATGTATTGCATAGCCAATGAAGTTGGTGATCGCTATAATGTACACTATACTCCTCAGGAGGTGGAAATGATTGCTTATACGATGGCCTTGCTCAATCTGCCCCTGGATGAAGCCCAAACACATATTTTCCGAATAGCTTTATATGTGGTTAACAAAGACATGGATGGTATGATAGACTACTACAAAAGGTATATTGGAAAGTTGTCGCCTTCCGAAGCCTATAAGGTAATCCTTGAGAGCGTTTTATCGTCAAAAATCCCGCGTTTAAATGAAGCTCAGAAAAAAGCGGTAAAGGAATACTTTGAATTATCTGCCAAGGCATTTAGTTACGAAGCAAAACAGTACCAGCAAAGAGCAGAAATGGTAAAATAGCCATTGGTTTTATTAAGGCCGTTGTTCTGTGAATGCCGGGTTCGCCGTTTGTCAAAAGGTGTCTGTAAAGGCACCTTTTTTCTGTTTATATATAGCATGGCCAACGGCATTGCCCGCAGCAATAGCGCCGTTGATCTCATATATCCACTGTACTTTATTTTTGTATAATTAACTTGCAGTTAAATTCCAGAACCAACTGATATTCTTGATCCCTGCTCCGGTACATATCGATGATGCTACGTTGCTGCGCATTGCTGATGGCGATGAAGGGGCTATGCGTTTGCTGTACGATGCCTTATTCAGATCTTTATTGTTTTATGCCGAAAGCTTAATCCACGAGCGGCAACCTGCCGAAGATATTGTAATGGTTGCCTTTACCCAATACTGGGAGCGCCGCCGTGGGTTTACGGCACTGGCAGCGGTGAAATCTTTTTTATACACTGCCGTGCGGCATGCCTGTTACCGGCATAATACACAGCTACTTACCCGCGAACAGCATGCCCGTGAAACCAGACGAGTATCGGATATGGATGATGATTTTGCTGAAAGCCGGATGCTCATAGCCGAAATGACAGGCCGGATTTACCGGGAAATAGAACAGTTGAACCCCAGATACCGTGAAGTGGTGCGCTTGCTGTTTATGCAGGAATTAAGCGTAAAAGAAGCGGCAGCGGCACTGAATATTACCGAGGATAACCTGCGGAAGCGAAAAGAGAGGGCTTTGGAAATGCTTCGCAACAGGGTGATACAGGGGAAAATAGGGCATCTGGCACTCTTATACCTTCTTCTCCGGCAGCGTATGCCCTGGCAGGATTAAAAAAACTCCCTTTTTTTGTCACAAACCGTTTTTTCATGTCTTTCTATTCATGCAACGTCCGTGAAACGGCGCTAATGACAGAAATATGCCTGATACTATTGAAGATATTATTCATTTATACCTGAATGGGGAGGTTTTAACCGCCCAACAGGATAAGCAATTACAGCAATGGCTGCAGGCTTCCGGTAACAACAGGGAGGCGCTCCGTTTGCTGGAAGACCCTGTTTTTTTGCAGCAATCTGTTTACAGCTGGGATAATTACGATGCCAGTCAGCAGGCGGGATGGGAACGCCTGTCGGGCCAGCTGTTTGGTAATCATAAAGGCAGGGTGTTGCCATTCAGGCGTTTCAGGTGGTGGGTGACTGTAGCGGCGGCTGTTTGTATTGCTATTGCTGCTGCCTGGTTATTGATGGTAAAAAAGCCGGGTGGCGGAACTTTGTCAGCCACTGTGGGTGACGTGCTGCCTGGTGGTACAGGGGCTATCCTTACGCTGTCGGACGGGCGGAAAATAGTGCTGGATAGCCTGGGCAACGGGCAAATAGCGCAGCAAAACGGCGCTGTTATTCATTTAAACAATCATAAGCTGGTCTATAATGCATTCAGTGGCGGTAGTGCCGGAGCTGCTGACCTTAACACGCTTTCCACACCCGCGGGCAGACAGTTTACAGTAGTATTGCCTGATGGCAGTACCGTGTGGTTAAATGCCGGCAGCGCGATTACTTATCCTTCCTTATTTGCGGGAAGCGACCGTAAAATAAAGGTGAGCGGAGAAGTGTATATGGAAGTAGCGCCGCATAAGTCAATGCCATTTATGGTGGATATCGACGGGAGATCCATAGTGCAGGTGCTGGGTACCAGTTTCAATATCAATGCCTATAACGATGACAACAACATAGTAACAACACTGGTTACAGGTAGTGTTAAGGCAGGTACGGAAAAAGCTGCTTCTGCAGTTATTCTCAAAGCCGGCGAACAGGCAGTTCAGTCCGGCCTCCAGGTTGTAGTCAGGCGGGCTGTGGATATTGATAAAGTGCTGGCCTGGAAAAACGGCTATTTCAGTTTCGATAATATGAGCTTGCGGCAGGTGGCCAGGCAAATAGAAAGATGGTACGATATAAAAGTTTTGTTTGAAGCTGATGCCGGTAATATGTCACTTACCGGGGATATGGACAGAGGTGTGAGCTTATCAGGTATCCGGCGTTTTTTGCATCAGTACGGGTTAAAAACAACCTTGGAGAACAGGGTATTGACAGTGTCGGCAAAGTAAACAACCATTAGAATAAATGACTGCTTAAACAAAAAACCGGAAAGTGTTTGCACCACTCTCCGGCAAATGTTTGGGTATTAAAAAAGAAAGTCCGGGAAAGACTATTTATTTAATTAACCAAAACACATAGCGAAAGTATGACAAAAACTGCTTTTTGCGGATGGGCAACCCGTGGGGGTACCCATTCTATTACACAAACACTGTTGCAGGCCGGTTCTGTTAAGGGCTATAGCGGCAGCGGGAGAAAACTGCTAATGGCAATGAAGTTGACTGCTTTTTTTATTCTGATGGCATGTTTGCAGGTGAGTGCTGCCGGGCATTCACAAACTGTTACCCTGCACGGTAAGGATATGCATCTGGAAAATGTTTTTAAAGAAGTGAAGAAGCAAACAGGTTACTTTTTCCTTTATCCTACCGGTGCATTAAAAAAGTCGAAGCGGGTAAATGTAAATGCGTCAGATATGCCTGTTGCTGAGTTCCTGAAGATGATATTCAGAGATCAGCCTTTGCAATATGCCATTGAAAGCAAAACAGTAAATATTGCACCCGGTGTTCCGGAAGAAAGAACGCTGAAGGCTGACGGTATTGCTTATTGGGCGCCCGCTCCGGTACGTGGTGTGGTGCGTGATGCTTCGGGCAAACCATTGGCAGGAGCTACTGTGATGAACCTTACCACAAAAAAAACTGTTTCTTCCGGTGCAGATGGAGGTTTTGTGCTTAATGCCGAAACAGGCCATGTATTAGCTGTAAGTTTTGTAGGCTACAGCACCCTGCAAATAAAGATGGCGTCGGCGGCAAATGCTGTTGTGGTATCTTCCGGGGAGGCAAACGTCAATGATGATGCATTGGCTGCCGGCTGGCAAAAGGGGCAAGCTGTTACCGCCGGCACAGATGGCTTTGTTATTGTTTTATTTCCTGCAACCTTACAACTTGCTGAGGTAATTATCAATAAGGGTTATTACACAGATACCAAAAAAACGAGTACAGGTAACGTATCTAAAGTATCGGGCGATGACATTGCCCGTCAGCCCGTTTCTAATCCGCTTGCAGCTTTAAGTGGCCTTGTGCCGGGTATGTTCATAGCCCAGAGCTCGGGAGCGCCGGGAAGTGCCTTTCAGGTACAGATCAGAGGTATCAACAGTATTGCCAATGGCAACGATCCGCTGTATGTAATTGATGGTGTTCCGTTTTCCATAGCGCCTGAGTTACAAAATAGCGCCAATCTGAATCCTGCCGGAGGTAATCCGCTGAATCTTATCAATCCGAATGATATCGCCAGTATTGAAGTACTGAAAGATGCCGATGCCACTGCTATTTACGGTAGCAGGGGCGCTAATGGAGTAGTGCTTATTACCACTAAAAAAGGCAAGGCCGGGAAGGCAAAAGTGGATGTAAATTTTTATCAGGGAATAGCCAAAGTAACAAGGCAGGTGAAATACCTGAATACAGCGCAATACCTGGCTATGCGGAAAGAAGCATTAAAAAACGACGGAGTGGAAGCTGATCCTGCTTTTGATGTGGACGTGCTGGGGGGAAGTTCCTGGGATCCTAACCGTTATACCAACTGGCAGGACGAACTGATTGGCAATACGGCAAAATATACCGATGCACAAACGGCTGTGTCCGGTGGCTCGGACCAGATACAGTATAAGATAGGAGGTGGCTATCACCGCGAAACTACTGTGTATCCCGGCGAAAATGCCCTGCAAAAAGCATCCATGCACGTAAGTCTCTCCGGTGGTTCTAAAAATCAGCGGCTGAAATTCAATTTCTCAGCTTCTTATGTAAACGAGAATAGCACCCTGCCGGTTACCGACCCCATGTCGGTGATGTCGTACTTTGCTCCTAATGCGCCAAAGGCATTTAATGATGATGGTACCCTTAACTGGGCGAATGGTACCTGGTTAAAGGGCAATCCCTATGCCTTTCTGATGCAGCCTTACAAGGGCAGGACCACCAACCTGCTGGGAAACCTGATGGTTACTTACAACATCATGAAAGGCCTGGATTTTAAAACCAGCCTTGGGTATACCAATATAAACATGGATCAGCGCAGGCTTATCCCGTTCTCAACAATTGATCCGTTGCGTGCAGAAACTTCCGGTTCCAGTACGTTTAATAATTCAGATACAAGATCGTGGATTGCAGAACCTCAGCTGGACTACAAGGTATCTATAGGTAAAGGAAAACTATCGGCGCTGGCGGGTTTAAGCTTTCAGCAAAGTCATAACGAAGGCACACGCCTTGCGGCCAGAGGATTTAGCTCCGATCTGTTACTGGAAAATATGCAGGCGGCTTCTATACTTACAGTTGAGAGCGTTACCGATATATTTTATAAGTACAATGCCGGTTTTGGCAGGCTTAATTATAACTACGCAGATAAGTATATCGTAAACCTCACCGCCCGTCGCGATGGCAGCAGCCGGTTTGGCCCCGGTAAACAATTCGCCAACTTTTATGCGGCTGGTGCTGCCTGGGTATTTTCTTCCGAGAACTGGGTGCAGCAGCAACTGCCTTTCCTGAGCTTTGGTAAATTACGCGCCAGCTATGGAACTTCCGGTAACGACCAGGTGGCCGATTACAGTTTCCTGGATCGCTATAACTCTACTTCCAATACTTATGGCGGATCGCAGGGATTACTTCCTGTGAGTATTCTTAACCCGGTATTGGCCTGGGAACAGAATAAGAAGCTGGAAGCAGCAGTAGAGCTGGGTTTCCTGAACGATCGTCTTAACTTTTCGGCAAGCTGGTATAGCAACCGCTCCGGAAATCAACTGGTGCAATCGCCGTTATCGGTGGTAACAGGGTTTCCCTTTATCTCACAAAACCTGCCGGCAGTGGTAGAAAACAGGGGACTGGAGTTTACGTTCCATTCCGTTAACCTGCGTACATCGGCATTCCGGTGGACTTCTTCTTTTAACATTACTTTTCCACGTAACAAACTGGTGTCTTTCCCCAATTTCGAAGCATCCAGCTACAGTGAAAGATTGATCATCGGGCAGCCGCTTACTGCTACCAAAGCCTTTCAGTATGCAGGTGTAGACCCGGTTACAGGCTTGTTCCAGTTTATGGGTAAGGATGGTAAACCTACTACCGACCCTGTTCCATTGCAGGATGACATCAGCCTGCTTGATTTTGGTCCGCGATTCTATGGGGGCCTGCAAAACAATATCAGCTATGGTAATATCCGGCTCGACTTCCTGTTACAATTTGTAAAACAAAAGGGAATGAACTATTACTACGAAGATGTGGAAGGCGTGCCGGGTACATTCAGCGCCAACCAGCCCGTGTATGTGCTTGACCGCTGGCAGAAAGCCGGTGATGTTGCCAGGTTTCAACGATACAACCAGGATTACAGCACTATTAATTCACTGAATAATGCAGTAATGAGTGATTTTCAGTACGGCGATGCCTCGTATATCAGATTGAAAAACGTATCACTCTCTTACAGTTTGCCGGAGCGCTGGATCAGCAAACTGCAGCTGGAAACTGCAAGGATTTATTTCCAGGGGCAGAACCTGCTTACTATCACCGGTTACAAGGGCTATGACCCTGAAAACCGGAATTACCTGGTATTGCCTCCTTTGAAAGTGTTTACCCTTGGCCTTCAATTCACCTTTTAAACAGCTGTTTATGCGCTTATTTTCCTATATCAGATATAAAAAAACTGTTTCCCTTATGATGCTTTCCTGCATTGGCTTTTCGGCCTGCAGGCAGGCTGTTGAAGTGCCGGTGCCTACCAACAGCCTGGTGGGATCTGCCGTGTTTTCGGATAATAAAACCGCAATAGCGGTGATGACCGGGCTATACAATACCATGCATTCCCCCGCCAATATTTCGGATGGAACCTGGAGCATTGGTAAGTTTATGGCCACTGCTGCCGACGAGCTGCATAATTATTTTATTGGAGTAGCTTCTACCCAATTCTATAAAAACGAATTGTCATCAAACCCCGGAACTTATTTCTGGGAGAATTTTTTCAAATTCATTTACATCGCCAACTCCACGCTGGAAGGTGTGGAAAATTCCGGTTCCCTGAAACCCTCCGTACAACAGCAGCTGAAAGGGGAAGCCAGGTTCATGCGCGCGTTTATCAACTTTTACGCGTTAAACCTGTATGGTACCATTCCAATTGTAACTTCTACCGACTATAGAATTAATAACACCTTGTCGCGTAGCCCGCAACAGGAGGTATATAAGTTTATCGTGGAAGATCTTACAGAAGCAAAGAAACTGCTTACAACGGAATACCTGGATGCTGCCAATTTGCCTACTTCTGAAAAAATAAGGCCTAATAAAGCTACTGCTACTGCGCTGCTGGCAAGGGTATACCTGTATCTGAAAGATTGGAAGAATGCCGAATTACAGGCTTCTGAACTGATAGGTGACACGCGGTATGGTTTGACGCCATTGAACGGAGTATTTCTTAAGAACAGTCAGGAAGCTATATGGCAGCTGGCCAGTGCCAGCCCGGTTTTTACCAATACTATGGATGGGTTTTATTATACGCTTAAAACAACGCCTGGTATTTCCAATAATAATAGTATGACGGACTGGTTGTTCAATGCTTTTGAAGCAGGTGACGCCCGCAAAACCGATTGGGTAGGCAGTTACACCACAGGCACTACCACTTATTGGTATGCATCCAAATATAAAAACAGTGTAAGAAGTTCGCCTGTGACGGAATATTTTATGGTGTTCCGGCTTGCTGAACAATACCTGATAAGGGCCGAGGCACGCGCGCAGCAGGATAATCCCGATGCGCTGAACGACCTTAATGCTATCCGCCGCAGGGCTTCCTTGGGTAACTATAACGGGCCAACAGATAAAGTAGCTGTTCTTAGTGCTATTCAACGGGAAAGAAGGGTGGAGTTATTTACGGAGTGGGGCCATCGCTGGTTCGATTTAAAACGGACCGGCACCCTGAATGCATTGATGGAAGGGCCCACGGGCATCACCGCTGCAAAGGGTGGCAAATGGACTGCCAACGATACTATACTTCCGCTTCCCATATCGGAGATAGCTGTTAACCCAAGGCTGGGGCAAAACAAAGACTATTAATGTACTATCATTTAAAAAAGAATGTATGCGATTTATAATAGCTTGCTGCCTGCTGTTGCTTTCGGCTACAGGTATAGGGCAACGCAACAAGTTTATAATCAAAGGCAGGATTGGCTCGCTGGACGCCCCTGCCAAAATGTATCTGCGCTACTCTTCTCATAAGGCATCTCATCACGATTCAGTTATCTTGAAGCGCGGTGTATTTCAGTTCAGCGGTACGATAGATGAACCTGTAATGGCGTCGCTGTTTCTTTCTACAAACGGAAAACCCATTCAATGGCCCTATGATGAGTTGATGTTTTATATTGACACCGGTACTGTGATCATTAACAGTGCAGACTCTGTGAAGCATGCACTGATAAAGGGTTCCAGGCTTAACGAAGCGTTCGTTAAATACCAGGAACAGTTCATGCAGCTTAGGTTAAAAGCATTATCGCATGAAGCTCTTGAACAGGAAGCGGCAATAATAAACAGCAACTTTGCCCGGCAACATCCTGCTTCGCTGGTGAGCCTGACCGCTATCAGGGCTATCAGTAATGATGCAGAAACATTACCTGCCTTTGATTCTTTGCTGGTATTGTTCAAAGGTTTGGACAAAAACCTGCAGTCGGGTAAAAAAGGACAGGAACTATATCAGTCGTTGCAGTTGAAGCGGAAGTTGTTGCAGGGCATGGTGGCTCCGGACTTTAAACAGCCTGATAGCACCGGCAGGCAAGTTAGCCTGTCCTCTCTCAGGGGGCAATACGTGTTGCTTGACTTCTGGGCTTCCTGGTGTAAGCCATGCCGTGCCGCGAATAAAGCGCTTGTTAAACTATATGATAAGTATAGTGGCAGAAACCTTATCTTTCTGGGAGTATCGGTTGATACCCGGCGCGATGCCTGGCTGAAAGCTGTAAAGGATGATCAGCTGGCATGGCTGCAGTTATGCGACCTGCAACGGGAGAACCTGGCGGCCACAGTTTACCAGATTACGGGTGTGCCTACCACTTATCTGCTCGACCCCTCAGGTGTTATCATCGCCAGAGATATACATGGCAAGGCATTGGAAGACCTGTTGGAGCAACTCGTGAAATAACTGTGGTGTTGAGTTGTTAAAAAAGGGTACTTACAGTAGTAACAGCACAGGGTACAGGTGAAGCACCGCCTCCGCTGTACCCTGTGTTTATTTGGAAACTAATATCGTTTACCTTCCCGTGAACCACACCGGACTGGTATAATTATTCTCGTTCACTACTTTTGCAAAATTATCATAGTTATTGTCGGATTCACTGACCGGATAAGGCCTTCTTTCCATAAAGCGTGTGTTCGAAGGCTTCTTCATTACCCGGCTGCCCAGCTCCTTATAAAGCCTCCTGGTTTCCGTCCATAGCTCATAAGGCTTCAGGATATTAAAGTGTACATATTTCTGGTCATAGATCAATCCCTTTTTCTCCGCTTCGCCGGCAGCAAGAAATTCATTCCGTTTCGCTTCCGCAAAAGCGTCGATCTGCGTCTGTGTTGGTTTTGCGGGCTGAGATGCAGCTATTTTACTGGCGAAGTTCCGGGTATTTAACGCGTTGATCTCATAATAGAGGTCAATGGATTGTTTAATAGCCATTGTATACTCATCGCCGGCATTCAGGCCAAGAGCAGGCCAGCGGACAGCGGCTTCTGCAAGGATAAGATGAACTTCGGACGACGTCAGGATCTGGTAAGGCATGCCAAAGTTTTGCTCAAACGTAGTTCTGTTATAAAATGAAGGATAAGTACTTAATACTACTTTCGTATCGATTGAATCGGCATACGATTGTTGATAAGGTCCTTCTGTACGGATACCGCTGTAAGCACCATATTTGTCGGGCTGGAAGATCACCTTGATACGGGGATCTTCCGGCTGTCCTGGTCTCCTCATTACCTTCAGCATGTTCTCGGGCGCGATCAGGTAAAGGCGCTGATCTATTATTGCCTTGAATATCAGTGTTTGTTCTGCCATATCCTGCTGTTGATCAATGAGCAGGATACTGCTTGCCCGGTCTTTTGCATAAATGTCTTCGGCCAGGACCTCCCGGATCGTAGATTTAGCCAGTTCCGGCTCTACGTTAGTCAGGTGGATAGCGAGCCGAAGCCGGAGACTGTTTACAAAGATCCGCCACTTACCGAAGTCGGCTTTGAAAAGGATATCGTTGGTTGAAAAATAGAGCTCCGGCGCACTATTTCCGAGTGTGAAACCATTCAGCTCCTGTGAAATGGCTTTTAACCTTGAAAGAATATCATGGTAGATATCCTGCTGGGTATCGTATTTCGGGAAAAACTGATCGCTTTTACCTTTTAATGCTTCAAAATAAGGTACCTGGTTAAATACATCCGTCAACTGGTAAAAGATATAAGCCTTTATGACATCCGCAGTCATCATATAAGCCTTATACCCTGCTTTTTCACTTTCAGCCAACGCATCGTACCTCCTTTGCATTTCGGCAATAGATCTCAGGCGGCTAAACGAGTTTTCGAATGGGTCGAAGGTCCAGGAATACATGTTGGTTACCCCATCGTTTGAATATCCGCTTGTACCAAGCATTGGACCAAGCGTATTGAAGGCACTGGACATATCTGAGTAACTATACCTGAATGTTCCTTGCGCCTGCTGGGCTTCAGCGTAAAAGCCTTCGATCGTAGGATTGGTAAATCCGTTGGGGTCGATAAAATCATCTTCTAATCCTTTGCTGCACGAGGTCAATAATAAAGAACCGGCCAGCAGGATCTTGCTTAATGTTCTATATTGTGTCATTGCGTTAGTTCTCATAGTTTTAAAATGTTGCGTGGATGCTTATGCCATAGCTTCGGGTGGAAGGGAAGGCGTTATTTTCATAATAAACATTGGTTCCGTTGAACGACTCCGGGTCGACATTCGGCATCGTTTTGTGTAAGAAACCAATATTATTGGCGAAGGCGGTCAGAAGGAGTCTTTCGAACTTCATTTTTGAGGCGACCCTTTTAGGAATAGCATACGAGAAAGTAATATTCCTTAATTTTATATAATTATTTTTATAAATGATGTCTTTGGTTAGTTCCGGTTGCGTCTGATAATAATAAGAATATTTATAGCCCGCCGAAATTACCTGGTTATTCACGCTTCCATCCTGTTTAACTCCCGGAAGTATTACGCCGTCATGAAAAATGACCGGATATTTAGAGTCATCGGGTACTGCTGCATCGTGACTGGTAAGTGCGATGTTTTGACTTGACCTGTTGATATAATACGGTAATCCCCCGAGCGCTTCATTCCTTCCTGCAAGCGTATTCTTTCCCGAGCCATTGCCAATCATCGCCATGTTAGTCAGAGAAAGCATACTGCTGCCGAATGACGCATCGAAGTTGGCTCCAAGCTTAAAACCTTTATATGAAATGATTGAGTTTAATCCACCGATGAAGTCGGGGGTGATCTTTCCTGCAGTTATCTCACGCGATTTGTCCTGATAATAAGTTCCATAAGAATTGACCATCCTGTTTCCCTGAGCATCTGTAGCGAACGGGTAAACATTAATTTCACCGTATGGCAGTCCTGCAATAGCAACTATTCTGGCCCCCTGGCCGCCCCATAGGTTCTGCGTAGTAATACCTTTGGCCAATTCCTTTACTTTAGGTGTGGAAGCGCTTCCGTTCAATGCCAGTTCCCATGTAAGATCTTTTGATTGCAGGGGAGCACCCTTTAATACAAATTCATAGCCTATGGTAGCGATCCGGCCCGCGTTAATTCCTACACTCGAATAACCGGAAGAAGAAGGGATGTTAAGGGCCATGATCTGGTTATAAGTGTTCGCAGAGAAGAAGCTGAACTCCAGACCAAGACGATCATTAAAGTACTTCGTATCAAACCCGAGTTCAAACTCTCTCTTGCGTTCGGGTTTCAAATTAAGAGGAGGTATTAAATCCGGGGAGCTATAGGTAATTGCATTGCCGTAAGCCGCGATGCTGTATATCTCGTTGGCGAAATATCTTGAGCCTGGGCGTCCTACGTCTGCCCAGGAGACCCTTAATTTTCCGAGCGATAGCCAGGCCGGTTTCACCATGCTTTTTGAGAATACCCATGAAACACTTGTACCCGGATAGAAATAAGCGTTATTTTTCGATGGAAGCACAGACGACCAGTCGTTGCGTGCCTGGAAATCAATAAAAAGATAATCCTTGTAACTCAGCTGAGCGGATGCAAAAAGTGCGTACAACCGGTCCTGTCCAAGATCGGAGGTACTGGTTTTAACGGCATTTTTGGAGTTTTCGAGCGATGGCCAATCACGGGTGATGAAGCCGCCGCTTGTGCTTCTTGTTATCGACCGTTGTGATGCCGACTGGTGTACGCCGCCTATAAATCCGGAAAAACGGAAATCGGAATTTATAAGAGTATTTTCATAACGGAGCATCGCCTGCAGATTCCAGCGCACCGTGCTGGAACTGCTTAGCGAATTCAATCCGCCTGAGGGATTGACAGAAAGAGGTTGTCTTAGCACCACGTTCGTATTGCCATTGTTAAGTATCCAGTCGAAACCGCCGGTTCCGTCGAGGTTAAGATGCCTGCCTAGCTTAACGTTAAGATTTAGAGCATTTAGAAAATGGTCTCTTTTGGTTTCATATGTGTCCCGCCATTGGCTGAAGAAATAATTTTCAGACAAGTTCATCAGGTAAGTGCCCGGGTTCATCTGCGTGTTGCGATTTTCCGTCCGCCAGTATAAATAAGCAGTGGTAGGGTCGACTATTTGGTTTCTAAGCAATCTGGTATCCAATGTTCTTGGAATACCATTGGATGATATCTGGGGGACCGGTGCAGGAGCGTTATGATTGAAAGAGCGGGAATAGCTGCCTGTTAGTTGGAGGCGTACCCTGTCGGTAATCTCCATATTTCCGTTGAAGGCTATTTTATCATTTTTTATTTTAAAACCTTCAAAGATGCCTTTATAATCTTCGTGCGTATAGGCCACACGGAAGCTGCCGATGCTTCCGCCCCCCGATAAAGAGATATTGGCTTTGCTGGTAGAACCTGTTCTGAACAGCTCTTTCACATTGTTGGGTTGGGCTACATAGGGGCGGATTTCATTATCATACCAGAGTAAACTACGTCCGTCGAACTTCGGACCGAAATTATAATTGGTGGATGCTGTATAAGCTTGCTGGCCATTTCTTACGTAGAACCCTTCCTTATCCGCATTATACGTTCTTATATCGGCAGGCATGCCTGCGCCAAATTCATTCTGGAATTCCTGCTGAACCCACGGCTCATCCGTTTGCCTGCTCAGGTTAACGTCTATTCCGTAGCCTGGCCTTTTTCTGCCGCTTTTGGAGGTGATAAGGATGACGCCGTTAGCTCCCTGCGAGCCGTACAGCAGTGATGCTTTTGCCCCGCGTAATACTTCAATGGATCCGATATCATCCAGGTTAAGGTCATTGAGGCCATTCCCCGGATTGCGGTTAATATCGGTTTGCCAGTCGAGCATAGGAATACCGTCAATTACAAACAGCGGCCGCACATTTGAGTTTTCCGAAAAGGATACCGCGTTCCGGATGTTGACATTGATACCTCCCGAGGGACCCATTGCCGTTGCATTGATCCTTAATCCCGGCACCTGGCCGTACAGGGCGGTCAGTGCATTCACCGGTGAGCCAAGATCAGCTAAGGCTGCCGGTGAAACAGAGCTGACGGCATAGCCCAGCGCCCTCTTTTCCCTTTTGATGCCAAGCCCGGTTATAACTACTTCTCTAAGATCTTTTGAGCCTTGTAACAAGGAAATGTTCAGCCGGGCAGAACCATTTACGGTGATTTCCCGGCTTTCAAAGCCGATATGAGAGATCACCAGGATATCGCCCTTGCTTACGTCCGAAAGTAAGAATTCACCCTTTGCATTGGTCGCTACACTGCCTTTGGCGTCCTTCTTCTTCACGACAGCGCCAATCAGCGGCATACCCAGCGCGTTGGTTACTTTCCCGCGGATATCGGCCGGAAGCTGTGGCGCTTTGGCTACGTTTTTGGGGAGCATCTCTTTCCTGGATATGACTATAATGAGCTTCCCCTTTATCTGGAAGCTGAAGCCCGATCCGCTCAGGACCGTATTCAGCGCTTCGGGCAGGTTTACCTTATCCAAAGTGACGTTAACCGGCCGTGCCTGTTCCAGGATCCTGGAATCGTAAATGAAATTGAACCCGCTTTGTTTTCCTATTTCTCTCAGCACGTTTTCAAGCGTAGCATTGTTTTCGTGCAGGGTGATGCGCTGGGCGAATGCCCCGGCGCTTACCTGCATGAAACCGGTCATTAAAAGCGCGATCATTAATTCCGGCCGTATAATTATTTTTCTTTGTAATTCAGGCCGCCAGCCAGTGAAGAGACTGTTGGCCGTCTGCAATAGTTTTGGGCAACAGAAAGCAAAGCGCTTCCTGATGAGATTGTAAGAATTCATTAGAGTTACTGGTTTCGGATTAAGAATTATGTGCTTGCAAGTCCTTTTCGATACCTGCTACAAATTTTCCGGGATTGTTAGCCGTGCTTCCGGAATCTGTTCAGGCGGGCTTGAGTGGATCAGAGATATGTATGGCAAAATTTCTTCATGTTCCTGCTTGATTATATGTTAATAAAATAGAGAATTAAACACATCAGGTTCATTGCAGCCCGGCCGCCAGGTTTAAGCAAAACCGATTTTTCGTCGCTGCGGCGGTTGGGTAAAGACCTCCTGGATGACGTCCCCTTGCCACCTTATTGTCCCTGAGCAATTTACGCGCATGGAGAAACTGCCTGGTCCAGCAGCGTTCGTAGATTTCCGCGAAAGCAACCTTACTGCCTTGCTTTAAAAGTATAAAAGTTCCTGGTTGGGGATCACCCTTTGCTGATTTATCATACTATTCTATGGCGAATATATATAATTTAGAAGGGAGAGGGATAGAGGGACGTTCAAAATACAATCCCGGTGAAAACGATCGGAGATGTGTTATGAATTCCCATATTTTGTAATAACTGTAATAATATGAAATCTTATCTAAATTCATTCGCTATAGCATTATTCTTCCTGTGTTCAGTTATAAACTGTTCGGGGCAAGATAGTAGTTCCCGTGAAGCAGCCATTCCGCTTCATTTATATTTACAACAGCAACATGATAGCACTATAATTTATTTCCCATTTGAAAAGGCCGCTGCGCCCAGATATTATATCATCGGCAAATCCGGAAATGCACAGCTATCTCTATATACATATGTAAATCCGTATCGAGCGGCGAGAAATTATCCGCCGGAAGTTTTAAAGAAATTTATTAAGGAATCAACAAAATTTACATTTACGCTTCCTGACACAAACAGGTATTTTATCCCGTATAGAAATTTGAAATCGGAAGAGGGCAGGAAAATATGGGATAGTGTTATTGTTTTGACTCCGTGGATGCTTAAAGACGACGCAGTAGAAGGCGAAGGCTGCGGAAAAGGTGCAAAATGTAATACATACGATGATTGGATGCTGACATTTTTTTTAATAACAAAATCAGGAATCAGAAAAATTTATTTTTATGCTCCTGAATTTTATGAACAATGCTGTCCCGGCAGGGAAGGGCGACAAAAAGCGGTTCAATTAGAGCGGCTATTTAAAGAGGTTTTCAAGTTGGATAAAATGTAGATAAGAGGCGGCGACCTGGGAAGTATGCGGCAGAGCAGGATTGTGTGGATAGCGTTGCTGTTTGCAGCCTATCACATTCTTTTCAATAAATACCAATGGGGTAGTAAAAGAAGTTTTTGGCGAGTGTTATTGGTGTTTTAGTCTCCTGCTTTGGTCGCAGGATTACGGTTTCCCGTACAAATGCTTTTTTGATGATGTTATTTTTACATTGTAACAACAAGTTAATGTAATGTAGTTTATCAAATAAAGCCACGTTATTTTTGAAATCCCCCCAAAAAAAAATCACAAACCTTAAGCCGTTATGAGTCATTTTAATGCCTTTATGCGTAGCAGTGCGGCTGCTTACCGAAGAAGTGAACGCGAACAGCAACGCAAAGCCAGGGAAGCGGCTCGCCAGTTTAAAGCTCAAGCTAAGCTGGACGCAATTTCCGATGCTGCCCGTGCAGTCAAAAATTACAATAACTATATTTCTATTTTAAAATCTGTTCACAAAGAAGCAACAGAGGAAATAAACTGGGAGACTGTCCTGGATGACGAGCCACCCGCTAGCCCCAACCGGCAGGATGAGGGCGAAACAAAAGCCTTATATCAACAAAGCAATTATAGGCCTTCTTTCTTCGATAAATTATTTGGCAGCGAATCCAAAAAAAGAAAAAAGTTACAGCAAGACGTTGAAACAGCCCGTGCAAAAGATGAAAAAGTTTACCAGAATCAGCTTAAACAATACGAACAGGATAAACAAGATTTTTACCATTTGCAGGAAGTGGCAAAAGGTGTTTTAAATAAACAGGTCGAGTCCTATAAAGATGCTCTTCTTTTTTTTGAGCCCTACTCGGATATTGCCGAATTGGGCACGAAAGTAGAACTATCTTTTCAGCCTGAACATGTGTCGATTGAGTTAAAGGTCAATAATAAAGAAGTGATTCCTGATTATGTTCTATCACAGACTTCAACTGGCAAGTTGTCGAAAAAGACCATGACTGCGGGAAAAATCAACGATCTGTATCAAGACTATGTTTGTAGCTGCTTATTACGAGTGGCCCGTGAAACCCTGGCCTACCTGCCTGTTCATTATGTAGTCGTAAACGCTGTAGGTGTTCTTTTTGATTCAATAACAGGATATGAGGATGCTAAAACAATTGTATCTGTGATAATAACACCAGATAAACTGAAGCAGTTGAACATGAACACCATTGATCCTTCCGATTCTATGAAAAATTTTCATCACCGCATGCGATTTTCAAAAACAAATGGATTCTCTGCAGTTGAACGAATTGATGGAAAAGCCCTCATGCTGTAACTCCGAAACCCAAACATATGTTTTCGAATAAAAAATTAAAGAAGACGGAAGAGCTATTAGCGGCAACTAACGACACTTTGCAAAAAGTTCAGCAGGAACTTGCATTAGCCTATGAAAAAGTTGCACAACAAGCTCAACAACTCGAAAACCTGGATAGCGAGCTCGCCCGGCAGAAAGATCAATTGGAACGCTCTACACAACAATCTGCAGCCCTTCTTGAAAAGTACAGTCAGATTGTTCAGCTGGATAAAGAAGTAGAAGATCGAAAAAGGATGGTGCAGGAGGTGAGTAATAAATATGAAAGCGCCCGCCTCATTTACCAGGAGCTTGAACAGGCAATCGCTTTATATGAAGATGTGTTGGAAATTGGATCATTTGGTTTATATAAGCCACGATTCAATTTCGATACTGCTGAACAGTTCAGGAAAGCTATGGATGCTAATTATGAAAAACAAAAGGCGCTGATCAAAGAAGGGAAAGCCATTATGTGCCATATAGAATGGGTGGTTGGCGGAAGTAAAACTGAAGGGAAGAAAATGACCTCTCAATACAAAAAGCTGATGCTTTTTGCATTCAACGGTGATTGCGATGCGCTTATGTCCCGCGTAAAGTGGAATAATGCTGAAAAAACGAGGGAGCGGATTAATAAAGTGTTCGAAACAGTTAACAAGTTGGGGGTGAGCCATCAAATTGAAATAACACAAGACTTCCTGGCCTTAAAGCAGGAAGAGCTTTCTCTTACCTACGAACACGAACAAAAGAAATACGAAGAGAAGGAAGAACAACGGCGCCTCAAAGAGCAAATGCGGGAAGAAGAAAAAGCGCAGCGGGAATTTGAACGTGTACAGCAAGAAGCAGAAGAGGAAGAAGTGCGGTACGAAAAGGCGATTGAAAAAGCCCAACAGGAACTGTCACTTGCTGCAGGAGCCAATATAGATGTGATGCAAGACAAAATAAAAGCACTGGAAGTTCAGTTGCAGGAGGCGCACCAGAAAAAAGCACGTGCCATTGCAATGGCACAGCTAACGAGGGTGGGGCACATTTATGTGATATCTAATATCGGTTCATTTGGTGAAAATGTTTATAAGTTGGGTATGACACGTCGCCTGGACCCATTAGACAGGGTTCGGGAATTGGGAGATGCTTCCGTGCCGTTTCTTTTTGATGTACACGCAATCATTTATTCTGAAAATGCGCCGCAATTGGAGTATGCGTTGCATAAGAAGTTCGATGACAGGCGTCTCAATCGTATCAATACTAAAAAGGAATTTTTCCGGGTAAGCCTCGATGAGATAGAAGCTTTTGTTCTGGAACATACCGGAGCGTCCATTGAATTTACCAAAATAGCAGAAGCCCGTGATTACAGGGAGACGCTTAATTTGCTAGAACAATTGAAGTTAGAGGAAGATAAAATTGAAAAGTTTCCAAAAGATCTGGTGGTTTGATCTAATTTTGATACCCAATTTTATCCAGCTCCACAAGTCTTGGATCAAGTTGAAAATTTGGGGGATTAGGTAAAAAAGTCTTGCTTTGCGCGCAAAAGAGCAACAGGTTGGAAAAGGGTTATCGTCAGTTAGTAAGTTTGATGCTTCCAGCAGGAGTAATGGAGTACTTTGAGTTAATGAACGCGGAGCAAAGCGATGATGGAGTCATCAAAATCTACCTGGAAGAAAAGAATATCTCCCCTTATGAATACCGCTTAGAGAAGCTTCACTCCAAAGGGTTTCTGCCTGAAGTAGAAGTGCAGGATTTTCCGATCCGCAATCATAAAGTATTACTGTGTATCAAGCGCCGTCGCTGGGAAGTTATAAGAACCGGCGAAATCATCACCCGGGACTGGACAGCGTTACGGGAAAGAGCACGAATCACCTCAGAGTTCGGGCTTTTTTTAAAAGCAGTGTTTGGATAATTACCCTATCAGCCCGGTACAACTGGGCCATTTCTTTCATATAGACGGCAAACAACTCCAGCAACAATACAAGCATCACCTCAGTGAATTCCACAGTTGGGAGCAAAAGCAGCATGCTACAGAATGGATGCTTTTTGAACAGAATCTTGGCACCTATTTAAGCATAGATGAGACCGCCTTTAGTAGCGGCGAGCTCTATACCATTGTGACGAATAAAGAAGCCAGAGGCCGCAAGGGCTCTTTGGTGGCTATGATTAAAGGCACCCAGGCAGATCGGCTCATAGAAATCCTGATGCGCCTTCCTGAGCACCTGCGTAAACGTGTAAAAGAGGTTACTGTTGATATGGCTGCCAGCCTGAATCTTACCATAAAGCGCTGCTTCCCTTATGCCCAACGCGTAATAGATCGCTTCCACGTACAACAACGGGCTTTTGATGCCGTACAAGAAACCCGTATCAAATATCGCTGGGAGGCGCTGGAAGAAGAAAACCAAGCCATAGAACAATCCCGGCGGCAACGCACTGCTTATATAGCACCGTTACTACCGAATGGTGACTCCGTCAAACAACTGTTGGCACGCAGCCGGTATTTGCTGTTCAAGCATCCACGCTTGTGGAGCAGAGAACAACGTCAACGGGCAGAAATGCTTTTTAACCTATACCCTGAGATACACAAAGCTTATCAATTGTCATTAAGATTAGGTGAGGTGTTCCGAAACTGTACCAGCAAAGAGCAGGCTTTTAAAAGGCTGGCGTTGTGGTATAATGATGTGGAGGAGGCAGGGTTGGCTACGTTCAGAACGCTTGCAAGGACAATACAAACGCATTACCTGGGCATACTTAACTTCTTCAACAACAGGTCTACCAATGCGGCAGCTGAATCCTTCAATGCCAAAATCAAGGCTTTTAGAAATGCATTGAGAGGCGTTAGGGACGTAGAATTCTTCCTCTTTAGACTATCCAAACTTTATGCGTAATATTTATCAGCCCCCAAGTTTTCAACTTGATCCCAAGTCTTGTATAGGAATCCAAAAAAGCCTCACATTTCTGTAAGGCTTCTGTTCTGTGGAGGTGAGGGGGCTGGAATTGAACCCCTGATTCCGGTTTTGCTATTTCTGAGAGGAATATCATTTCAACAATGTTCTTAATGCAAGATGTTGGTAATCAATGTTTTTTTTCTTCAAATCGAGAAAAACGCGTATGTCGCTGTTTGTATAGGCTGACCGCTGTATAAACTGGTTTTGTGTTGCATTCTAACGAAAAAGTGAAACTTTGAAGAAGTTGCTTGTTCTGATGCTTTTTGGGGTGGGTTATAAATCATGGCTATTTCTGGTTGAAATAAAAGTCTGCTGTTAATGAGGTTGATTCCCATGGAATTTGTTCATCCTTTGATTTCTCCATTACCGACTTTCTTACCCTTTGAAATAATTGTGTTATTGTTACATTCATAGTCGTTATCTCTGAAACAAGAATTCCAGTATAAAGTCCATTAGTGCCCTCGCCGTCTGAAGCTGTTTTACCTGGTGATGTTGAATAAGCTATAAGGGATCCTTTGGGGGCTTCCATTACAGCTAATCCTCTTTTTGATAAATCTCTACCCCAGCTTCTTTCAAACGGGTTATTTCTGCATGCATCTAGTATAAGCAGGTTAACAGAAGTTTTTGCAGCTTCAAGATGACTGAGTACCCTATCTACTTGGACGCAGTCATATTCAACAGTCCTTTCATTTTTCAAATTTGCATCTACAGGGATTAAATAATTTAATCCTTTTACTTGAACACCATGACCTGCAAAATAGAAAAGCCCCACATCATATTTTTCTAACTCTGTTCCAAAGTCGTCTATTTCTGTTTTCATCTGCTTTAAATTAGGATTTTCAAGATGCATTACATCAAATCCTAATTCTTCTAATTTTTGTTTCATTGCGCTTGCGTCATTCAAAGGATTGGCAAGTATACCCGCATATTCATATTTGCTACAACCTATTACTAACGCTAGTTTTCTGAGTTTTTTAACAGCAGGATTTTCAACGGTGGGAGTTGAATTGACTTCTCTGTGTCCATAAATCGGTTTTCCAGCAATCTTCGATTTTTCATAAAATTCAATTCCGCTATGCACCAAATTTCGATTGTAGATTTCTAAAAGCTGATTTGTTCCATCATTCCTTGAAACTGGGTTTATAGTAAGCGCCAAGAAGCTTAGAAATATTTCTTCGTCACAGTGTAGCAAGTTAAATCTTCGGTCGGTAAAGACCCAATCGTCTTCCCAATCATAATTTAAAATTCGATGTTTATGTATGTCGTCGTAAGCATTGTTATATCTCGAATCATGAGATGGTAGTTTAGAAAGGTCGAAGATTCTATTAAGGAAGTTTGGTTCTTCAAGTTTTCCAGACCATGAGATTTTATTTAGAGTTATTTCGTCAAATATTGCTTGCCGAGCGACTATTGATATTGTCATTTTTTTATTATTGTCGATCTCTATTTTGGGAATCCATTTTATATTTCGGACATGAAAGCCGATAGCTGTTGCGACTTCTGAAAGTTGTGTTTCTATTACATTTACTTGGCTGAAATAGTCTGATTGGAGCTTAAAAAAGTATTCTCCCGGCACGCCTATTTCGCAATCAACTAATAATGTTTCACGTTCACTACCTCCTATTTCAAATAAAGTGTCTACATAGACTATATCCATCCGGCATTCGGAAAAAAAATTAGCCGCTTTATTTTCACCGATATCTTTTAACCATTGAAGTAATTCTATTTGCATAGGTTCTAATTTGTCGATAAGGAACATCGCATATTTCTAATGCACTTGACTTGTACTATCGGGTAACTTACATTTTAGCTTTTGCTTGCTGTAATAAAGTTAATAGTTGTGTTAAATCATCTTTGTCCATAAAAACATATGAATTGCTATCAAATTTTTCAAGTTTCATAAATGTTGTCCATGAATCTTTTTTTGAAAAGCAGCCAGCTGTAAATCCACTTCTACTTCTAAAGTTTACCTCAGTGTAGCTAGTAGCTGTAGTTGGCAAAACCTTTTCTTGAATGATTTTAATAGATTTTATTAAACCGTCAATCTCATCTTCGTCAAGTAAAGCTATTTTGGTGTCCGATGAATAGGAGCTTTTATATTCATATTCGAATCTAACAGCACTTGATTTTTGGTCGCTAATTAAGTCTGTAAATTTGGCTACTTGTATGTTGCATTTCTTTAGTGTTCCAATATCGATAAACTCTTTTTTTACTAGTGAACCTGATCGTTCTGAAAACTTTTCGGCGTTACTTACTTCTTGCTCTTTTGCTTTTGCAACTTGTTGTCCAAAGGATAAGCTCGTTAATGTGATAAGTGATACAAGTAAAACTATTTTTTTCATCGTTTAGATTTATCGGTTAAAATATTAAGGTGAGTTCGGAATTTTTAAGTGTGATATCTTGTAGCTTGGTGCGGGTATGAATTTGCAATTATTTCAATTGAGCTTGAAATAAACTTATATGAAAACAAACGTTTTTATTTTATCGCTTTAAGAGGGATGTGTTAAGTATTGATATTATGTTTGGGTTTGGTTATTCCGGAATTGAAAAATGGTTCACGTAAGTTATTACATACGCTGTTTGCAAACGTTAAATTGTCTATTTCAATGGCTCTCATACTAATAATAGCTAACTCTCAAATATACGCAGGTTCATGCATAATACAAATACAGGAAGTGTGCTGGTTCTGCTTTTTCTTTATCTATTATTTAGATGTATTGAAATATTACTTTCCGGCCGGGGGGCTTTATTATATTGTACAAGCTTTATTCCCCTGCCGACTTCGGAGGCATAAGGGGCAAGGTCAATTGGAGGACTCTGTCCGACAATTGTACACCTTGCCATTCCCGGCGAAGCAGGGGGATTGGTAAAACGGAAATATGTTGCAGGGGGCAGCCGGAATAGTTGAGCATTTTGGGGAGGCGGCTTTTTAATGAGTTTTGTAAGCCATGCCGGAAGGGATAAATAGCAGGAGGTAACCGGACGTAAATTAATTCGGTTACGGGAACAGTGTCAATTGCAGGGGATTTACTATGTATTTTCTTTTTCTGGTACGCTTCTTTATCAGCCGGAAAATTAGCAAGTCTTCATTAAGATAAATGGCCCATGCAGCCAGAAGAGAACGGGAGCGGCTATAATGCTTGCGGCGTTGGAGTTGCCATGAAAGAAGCATAATATCAGATTGCTTTTTTGACATAACGCTGGTGTTTGTGGTGAAAAAAGAATGTGAATTATTCGGCTACGCCTCATTCACATCCCCTTAGCGACCAGCCATTAACCTATGGAGGAACTGTCAAGGATTTTGTGAAAAAAATACTATTGGCAACGCATAGATAACGCCTGCAAGGCGGCTAATACAATGGAGATTTTTTTTACAAAACCTGCAAGCGAAGGCTTGCCGTAGCGCCGTCCTTTACAGTGCCGGAATGGGTTAATACCTTTGCGATACCGGGGTGCGAATGAAGAGCCAACCGCAGGTTTCCATCTGGCATAAATGAAAAAGTTGGAGAGGGGTTGGGTGTTGAAGTAGTAGTGATTTAAATTAAAATGATTGCCTGGCGCAATGTTCGTGTATTTACGGTTGGGTATGTGTATAATGCAAACTGGCTGCTCTTTTTAATGGAGCAGCCAGTTTGCTTAAATGTAATTTATGCACACGACTATTTTTTTTCATTAAGCAATCTTTCCAATAAGGCTGCTTTTTCATCCTTCTCTTTTAAAAGAGCATCATAAACTTCCACCAGTTTATCAATAGGATTAAAAGAACAATTGTACAATGTACTTGCTACTGCACTACCATTTAAGCTATCGTGAAAAGTATTAGATATAAAATTGATGGTTTTTTCCTCATCAAAATTCTTAATTGCGTCTGCTGGTACTTTTAAAATCTTTGCTATTTCTTCCATAAGATCATCGGGGATTATTTCCTTTTCTTCCAGCCTTGATACCTTTTTTTGATCCCAATCTTCGCCTAATTCAAGGGCTACAGCTTCCTGTTTAATGCCCAGAATTTCCCTCATGCGTTTAAAGTTCTTACCGTGGTGTGGCTGATTAGTGTTTGACATAATAACTGTATTAACTATACAACGTAAATCTAGTAATAAATGCAAAGCTGCTCTAAAAAACAGTGTAAAAAAGGCGAAAAAACGGTTTTTTAGACAACTTTTGTCTGTTATAGACAGAGAACTGTTACTTTCTTTACGGGGTAAATATTACATTTGTCGTTCTTCATGATTTTGAAGGACTTCGCTATAAGTCTCAATCTGAAAACCGCGAATTTTCAATGGAAGTGAGATGATAGTGCAAGCCTGCTCTATAGTATTGCCTATAGGGTAGGTCTCTATCAGCTTATCACTTCCGGGCTCTTCGCGGTGCCTCAGATTGGTAAGACGAGACCTGTCCTATAGGCAATTTTATTTCCGGACAAGCCCCGTTTTTACAAGAGACTTACATTTTTTAACCTATAAATGTAAGCGTATGTCATACCATAACATTGAAATCTCGCCTCATTAGCACAGTGTTTTTCCGCTGTTCATTTTGCTATAATAACAACATCAAGCCAACGGCCCCATTATTCTTTTTTGAAAACGGGGAATAGAACGTGTCTGTACCCCACAGCACGGGGGGCTGTATGGCTTTTAACCATCTAATTGTTTATATGTCCCTTTGTTTCCTGTTTACACCGGCACAGCTACCTGTAACAACACTACAGGTTTCATGGAAGCGGTTGCCCTTTTTTATCGCCTTTCTGCTAAATCTGGTATGGTTAAGTAATGCACTATTTATAAGCATGGTGCAGGATATGCCTATACGTCTGGCTGTATTATCTACACTGATAAACTACAGTGTTACCATTTTGATTGTGTTGTTTATTCTGGTACTGGGTTTTGCTTTTCTATATGGGAAAATGCACAAGAGATCGCACCGCATAGCAAGAAAGAAGGCGATTCCGTTAATTATTACCCATGTTGTTGTTTTAATGCCGGTTTATTTGATATGCCTGTTTATTTCCCAAAGCCATAAAAACGCTGCTCTTCTCATTCTGGAACTTACACTGTACATAGGAATGTCACGGGTTATGATTGCAAAAAACGTCCTGTTTATAGTTCAAATATTTGACGGTCAAAACACCTTTTATTACTAAACTTTAATTACACAACTATGCAAAGTTCACCTGTTGGAAAAATACCAGCAACAAGTTCAGGCGGTCTAACGGTTGTACATAGTCCGCTTATGGTTTATTTCGGAATGTTTGCGCATGAAGTAAGAAACCAGATTGGTGCAGCAGTTACCGCCTGCGAATATCTTAAAAGGGGAAACGTGTCTGACAATATTGTAAACACGCTTACCCTTGCTGTTACGGATACTTTAGGTATTCTGGATAATATGCTTATGACGGTTAAAATTGAATCCGGTGTGTTATCTGTACACCCTGCATTAGAAAGTTTCAATATCACTGAATGGGCAAACAAAACCGTAACTCCATTTTACAGCTACCCCAATCATAAGCAAACCAATATTGTGCTTTCAGTTAGTCCATACATAAATATGGCCACAATAGTAACTGACAGAGTTAAATTAAGCCAGATACTCCATAATCTTCTATCTAATGCCATAAAGTTCTGCGATAGAAATACCACTGTTGCTGTAAACATCAGGGTACAGTGTTATAGGCTTATAATTACTGTTACTAACAAAGGCAGCTATATCTCTGCGGATCAGCTAAAGAACTTGTTTGTACCATTTCAGCAGCTGGATAAAGGCAAAGCTGGCAACGGGCTCGGCCTGTACTTGTGCCGCATTTACGCAGAAACATTGGGCGGTTCTATTATGGCTGACAGTAAAGAGGGCATTACCACATTCACTGTCGAAGTGCCTGTAACAATCAGCCAGTAATAAAAACATACTTACTAATGCTAACCTCCGGACTATTTCATTAGTCACCAACTTAACACCAGAATATGACAGCAAAATTAGTCTCCATGTACGAAAGGCGCCTGAAAGTAGTTTACAAGCATACTAATAGCTTGTATTACACCAGTAACAACCGGGTGCCGTGGATAAATATTAGTGGCCGCTGGCTGGAAAAAGCAGGTTTTTTAATAGGTGAATCCGTTACAGTTTCCGTAGAATCGGATCGCCTTACTATTACTAAATGCCCTGAAAATGATGGTATGCTAAAGAAGAGGGTGTAAACTTAAGTTTTGGATATTGGATTGTATAACGGCCTGCTATTTTGATAGTGGGCTTTTGTTTTGTTCGGTACGGATACTTCGACTACAATTCGCAATGACTTCCACTTAAATATCAGATTGAGACTAAATGATACATTTTATATAAGTTGGTAAGCTGGTTGCTGGTTTTTTACTTCCACTTTCCTTCACCTGACTTCCACCTAAAGGGTTATTTACGCTACTAGGTTTGTGTAACAAACCGCAAGGCCCGTAGGGCCTTGTTTATTTAGTGAAAGTGAAAAGTATGAAGTATGAAATGTGAAGAGCCTGTTCAGGAAAACAACGAGCAAAAAGCGGCCCGGCTTTTAAGTGCGTATGAAAAGGAAAAAGAAGAAAAAATAGTAAATTTAATAGCAAAGCTTATTGTTGATCTAACCTTTAAGGAAGTATATGAAAAAAGCCATTAGATACCTTCGTTTCAGCCATGACGGCCAAAGCAACAGTTCCATAGAGAAGCAGGATTTGTATACCGGTCAGTGGCTGGAAAGAAACCGTGTAGAACTGATTGATACCTTTATTGATGCGGGCTACAGCGCCCGTACTTTTGACCGGCCTGATTTTATAAAGTTGCAGGAGTTTATCACCAAACATCATCAGCACGTAGATTATCTGGTAGTGGATCAAATGGATCGCTTTAGCCGGGATGCGGGTGAGGCTATGAGCCTTGCGAAGAAGCTACAGTTAAAGTTCAGCATCCAGATAGTAAGTGTAACCGAAGGTATCACGTTTGATTACCATACGCCCGGCAGCTTTTTCCGTGCAGGCTTACAATTGCTATTAGCGGAAGATGATAATATTAACCGCGCCAATAAAGTGAACGGCGGTATTTATACTGCTAAGGCAAAGGAAGGCAGGTATATACACAGCCGCCCACCGTATGGTTATGATAAGATAGGTAAGGGCAAGGAAAAGCATATTGTTATCAATGAGCCTAAAGCCGCAATCGTTCGTTTTATCTTTCAAGCTTATTTACACAATACGCCTATGTACCTGATCCGGCAGCAGGCTAAGGAAATGGGTATGGCTGTGAAGGGGAAAAATATTATCCGGGGTATCCTGGATAATCCAGTGTACGCGGGCAGGCAAGTGGTAAAACCCTTTAAGGAATTGCCCGGCGGCATCTTTCCGGCAAAGCATGAAGCTATTATTGACCCGCTTGTGTGGGAAGAGGTGCAACGTAAGTTAAAAAAGCCAGAAAAGGAGCGGGTAACCGTATTAGACGAAATACCATTACGCGGTGTGTTGAAATGTCATTGCGGGGCTTTGCTTACTGGCGCTCCTTCGCGGGGCAGGCATGGCAAGTACTATTATTACTATAAGTGCAATCATGGCCGTCATAATAATATCAGTGCGATAAAGGCACACCAGCAAATGGAGCGTATTATGGAATTAATCAGCCTGCCACAAGCTACGGTTACAGCCATCAGGGAAAAGGCTGAACAGGAGCTGGAACAGCGTAACAAGGAAAACAAGCTATTGCTTGCTGAAAAGAAAGCGGAGCTGGCGAAGGAAGATGCAAAGCTGTTTTCCGTAGAGGAAAAATGGATCAGCAATACAATCAGTCACGATACTTATAATCGATGGTATACCGATATAATGCAGCGTAAACAGCATTTAAAAGCCCTGATAGACCGGTTAAGTCAGAATCAAACTGAGTTATACCGCACGTTGTATAAAACACTGGATACCCTCTCAGATTTAAAGTATGTCTACAACAGATGTGATGCTTCCTCCAAACAGGAGTTGCTTCGCTTAGGGTTCGATAGCAATTTGTACTATGAAGAGGGTATTTATCGAACCCCTACCATACTGGAACCGCTGGCGCATAATGTTGTGAAAATGAAGTCGGAGGGGGTGCTGATATATGAAAAAAAAGCGGGTTATCCTGAGATAACCCGCTTATGTGGGAGCACACGGGCTCGAACCGCGGACCCTCTGCTTGTAAGGCAGATGCTCTAAACCAACTGAGCTATGCTCCCTTCTCGCGTTATTTTTTGTTAACCCTTATCGCGATTGGGAGTGCAAATATAGGCGTTGTTTTATTCCTGCCAAATTCTTTCATGATTTTTTTTCATCTGGGGTATAAATTGACTGTCAGGAGGTTAGTAAAAAGAGCCCACCGATATATGCTACATCCTTAGCCCAAACCATATTCAAATAGCATCGTGCCGCCAGGGTAAAGGCTTGCGAACTAAAAGGGTGTTACTAAATTGGTAACAATGGTGTATGTTGGTATATGAGGATTATCGCGTAAGTCTGAAATTCTATCAGGGAATAGAATGCTCAACCTGGCCATGATCCGTAAACTAACCGAAAAGCTAAATATTCCTGCCGAGGTGCTTATACAGGCGTATTGAATCTTCCCATGGCGCTTCTGTTGGGTAAATGCTGAAGATGCCCTGCCCGGAACCACATACCACCCGGCAGATCGCATTCTCCCATCTATCCCTATCTTCGCTTTGTTAAAATTACAGCATGAAGATCGCGATCATTAACGGGCCTAACCTTAACTTATTGGGCGTGAGGGAACCCGGCATTTATGGCAGCCAGGGGTTCGATACTTATTTTGAACAGCTGCGTACCATTTTCCCAAATATTACGTTTCATTATTACCAGAGCAACGTGGAAGGGGAGCTGATCAATGAATTACAAAGGGTGGGATTTGATTTTGACGGTATTGTGCTGAACCCGGGTGGATATACCCATACTTCCGTTGCTATTGGCGATGCCATCGCGGCTATTACCACGCCGGTTATTGAAACGCATATCAGTAATGTTCATGCCAGGGAGGAATTCCGGAGATTATCGCATGTGTCGGCCAAATGTAAAGGCACCATCTGCGGGCTGGGCTTGAAAGGGTATGAGCTGGCGGTAAGATGGTTGTCGGAAGCTAAATAAATAGTACTGTTATAAACTTGAACATATGCGTTTGATCATCCTGGTTCTTTTGTTAATGCCTTTTTTATCGCAGGCCCAGTATAAGAACTATAAGCTGAGCGTGAAAGGGGATACGCTGAATATTGTTGATGCCAAAGGCTTAAAGCAGGGCAAATGGATCGTTCGTGTAGAAGCACTGCGCGGTGAGCCGGGATATGAAGAAGAAGGGGAATTCAAAAATGACAGGAAAGAAGGCGTTTGGCGCCGCTATAACCTCACCGGCGATCTTGTTGCCATGGAAAACTACAGGTGGGGAATGAAAGACGGTATTTGCCGCTACTTTACCATTATGGGAGAGGAGCACCAGGAGAGCTGGCGCGCCGTGAACCCCGATAAGGAATATGATACAATAGAAGTACCTGACCCTGTTGACCCTTATAAGGTGTCGATGGTGGAGATTAAGATCGAAGGCAGGTCGCTCCGGCATGGCACCTGGCGGTTTTATGATCCGGCCAGCGGGACCATCATACGTACCGAAACCTGGTTTATGGATAAAAAGGAAGATCCCAATAAGAAACTGCTTACCGGTACCAGCGCTGCAGATTCAACCTTGTCCATCAGGAAAAAGCTGTCGGACGAGAATAAGCCAAAAGAAGTAAAGGAATACGATAAGAAAAACTCCGGTAAAAAGAATTACAAGGTAAGAGAGGGGCGTACAGGCTACTAACAGGCCGTATCCCCCGCATTGTTAAATAACTTCAGCAAAGCCAGCGACTGCAGTTCTGTGTCGGCAGTGTCGAGCATATGATTGAACTCGACGAGCTCCCTGGAACTGAGCAGCAATTTTAATCCTTCGCAGGGCGTGGGCACCACTATCGATTTAATGTGATATTCTGCTGAATCTTCAGGGATGGTTTGGGTGTTTTCTACGTGTTTCAGCCATTGACGGAAGGTGGCAAAGTCATCGAGATGAAAGGTGATGAGGATATTGCCGTAGCCTATCTGTATATGATCACATTCCATGCAATGGATGATATAACCGCTATTATTATCGTAGTACAAGGTTTTGTAATGACACATAGGCTTTTGTTTCATCTGTCAAATTTGAAGAACTATTCCCGCTGGTGTTTACCTTTTCGGAAAATGCGTTTTTCGATAACGGGAATTATGCAGTGAAATAAACAGCCCCGTGGAAACGAGGCCGGGATTATACTGAAACTGTTAACATTTACTCGCTTGTTACGCTTCAGCTCATTCAAATTCAGTTGCCAAACAGGGATGCCCTTTATTTGCGGGCGGGTGGCACGAACCGGTATCAAACGGGTAAATAACGATGCAAATGTAGCGGGCGGCCAACGCCATTGTTTATTAAATCCGTAAAAGGTTCTTACGAGAAGGGGAAAACCGGCTTTTCCTGTTATCGTAAACGCTTTTCCCGATTTTGTAATTCATGCCGGGCCGGCGTTCTGATATTTGCACTGTAACAATCTTGTGTAGAGATATCTTAATCTATCATTTATCATCAATTAGAAAAGCGGGTTGGTCTCATCCTGCTTTTTTTATTTTATAAGGTTGATGAAGCGGTGTTTTATAAACTGATAGCAATGATTGTAAAGAGGAATGGTAAGTGGCTTCAGTGCGGCTCTGAAGCGGCTTTAAGGCGGGTATATAAAGCGCACTGTCCCGTTGCGCCGGGGAGTTTTAATGGACGAATACTATACCTTATTTGTGGGATAAGCTGCTTATCTTTGGCGCCCAATCAATAAAATTAGTGAAGAAAATTATACAACGACAGGTGCGTATAGCCCGTTATGTCATGTATCGTGAAACCTTACTGGATTTCAGGGATCATGTATGGACGTTTGTAGGCGCTTTTTGTGGGATCGCCATTATCGGGCTTATGGCCCGGGGGCGGTTTGAAATGGTGGACAATGTGTTTCTGATCGGCTCTTTCGGGGCGTCGTGCGTGCTGGTATATGGCGTTGTGAATAGCCCGCTGGCGCAGCCCCGCAACCTGGTGGGCGGGCATGTGGTGAGTGCTATCGTGGGCGTGACGGTTCATTATATGCTACCCAATGAAATATGGCTGGCTTCGGCGCTGGCGGTGGCGATGTCGATTGTGGGGATGCAGATCACCAAAACCTTACATCCGCCGGGAGGCGCCACTGCGCTGATCGCGAATATAGGATCGGAAAAGATCAAGTCGCTCGGGTATATGTATGTATTATGTCCCGTGCTGGCGGGTGTGCTTATTCTGCTGCTGGTGGCCCTTTTGGTGAACAACCTGGCGCCGCACCGGAGTTATCCTTTGAACAGGAACTGGAAAAAGATGCTGCTACGCAGGTACCGCCGGTCCTGACCGGGGCGTAGCGCGGTGCCGGTAAATATGCTGTTAGTATGGTTTTTGTTTGACCCTGTCATATGGCAATAATATGCAGCCATTACGATCTGCCCTTGAAGAAATGATTCAGTCGCCGTACATAAGAAAGCTCCAGGTTCACGGAGGTAAGGTTCAGCTTCCTGGATTCAAATGGATAAATCGATTTGTTATGTACCAGTACCAGCAGGGCGGTGGCCCAGAGCGGCTGCTGGTACGATGCCGCCATTCGGGTGAGCGCCGTAGGGTAAATATTAATTTTTGCTTTCTTTACCAGGGCGGGTTCATTTCCAAAGTTCACCCCAGCTGTAGCCATACCTGATAGCAACCAGTGTTTTCCCAATACTACGGAATAGGCATAACCGCCGTTGAATCCGAATTGCAGGTTATTGACGATCCTGCTTTCAACCGGTATACTGTCGCCCAGGTTCATTTTATAGTAGTAAGCCCCTCCGCCCAGGATGAAGCTGCCGGTGGAGATCAGTTGCTGTTCGCTTTGTTCAAAAGCGGCCCGCGCGGAGAACTTGTTGCCATTAAAGAGATAAGCGCCTTCTGCCCCTATTTGCATTACCGACAGGCTGGGGTTCAATTCCACTTTATTCTCGCGGGGAATATTGTGAAAAAAGCCTTTATAGCGCTGGATAAACACGTCCATTACCATGCGGCGGCTGTACCGGTGAACCTGGATGTCGAGTACGCGCGACCTGCCAAATTTCTCTTTATCACGTAAGGCAATGACGCCATAGGCCATTCTTGCATTCACGATGGTGTTTTTGATAGAAAGACCTACACCCACGTTCAGCGGGTTATTGGGTTTGTAATATTTAGCGTTACCATAAACTTCAATGGCGTTATTGGAAAGGAAGGTTCTTGCCAATATCTTATGCTGCCTGGGTTTGATGTAGGTTGTATCGATCTCCGTTTGACCAAAGGAGCTTACAGATAAAAAGGACGCCAATAGCACTATTCCGCAATAACAAGACTTCATGGGTGCGCAAAATTAGGGGCTGGCTGCACTAGAGAGCGGATATTCGACGAAAATGATAAAAAAATAGCTTAAACCGCTTTTCAAAATAAATGTTAATGCCTCATGGGCGCCGCTGTTTAGTTCGGGAATTGCCTAACTTTCTTATTTCAACCCATTGTAAAATGAGGCATCTTATTAAAACGGCCAGGCTGGCAATGACGTTTTACCGGAGTTTTGTCTTTGCTCCTTTGCTGATCACCATTTTTGCAATATCGTGCTTCCTGTCTTACGGATTCAGGGTCTTTGCAGCTATCTTATGGCTCAAGATCCTCACCAATGCTGTCATCTGGTACCAGGTACGGGAATTCAAAAAAAAAGAACTTTACTATTACCGCAACCTGGGTGTATCGGAAAAAAAATTATGGGTTATTGTGTTTGTATTTGATTTCAGTGTGCTCGTAGCGGGCATCTTTATCGCAAAACAATTTCTATGAAGCATGTTTTCAGGGCCGATGGCATACAGTTGTCGTTTGGATTACGCTGTATTTTATCGGATATCTATATTGGCAGCGAAACCGGTATGATCACTGGTTTGCTGGGGCGCAACGGGCAAGGTAAATCCTGCCTCATGAACATTATTTATGGAACGCTGCCTACTACAGATAAATCGGTCAGGGTTGATGACGCACGCCTGCTCGAAGCCTTCCGCCGGCCCGATCTGCTCACCTATTTGCCGCAGTTCAATTATATTCCAAAACATTTACGGCTGAGACGGATCTTTCTTGACTTTGAATTGTCGTTTGATCATTTCCTGTCTCATTTTCCTGAGTATCAAAAAGTATATGAACTACCCGTTGGCAGCCTGTCCGGCGGACAACGCCGGCTGGTAGAGGTTTATTGTCTCATTAAAAGCAAGGCATTGTTTACGATGCTTGATGAGCCGTTCTCACATCTGTCGCCGGTACAGGTGGAGCGTCTGAAGCTGGTAATGGAAGAGGAGTTGCCGGCTAAGGGCTTCCTGGTAACAGATCATATGTATCATTACCTGCTTGGTTTCTGTCACCAGGTATATGTATTGCAGAACGGGAAAACGCATCTTACAAAGAGCCGGGAAGATATTGAGCGGTTAGGTTACCTGGCAGGGGCTTAGGTTGTACAGCAGCGTTTCTTTTACCACTGCGATGCCAACTGGCGATCCCCAACTTATCTTATTATGGTAACAGACCCTGTTATCTGGCTTCTTCCCATTCCCGGCCTGAGAATATAATAGTAAGTGCCAGCCGGAAGCGGGCCGCCAAAGCCGGTTCCATCCCATTCCTTCTTATAGCCTGTTGAGCTGAATATTTTTTGTCCGTACCTGTTGAAGATATCGATCGTACAGCCGGGGTAAGATTCAATATAAGGTATTGTCCAGGTGTCATGTATGCCATCGCCATTGGGTGAAAAAACATTAGCCACTTTAAGGTCTTTCAGCACTTTTACCTGTACCGTCTGGCTGGTATAACAGCCGCCGCTGTCGGTAATGGTGAGGGTATATTGCTGGTCGTTGGCAGTGTTGACAACTGGCGAGGCCACTATGCTGCTGCTCAGGTAAAGAGCAGGTGTCCACAGGAAAGAAGGTTTTACGGCCTTGTATACCGGCGTTAAAATGGCTGTGCCGCCTTCCAGCACCGTTACTGTGGGCATAGGATCCAGCGAAGGCATAGGATATACATTTAATGATTGGAAGGCAGAATCGCGACAGCCTTCATCGGATACATACAATGCTTTTATCTTATAAATACCTGCCTTATAAGCAGAAGAGGCAAAGCCTGATGCATTGATCCCTGTGCCGGAATAAATGAATTGTCCTTTTACACCGCCGGTTTCGGCTGCAGTGGTGATCTGGAAATTATTTTCGCCTGCGCACAACGACGGCAATGCGTTGAAGCGTAAGGCGGGACTGGCATGCAGCGTTAACAACTTGCTGGTTTCGCTCATACAGGTTTCGCCCGAATAAGCTCTTACTATTAATTGAACCTGTTTGCTGGTAGTGGCGCGGGTATATTGCCGGGTATAACGCTTGCCGCTATAAGTAACATAATCAGTGTCGGCAGCGGCAGGATTGTCGAGTGTATTCCAGTATAGCAGCAGTTTGGTGATACGGCCGAAATCTACACTGGAGAGATTCTGCAATTCCACCGCTTGGTTACTGCATAACTGGTTTTCGTTGGTGATGGTGAAAGCAGCCGAGGGCGATGCGCCATTCACCACGAACGTTTTGGTTAAAGCGCTGGTGCAGTGATAAGTGGTGCTTACAGTTTCGGTGACCTGGTAACTGGCAGCTGCCGTGTATTTATGAACGGGATGTTGTAGTATAGAAGTATCGGGATTAAGCAAGGTGGCAGCAGGATCGCCAAAACGCCAGTGATAGCTAAGCGCTTCTTTTCCCGCTAAAGTAGAACTATCGATGAACCGCGCACCGGCATCATTAAGACAGATATCGGGCATTCCAAACTTTACAACAGGGAATGCGCCGATGGTAACGGATTGGCTTTCTCTTGTTCCCGTACAGCCTGTGGAAGTTTGCACCTGGAGCGAAGGCTTGTATACACCAGCTGCCGGGTATAACGCAGGAAAAGAGGCGTTGGTAAACAGGGTATCTTTGGTGCCGTTGCCGTCATCCCAGAACCAACTGGTAATAGTGCCGCTGGTAACGGTTGATCTGTTATTATAGGTGACTGCCTTTCCCATGCAGGTGGTGTCGCTTATGGTAAAGGCAGCGACAGGAGGGGTATCCAATACTAAGTTTTTAGTGACCGCTGCCTGGCAGCCTATATCCGTTATGATCGCAAGGTTTATGGGGTAACTTCCTGCCAAAGTATATTGTTTCACCGGCGCAGCTATGTTATTGGTACTGCCATCGCCAAAATCCCAGGCATAGGTAGATATGCTGCGTCCATTGACGGCAGGTACTGCTTCAAATTGCACCGGGTCGCCAAAGCAGCCGGTAGTCTGCGCCTTCCAGTCGATAGAAGGCAGGTTGTAAACCTGTACATCGTAGTTGATTTCCTGTATACCTGAACAGCCATCGGGAGTAGGGTTGTCTACTTCAAGTTTTACAGAGAAAGAACCTGTGCTGTTGAAAATAAAACTACCGGGCAGCCAGAACACATACAATGTTTTATCATCTTTCTGGAAAGAGCTATCCGGTTGCGGTGCAGTGATGGCAACAGGGGCATTGGGGGAAATAGGGGCATTGCCAAAATCCCAATGAATGCTTGCCGGTTTATAAGGTAAAGTAACGGAAAGCCGGAAAGGCGTTTTCTCGCAGGTGGCAGGCAGGTTGGTAGTGTTGTATTGCGTTTTGATGGATATATACTGGTAAAGGTCCGAAACGTTGGTGCCGGCATTGTATCCATAGCTTTCTGTGTTGCCGTAACCATAAGCAATGGCATTGAAGCCGGAGTCGGACTGCAGCTGATGTACGCCTGCACTTACCGGCAGTTGTGCATAGGAGTAGGATGCATCCTGTGGTAACGGCGTGAACGATGTGCTTACATCGGTGCCGTCGAGCCGGAACGATGCCACGCCTCCCTTGCGCATGATCACATTTATAAAATGGCTGGTAATGTTATAATGACTGGTGGAGTTGAGCGTTATTTTATTGATGGTTTGTTCTACGGGACTCAGGTAGATCATCTCCGGATCACCAACGGTACCTAAGATGGTATTGCCGCATTGGTTGCTGGTGGTAATAAACTGCGCGACCAGCACAGGAATATCGGACGTGATAACGCCGGTACTGGCAGACTGGAACTGGTAATAACTGTTATTGATAAGGCCCGTAAGCGGCGTGCCGTTGAGTTTTACTTTGGTGGCAGGATCTTTTACCATCACCCGGAAAAAGTTGTTGGGCATATTGCGGGTAGGCGCTGTAATATAGTTTTTGCCCCAGGCGCTGAAGGGAAAGATCTGCTGGATGGTATTATCGGCGCTGCCGCTGCCGTTTGGCTGGCATTTTATATTGAGCTTGCTGGTACCACAGAACACGGCAATTTTAGTACAGCCGTTGCCACCGCTGCTGACAGAACGGATGCGGGTGCCGGTAAGATCTACGCCTGTCCGCTGGTCGGCGCTGCCGCCGGTTAATTGTCCCAGCAGGTTCAACACTTCGCCCTGTTGTAATACCTGGGTAAAAGGCACGCCGGCCTGGTGATGCTGCGTATTGGCGCTGGGGGTGATCTCCACCGTTGTATTGTTTTCCGTTGCTATCACAAAACAAAAAGGGTAAGAGAAGTTGCTGTTCGACTGCTGCGTGAACCCAAGCACATAATAATCCTGTCCAAGGGTAGGCGTAGGAAACAACAGGGAGGCGCCGGATACATTATTGTCGTAGATATGCGCGTAAGCAACGATGGGCCTGGTGCTGGTAATATGAATACCCGCCTGCGAAACCCCTTCAGAGGCGAGCCTTGCATCGTAAGAAGATGTTTTGGGCATCGCATCAGATTCTGTTACCTGGTTTGCCGACACATGATAATTGCGGCTCCAGCCCAAACGGGGAATGCTAACGGTAACATCTGCATCCTCTGCCGAGGTGAAATAAAGGATCATATTCTGGGTGCCGCCATTGGCCAATAATGCGCCGGAGTTTGAATTATACATGGATACATGGCTTCCATAACCCACCCAGAAATCTTTCCCTTTATTGGAGAAGTCCTGTGCCGTTGCGCCTGTAACAATAATACATATAGAAAATAAGAACGCTGTAAAGCGCTTGAGAAATGCCGGAACGGCTATTTCTTCCAGTGCGAGGCTTAGGAATCTTTTGTTCATTGCAGGGTAAGAAACGTAACTAAGACCAGTAAGGTACGATAAGGTTTATTGCGACGTAATAAAAGAAACTTTTTTTAGCAGAAATTAAGAAAGTGTTCACGTGCTGTATCGTCTGCCGGGTAAAGAGATGAAACGATAAAACGGACAATTGGAATGGCCGGAAAAGAATGCCGGAACCGGAGTCGCATCAATTTCAGTTTCCCGGATCTGGATGCAGGACTAATTTTTATTTCCTGTATGCTTCTGAGCCGCTATTTTGTCGTTTCCTGACAAAAGTCATTGTTTTGGGGTGAGTAATTGTGTATAGTTGCTCAAAGTGCTAACTATGGCAAAGCAGGGTGGTCCTGTAATTCTGGAAAAAACTATCGGCATCGTCTCTTGTTACAAGAGATGTGGGGTAGGTTGTGTCCGGATGAAAAGCAACCTCACCCGGGAGCGCTGGCAAACAGATCCGCTTTTTGCCGGCAGCCGTAAAAGCGCTGCACACCTGGCGGCGGCTTCCGTGCTGGCCAGCAAATATTACCGGGTTATCCCGGAGCAGCACCGCGTTGTGCCTCATTTCCGCCAGTTGGTAGGTATTGCCAAAGAAATGCTGTCTGCGGGTTTTTCGCTGCAGCAGATCAATAAAGTACTTGATTATACCGTTTGTCGCTTCATCAGGAAGATGGAAGCGGCAAACAGGAGGGGGAAACCGGTAAGGTCTTCTTTTGCCGCTAAGTCTTCCCTGCCTCCAAAGCCTGCTTTTACACGGCCTGTATTTGCCGGGTTAACTATCGCGCAACGCCCCGTGCTAACGGCGCTGCATTTGCCTGATGTGGTGCTGCCGGCAATAGACAAGCCACCCCGTGGTCAGCCGGTTGAAACAATGCCCGTTAAAAACCGGCAATTGATACTGTTTGGAACAAGAACTGCTGCGGCGGCAGGGTTTGTTATGCCTAGGAGTGAAATAAACATAATTTCCTGCATGAATTAGCGGCCTTTTAGTCTGTTCCTGCCTGTTGAAAAACACTTTCGCCCCGTCTATTATGAAAACAACTCCTGTAAATTCCTTCCATGGCACGTCTACGAAAAAGAACGCTTTAAATAAGAACGATCAGTATACTCAAAAGCATCTTAAGGCGATTGTGCTGCTTTATCCGTGGTTTTCCAAACCGGAATGTGGGTTGTCAGTTTTTCTGCATAAGCGCTTTTAGTTTACCTTGGCGGCAAATACACCTAAACTCTTATACTATGAAAAAGATGATAAGCCTTTTGTTGTTATATCAATTGATGGTAACAATTGCCTCTGCCCAGTCAAACTCATTTCCAGATATCATTCTCACTTCACCTGATTACCCGAAAATTGATTTCAACGGACGGATCTTGTATAGGGGTGTTGGCGGAAATAATCTAACCTGGAGATATGATGGCATTAATGATGCTGTATTGATTCACTCGGCTAATTTCAATAACTACGTACCTTCCCTGACTGGCGCAGGGGCTAGCGGCAGTTGGAATATAAATGCAGCAAGTGCCGGAGTCTGGAGCGGACAGAGTTTTGGTGGTGTAGGCGATAGTATTGGGTATTATATGCTGGGACACAGTACGGGGAATTCCTGGGCGGCTTATACACCTGATAAGGTGAAACGCTGGCTTGGCATGCCTGCCGCCGGAGAAACGCTCCAGAGTGTAATGGAGCGGGGGAATACTACAAGCAGGCCATTGTATCTTAACGGCTATGGAACGCAATTCTTAATCGCAGGTAATAATAATAATTACGTTGGTTCCGATTTGAACATAAGAAGAAGTAATACCAGCCCTGAGGTCGGTCGTGGCATAGTTATTCAGCTTGATGATATTAACCCTGTTAGTGCGAGTTCTCATATGATTCAGGGTTCAGGTGAAGGGCTGCAATTCTTTAACACCCATGCCGGAGCAGACTGGCAGGAAAGGATGCGCATTTCCACGAGTGGGAATGTGGGGATAGGTGCAGTATCGCCTGCTGAAAAGTTGCATGTTGTGGGAAATACCAGGTCTGAGGGGCAAATAAGATTTTATACGCCTTATCCTGATGCCGGCGGAAACTCTGGAATAGTAGCCAATCCCAATGGCTGGACCAGAATTGATCCTAATGGAGGCAGGTTTATAATGACCGTGTTTAAGGAGGATGTGGATGCCGCAAGAAATATTCTCGATATAGAACGTGTTGATACATGGCAAAAGCTGATGGAGCTAAAAGCTGACGGCAGTGGTTTCTTCCAGGGAAATATAGGTATTGGCACGTCTGCTCCACAAAGTAAACTTGCTGTTAATGGCGACATCACTACAAAGAAAATAAAGGTAACTCAAACCGGCTGGCCGGACTATGTATTTGAATCGTCTTATCAGCTGGCACCGATTTCTTATGTTGAAAAATTCATACAGGAAAATAAGCATCTTCCTGAAGTCCCATCTGCGGCAGAAGTGAAAAAAGATGGTCTTGACCTCGGCGATAATCAGGCTGTTTTGCTGAAAAAGATAGAAGAGCTTACACTTTATATCATTCAGCAGAATAAAGAAATTATACAGCAGAATAAAGAAGTCGCGCAGTTAAAGAAAAGAGTGGCAGACCTGGAAGCAAAATGATAATTCTCTCCTGCATTGTAGGCGGGACTTTTTTATGAAATAAAAAGCAGGATTGTCGGAAATTGGCAGGATTTCTGGTAGAACTTTGGCGCAAAAAGATATCAGAATGGCTGATGTAATAAAAATGGTTTCCGGTAAACAATTCGATTATGCATGCAGTGCATTTATGGGCACCTTCGAAGTGGAAGGCAATGTTTATTATGCTTCGTTTTGTCCGGAAGCAGTGGCCTATAATGAATCGATACAGGTGACCGGCCGTTATATCATCACCATGTTACATCCAAAGCTTGCTTCTGTTGTGTTTTATCTCAGAAACTATAAAGGCAAATGGGTGCTTGATAAGCCTGCAACTCCCGGCTGCGATGAAAGCGCCCTTCAATGTCTCTTTGTGACGCGCTACCCGTTCGAGCTTGATGATAAGATCATCGACTGGTGCAGTGAACAGATCGGTGCGCGCAGTATATAAAAAAGCAAGGCCGGAGTAGAAATGGCATTATATAGTTTTGCAGACCATTCACTATCCAAAACTGAAGATATTGCTCTTGCGATATTAGTCGCCACAGGCGTAGCACGTAGATGGCAGGAATCGACCCGCACGGAAGACCGGTTTCAAGGTTATCAAAATATGAATTCTCTCTATATGTCCATGATTACTCACTGTTAGGTAGTTTTTGTTTTTTTTATTTATAAAGTTTGTTTTAATTATAAGTTTTTCTATTTTGTACGTGTTTAGATAAATTGACTGACTGGTTTTGTGCTTCGCTAACAATTCAAACTGCTTCCTATGCCTGAACAGCTCGACTGGCTGATTCCGACGGTATTGATTTTATTGGGTGTATGCCTTCTTATTGTACTTGTTGCCTACGTTGTTATCAAAGCACGTAGCCGTAAAACAATTGTGATCAGTGAGGTTTGCCCCGGCGGGCAGGTTGTTGCCGCCGACCATTTCTATTACCTGCCTGTAGCCTCTTTGAGCGTAAAAGGATATGCAACGGTTACCATTCTGCGGGATAGAGATACAGGAATTATTGAAAATGCGTTCTTGTCCGGGCTTCGTTTCGAAAGCACAGTGCATATTGAGCCGGATACATCCAGGCTAATCGGGATCACGTATAAGCCGGATGCTTTTAGCGAGGATGAAATACAGATAACTACTACGGAAACCGGCCTGTTACAAAATGTATCCGTTGTGTCGGAGGATAGAGTCAGTTCAATAGTAGCGCAGATTGCGCAGGCGCCCGATCAGTTTGCCAACAAGCAGCTTCATGAGGTAGCGGCGAAACAACAAGCTACTATCTCCCAAAAAGCAGAAAGGGTTTTCCAGGTTGAAACAAGGGAGTTTGAACGTTCATTTGTAGTTTCCTCCGGGGAGGTTCAGGGAGCAGGCTTCGAAAGAGATTGGCGTATTCCTGTCGACGGTATACAAAATGATCTCCAGGTCGTAAATGCTTCATTCAGGTTTAGCAGAAAGGGGATAAGCAAAAAGGTGGAGCTATCCGGCTCCTACGATGGTTTGCTTACCCGTCCGCTCACCATGGTGAATTGGGATCTGTCAGATAACAGCCCGCTGACCGGAGTAAAAGCTGCATTTCAGTCCACTCTTTCCTGCCTGATACCGGATGAAAGTATGGCAGTGAATGTACCTGTGCGCCGTTATCTTTTTGTGAAGCATAAGGAACTGCCAAAGTTCAGTAACGGCATCCTGGTGGAGAAATATGTAAGTCATGGCAGTGAGGTAGAGGGTTTCATATCTATTCCTATAAATATTCTGAAGGCGATTGTATCCATTCCTTCCTGGTTGTTTCAGTTCAGGATTACACGTATCAACCAGGAAGTGGCTTTGGAAAAAGCCAGGCAGTCTGTAATAACAGATCGTAAGAAGGCTGTTACAAAGCCTGAAGCTGGCAAACCCCCGACAGAAAATCCCGAGTTGCCGCGAAAGGCGCAATTTGGTAAGCTGCCTGCCGATGAAACTGTAGAAGCACATGGTCTTCATGAGTTAATGGAAAAGACTTTTGATGCAAAGGTCGCAGCAGTTGCCGAAGCGGGTATTGCCGCAACTGATTTCTGTAACTGGCATGAGAAATATACTGGTGTCTGGAAAGAGTATGATAACTACCGGATTAAATCCTGTGTTCCGGCTGCCGCGGCTCATTTAATTACGTGTTGGTCTGCAAATACGAAATCTGTTCCCAGGGTGTTATCGGATCAGGAGGTGTTGCAGGCTTATAAAGCGGTATCGGGGTACGATGGGAACAGTAATGACGTTGGATGTAAGCTGGAGGATTTTTTAATTTATTGGGATGATAATGGTTTTGGCGGTGAGTCGTTCGTGCGGCGCTTGTTTATAAAGAAGAAAATTGCTTCAGTGCTGGAATATGGCGTTTATTGGTTTGGTGGCGCTATGGTTGGTTTGCAAATGCCCTCTCATGTAGAGGCGCAGGCTAAATGGGAGGTGCCTCCGGCAAATTTAAAAGATAAAGATATAAAGCTTCATTGTGTAGCGGTCCTGGGCTGTGTTAGTAATTACTTTATCGCTATTTCCTGCGGTAGAAAAGTGTCGATGAGTTACGCATTCTATGAATTGTATAACGACGAATCGGTAGTGGTTTTGTCGAATGTATGGCTGAAGGCGGATGGTCAGTCGCCGTCTAACGAATCGTTGGCGTTGCTGACGAAGCGTTTGAAGCAGATGAATGTTGTTTGAGTTATCCCATTTCAATATTGAGAGGTATATGTATATGAAAACAAAGGTTCTGTTATTGTTTGCATTGGTTTATTCCAGCTTCCTGAGCGCGCAGGTGCCGCTTACGAATTATGTTTGGGCGCCCCGGCAGGAGATCATCTTCGATTCCAGCGGGCGTATGATTTCTTTTCCTTCCATTTATGTATTGAAGAACTCGGACTTGTGTTTTAAGGTAAGGGTGCCTATGGGGATGCTAACGCAGCAAATGGCAGCGTTAAAGAAAAGGCTGGAAGTTACAAAGGAATTTCTAGGTCGCCCGGGAGTGAAAAAAGCATATGACTGCTTCTTTGGAGCGTTGAGTGATGTTTATGATTTTAATAGCTTTTATGTAGAGCTGGATAATGAAATTAAGAGGTTGGAGGCTACTACTATATGTAAAATGAATAAGTCCGCCCCTATGGTTGCTGCGCCTAAGGTTGTTGCGGATAAAAAAGAAGCAGATACCTCGGGCGTTGAGAAAAAGAAAGAAGCGCCTGATAAAGCTCCGGAAGGCGCTTTGTTGAGTAAAGCTATTCCTGTTGCCGGTTATATCAATGCTGTATTGAACTATCAATATGAAGTAGAGATCTACCGCGGTGCTTCCTGTGTAAAAAAGATTCCTTTACATGCTGTTTTAAACGAATGTGAAGATAATTGCGTTGACTTCGTTTATGATTGTATTAATATTAATGATCTGGACTGTAAGAGTTGTTCAGGCATTGCACAGCAGCGTGTTGGGTTTAAGCTGGTGCGTCATGATCCTTTGAGCAGGGTAGTGAGGGACTGGTATAATGTATCTGCGTCAGATTTGTTGAAAAAGATGGATGAAACGGGCATGGCTTCCAGTCGTAAAACTATTCTTGGGGCAATTGAAGCCGGCGCTAAAGAAACGGATAAGGATAAGTTGGATTCAAAGATTGATGATTTGAAAAAGCTAATGCCCTGGTTCATTAGTTGGTTTTGGTATACAGGTGGTGAATTGACGCTTGATCCGCTCAGCGTGCCTGCCAAGGAAAGGAATGCAGGTATCAACGAGCGTATAAATGCTATTGATAAGGAGATTGCTGTGAGGCAGCCGAGATTTGTTTTCCTGGATAGTGTAAAGGCCAACATTGAGAAGAGTGTATCCAGGTTCGAGGAGTTCGATAGGGTACAAAGCGCATTGCTTGAGGACGACGCCAGATTGAAGAGCCTGAAGGCCGATAAAGCCAGATTGCAGGCCCAGCTAAAGGAGACGGGCGATGTAGATAAATTACGCACAGACGATTTGTTGTACCAGGGAGAGATGGTTATAACCAAATGGGGAAATAAGAACCCCCAGAAGCAATTTGATGAGGCTCAGGATTATATGGCAATACCTCAACAGCGCCGGCTGCTCAGAAAAGTGTCTGAAGTGCCTGAAGACGAGAAGGTTTATATTCTCATTCAGAATGTGAGTGGCGGCAGGGAGATTCAGGTCGACGAAAAGCGGCTGAATTTCGACGATAGGGAGGAGTTTACTGCATTACTCCAGGAGCAGTTGTCAAAGATCGATTTTTCGGCTATTGCTGCGTCTGTAGGGCCATTGCAATCGTTTCTCAGATCATTTGCCAGCGAGAAAGCAATGGAGGCTTCCAGCTACGGCGATGGCGCTGATGCGCCTGGTTGTCTGGAGATAAAGCCATATCTCGAAGACTTGCAGAAAAAAATAGAGGCTGGTTCCGTTAGTTTCCCGCCGTCACTGAAGCTGTTTGAATCGCAGGTGCAGTCGGCTCCCCGCTTTAAAACGGTGATGAAGCTTACCGGCTCCAGTTCCGGTACCGGTTTTGAAGCGCCTTACCGTGATAGTATCAGTTTCCTGGATGTAACCAAAAAGGATTCGGTAAAAACGCTTTCCAAAACCTATATCAAGGTTGGCGCTTTAAGATTTATTCAACTGGCTGCGGGTATTGCCTATAACAAAACGCCGGCAACCACTACTACTATTGATACGGCTGGTAACGGGTTCCGGGTAAGTACGTCTGACAATGTTTCTAAGGCTATCTTCGGATTTAAGTTATATCCTTTCAAAAATTATAACAGAGATAATCAGATCATTCCCCGGTATTTCTTCAGGAGATTCAGTGCATTTGCGGGCTTTGAAATACTGCGTCCGCTGAATAATTTCTATATCGGAGGCGCCTACGATATTGTGCCTGGCTTTTCATTCTCTGTAGGGCAGAATTATTATCTGCAAACCCGGTATAAAGTAGAAAACAATACTGTTGTTAATACCTCACGCGGATACGCTAAATCGGGTCCTTATTATTCTGTGATGGTTAACCCGGTATTATTTGTTCAGTTCGTTAAATTATTTTTCAAATGATTATAAGGCAGTATCTGTTTATACTAATTGCAGCTGTTTTTCTGCACAGCTGTGCAAAAGATCTTGAGTTTAATGATCTGTCGGGAACCGCAACACTGAAAGGTGTGATTATTATGACCGACTCTTTGAGTGGAATTCATCAGTACAGGACGGCTGGAAACATCACTGTATTTCTTAAAAAAGCTGAGACTGAAAATGGTTATTTGTATAAAGTAACTGCAGATGCCAAGGGGCAATACAGCTTTAATGGTATTGATCCGGGAGCCAGCTATACCATTTATGCAGCTACAGATACCGGTTCAGTCAAGTATAGCGGCGAGTTGACTTACAAGGCCAATGGGTTTAAAGATGGTGAATCTGATAGCCTGCTGCTGCGTCCTTATGCTGTTAATCAGAATGGCATTCTTCTGATGGTAAGGAATGAGGCGGGCGACAGGGTTGGTAATACAACGGCGTGGGTTTTTAATAACCTGGCAGCGTTCCAGGCCGATTCAAGCGCCGGGAAGATATTTGACATGGTTTCAAATATCTATGGTGTAAGTAATAAGATCAATATTGCTCCCGGGAAATATTACCTGAGGGTGATGACTAAATTGGGGAGCGTTAATGTAAGAGGTGAGCAGGAGGTAGTGGTAGATCAAACAGGTATTAAGCCAGTTGTTTTAACGTTGCAGCCGTATACTATTAACAGAACAGGTGTTGAGCTTACGATAACTGATATTAACGCTGCGCCGATAAATGCTGCCGTTACTTATGTTTATAGAAGCGGCGTTATTGCGGATCTGGATTCAACCTATGCTAACAGTCTTTATTCCATAACGTCTAATAACGCGGGTATTGCTGCTAAATACGATATATCGCCAGGCGCTTATTTCCTGAGAACAATCAAGGTGGTTGGAAAAGATACGTTACGGTCGAAAGACCAGGTTAACGTAACGCTTAATGTGGTTACGCCGAAAGGGATTGTACTTCAGCGTTAAAGCTGGTTGCAGTTTTCCGTTCATGCGATAGTAATGGATGAGGTTCCACACAGGAGCAAAGTGGGCGGCGGATCATATTGGAACTGGGGGTAAATAGTTTTTTCTGAACCTGTTCGATATGATAATTGTCATTCTGTGAGCGCATGGGAAGTGTTGTTTTGTCCAAAGTGTTTTTCATAAAAATGGCCTGAGTGTTTTTACACCGGGCTTTTTTATACCTTGCTGGCAATTCAATAACCTAAACTCTTTACTATGAAGGAAATGATCGGCCTCATGGCTATGACTTTCTTATCCAGCTATTCTTTTTGTCAAGAAACCTTACAGAGTGTTACAGATAGAGGAAATACAACAACTCAGAGTATTGCTATAGGGGGAAATGCTCTGGGTAGTTATCAGGGCTATAAAGTGCTCGCCATTAATCCTGACTTTAATGGAAGTTTGATCGATTTCCGAAATGCCGGAGATAAGTCATTCCATGTTAGATATGATATGGCCGCCGGACTGATTCTTGAATCACGGGATGGAACTCAACCCATTGTTTTACAACCAGTGTATGGCGGCAACGTAGGCATAGGAACAACTTCTCCAACTAATAAATTGTCTGTAAACGGTGCTGCCGATTTTCAAACAAGAATAGGATTCAATAGTAAAAGCCAGTATCTAGGCGATGGCTATATGTTTTTTAATGCTACAGGAGGTCTAAATGACTTTGGTATAAGAAATGATGTTGGGGATATCTTACTTGCTGCAGGTAGTGCAAGCCCTCAGTTTATTCTAAAACCCTCAGGAAATGTAGGTATTGGTACTATGGCTCCTGCTTATAAGCTGGATGTAAATGGCGAGGTTGGTACTTCCCGGTTGGTTGTTTCGAACGTAGGAGGCGGTATTACATGGCCTTCTTCCGGTAGTTATGCTGCGATAGATGTTATGCAGGGGGCAGATATGATTTTCTACAATGGCATGGCGGCATATAATGAGAGGATGCGGATATTGGGTAATGGTAATATAGGTATTGGTACTTCCAATCCTGGAGTTTATAAGCTGGCCGTTGAAGGCACGATTGGTGCCCGCAAAATGAAAGTCACTCAGGAAGCCTGGGCCGACTATGTATTCGATTCGTCTTATCAGCTCCCTTCACTAACCAATGTTGAAACCTTCATTAAAGAAAATAAGCATCTTCCCGAAGTTCCTTCCGCGGCAGAAGTGAAAAAGGATGGTCTCGATCTCGGCGATAACCAGGCTGTACTGCTCAAAAAGATCGAAGAGCTTACCCTTTATATCATCCAGCAGAACAAAGAAATGTTAGAAATGAAAAAGCGGCTGGCTGAGGTTGAAGCTAACCAATCAAAATAAACTGACAATTGTCGTATAACTCCTGCTACAGACTAACCAAATTCAGGTCTTATTTAGATAACAATTAAACTGCCCGTGCATTTCTATGCCTGGGATTTTTTACTGGTAAAATCTGTTGTCATATTTACGGGTAGCCATAAAAAAGAATTATCTATTGATTCTATCTTGGCTTTATGAACCGCAAGATATATCCAATGAAGAAGTGGTGATGAGTTATACGCTTGTTGAGTGCAAAGGGGGCACAGCCTTCCTTCAATATCATATTGCTTAAGCCTTCTTCGGCTTCACAGAAGCAATGAAGGTAAAAGCTACATTGGCATCAATGCCGGCGTGCTTTGCCAGGACCTTGCAGTCTCCGACTGTGAATTTATCGGTTGTGGCTATTTTATTAAGAAACGTGTAGTAAGGGATATTTAAAGTCTCCGCCAGTGGAGTAGGTTCTACAAATGCGAATACCTGGTCCCATGTCTTTACCTTGCCGCCAATGATGGCTTCACCAAGGTTTAGCAACCTTTGCTTTAAGACCTTATCTCTGTTCTCGCTGTATGCTCGTTTAGCCATTGGGGCGCGAAATTATGGCCAAAAGTTAATCCGAGCTGTGTATAAGTAAGTGTAAAACTTAGTTTTATGAATCTTTGATTAAAATATATAAATCTTGGACTTATAAATATTAGTCTATTTACTATTTTCAACCTGTAAATTCAAATTTTGATAGCCGGAAAACATTATTAAATATCTTGCGAACCTTCTTTTGATAACACATAAGGATGTGTTCGTTAACGTCTCGCAATTCAAAACGACCAATTTAGAAAAGCGAAAGCAAGCGAGAGGTTACGGAACGCCCGTCGTGCATAATCGTACGCGGGCTACTGAACCTGCTTTGCTGGGCGCTTGGTCGTGCCTGAATTGGTGGTAGTAGGTGGCCTGCGTTTTTTATTACCTTCCGTTGTTCACCTTACTATCTATGTGTCCTGTGTAATCTAAAAATATTGACTGTCGTGGTGCGCTGGCATATAACCCATTTTCCCTTATGTACCATCTCTGCCCGAAAGGGTAGGGAACGCGGCGGTTATTAGTTATGAAAAAAGAAAGAGAGCGATCGCTGGTTTTAGCCTGGATAGCCATTGTATTGATCTGTGGCTGCTGCCTGGCAATAGCCATTATGAATTGGCCTGTTAAAATACATTTTTAGCAATAGCTGGTGCATTGTTCGTAAAGGGTACGCGATGCACAGTATTTCCACCGGCCTGGTAGTCCTGCCGGGCCTTTTTAAACTTTTTTAGGGTTTCAATTGGCTCTAAAAAGCCGTCTTGTAAACGGGTGACGGTTGAGTCGACAATTGGTCATTTTAAAACTGTGCCCGTGTGTCTACACGGGCACTTTAGTTTAATTTAACTACAATAGGGATAGATTCACACAGCTTATGCGAAATTGTTTTTAACATCTTTGATCAGGTCGATGCGACGGAATTTGTTTTTCGTATCATAAATGCGTCTAACCATTGCGGTAGTGGTATGTCCATTCATGCCGGCTACCTCTTCTTCTGCTTGCATTATAGCAATCAGTTTCTCGCTGAGAGCATCCATAACCTGGGTAGTATTTAGGTGTTTTAGCCGGTAGAAGTCTGAGCTTATGCCCAGTTTGTCTTTTATATGCCATCCTCCAATTGTATTTTGGGTTCGGCAGTCATTTCCGGTTCTGTGATTGCCGGGAATGATTCGGTTATTCTATTATACCCGCGTTCAATCCAATCCACTTCATCCTTCAGTTGACTTCTGACCGCAGCTTGCTTTTCGGCCAACCTGGTCAGCATATTCATGCCCTTAATTGTAACCTGTTTGCTCTTTTTTAGATTGTCGTCGTGGAATCGGTACTTAATGTACCTGTAAGTTTAACATTAGCTTTAGCGGTATTCCAATTCTTAGGGAATACAGACATTTTGCCTGCACGGCAGTTGTTAGGTAGCTGCTGCATTTTTGGTCACTTTTCAGTGACGGGTAACAAAAATGCCGCGAGGAGAGAAAAAAGAAAAAAGGCTGAAACCTTTGCTATTGCTAGATTTCAGCCTTTTAGTTTTTGTGACCTCGTCAGGATTCAAACCTGAAACCTTCTGATCCGTAGTCAGATGCTCTATTCAGTTGAGCTACGGGGCCTTTTCCCTTAACGGGTTGCAAATATAAGATGAAATTCTGCAAACCAAAAAATATTTTTCATTTTATTTTTTCAGGGCCTTAAAAAAGCGGCTCTGGTTATACCTGTGTACATCATTGCTGGTATAACCGGAGCCGCTGAAATATGGGCTATTTGTATAGGTTGGGATTGTTCTCTTCTTCACTTTGCGGAATCGCAAAAATGAATAGCGGGCTATTGGCAGGAAGGCTTAATGGTTCATGCGAACGTGAAGCTACCTGCTTCTCTGCACCACTGGGAGTAATAACCGTGACCTGAATGGCATTGTGATCTGCATCTTCATATGGCTTCCTTACAACGGGAAGCTGATTACGGATGATGTCTGATAGTGCGAACCCTTCTCCAAAAAGTTCTTTTCGCCTTTCAATAAGGATAGAGTCGACCATTAATGGCTGCGTGTTGCTGTTTAACTGAAATGCAGGAGCGTTTCTTTTTACTCTTAGTGTATTCAATGCCGTTGCTGCTTCTGTGAATTGATTGTTCCGTGCATAACCTTCAGCTTCTATCAGATACATTTCTGCACTTCTCATCAGTACCAGGTCAGCTGTTTCATCCTGGCGGAAAGTAAATTTTTTATACTGCAGAAAACCTTCTCTTCCTGTTGCTCCGTTCCATTTGAACAGCGATTTTCGGATATCTGCATCGTTGAACAAAAGCATGAAATAAGGATCTGCCATAAAGCTGTAGTAGCCTGAAGCGGATGAGCTTACATCGAGGAAATGAAAGCTGTAGCTGCCATCGCTTTGACTGGGGATTTCAGGATGGCCCCAAACCCATTCTACATTGCTGACATCGTTGAAGCCCTTGCTGTAATCTGCAGCAGACATGAGTGTATAGTTCTTCAGCACCTCGCCGGCGCTGGCTGCGGCATTGGCCCACTGTCCTGTATTCAGATAGGCTCTTGCGAGCAGTCCGTTCACAACATCCAGATCTATTTTGTATTTGGCAGGGCGGCTGTAACCCGTCAGCAATGTTTTCGCTTGTGTGAGATCGGTGATCACCTGCTGGTATATTTGTCTGAGTGAGGCGCGGGGATTCCCCTGAGTTGTATCAGCGGCGGGAACGGTATATAATGGCACGGCTTTGGCGTCAGGATCTTTCTGGTAAGAAAACTGGTAGAATGAAGCCAGCGTGGTATAGATATGAGCCCGTAATGCCAGCGACTGGCCTTTCAGAATCTTCTTTGCCGATTCACTGCCTGCAACGTCATCAACATGCGCTATGATGATATTCATATTGTTGATGATCTTATAAAGCTGGTTCCAGAAAGCCGTTACACGGGCTTGTGTTTTATCGTGCATCTGCTGGAACCTATAGGTGGCTGGAAATGCATATTTGGTGGTAATGACAGCAACATCGTACCCCATGACGTCGCTTACAAGGCCTATGGATTTAAAACCGGGATTGGAGTAGGTACCTCCATAAAAATCATCCATCATTGAGGCCCAGGTGCCTTCCCAGATAGTAGCGAGATTGTTTATATCGCGGAACAGGATCTCTTCCGGTACGGCATTCGAGGGCGCCGTGTTCAGTTGTTTGTTACAAGCTGTGAAGACTGTTAACAACAGCACTGCAAGTAAAAAGGGGTTTCTATATTTTCTTTTCATGATTATTTTTTTTCAGCGTTGCTTAAAGTCCTACCTGGATACCTACCGATACGGTGCGCATGGATGGATATTGATAGTAGGTAGTGCCATCAATAGATTGCTCGGGGTCCATTCCTTTATGACCGAAGAAGGTGAGCAGGTTTTCGCCGGTGGCGTATACTTTCAGGCTCGAAATGCCGGCACGGGAGAGCAGCGCCTTCGGTAAATAATAACCAAGGGACGCTGTTTTCAGACGTGCATAGGTGGCGCTGTATAAAAAGCGCGTAGAAGTGGCGGTCCAGTTCAGGTTGCCTTTGCCGGTAGTAAGAACGGGGACATTGGTGTGTCTGTTTTCCGGTGTCCAGCGTTCAAGTAATTCTGTGCTCCAGGTACGTCCGGGACTTGAAGCGCCCGATAACAGATAAAGCATATCGCCATCGAGCACTTTGCCGCCCAGGCTGTAAGCAAGCAGGAACGAGAGCTCTATACCCTTATAGTTGAAAGTGTTGGTGATACCGCCTGTTACTGCGGGTAATGCGCTGCCTGCATAGTATTGCGTTGCGGCCGTGTAATCATGTGTTGTGTCCTTTTTGCCATTGGCATCGGTACGATACCATAGCGGTCTGCCGTCTGCAGCGTCAACGCCTGCCCATTCTCTCAGGTAAAAATCGTAAATCGATTTACCCACTGCCAGTCGTTTGGTGCCGCTGGTAATATATTGCTGTGGCAGTGATGTGATCTCATTTCTGTTATGTGCAATGTTGAGCTGGATGTTCCAGTTGAACTGTGCTGTTCTTATCGCAATGGCGTTTAATTCAAGCTCAATTCCTTTATTCTGTAAGGTGCCGATGTTGGCGCTGATAGATGCGAAGCCTGTTGAACCCGCAAGTGGTTTTGCGTAAAGCAGGTTCTTGCTGGTGCGTTTATAATAGTTCACAGTACCTGATAGGCGGTTATCCAATGCTGCGAAATCGAGACCGATGTTCAGGTTAAGATTGGTTTCCCATTTCAATGAAGGTGTGGCCAGCCTTGATGTAATAACGCCACCGCTGCCGAGGTTGTTTTTCACGGAATACAACGCCAGGTAAGCATAGTAGCTGCTGAGGTTATCATTGCCTGAAGCGCCATAACTGGCTTTCAGTGTTAAGGTATTCAGCCATTTTTCCGATTTAAGAAAAGCTTCTTCTGCTAAACGCCAGGAGGCGCCTGCAGACCAGAAAGTGCCCCAGCGTGAATCCGGTGAAAAGCGGGAAGAGCCGTCGCTGCGAAGTGAAGCAGTAACGAAATACCTGTTCAGGAAATTATACTGCGTTTGCCCAAAGAAGCTGAGTTTGGCGTAATTGTCGGAAGTGCCGGTAAAGTCGTTCAACTGTGAAGCCGCAACAGGTTCTTCCAGTCCGGGCAGTACAAACTTCTGGCGTGAGCCTTCAATGCCACTGGTATTAAACGAATAGTATTCATGGCCACCCAGTACGTTCAGATGATGTCCGCCGTTGAAATCGTGGTTGTAAATAAAGATATTGTTCCAGGTATAAGACAACGTGCGGTTGTTGCTTTTGCTTACCCAGCCACCGATCTCAGCGTCATCGCCATACAACGGGTTGGTGTAGTAATGGCTGTTGCCGTTGATGTAGTCAATGTTATAGCTGGTTTTAAAAGACAGGTCCTTTGAGAATAACAGCTCCACGAAAGAACGGATGGATGCGTTTTCTCTTGTAACCTGTGATTTATCCAGTGGCAGTGTGCCCATAAGGTTTGATCTGGGTAGGGCGGCGCTGGGGCGGTAGTTGCCATAATCGTATTGGGCGTTGCCATTTTCATCAAGTAACAGGGAGCCATCTTCTTTGCGTTGGTAAATAGGGTAGAAGCCTGGCATCACTCTGCCATACATAATGATGTTGCTTGTTTTTGAATCGGATGATGTTGGGTTATGCTGGATGGTGCTGGCGCCGCTGAGGTTCAGGCCTGCGCGCAGCCATTTCTTTGCCTGTGAAGTAAAGTTGCCGCGGAAGGTATAACGTTTAAAGCCGGAGGCGAGGAAAGCGCCGTCATTATTGAGATATCCGCCCGAAATATAGTAAGTGCCCTTGTCTCCGCCACCGCTGAAGCTTAGCTGTGCCTGTGTGTATCTGGCTGGTTGATGCATGGCTGCTTCCCAGTCGTCGTTCCATAGAAGCTTTGCCGTGTCTTCGAGTTTGCCGCTGGTATTTACAGGCTGAGGCAGCGTGGGGCCGTAGGGGTTGATATTGAGATTGGAAACGAGAATGCTGCTTGCGTAAGCGGCCGCCTGTGCAGGTGTAGCGCCGCTTTCGAGCCGGCCGTTGCGTAAGGCTTCCCAATAGAGTTCGAAATAATCTTTGGTGTTAAGTTTCTTATAGTCCTTTATGGCCCTGCCGCTCCAGCCCTGGGTAACGATTGCATTAACGGCAACATTGTCGGATTTACGTCCCTGCCGGGTAGTGATAAGAATAACGCCGTTGGCGGCACGTGAGCCATACAGGTTGGCGGCAGCGGCATCTTTTAAGATGCTTACCGACTGAATATCTGCCGCATTAAACGCATTGATGTCGCCGTCGAAAGGAGCGCCGTCCACTACGAAGAACGGGGCGCTGCCGGCATTGATGGAGCCTATGCCCCTGATGCGTAATGTTGAGCTGTTGCCGGGCTGGCCATTGGCCAGCGTGGTTTGCAGGCCGGGAACAAGTCCCTGTAATGCATTGGTAAGGTTCGGCGTTTGCCGGGCCTCGAGTTTGTCGGCGCTGATGGTGGAGACGGCGCCGGGATAACCGGAGCGTTTGACGCTGGTATAGGCTACCGCTACCACCGTATCCAGCTCTCTATTGGATGCTGATAATAATACGGTGACGGTATCGGAGCGGAGTTGCAGTTCAACGGTTTCACGCCCTACATAGGATACACTTATAAAGTTCTTTTCGTTTTGTGTTTGCAGGCTGAAGTTGCCATGGTTGTCGGTAGTGGCGAACCGGGACGACCTGTTTAAAACGATGGTGGCTCCCTGTAACGGCTGATTGGTTTCTGCTGCACGAACGGAGCCTCTGATCGTGCGGGGGGAAGACTGTGCTATCGCAGTTAAGCCGGGTAACAGGCATAACAGGGCGATATAGATAGCTTTAGGCATACTAAGTGGTAAAAGTTTGAGATAATAAAATAGCCTGGGGCAATACATGGCCCTATCGCTGCCGGAGCAGGGATTTGCCGGGACGTAAACGGCCCCTGTAATTGCTTACATTAAGTGCAGGCGAGCTGGTTGGTGATGCTGGAGAATCAGGTGTTGAAACAACATCGGATACGTTGCGTTAGTTTCTGTTTCATGTATGTGGTTTAATAGTTATCCTTCATAGGAATGTGAGGATACCGCAAAACTAGTAATTCCTATCTATTTGATAGACTAAATGAACAGGAATTATGACGAATGGTATGAAACTATTTGTTTTATGATGTGTAATGGGGTTCTGTTGAGGGAAAAACAGGGGCTGGCGGCTGTAGAAAATAATAAATTCTTCAGTTCGGACGCTATTTGTATTTTTACCCATATAAAATATAGCACCATGAAGCTTTTTGTAGCAGGTTTATCGAACGACCTGGACGATGTAGATTTAAAAGAGATGTTCGAGTTATACGGTGATGTGACTTCGGCGAAAGTGATCTTAGACAGGGAAACAGGTAAAAGCAGGGGATTTGGTTTTGTTGATATGCCGGATAGCAATGACGCCAGGCAAGCCATTGAAACACTGGATGGTGCTGGATTACGTGGAAAGAAAATGTCAGTAAAAGAAGCTGATGCCCAGCAGGCGCAAGGTGGCGGCGGCGGTGGTTTCCGCAGCGGTGGCGGCGGTGGTGGTTATCGTGGTGGTGGCGACCGTGGTGGTGATCGCGGCGGATACCGTGGCGGTGGCGATCGTGGCGGCGACCGTGGTGGTTATCGTGGCGGTGGCGATCGTGGTGGTTACCGCAGTGGTGGTGATGACCGTGGTGGTGATCGCGGCGGATACCGTGGCGGTGGCGATCGTGGTGGTAGTGGCGGAGGTTACCGCAGCGGCGGTGATGACCGTGGCGGATTCAACAATCGTTACTAGCCAGCGGTGTGTTATGGCTGCTGTAGCTTAGGCGTACAATGTATTACGTTAGTTTGAAGGAAAGAATACTCGCCTTAGAAGTGGCGAAGATGAATATCTCCACAAAGGACCGTAAACACCACTTGCAATAAGCAAGCTTAACGATCAGGGATCTTGAATGATTCCAGTTTACAGCATACATATGAAACGATATCCTACTGTATTAACGATCGCAGGATCGGACAGTGGTGGTGGTGCGGGTATCCAGGCTGATATTAAAACGATATCGGCGCTTGGAGCTTATGCTACCACTGCTGTTACTGCCGTTACTGCCCAGAATACCCTGGGGGTTACCGATATTCATGTTATTCCGGCTTCTGTTGTGGAAGCGCAGATCCGGACTATCATGGACGATATGCCTCCTGCTGCTATTAAAACGGGTATGATCGCCGGCAAAGGGCAGGTGTTTGCTATTGCAACAGCTTTGCTTTCTTACCCGGCTACTCCACTTATTGTAGATCCTGTAATGTCTTCCTCCCGGGGGCAATCCCTTGCGGAGGAGGGGATCCATGAGTCTCTACAGCAGTGCTTATTCCCTATGGCAACGCTGGTAACGCCTAACCTGAAGGAGGCTGCGTTACTAACGGGTATTGCCGTTACCGATCTGCCTTCCATGCAACAGGCAGCCTCGCGCATACTGGCCATGGGCGCCCGTGCCGTATTGGTGAAAGGCGGACATTTAAAAAATACGGCTGAACTATACGATGTGTACCGCGATGCCGCCGGTGATGAGCAGGTATACCGCGCTGCGCGTATCGATTCGCTGAACCTGCATGGTACAGGCTGTACGCTGTCGTCGGCAATAGCGGCGCTGCTGGCAAGGGGAATGGCGTTGAAAGATGCCATTGCCGAAGCCAAAAACTATATGAACCAGGCAATAGCTGCGGGCAAAGATGTGGTATCGGGCGAAGGTCCGGGGCCGCTGAATCATTTTTTCAGGCCGTTACCGCTACAGGTGTTCAATTAACCTCCTTTTGTAGAACGACTTCATTAAAAAATCGGATATTTGCGACCCGGCGTAGCCGGCTGTCTGGCTTGCTTGTGTAAGAGTGTATTGATCTTCCATCTTACCGTAAATTATTATTTGGCATGCCAGATATGAAGAAATTATGTTTCCCCCTCTTGCTGTTGACTTGTGCGGCTCATGCACAGGTAACTAGTCCGTTGTATCATGAAGTGAGTGCCGCTGAGTTATACCGGCAATTTCATCAGCCTCCGGCCGCTGCCGCGCCATGGGTGTTCTGGCATTGGGTACAAGGCGCTGTGTCGCGGGAAGGGATCACTGCCGATTTAATGGCAATGAAAGAAGCGGGTATCGCAGGCGCTTATCTTATGACCATTAAAGATGCTGCCAATCCGCCTGTTTATCAGCCTGCGATGCGGCAGCTGACTCCTGAGTGGTGGGAGATGATGGTGTTTGCGATGAAGGAAGCAAAACGTATTGGTGTAAGACTGTCGATGGTGGCGAGTGATGGATTTTCGCTGGCAGGTGGTCCCTGGATCACACCGGATCTGGCGATGCAGAAAGTAGTGTACAGTTCGCTGGAAGTAGAAGGAGGAAAACGTTTTCAGGACACATTGCCTTTACCGGAAACTTATAAAGGGTATTACCGCGATATAGCCGTGTATGCTTATCCTTCCCAGGAACCCGCTATAACGGCTCCATTGCCCGTTATAACCAGCTCCAGGGCGGACGGAGATGTTTCGGGTCTGGCTTCGAAGAATAATACCAAAACTTTCAGTTCCAATGATCCCTGCTGGATTCAATATAGTTATGCCCGGCCTTTTACCTGCCGTGCTATTGTTATAAGAACCAATGGTAATAATTACCAGGCGCACCGGCTGCTGATACAAGTTAGTGACGATGGTGTCCGCTTCCGCAATGCCGGACGTTTACAGGCGCCGCGCCATGGCTGGCAGGATACGGATGCAGATGTTACGCATGCCATAGAACCTGTTACCGCAAAGTATTTCCGTTTTGTATATGATAAAGAAGGCACCGAGCCGGGATCGGAAGACCTGGATGCTGCCAAGTGGAAACCAACCCTTAAGCTAAAGGGAATTGAACTGTTAACCGCACCCAGGTTGCACCAGTACGAAGGGAAATCAGGATTGGTATGGCGTATTAGTCCGCGTACCACTGAGCAGCAATTGCCTGATTCGTTATGTGTACCTATAGATAAGGTCATACCGCTTTCCGGTAAGGTAAATGCACGCGGGCAACTGGTTTGGGAGGTACCTGCGGGCAGGTGGACCATTCTGCGTATGGGACATACCGCCACAGGGCATACAAATGCCACCGGTGGCGCAGGGATAGGATTGGAATGCGACAGGTTTAATCCTGCTGCTATAGAATTACAATTCAATAACTGGTTCAGGGAAGCCCGTCGTCGCGGCGGGCCTGAGCTGGCTTCCAACCTTACGAGATTATTTCTTGAAAGCTGGGAATCGGGCAGTCAGAACTGGTCGCCTGTTTTCCGTGATGCTTTTCAGCGTTTAAGAGGATATGATCCTTTGCCTTACCTGCCGGCCATGGCAGGTATTCCGGTAGGCTCTGTAGCTATAGCTGAAGGTTTTTTATATGATGTTCGCCAGACGATCGCGCAGCTGATAAGTGATACCTGCTTTGCCACATTTGCGAAGCTGGCGCATGATAATGGTTGTGAGCTTGTTGCCGAGAGCGTAGCGCCTACCATGATGAGCGATGGCATGCTGCATTTTAGCAAGGTAGACATGCCTATGGGTGAATTCTGGTTCAACAGTCCTACGCACGACAAACCCAATGATATGCTGGATGCCATTTCCGGTGCGCATATTTATGGTAAGCCGGTGATTCAGGCAGAAGCATTTACCACCGTGCGTATGGCCTGGAATGAACATCCCGGCAGTTTAAAGACGATACAGGACCGCAACTATGCACTTGGCCTGAACAGTGTGGCATACCATGTTTTTGTACAGAATCCCTGGACTGACCGCAAACCCGGTTCTACACTGGATGGGGTAGGCCTGTATTTTCAGCGTGATCAAACCTGGTGGAAGCCGGGAGTTGCCTGGGTTGACTATGCCCGCCGTTGCCAGTCGTTACTGCAGCTGGGAAAACCTGTTGCTGATGTTGCCGTATTTACCGGCGAGGAACTGCCACGCCGCTCCATTCTTCCCGACAGGCTGGTAACTACATTGCCCGGAATAATGGGAGCCGACCGGGTTCGTGAAGAAAAGCTGCGTCTTGCAAACGTGGGACAACCATTGCGAGTTAAACCTGATGGTGTAACACACGCTGCGAATATGGCGGATCCTGAGAACTGGACCGATCCATTAAGAGGTTATGCTTACGACTCTTTTAATGAAGATGCCATCCTGCGGCTGGCTACTGTGCACGATGGCCGTATTGTTTTACCTGGCGGCGCCAGCTATGGTGTGCTGGTATTACCGGTTCCGGGCGCAGCTACGCCTGATGGCGGCTATATGAATCCTGCTGTAGCAAAACGAATTGGAGAGCTGGTTAAAGCAGGTGCTACTGTAATTGCAGGCGACCGCTCGTTAAAAGCGCCGGGTTTGCACCAGGAAGCTGTTGCTTTACCTGTGGTTACAGGCAAAGGTAAATTGCTGAAAGCGCCTTACAATGATGCTAGTTTCGCAGCACTAGGAATTGCTCCGGATCTTATCATGAAAGACAGTACCGGCAAACAGGCTAAAGCGATGGCGTGGACGCACCGCACCGCTGCTGATTTCGACCTGTATTTTGTAGCCAACCAACTGGATAAGCCCAGGATACTGGAATTATCGTTGCGCGAAACAGGCCGCCTGCCTGAACTCTGGGATCCTGTTACCGGCGATACAATGGTGGCGAGGAACTGGAAGGTACAGGGCGGACGTACGGTATTGCCTGTAAAGCTTGAGGCCAATGCTTCCGTATTCGTTGTGCTGCGTAAAAAAGCAGTGCCTGCAAAACAGGCGTCAGGAAATAACTATACTACTCCTAAAGTGATACAAACACTGCAAGGCGGCTGGAAAGTACAGTTCGATACTGCATTTGGCGGCCCCGCTGCCGCTGTGCCATTCTCCCGTTTACAGGACTGGTCGAAACATGAGCTGCCTGGTGTGAAGTATTATTCCGGAACGGCCGTATATACGTATGATCTTGAATGGAATCAGAGCCTGCCTTCGGGCCGTACCTGGCTGCAGCTGGGAGAGGTGGCAAATCTGGCAGCTGTGAAACTGAATGGTGTGGATTGTGGTATCAGCTGGACTGCGCCTTATCGCGTAGACATTACAAAGGCATTGAAGAAAGGCATGAATAAACTGGAGATCAGTGTTACAAATACCTGGGCTAACCGTTTGATAGGAGATCATATCCTGAAAGATCAGAAGCCTGTAACATGGACCACAGCTCCTTTCCGCCTGGAAGGCAAACCATTGGAGGCGGCGGGTTTACTGGGCCCGGTGACCATTGCAGCAGAATAATAATATAATCCATCATTATAGGAAAACATGCTATTGCCCGGCGATGGTGAGAAGATAATTTTACACTTTTATGAAACGGAGCTTTATAAAAAACTGCACTCCGGAAAATTTATGTGCGGAGTTCCATCCGACCATTGAAAAAATAAAAAATATACGGATGAAACAATTGAATACGATGCTTGCGTGTTTTCTGGTTGGCATACTGGTAACGGCGAATGCAGCAGCGCAGAAAGCAAATCTCCCTGACGCTGTTCCTGCTGCTGTAATGCAGCGGATCTACGACTCTGTTAAAACGCCTTATAAGTATGGATTGGTGATGGTTACAGATAGTGAAGCCAAAAAGATGGATTGTCCTACTGTATTCCGTAAAGACAATAAATGGTATATGACCTATGTTGTGTTTGATGGCCGCGGTTATGAAACATGGCTGGCTGAAAGTAACGATCTGTTACATTGGAGCAACAAGGGGCGTATTATGTCGTTCTCCGATACTACCGACTGGGATACCCATCATAAAGCCGGTTATCTTGCCCTGGAAGATTATACATGGGGCGGCAGTTATGAACTGCAGAAATATAAGAACAAATACTGGTTGTCTTATTTCGGCGGTAATGAAAAAGGGTATGAGGCCGGTGCATTGGCGCTGGGCATTGCATATACAAAGAAATCTCCTGCCAAAGTACACGAGTGGACACGTTTGCCGAAGCCTGTTTTTACCGCTACCGATAAAGATGTACGCTGGTGGGAAAACAGGAAACTGTTCAAAAGCACAGTGATATGGGATAAGGAGAAGCTCACAGGCTATCCGTTTGTGATGTACTATAATGCCAATGGCGATTCTGCGGCAAACAATATCAAAACCCGCTGGTACGAACGTATTGGCATGGCGGTATCGAATGATATGATTCACTGGCAGCGTTTCAAACAGGAGCCTGTAATGCATCATTCAAAAGGGATTACCGGTGATGCTATTATCCAGAAGATCGGCGATGTATGGGTGATGTTTTATTTCGGCGCCTTCTGGGAAGGCAGGAAAGATGCCTTCAATCGTTTCGCCTGTTCTTACGATCTGGTGAACTGGACCGACTGGAAAGGCCCTGATCTGATCAATTCTTCAGAGCCTTACGATGCAAGATTTGCACACAAGTCGTTTGTGGTGAAATGGAATGGTGTTGTATATCATTTCTACAACGCCGTGAATCAAAAAGATAAGCGTGGAATAGCGGTAGCCACTTCCGTTGATCTTGGGAAAAGCACGCTGGAGTTCAAATAAATGAAATTCCCGGGCCTAACGGGGTAAAGCAATCAGATGAAGATCGCCGAGGTCTTTTCCGGTAGAGGAAATTCTTCTGTTAGGTAATGCAAGCGCCAGGGAATCTTCCATTTCCCTGGCCGTTTTGTTTCCGGAGGGGGTGGCGTAATTGATGTTTTTTTCCAGCCTGCGGTAACCGTCGGCCATAACGGTAAGTTTATACCTGTGAAACGGGCGTAACATGCCAAAGCTGAATTTGCCATTCTTTTTAGTGGTGACTTCTTTATAGTAGGGATCGGGAGCGCCTGCTTCGGGAGTACCTATATTAAAATCCTGCTGCTGTAATATAACCGTGGCGCCTTTAACGGGTTTGTTGGTACTGTCAACCAGCCGTCCTTCTACATTCCCTGCGGGAAAAAAGCTTCTGCCGGTTTTGTTAGCGCCGGTATTAAAGGTTTGCGCCTGTAATGCAAGCGGCATAAGCGCCAATGCCAGCAGGAATCTGAATGCCATATGTTTGTTTTGTTGTGATTAGAATGCAATAAATATAGACAGGGAAATGTGAATGTATGTTTAAAACGCTGAGTTAGTCTAATTTTGAATCCTTATTGTTCTTTTGAATATCTGCCATCACATGAAATTTTTGATCCTTTCTTCTTTCCTATTATCTGCGTTGGTTGCGGCGGCGCAGCCTCCCGCCAAAGACGCTTATAACGTGGTATGGACCAGCCAAAGTAAAAATGCCTCGGAGTCTATGCCCTGTGGCGGTGGCGATATAGGGCTGAATGTGTGGGTGGAAAATGGTGCGCTGCTTTTTTATTTGTCGCGGAGCGGGGCTTTTGACGAAAGCAATGCTATGCTGAAGCAGGGCCGGGTGCGCTTGAAGCTGTCTTCAGATCCATTCAGTGGAACCGATTTCAGGCAGGAGTTAAAGTTGCAGGAAGGTTATGTGGTGGTGAGTGGTGGTGGTGTTAGTATTGAATTATGGGTAGATGTGTACCGTCCCGTAGTGCATGTGGCTATTAAAAGCAAAAAGCCTGTTACGGTAGCGGCTGCTTACGAGAACTGGCGTTATGCCGATCGTCAGCAGGCCTTAAAGGAAATGAGAGGCAATTCCTATAAAGCCAAACAGCCGTTTCCGGTCATTACCTATAAAGATGAAGTGACTTTTGATAAGGATGCGGTTGTTTTCTATCACAGGAACAGGCGTGATGTGCAGGATATCTTTGATTATACCGTGAAGGTGGAGCAGATGGAAACGGTGAAAGCCCAGCTGTTCAATCCGTTAAAAGATCTTACTTCCGGGGGTGTCATGCGCGGAGAAGGAATGTATGCAAAGGGAGTTGATAGTGGTTCTTATGCAGGTACGTCTTTTTATTCATGGAGTTTGCAGAGCAAGGCCCCGGCACGTTCGCAGCAGCTGGAGATAGGGATGCACATAGAGCAGGCGGAATCTGTTCACCGCTGGAAAAGCGGACTGGACTCTGTTATACAGGCTGCTTATAAAAACAGGAAAACGGCCCGTGCAGCCACGGAAAAATGGTGGCAGCAGTTTTGGGACAGAAGTTATATTGTGATAGACAATGCCGCAGACAGCTTACAAGCTATTTCACGCAACTACCAGTTATTCCGCTACCAGCTGGGATGTAATGCCTATGGAAAATATCCTACCCGTTTCAATGGCGGTTTGTTCACTTTTGATCCGGTGTATGTAGATACACAATATCATTTTACGCCTGATTTCAGGTTATGGGGCGGCGGGCTGATGACCGCGCAGAATCAGCGGCTGGTATATTTCCCGATGCTGCGCAATGGCGATTTTGACCTGCTACCTTCTCAACTTGACTATTATTTGCGTATGCTGAAAAACGCGGAGCTTCGGAGCCAGGTGTACTGGAATCATGGCGGCGCGTGTTTTACCGAGCAGCTGGAGAATTTTGGTTTACCCAATGTTACGGAATACGGGTTAAAGCGGCCTGCCGGCTATGATGCAGGCATAGAATACAATGCCTGGCTGGAATACCAGTGGGAGACCGTTTTTGAGTTTTGCCTGATGATGCTGGAACTGGAGCGGTATGAAGGGCGTGATATTCATGCCTATATTCCTTTTATAGAGAGCTGCCTGCAGTTTTATGATGAACATTACCAGTATCTCGCACGCAAACTGGGGGCCAGGATCTGGGATGAGAACGGGAAATATGTATTTTATCCCAGTTCGGCGGCAGAGACGTTTAAAATGGCCTATAATTCTACGACGGTAATAGCTGCCTTGCGGGTGACGCTGGGGCGGTTACTTGAATTGCCTGAGCAGTACCTCGACAGCGCCCGCCGCGGGCAATGGAAAATAATGTTGCAACGGATACCTGAGCTTCCTTACCGCCAGGTGGAAGGGCATACCATGTTATCGCCTGCTGTAACATGGGCCAGGGTACAAAACAGCGAGGCGCCGCAGTTGTATCCTGTATACCCCTGGGGTATTTATGGTGTGGGCAAACCAGGTCTGGATACGGCGCTCAATACCTGGAACTACGACCCTCATGTTGTAAAATACCGCAGTCATGTAGGGTGGAGGCAGTATAACATTTTTGCCGCAAGGCTGGGGCTCCGGGAAGAAGCGGGGTATTATGCCGCTTTGAAGTTTGCGAACGGGCGTCACCGGTTTCCCAGTTTCTGGGGGCCGGGATTTGACTGGACACCCGATCATAACTGGGGTGGTGCGGCTATGATAGGCTTGCAGGAGATGCTGGTGCAAACAGATGGAAAGAAAATTTACCTGTTACCGGCGTGGCCGGAAGGGTGGAATGCAAGGTTCAAACTGCATGCTCCCTATAATACGGTGATTGAAGGCGCTGTAAAAGACGGTAAGTTGCAACGGTTGCAGGTAACTCCTGCCAAAAGGCAAACAGATGTCATATTTTCCTATCAGAATAAATAATAGATTTGAACCGGATAGCAAAATAGTCCATTAAAATGCCTAAATAATCTATTGTACGCCCCCGCATTAAGGTGGACATTTATGTGTGTTGAAACAGATAGCACAGGGCGTATGATTTTGAATAAGTATTTCGAGGAATTTGAGTTACATGAGGTAAGGGAAACAGGAGGTCGTACCATCACTGAAACAGACATTGTAATACATGCTGGTCAGACGGGCGATTTTTTTCCGCATCATATGGATGCGGAGTGGTGCAAGACGCAACCTTTTAAACAGCGGATGGCACACGGAACGCTTATTTTCAGTGTAGCAGTGGGATTAACAGCAGGCCATATCAACGAGCTCGCCATGACCTATGGGTATGAGCGGTTGCGTTTTACAAAGCCTGTGTTCATTGGAGACACTATAAAAGTGAAAATAACGATAACAGCGCTGAAAGAACATAAGAAACCGGGTTATGGCCTGGTGACTGAGTTGGTAGAAACCTTCAATCAAAACCAGGAACTGGTAATGGTTTGTGAGCACATTCTGCTGGCGAAGAAGAAGTCAGCCTAAAAAAACATTGCAAATGCCAAAGATTGTTGTCAATGGAATCACCTGGGGACATAGCCGGGGTATTACACCATTATTTGCCGCTGCACAGCGTTTTTCTGAAATATATCCTGAGATTGAATTTATCTGGAAAAAAAGATCACTCCAAGAATTTGCCGACTATCCGATTGAAAAACTGGTTACACATTACGATTTACTGGTTATAGATCATCCCTGGGTAGGTACTGCCGCCGCTACATTGGGTGTTTTGCCACTGGATCAATATATATCGAAGCATTACCTGGCAGACCAGGCTGCTCATTCTGTTGGTGCTTCTCATTCCAGTTATTTTTATGGCGGTCATCAGTGGGCACTGGCAATAGATGCCGCATCGCCGGCAGCGAGTTACCGTGCCGACCTGCTGGAGCGTGAAGGTATTGCTGTTCCTGAAACATGGGAAGACGTGCTGGCGCTGGCCAGGTTGGGAAAAGTTGCGGTGCCTGCCATTCCTATTGACCTGCTCATGAATTTTTATACTTTTTGCATCGTTCATGGTAATGCTCCTTTTAAAACAGAAGATGAGGTGATAGACCGCGCCACCGGTTTAAAAGCCCTGGAAACGATGCGCGAGTTTTATGCGCTGATCGATAAAAAGATGTATAGCTATAATCCTATAGCAGTAGCAGAGCTGATGTCGTCTGAAGACGATTACCTGTACTGTCCTTTTGCCTATAGCTATTCGAACTATGCACGTAAAGGTTATTCTGAATTCCGTTTAAAGTATGGCGACCTGGTAACGTTTGCCAACGGACAAAAACTCCGTGGCACTATTGGAGGCACGGGGCTTGCCGTATCGGCATATTCATCGCACCGCGAAGAGGCGCTGCTTTTTGCTGAAATGGTTGCCTCTTCCGATTTCCAGGCGCAGTTTTACGTACAGAACGGAGGACAGCCCGGTCACAGGCTTGCATGGCTTGATGAAGATGCGAATTATATTACAGATAATTTCTTTCGTGACCTGTTGCCTTCTATGGACAATGCCTTCCTGAGGCCGCGTTATAGCGGGCATTTGTATTTCCAGGACCGCGCAGGTGTGCCGTTGCAGGATTTTCTGCAGTATGGCGGAGATGCCGGCAAGGTGCTGGATACCATGAACAATTTATATCAACACTCCCTTTATGATCTTCCTGCTTTAAATCCGTCGTTATGAACCAATTGCCATTACAGGGATTAGTGGTGCTGGAATTCAGCCAGTACTTGTCGGGGCCATCTGCGGGGTTACGCCTTGCAGATCTGGGAGCAAGGGTTATTAAAATAGAACGCCCGCAGGGTGGTGATGCCGGCCGCAGGCTGGCTATCAAAGACCTTTGGGTGGAAGAGGATAGTTTATTATTTCATACCATCAACCGCAATAAAGAAAGTTTTACTGCCGATCTGAAAAAGGAAGAAGACCGGGAACTGGTAAAAAAGCTGATCTTAAAAGCGGATGTGCTTATTCATAATTTCCGTCCGGGCGTTATGGAAAAAATAGGACTGGACTATGATAGTATCCAGGACTGGCATCCACGGATCATTTATGCCGAGATCTCCGGTTACGGCAAGGAAGGTCCGTGGAAGAACAGGCCGGGGCAGGACCTGTTGTTGCAGTCGGTGAGCGGTTTAGCTTATACCAGTGGCAATGCAGGAGACGACCCGGTACCTTTTGGTTTATCGATAGGAGATACGCTTTGCGGCGCCCAGCTGGTGCAGGGAATTCTGGGAGCGCTTATCCGCCGTCATAAAACGGGTAAGGGCGCGCGAGTGGAAATAAGCCTGCTGGAGTCATTGATTGACTTCCAGTTTGAGCTGGTGACCACTTACCATGCAAGCGGAACATTGCCGCAGCGAAGTGGCGTAAGCAACGGTAACCCGTTGCTGGGAGCTCCTTATGGCATTTATGCCACCAGTGATGGCCATATAGCCATTGCTATGATGAATATTCATGAGTTGGGAAAACATATTGGCTGTGACGACCTGCTGACGTTTGATCAGGCGGATGTGTTTTTGAAAAGAGACCTTATAAAGCAGTGCCTGGCTGCTCATTTATCGCAGCGTTCTTCTGCCTATTGGCTGGCACTTCTTCATGAACATGATCTATGGGCCATGCAGGTATTTAACTGGCAACAGCTAAGTGAGCAGGAAGGTTACCGTAGGATTGGGATGGAGCAAGTAATTACCACTGCGGGTGGCCAGCAGATCACCACTACACGCTGTCCGGTGCGTTTCAACGGAGAAAGGCTTACTTCAAAAAAAGCGGCGCCGTTGCTGGGGCAGCATACTAAACAGATAACCGAAGAATTCACTAAATAACGATTGTGTAATGAAGCCGTTGCAGGATATCATAGTCATAGATTTCAGTCAGTTTCTCTCCGGGCCCTCGGCAAGCCTTCGGCTGGCCGATATGGGAGCACAGGTGATCAAGATAGAGAAGCCCGGTACGGGCGATATCTGCCGTCATCTTTATGTATCCGAAGTAGTGATAGAAGGGGAGTCCACTATTTTTCACGCCATTAACCGTAACAAGCAGAGTTATGCTGCTGATCTGAAGAATAAAGAAGACCTGGAAAAGGTAAAGCAGCTTTTAAAGAGCGCCGATGTTGTGATGCATAATTTCCGGCCGGGTGTGATGACAAGGCTTGGGTTGGACTATGAATCGGTGAAAGCGGTCAATCCTTCGATAGTATATGCCGAGGTGAACGGGTATGGTGAGGAAGGTCCCTGGAAAGAACTGCCCGGGCAGGATCTGTTGGTGCAGGCCTTATCGGGTTTAACCTGGCTGAATAACAAACAAACGGATTATCCGACCCCCATGGGCGTATCTGTAGTGGATATACTGGCGGGTACACATATAGCGCAGGGCATTCTGGCAGCACTTTATCAACGTGCGATCCACGGCACCGGCGCACTGGTGCAGGTGAGTATGCTGGAAGCGGCCCTGGATTTCCAGTTCGAGGTGCTTACCTGTTTTTATAATGATGGCGGTCAGCTGCCTGTTCGCAGCGCTGTGAATGGAGCGCATGCCTATATCGCGGCTCCGTATGGCATTTACCGTACGGCAGACGGCCATCTGGCGCTTGCCATGGGCGATATCAGGATACTTTGTAAGTTATTGGACTGTGAAGCGCTGGCGCCGTATACCGATGCCGGCGACTGGTTTAGTAAGCGGGATGAGATTAAACAGGTATTGGCGAAGCATTTGACCACGCAAGCTACAAAGTACTGGCTGTCGATCCTGGAGCCCGCAGATATCTGGTGCGCCCCGGTCATGAATTACGATACCATGATGAAAGAGCCCGCCTACCAGGCGCTGCATATGGATCTGCAGGTGAAAACCAGCAATGGCCTTTCTATAAAAACTACCCGTTGTCCCATAAAAATTGACGCTGAGATATTTCATTCTGAACAGGGGGCTCCTTTATTAGGGGAGCATAACAGTTTGATAGAAAAACAGTTTGGACTCGTTTCCTATTAAAACAATATTTATATTGCCTGCATGTCCGGCAAAACCATCGACACGCATGTACATATCTGGGAGCGAAGCTTGTCGCCATACAACTGGCTTCAGGCGGCGCCTGCCTCTTTGTTGCGCAGTTATGCTTTAGAGGAGCTGGAAGCCGATCGTGTAGCGGCGGGAATTCATGCCGGAATACTGGTACAGGCCGATAATACGCTTGCTGACACGGAATGGATGCTGAAAACGGCAGCGTCTGCAGAATGGATCTCTGGTGTAGTGGGATGGCTGCCATTGGCTGAGCCGGATAAAACTGCTGCCCTGCTGGCGGGAGAATACGGCCAAAACGGGCTTTTAAAGGGCATCAGGCACCTGATCCACGACGAGGCAGACCCAAGGTGGCTTTTGCGGGAAAACGTCGTAGAAAGCCTTAAATTGGTCGCTGCCCACGGATTGCCTTACGATCTGGTGGGCGTATTGCCTTCTCATATAGAAACGGCGCTGGAATTGGCCGGCAAGGTACCTTCGCTCCGGATGATCTTCGACCATATGAATCAACCTCCTGTTGCCGCCGGCGTACGCTTTGGAGAGTGGGGTGTATTAATGCGCGAGGCGGCGGCTCATTCCAACTTCTTTGTTAAAATATCGGGTCTGGGAACGGCAGCTGCTGGCGGCAGCTGGTCTGCCGACACCGTTTTTCCTTATATCTCATTCGTTGCCGAGCATTTCGGTGAAGACCGTTGTTGTTGCGGTGGAGACTGGCCGGTTTCCCTGCCGGCGGGCAGTTACGTTCATACCTGGACCCAGTACCGGGAGGTGCTGGCCCGTTTATGGGATGTTGCGGGGCAGGAAAAAGTGCTGTTTACAACGGCGGCCGGCTTTTACGGGGTCTGAAAAAGTTAAATTTCGGAAACCGGTTGGGGGAGGGTAATTACGGTCACTCCTTTTGTGCTGCTGAATTTCTATTTTTGATTCTTTACGATTGAGAATGAGACCCATTTATATCATAGGTGCCGGGGGAATTGTTAACGATGCGCATTTGCCAGCTTACCAGTTGGCAGGTTATGCCGTTGAGGGTATTTATGACAGGGATGTGGTGAAAGCGCATGCTACTGCGACCCGTTTTGGCGTCACACGTGTTTTCAATAGCCTGAAAGAATTACTGGCCCAGGCGCCTGCCGACGCCGTTTTTGACATAGCCCTGCCGGCGGACGCCGTATTGCCGGTATTAAACCAGTTACCTGATGGTGCAACTGTGCTTATGCAGAAGCCTATGGGTAATAATCTGGAGGAAGCGGGCCAGATAGTAGCGCTTACCAGCCGTAAGCATATGAAGGCCGGGGTCAATTTTCAGCTCCGTTATGCTCCTTATGTAAAAACTGCGCGGGAGTTGCTGGCGGCAGGTGTTATAGGAGAGCTTTGTGATGTAGAAGTCAATGTCAATGTTTTTACGCCCTGGCATTTATGGGAATTCCTTTATAACAGCCCGCGGGTAGAGATACTTTATCATAGTGTACATTATATAGACCTGGTGCGTTCCTTCCTGGGAAATCCTCACTCGGTATATGCTAAAACTACACGGCATCCTTTGATGTCGCAGTTATCTTCTGTACGTTCCAATATCATTATGGATTATGGCGACAGCATACGCGCCGCCATAGCTACCAACCATACACATGTATATGGCGAAGCGCATCAGCAGGCTTATATAAAGCTGGAAGGTACGCGTGGCGCCATTAAAATGACGATGGGGTCGCTGATCAATTATCCGGGTGGAATACCTGATGTTTTTGAATATGTAACACTGGAAGACGGCTGTACGCCTGAATGGAAGACCCTTCCGGTTGAGGGGAGCTGGTTTCCGCATGCTTTTATCGGTGCCATGAAGCAGGTAATGGCCACGGGGGCGGAAAATATGGGCGGACCTGATAACACCGTTACCGATGCTTTTTATACGATGGCCTGTGTTGAGGCTGCCTACCAGTCGAATGCAGCGGGTGGTGTGCCTTTACAGCAGTTTACCCATCCTGGCGCATATTCCGGTAAGCTGTTGGAGGTACCCCGATGATTTTTCTGAAACGCCTGCTGAAATAGTAAGGGTCGTCGAATCCCATGCTCAGTGCAATATCCTTGATAGATTTACTTGTAAGCGCCAGTTGCTGGCTGGCCTTCTGCATTTTCATCTGAATAAAATAATCGATAGGGGCATAGCCTGTTTTCTGCTTGAACAATCCTGAAAAGCGGGAAGGGGAATAGTTGTAATGCTGGCTTAGTTCATTCAGCGTAAGGTTTTCGCTGATATGTTCCTGCATATAAACAATAGCGCTATCTATACAGTCTGTACTATCATGAGGGATAGCCGTATGATGGCGGGGACTATACATGAACAAAGTCAGGAAATGCGACAGGCACATATTTACGAACATGAGGTTATCGGTACTGTAACCCAATTCCAATGTTTTATAAATGCGGCTAAAGAGTTTATATATTTCCTCGTTGTTCTGGATATAGGTTGGTTTCATGACCTCTTTTGCGGAGATCATGTTGTTGAATTCCGGAAGGAAGTCTCCTCCGAAGTGGATCCAGTATATTGTCCAGGGATCATCTTCTGCGCTGCCGTAGGCATGTTCTACGTTCTGGGGCAGCATAAAAAATTCATTGGGCCCTACGGTATATTGTTTATCGCCTAACTGATACCATCCGTGTCCATCAACACAATAGAACAAAAAGTTTTCGGGTAAACCTTTTTTACGGTAAGTGTAATGGCCTTCTGCGCGTGGGTAATAACCCAGTCCGCAAAGATGCATTTGTTTTAACCAGCTATTGGTATGTACTCTCGATTTCAATACTGGTTTTGGTATTTCAATACGCTGTCGTCCTAACCCGTACCAGATATTCTTATGTGACCTTCCCTTGTTATTAGTATCCATATGCAATCGTTACCGTAAAAACTGACAAAGTAAAAAGTAAAATTGCGGTGTAGTTGTTCAGAGGTAGGTAAATTTGCGACCTAAAACTAAGGAAAAACCTTATCATGTATAAATTCACGCTTGCCATTCTATTTCTTTTTTCGGTAAATATTGTTGGCGCCCAGTCTCTCTCTCTTGGCCGGCTGAGCTGTGAAAATAGTGTAAATCCTGTTGGTATTGATGTAAAAGAGCCTCATTTCGGCTGGAATATACAAGCTGCGCAAAGAAATACTATACAGGCTGCGTACCAGGTACTGGTATCGGATGATGCTGCTTTGCTGGCAGCTGGCAAGGGAAATATGTGGGATTCGAAGAAAGTGAACACTGGTGCATCTGTGATGGTAAAATATGCCGGCAAGCCATTACAGGCTGCCAAACAGTATTTCTGGAAAGTAAGAGTGTGGGATAATAAAGGAAATATGTCGGCATGGAGTGCGCCTGCTTACTGGCGTGCAGGTCTTTTTACCAAAACAGACTGGAAGGGGGCGCAATGGATTGCCCATGATATATTGCCCGATGCAGAGAAGATTGTTCCGGCATTGCATGGAAAAGGTGATAAAAGCCTTGGAACTTCGAATAATATACTGCCTTTATTGCGTAAAACATTTACAGTAAAAAGTCCGCTAAAAAAGGCTACTGCTTTTATTGTGGGACTGGGTCAATTTGAGATGAGCGTTAACGGAGTCAAGACCGGTGATCATTTCCTTGATCCGGGATGGACTAAATATGATAAGGAAGCGCTGTATGTAAGCTTTGATATTACAGATCAGCTGGCATCAGGCAATAATGCAATAGGGGTAATGCTGGGTAATGGCTTTTATTACACTCCACGTGATAAACGTTACAGGAAACTTACGAGCGCTTATGGTTATCCCAAGATGATGTGCCGTATTCAGCTGGAGTATCAGAATGGAAGTGTGGAAGATGTGATAAGTGATGCTTCCTGGAAAACGGCGGCGTCTCCGGTTACTTATAGCAGTATTTATGGTGGAGAAGATTATGATGCACGCCTGGAGCAAAAAGGATGGAACACTGCCGGCTTTAATGATGCTGGCTGGAATAAGGCAAAAGTTACCGATGGTACGCCGGTTCTGAAATCGCAGATGGCGGCTCCTTTAAAGATCTTTGAACATTTCAGCCCTGTTAAGACCAGCCGTTTGAGCGAAGGTGTATATGTTTTCGATATGGGGCAAAATGCTTCAGGTATTCCCATGATAAGCGTGCAGGGGAAAAGAGGGGATACTATAAGGATCATACCGGCTGAGTTATTGGCGGAAGACGGCTCTGCCAGCCAGAAGGCCACCGGTAAACCTGCTTATTACGATTATATTCTGAAGGGAGAGGGGATAGAAGAATGGCAGCCCCGTTTTACCTATTATGGTCTCCGCTATATACAAATAGAAGGAGCGGCTCCGGAAGGGGCAGCCGGCAGTAACAATGTACTTAAAGAAGTAAAAATGCTGCATACCCGGAATGCAGCTGAACAATGCGGCGCCTTCATCTCTTCAAACGATTTATTCAATCGTACCAGCAAGCTGATAGACTGGTCTATTCGCAGTAATATGGTTAGTATTTTTACCGACTGTCCACACCGTGAAAGGCTTGGATGGCAGGAGGAAGTGCACCTGGTTGGAAATTCTATCCGGTACAATTATGATATAGCAAGTTTATGCCGTAAGGTGATGGGGGATATAAAAACTGCGCAAACGGCTGACGGTCTTATTCCTGCAACGGTACCTGAATATACTATTATGGATTTTGCGGATGGTGTATTCCGTGATTCTCCCGAATGGGGAAGCAACGGGGTTATTTTACCCTGGTATTTATATGAATGGTATGGAGACGTGGCTACGCTGAAAAACAGTTATACCGTTATGCAGCGATATGTTGATTACCTGGGATCGAAGTCGAAGGGGTATATTGTAGCGCATGGTTTAAGTGACTGGTATGATGTAGGGCCGGAACGTTCGGGTTTCAGCCAGTTAACGCCCATGGGGCTTACGGCAACAGCCTACTATTATTACGACCTGGTGATCATGCAGCGTGCTGCAAAACTCCTGGGTAAAACTGCAGATATAGCACGTTATGCTGCGCTGGCAGCCAAGGTGAAGCAGGCTTTCAATGATAAATTCTTTGATAAGAACAAAAGACAATATGGGACGGGGAGCCAGGCTGCCAATGCGATAGCGGTTTACATGAAGCTGGTTGAGCCGCAATATAAGAATGCGGTAGTAGAAAATATTGTAAAGGATATCCGCAGCAGGAATAACAGTCTTACAGCAGGAGATATCGGTTATCGTTACCTGATACAGGTACTTGCCGATGAGGGGCGTTCAGATGTTATTTATGATATGAACAGTAACCCTGATGTGCCGGGTTATGGTTACCAACTGGCGAAGGGGGCTACAGCGCTTACGGAGTCGTGGGTTGCTTCGCCTGTTGTTTCCAACAACCACTTTATGCTGGGGCATATCCTGGAATGGTTTTACAGCGGACTTGCGGGGATCAAACCTGCCGAAGGTTCCGTTGCTTTCAATAAAATCGTAATTAAGCCTGAGCTGGCAGGAGATCTTACCTGGGCAGATGCATGGTACGATTCACCTTATGGCCGTATTGCCAGCAGCTGGAAAAAAGAAGAGAATGTTTTTGCGTTAAAGGTGGAAATACCGTGTAATACCACGGCGACAGTATACCTGCCGGCTGTTAAGGGAGCTGCTATTTATGAGAGTGGTAAGCTGTTGCGTAACGGGCAGGCGATAAAGGTAAATGCCGAAAAGCAGGGCAGGATCCCGGTTGATGTTGGATCAGGCAGTTATATATTTACGATCAAATAGTTATATTGTCCTTAATCTTAGGTTTATATATTAAAGTTGGCTGAAATTTGTTTTGGCTTTTGGTTGTTAGCCAAAAAAGCTAAAACTTTGGATCCAGAGAATTGTGATCGAAGGCGAAGTGAGACCACCTCCCATACCTGTGACCTTCCCATTTCGATAAAAAATCCATGATATTGTTTTGCCGTTGTTCCGGGGGACACGGTTCAGTATACCTGTAACCTCTAGTTTCAGGGGTTGTTAGTAGGCTTTTGTTAGAATATGATTATTAACAAATAGGAAGATGTTCCATTATAATAGCTAAATCTGACATTGTTTACCCTCGGCGATGCCGGTAATTTAGTGCCATAAATAAGTGATTAAAAACAGACTTATGCAACGATTGTTCAGTGCCTTTTGCCTGCTTATTCTTGCAGCTTTTTTCTCTCCCCTCATTGCCCAGCAAAACCCCGATACAGCTTTTCAAAGAGTTATCCAGGAACGTGCAGCTAAAGTAGTAGCTCCTTTGGCTATTAAGAATGTTGCAAAATCGGCCCGGGTAACCAAGGTTGTTGCGCAGCAATACCTTCAGCTTAGTGCCATCCAGGAAGAACGTGATGCTGCTGTAAAGGCTGCTAAAGCTTCCGGCGGTACAAAACAGGGGATAGATTCTCAGCTAAAAGTTATTACCACAGCAGCAGAAGTGCGTGTAAACAAATTACACAAACAGTATCTGGCCAACCTGTCGGCCGATTTAACAACCTCCCAGATAGAAACGATCAAAAACGGGATGACCTATAATGTATTGCCCAATACTTATGCGGCTTACCAGGATATGCTTCCTGATCTAACGAAGGAGCAGAAAGCACAGATCCTCACCTGGCTTACCGAAGCCCGTGAGTATGCGATGGATGCCGAGTCTTCGAAAGCGAAACACGCCTGGTTCGGCAAATACAAAGGTCGTATCAACAACTATTTATCGGCTGCCGGTATCGATATGAAGAAGGCAGGCGAAGAGTGGCAGGCGCGTATAAAAGCCCGCAATAATTCCAAATAGGAAAATAGTCCATTAGTATAACAAAATTTGACATTGTTTACCATGTACAGCCCTAATAATTTTACATCACAATTTAATCGATTGCCTAAATACATGCTTATGAAACAGATATTGCTTGTCATGGGTGTCTTTTTAACCACAGCTGCCCCCATAGCATTACAAGCGCAGGATTCAACCAAGCAGTCCTCTTCAGCAACAGCCTCTTCCGTCAGGAAATTGGTTGTCGGAAAGGTAACCAATGATAAAGGCGAACCTTTATCCGATGTTACAGTTCAGATCAAAGGATCTCAGACAGCCACAAAGACAGGATCCAATGGCTCTTACAGTCTTAATGTACCATCAAATGGTACTCTTGTGTTTTCTTTCGTTGGTATGGGAAAACAGGAGATCAGCGTAGCAGGAAGATCTACTGTAGATGTTCAGATGGCTGCCGTTGTAGAATCGAACCTGGAAGAAGTTATCGTCGTTGGTTACGGTACACAAAAAGCCAAGAACGTTACAGGTTCTGTGGTTTCTCTTGACGTTAAGAAACTGGAAGATATGCCGGTAGCCACTGTTGGTGAGGCATTACGTGGACAAGCTCCCGGATTGAACGTTTCCGGTGGCAGTACCCGTCCTGGTACTAACCCAACCATCAGCATTCGTCAGCAATTTGCTTTTGGTAAAGATGGTGGATCTTCTTTACCACTGGTTATTATAGATGATGTGATCCAGCTTGATCCTAATACAGGTTTACCTAGTATGGATCAGTTCAACCTACTGGATCCTTCAGAAGTAGAAAGCATTACCGTATTACGTGATGGTAGCGCTGCTATTTATGGTTCCCGTGCATCTCAGGGTGCGATTCTGGTAAAGACCAAAAAAGGTAAGAACGGACCTGCCAAAATCAGTTATTCCGGTAAATTTCAGCGTTCCGATGCTGTTAGCCATATTAAAACCATGAGTGCATACGAACACGGTATCTTTGCAAACCGTTTTGGACGTGCATCCGGTTGGGCTGAGAGCAATATGTTTAGTGCAGCCGAGCTGGAGAGTATGAAGTCATTAAATTATGACTGGCTGAAAGAAGCCTGGCGTGCTTCTACCAACGCTCAGCATTCACTGAACGTAAACGGTGGTAGTGACAGAGGTACTTATTTTGCAGGTATTACGTATTTAACACAAGGAGCAAACCTTGGTGATCAGGATTACAATCGTTGGACATTCCGTACAGGTACTGAAGTAAAGGTTATGAATAACCTGAAACTGACTGCTACCATTTCTGCAAACAATAATGATTTACTGAAATCATTTACCAAACTGAGCATGAGCGGTGATCCTTATACACAGGCTGGTGGCGAGCAAGCCGATTATAACGTTCTTAATCACATGCCTAAATATATTCCATGGCAGTTTAATGTGAATGGTACAGACCGTTATATTTCACCTGCATTAGGCCCCTACAGAGTATTATCTTCTCCTGCCGGACAGAACAACATGGCTGGCTGGAACTATTTTGGCCAATTGAAAAATGGTTCTAATACCAACACTAAAACATTCTCATACAACACCAATTTTGGTTTACAATATGATATTCCTTATGTAAAAGGTTTATCTATTAAAGGTACATATGCTATTACTTACTCTACAGAAAATACAGAGCAGGTATCTATGCCTATTACCTTAGCTATTGGAACTAATACAAACCAAACCGATCGACATTTGTATGGAGATCAAACTACCTGGAATGTTGCTGAAAACAAAAATGGTTCAAGGGTTAGTTATACCGATGTTACCGGTAAAATTCAGCAAACAAACTTTTATGTGAACTATGACCGTACTTTCGGATTTCATAACGTATCGGCAGTAGGTTCAATTGAAAAAGGTATACAGAATTATGGTAAGAAGGTGTTATTATATGATAACCCTATTGCGAATGGTTATAACGGAACATCTTCTTCTGCGGGTACATTAAATACAGGCAATACGATAACCAACCGTACAGAGGGTGGTAACTTGTCGTACCTGGGTCGCGTAAGCTATAACTATCGCAGTAAGTACATGGTTCAGTTCCAGTTCCGTTCTGACGCTTCTTCCAAGTTTGCTCCTGAAAATTACTGGGGTTTCTTCCCAAGTGTGTCTGTCGGATGGAATATTTCCAGTGAAGACTGGTTTAAGAATAGTGTGAGCTGGGTGGATAATCTGAAGATACGTGCATCTCTTGGTAAATCCGGTAACGATAACCTGACTCGTTGGAAATGGATGCAGCTATACGAATATGCGGCTGACAAGGGATTAGGATTTGGTACTAACGGTGGTGCGCTTGTTGGAGGTGTTACTCCTTCCGTTACTCCTAACAGAGATGTGAAATGGGATCGTACGATCAAGCAGAACATTGGTATTGATGCGGCTTTCCTGAAAAACAGGTTATCTGTTAGTATCGATGGTTACTATGATAAGATCAGGGACATGTTAACTGCTATGGCAGGCCAGATTGGTGTACCGGTTTCTGTTGGTGGTGCTTTTGCTGAACAGAATTATGCTTCTTTAAATGCCTGGGGTACTGATATCACCGTTAACTGGAAAGATAAGGTTGGTAATGTGAATTATGGCATCTCAATGAACTATAGCTGGGGCGATAACAAGGTGGTTAAATACTTCCCTATAGCCTATAACTATCCTTCTACCAATCAAAGACAAGAAGGTGTTTCTACAATTTATCCTGCCTGGGGCTTTCAGACCTGGAAGGGTACAAGCACTGGCGATGGATTGTTAAGAACTCAGGCTGATATCGACAATTACTGGAACTATCTTACTGAATTAGCTACTGCTGCCGGTACTAGTCCTGCTTACATGGGAAATACGCAAAAATCTTTCCTAAAAACAGGTATGTTGGCTTATGAAGATCAGGCTGGTAATCTGAATTCAACTGACAAGACTATTGCGGGCAAGAACGGCCAGATTCTTAAAGATCAGGATTTTGTGAAACTTGCTAAGAAGAATATAACGAGAGCTATTACCACTAACCTGAACCTTGATTGGAAGGGATTGACTTTTCAGGCTCAGATTGCCACATCATGGGGTGGATATAATTCCATCGATTATGTTAAGCAGAACACTGCTTCAACCAGTTTGTTCTGGTCTCATGAGTCTTACCTGAATGACATGTTTGATCCGGTTGATAATCCTAACGGCAAATATCCTAACCTGGCTTATTATGATCAAAACTCGGTTAATTCGGATTTCTGGCAAATATCTTCCTTCCGTTGCGTAATCCGCAGCCTCAGTGTTGGATATGCCTTGCCTAAGGATTTAGTGAGAAAGGCGCGCCTTGATAATGCACGTGTATTTCTTTCTGGAATGAATCTGTGGGACCTGTACAACCCTTATCCTGATAAATACAGGAATATGTACGATGTTCCAACACTTGGATACCCAACACTCAGAACCTGGGCACTGGGCGTAAATCTGTCATTCTAATTGGCTGTTAATCATTAATTGTAAAGGTTATGAACAAGCATAAATTACTTTATTTTTTATCATTCGCTATTCTCGTAGCTACTGGTTGTAGCAAGAAATTCATGGAGGATATGAAGAGCTATGATAAATATGGTGAAACTATATTTACAAATGAAACTCAAACCGGTTGGTATTTGGACCGGATGTACTACGATTTCTTTTATGCCTATAAATCTCCCACCCAAACTCTTGTTGGGGTCTACAATGGTGACAGGTCTGGAATGACAGAGGAGATTGGTGGTATTGGAGATTGGATCAACCCACAAAAGACGCTGATCAATGCGTCTGATGCAAGCGACTATTATGGCGCTCCACCATCAACTGGTATTACCAACAACTCTTATTCACGTATCCGCAACCTGAATTTTCTCATTGATAAAATTAACACTGTTGGTGCCCAATCGCTTTCACAGAGCTTTAGGAATACTACCCGTGGCCAGGCTTTAGTGATGCGTGCCATGCAGTATTTTGATCTGATGCGTGTATACGGTGGTGTGCCAATTGTTACTACAGTTCAGAACGCTGATGCTTACGATGAAAGCATTAAGCTTCCCCGTGCTACTCCTGAGGAAGTTGTTAACCAGATAGTGGCTGATCTTGATACTGCAGCCAACCTGTTACCAGCAAGATGGGACCAAGTAGCCAATGCCAATAGCTGGGGCCGCCTTTCAAGCGTAGCAGCGCTTGCTTTAAAAAGTCGTGTATTATTGACTTTTGCAAGTCCTTTGTTTAATCCTGACTGGGATAATGCAGGTAACAGTCGCTGGCAGAAAGCACTTGCTGCTGGTCTTGCAGCGGAAACTGCTGCTAAAACTGCGGGTTATGGCTTATATGGATCTACTGCAAAAGAGTGGGGGCAGATGACTTATGCCAATGATAATGCATTCAATCCTGAGGCTATTATTGTGCAATTACTTTCCAGCTCGAACGCTTCTTCAGGTATCAATAGCAATGGCTGGGAAAGGAGTATCCGACTGACCTCACAAACTGGTAGTGGTGGTGTTTCTGTTCCTCTGGAAATGATTGATGCATTCCCTATGGCGGATGGTTCACGCCCTGTCAAAGGCGTTAATTATGCTACTGACACGTTTTTTATGAAAAGAGACCCCCGGTTTTATCGTACGTTCGCTTTCTCCGGATGTAAATGGGGCACCAAAGAAAGTCCAGATGCTGTAGTGTGGATTTACAGGTGGAAGTACGGTGCTGCGACATCTGCAGTGACCTATTCTGACAATAACAATACGATGAGTCCTGTTGTTGTGCGTAAAATGTCTAATCCTAATGCAAGTACTTCTACTGGTTTAGCGTTTTCCGGTACCGATATCTTTGAATATCGTTACGCCGAATTACTGCTTAATATAGCTGAATGTTATGCTGCTACAGGTGATATTAATAGTGCTGTTTCTTATCTGGAACAAATCCGTAAGCGTGTGGGGATTCCTGCTGCTAATCATTATGGTATAGGTACTCTTGCCAGCAGGCATGCAGCAATTGAAGCTTGCCTGTATGAGCGTCGTATTGAACTTGCTTATGAAGGGAAACGTTTCTGGGATCTTCACCGTTGGATGCTGTATAGTGATGATGCTTCTACCGGAAATACCTGTACTGCCTTGGGTGTAACTCCATTAAATGGTACAAAACGTACAGGTAAATACTGGCAATATAAAACAGTAACAGGTGGCGCTGCCTCTGCCGATCCTCTGGCATCAGCAAGAACTGGTATCTCAATTGATCCTGATGCATCTACCTTCCAGGATCAGCTTGTAAAACTGAGAACATTTTATAAGGATAACCTCGTTCTTACCGATACAGATGTCCCAATGGATAAGGATGCCAGCAGCCAGCCATTGACCATCCTGTTCAGGCCACATTATTATATTTCTGGTTTAAACGCTTCTGTTCTTTCCAATAATACATGGTTGCAACAAACCAAGGGTTGGTTGGATTACAGTGGTGTACCTGGTACATTTGAATACCGGAAATAATTCCGCATGAATGACAGACAGAACTATTAATTTCAATTGTCTGTCATTCATCTTCTTCTATAGAGAATATCAAACAAATCATATGCGTATCTTATGATTTGTTTGATGTTCTTTTTTAATTTAAAACGTAGCTAAAAAAATTAACATCTTCTTGCGTATATATTAAAAAGGTTTTAAGAATGAATATCAAAAATTATATTTTAGGAACAGTAGTGCTAGCTTCTCTAGCAGTAGAGCCAGTTATGGCTCAATATCCTAAAGTGCCAGAGGAAGCAAAACGTGTATCTGATAGTTTGATGAAAGCGGCTACAAGACAATCGGATGAGGCCTGGGTAAAAGCATTGCCCGTTATTAAGAAAGAAGCGGAAGCAGGCAAGCCTTATATTCCCTGGGCTGGCCGTCCTACCGATCTTCCTCAATCTGAATTATTGGCTTTTCCGGGTGCAGAAGGTGGCGGTGCTTATAGCTTTGGTGGCCGCGGTGGCAAAGTGATTGTGGTAAAAAGCCTGGAAGATAATGGTCCGGGTACGTTACGTGAGGCTTGTGAGCAAGGTGGTGCGCGTATCATTGTGTTCAATGTAGCAGGTATTATCCGTTTGAAAACTCCTTTGATCATTAGAGCGCCTTATATCACCATTGCGGGGCAAACTGCTCCGGGTGATGGCGTATGTGTGGCCGGAGAATCGGTATGGATCAACACGCATGATGTTGTGATCCGTTACATGCGTTTCCGTCGTGGAGAAACGTTTGTGGGCCGTCGCGATGATGCTATCGGTGGAAATCCCATTGGTAATATCATGATCGACCACGTTTCTGCAAGCTGGGGACTAGATGAGAACATGTCTATGTATCGTCACATGTATAACGACAGCACCGGGAAAATGGAGGAGAAAAAGGGCACAGTGAACATCACTATTCAAAACTCTATCTTCTCTGAAGCACTGGATTACTGGAACCATGCATTTGGCAGTACATTAGGCGGTGAAAACTGTTCATTCATGCGTAACCTGTGGGCCGATAACGCTGCCCGTAACCCCTCTATTGGCTGGAATGGTATTTTCAACTTTGCCAATAACGTAGTGTTTAACTGGAACAACCGTTCTACCGATGGTGGTGATTACACCGCTTTATATAATATCATCAATAACTATTACAAGCCAGGTCCGGTAACTAACCTGAGCGATCCTATCAGCTATCGTATTCTGAAACCTGAATCAGGCCGCAGTAAGCTGCCATACGTTGTATTCGGACGTTGTTATGTGAACGGTAATATCATTGAAGGTAATGACAAGGTTACTAAAGATAACTGGAACGGCGGTGTGCAGCTTGAAGATAAGAAAGGCGAGTTGATGACATTTGAGCAAGCCAGCGCTTATTTTGCTGCGATGAAAGTGAACAAGCCTCTTCCGATGCCTAAGTTTACGATCCTTCCTACCAAAGATGCTTATAGTTATGTGCTGACAAATGTTGGTGCTAATTTGCCTAAGAGGGATCCTGTTGATACACGTGTGATCGAGCAAGTAAAAACCGGCAAGATCAAGTACCTGGAAAATGTAAAACTGCCTGAATTCAATTTTGAACACAGACGTTTACCACGTGACTCCTACAAAATGGGTATCATCACCGAGATTGCGCAGGTAGGTGGTTATCCTGAATATAAAGGAACTCCTTATAAAGATTCCGACAATGATGGTATGCCTGATGCTTATGAAGTGAAGATGGGATTGAATCCTAAAGATGCTTCTGATGCTTCGAAGCTGGCCCGTAATGGCAAAGGCTATACTAATATCGAAGTATATCTGAATAGTGTAGTGGATATTAATACAGTAAGACCTGTAACCACTGCTTCCAAATAATTAAAACCAATAGAAGTTTACCAGTTATGAATAAATGTTTGGCAATAGCGCTGGGTATTTGCAGTGTTGGTATGTTTCTGAGGGTGGAGGCCCAGTATCCCACGATTCCAAAAGCACTGGAAGCAAAGGGTGATTCTGCATTAGCAGAAGCAAAAAAACGTTCAGACCTGGCATGGCAAAAAGCTTTGCCGGTTATTGAAAAAGAAGGCAAACCATATGTGCCATGGGCGTCAAAGCCTTCTGATCTTCCACAAGCTGCTATTGTGGCTTTTCCGGGTGCGGAAGGTGGCGGAGCCTTTTCTTTTGGAGGCCGTGGCGGGAAAGTATATGTGGTGACCAATTTGGCTGATAGTGGTCCGGGTAGTTTCAGAGATGCCTGTGAACAAGGTGGTGCCAGAACTATTGTTTTTAACGTAGCAGGTATCATCAAATTACAGTCACCTGTTATTATACGTGCACCTTATATCACCATAGCTGGTCAAACGGCTCCCGGTGATGGTGTTTGTATTGCAGGTGAATCTGTTTGGATTGATACGCATGATGTAGTGATCCGTTATATGCGTTTTCGCAGGGGTGCTACCGATGTTTTACGTCGTGATGACGGACTCGGCGGTAATCCTGTCGGTAACATTATTATAGATCACGTTTCTGCCAGCTGGGGGTTAGATGAAAACATGTCTATTTACAGGCATGTTTATGATAGAGGAGGGGCAAAACAAGAGAAGTTGCCGGCGGTGAATATCACTATCCAGAATTCTATTTTTGCAGAAGCACTCGATACTTATAATCATGCTTTCGGAAGTACAATTGGTGGATTAAACAGTACGTTTATGCGTAACCTCTGGGCAAACAACGTAGCGCGTAATCCTTCCGTAGGCATGTATGGTGATTTTGGTTTTGTGAACAATGTTATTTTCAACTGGTGGAATCGTTCTGCTGATGGTGGCGACAATAATTCTTTGTTCAATTTTATTAATAATTACTATAAGCCTGGTCCTATAACTCCGGCGGACAAACCAATTTCCCACAGAATATTGAAGCCTGAGTCTGGTCGTGCTGCTGATAAGAAGAATACTTACGGGCGTGCTTATGTACATGGGAATATCGTAGAAGGAAACGAAGCGGTAACGAAAGATAACTGGAATGGTGGTGTGCAGATAGAGGATCTTCCTGATGCTGGCAGCTATACTGAGAGCATCCGTTCGGATAAGCCATTCCCCATGGCTGCGGTTACTACTTTAACGGCTGAAGCGTCTTTTAAATATGTACTGGATAATGCAGGCGCTGCGTTACCTAAACGTGATCCCGTTGATCGCCGTATTGTAGAGGAGGTGCGCACCGGTAAGATCGTATACAGCGAAGCTGCAAAGCCTCCTGTAGGCGGTCAATTCATTAAACGGAGGTTACCGGCGGACTCTTACAAGCAGGGTATTATTTCAGATATCAGTCAGGTTGGTGGTTATCCGGAATACAAAGGCAGTCCTTATAAAGACAGCGATGGTGATGGTATTCCTGACAGCTGGGAAAAGGCGCATGGTTTGAATCCGAAAGATCCTGCTGATGCGTCTGTTTTAGCAAAAAATGGTGGAGGATATACCAATATTGAGGTGTATCTGAACAGTGTGGTGAATTTGCAGCAGGTAAAACCTGTTGTTTCACGCAACTAATAATAAGCAAAATGTTGTTAAACGATTCTTATTCCTTTTATAGCGTTCGGCTTTTGCTCCGGAAAGGATGTCTGCTGGCATTGGTGTTTGCGGTTGCTGGTTCTGGTGTTCAGGCCCAGAAGAAGGCCCGGCCTGCGTTGCCGGTTGAGCTTGCTGCGGATGGCCGTCTGGTTTATTCAGCCGATGAACGCGGCGACCGTATTCCTGATTTCTCCTATAGTGGATATAAAGCAGGAATGGTGGCTATTCCTGATGCTGCAGTAAAAGTAGTTGTACCTGTAACGAAGGAAGATGCTACTTTACGTATACAGTCGGCATTGGATTATGTTGCTGGTTTACAACCGGGCAGCGATGGAATTCGTGGGGCTGTGTTATTGGAAAAAGGTGTTTATGAGGTTGCCGGTGCTTTACGCATCGGCGCCTCTGGTGTGATACTCCGGGGCAGTGGGGCGGAAACGGTAGTGAAAGGAATGGGGCATGATCGTCAGACCCTGATACGTATTGCCGGGAAAAAAGACAGGGTGGTAAAAATGGCACAGGCTATTACTGACCCATATGTGGCAGTAAATGCCATGATGGTCCGGGTGGCTAAATCCGGACTTTTTAAAGCCGGTGATAAAGTAGTTATTCATCGTCCTTCCACAGCAGCCTGGATACAAACACTGGGTACGGTAACCTTTGGAGGTGGAGTATCGGCGCTGGGCTGGAAACCGGGCGAACGCGATATCATCTGGGACCGTACCGTAGCAGCAGTAAATGGTAATACTGTAACGCTTGATGCGCCATTGACAACTGCTCTGGATACAACTTACGGGGGAGCTACCATAGCTGTCTACGATTGGCCGGGCAGAATTAACCAGGTTGGCGTTGAAAATTTGTCATTGGAATCTGCTTTTGATAATACTAATCCAAAAGACGAAGCACACCGGTGGATGGCTATTACTCTGGAGAATGCAGAAGACGCCTGGGTAAGACAGATTAAGTTTTCACATTTTGCAGGATCTGCTGTGAATGTGCTGGAAACCGCAAGGAGAATAACCGTTGAGGACTGTATGTCTTTTGATCCGGTTTCTGAAATCGGAGGACAGCGGAGGTATACTTTCTTTACCTCCGGTGGGCAGACCTTATTCCAACGTTTATATTCAGAAGCCGGCTATCATGATTTTGCGGTTGGTTTTTGTGCACCTGGTCCTAATGTTTTTGTACAATGCGATGCTTCAAATGCGAACCAGTTCAGCGGAACTATCGACAGCTGGGCTTCGGGAGTATTGTTTGATATTGTAAATATTGATGGCAATGCGTTACGTTTTGGCAACCGTGGTCAGGATGGCCAGGGAGCAGGATGGAGCGCAGCTAATAGTGTTCTATGGCAATGTACAGCGGCAAGAATAGATTGTTATAAACCACCAACTGCTCAAAACTGGGCATTTGGTAGTTGGGCGCAATTTGCCGGAGATGGTTTCTGGGATGCATCCAATGAAAGTATAAACCCCAGAAGCTTATACTATGCTCAGTTGGCAGACCGTTTGAAAGCCAATGTAAATGACAGAGCACAATTACTGGTTAATAATACGAATGCTTCAAGCAGTCCTTCTGTAGAACAGGCGACAGAATTAACAGCCTGGTCTGCCAAACCACAACTGACGATGAAGGAGTGGATTCCCCAGATGATGCGCCAGCATACAATACCGGTAGCTGCCGGTGGTGTGAAGACTATCGACCAGATAGGAATAAAAAAGCCGGCAGCAAAGACCTATGCTGCGACTCTCCAGGTTAACAATAGCTGGGTAGTGCGCGGAGCAGCTCTGCTTACCGGCAGCAGGTTATCTGTACCCTGGTGGACAGGCGGCGTGCTGGCTCCAGATCTTTTGAAGGCAAAACCGGCAATTACCCGTTTTGTACCTGGCCGTACCGGAGCGGGATTAACTGATGACCTGGAAGAATTAACTGATTCAATGGTAGCTAACAATCAGGCTGGCATGGAGCAGAATTATGGCTTATGGTACGAACGTCGCCGTGATGACCATGAACGTATCAGAAGGATGGATGGTGAAGTATGGCCACCTTTTTATGAGCTTCCTTTTGCGCGCAGCGGCAAAGAGCTGGCATGGGATGGACTCAGCAAGTATGATCTTACCAAATATAATACGTGGTATTTTGACCGGCTGGAGCAATATGCTGACCTGGCGGATCAGAAAGGTTTGCTTCTGGTGAATCAACATTATTTCCAACATAATATTATAGAAGCCGGCGCACATTATGCTGATTTTCCCTGGAGGAGTGCTAACAATATCAATCATACAGGATTCCCTGAACCTGTGCCTTATGCGGGTGATAAGCGTCTTTTCCTGGCGGAGCAATTTTATGATATTTCAGTGCCGGCACGCCGCGAATTGCACAGAGCTTATATCAGGCAGTGCTTAAATAATTTCGTATCTAATAATGGCGTAATACATCTTATAGGTGAAGAATTCACAGGGCCGTTGCATTTTGTACAGTTCTGGCTGGATGTAGTTGCTGAATGGGAGAAAGAGACGGGTAAACATGCATTAGTTGGCCTGGCTACTACCAAAGATGTTCAGGATGCGATACTGGCTGATCCTGTACGCTCAAAGGTGATAGACATTATAGATATCCGTTACTGGCATTATCAGACAAATGGTAAATTATATGCTCCTGAAGGAGGTAAAAACCTGGCTCCCCGTCAATGGGCGCGTATCTTACGTCCGAAGGGTGCTTCAGCTGAAACTGTGTATCGCGCGGTAAGCGAGTACCGGAGGGCTTATTCCGGAAAGGCGGTAATGTATTCAGGAGATAATGCATATGGCAATGGATGGGCTGTTTTTATGGCTGGTGGATCTTTGGCTAACGTTCCTGCTATTAACAAGGCGTTTCTGGCTGATGCTGCTACTACTTCTCCTGTTGTTAAAGAAGAAGGAAGGGGGATTTATCTGTTGGCAAATCCTGGTAAAACCTATATTTTTTATAGTGAATCTGGGGATGTGGACCTTGATCTGACAGGTGTTAACGGGAAATTCCGTGTTCGCTGGATAAATCCATCAGATGGAGCGGTATTGAAAGAAGAGCAGAAGGTACAGGGAGGAAAGGCAATACCGTTAAAATCGCCACGCAAGGGTACTGTTGTGGCCTGGGTAACTAAATTATAATTATGCTGAATACACAAAGTATTCAACGTTTAAATAATAAAAAGATGAACAGATTACGAACAGCCTGGCTTTGCTTATTATTGATGGCAGGTATTGCGGTTGAAGCGCAACAGACCACTCCTGCACTAAAAATTTCGTCGAATAATCGTTTTTTTGCAAATGCCGACGGCAGTCCATTTTTCTGGCTTGGCGATACAGGTTGGTTACTGTTTTCGAAGCTTACGCGTGAAGAGGCTGTTCGATATTTAAGCGACAGAAAGGCTAAAGGGTTTAATGTAATACAGGCAATGGTATTGCATACAGTTAAAGCGGCAAATGTGTATGGAGACAGCGCTCTTATAAAGAGGAATGTTGCTACTCCTTTATTAAAGAAAGATCATGATTACTGGCAACATGTAGATTATATTGTAGACCAGGCAGCAGCCATGGGTATTTATGTAGCTATGGTGCCTATCTGGGGTACAGATGTGAAAGAAGGCTATGTGAATAGTAAGCAGGCGGCTGTATATGCAAGTTTTCTTGCCAAACGTTACGGCCCCCGTCCTAATATCATCTGGATGAATGGCGGTGATATTAAGGGGAGTGATTCTCTGGCTGTATGGAATACAATAGGTAATACTTTATACAAACTGGATAAAAAGCATCTTATTACTTTCCATCCCCGCGGCCGGACTACCTCTTCCATCTGGTTTCATAAACAACCCTGGTTGCACTTTAATACTTTCCAATCCGGTCACCGTCGTTATGACCAGGACACCACTAAGAATGAGCCTCTGCATTATGGCGAGGACAACTGGAAGTTTGTTGAAGCAGATCTTAAGCTGAAACCACTTAAGCCAAGTTTTGATGCGGAACCATCTTATGAAGGCATTCCTCAGGGATTGCATGATACGCTGGAGGTTCGCTGGAAAGCAGAAGATGTACGTCGTTATGGATACTGGTCGGTATTTGCCGGCGGGTGCGGATACACTTATGGCAATAATGCCGTGATGCAAATGCGTAAACATAGCGAAACTGCTACTGGTGCTTATGGTGCGCACGATTATTGGGATGAAGCTATCAATGATCCCGGAGCAGGTCAGATGATTCATTTGAAAAACCTGATGCTGGCGAGGCCTTATTTTGAAAGGATACCCGATCAGTCGCTGATAGCTTCAGGCCAGGGTGAGAAATATGAAAGACTGTTGGCTACCAGGGGTAAAAACTATGTTTATGTGTACACGTACACCGGCCGTAACATGAATATTGCCTTGGGTAAGATCACAGGTAAACTGGTACATGCCAGCTGGTACGACCCGCGTACAGGCCAGTATAAGCAGATTGGCGATTTTGAAAACAAAGGAACCAGGGAGTTCAATCCTCCGGGTGAACCTGCAAACGGCAATGACTGGGTGCTGGTTCTAGATGGAACAAATGAACCACATACAATATCCACCATGGGAATTAGCAGCAAATGAGGAACAGCATTTATATCATATTAGTTTGTTTACTGGCCTCGTGTGGTACAGCGAAGAAAGCATATCTCTTCACGTCTTTTAACGAGCCGGCCACTTCGGGTTTGCGCATGTTATATAGTCGTGATGGATATAAATGGGAACATCTCGATTCCAACATGCTGGCGCCGGCTATAGGAAGCCAGAAGATCATGCGTGACCCGTCGATGGTACAGGGGCCTGATGGGACATTTCATCTTGTGTGGACTACAGCCTGGCGTGGTGATAATGGATTTGGCTATGCCAGTTCCAAAGATCTTATTCATTGGTCGGAACAACAATTCCTGCCTGTGATGAAAAACGAGCCTGAAACAGTTAATGTCTGGGCTCCGGAATTGTTTTATGATGCTGATAGCGCCAGGTATATCATTATCTGGGCTTCAACCATTCCTAACCGTTATCCGAAAGGAGTGGAAGAGGAGAAGAATAACCACCGTATGTATTATACTGTGACCAAGGACTTTAAAACTTTTACGCCGGGTTGTTTATTCCTGGAACCTGGGTTTAGCGTTATTGACGCGGTGATTCTGAAACGGGCTGCCAAAGATTATGTTTTAGTGTTAAAGGATAACACAAGACCTAACCGCAATCTGAAGGTTGCTTTTGCTGCAAGTCCTCTGGGGCCCTACAACAATATTTCACCGGCTTTTACCGGTTTGTTGACCGAAGGGCCGGCGGTGGTGAATACAGGTAAGGAATGGGTGATTTATTATGATGACTATGGTAAAAAAAGGTTTGGAGCGGCAGCTACTACCGACTTTCGTAGTTTTCGTGATATCAGCGATAGCGTTCACGTTCCTGAGGGGCATAAACATGGTACTATCGTTCCTATAAGCTGTAAAAAGCTAAAGCAATTGCAAAAGGATTTATTGCATAAAAAGCAGCAACTTTAACGCGTATTAAAAATTTCAAAATGGATAATAAGCAAAGCAGCCGTAGGAATTTTATCCGCCAGTTCTCTTTAGGAACTGCGGCCGCGATTAGTTTGCCTGCTATTGTATCTTCTGCTTATGCGGGGGAGCAGAAAGTAAAAAAACTGTCCCTTGAGAAGAATGAAATAGTGCTTTTTCAGGGCGATTCAATCACAGATGCCGGTAGAAAAAAGGGAGACAACGATGTTAACAGTGCTGTTGCCCTTGGCAGGGGATATGCCTGTATTGCCGCATCTCAATTATTATTTGATCATGCTGCCAAAGGCCTCCGTATTTATAACAGAGGAATCAGTGGTAATAAAGTTTACCAGCTGGCAGAAAGATGGGATGCCGATTGCCTGGAATTGAAACCCACTACGTTAAGTATTTTGGTTGGGGTGAATAATTTCTGGCATCTTTTATTAGGCACCTATAAAGGAACTATTGAAACTTACAGAAGCGATTTCGATGCGCTTTTAAAGCGTTCCAAAGAAAACCTTCCGGGTGTGAAACTGATCATAGGGGAGCCTTTTGCGCTGACCGGCGTGAGTGCGGTAGATGCAAAATGGTATCCTGCGTTCGATGAATACCGTAAGGTTGCCCGTGAGCTTTCGAATGCTCACGGTGCTGTATTCGTTCCATATCAATCTGTATTTGATAAGGCGTTACAGCAGGCTCCTGCTTCTTACTGGACTACCGATGGGGTACATCCCACGTTGGCTGGTGCTCAGCTTATGGCTGAAGCCTGGTTGAAAGCAGTGAAATAGAAGGAAAGGGATCATAGGATATTTTCTCCTGTGATCCCCTTGCTTCCCCTGACTTGATGAACGGTTTTATATATAAATTAGGATACAGTGTATTCGCTATGGCTGCATTAACCATGGCGCAGGCACAAGATACGGTTCGTTACACAGGTTCGACCCTTAGTAACGTTGATTACCATCACGGGCAACTTAGTCCCGCTGTAGGAGTGCATAACATCCAGGTTTTGCGTGCCAGTCGTGAGCATCCTGAATTAACAGATGGCTTTGGTTGGACTTATAATCACGCGCCCATGCTTGCCTACTGGAATGAAACCTTTTACCTGGAGTATCTTGCCGATCCTGTTGGTGAGCACATTCCTCCCAGTCAAACCTCGTTATTGACTTCCAAAGACGGTGCAAACTGGTCTAAACCGGTTGTGATTTTCCCGCAATATAAAATTCCTGACGGCACACGTAAGGAAGGCAATCCGGTCGTTGCAAAAGATCTGTATGCTACCATGCACCAGCGTATTGGGTTTTATACTGCCTCGAACAAAAAATTACTGGCGCTGGGTTTTTACGGCATTACGCTAGATGCAAAAGATGATCCTAATGATGGTAATGGCATAGGCAGGGTCGTTCGTGAGATAAAGACCGATGGTACATTCGGTCCCATTTATTTTATCCGTTATAACCACGCCTTCAATCCCAAAAACACATCTTATCCATTTTATGCATCAAGCAAGGATAAAGCTTTTGTTGCGGCTTGCAATGAACTGCTTTCCAAACCACTGATGATGCAGCAATGGGTGGAAGAAGCTGATCGTGACGATGTATTGATTCCACTGAAAAAGCAATATAAAGCATTCAGTTTTTATCACCTGCCGGACGGACGGACGGTTGGGCTGTGGAAATATGCATTGACCAGCATCAGCAAGGATGATGGTAAAACATGGCAATATGTGCCTCTGAGAGCGCCTGGCTTTGTAAATGCAAATGCGAAAATATGGGGGCAGAAGATGCCTGACGGCAAATTTGCAACGGTTTACAATCCATCTGAATTCCGCTGGCCGCTTGCCATATCTGTGAGTGACAATGGGCTGGACTATAAGAATCTGTTATTGGTAAATGGCGAAATCAGCACGATGCGCTATGGTGGTAATTATAAATCTTATGGCCCGCAGTATGTTAGAGGTATTCAGGAAGGGGACGGTGTGCCTCCGGGAAACAGGTTCTGGGTTACTTACAGTATGAATAAAGAAGATTTATGGGTTTCCTCTATTCCTACACCTGTTCGTGACAAAGTTGCAGGTCCTGTAAATGACGTGTTCAGTACAATGCCAGCCGATAAAGCTCTTGATGAGTGGAACATCTTTAGTCCTGTATGGGCCAGAGTTACTATTGAGCAGTTTAAAGGCAAGCAGGTACTTGCCATTCACGATAAAGATCCTTTCGATTATGCAAAAGCAGAAAGAGTGATTCCTGCGTCTAAACGACTGGTAGCTTCTTTCACTGTTATACCGCAGCAAGATAATCATGGATCTCTGCAGGTGGAATTCCAGGATGCACGCGGTTATGCGGGCCTCAGATTGATGTTCGACAGTACCGGTTCATTACAGACCAAGGCAGGCTATAGAAATAAAAAGCTTTATACTTATAAGGCGGGAGAAAAACTGGATATAAAAGTTGAACTGAATACTGCCAATCGTTTTTATACTGTTTCTGTTAATGGGAAGGTACAAGGTGGGGCCAACCTGTTGTTTGCACCTATTGATGCAGTACACCGTATTTCTTTCCGTACAGGTGATATCAGGCGTTTTCCTGATGCCGATACTCCTACCGATCAAATGTGGGATGTGCCTGATGCAGGTCGTATCGATAGAGAAGCAGTTTATTATTTAGAGAATCTGAGTGTTCAATAGGAAAAGATGAAAAGAATTTATAGTATAGCATTAGTGTTGTTAGGTCTTACCACCGCTAAAAAGGCGCATGCAACCATCCTATTGCCTCGTATTATAGGGCATGATATGGTATTGCAGGCCAATCAGCGGGTTCCCATATGGGGAACTGCGGATGCAGGTGAATTAATAACAGTGCGTTTTGCAGGCCAGCAAAAGCAGGTAACAGCAGACGCCGCTGGCAAGTGGAAGTTGATGCTGGATCCCATGGGAGCCAGCACTGAGAACCGGGACATGCGTATTACAGGGTCTGAAACTATCGTATTGAAAAATATCCTGGTAGGAGAGGTCTGGATCTGTTCCGGCCAGTCCAATATGGAATATGCCATGCGTAAACTGGTTAAGATAAAGCCTCCGGCCAACGGACAACCTTTCCCAAAAGATGAAGTGGCTAATGCAAATAACAGTAATCTCAGAATCTTCCTTGTGAACAGGAAAACGTTAGTAAAATCCAATCCTGATCATCGTGACTGGAGTGTGGCTGAAGATTCTGCCTTACGTTCCTTTTCGGCGGCCGGTTATTTCTTCGGTAAAGCACTTCAGCAGCAACTTAAGGTGCCTGTAGGTATGATCTCCACTGCCGTTCCTGGCAGTCGTATCGAGCCCTGGATCCCACAACAGGCTTTTACTGCTTACGATCTGAAGCAGGAAGGAGATCCAGGTAAATTCTATGAGCCAATGGTTGCCCCATTGGTGCCTTTTGCCATAAAGGGCTTCTTATGGTACCAGGGAGAAAGTAATTGTTTTCTTAGAGATACCACTCAGTATACGACTAAGATGCTGGCGTTGATTAATAGCTGGCGCAGTGCCTGGGGGAATGCGCAATTACCTTTTTACTACACTCAGATAGCGCCATTTTTTTATTCAAAAACAAAAGATGCCGTAGTACTTGATACATGTTTCGAAGCGGTTTTCCGTGAAGCACAGGCATTAGGTATGAAGATCCCTTCAACAGGTATGGTTGTTACAACCGATCTGAATGATGATCTGAATGATTTGCATCCTTCCTACAAATGGGTAATAGGTGAACGTCTGTCGAAATGGGCATTGGCAAATACTTATGGAAAAAATATAGTGTATAGCGGCCCTATGTTTGCGAGTATGAAAAGAAAAGGGAATCAAATAGAGATCAGCTTTAAGTATACTGGCAGCGGATTGATCTCTCATGACGGCAAACCTTTGAACTGGTTTTCTGTGGCAGGGGCGGATGGCAAATATGTAGCTGCCAGTGCCTTTATCAAAGGCAGCAAAGTATTGGTGTCTGCGCCCGGTGTTAAAAATCCGACCGCTGTAAAATTCGCTTTTCATGAGGCGGCACAACCTAATTTATATAACAAGGAAGGCTTGCCGGCACTGCCGTTCCGTACTGACGGTGCTTTGCAATGGACAGTTCCTGCAATCCCTTCTGCATCGTTATAACAAACTGTATGATACAAAAGACGAGATATATTATCAGGCGAGTAACCGGACTGCTGGCATTGGCGGGTGGCATTACTGTAGCTGCCGCGCAGTCTACTGAACAGTTATACCTCTCAGGTACAGGTAGCGATAATACCGTTAACTGGCAATTTTACTGTACCGGTGGCAGCAACTCCGGTAAATGGGCTACTATCCCCGTGCCTTCCTGCTGGGAATTACAAGGATTTGGAAAGTATGATTATGGATTTGCCAAGGATAGTATCAGGGGCAAGGAAAGTGGCTTATATAAGCATAATTTCTCTGTACCTGCATCCTGGAAGGGAAAGCAGATCAACATTGTGTTCGAGGGGGTAATGACTGATGCTACCGTGAAGATTAACGGTAAGCTGGCCGGTCCTATTCATCAGGGAGCGTTTTATACTTTTAGCTATGACATTAGCTCCCTGCTGAAATATGGGAATGCTAAAAACCTTGTGGAAGTTACAGTTGCCAAACATTCGTCTAATGCTTCTGTAAATGAAGCAGAACGTAAAGCTGATTTCTGGATTTTCGGTGGCATTTTCAGGCCAGTATATCTTGAAGCGCTACCCGTTGAACATATTGTTAGAACAGAAATAGATGCCAAAGCAAATGGTGGCTTTAAGGCTAATGTATTTATAAAATCAAAAAAAGCTGATGAGATAGCTGTACAGCTTTATGATTTAAATGGTAATAAGATTGGCGAACCCGTTAAAAAGCCTATAGCGGGAGAGTCTGGGCCGATAAGCATATCTACTGTCTTTAACAATGTTAAAGCCTGGTCATCTGAATATCCGAATTTATATAAGGCAACATTTACACTGCTACAGCATGGCAGGTTGGTGCATACGGTTGATCAACGATTGGGTTTTCGTACTGTTGAGTTAAAGCAACGTGATGGCATTTATGTAAATGGTGTTAAAATAAAATTCAAAGGTGTTAACCGTCACTCTTTTCATCCTGAGTCGGGGAGAACAACCAATAAAAATATAAGCATTGCCGATGCATTGCTAATGAAGGAGATGAACATGAATGCAGTTCGCATGTCGCACTATCCCCCGGATGCTCATTTTCTTGATGTATGTGATTCTCTTGGATTATACGTGATGGACGAACTTGCAGGATGGCATGGCAATTATGATACTGAAACCGGCAGTAAGCTGGTAAAGGAGATGCTGGCGCATGATGTAAATCATCCTTCCATTGTTTTCTGGGCTAATGGAAATGAAGGCGGACATAATTTTGAACTGGATCATTGGTTTCCCGAGCTTGATCCTCAACAGCGCCCGCTTGTACATCCCTGGCAGCTTTTCAATGGCATAGAAACACAGCATTACCGTGAGTATAATTATGGCATAGGTAATTACGAGAATGGGAGGGAGATAGTGATGCCTACCGAATTTTTACATGGCCAATACGATGGTGGTCATGGTGCCGGCATTGACGATTATTGGGAAAAGATGTGGCATAATCCGCTGAGTGCCGGTGGTTTTCTCTGGGATTTTGCAGACCAGGGCGTAGTCCGGAAAGATAAACATGACTCTCTGGATACAGATAAAGACAGAGGAGCTGATGGTATTGTAGGGCCTTATCATGAAAAAGAAGCAAGCTTTTTTACCATTAAGGAGGTATGGAGCCCGGTTCATATGGAACGCCGGGAAATTACTGCAACATTTGATGGAAAGTTCAATATTGAAAACCGTTATCATTTCACCAATATGGATCAATGCCGTTTCAATTGGAAACTGGTGAAACTAGGTTATCCTGATACTATAGTGAAGGGTGTTATTTCAGGAAACATAGTTGCTCCTTCATTGAAGCCCGGAGAAAAAGGTAGCCTGCAACTGCAATTACCTGCCAATTGGGCACAATACCAGGCATTATATGTAACAGCAGTTGACAGGAATAATAAAGAATTATTTACCTGGTCTTATCCCATCGTTACGCCTGTGGCTGTGACAGCTGGCTTGTTGCCGGTCAATGCCGGGGGGCGTCCGGTTTTACAGGAAAAGGATTCTTTAATACTCGTTACTGCCAATGGTATTCATCTCAGCTTTAACAAGAATACGGGTATTTTAATAAAGGTGGAAAATGCCAAGGGACTGTTGCCTTTAGATAATGGTCCTGTACTGCAGGAAGGCGCTAATAACTTTCGCCAGTTTAACCACAAGTTCCAGGGAGATACCCTGGTAATTACTTCAACATTTGACCGCAAAGAAAGCTATAATACCTTACAATGGATGGTTTACCCTTCCGGTATTGTGAAAATGCACGTGAGTTATTTCCCGGCAGCTTACTTTACTTCGGTGGTAGGTGTTAACTTTTCCTTTCCTGAAAAAGAAATAAAAGGTGTGACGTATATGGGCGATGGTCCTTACCGTGTATGGAAGAACAGGCTGAAAGGAAATCGTTTTGGAGTATGGAATAAAACCTATAATACCACAGAAACCGGTGAAACATGGATATATCCGGAGTTTAAAGGCTATCATTCCCGCATGTACTGGTGTAAGTTTCAAACCACCACACAACCTTTTACAGTATATACTGACAATGAAGATCTCTTCCTGCGTTTATTTACACCTGCGTGGAAAACGGATCAATGGCATAATTATGAGCCTATCTTCCCTTCAGGTGACATTTCCTTTATGCAGGGTATCAGTAGTATTGGTACTAAAACACAGCGGAATGAAACAACAGGTCCAATGGGTATGAAAAATATTTTCTATGACTACGAGAAAGATCCTACAAGGGCATTACACATGACTTTGTACTTCGATTTTTCAGGTAAATAGTAATAATGATGAAAAGATTCTTAGCTAGTATATTATTCCTTCTTCCGTTACTGACAGTAAAAGCGCAGATAAATCTTCGTAACCTCCGTTGCGAGATGCTGGTGAATCCTTTAAGTGTAACAGCTGAAAATCCCCGGTTAAGCTGGGAGATTGTAGGAAAAGAGCGTGGCCTTAAGCAGGAGGCCTATGAAATATTAGTGGCTTCTGATCCGGCAAAGCTTGCAGCAGGCGAGGGGGATCTCTGGAATTCCGGCAAAGTTGAAACTGATAATTCAGTTTATATCGCCTACCAGGGTAAACGCCTGGCAAGTAACAAAGCCTGCTATTGGAAAGTACGTGTTTACACCAACAAAGGCTTAACAGAATGGAGTGGTCCTGCGCAATGGGGTACCGGATTGCGGTATTATAAGGACTGGGAAGGACGTTGGATTGGTTTTGATCGTCTTTTTCCCTGGGAGAACGCGGCTGCTTCCCGTTTGTCGGCCCGTTACTTTAGAAAGGAGTTTGCTGTAGCAAAACAGGTGAAATCGGCTACCGCCTATATTATGGGACTTGGGCTTTATGAATTGTCTATCGATGGTAAGAAGGTGGGAGATCAGGTGTTAGCTCCTGCTCCAACTGACTATACAAAGAATATCAAGTACAATACCTTTGATGTGACAGAACAACTGAAACAGGGACAACACGCTATAGGGGTGGTTTTAGGAAATGGACGTTTTTACGCCATGCGTCAGACCAAAGCCTATAAGAATAATTCGTTCGGTTATCCCAAGCTGATGTTTCAGCTTATAATCACGTACACCGATGGTTCACGGGCTGTTATAAAAACGGATGATTCCTGGAAAGGAACTGCTGACGGCCCCATCAGAACTAATAACGAATATGATGGTGAGGAGTATGATGCACAAAAGGAAATGAAGGGATGGGATAAAGCCGGCTTCGATGATAAGTCATGGCTGAAAGCCGAATTTGTACAGGAGCCGGGTGGAAGGTATGAAGCGCAGATGAATGAGAATATGAAGGTGATGAAAGACCTGACACCCGTAGCAATCATTAAAAAAGGTGGCGACAGGTATATTGTAGATCTGGGACAGAATATGGCTGGTTGGGTAAAACTTCAGGTGAAAGGAAAAAAAGGCCAGAAAGTAACATTGCGCTTTGCTGAATCTTTGCAGGATAACGGCGAAATATTCACTACGAATCTACGCGATGCAAAAGCTACGGATATCTATACCTTAAAAGGGGAAGGTATGGAAAGCTGGGAGCCCCGCTTTACCTATCATGGTTTCAGATATATTGAAGTAAGCGGCTATCCCGGAACACTTTCAAAAAATGATATTACAGGCAGACTGGTATACGATGATATTGCTACAGTGAGCACATTTGAATCATCTAATGCTGTATTAAACCAGATATATAAGAATTCCTGGTGGGCAATAGCTTCTAATTATAAAGGGATGCCTATTGATTGTCCCCAACGTAACGAAAGGCAACCCTGGCTGGGTGATCGTGCTATGGTTGCTTACAGTGAAAGCTTTTTGTTCGATAATGCCCGGCTGTATACGAAATGGCTTGATGATATAAAATATGCTCAAAAGCCTGATGGCGCTATCCCTGATGTTGCGCCTGCTTTCTGGCGTTATTACAGTGATAATATGACGTGGCCGGGTACTTACCTGATGGTGGCAGAAATGCTGTATAACCAAACCGGAGATGTGGCGTTATTAAAAGATCACTATCCATCCATGAAAAAATGGCTTCAGTATATGAAAGACAGGTATATGACTGAAGACGGTATCGTTACAAAAGATTCTTATGGCGACTGGTGCGTACCTCCTGTAACGGCTGAAGCGGGAAAAGGCGTAAATGCGGATCAAAAGCATCCAAGTCAATTGATCTCCACTGCTTACTATTATCATTTCATGCAGGTTATGATGCGTTTCTGTAAGATTACAGGCAATGAACAGGATAGTACACAGTTTGCTCAACTGGCCGAAAAAGTGAAGCAGGGATTCAATAGTAAATTTTATCATGAAGAAGGCTATTATGGAGACAATACCTTAACTGATAATCTGTTGCCTGTTTGCTTCAAGATGATCGATCCTGCGAATAAAAATAAGGTATGGAAGAACCTGGCTTACATTGTAGAAGTAACCAATAAAGGGCATTTAAGTACAGGTGTGGTAGGCACGCAGTGGCTGATGTATGGCCTTACCGAGATAGGAAAAGCAGAGCTGGCTTATGGTATGGCCACGCAAAAAACATATCCTTCCCTCGGATATATGATAGAGAACGGCGCTACTTCTATATGGGAGTTATGGAATGGGAATACTGCTGCTCCAAAGATGAATTCCCAGAATCATGTAATGATGCTTGGGGATTTGTTCATATGGTATTTTGAACATTTGGCTGCTATCCGTGCCGATGCCAGGGAAACCGGCTTTAAAAAAGTGATCATGAAGCCCAAGCGTATGGGGGATCTGTCGGCAGTCAATGCTACTTACCGGAGCAATTATGGAGAAGTGAAAAGTGACTGGAAGCAGGTAGGTGCAAGTTTCTTCTGGAATATTACTGTACCGCCCAATACAACAGCTGTTGTATACCTGCCCGTTGCACCAGGCGAAAAGGTATATGAAGCTGGAAAGCTGGTTACGGGTAAAGAAGAAGGAATATTGTCGACCAAGCCAATTACAGGTAGGTTAGTACTTAACGTTGGCTCCGGTAATTATTCCTTTGAGGTGAAAAAATAAATAACCTGATCCATATTAAGAAAAAGCATATGAAAATAGCTAAAAAGATCTGTCTGGCTGCTTTGATTACGGCTGCCACAACAATAAACGGGTATACACAGGAGGGAGCTAAGCCTGCTCCTGCTGCACAAGTGACAGCTGATGCAGAACTGGAGACAAAAGCGACAGAATGGATTACATCTCTTCAGTTGGATGATGCGGTAAAAGAAGCTCGTTTGAAGCAGGTGGTGTTTACGCATCTTAAAGCTGTAAGGGAATGGAATAATACACATCCATCTTCAACGGTACCTGCCGGGATCAATCCCGAAACAGGAAAACCTTTAAGCGATCTTGACAGACAGATCATTGCGAATTCGGCCAAGCCTAAATCTGTTCATGATGATCTTATGACCGGGTTGCGTAAAGATCTTACAGAAGAACAGGTTAAGCTGGTGCTAGATAAGTATACGATAGGTAAGGTAGCTTTCACTCTCAAAGGCTATAAGGCCATTATTCCAGACCTTACGGCAGAGGAGGAAAAAGTGATCCTTGCCAACCTGGAACAGGCGCGTGAACAGGCTATTGATTTCAAAAGCATGAAACAGATCTCTGCCATTTTTGAAATCTATAAAACCAAGTGCGAGCAATACCTGAATACCCATGGTCGTGACTGGAGAGCGCTTTTTAAAGCATATGTTGATAAAGTAAAAGCCAGCAAGGCGGCGGAAAAGAAGTTAAAAGAAAAACAATAACCATCATTAATCTATAATAGTGAAGCGTAAATTAATAATAGCGGCCAGTCTCTGGATAGCATTAACAGCTGCATTTACCGTTCGTATTCAGGCACAGGAGAAGGCCTGGCGTGCTGGTATTGTTACCGATGAATTTATTTATGAAAAAGCGCCTTATCCGCAGTGTCATTCGGCGACGATCGCTGAAACTCCCAAGGGATTAGTTGCTGCATATTTTGGCGGTACGCGTGAACGTAATCCGGATGTGTGTATTTATGTAAGCCGTAACATCAATGGCAAGTGGCAGGAGCCGGTGAATGTAGCAAATGGTATTCAGAACGATAGTCTACGTTATCCTACGTGGAACCCTGTTTTGTACCAGGTGCCCGGTGGTGAGTTATTGCTGTTTTATAAAATAGGCCCCAAACCTTCTGACTGGAAAGGTTGGTTAATGCGTTCCAAAGACGCGGGTGCTACCTGGAGCAAACCAGAGTCTTTGCCTGAAGGTTTCTCAGGTCCTATAAAGAACAAGCCTGTTTTAGTAGGCAATGAATTGTTCTGCCCATCCAGTACGGAAGGTAAAGGCTGGAATGTACATTTTGAAGTAACGGCAGACAACGGTAAAACCTGGAGGAAAGTAGGTCCTATTGGCAAAGATTCCGGTATCAATGCTATTCAACCTAGTTTGCTGAAATACAAAAAGGGCAAAATATTGCAGGTGTTGTGCCGTAGCATGAACAGAAGTGTAGTAGAAAGCCACAGTACTGACGGCGGTAAAACGTGGACTGATTTAACACCCATAGGATTGCCTAATAACAATTCAGGCACCGACGCGGTGACCTTACGGGATGGCAGGCAGCTGATTGTATATAACCACGTTAAGCCAGCCGATAGTTTGCCACGTGGTAAAGGTGCAAGAACGCCTTTGAATGTAGCGATCTCCAAAGATGGAAAGAAATGGTATGCTGCTTTGATCCTTGAAGATTCGCCTATCAGCCAGTACTCTTATCCTTCTGTAATTCAGTCTGCTGATGGGATGGTTCATTTCGTGTACACATGGCGAAGAGAAAAAATAAAATATGTGAAAGTGGATCCTTCGAAGCTGAAACTGAAACGTATTAAAAATGAAAAATGGCCAGGTTTTATAACAAAAACAACAGCAGCATCTAATGAAGAAGAATAGGAGCATATTCATTTTAAGTATTTGCTTACTGCTGGGATTATACAGTGCCAGCGCACAATACCAGACATCGGATAGTGCCTATAAACGGCCACTGAAAGAGGTGTTGATGCGTATAGAAAAGCAGTTTGGAGTTACCATCAAATATAAGGATGAGCAGGTTGCAGGTCTTTGGGTGCCTTATGCCGACTGGCGCTTCAGGCCTACTGTAGAGGAGACTTTCGATAAGGTATTGTCACCACTGGAATTAAAGGCTAAAAAGGATAAAGAAAAGGTATACAAGCTAAGTGATTATGAATATTATCGCTGGCCGGTGGAAGAAGGATGGGCTGAGCTGGACAGGATTGCGGCTCAGTATCATAATGTAACTGAGTGGGAGCAGCGTAAAGCGTTATTGAAGCCTTGCCTTTTTGAGGCATTACAATTGTCTCCTTTACCTGAAGCTCCTGCTTCAAAGCCCATCGTTACAAAGGAGCGCAAATATGATGGGTATACCGTACAAAATATAGCAATTGAAATATTACCTGGTGTTTTTGTAAATGGTTCGTTATATAAGCCTGCAAGCTATAGGGGAAAGATTGCTGTTATTCTCAATCCCGATGGGCATTGGGGCGGACAACGGTTCCGTCCGGATTGTCAGTTGCGCTGTGCGGCATTAGCGCGTATGGGGGCAATGGCGTTTAGTTATGATCTTTTTGCCTGGGGGGAATCTACGTTGCAATTCAATAGCAAAGACCATCGCAGAAGCTTGTCGATGAGCATTCAGGCGCTGGGTTCTATCCGTATTTTAGATTATCTTCTTTCGCTGAAAGATGCAGATACCAGCAGGGTAGCTATAACCGGCGGGTCTGGTGCCGGAAGTCATACTGTTTTAATGACGGCATTGGATGATCGTATAAAGGTGAGCGCTCCCGTAGTAGCTATCAGCTCTTATTTCTACGGTGGCTGTCCTTGCGAAAGCGGAATGCCCATTCATGCATGCGGTAACCGGACCGATAATGTGGAGATTGCCGCAATGGCTGCACCACGTCCGCAATTGCTTGTGAGCGATGGTAAAGACTGGACGGATAGAACACCGGAGCATGATTTGCCTTACCTGCAAAAGGTATATGGTTACTATGGTAAATCCGGAAATGTTGAAAATGTGCATTTGCCTGAAGAGGGACATGACTTTGGAATAAATAAGCGTAAAGCGGTTTACGATTTTATGATCAGAAACCTATCGCTCAACAAAAAAGCAATGTATGATGCTGCCGGTAACCTGGACGAATCCAGGATTACAATAGAAAAAGAGCCGTCGATGTATGTTTTTGGTGATAAAGGCGAAAAGTTGCCTGTGTATGCGATACATGGATTTGAAAAGTTAGAGAAGGTTTGGCAGGCTGCCAGAACCAGCAAAAAATAAATGAAATGAAGAGGAAGTGTAATATAGTTGTCTTAGTGCTTTTGATGGCCCTGGGGGCGGAAGCTCAGCAATACAAAATAGGGCTCATAGATCTTATGTTGTTGAAGCGTCAGAAGCTGAGCGCCATAACATTGGCCAGTGAACTGGGGGCTAATGGCCTGGAGGTGGATATGGGAGGGTTAGGCAACCGTCCCACCTTTGACAGTAAGCTAGCAGTAGATTCGGTCAGAGAACAGTTTATGGCAAAAGCAAAGGAGATGAATATTGAACTTTTTTCTCTTGCAATGACAGGTTATTATGCCCAGTCGTTTTGCAACCGTACTGAATACAGAAAATCTATAGAGGATTGTATCAGTACGATGAAAAAGATGAAGATTGGAGTCGCTTTTCTGCCTTTAGGAGTTCAGTGTGATTTAAAGAAAAATCCTGAAATAAGAGATTCTGTAGTTGCCAGGTTAAAAGTGGCTGGTAAAATGGCAGAAGAAGCCGGAGTTATCATAGGTATAGAAACGGCTTTGACTGCTAAAGAAGAGGTGAAACTGCTGAAGGAAATCAATTCTCCTGCTATACAGATCTATTTTAATTTCTCTGACCCGCTGAAGGAGGGACGTGATTTATACAAGGAACTGAAAATACTTGGAAAGAAACGTATTTGTATGATCCATGCCAGCAATAAAGACAGTGTTTGGCTGGAGAAGGATCCACAGATAGATATGAGAAAGGTGAAAAAGGTTCTTGACAAAATGAAATGGAGCGGCTGGCTGGTGATTGAACGTTCCAGGGATGCAACGCAGCCTACAAATGTTAAGTGGAACTATGGTGCGAACACCGCTTTTCTTAAATCAGTTTTTCAAACCGGAAAGGATAAATAATGAGAGGAACAAAGGTATATTCCAGGTTGGTAATGATCAGTTGTTTTCTGTTTGTGCAGCAGGCAATGGCGGCGGATATCTATGTTTCTGTGTCGGGAGACGATCGTAACATAGGATCTGCTATACAGCCCAAAGCTACTTTGCAGGGAGCATTAAGGCAGGCAAGAGAACTAAGGAGGTTAAAAGATCCTTGTATTGCGGGAGGTATCCATATTATAGTAAAACAAGGCACTTATTATTTATACGAGCCTGTGTTTATTCGTCCGGAAGATGCGGGAACACCTGACTGCCCAACTATTATAGAAGCTGCTTCTGGTGAACAACCCGTTTTTAGCGGTGGTATTCAATTGAAAGGATGGCAGCGTGCAACGGGGGTGAAGACGCTTAATGCGGTTGCAAGAAAAAATGTATGGATGACCGATGTTCCTGAAGTGGGCAATGAATTATTGAATTTCAGGCAGGTTTGGGTGAATAATCAAAAGGCAATCCGGGCAAAAGACTGTAATGGAGATACCATGAGCCGCATTTTATCATGGAATCATAAAACGGAACAGTGCTGGATTCCTACTCCGCCTGTTGCCAATTTTGCCGGGCAGAACGGAATGGAAATGTTTATTCATCAATGGTGGGCAATCGCAAACCTGCGTATTAAAAAGGCTGAAGTACATGGCGATAGTACATTGCTAACCTTTCATCAGCCAGAAAGTAAAGTTCAGTCTGAACATCCATGGCCGGCACCATGGCAGTCGAAAGAGTCCGGTAACTCTGCTTTTTATCTTACCAATTCAATTGCATTTCTGGATGAGCCCGGCGAATGGTTTTTAGATGTGAAAGGGCAGAAGTTATACTATTGGCCACGGAAGGGAGAAAATATGGCGGATGCTGCGGTGGTTGCTCCTGTACTGGAGACTTTAGTTACCATGCAGGGTACAATAGACAAGCCGGTATCGAATATCTTTTTCAAAGGAATTTCCTTTCAACATACCGGTTGGCTGCGCCCTTCTCAAAAGGGCCATGTGCCATTACAAAGTGGTATGTATCTTATAGATGCCTACAAGCTTAAAGTTCCAGGTACGCCGGAGAAAAGAGGATTGGAGAATCAGGCCTGGGTAGGAAGACCTGCGGCTGCGGTGGAAGCAATTTTCACTTCGCATACAGGATTTACAGGTTGCAGGTTTGAACATATGGCTTCGACCGGGCTTGATTATAAAAGAGGTAATCACTACGATTCCATAACTGGTAATCTTTTCCGTGATATTGGTGGTTCAGGGATTCAGTTGGGTGTATTTTCCGATGAAGCCTTTGAAGCGCATTTGCCATATCAGCCTCAGGATGAAAGAGAGGTTTCGAGCTTTACCCAAATATGCAATAACCTGGTAACTGATGTTACCAATGAAGATTGGGGGACACTGGGGATCAGTGCTGGTTTTGTGAAAGATGTGACAATTGCACATAATGAAGTGAATGAAGTAGCCTATTCGGGCATCAGCGTTGGATGGGGATGGACCAAGGCTATTAATGTAATGCGTAACAACAAGGTACTGTCTAACAAAATTCATCATTATGCCAAACATATGTATGACGTAGCAGCAGTATATACCTTATCGGCGCAGCCTGGTTCAGTTATTATGGACAACTATGTTGACAGCATTTATAAGGCCCCCTACGCTCATATTCCTGTTCATTGGTTTTATTTATATTGTGATGAAGGAACTTCTTATTATACGGTTAAAAACAACTGGTGTCCTGCCGAAAAGTTTCTTCAAAATGCGAATGGTCCCAATAATCTATGGGTAAATAACGGTCCTACTGTGGCTGATAGCGTTAAAAGAATGGCGGGGCTGCAACCGGCATATCATTACCTTCTGAAAGACAAAGCTCCTACATCTGCGAGGCCGGTAAATGCGCATTCTGTGACGGAAGAGCAAAGGGCTATTGTTGAAAAGCCTGTTGTTGTAGAACTTCAGGCTGTCAAAGAAGGCGCTGTATCTATAAGCGATTTAAAGGTATTTCTGGCGCATCAATCGCTTCGTACTGATATTGTGCGTCAGTGGAAGAATCATAGTGTATTTTTTGATGTGATAAAAGACACGCAGCTACTAAAGGAAAAGCTGGTAAAAGCTTTCCCTGGTGTTGCTATCAGAATATATGATCAACCTGTATATGTTTTTGACAGGCGTCGTTGCGATAGTTTAGGTATTGTCACCGAATGGGATCATTCTATTTTAACTGCTAACCTTACTGCTGAACCTGTTTTACAGCAGCAGTATCTGGATGATCACACCAGCCAGTTTCAAAAATGGCCTGAAGTAGCCAGTGGATTTTGCAGAGCGGGATTTCAGCAGTTATTAGTGTATAAAAGCGGTCGCCAGTTAATGCTGGTAATCAGTATTCCTAAGGGGGAGAAGCTGGACAATCTCAATCCGAAAACAACCCTTAACAATCCTAAGGTTGTGGAATGGAATGAAAGAATGAAGCAATACCAGCAAGGTATAGAGGGGGCGCAGCCTGGAGAAGTATGGGTGGAATTTAAGTAATTATAAAATTAAATATAAAACGAGAGCTATGCTTACAATAGGAATACTTGGACTTGGAGAGGGCAGGAGTACCATGTCGGCAGCGCTGAACAGTAAGAAGTATAAGCTGAAACTGGTTTGCGATCGTAATGAAACAGTTTGTCAGCAGCGGGCTAAGGAGTTTGATTTTCCTTATTATACTACAGATTACCAGGTGATGCTGGATGATAAGGATATAGATGTGATAGCTATTTATACGCCGGATCATTTGCATGCCAGTCATATAAAGCAGGCTTTGCTACATAACAAACATGTTGTATGCACAAAGCCGTTTATTGATAATCTGGCGGATGCAGCAGAATTGCTTGAGTTAGCAGCGCGAACCGGGAAAAAGGTTTTTGTAGGTCAAAGCTCTCGTTTTTTTGAGCCATATAAGAAGCAAAGAGCTGATTTCAGCGCTGGTGTCATAGGTGAACTAATCACAGTGGAAAGTCACTACAATGCAGATCATCGCTGGTTTCTCGAGAAGAAATGGGCTTTAGAGGATTCTTTCAAATGGCTTTACGGGGGGCTTAGCCATCCTGTTGATTTTATACGCTGGTATTTGCCAGATATTGAAGAGGTAATGGGGTATGGGATGATCAGTTCCAATGGCCTGAAGGCTGGTTTAAGAAATGAAGATACCATGCATTTCATATTCAGGGCGACAGATGGAAGAATAGCGAGAGTAAGTGGTGCCTATACAGGTCCTATACAGCCAGCCTCACGCGAAAGCGGCATGAGTTGCATTCTGCGTGGAACAGAAGGCGCCAGCCAGGCAGATTATCATGAATTGCGTTATGCTGTTACAACCAGTGCAGGCGAAGAAAAAATTATTACCTGGGGAGATGCAACACTCAAGCACTATTTCCGTTTTGAAGGACAGAGTCACCATGCAGGGGAATATCAAAATTACCTGGAATATTTTGCGGATAGCATAGAGCAGGATTGGGTTGCTTACCCCGATATCCGTGAAGGCATAGGTACTGTAGCATTATTACAGGCTATGGATAAAAGTCTTAAAACAAGGGTTCCTGTTAAAATAAAAGAGATATTAGATGTATACGGACTATAGTTAATTATTCCAATCCCAAAGTTTGCCCTAATGAATACTATCTACGATAAGCTTTATGCCATTGATTTCCTGATTATTGGTCTTTACCTGTTATTGTTATTGATGATAGGTTACAGCGCCAGTTTTGGTAAAAGAAAACAAGAAGGAAACCTGTTTTTAGCGGGCAGTTCGTTAAACTGGTATAATATCGGCTTTAACATGTGGGGCACGAATGTGGGGCCATCTTCTTTGCTGGCTTTTGCCAGTATAGGTTATAGCACAGGAATTGTAGCGGGCAATTTTGAATGGTATGCGTTCGTATTCCTGTTATTGCTGGCGGTGGTGTTTGCGCCGCGCTATATCGCTTCACGGGTAACGACGATGCCTGAATTTATGGGAAAGCGGTATGGCGGTAGTACGCAGAACATTCTCGCCTGGTACGCACTTATTAAGATATTGATTTCCTGGTTGTCGCTTGGGCTATTTGCGGGAGGTGTGTTGGCCAGGCAAATACTAGGTATTCCTATGTGGCAGTCCGTCATTGTATTGGTGGCTTTTGCAGGTGCTTTTACTTTTGCAGGCGGATTGAAAGCTATCGCCAAAGTGAATGTTTTTCAAATGATCCTTTTGATTGTCGTTTCATTGATATTGTCTTATCTGGGCCTTCAGAAGGTTGGGGGTATTACTGCTTTGTATCATAGGGTACCTTCAAATTTCTGGAACCTGGTGCAGCCGGCGAGCGATCCCAAATATCCATGGCCGGCTTTATTACTGGGTTATCCTGTTTCAGCTATCGCGTTCTTTTGTACTGACCAGGCTATGGTACAATCTGTACTTGGAGCAAAAAATCTGAAGCAGGGACAGTTGGGAGTGAATTTTATAGGATGGCTGAAGGTGCTGGCATTGCCGCTTTTTATATTACCGGGTATTATCTGTTTTGTCCTTTTCCCTAATCTGGAGGATCCTAATCTGGCTTATATGACTATGGTAACCAGTCTGTTTCCGCCGGGTATGAATGGACTGGTAATAGTGGTACTGATAGCTGTGCTGGTGGGTACCATTGGCTCTTCGTTGAACGCTTTGAGCACTGTGTTTGCTACAGATCTTTATGTAAAAAAGATCAATCCCTCCGCAACGAATAAAGATATTATCCGTGTTGGGCGATTAACCGTTGCTGCCGGCTGTTTGTTTGCGGTATTGGTGGCTTTGGCAATTGACAGCATTCGCGGTTTGAACCTTTTCGACGTTTTTCAGTCGGTACTGGGCTTTATCGCACCACCGTTATCTGTTGTATTCCTATTATCTGTTTTCTGGAAGCGTACTACCAGAAAAGCCGTAAATGGCATTCTTTCTTACGGGTCTGCTTTCAGCCTATTTGTTGGAGTTCTCTATTTATTTGCATTTCCTTCTGATAAATATCCTGCATGGCCGCATTATCTGTTGCTGTCATTCTATATTTTTGCCGTTCTGCTTGTGGTAGCTATCGTTGTGTCTTTGACCGACAAGGCACCTGTGACCAACGTGCATAATATAGCTATCTCTGATATGCCACCTGTTAGCAAACAGGTAAAGCTGCTTTTTGCCCTGCTGGGAGTTGTGATCCTGATTTTGTATATCATTTTTAACGGACATTAATATGAAAAAATTACCGGGTATAACAGCCCTGTTATGTTTTGTAACTTTGACCCTGTTTTCTTCAACTCAGGCACAGCAGCCCCAGCAAACTTCTGGTCGCCCTGCTATAGATTCCAAGGCTGCCTCCTGGATCTGGTACCCCGGCGATTTTGAAATATGGCTGAGTAATCGCGTACAAAACCGTCGTACAGACAGGGGAAGCTTTTTTCCTGTTTTCTGGAAAATAGACAGCCACTATCCATTGATTGACTTTCACAAAGAATTTGACCTAACGGCTCCTGAAGAGATTGTAATAAAAACAGAAGGCAATTATAATGTAAAGGTTGATGGCCAACCTTTGGAGGGTACTCCTACCAGGATAACTATCCCTTCCGGGCATCATAAGATAAATGTGAAGGTATTTAACCAGGCCAGTGTACCTGCTATTTATATTTCCGGGCCTAATATCAAGTCTGATACCAGCTGGCTTGTGACCTTTGAAGACAAAGAATGGATCGATGAAACCGGAAAAACTTCAGACATTTCCGCCACGAAATGGCTGAATGCAGGTGGATGGAATTTTTATGATCCTTCTGTGCCGCCTTCTGCCTTCAGGCTGCCGGTGAAACCTCAGTATGCAGTGCAAGTGAATAAAAGTCAAAATGCTACGCTACTGGATTTTGGCAAAGAAACATTTGGATTCATAAAGCTGCATGGCGTTAAAGGTAATGGAGGCGTAAGACTGTATTACGGTGAAAGCAAGGAGGAGGCGTTAAGCGAGAAAAATGCTATCACTTTCGATAAGCTACAACTGCATACAACTATAAAAAGGGATTCAATAATGCCGCTTACTAAGGCATTTCGTTATGTGAATATGATAACTGATGGGGGTATTACAGTAGATTCGGTTTCCATGCTGTATGAATATGCAGATGTAAAAGAAGCGGGAAGTTTCAAATGTTCGGATGCTGAGATCAATAAAATTTACGATATATCTAAATATACTTTTGAATTAAACACCAGAGAGTTTTTTATTGACGGTATCAAGCGTGACAGATGGATTTGGAGTGGGGATGCTTATCAAAGCTACCTGATGAACTACTATCTTTATTTTGATAGGGGCACGGTTACACGTACTACACTTGCGTTACGCGGTAAAGACCCGGTAACAAGTCATATGAATACCATCATGGATTATACCTTTTACTGGTTTCTCGGTATTTATGATTATTATCTGTACACAGGAGATAAAGCTTTTATCGCCCAGTTCTATCCCCGTATGCAAACATTAATGGAGTATTGTCTTGGCAGAAGGAATAGCGAAGGGTTAATGGAAGGCATGACCGGAGATTGGGTATTTGTTGACTGGGCCGATAAACTGAGCAAAAAGGGCGCATTAAGCTTTGAACAGTTGTTGCTTTGCCGTAGTCTAGAAGTGATGGCACTTTGTGCTGATATTGCAAATGAGAAATCTGACGCAACCCGCTATCAGCAATATGCTACCGATCTGAGAACCCGCTTTTTCCCTCTTTACTGGAATGAAGCAAAGAAGGCGCTAGTACATAGCAGAGTAGATGGCAAGCAAACGGATAATGTTACCCGTTATACCAACATGTTTGCGATCTTCTTTGATTATTTTAATGATGTTCAGAAGAATGCTGTAAAACACTCTGTACTGTTAAATGACAGCATCCAGAAAATAACAACCCCCTACATGCGCTTTTACGAGTTAGAAGCATTATGTGCATTAGGTGAGCAATCTTATGTACTGAAAGAAATGAAAGATTACTGGGGAGGCATGTTACGACTTGGGGCTACCAGTTTCTGGGAAGAATATAATCCTGCAAAAAAGGGTGCAGAACACTATGCCATGTATGGACGTGAATTCGGTAAAAGTCTTTGTCATGCATGGGGAGCAAGTCCTATTTACCTGTTAGGTAAATATTATCTGGGTGTAAAGCCTACTTCTCCCGGATACAAAACATATGTAATAGAGCCGGCTTTAGGTGGGTTACAGTGGATGGAAGGTAAAGTACCTACAGGAAATGGTAATATAATAATCTATTGCAGTACCGGCGAGGTGAAGGTTACTACGGCGGATGGTCTTGGAACGTTAAAAATTGCCAGCAGTAAAAAGCCGGAATGTAAAGAGGCTTCTGTAGTAAGCAAAGGTGGTAATTTGTACGAGATGACACTACAGCCGTTTACTACTTATAATATCAAATACAAGTCATTAAAATAGTTTAAGATGCATTTAAGAGAATATATTGGTGGAGCAGGATGGAGGCTGAAATATGTGCAGTTGTTTATTACAGGTACTATTATATTATCCGCATCTTCTTTTGCTCAGAAGGGTCTAACAAATACTTCGGCCAGTCCTTACGCCAAATTGAACAGCGTAGATATGGGGGCTGTGCAATGGACAAAAGGCTTTTGGGCCGAACGTTTTGATGTATGCCGGACAGCTATGGTGCCTCATCTTTGGGAAACCTATCACAATGCCGAGTTATGTCACTCTTTCAAAAATTTCGAGATAGCGGCTAAACTTGATACAGGGTCTTTTATTGGTCCGTCATTTCATGACGGCGACTTTTACAAGACTCTTGAAGCTGTAGCAGGCATGTATGCAGCTGTGAAAGACCCGGCGTTGGATAAAATGATGGATGAAGCCATTGCAGTAATAGCAAAAGCGCAGAGGCCTGACGGGTATGTTTATACCAAGTCTATCATAGAACAGCAACAGACAGGTAAACGTAACATGTTTGATGACAAGCTCAGCTTCGAGGCATATAATTTTGGTCATCTTATGACGGCTGCCTGTATACATTATCGTGCTACTGGTAAAACAAGCCTTCTTCGGGTTGCTGAGAAAGCAGCAGATTTTTTAATAGGTTTCTATAATAATGCCACTCCTGAGCAGGCGCGCAATGCTATATGCCCTTCTCACTATATGGGGATCATTGAACTATATAGGACCACATCGGATCCCAAATATCTGGCGCTGACTAAAAAGCTGATAGATATAAGAGGGACGACAGAAGGTACAGACGATAATTCGGACAGGGTTCCTTTCCGTGATATGAAGAGGGTAGTAGGTCACGCAGTACGTGCCAATTATCTTTTTGCGGGTGTTGCCGATGTTTATGCCGAAACCGGCGATACCTCTTTGCTGCATACGCTTGATATTATGTGGGATGACGTTATCAATAAGAAAATGTACATCACCGGTGGGTGCGGCGCTTTATATGATGGCGTTTCTGTTGATGGTATCTCTTACAATCCTGATACAGTACAGCGTGTACACCAGGCCTATGGTAAGAATTATCAGTTGCCTAATTTGTCTGCACACAATGAAACCTGTGCCAATATTGGGAATGTGTTATGGAATCGCCGTATGTTACAAATAACAGGCGATGCCCGTTATGCTGATGTTGTGGAACTGACATTATATAATAGCGTACTCAGCGGGATTAGTATGGACGGTGACCGTTTTTTTTACACAAATCCATTAGCTGTTTCTGATAAATATCCTTATCAGCTGAGATGGGCTGGCGGCAGGGAAAAGTATATAGCGCTTTCTAACTGTTGTCCTCCCAATGTTGTGCGTACTATCGCAGAAGTCAGCAACTATATGTATAGTATTGCCGATGACGGTGTTTATGTTGATATGTATGGAGGCAACACACTTGAAACGAAACTGAAAGATGGTTCTTCCCTTGCACTTGAACAACAGACGAACTACCCCTGGGATGGAAATATTACAATAACACTTCGTGAGGCGCCTGCTAATACTACTGCTATTTATTTGCGTATTCCAGGTTGGTGTATCAACGCCAGCCTTTCTGTGAATGGCAGGAAAGAGACAGGGGCGTTAAGTCAGGGTACTTACGTTAAATTAAGCCGTCAGTGGAAGAAAGGTGACAAGATCCAGCTGGTTCTTGATATGCCTGCTACCCTGATAGAATCAAATCCGTTAGTAGAGGAGACGAGAAACCAGGTAGCTGTAAAAAGAGGACCGATCGTATATTGCGTGGAATCAGTAGATCTACAAAAGGATGTGAAGATTTCCGACCTGATTGTGCCGGCTTCTATACAGCTGCAAACTAAAGCAATGAAGATTGATAATGGTTCTGTTATAGCATTGGAAGGTTTGGCAAAACGACTACAAACCGAAAACTGGCAGAACACATTATATAAAAAGATAAATACCAACGCCAATCCTGTTACAGTCCGCTGGATCCCTTACTATGCATGGGCAAACAGGGGAAAAGCTGATATGAGCGTTTGGCTTCCTGTGAGCAGATAATCCAGGAGCTAACTGGAGAAAAGGTTCTACTGCCTGGCACGATGAAGCCAGGCTTTATAAATAAAATTGAAGAGAAACAAATGAAGAAGATAGCCGGTTTAATTGGAATAATGTTAAGCTCACAGTGTGGATGGGCGCAGTTGGTTGATAAAACTCCTGCGCCTGTTCCAGTAGCTCCTTCCATATTTGCCACCGAGCCATATGAAAACCCATATATCAGTGGCATTAACAGAGATGCTTCCAGAGCTACAGCTTATTCATTTCCCAATATGTCCAGTGCTATTTCGGGTGACAGGACCCAATCAGGTCGTTATCAGTCGCTGAATGGTGACTGGGATTTTTCGTTTGCTTTGAAACCAGCAGATGCTCCGGCAGACTTTTATAAGTCCAGGGTAAAAGGATGGCGTAAAATACCTGTGCCTTCCAGCTGGGAAATGCAGGGATATGATAAGCCTATTTATAAAAGTGCTGTGTATCCGTTCAGGCCGGTGAATCCGCCTCATGTTCCCCGGGATTATAATGGCACCGGATGTTACCAGCGTGTATTTACTGTGCCGGCTGACTGGTCTGGCATGAATGTAACTTTACATTTTGGTGGCGTAAGTTCCGCTTATAAAGTCTGGATAAATGGACAGTTCGCAGGGTATGCAGAGGATAGTTTTTTATCTTCTGAATTTAATATTACCCCCTATCTGAAAAAGGGTGAGAACATATTGTCGGTGTGGGTAATCCGTTGGAGCGATGGCAGTTTTCTGGAAGACCAGGATCAGTGGCGGCTAAGCGGTATCCATCGTGAAGTTTATCTTCAGGCAGAACCTAAACTACGTATCGCAGATTTCTTTTATCAGACAAAACTCGATAAAGACTATAAAGATGCCTTACTGAGCATTCGTCCACGAATGGAAAATCTTTCCGGGAAATTAATGCCCGGATACAAACTTAAAGCTCAATTGTTTGATGAGAAAGGTAAGACGGTATTCACAGTTCCTCTGGAGAAGAGAGTTGACGATATCATAAATGAAGTATATCCACGCCTTGATAATGCCAAGTTTGGTATTCTCGAAGCCAAAGTTACTAATCCTGATAAATGGAGTCCTGAGGATCCTAATTTATATACACTAGCCCTTTCTTTGGAAGATAGCACTGGTCATGTAACGGAGGTGAAGAGTTGCAAGCTGGGTTTCCGTTCCATTGAGTTCAGAAAGGAGGACAGCAAACTTCTGATCAACGGAAAGCTTACCTATCTGTATGGCGTAAACAGGCCCGATCACCATCCTGTTAGGGGTAAAGCATTGACCAGGGAGGATATCAGGCAGGATGTACAAACAATAAAACGTTTTAATTTTAACTGCATACGTCTGAGCCATTACCCCAGTGATCCTTATCTGCTGGATCTCTGCGATGCGTATGGAATAATGGTAATGGATGAAGCAAACCTGGAAACGCACGGTTTAGGCGGCAAACTTAGTAATGACGCTGCATGGACGGGGGCTTATCTGGAGCGTAGCAATCGTATGGCGCTACGGGATAAGAATCACCCTTCTATTATCAGCTGGAGCCTGGGTAACGAAGCCGGAAGAGGCCCCAATCATGCGGCTATGAGTGCCTGGCTCCATGATTTTGATATTACCAGGCCGGTACATTATGAACCAGCTATGGGGTCTCCCAAAGCGGAAGGTTATATGGATCCCTCCGATCCACGTTATCTGAAATCGAATGATCATAGTCATAGGCTGCAGAATCCGTTGGATCAGTATTACATAGATATGATCAGCAGGATGTATCCTGCTTTATATACTGCCCCCATGTTGGTAAACCAACCTAACGGTGATAACCGGCCTATCTTTTTCTGCGAGTATGCACATGCTATGGGAAACAGTGTTGGGAATCTGAAAGATTTCTGGGACCAGTGGCGCAGTTTACCACGTGTTATCGGAGGCTGTATCTGGGAGTTTAAAGATCAGGGTTTGGTAAAAAAAGATGCTTCCGGAAAGGAATTCTATGCTTACGGTGGTGATTTCGGCGAAAAATATTTCGATGAATTTACAATCAAAGGCATTGTTGATGCAGCGGGCAGACCTAAAGAGGCAATGTATGAATGCAAGCGTATATTTCAGCCGATAAACTGTGAATGGAAAGACGCTACTAAAGGTCTGTTGTTGATTCACAATGATCATAATGTATTATCGCTCGCCAATTACGATGTTGTTCTTAAAATAAAGAAAGACGGGCAAATAGTTGGAGAAAACCATCTTCCAGCCATGACGCTTGCGGCTGGGAAGGATACTGTTATCAATATTGCTGCCTTTTATCCCAAAGATTGGGATAAGGGAAGCGAAGTGTTGTGCGATATACATTTCCTGCAGAAGAAAGCGACTTCCTGGTCTGAAGCCGGATATGAAATAGCTTCCAACCAGTTACCTCTGACGGGGATTTCTGTTTATAACAAAAATATAGTATTGTCTGATAATTCACCTGCGCCTATAGTATCAGAGACACCGCAACAATTGCTGGTAAAAGGAGCCTCCTGGCAAATGGCTTTTGGGAAAGATAATGGTGCATTGGTGTCCTATCAACTGGAGGGAAAAGAAATGGTGGCGGGACCGCTACTACCGCATTTTACCCGGCCGCAAACGGATGCTGATAAACGTGGCTGGAAAACGCAAAGAAAGCTTCATCAGTGGTATAATACGGGAATGCATCTGGTAAGTATGAATCACAAAATGAATCAGAAGGAACAGTTGGTGATCACCAGTAATTATACACTTATTCATGACAGTGCCAGCGTGCAGGTAATGTATACGGTTATGGCAAATGGCGTGGTAAAAGTAGATTATACTCTCCAGGCTAATCCTGCTCTACCTTATATCCCCAAAGTAGGTATGCAATGTGGTATCAACCGCAGTCTGGATACAATCAGCTGGTATGGAAGAGGGCCCTGGGAAAACTATATCGATCGCCGTTACGGATCTGATGTTGGCCTTTACACCCTGCCATTGGAGCAATTCATGGAGCCATACGTAATACCACAGGAAAATGGCAACAGAACAGATGTCCGGTGGCTCAGGCTGCAACGCGGAAAAGAAGCTGTTATCATTGTTGCAGATAGTTTGTTAAGTATGAGTGCATGGCCATATACCGAAGATAATATCAGTAAAGCAAAACATACTTATGACCTTCGTGATGCAGGATATATTACGCTTAATATAGATCTTATTCAGATGGGAGTAGGTGGCAATGATACCTGGACCGATGTGGCTGCTCCATTGGAACAGTATTTATTGCCTTCCGGGAACTACAGCTATAGCTTTTATATCAAAATGGCAGGTGGCCAATAATTTTAGCCTGTATGAAGAGCACTTTGGTACCTACAAACTTTTAGCGATTAATGGATCAGAAAAAATATAAAACTTCGATTGCCTGTAAGGGCCTGTTTATTTTCATATTGATGATAAACGGCATTACTGCTTTCGCACAGCGCGGTCAGCGAAAGGATTTGCTTATTAACACCGGTTGGGTAAGTATAGCAAGCGACAGCAATGATACATCTTTAGACACATTGATGACGGCTACTTATCTACCTTCAGTGATAACAACTCCTTCATCGGCTTTGGCGCAAACTGCTGTATTAGGAAGATTTCCGTTGGCAAATACACCTATGACGGCTGTTACAATTCCGCACACATGGGATAAATATGAAGGATATCGTCAGCTAAAGCATGGAAACAGGCATGGGTATGCGTGGTATAGGAAGGTGTTGATGATAGGCAGAGAATATAACGGGAAACAGTTGTTTCTTTGGTTTGAGGGGGTTAATTCTTTTGCTACAATTTGGGTAAATGGAAAAGAGGTTGGAAAGCATGCCGGTGGCAGGACCTCCTTTCATATAGATATAACCAAGTATGTAGTAATCGGCAGATCTAACGTTGTTACAGTAAAAGCAGAACATCCTGATTTCATCAGAACGTTGCCCTGGGTTTGTGGTGGCTGCTCTGAAGAGCAGGGTTTTTCGGAAGGTTCTCAGCCAATGGGTATTTTCAGGCCTGTGCATCTGATTGCAACTTCTCCTATACGTATAGAGCCTTTTGGCGTGCATATCTGGAATGATAGTAATGTAACTGCGCGGTCGGCAAGCATTCATACGACCACGGAAGTAAAGAATTATACGCAGCAGCAACAACAGATTGTTCTGCTTACACGCATCATTGACCCGGAAGGACGTACGGTTCATTCTTTTCAGGTACGCCGCACGCTGTACCCTAATCAAACCAACATTATCCCTTATACGCTACCGGTACTTCAGAATCCTAAACTCTGGAGTCTGGACAAGCCGGTTCTATACAAGGCTGTTTCCCAGGTGTTGCAAAATGGGATGACGATAGATCAGAGCGAAACCGACTTTGGCATAAGAACAGTGAAATGGACGCTGGCAAATGCTGTAGGCGACAGGATTTTACTTATCAACAATAAACCTGTTTTTCTGAATGGTATTTCGGAATACGAACATATTCTGGGTAACAGCCATGCTCTTTCCGATATTGAAATAAAGGCCAGGGCCAAGCAGGTGAAAGCGGCAGGTTTTAATGCTTTCCGCGATGCGCATCAGCCTCATAACCTGCGTTATCACCCGAACTGGGATAGTATGGGAATTGCCTGGTGGCCTCAGTTTGCGGCTCATGTATGGTTTGATCTTCCGGAATTCAGAGAAAATTTCAAAAAGCTGCTTCGCGACTGGGTTAAGGAACGCAGGAATAGCCCGTCGATTGTGTTATGGGGATTGGAAAATGAAAGTACTTTACCGGAAGACTTTGCCCGTGAATGTTCTGATATTATCAGGGAGCTTGATCCTACGGCGTCTTCGCAACGCAAGATCACTACTTGTAACGGCGGCAAAGGTACCGACTGGGACGTGCCGCAAAACTGGACAGGAACTTATGGAGGTGATCCGGCAGATTATGGGAAAGATCTGATTAAACAAGTGCTGGTAGGTGAGTATGGTGCTTGGAGGATGTTAGGTCTTCATACCGAGGGAGGATTTGATGTTAAAGGTGCTTATAGTGAAGACCGGATGACACAACTGATGGAATGGAAGATAAGGCTGGCGGATTCTGTAAAACTTAAGACTACGGGACACTTTCATTGGCTTCTGTATTCTCATGACAACCCCGGGAGGGTACAACCGGACGAAGGATTCCGTTATCTTGATAAAGTAGGACCGGTTAATTATAAGGGACTTATTACAATCTGGGGAGAGCCTACGGATGCTTTTTATATGTACCGTTCGAATTATGTATCGGCAGCCAGCGATCCTATGGTATATATTGTATCGCATACCTGGTCTGACAGGTGGCTGAAGCCGGGCATAAAATCGGGGATAACAGTTTATTCTAATTGTGAGGAGGTAGAGCTATTCAATGATATGGAGCACCAGGTATCGTTGGGTAAAAGACGCAGGGGAGGAGTAGGCACACATTTTCAATGGGATAGTGTTCCGGTTGCTTATAATGTTTTATATGCGCAGGGATACGTTAATGGTAAGCCTGTAGCAAAGGACCATATTGTATTGCAGCACCTCCCTGCAGCTCCTCATTTTAGTACATTAACGAAAAAATTGCCCGATGTGCTTACGCCGTTAACAGGTTATTCCTATCTATACAGGGTTAACTGCGGCGGGTCTGCTTATACAGATATAAGGGGGGATAAGTGGCTTCCTGACCTGCCTTTCACTGATACCAGCTCTTATGGATATCTATCATGGGGTAATAGATTTCCGGGTGTAGCACCGGCGCAGGCCAGCCAGCGTACAAATTTTGAATCTATTGCCCGGACAGGCGACTGGCCATTGTTTCAGACATACAGGTATGGCAGAGAGCAGTTGGAATACCGTTTTCGTGTGCCTGATGGCGAATATCTTGTGGAGCTTTATTTTGCTGAACCCTGGTATGGAATAGGCGGTGCCCGCGATTGCAAGCAGTGGAGGGTGTTTGACGTGGCAATAAATGGCAAAACCGTAATATCTAATCTTGATATCTGGAAAGAAGCAGGCACTTTAACAGCGCTCAAGAAAACAGTCAAAGGAACAGTGTCAGGTGGGGTTTTAACAATACAATTTCCCTCAGTTAAATCTTCTCAGGCTGTAATCATGGCCATTGCAATAGCTAAAGCTGGTGGGCAGAAAAAAGCTGATATAAACATCGCTGAACAGCCGGCAGGGAGCGAGTGGTTAAATGAATATTGGATTGATAAAGGCAGCCTTGTATACCAAAATGCAGGTACACGTTTCCATTATGTTCCCGCATTGCTTTCCGGTGATGAATGGATAAAACCGAAGGCAGAAACAACTGGTATTGCTTACTCTATGAAGCTGAACAAAGCCGTTGATGTTTACGTGGGCATGGATAACGCCATTCGGAATGCTCCTGACTGGTTGCAGGGATATGCTCTGGTGCCTGATTCTTTGGTGACTGACGCAAAAGGCGGAACTGTTTTCAAATTGTATAAAAAGGTTATGTCTGCAGGCAGTTTATTGTATCTGGGAAAAAATGGTGAAACGGCTAATGGAGCAGCGCAAATGTATATAGTGATATTACATGAGCCTACTGCCTATGAGACAGCGGAAAAGATAAAACGGCCGGTAATTACTTATCCGGCAGCAGAAGCGAATCTCAAAGGCGCTCAAATGGACAGCAGCATTGCGGGGCATAGCGGAAAAGGATATGCCGCGCTGCATAATATAAGCGACAGGATCGTTTGGACTGTGACGGTTGGTGTGGGGGATACCTACGAATTACGTTTCCGCTATCGTACGGCCATTGCCAAACAAATTCCGGTATGGCTCACAGTAAGGTCGGCTGAGGGAGTTGTTATGCGTCATGATAAGCTGTTTTTTGCAGCTGCAGATAACAAATGGAAGACTTTATATAGTTCAACGGGAACTAATATCAATGCGGGAGTTTACACTGTTCAGTTGACCCCAGAAACCAATGATGAACTATTGATTGAAAAGCTGGATGTGCAATAACAGCTTGATAATGAGAAAAAAAGAATGAAAATGCGGCATAGGTTTTGGTAAATGGCGTATGTTAGTATACAATATGCGAAGCTTTACCCTACCTGTGTTGCTGTTTTTACTATCATGGCTGCCAGGCTGCATTGCAGGCAGTAGCGTGGCGGCACAGCCTATTGTCAACTTGCAACCGTCTGCTGCTAACGTTAATGCTATTACACATACCGAATATTACGAAGATAAGTCCGGCAGTCTCAGTTTCCCCGATATTCAGAAGGGGGAAGTAAAAGCTCAATTCAAGCCAGGGAACAGGCATTTGCTTTCTTATGGATTAACAAAATCGGCTATTTGGTTACATGGCCGTGCTGCCAATATTGAAGAAAAATATTTCTTTCTCCTTTTTGAGTACACGAATATAGATAGCATTACTCTTTATTACTTCGACAAGGGTAAGTTGCATGTAGCGCATGCGGGAAGCCATTTTCCTCATCGTCTTAATGCGTTGAATTTGCCGGCATATAGCTTTCGTATCCCGGCAGATACAGCAGGTAGTATGTCAAAAGAATTTTGGGTAAGAGTCCGGTCGTCAAATTCGCTTATTATACCTGCTACTCTTTCAACCAGTGAGGGGTTGTGGCATTCTTATATCCGTTTATATGCATCAGAGCTCATGTATGCGGGGATTGTGCTGGCATTGCTTTTTTATAATCTATCTCTCTATGTATGGATACGAGATAAAAGCTATTTGTATTACCTGGGGTACCTGTTTACTTTAGGCAGTTTTATTCTTCTTTATTTACGTGGCTTCAGGATTTTTCTCGGACAAGGAGTTGCAGACTTTATACGTACTTATGGCTTTAGTATGGTTGCTATAAGCTATATGTTCGGGCTTCATTTTGCTATTTCCTTTTTGCAGGGGAGTGTATTGGCTCCCAGGCTAACCAGGTTGCTGAAGATAATCAGCCACATGATGTGGATTGTTGTAGCCTGCAATATCGCAGGATGGCAGACGCTGGTAATACACGAGGAACAGCTGTTAAGCCTGCTTACACCATTGTTGGTGATCATGCTTGCTGCAGCAGTGTATAAAAAGAAATATAAGCCTGCCATTTACTTTCTTGCCGCCTGGAGTTTTCTGCTTTGTGCTATCGTTTATTTTGCAGCCTGTGTAATGGGGCTATTAAGAGTGCAAAGCTGGACATTGCATGCGCTGACCATAGGATCGGCCATTGAAATGATCCTGCTTTCATTTGCGCTAGGGTTCCGTTATCTGCTGCTGAAAAGAGAGACTGCAGCATTGCAGCAGGCGGCGATGGAAATGATGAAGGAACATAATTACAGGCTGGAACGAGAGGTTGTTTTAAGAACAAAAGAATTGCAGCAGGCGTTAGTAAGCCTAACCGCCAGTAATAAAGTAAAGGACAAGTTGCTGGGGATCGTGTCTCATGACTTTAAGACACCGTTGAATAATTTATACTGGCTTCTGGATCATATGATACCGGGGACAACGTCGCCAGAACGTATTAGTCGTTTGAGGCTGGAAGTAAGTGTTGAGCTGAAGCGTATTTCAATGACGATGGACAATATTCTTAACTGGTCGTTAACGCAAACCAATGGTTTAATTCCGCGTCCTGAAAATCTTCTTTTGCCTGTGTTATTTGAGCAGATCCTGGTTGAGACTGCGTTGGCCGCCAGGAAAAAGCAGATTATATTGGAGGTTCAGGTAGCAGATTCGATAATGGTATGGGCAGATCCGGCCCAGTTGCGCCTGGTTTTGTTGAATTTAATGCATAACGCGGTTAAATTCAGCAATACAGGTGGGAAAGTGGTTTTATCTGCCGTTAATACGAGTCTGACTTTCGTAGAGATTGCTGTTTCCGATAGTGGAATTGGCATGACAAAGGGGGAAGCTGAGCAATTATTGAATGCACAAACAGTGTCATCCCGCCAGGGAACCGCGAAGGAAGCAGGTACAGGAATGGGGATACTGCTTTGCAGGGAATTTATTTCTGCCAACGGTGGAGTGTTATACCTGGAAAGCAGGGAAGGGGCCGGAACCCGTTTTTACTTCCAGCTTAAGGCGGCTAAATAGTAAGATATTCCATCATAACAGAGAAATCTGCCATTGTCCACCCAAGGGCATGACTTTACCTTCACTCCGTTATAATTTATTGAGCAGTTATAATATTCAGATCATCGCTCTCGTAACTATATGCGGCTATATGAATCAGAAGCTTTGCCACAGGTCATCAAATCCTGTTTCATTCTTTTCTTTCTTATACCGGTCCCATTTTGTTGACCGGGTTGCTTTCACCGTTATAGTTCCCAGGTTTAACAGTTTCCTTGCATTTGTTTGCAGCACACAGAGGAAAAGAGCGCGCATTATATGAGATCATACACTTAGCATAAAGCAAGCAGTTAAGGGGGGACGGTTCTCCGTTAGCCCCCCGTTTTTTATTAAAAGAAGACGTAAATTGAATGGAAGTATGAAAACAATCAGAAATTGGATTGCCTTCGTTTGTTGTGTATTATTGTTTTGCTCCTTTAAACCCGCCGGAGAAACAGTCACAATTATCCTGCCCAAGACTCCTCACGGCAGAGTAGCCTTTGGTGCTGAAAAGCTAGTTGCTGCTTTAAAGCAGACCGGTTATCAGGTAACAACAGTTAAGCAGGATAACCCTTCGCTTCAAAAGAGGGTAATAGTCATCAGCGTTTGGGATGATGCGCTTTTCAAGGCAACTGCTGGTGTTTTCCAAATAAATAAGCAAACCAAACCCGGGAAGGAGGGGTTTGTACTTGGAGCACCCGGTGCAGCGGTAAAAAAGAAAACTTCCTATGCCCAGTTTGTTGGCGGTGCTGATGCCTCCGGCACTTTATATGGCTGTCTTGAGCTGGCTGACCGTATTAAAACGACCGGCAAACTGCCCGATGCCATTACAATGATCGACCAGCCCGAAATGGTGTTGAGGGGGGCGTGTATTGGTATGCAGAAGCCATACTATCTTCCCGGACGTACCGTATATGAGTATCCTTACACCCCGGAGCAATTTCCCTGGTTTTATGATAAAGCACATTGGATCAGCTATCTCGACTCCCTGGTTGAGAATCGAATGAATTCTTTATACTTATGGAGCGGTCATCCTTTCGCTTCGCTGGTTAAGCTAAAGGACTACCCTTATGCAGTAGAAGTAGATGATGCTACCTTTAAGAAAAATGAAGAAGTATTCCGTTTTCTGACAAAAGAGGCCGATAAAAGAGGGATATGGGTGATACAAATGTTCTATAATATCATAGTCTCGAAGCCTTTTGCAGAGAAACATAATATAAAAACACAGGACAGGGAGCGACCTATTGTTCCATTGATAGCAGATTATACCCGTAAATCAATCGCGGCTTTTGTGCAGAAATATCCGAATGTGGGCTTGATGGTTGCATTGGGTGAGGCGATGGAAGGTGTTGGTAATGACGATATAGAGTGGTTCACTAAAACGATCATACCTGGTGTAAAAGACGGTTTGAAATTATTGGGTAAAACAGAAGAACCCCCTATTGTACTGAGAGCGCATGATACTGATGCGCCAGCGGTAATGGAAGCAGCAACGCCACTCTATAAGAATCTTTATACAGAAGCCAAATATAACGGAGAGGCCCTGACCACTTATACCCCCCGTGGGCCCTGGGCAGAACTGCACCGTAACCTAAGCAGAAACGGTACTGTGCAAATAGAGAATGTTCATATTCTTGCAAACCTGGAACCGTTCCGGTATGGAAGTGCTGACTTTATCCAGAAAAGTGTAAAGGCTATGCATGATGTTCATCATGGCAATGCGCTTCACCTGTATCCGCAGGCCTCTTTCTGGGACTGGCCTTATGCGGCTGATAGCGCTTCACCACGTCTTTTGCAAATTGAAAGAGATTGGATCTGGTACAAGGAGTGGGCACGTTATGCCTGGAATTGCCGCAGAGACCGCAATCAGGAAGTAGAATACTGGGGTGGCTTACTGGCTGATAAATTTGGAACAAAGCAGGCGCAAGGAAAAAACATTCTGACTGCTTATGAAGAATCGGGTGAAATAGCTCCCAAACTGTTACGCAGGGTGGGTATTACGGATGGGAACCGACAGACCCTTACGTTGGGAATGTTTATGAATCAGCTCATCAATCCCTTCCGTTTTGGTTTATTTACATTGCTATATGATTCTGAAGGACCAGAGGGAGAGATGCTGATAGAGTATGCCGAAAAAGAATGGAAGAAAGAAAAACACATTGGAGAAACTCCTGTGCAGGTAATGAATGAAGTGGTAGCTCATGGAAATAAAGCAGTGCAGGCTATTGAACAGGCTACAGCAGGAATTACAAAGGAGAAAGATGAATTTCTGCGCATCAAAAACGATATGTATTGCTATCGCGCACTAGCCAATTGCTTTGCAGAAAAGTCGAAAGCCTCTCTTTGGGTATTGCGATATAAATATTCCCGTCAGTTATCCGATCTTGACAGTGCCTTACCATATCTCCGTAAGAGTGTAGAATATTACAGAGAGCTGGCTGATCTTACAAAGGGCACTTACAGGTATGCTAACAGCATGCAAACTGCACAACGTAAAATTCCTATTGGTGGCGATAATGGTAAAAACAAAACCTGGGTAGAACTATTACCTTTCTATGAAAAAGAACTGAGCCATTTCGAACGCAGTATCGATTCACTTAAAAATCCAAAGCCCGTAGCAGCAACTGTCACTAAAAAGCCGCTGCTGGAAAATGCAGATGTTACTGTTTTAAGTGAATACGCAGGTAATTATACCTTTGCAGTAGGGCAAATGATGTTTTCCGATACGATGTCTGTTATCAAGAACTATGCACCCGAGCTTGCCAACTTAAAGGGCTACCGATTTAATAAAGCGCGCCAGATAGCAGCGGGAACTACCATACGTTTCTCCAATGCCAAACCAGTGAAAGTGCTGGTAGGTTTCTTTAATAAAAAAGGCCCGTGGCTGCTCGGCGCTCCTGAGCTGGAAACGAATGCGGCGGCTAATGACTATGGTCAGGCGGAAACAAAAATTGCAAACGGTGTAGTAATAACCGGCTTCCCTGCGGTGAATATACATACCTATTCTTTCCCTGCAGGAACCAACACGTTGACTCTGGCTAAAGGGGCTTGCATGATAATAGGTTTTATCGATAGTGATCAGGTTATCAAACCTTATGACGCAGGCCTTGTGCCAGGTGTTACCAAATTGGAACTGGATTGGTTATTTGAATAAAAGAAGAATGATGACAAGTGCATTTAAAAAAATAGTATTTGCCCTGGGAGGCGTTATAGCGCTGGCGCCTTCTATGGCGCAGCAACGTAGTTCTTCTGTGCTGTCTAACAACATATTACAGAGGTACGTTACTAAATTCAATACAGCCGATACGCAGGATGTACAAAACTATGTTCCTAATATCAGAGCCTATGATTGGATGGCGGCGAATGTACCATTGTTTGAGTGTCCGGATAGTATCATTGAAAATATTTACTATTACCGGTGGTGGACATTCCGTAAGCATCTTAAGCAAACAGATGAAGGGTTTATTTTTACGGAGTTCATTACGCCTGTTAAACATGCGGGGAAATACAATTCTGTAAGCAGTGCACTTGGACACCAGATATATGAAGGGCGCTGGTTACGTGATACGCAGTATATCCAGCAATATATCCGTTTCTGGCTGCAAAAAGACAAACACTTTAAAGCGCCGCGTTTGTATGGTTTCAGTGGTTGGACGGAAGATGCGGTATATGGATTATTTAAGGTGCAAAAAGATACTGCTTTCATCCGGTCCCTGTTCACTGATATGGAAGAGGATTATCATCGTTGGGAGCAGGATCGTCAATTACCTTCTGGTTTGTTCTGGCAATATGATGTAAAAGATGCCATGGAAGAATCGATCAGCGGAGGCAGAAAAGTAAAAAACAAACGTCCCAGTATCAACAGCTACATGTATGGTAATGCAAGAGCGATGGAGCAAATGGCTAATATTCTGCAGCAGCCTGCTAAAGCCGCAGAATATCGCCAAAAGGCCATCGTACTTCGCAAGTTGATACAGGATAGCCTTTGGGATGGCAATGCCTCTTTCTTTAAAACAGGTATGGAAAAAGGTGGTCTTTCCGACGCAAGAGAAGCAATAGGCTTTATTCCCTGGTACTTCAACTTACCGGACGATGAAAAGAGATATGGTAAAGCATGGGAGCAAATAACGGATACTACAGGTTTCAAAGCACCCTGGGGGTTGACCACTGCAGAGAGAAGACATCCTGCCTTTAGAACGCATGGTACAGGACACTCCTGTGAATGGGATGGAGCTATCTGGCCTTTTGCCTCTACTCAAACTTTAAAAGGATTTTCTAATCTGCTGAAAAACTATAAGCAATATCCCAAGAACCTGAATGCTGAAATTTTTTATGATGCGTTCCATACTTATGCCTGGTCACATCAAAAAAACGGACAGCCTTATATCGGTGAGTACCAGGATGAAAAGACTGGCTATTGGCTGAAGGGGGACAATCCAAGGAGTAGTTTTTATAATCATTCAGGGTTTGTAGATCTTGTTATCAACGACCTGGTAGGGATAAAACCTTCTTCGGAAAATAAACTGGTTATTTCCCCGCTTATTCCCGAAGGCAGATGGGACTGGTTCTGTCTTGATAAAGTATCTTATCATGGAAAGCTGGTCACTGTTCTATGGGATAAAACAGGAACGCATTATAATAAAGGAAGAGGCTTCCGTATTTATGCCGACGGCCAGGAAATCTGGTACAGTAAAAAACTGAAACCCGCATCTGTAGTGCTTAAATAGCTTGTTTTATGAAGAGTTGCTTTGCTTCTTTTTTGGGCTTGCTGGTATTGGGGCAACTGGATCTTGCTGCTCAGCAAAAGCCTTTGGATCTGTGGTACCGGCAACCGGCAACAAAATGGACCGAAGCGTTGCCAATAGGTAATGGGCGTTTGGGAGCTATGATCTATGGTGGTGTCAAGGAAGAGCATCTTCAGTTTAACGAATCCACTTTATGGACCGGTAGACCCCGTGAATATGCGCATTCCGGTGCTGTCAACTACCTACAGCCGATACGGCAGCTTTTGGCAGAAGGCAGGCAGGCGGAGGCTGAAGCAATGGCTGAAGCACATTTTATGGGTTTGAAGGACATTGATGATAGTATTTATAAAATAAACCGTGAAAGCTGGTTAAAAGCGGTAAGTGGGAATGTAAAATGGGCTGATCCATCGTTAGATGACAGCCAATGGAAAACAATGCAGTTGCCATTGGCCAACGGATGGGAGACTGCAGGTCTTGAGGGGCTGGACGGTGCATTATGGTTCAGGACAAGTTTTGAATTGCCTACCCGTTGGAAAGGCAAAAATATGATTGTAGCGTTGGGCAGGATTCGTGATAAGGACTATACTTATGTTAATGGCAAACTGGTAGGCAGTGATGAGGGGATCAGCTCCAAAAGAACTTATACCATTCCGGCGGAAGTATTACAGGAAGGACAAAATGTTATAGCAGTACAGGTCATCAACTTTTTTGATAAGGGTGGTTTTACGGGGTTGAAGGGGAGTCAGCCGTTGTTGGTGGTATATCCAGAAGGAGGTGATCCTAAAGATGCTATTTCGTTGTCACGCGATTGGAAGTATGCTGTACAGGATGATATGCCGCCTGCTTATCCCCAATATGAAGCAAGTTATCAGCCTTTTGGTGATGTTTATTTTCGCAGTAACAGTATCGCGGACGCAAGCGGGTATCGCCGGGAGTTGAATCTAAATAATGCACTTGCAACTGTTAGCTATAAAGCAGGTGGTATTCAATATTACAGAGAATACCTTGCAAGCTATCCGCATAATGTAATTGCCATGCGGATATGGGCCGATAAAACAGGCAGTATAACCATGGACGCCGGGTTTTCCGCATTACACAAAGGGTATATTGTTCAGAAAGTAGATGCACGAACCATTTCATTAAGTGTTCAGGTGAAGAACGGTGCACTTCGCGGTGTGGCCTATCTCCGCGCCGAAACGAAGTCCGGTAAAGTAATTGTAGAAAACAACTGTCTAAAAATAGATGCTGCTGATGAAGCGGTGTTCTATCTTACAGCTGCTACCAATTTTAAAACTTATAAAGACCTTAGTGTGGAACCGGCATCGGCCTGTAAGCATTCTATCCAGGCTGCCACTAAGCTGGGTTACCAGCAAATAAAATCAGGACATATAACTGACTACAGGCACTATTTCAGTTCTGTTTCTTTACAGTTGGGTGCGACTTCTCAATCAGGTTTACCTACAGACGAAAGAATCCGCAGCTTTTCGGTGGAGAAGGATCCGGCGTTATTGGCCCTGTATTTTCAATATGGGCGTTATCTTCTGCTATCGTCATCAAGACCTGGCGGACAACCGGCTAATTTGCAGGGATTATGGAATGATCTGCTGACCCCTCCGTGGGGCAGCAAGTATACGACCAATATTAACCTGCAAATGAATTATTGGCCTGCTGAAATGCTTGGATTGGGGGATTGTACTGAGCCTTTGTTCCGTATGATACAGGATCTTCGGGAAGCCGGTAGCCATACCGCCAAAATGCATTACGGGGCTCCTGGCTGGGTGTTACATCATAATACTGATATCTGGCGTGCTACAGCACCTATCAACTCTTCTACACATGGTATTTGGGTTACCGGAGGAGCGTGGTTATGTCGTCATATATGGGAGCACTACCTGTTTACCGGCGATACTGTCTTCCTGCGTAAATATTATCCTGTAATGAAGGATGCGGCCGCTTTCTTTAATACATTCCTAGTAAAAGATCCGGCCACAGGATGGCTGATAAGCACGCCTTCCAATTCTCCTGAACAGGGAGGGTTAGTGGCGGGACCGGCTATGGACCACCAGATTATACGTGAACTGTACAGCAATTGCATTGCGGCGTCGATTGTACTTAAGACTGATATAGCCGATAGGGGAGTTTGGGTACAGCAGTACCGGGGAATTGCGCCAAACAGGATCGGGCGCTATGGGCAGCTTCAGGAATGGCTACAGGACATAGACGATACTACCAATACACACAGGCATGTGTCGCATTTATGGGCTGTTTATCCTGGTAATGAAATTGCGACCCATACTCCTGCTCTTATGAAGGCCGCCAGAAAATCGTTGCTCTACAGAGGTGATGAAGGCACAGGCTGGAGTATTGCCTGGAAAGCAAATCTTTGGGCCAGATTGAAAGATGGTGATCATGCTCTTAAAATGTTATGCCAGCTTCTGTCTTCTGCAGAGAATACACATGGTTCGGAACAGGGGGGAGTATATAGTAATCTTTTTGATGCACATCCACCTTTCCAGATCGATGGTAATTTCGGTGGAGCTGCTGCTATGGCGGAAATGTTGTTGCAAAGTAACAGGGATACCTTGTTTGTATTACCTGCATTACCTGCTGCATTACCAGGCGGAGATATTAAAGGATTAAGGCTACGCGGCGGTTTTATCGCTGATCTGTCATGGGAAGCAGGCAAGTTGAAATGTTTAAATCTTCGTTCTCTTACAGGTAACACCATTTGGGTTACCTACGAAGGTAAAAGAAGACGTTTGTCTACTACTAAAGGGAGATTGTACCGGCTGGATCCATCTTTAGCTCTCCGTTGAAAAAAATAATATTATTTCTCTAAAAAAGGGCTGCTTTTACATCGGGCAGCCCTTTTTCTTTTAAGTTTTTTGATAGTAATGAAAACGTTTTTTTTAAATTTCTGAACAGTTGTTATTGCCAGAATCAAATACTGTATTGGCTTTCAGAAATTACAATTGTATTATAAAAAAATATATACCATTAGTGTTCATATCTTGAATAGCAGAAATTTGGCAGGCGGGCATTGGCTTTTCTATCTTTGATCTGTTGTTAAAAAAAACACTATGAAAATACCATACGGAAGGAGTTATGAAAGATTCCGGATGTTTCTGACATGCTTTTTAGCCTTTAGTTTTAATGCTTTAGTTGCTGGAGCTCAAACAATATTAACAGGTGGGGACATAGCCTTTACAGGTTATACTACGGGTACTGTGGATACAATCAGCTTTATCATTTTACGGGAAGATGGCATAGCAGCTTCTACTGTCATTCTGTTCACGGATAATGGCTGGTTAAGTTCCGGGGTGGGTAGAACTGGTGAGGGAATTCTGGAGTGGCGGACAAATGATCCCTTGCAATATGGGGTACAGGTCAAAATCTGGTCTGGGAATTCGGTGGTAGAGTCGGACAAAGGAGTGCTGAAGCCGATGTCTGGTAGGATAGATCTTGCGGCAGCAGGAGATCAGATTTTTGCCTTTCAGGGGAGTTGGCCAAGTGCGGTAAGGTTCATTGCAGGGTTGCATTACAACCGGACTGAAACAACAACGGTTGCAGGTTGGGATGTATCGGCTGCTGCTTCTAATTCCACATCAGTATACCCTCCGGGACTATGTAATGGCTGCGGCATATGGGTTAGAAATCCGGCTGCAGATGTTTCGGAAAAGACGGTTGATGCACGGTATAAGGGATGGTATGAGGATAGCTCTGCTGCTTTCAGGGCAATGTTGAATGATAATGCGAATTGGGACAACTCCTTTACAACCAGTTCAGGAGGAATCCGCTTATGGGGACTTCCACCTGTTATAGGAGAAATTGATTCGGGTTCCGATTCTGCAGGTGCGGCGCCTAAGATCATTGCGGTTGCAACTACGAAGCCGGAGGGGCTTTATGGGAGAGAGGAAGAGATCAATATCGTGGTTTACTTCGATAAGGTGGTTATTGTAAATACAAATGATGGGATTCCTTATCTCCGGCTTAATACAGGTAATACTCCTGGTGTAGCGTCTTATGCAGCGGGGTCGTGCAGCAGTGCATTAACCTTTATCTACCAAGTTCATGCAGGAGATAGCAGTAGCGGATTGGATTATGTTGCCACCAATGCTTTACAGCTAAACAGAGGAACTATTAAAGGAGCAAATGCCCGCAATGCTAATCTTACCTTGCCTGTTGCTGGTAATGGTGCTTCACTTATCGCTCACCGAATACAAGTAGATGCCCGGCCACCAGTGATATTGCCGGGGCAGAAAATAGAAATTGATCCTGCAGCAGCTATCGGCTCTACAATTGGGATAGCCCAAGCTATAAATGAAGGACCGGTTGGAATATTGAGGAATTGGCAGATAATACAGGGCAATGCCGGCGACGCATTCGTCATTAATGAATTAACAGGAGAATTGTCTGTTGCTAACCAGCATTGGATGGTGGAGGCGACGCCGGAATATGCATTGGTATTAACTGTCTGTGATAGTATCAATACTTCGGATGCGGTAGAAATGAATATTACATTATCGGAGTCAATAGCTGATACCCTTTTATTTGAACCGGCTGTCATTTACGAGAATCAGCCTTCTGGCACGTTGGCGGGTACTTTTAAGATGATGAAAGGTGGGAATCCGGTTTCCTATAGTTTGACCCAGGGCGCCGGAGACAGTGACAACAGTTATTTTTTGATTGCAGGTAATGAGCTAAGAACGGTGCAGGCTTTTGATTATGAGTTAAAGCCGGCATATAATGTACGCGTAAGAGCAACCACGAATGGCCGGTATTACGATACTGCATTGGTTATAGGAATAGAGAATGTGAATGATCCACCAACTATTAACCCTGTTGCAGATCAAACAATATGTGTCAGCAATAATACAGCCTTGGTTTCTCTTACCGGGATCTCAGCAGGGCCAGAAGTGGGCCAGTGCGTTACTGTAACTGCAGAAGCTAACAGAGATGACTTCTTTTCTCAACTAGTTGTTATTCGTGATACCGACGGAGCTACAGTTCTGAGATATAAGTTAATGCCACTCGCAAGTGGCGATGCGATAATAACAATTATCGTCAGAGATAATGGGGGAAAAGAGAATGGAGGAGTTGATAGTATCGGTTACAGTTTCACTGTTACAGCGGTAAATGCTCCAAAGGTAACTATTGCTGCTGCCGGCAACAAAACCAGTCTCGCTCCTGGAGAAAAGGTTATGTTAACAGCAGCAACAAGTCAAAATGTGGTGGCATTCCAGTGGTTTCTGAATGAAACAAGTATTACCGGTGCACAATCTGGTTCCTTGGAGGTGAGTGCTGATGCCACTGGTGTATACTATTGTCTGGTTAAGGGAGCAGCAGGCTGTGAAGAGCGGTCGAATACATTGATGGTTACGAACGCTGGAGAAAAGAGCATTCTTCTTGCTTACCCCAACCCTACTAAAGCAAAGATATATCTCAGTTTTTCCGGCTACCTCGATAAATACGTTTACATGAGCGTTTATAACAGCCTGGGCGTATTAATGCAAAGCAGAAAAATCTGGCATACAAGTGAACATCAGGTAGAAGAAGTAAATAATACAGGTTATGCTGCGGGAACATACATTATAGAGCTGCGTACCGCGCAGAATAGCCAAATAGGAACGGTTTCATATGTTGTTGCTCCATAGTGTTTTTCATATTGATTAAAGGTTGCTCGTTTTAGGTTTAATTGTTCATTATTGGTTGTTAGGTCAATAACCTATGATTACACCCAGTCCCTCCCGCCTCTCGGGAGGGGCTTGCTTTTTATCCTCCGCCAGTTCCGACGAGGCTATACCTTGTATCAGCTACCTATAGAATATCCACGCACCCAAGTGTTTTCTTTGCTGTTGCCGGAATAACCTGCTATTAATCCTATTTTAAGCTCTCTCTGGAATCTATCTGTACTCTATTCTATTAACCGGAATTTTCTTGAGATGTATTTTAAACTGATGTGTTGGAGGCTTGCCAATTGTACCTGCAGGGCCTTTATGTATTATTTGATTGCTGTTGCAAAGAAAAAATATTTTTTATTCTCTACTGAAATTGCCGGGTGATTTTTGCTTTTTTGGATCTTTTATGTGAAAAAAAAGAATTAAAACGGTTGGAAATATAATCTGAATCTTGTTTTGGCGGCTATAAATTGGCGATGGGGGTGTATTTTGATAGATATTAAAAAAATGAATTTGAAAAAAATAGTTGTCTGTCTCAAATTATAGTAATAAATTGGCCCCTGTTGAAACAGGGGCCGCAACCAAAACTAACTGCTTATGAGAAAAATTTGAATTATCGTTGTTGTCTTTTGTTCCACAAAGAAACGACGCTTATTCGAATATTCATAGTTAAAGTGTACTAATTAACAATTATCTTACAATTGCCGGTTACTCTAATTATAACCGGTGTTTTCCTCCCAGGAGAACAACTACTGAAAACTGCTATTAGAACCAGCTGCCACAACACCAGTTTCTAACCTCACCAGACATATAAATGATTGCATTGCCTTATTTAAGGAGGGTACTATCCTTGGTCGGTTTTGCCGGTCAGGCGGTCTATTGCGTCGCGGTAAATGGCGCCTACAGGTATTTCCATATCCTGTATAAAAATGCTGTTCTTTCGTATCGAGCTGATGCTTTCTATTGATACGATATAGGATTTGTGCACTCTTACAAATTGATCGGGTGGCAATTCCTGTTCTATTGCTTTAACGCCTGAGCGTACTATCAGGGGTTTGCCTGTGCTTTTAAGATGAATTTTTATGTAGTCCCGTAATCCCTCTATCCAGCTGATATCATTGAATTGTACCTTAACCAGGCTGTAGTCGGCATTGACGAAGAAATAGGTGGGGGCCGGCTGAGAGGCATGCTTAGAGGTAGCTGTAGTTCTCAGCTGGTGTAATTCATTCGCTTTGTTACAGGCCTTAATAAAGCGTTCAAGTTCTACTGGCTTCAATAGGTAGTCCACTACATCAAGCTGATAACCTTCCAATGCAAATTTTTCGTAAGCTGTTACCAGTATTATCATCGGCTTTTGTTGGAGGCTTTGGATGAATTGAAGCCCGGTAAGTCCAGGCATCTGGATGTCCACAAAAATCAGATCCGCCTTTTTGTCTTGCAATAACTGCGTTGCCTCAAATGCATCCTGGCATTTTCCTACCAGTTGCAGGTAAGGGATCTTGCTGATATAATTTTCAAGCAGGTCAAGGGCCAGGGGCTCATCGTCAATAGCTATGCATTGTAACATCGTGAAGTTTTAATTGTAATATTATAGTAAACCAGCCTTCCGCTCGTGTGATATGCAATTTGTGTGCCTTGGGATATAGCAAAGTAAGACGACGTTCCACATTTGCCAATCCAATACCGGAAGTATGATCTTTGGGTTCGTCAACGGCTTCACTGAATTTATTCCTGACGGTGAACGTAAGCAGATCGGCTTTTTGCGCGAGTATTATTTCGATTCTGGGTTGTTGGATATAACCGGTACCGTGTTTAAAGGCATTTTCAACGAAAGGGATCAATAGCATTGGCTCAATCTCGGCCAACTCGTCTGTAATACTTATTTCCTGGTATATTGTTACTTTTTGTCCGAAACGCAATTGCTGCAGATCAATATAACTTTTCAAATATTCTATCTCTTTGCCGAGGGGAACCCTTCTTTCATCAGATTCATACAACATATAACGCATAAGCGAAGACAGTTTGAAGATAGTGGGCTCCAGCTTATCCGATTTTAGCCTGGCCAGCGCCACTATGTTATTTAATACATTGAACATAAAATGCGGACTGATCTGAGAGCGTAAAAAGGACAATTCTGTTTTCATATTCTCCTTCTGCTTTTCTTTCTCCAGGTTCTCAAGTCTTATCTTTTCAGAGATCAAACGATAAGCGGTACTTGCTGCGACGACCAGAAGGAAGAGCGCCAGGTTAAAGTCTATGAAAACTACAGCGCGGAAATTGGGTTTGTGCGCATCTGCAGGAATAATATAGGTGAATATCAACCAATGAATGCCCATCACAGCAAGGAAAGCTATCAGCTGCGAAATTCCGTAATACAGGTATTTTCGCCTGTTAATGAACCAGGGAACCCATAATTCTGAATTTAAGTAAAACAATCCCACCCAGGTAAGGTTTATCAGTATCGAGGCTGCATTCAGGGGAGGAGGGGAATGGAACCTGCCAACGCCGCTATTTTCATACGAATGCCGCAGGAGGTACGGAAGTGAAAATATCACTATCCATACCGTTACATGCAGTAAAAATGTAATCCATTTGCTATGATAGGAAACCTTCATACATCCAATTTAGATAATTACTGCATACCCTGTGTTGCATTTTGCATACTGTTGTCGCTGTTCATATTCTTTCTTTTGAAAATAGACAGGTCTGCCTTTCCAAATCTATAGGTAAAGTTTAAACGAACCATTTGTGGGCTGCGCAGCCTGCTATAATACTGGGTAAAATAGTCGCTTTCAGAATATTGATCGGTGCGGCGGCTTCTGAATATGTCGTTTATACTTAACGATACGGCGGCTGCATTATTTTTCAGGAATGTTTTCTTTATGGCCGCATCTATACTATAAAAAGATTTAATATATCCCTGTGATGCACTTTGGGATTGCATACCCGGAGGGCCTCCCATGTTGCCTTTGTTATTATTTACAGGAAGATTGGTTTTGGATTGATACATTCCTGTAAGTTGTAAAGCAAGTCCTGCAGGTAGTTTGAAGTTATGATTCATCTTACCAAACCAGCTCCATAATGCTTCCGATGATCCACCGCCAATATTGCCAGTGTTGATCCGGGAATTGTACAGATTCAAATTGGTTGACATATCCCACCAATTGCTGACATTGTTTTGTAAAGTTATTTCCGCACCTGTTGTATAGCTTGAGTTTGCATTAATATAAGTATTTACCAAATCTTGTTTTCCCGAGATTGCATTAATGGTGGTGTCCAGATAGCGTGTGATCAAATGATTGCTACGCCTGTAGTAAACGCTCGCCAGAAATGTAGAAGAACGGGAGAAATTCTTATTATAGGATAATTCAAAAGAGTTGGTAAATTCCGGTACGAGGTCTGGGTTACCACGCGTAATATTAAGGCTGTCGGAATAGTCTGTAAATGGAATCAGTTGAAAGAAATTAGGGCGGTTAATACGTCTTGTATAACTCAGTTGTAACTGCTGATCTCCAGCCAGTTTCTGGCTCAGGAAAACGGAAGGGAAAAGGCTTATAGGGTAGTTATTGCTGAAGTGTTCGCCAGTTGTGATGAGGTCTCCGTTGTAATTGGAGCGTTCGGCTCTAAGGCCTACCTGATAACCAAAATTCTTAATACTGCTGCTTACTGAAAGGTAAGCAGCATATACATTATTGTTATTTTTATAGTTGGTGCTGGCAGCATCTACTTTTTCGCTTTTACCGCTTACCTGGTTATAGAGGTAGTTATCGGTTACGTTTTCTATATGTTGTAGAGAAGCACGCAAGCCTGCTTCTAACTTCGTTTTTTCTCCCAAGGGTTTTACATAGTCTGTTTGTAAGGTATAAAAACGGTCTTTACCTGTGCCGATGGTTTGTTGCTGTTGTGTTCCAATAATGTTGCTACCAATCCCCTGGTCATAATAGCGGGTGAAGTAGTTAGCGTTATTGGTATTTTTTCCTCCAAAGACATTAATGTCGGCGGTAAGTTCTTCTCCTTCTTTAGCGAATAATTGTTTCATGCCAAGCTTCAGCCCGCCACCGTTGAAGTTACGGCTGTTATTTGCATCGCGCTGGCTAAAGCTGGTTCTTTTGCCGGAAAGGAACAGGCTGTCGGTATAGGTGTTCAATAGTCCTGTAGGTGTGAACTCTCCATGCATACGCACGCCTTCCAGGCTGAGGCTGGTTTTATTATTCATGAAATAATCCAGTCCCACCTTGCCAAAAAGCATATTACCATTATTCTTGTCTACGTTCGACTGGGAAATGGCTGTCTGAGGAGTAGTGGTGAGGTTGAATCTTTCCGTTGTACCGGTAGTTTTGTCTTTCATCTGATTAATCATACCGCTGGCAGTAACATTGAATTTGCCCTGTCTTACATTTAGGTCCAGTCCACCATTGAGGCCTCCACGGCTATCAATTCCTGCGCGGGCGTTACCATTGTATCCTTTCTTCTTGTCTTTTTTAAGCACGATATTGAGAATGCCAGCACCTGCGCCTGATGCATCGTATTTTGCAGAAGGGTTTGTAATCACTTCTACGCTTTCAATGCTGGCAGCAGGTATCTGGTCGAGCGACAAGGTGGTAGGCCGGCCATCAATAAAGAGTTGCGGAGAGCTGTTGCGAATGGTGACGTTACCATCAATATCTACGTTCACCGAAGGAACGTTCTGTATAACGTCGAGACCGGTACCGCCGGCACTGACAAGATTTTTTTCGACGTTGAATACTTTTTTATCAAGATCCAGGCGCATTAATGGTTTGGAGGTACTGCTAACTATTACACCTTCCAGCAGATTAGCGTTGCTGATCAGCGTTAATTTGCCCAGATCTTTCTCTGTGTTTCCCATGGCTGGCATATTGGCGCCTGGTAATGAAGCGGCGCTGGTGCCGGGTGAGGCTGGAGAAGGGCCAGTTCCTGCCTGTGCCAGGAAGATGGTTTCTTCAAGGCTTATGTAACCTGTAGCATCAACTTTCAGCTTCAAGTCAGGTTGAAAGGGGATATCCTCGAAATTGAATTCTCCGGAAGATCTGGTAATGACTCCTTTTACTAATATGTTGCGCAGTTTACCGCCGGCACTGTCACGGGTTGGTTGTAATAATACTACCGAAGCGCCATTGACAGCTTTTCCCGCATTGTCGACGATTTTACCATAAATACGCCCGCTGGGCAGTTGAAAATGAGGCATCTGAGCATGCAACTGCCGGAAAATAAGAAACAGGCAGATAAGTATTACTAGCTTTTTCATATAAGGCAAAGCTATTTTGCCCTGGTTACCTGGCTTCCGGTGTTGCTGCCAAATCAAAAAATGATGCTGCCAAAAATACTTACCGCAGCTGGTAACGTATTCCTGCAAAACCTCTTATTCCCTGTAATGAGGCATAATTATAGCCGGTATCGAAGTTGTATCCTTCCTTATTATTTATGGGGTCGTTTACATGTTTATTGAACGGATCGAAAGGGCGCATCAGAGGATCGGAGGGGAGGAAGTTGAAGAGATTTTTAACACCTCCGTATATTTCGAGCCTGTCTTTTATCTTTTTGGTAATCTGAATGTTCGTAATGCAGTGCCAGGGAGAATATTCCGGGCGATAGTCGCGCGGTTGTATTGGCAACCGCATAGGACCATTCCATTTCCCTGTAAGGTCTGCAGACCAGCCGCCGTTAAAGCTATAGCCAGCAACGAAATTTCCTGACCATCGTGGAGCATGTAATTGTACTGTTTTGATCATTTTGCCTTCTGTATTTTCATTAACCTGATAAACATCCTGCAGGGTAACGCCTGCAAGTACTTTTAATGGGAAAGGGAAAACGGCATCTATATTCATCGCAATACCCCGTGAGATGGCATGCCCATTCAGATTGTTGTAAATGATCTTAGTAGGATCGGAATCGAAGTCTCCTATTATTTTATTAGTAAACCAGGAGTAGAAGCCGGTAAGGTCCATATTTATAAAGGTGCGGCCATACTGTATCTTGTGGGTATAGTTAATATTGCTATTATAAGATCTTTCAGGAAGCAGCGCAGATGCTATCACAACTTCCCTTGCGCCTGATAGGGCGGCATGGTCTTCTGTAAATAGATTAACCACCCGGTAACCGGTACCGAAGCTGGCTCTGATGATGTGTCTGTTATCGGGAGTATACTTATATGCAAGCCTTGGGGAGTGTACGTGACCGTGATATTTATCGTAATCGTAACGATATCCACCTAAAAGTGTATGATGACTGTTGATGGTCCATTCGTCCTGGATAAATAAACCGGGCAGGGGTGTTTTTGCCGGTTGATTGGTTACGCCATCTGCTGCGGTTGTTCCAGGCGTATTATCATCATAAAGCGTATAGCGGTAGGAGCCGCCTAACAGAAAGCTATGATTGGATCCAAACTGTTTGTCCCAATAAAGTTGTGCAAACGCCACCTGCTGGTTGGCATTATAAGGTGTAGTGCCATAGTAGGATCCCTGGTCATGCCAGTTATATGACAATTGCGCCATAATCTTTTCCTTTAGAGGCAGCTGATAAGTACCAATAAATTCCCATCGCCTGGTGGTAATACTCTCTCCATAGATGCTGTCACTGCCGCGCCATTTTCTGCTCCAGTTCATTTGTCCTCCCCAGCGGTCTTCATATACATAACGTGCAGCAATACTGGCCTGCCTGTTCCGGGCCCTGCCGAAGTTCCATTTATTAAATAGAGAGATCCTGTTTTGCAAGGTAAGATCGGTAAAGCCGTCTTTATTGTGATCTACTGGCGACTGATAATTGAACCAGTTGATGCCTAATAGTCCTGAAGTCTTGCCGACCTTTAATTTCATTGCTACATCGGCATTGATCTCTTTCCAGGAAGTGGCAAATACATCGGCACTAATGGCGGGTGCATGAGCAGCATCTTTGGTGATAACGTTAATGATACCGCCCATTGCTTCGGATCCATAAAGTGAGGAGGCTGGGCCTTTGACCACCTCTATGCGTTCAACCATGCTATTGGGGATGCCATTCAAGCCATAAACAGTAGAAAGACTGCTCACAATAGGCATTCCGTCAATCAGGATCATGGTGTAGGGGCCTTCCATTCCGTTAATATGTATATCGCCGGTATTGCACACATTACAATTGAGTTGTGGTTGAATGCCGTTAACCATACCTATAGACTCAAAAAGACATGGCGTTGGGTTTTTGCGAAAGAACTGAGGTGTCAATACCTCTACAGGGATAGGGCTATCTGTTCGTCTTACTGCTTTCATTGTTCCTGTTATGACCATCTCGTCAAGATCATGAATTCCCGTACTAGTATCTATACGTGATGGGGGCTGGCATATGGACTGCCTGGCCATTAACAGCATTAATGCCGACAGCAATAACTTTTGCATAGGTGAAACTTGTTTTATGTGGTGTAAAAATATAAAGTTAGATTAGACTAACAAAAATATTTTACAAATACTATGTTTGCTTTAGGTCTTTATATTCCTAATCCTTTCAACATGAGGCTCTTTTTGTATTTTTGCCACATGAATTCATTAACCGAAGAGAATTATCTGAAAGCTTTGTTCATCCTTGCGGACGAGAAAGGGGAGGCAGGAGTGAATGAGCTGTCTAAACGGCTGGAAATTAAAATGCCTACCGTTAACAGTATGATGAAGAAGCTTGCTGATAAAAAACTGGTTCATTATGAAAGTTATAAGCCACTTCGGTTAACTGAAAAGGGCAAAAAAGAGGCTGGGCTTATTATCAGGAAGCACCGGCTAACTGAGATGTTCCTTGTTGAAAAAATGGGATTTGGATGGGAAGAAGTTCATGAGATTGCTGAACAGATAGAGCATATCCAGTCGCCTGCTTTTTTTGATAAAATGGATGCCATGCTTGGGTATCCTAAAGTAGATCCTCATGGATCGCCTATACCGGATAAAAGCGGCAAAATAGTCTGGAAACAATATAATAAACTCAGTAGTTGTAAGCCTGGAGAAATCGTTCGCCTTGCAGCTGTAATTGATTCTGCTACCGATTTTCTGACTTATCTGAATAGCCGCGAGTTGAAATTAGGGCTGAAAATCAAGATTCGGACTATAGAGCCATTTGATGGGAGTATGACAGTATCTTACAGCAGATTTCAGTCGGTAACGCTTAGTAATACTGTTACTGAACGTCTGCTGGTAGAGCAAGTACAGTAAATATTTTATAATCCGGTTCCCGTTTACCACGAATTTCTATTTTTTCTATATTAGTTAATAAAAAAATAATAATTTTATTCTGACGGTTTATCTGTCAGGTTGCTTATACGATATTCAGCACTCCTTCGTATCTGACTAATATTTGCCGCCCCCCTTCTAGTGTTTTCGGCAAATAACCAGCATCCTTTTATAGGGATGTGTCTGTGTATTCCCCCATAATACCAGCAGTGTAATTATTTATCTAAATAAAACCTTATGATAAATACACATTTAAAAGTCAGACGACTGATCAGAGGTCGTTTTAGTGAAAACATCGCCATTTTACTGCAAAAGAAAATCAATCAATGGAGTTTTGATGATTTTGCCTGTTATCTGCCGGGATTGTTTCGTTATCTCAAAAAAGAAAGGCGGGCTCTCTTCCGGAAAAACGGTTATGAGCTGCTTGCGCTCATTCTTCCTCCTTTCCTGGAAGAAAGGTATATTACAAAACTGCTTGATTGTATAGAGACGGAAGAGCTTCCCGGATCGCGTGCCTTACTTATAAAAAGCATTCATAAGCGCCGATTGCCGGAGCAGCTTTCTATAGCTACTATACGGCGTATGATGCGCATTGATGATGGTTGTTATCACAGGCATGGCATTGCTGCAGCCGGGCGGGCGGGTAATGAGGGGATTTCATTATTGTTAGATGCGCTTAAATGTACCCGAAATGATATTGAAGTCCGGCAAATTTGCCAGGTCCTTTTTATAAGTGGGAATCTCAGGTGTTTACCTGTTTTGATGGCGAGGCTTGGTTCCCTTAATGATAAGTGTGATAAGAGCATTTACAATACTATGCGGGCTATTGAGACACGATTTGGAGTGCCCAACGATCTACAGAAATTAATAAATGATCCCGATACCTGGAAGATGAGATGGGGGACATCGCCTCAGCATTTTGTAAGTTTTATGAACATGCTTTCTGTTCTGAATGGATTTAATATAGAGAGTGATTTTGTTGATTGGTATGCGGGATTATTTATCGCCGAGCTGGAAATAGATATTGGTTCTTATGAAAGCTATACGGCTTTACGCTTATCGTGTAATAAAAAAGAGTGGATGGCCGAGTTACTTGAAGAAATGTCGCATCAGGCGGACGGCAGGCTCACTATTGATAAATTACTGCAGGCTGCGGGAGTTACTTACAGCGAAGCCTCAAGGACGGCAAAATTATCAAAGGATATGATCATCGAGTGTTTTTTTATAAAGCTGAACCTGCGTATTCCCTTTAGTTGAATCGGAAAGACTTAAAATGGGATAAAAAAGAAAGGCTGCACCTTTGGGGTGCGGCCTTTCTTTTTGCTTATAAGGCACTACTCAAGGAGTAGTTTATTGAACTTTCGTAACCTTTAATACGTTGGTAGGAAGGTGCAATGAAATTGGTGTACTACCGGTATTGATCACAATATCTCCATTGCTGATAAATCCTCTTTCTTTCAGGATATTGATCTGGTCGAATACGATATCATCCAGGCTTTCCTCTTCATCATAGTAGAAGGCGCGAACACCCCAGCTCAGGCTTAACTGGTTAACCAGGCTGCGTTGTTTAGTGAAGATGTAGAGTGGTGATTTAGGGCGATAAGCACTTAATGTAAATGCAGTATAACCGCTTTGTGTCATACCTATCAGGGCGTCAGCGCTTACGTCTTTGGCTATTTTACAAGCATTGTAACATAGTGCGTCGCTCAGGAATGAAGGAGAGTGAGGCTGAGGTTTCAGATCTTCTTCCCTGTTATAGCGATATTCTGTTTTTTCAACTTCGATGATGATCTTGCGCATGGTTTCAACTACCAGAGCGGGGTGTTTACCAGTTGCAGTTTCTGCGCTAAGCATCACGGCGTCAGCTCCTTCAAGAACCGCATTGGCAACGTCGGTGATCTCACTTCTGTTGGGCTTGGTGCGGTCGATCATGCTTTCCATCATTTGAGTAGCCACGATTACAGGCTTGCCACGGTGAATAGATTTACGGATGATATCGCGTTGAGCCATTGGTACTTTCTCTACCGGTAATTCAACACCGAGGTCACCACGTGCTACCATTACCGCATCGGATTCCAGAACGATGTTACGGATATCGGCCATTGCAGAAGGCATTTCTATCTTGGCGATGACCTTGATAGGGCTTTCTTTGAGAGCAATACGTTTTTTCAGATCTACGATATCTTCTGCTTTTCGTACAAAAGATAAAGCTACCCAATCAAGTTTTTGTTCAATGATATATTCGAGATCTACAATATCCTTGTCTGTTAAGGCAGGCAGAGAAATTGCGGTATCGGGTAAGTTCACTCCTTTTTTAGGTAAGAGTGCACCTCCGTAGGTAACTGCTACTTTTACTTCTTCTCCTTTGATCTCGATAACAACTACTTCAAGTTTGCCATCGTCGATCATGATCTTATCGCCAACTTTTACGTCTTCGTGCAGGTTAGGATAGGAGACATAGATCTTTTCCATTGTACCAACTACTTTCTCTTTAGAAGTGAAAGTGAGGATATCGCCGGTTTTGATTTCAAGTGCTCCGTTCTCTATTTCGCCAACGCGCAGCTTGGGGCCTTGTAAATCGCCGAGGATAGAGATATTGTATGGTTCAGATTTATTAATGTTGCGGATATGCTCGATGATTTTTGTTTTGTCTTCGTGTGTACCATGAGAAAAGTTAAGACGAAACACATTCACACCAGCTTTTACCAGATCGAGTAACTTTTCGTATGTGTCACATGCGGGACCTACTGTAGCTACAATCTTGGTCCTGTGAAAGCTATGATCTATTCCTGCCTGGGCGTCCATTTCTTTGTGCAGGTATTTTTCTACATTCTTTGACATACATCAACTTTTTATATGGGGATTTTTAGCTTGCTAATATTTTAATGATCTTTAACCAGTCGGAAGTAAACGCTTGTTTTTCCTTAACGGCTGTGTCCAAAGGTATGTAATGCATTTTATCATCAACAATACCTACCATTACATTATGGCGTCCGGAAAGCAGGCTTTCTACTGCGTGATAGCCCATTCTGCTGGCAATGATCCTATCCTGGCAGGAAGGAGCGCCGCCACGTTGGATATGGCCGAGGATTGAAATCCGGATGTCCATATTGGGAAGGCGGTTCTTCAGTATTTTACCTATTTCGCTGCCGCCACCCATTTCATCGCCTTCGGCAACAACCACCAGGTTTACCAGCTTTTTGCGTTTTTCTTTCTCTGTTAAGCCTGAAATAAGGTCTTCCACATCCGTACGCGTTTCGGGGATCAATACGCTTTCAGCGCCTGTTGCGAGGCCGCTGTGAAGCGCAATATAACCGGCATCGCGGCCCATTACCTCTACAACGAACAGCCTATCGTGGGCATCAGCGGTATCCCTGATCTTATCAATAGCTTCTACCGCGGTATTTACAGCGGTATCAAAACCTATAGTATAGTCTGTGCCGGCTATATCTTTATCTATGGTACCGGGAAGACCGATACAAGGAATATCAAACTCGTTACTAAACCGTTGTGCGCCGCGGAAGCTACCATCTCCGCCTATTACCACCAAGCCATCGATACCTCTTTTTCTGAGGTTTTCATAAGCCTTCTGGCGGCCTGCGGCTTCCATGAACTCTTTACTGCGGGCCGTTTTTAAGATCGTTCCTCCACGTTGGATGATGTTTGCTACAGACTTATTGTCCATATGAAAGATATCATCCTCGATCATCCCATTGTAACCCCTCATAATTCCATATACTTCCAGGCCGTTATAAATTCCTGTTCTGACTACAGCTCTGATGGCAGCATTCATTCCGGGAGCGTCTCCACCGGATGTCAGAACTCCGATTTTTGTTACTTTTTTTGACATTGTGCAACGATCTATTGTCCGGTTAAAAATTTTTCAAAAAGAATGGCAAATTATTGTTAATTATCTACGATAACGTTTCCGAAGATTCAAAAGTAAGCATTTGCCCAATATTGATTCATGAATTTAATCATGAATTACTTATGAATTTAGCGTTATGACTACTTAACTTGCCGAATCTTGTAATCATTTAAAACAGCTTTATGCAAAAGAAGTATGCATTTTGGGCCCTTCTTTCTTCGTTTTTTATGCAAAACAGTAATGCACAATTAATATACCCTTCTACAGCTAAAGGTCAGGTATCTGATAATTATTTTGGAACAGCAGTTGCCGATCCGTATCGTTGGCTTGAAGACGATAACAGTGCGGCTACCGCTCAATGGGTAAAGGAGCAGAATGCTGTAACCAGGGAATACTTGTCAAAAATACCCTTCAAAGAGCAGGTAAAACAAAGATTAGAGGTATTATGGAACTATCCAAAATACGGCTCTCCCTTTTTAAAGGGAAGCTGGTTTTATTTCTATAAAAATGACGGCCTCCAGAATCAAAGTGTATTATACAGGCAAAGAGATATCAAAGCTGAACCGGAAGTATTTCTTGACCCGAATAAATTCGCAGCCGATGGTACAGCAGCGCTTTCCGCTGTACGGTTCTCCAAATCGGGCAAACACCTTGTATATACTGTAGCACAGTCTGGCAGCGACTGGCAAACAGGTTATGTAATGGATGCGGAAAGCAAGCAGCTGTTATCTGATAAAATAGAATTTCTCAAGTTCAGCGGATTTGCCTGGAAGGGGGAGGAGGGTTTCTATTACAGCCGTTATCCCAAACCTGACGAGAAGAGCAAACTTGTAAAAGCAAACGAGTTTCAGAAGGTTTATTATCATAAACTCGGTACATCGCAGGAGAGCGATGTGCTGGTTTTTGAAGATAAAGCACATCCGCTGCGTTATTTTCAGGCAGGTCTTACAGAAGATGAGCGTTTTTTGATTGTCCAGGTAAGTGAGGGGACCAGTGGAGGCGAGGTGTTATACAAAGATCTGAAGCAGGATCCGGATGGAAGCTTTAAAGTGTTAGTTTCCGGTTTTGAAACAGAACCCGAGGTCATTGATAACATCGATGGAAAACTGCTGGTCAAGACCAATGACGGGGCACCGAATTTCAAGGTAGTACTTATAGATCCGTTAAAACCAGCCAAAGCAAACTGGAAGACAGTGATAGCGGAGAGGAAAGAAGCATTGCAGGATGTATCGACGGGGGGTGGCTTTTTATTTACAAGTTACCTGAAAGATGCCTCAACCATGGTTTATCAGTACAGTTATGAGGGAAAACTTATAAGGGCGGTGGACTTGCCGGGTATTGGCACTGCTGCCGGTTTTGGTGCAGAAAAGAAAGACAAGGCGTTCTTTTACTCCTTCACTTCGTTTAATTATCCGACCACCATATTCCATTATGATATAGCTACGGGTAAATCTACCCTGTTTAAAAAGGCAGAAGCGAAGTTCAATCCTGATCAATACGAGACCAAGCAAGTATTTGTAATTTCTAAAGACGGTGCAAAAGTACCTGTATTTCTTACTTATAAAAAGGGATTGGCTCTTGATGGCAACAACCCGGTATTGCTTTATGGTTATGGTGGGTTCAATATTGCCATGACGCCTGCTTTCAGCATTTCCAACATCTTCTTCCTGGAGCAGGGTGGGGTTTATGCACAGGTTTGTTTGCGTGGTGGCAGCGAATATGGTGAAGAATGGCACAAAGCAGGTATGCTACAGAACAAGCAAAATGTGTTCAACGACATGATTGCATCGGCTGAATGGCTGATAGCCAATAAGTACACCAGCAAAGAGCGGATTGCCGTTAAGGGCGGCAGCAATGGTGGTTTACTGGTTGGTGCGGTAATGACGCAGCGTCCTGATCTGTTCCGTGTTGCTATTCCGCAGGTTGGCGTTATGGACATGCTCCGGTTCCATCGTTTTACCGTAGGATGGGGATGGGCAGTAGAATATGGCAATGCGGAAAAGAACGAAGCCGATTTCAAAAACCTTTATGGCTATTCACCATTGCATAACCTGAGAAAGGGGGCCTGTTACCCTGCCACCCTGGTGACTACGGCTGATCATGATGACAGGGTAGTTCCGGCCCACTCATTTAAGTTTGCAGCTACTTTACAGGAGAGCCAGGGATGCAACTATCCTGTGCTGATAAGAATTGACAGCAAAGCAGGGCATGGTGCCGGCAAACCTACAAGCAAACAAATAGAAGAAGCGGCCGATATATGGAGCTTCATCATGTATAATCTTGGAATGGAGTACAAGCAACCTTTATAGATAGCGCTCCGTTAGTATGCGCTGATGGTGCAGCAAATGTCCGTATATGATGAACGCAAAGGTATTGGCGGTTATGGGGTAACCCGACGCCGTACCTTTGTGTTGCAGCTCTTCTTCATTTAAAGAGCGTAACAGGAACCCGGTGGATGTTCGTACGGCCTGCAGTTCATCTTTCAGCGATTGCAGGCTTCTGCCGGTTACCCGGGCATTACGCGCAAATGCGTTTTCATCGAATCCGGGTAAAGGCGTTTTGTCGTTTCGGGCAATCCTTAACAGCCTGTAAGCGAAGATGCGCTCCGCGTCGATGATATGTTGTATCACCTCTTTGACGGTCCATTTTCCATCGGAATAAGCATGGTTTGCCTTATCTTCCGGCAAGCTATTGTAGAAAGCGGCAATCAAGGGAGTATATTTTTCTATGATGGCGGGAATATTATCTTCCTGTACCAGCTGTATATAGGGGTCAAAATGCGGAGCATATTCTCCTGCTGCAGGACGTGACATAAGATCTATTTTGAGGATTTCAATTTTTTAAAGGGTTCCCTTGGAACAAAAGGCTTTTCTTCGGGATGTAGCGTTGCAGCAATTTGTATTGCCAGCAACGCATTTACAACGCCTCCTGTTTCACAGATATTGTTGAGTGGGGTAAGTTCTTTGGTGCCGGGCTTTAAAACCTTTATGGTAGTATCGGTACAAGCCGCTGCCGACTGTTCGATGGCATATTTTACCTGGCGTGCCGACAGGGCAGGATAATAAGATCGTATTAATGCTGCTATGCCTGTTACAACGGGAGATGCCATACTGGTTCCCTTCAAAAAGCCGTAGTCATGTTTGCCTGGTAAGGTAGAATAGATCTTAACTCCTGGTGCAAGTACATCTACATTCTTTGTTCCAAAGTTGCTGAAATCGGCGACCAGCCGTCCGTCGCCTATACGTGGATCGCTGCTGGCTCCTACATTGATAAAATTATCGGCTCTTTTCTGAAATGCTTCCAGGTTAGCATTGGGGTAGTTATCTTTCTCATCGAGATTGGCAGATTCATTACCGGCAGCATGTACCAGCAGTACATCTTTTTGAGAAGCGTACTGAACAGCTTCATCTACCCATTTTTTTTCAGGAGAGAAAGCCTTTCCAAAACTCATATTAATAACGCGGGCGCCATTATCCACCGCGTATTTTATAGCCAATGCCACATCCTTATCATATTCGTCACCATCGGGGATGGCGCGTATGGTCATGATCTTCACGTTATCTGCTACGCCATCTATACCCAGGTCGTTATCGCGCTGGGCGGCAATAATGCCGGTCACATGTGTGCCATGCATAGGGTTAGGGCCCATTACATCGGCATTGCCATAGTATTTGTCATTGATATTATAATAATCGTCTTTAATGATGGTTTCGCGATAATTAGGAGGGGCAATATCTTTAGAGCTCATTGCATCTTTCCTGACAGAAGCATATTCAGTAAGTTGCGACAGGATGGAAGTATTGCTTTCATCTCCATCGAATCCGAGCATTTTGGTTGAAGTGAGGTATCCCAGTTTCGCCTGGCGGCCGGCAGAGTTGGCAGGCTGATATTTTTCAAGGTCTTCGCTGGTAAATGTATCACGCTTCATTTCTTCGCGCAATAGTTTGTCGTATTTCTTTAGTGTTTTAAGCGCTACATCCACAAACATTAATTCTGCATGCTCCTCGGCATTGGTCTGCATTTCACGTTCTACCTTCGACCATAGCTGATAAGAAGCTTTTTCTGTGGATGGCAGACTGTCTTCCTGCAAGCCTTTGCCTGCAAACAGTGCTTTATACCGATGGTATAGCCTGGTTTTTTCATCCGAGGCTTTCCTTAAATTCTCTCCATTCCTGTTTCCCAGGAAATTCCACCCATAGATGTCATCAATATAGCCGTTTTTATCATCGTCAATACCATTGCCCGGTATTTCGCCGGGGTTACGCCAAAGAATGTTTTTTAGGTCTTCATGGGTAGTATCTACACCGGAATCTATTACTGCTACTATTACGGTATAACTTTTTTTGTCTTTCAGGAATTCGTAAGTTTCACTGAGGCTGATGCCGTTGAAGCTGTCTTTCTTAAGGTCTTTAAGGTGCCAACCTTTGAGAGAGGACTGTGCGTAACCACTAAAAACGGTTGTCGACAGAAGAAGGAATAATATAAAAGGTCTACAGTTTGGCATGCTACGCAAAAAACTCCTTGCAAATTCGGAAATCGGCACTATAATCGTTCCCTCAGCTGCTCAATTTAGGAAATCATTAGAAAAAAATCAGCTTTCCATTCTTTTTTGCAGGATTTCCTGCACCTGTTTCTGGTAAGTATAGCTTACCGGAATGGTTTTTTCGGCTATACGGATAGAGTTTTTATTCCAGCCGTCTACTTTTTCCACCGGTACGATGTAAGAGCGGTGAACCCGTACAAATTTGGAAGCCGGCAGTTTTTCAGAAACGGCTTTCATACTCATATGCACCAATATTGGTTTGGGCGAAATATAAATTTTAATATAATCGTCCAGCGCCTCGATGAGATCAATGTCTTTAAAATAGATCTTATTCCATTGGTAATTATGCTTTACGAATAAGTAGCCTTCATTTATCTCCCGGTTCTGGCGGTATTCTATCAATTCCCGGGCTTTTGTTACAGCTTTCAGAAAGCGTTCATAATCAAATGGTTTCACCAGGTAGTCTACTGCGTCGAGGTTAAAACCTTCTGCTGCGTACTGGCCGAAAGCTGTTGTAAAAATGACAAGCGGCTTATTTTCCAGGCTGCTAAAGAGTTCCATGCCGTTGATATCGGGCATCTGGATATCAAGGAAAAGGAGGTCTATTTCGTTTTGCTGGAGGTACTCTTTAGCTTTTACCGCATCCGTAAAGGTGGTAACAATATTAAGTTCTCCTGTTTTAGCGGCGTATCCCTGTACAAGCTGCAGTGCCAATGGTTCATCATCAATTGCTACACAGTTCATAGACTACAAGTTTATGGTCAGTAATACTTTATATTGATTGTTGTTATCCTCGATGGTTAAAATATGCTTCATAGGGTATAGGAGTTCCAGCCGGCGTCGTGTATTGATGATGCCGGTACCGGTGCTTTCATGTTTTACTGCTACGGGCACCCTGTCGTTCACGCATGTGAAAATAACATGTCCATTTACTACCTGGATATGTATGCTGATGGCTGAAGGATGATGAGTGCTGATACCGTATTTGAACGCGTTTTCAATGAAAGGAATAAACAGGAGAGGAGCGATGATCACGCCATCCGTAGGGCCTTCTGTTGTAAAGCTGATGGAGACCATATTGGTCAGGCGCATCTGCTGAAGATCGATATAACTCCGGATGAATTCCAGTTCATTATTCAATGGTACTTCATCGTTCTGCGATTCTTCGAGTGTGTAGCGCATGATGCGCGATAGCTTAATTACCGCATCAGGTGTTTTATCGCTATTGGTAACGGCCAGAGAGTAAATGCTATTGAGCGTATTGAACAGGAAATGTGGATTTACCTGTGATTTCAGTAACGACAGCTCTGTTTGTAATTGTTGTTTCGAAATCTCCTGCCTTGTTTCTTCGGCAAGAAACCATTGTGCTATTACTTTAGAGCTGCTACTGAAAAGAAAGGCCAGCATAAACAGTGAAAGCGGCCCGGCCCAGAAGCCTGTCCAGAAACGTACCGACTGTGGTTTATACTTAGGATTTTTTAGTAGTTGAGCCTGGATATACTGTTTGGTTTCATCGGAAAGCACAAATACGAAATACAACACTGCCATGTAAAACAGCAGATACAATACGATGGTGAGGATATAAAGAAATGTTTTTTTCTGAGCAAGTAAACGGGGAATCAGCCACCACCGGTTGAGGTAGTAAAAAGTGATAAGAATAACGTTTGAGGTGATGAGCAGGGAAATAAAGCGGTTGCTCTGCAAGGGGGTGGTACGTGGGCTGAATGGCAGGAAAACAAAGGGCAGCATGAAGAAGATAGCCCATGCTGCGATATTCAGAATGATCTGAGCCGCAAAGTTTTTTTGTCGTAATCCCAATGTAAACTGTTTAAGTTTGTTTGCAAACTTAAACAGTTTAATAGCCGGCAATGCCCTATTTTAGACAATGCCGGCTATTTTATCGGTAGCTTTTGGCTAATATGACTCTTTTTCGTTCGGGAAATCGCCTGATTTTACGTCTTTTACGTATTGCTGAACAGCTTCAGTGACCTGGGTGGCCATATTCAGGTACTGACGTAAAAAACGCGGTTTAAAGCTGGCATTAATGCCCAGCATGTCGTGCATTACCAATACCTGGCCATCGCAATAGCCGCCTGCGCCGATGCCTATGGTTGGCATACGAAGGCTTTCTGTTACTTCTTTGGCGAGCGCAGCAGGTATTTTTTCGAGCACCACGCCAAAGCAACCTGCTTCCTGCAGCAACAAGGCATCTTTTTTCAGTTTGGCGGCTTCGGCCTCTTCTTTAGCGCGTACATTGTAAGTACCGAACTGGTAAATGCTCTGGGGGGTTAAGCCAAGGTGCCCCATTACGGGTATACCGGCGGCTACAATCTTTTTTACACTGTCTATGATTTCTTCACCACCTTCCACTTTCAGGCCATGAGCGCCTGTTTCTTTCATGATGCGAATGGCGGATGCCAATGCTATATCGGAATTCGACTGGTAAGAGCCAAAAGGCAGGTCTACGATGACCATAGAGCGCTGGGCTCCCCTGATCACTGAAGAGGCGTGGTAGATCATCTGGTCGAGTGTAATAGGCAGGGTTGTTTCATGACCGGCCATTACATTACTGGCGCTGTCGCCTACCAGTAATACATCAACGCCAGCCTGATCCAATAAAGTGGCAAAGGAGTAATCATAAGCCGTTAACATGGAGATCCTTTCGCCGGCGGCTTTCATTTTCTGCAGGCTGTGTGTTGTAACACGCCTGATCTCTTTATTCACAGACATCTGAATAGGATTTATAACAAATATGATTCAACAGATCTGAATATGACCCTTCTTTAGAATAAAGCATATCCGGATGTCGGCTGCAAGGTAGGCATTTTTATGATTGCACCTCGTCGTACAATATTTGTATCAGACCGTCGGCCAGTCCTATTTTAGGAACATAGATCTCGTTTATTGAAGTCCAACGCATCACATTGATATAAATCTGCAATGCGGGAACGATCACATCTGCCCGGTCTTCTCTCAGCTTGTACAAGCGCATCCGTTCGTTCAGTGAAACGCTTGACAGTTCTTTATAATAATCCTTCAGGAGGTCTAGCGACAAAGGTTTTCCTTCTTTTTTCTTACTGAGAGAGAAGACTTTGTTGATATTACCTCCGGAGCCGATGGCTATCATGGGCCAGCGGCTTACGGTATTGTATTTCAAGTGATCGCGCAGCTCATGCCATTGTTTTTCTTCAACCTGGTTTTTGAGCATGCGGATAGTGCCTATGTTAAACGATTCTTTGTATTTAAGACGTCCATCGCTAAAAAAAGTAAGCTCTGTACTACCGCCTCCCACATCGATATACAGGTAAGAGTGCTGTTTGTCGAGGTTTTCCGCGATATGATTTTCATAGATAAAGGAAGCTTCTTCATCACCGGAGATGATCTGTATAGCAATTCCGGTTTCCAGCTTCACTTTTCTAATGATATCCGCACTGTTTTTGGCATCACGCATAGCGCTTGTTGCGCATGCTTTTATATGTTGTACGCCGTAAACATTCAGCAGATGGCCGTATGCTTTCATCGTTTGAATGAGCATACCCACTTTAGGTTTGCTGATCTCTCCCTTTTCGAAGACGTCAAAACCAAGCCTCAATGGAACCCTTACCAGGTTCAGTTTGTTAAATTGAATCTCCCCTGCATTATTTTCTACCGCTTCTACTATCAGTAGCCGGGCAGCATTACTTCCTATATCAATGGCGGCTAATTTCACTCTGCGCTCTTGTTTTTTGATAAAGGTATTGATACGTTTCTATTTGTGAACGAATCTTCTTTTTATCTTCTGTATTTACGTAGCGATTTGACTGTGTATCGTCTAATAAACGGGCCTTTACATTGTCTGCGAACTGGATATTCAAAATATCTTTAATTTCTTTCTGAAGTGCTTTGTCGGAAATGGGGACAGCTGCTTCTACGCGGTGATCGAGGTTTCGTACCATCCAGTCTGCTGAAGAAATAAAGTATTTTTCCTTTCCTCCGTTATGGAAGATGATCACACGGGCATGTTCCAGGTATTCGTCGATAATACTGATGGCTTTTACATTCTTCCGGAGCTTTTTAGGCTCTATCCGGGCGGAGAAAATGCCTCTTATCACCATATTCACCTGAACACCGGCGTTTATTGCTTCATATAGCTTCTGAATCATCAGGCCATCACTCAGTGCGTTTACTTTCAGATATATTTTGGCAGTTTTACCTGCTTTCGCCAGCTTGATCTCATTGTCGATAAGTGCTATGAGCTTCTTACGCATATGTACCGGGCAAACCAGTAGTGTTTTGCAGGCGTTGATGTACTGAGAAGCTGTTCTGGGGTTTTCGAGATACTTAAAGATGCGGTTAATATCGGCCATAACACTGCGGTTGCTGGTAAGCAGGCAGTGATCGGCATATACCCTTGCTGTTTTTTCGTTAAGGTTACCTGTACTAACAAAGCCGTATTGCAGTGTTTTGTTGTTACTGCGTTTGGTGATGATACAGAGCTTGGCATGGACTTTCGTGTTAGGCACACCCATGAGCACTTTTACGCCTTCTTCTTCCAGTACCTCTTTCCATTCGAGGTTAGCCTCTTCATCGAAACGTGCCCTTAGTTCGAGCATAACCACTACCTGTTTACCATTTCTTACGGCATTAATAAGTGCATTTACTACCTTGGAATTAGAGGCCAGACGATAAGCAGTTATCTTGATGGTATTCACTTCAGGGTCCATAGCCGCTTCACGCAAGAGGTCTATAATGGAGTTGAAAGAATGATAAGGGAAATGAAGCATGACATCTTCTTTCAATACTACATCTGTTACACGTAAGGTGCGCTGCAATTTCGGATGCGTAAAAGGCGTACGGTCGTTTTTATGGGAAGGGAATACATCGGGAAAGTCCATAAAATGTCTGAAATTATGAATGCGGCCTCCGGGAATGATATTGTCTTTCCTGGAAAGGTTCAATCGCCGCATAAGATATTCCAGGATACCTGCATCCATTTCCTTGTCGTACAGGAAGCGCACCGGTTTGCCTTTGCGTCTGTTACGCAGTCCGCGTTCTATTTTCTGAACAAAAGAAGTGGTGATATCATTGTCTATGTCGATCTCAGCATCTTTGGTGACCTTAAACACATGTGCATCAAAATGATCGTAGCCGAAATAAGAGAATATAATGGGGAGGTTAACGCGTATGACATCTTCCAGCAGAATAATATGGCTTTCGCCTTCCGGAGAGGGCAGCTTTATAAAGCGGCCTACAGCTTTGGCGGGCACTTCAATCAGGGCATATTTCTGATCGTATGCGGAGGAGGACTTACGCATAACAACGCCCAGGTAAATGCTTTTATCTCTGAGATAAGGCATCTGCGGCAGGCTTTCTATCAAAAGCGGAATAATATTGGAGCGTACTTCTTCGTCGAAAAAGCGGGTTACAAACGTCCGTTGTTCCTGGGTCAGCTGGGCTTCGCTTATGAGATAAACCTTTTCCTTTGCCATTTCACGCTGTATGTCGTCCCATATACGGTTGAACTCGTTTTGTTGTTGCAAAACGATTACCTGGATCTGGTCGAGTATAGATTGCGGATTTTCTTCCAGGTGCATATTACCTTTTTTGCCACCAAGTTCAATCATCCTTCTCAGCGTAGCTACCCGTACACGAAAGAACTCATCCATATTATTAGAATGGATGCCCAGGAACCGTATCCTTTGTTTTAACGGCACAGTAGGGTCACCGGCCTCCTGTAAAACCCTTGCGTTAAAGCTTAACCAGCTGATATCTCTCGCTAACAAATGTTTCTTACTCATAAGGTCTTCTATATTGCTAAAATAAGTAAGGGGAGAGTTCTTTAATGTTAAGTTTATTTCTTCAGTGCTTCGATGATGCCGGTTGTAGAAAAGCCAGGTACTATGGGGTTTATCACTACACGGCCGCCATTGGCGAGCACTTCTTTTGAGCCGGCTATCTGTTCAACGGTATAGTCGCCACCTTTGACAAGAACATCGGGCAAGATGGTGGTAATAAGCGATAGGGGAGTATCTTCTTCGAAGATGACCACGGCATCAACCAATACCAGTGATGCCAGTAACAATGCACGGCTTTGTTCTTTGTTCACCGGCCGGCTTTCTCCCTTCAGACGTTTAGTGCTGGCATCGCTGTTTAAGCCTACTATAAGGTAGTCGGCTTCAGAAGCGGCTTGTGATAATGATGCAATATGGCCTTCGTGCAGGATATCGAAGCAACCGTTGGTAAAGGCGATTTTTTTATCAAGCAATCTCCATCCTGCCATAGTATGGCCGAGCTGTGCCAACGTCATAATTTTAGATGGAATGAACGCTTTGTTTTTCATGTAACGGTTGTTTAAAATAATTAATAAGTAAATATGCGCCGAGCCCAAAAATAATGGTAAAAAAGAACTGGGCCAGCCATAAGATCCAGCCAGCCGCCAGGCCTATGGTTCCGCTGAGACCGTATAATTCGAGCGTTTTTTGGATGGCTGCGGGATAGGCCCCCAAACCTCCTGGGGCGATAATGATGCCAAAAGTACCGGATACGAGCATTGCCACAGCTGTTGTTACAGGCAGGTGTTCCGTTTCGGCGAGCGCAAAACAACCGAGCCATGTGGATAATATATAACAAACCCAGATGAGCACAGTATTTAAAAGAAATAAGGGTTTATTCTCTACCTTGTTGATGCTGGAGAGGCCTTCGAGCAAGCCTCGCCAGACCCTTGTAAGGAACTGGACCCATTTCAGCTTGCGTCCTTTTCTTATAAGCCATATTGCTGCGATGACCACCAGGGCTGCTATCAGCAACAGCCACCAGTGTCTGCCGCCGGCGATGCCTTCTCCAGCGGTCCGGGTAATATCCCTGAAATAGGATTCAATGTATTTATATTCTATAAAGAATGTAGCAGTAGTAATAACAGCCAGGCATACCACATCGAATGCACGTTCTGCCACCATTGTTCCTATTACCTTTTCTGCGGGAACTTTGCTGGTCCTGGCTACGGTAGTGCAACGGATGATTTCTCCGGCGCGGGGTACTAGCTGGTTGCCAATGTAGCCGATAAACAGGCTGCATAACAGTTGTGCAACTGAGGGTTTATAGCCCAGGGGAGTGATCAGTTGCCGCCAACGGCGGGCTCTGAACCAATGGCTAAGGAACAGGATAAGGAAAACAGGAAGAAGCAGCCAGAACCGCGCGCGCAGTAACGCCTCTTTAATGTCAGTAAGATCCTGATCCGATAGCTGACGGAATGATAGCCAGATCAGCAGACCTGCTATACCAAATCCTACCAGGTATTTCAAGAGATACAAAAGCGCTCGCTTCATGCTGCACGGGATTTACAGCAAGATAGACAAATTATAACTTATTGCCTTCCTTAGGAAATACGATAGAGGGTTTAAATGTTTTGGCTTCTTCAAAATCCATAGTAGCGTAAGATATCACAATGATAATATCACCTACAGCGCCTTTACGTGCAGCCGGACCATTGAGACAGGCGGTACCGCTTCCGCGTTTACCTTTGATCAGGTAAGTTTCTATGCGTTCGCCGTTGTTGACGTTAACTACTTGTATCTTCTCATTCTCAATCATGTTGGCAGCATCCATCAGGTCTTCATCCAAAGTAAGACTGCCTACATAATTGAGGTTGGCTTCTGTCAGCACCGCACGGTGAACCTTCGATTTTAATACTTCTATTTGCATGGCGGCGCAAAGTTAAACCTATTTGGAATATAAAACGGAAGTATCACAAACGATTTAACGAATCAACCTGCTACTGTCCATTCGAGGTTGTCGATAAGACGTACGCCCTCTATAAAGGCAGCTGTTAAAAGAACCAGTTTAAGCCCAGGTGTAATTTCTTCTACCGGCAACAAAGAACCAGCATCCGCGACTTCGATATAGTCCACTTTTTCAAAGTCATTTCTAAGCAGAAAAGCAGATGATTCAAGACGTAACTCTTGTATAGATTTAACTGTAATATTTTCTCCGAAATATTGCAGTGCTTTATACAAGGCAGTGGCTTTTTCGCGTGCTTCGGGTGATAAGCGCATATTGCGGCTGCTTAAGGCCAGTCCGTCTTTTTCCCGGCGTGTGGGAGCCATTATTATTTCTACGGGAATATTTTCGAGCTGTACCATTCTTTTCAGCACCAGGCATTGCTGGTAATCTTTCTGACCCAGGAACAGTGCGTTGGGCTGTACAATATCCAGTAAACGATGTACTACCTGGCAAACTCCCTGAAAATGTCCGGGGCGGTAGGCGCCGTCGAGTAAGCCTTCGAGTTCGCCCAAATCGTAGTGATGACCCGGGGTTGTTCCGGAGGGATAGATCTCCGAGACACCGGGCAGGAACAGCATATTTATACCGGCTTGTTCCAGCAGTCTGATATCGGCATCTGTAGTAACCGGATATTTCTCAAAATCTTTAGGATCATTGAATTGTGTAGGGTTTACGAAGATGCTGCATACTGTAATATCGTATTGATGGCGTGCCAGTTCCAGCAGGGACAAATGTCCCTCATGCAAGGCCCCCATGGTAGGTACAAATCCAATGGTTTTTCCCTCGTGGCGGGCTGTGGAAAGTGCCGCCTGTAAGTCTGCTACTTGTTTAAAAAGAATCATAATTCGTGTCGTTAAAAAGGGCGTTCCGGACGCTATAGTTGAATTTCCAACGGTTTTTAGTACCTTTGCCCACTAATTTTTAAGGTTTTAAGCCTAAATTCTCTCTAAGAATGTCAACAAAGAAAAGAATTTTATTCATAGCCACCGAGATGTCACCGTACTTGGAGCTGACAGAATTTGCGGAGATAGTGAATAAACTGGCTATAAAAAGCAACGACAGCGGATTAGAAGTAAGATGTATCATGCCACGTTTTGGCACCATCAACGAAAGAAGGCACCGGTTGCATGAAGTAGTTCGTTTATCTGGTATTAATGTTTCTGTAGACAATGATGACTATCCTCTTCAGATTAAAGTAGCTTCCCTGCCTAATGCCAGGCTTCAGGTGTATTTCCTGGACAATGAAGACTTCTTTAAGCGCAAGCAGGTATTACACGACGACCAGGAAGAATGGTTTGATGACAATGGTTTGCGTGCCATATTCTTTTGCAAAGGAGCGCTGGAAACCGTTAAAAAATTCGGCTGGCCTCCGGACCTTATCCACTGCAGCGGCTGGATGACGGGTCTTATTCCGATGTATCTCAAGACTGCCTATAAAAAAGAGCCTGTATTTTCGCAGAGTAAAGTTGTGTTCACTATTGGAGCCAATACTTTTGGTGAGTCATTAGGTGAAGATTTTGCGGAAAAGGCTATTATCCATTCCAATATCAAGGATAAGGATGTAGAGCCTTTTAAAGAGGCAGATAATACAGCCATGTTCCGTGGTGGGGCTGCTTATGCCGATGCTATCAGCTTTGGTTCTGACGCCGTAGACAAAAAGCTTGTCGACGAATTCAGCAAGGTAAAGGGCAAAAAGGTCATTCCTTTCAAAGGCTGGGACAGTGATCTAACTGAATACCTGGACCTTTATACCGACCTCTCAGGCAAGTAATTAGCGCTGTATTGGCTTTACATTTATATTTGCGACCATTAAATTCTATACAATGCCTTATTTGTTTACCTCTGAAAGTGTATCTGAGGGGCACCCAGATAAAATAGCCGATCAGATATCCGATGCTTTAATTGATAATTTCCTGGCCTTTGATCCTGATAGCAAGGTTGCCTGCGAAACGCTTGTAACTACCGGACAGGTGGTATTGGCGGGAGAGGTAAAGTCCAAAGCCTATCTTGACGTACAGGAAATTGCCCGTGGCGTTATCCGTAAAATAGGTTATACCAAGAGTGAATATATGTTCGAAGCGAATAGCTGTGGCGTACTCTCTGCTATTCATGAACAATCTGCAGATATTAACCAGGGCGTTGTGCGTAAGAAAAAAGAGGAGCAGGGCGCCGGCGACCAGGGAATGATGTTTGGTTATGCAACCAACGAAACCAATGATTATATGCCTCTGGCATTAGATCTGGCGCATAAGATCCTGGAAGAGCTGGCTGCTTTACGTCGTGAAAACAGCGAAATCACCTACCTGCGTCCCGATGCCAAAAGCCAGGTGACCCTGGAATATGACGATAATAACCAACCGATCCGGATCGATGCTATCGTTGTATCTACCCAGCACGACGAGTTTGCTGCTGAAGAGAAGATGCTCGCGAAGATCAAAAAAGATATTATCAATATTCTGATCCCGCGCGTTCAGGCTAAGTATAAAAAATACGCTCACCTGTTTAACAGCAAGATCAAATATCATATCAACCCTACCGGTAAATTTGTAATTGGTGGTCCTCACGGTGATACAGGTTTAACCGGCCGTAAGATCATTGTTGATACTTATGGTGGTAAAGGCGCTCATGGCGGTGGTGCTTTCAGTGGTAAAGATCCAAGCAAAGTAGACCGTTCTGCTGCCTATGCTACCCGTCATATCGCTAAAAACCTGGTAGCAGCCGGTGTTTGCGATGAAGTTCTGGTACAGGTTTCGTATGCTATTGGTGTGGCTAAACCTACCAGCATTTATGTAAATACCTATGGTACTGCGAAGGTAAACAAGACAGATGGCCAGATCGCCAAGATCGTAGAAGGCATTTTTGATATGCGTCCTTACTTTATTGAAGAGCGTTTGAAGTTGCGTAACCCTATCTATAGCGAGACTGCCGCTTATGGTCATATGGGGCGTAAGAGCCAGACTGTTACCAAAGAATTCAAAACTCCTGATGGCAAGACCATCAAAAAAAGAGTGGAACTTTTTACCTGGGAAAAACTGGATTATGTTCCGCAGGTGAAAAAGGCTTTTGGTATCAAATAGATCATTTCAGTTAAACCGACTATAAAAAAGGGGTGTACAGCTTAAACGGCTTGTACACCCCTTTTTCGGCCTTATCTATTATTCTACTATCTATCTTTACGTATTATGACCCGGGAGCAAAAATTCATGCAGGAGGCAATCCATCTTTCCCGCCACGGTATGCAACTGCAGCACGGTGGTCCTTTTGGCTGTGTTATTGTTAAAGGGGAGGAGATTGTTGGAAGAGGATGGAACAGGGTAACTTCGACCAATGATCCTACGGCTCACGCTGAAGTAGTTGCTATCCGCGATGCCTGTAGCCGGCTGGGCACTTTTCAGCTGGATGGCTGTGAAATATATACCTCATGTGAGCCTTGTCCCATGTGTATGGGCGCTATTTACTGGGCCCGTCCCAGGAAAGTGTATTTCGGTAATACACGTGAAGATGCTGCGACTGCAGGTTTTGACGATTCTTTTATTTATACTGAATTAGCCTTACCGCTCGACAGCCGTCTTATTAAGCTTTGTAACCTGGGAAGAGAGGAGGCGCTGGTGGTTTTCAGGGAATGGGCTGAGAAGCAGGATAAAACCGCTTATTAGGCCTATTTATTGCGGAAATAAAGGTGTATGATGACATAGGCGAGGGTGCAAAGGATGAGTATAACCACCATTGCCATTAATGGCCCTGAGATATTCCGGATCTTTCTTTTTTCCTTATGTTGTTTCCGTTGATGCAACTGCTGCTGTAACTGCTGGTTCAGCTGCAGCACATATTGCTGCATTTTGTCGTTGCTTTTGAACGACTGCAGTCCTTCCTGCGCGTCGTTAGAAAATGCAAAGTCCATATCCTGTGGCGTTTGCAGGAACTGCATCAGATCATCTTCATTCAACTCTTCGTGATCATCATTCAATATGTCTTTGATGTCAGCCATTATTTCTCTTTCATTTTCTTTTCTACCAATAGTTTAATATTCCGTTTCCCGTTCTGTATATGGCTTTTCACCTGTAGTGCGGTATAACCGGTAATATCGCAGATCTCCTGGTACGACTTTTTCTCCAGGTAGAATAAAGTTACGCAGGTTTTTTGTTCTTTATTGAGTAAGGGTAATGCTGTATTTACAAGGTCGAGGATCTGTTCTTTTTCCTGTAAGCTGCTTTTGTCTGAAGAGGTATCTGAAACAATCATCGATTCATCGAGCTCCTGCGGGATTTTACCGTGTTTATCGCGCAGGCGCATGAGGCAATGATTGCGTGCTACCATGTACAGCCAGCTTTTGAAATATTCGACCTTATATTTTCTTATTTCCGTGATCACCTTGAGGAACACCTGCTGTACGCTATCTTTAGCTTCTTCCTCGTTCTTCAGGTATTTCATACATACCCCAAGCAATAACATGGTATAACGTTGCAGTAGATAGCCAAGCCATTCGTTTTCGCCTGACTGATAGAACCTGTCAAGTAATTCCTGGTCACTTATATGGGCAAGGCTTGCTTTATTCACGGCTTCAAAGTAAGTACATTATTTCGATAACCACCTGTTTGCTCATGGCGGTATATCCCTAAGATGCATTTTGGACGTTTTTCCATAAGGCGTGCTGTTTTTCCGGACCATATATTTCAGGGGAGTTGAAGCGTAAAGCATAGCAGTTGCCAGCCGTTGTTTTTGAATTAATTGTTTATTGGACTATTTTTAGTGCAGTTAATGTTTTTGCCCCCCAAAATCAACAAGTATATGACCCATGTTGTCTGTATCGTAGCCGCTGCCCCTGTAAGAGCCACTGCTTCGCACCGATCGGAAATGGTAAGCCAGCTTTTACTGGGAGAATTTGCGGAAGTGATAGAAAGTACAAAAGATTTTACCCGGATCCGTGGCCTGTATGATGGCTATGAAGGATGGGTCCAAGCCAGCCAGCTGACGCCGGTAGAGGCTGCTACAGCTGCATTACAACCTTTGCGTTATACCACATCGGTCACGGATGTAATGGAAATGAACGGGACGGTTGTGCGTTTATCGATTGCCAGTCCTGTTTATGACGAAGCAACGCAACTGGGTAAATATAATTTCAAGTATATGGGGAGTAATGGTTGTGTTGCTCCTTTTTCATTTGATGCAGCAGCGTTGACTGCCACTGCACGTAATTTTCTTAATGCGCCTTATTTATGGGGTGGCAGAAGTTCTTTTGGAATTGATTGCAGCGGTTTTACGCAGCAGGTATATAAAATGGCCGGAATTCATTTGCTCAGAGATGCCTCACAGCAGGCCACGCAGGGGGAGGTGACAGGCTTTTTGCAGGAGGCCCGCTGCGGTGACCTGGCTTTTTTTGATAATGAGGAAGGTAAGATCACGCATGTAGGTATTTTACTAAGCAGTGATGAAATTATTCATGCGTCGGGAAGAGTGCGTATTGATAAGATCGACAATGAGGGAATCGTGAACGGGGATACGGGTGAGAGAACGCATAGGCTGCGGATCATAAAAAGAGTTACTGACACATTATAACAGGACAGTGAACGTATGCCGGACATTAAAAAAGAAAGGCGCTTCACAGTTGAAGCGCCTTTCTTTTTTAATATGTTGTAAGCTGCTAGTTATTTTCCAGCAGGTTCATTGCTTTGCAGAAGTAGGTAATAGTACCCGGTAATGCCAACCAGAAAAATTCACGGTAAACAATCATCAAAACTACCAGGATTGCTAACCAAAAGAAACACCAGAACCAGTACTTGCCAGTTGATTTTTGAGCTACCATTGTCTTATTAAGTTTGTGCGAAAATAAGTAAAAAAATGATCTGTTGAACAAAACACTAGCCTGCCACCCCGCTAAAAAGGCTTACCAGGATGATCAGGAGCACAATGGCTGCAATTACCAGGTACATGTAATCTTTTTCCAGTGCAAATCCGATAGCTGAGATCACGATACGTGCGATGGGTGTGGCTATGAGCACTATCAGGCCAAACTGAATGATAGAAGCGCCTTGCAGGCGTGTCATACCTTTAAGAATATCCGAAAGCTGCAGCAGTTCACTGTTTTCGCCTGTGAACGACACGTACTGGGGGCGTGGGCCGTTGCCCTGCTGGAAGATATAAATGATGCCACCGGCCAATACCAGTAATGCCGATAAAATAACGCCAATACGCAGCAAGTTGCCCAGCGTAAGCTGCAGGTCGCGGTTTTTTATTTCAGGTGGTTTGTTCATACAGTTATATGCTATGCGTAAAGCCTTTATAAATCATTTGGAGCGCCAGTAGCCCTACTACCACTGCAAAAATGATCTTTAATTTTTGAGGAGATACTTTGGCCAGTACGTTAGAGCCTGTATAAGCGCCTGCCAATACGCCCAGCACCACCGGCATCGACAGCGTGGGGTTGATATAGCCGCGGTAGAAGTAAACACCAGCGCTGGCGGCGGCGGTGACGCCGATCATAAAATTACTAGTGGTGGTAGATACTTTAAAAGGCAGCTTCATCATTGTATCCATAGCTACCACCTTCAAAGCTCCGGATCCTATACCCAGTAAGCCTGAGAGGATGCCAGCCAGCCACATGACGATAAAGCCTCCCGGTACCTTGTGTACTGCATAGGGGATCAGTTTGCCCGATGCATCGGGATAGGTGCTGTTGAGTTTAAACCGTTCTGCCCATTTGTTGGTAATAATATCACCGGACTGGCCGGCATGACGGCGTACTGAAAGTGATACGGAAACAATAAGCACTATGCCGTAAATGATAGAAATGAGATGGGTAGGAGTGTACATTGCAAGTGCGGCGCCACAGATGGCGCCGGCAGTGGTTGCTATTTCGAGGAACATGCCGAGCCTGATATTGGTAATGCCTTCTTTAACGTAGGCAATAGCCGACCCCGACGAGGTAGCTATTGCCGTTATAAGAGAAGTACCTATTGCATAGCGCAGGTCGATGTCGAGTACCAGTGTAAAGAAAGGTATGATCACCACACCGCCGCCCAGTCCGGTTACAGAACCGAGCAGGCCGGCGATATACGAGGCTGCCAGTATGCACAGTAGAAATACCAGTAGAGTCATAATGGTTAATTTTCTATACGCGTCAATCGCTGCTGAAGATTATGACTGACATATCCGGTATCCGTTGGGCAAAACTTACCCTTTTTTTGAAACGTAGGTATCCCTGTATAAGGAGATGGCCTGTTCCACGATTTGGAAGGCTTTTGCCTGATTGCCAAAATCTTCTACACGTACACTCTTGTTTTCCAAGGTTTTGTACTCTTCGAAGAAATGGCGTAACTCACTGAAGAAGTGAGGAGGCAGTTCATCAATATCGTTATAATGGTTTACGCTTGGGTCTTTTGCCGCTACTGCAATGATCTTATCATCGCCGTCGCCGCCGTCGATCATTTGCATTACACCAAGTACTTTGGCCTCAATAAGCGTCAGGGGCTGTACGGGTAAAGAAGTGATCACGAGGATGTCGAGCGGGTCTTTATCGTCGCCGAGGCTTTGGGGGATGAAACCGTAGTTTACAGGATAATGGAATGAAGAATAGATCACACGATCCAACTTCAGTAATCCACTGGCTTTATCTATTTCGTACTTGGCTCTTGAGCCCTGCGATATTTCGATTACCGCATTTACATATTCAGGAGCGTTGTCGCCGTAGGGAACGCCATGCCAGGGATGCAGAACATTCATCATAAGATAAGATAAATTTTTATAGAGGTTGCAAAGGTAATGGGTTATCCATTACCAAAAATAAAGTTCAAATCCTGGGCGTATTGATACAATATTACATATTTCCACTAAAAGTGTACTTGAAATCCACTAACCATGTTTCCTGCCGCTTTATTACTTTCAGTTTTCTTGCTATGCGGTCGAACGAGTTCCTGTAACTGAGGATTGTTGTGCTATCGTTTACAGTTTCAACGTTCTCTATCATAATGGATGCCTGCTTGTACTGACTTTTGTCGGAGCTGCCTTTGCTGTTGAAGCTTTCTTCGAGTTTAGCCAGGCCGGCGACATTCTCGTCATCCTTTATCATATAAAAGGCTGCCTGTTTGAAACGGCCTTTGAGGCAGTCGTCGATAAAAGAGCGGCCGGCATCAAGTGCGCTGGTAGCAGGTTCCTGCGTCTCGTTACCGGAGCCGCAGGAAATACCTGTTACCACAACCGCTATCAGGGTTAGAAATAAACGCATAAATCCGTTGTAATTACTTAGTGGAATCAACAGGGGCTGGCAGCGTAACAGCTGAATCTATACCAACTTCAGGCGCTGCATGGGGCATAGCACCGTTTTGAGGCATGGCATCCATTGCCATTTTCATAACGGAGCTTTTATCGAAAGCAACTTTCCACTGGCCTTCTTCTTTCTTGAGGCTAATGGTAACGGGTGCTTTTTTGTCTTTAGAGATTACTTCAGCAGTAGCATTGTCGCCGTTGATCTTTACGTTGGCAACGTTAATTTCTTCGTTTTTCTCCTTTTTAGCCTTGGCAGAATCGGCAGGCTGCGGGAAAGAAGCCAGCATATTCAACAGCGTTTCGCTATCCTTGGTGGCATACTTTTTCGCTTCAGCGAAATCTTTGTTTTCAAGTGCGTGGAAAAACTTTTTAATGGTGTTTTCAGGTCCGTTTGACTTACAGCCAACCATACCTGCCAGTACAAAACCGGCCAGGAATAACAGGAACAATTGCTTCATAAGATTAATTTATGCCGGCAAGATATAACATTGCATCGGGAAACAGAAAGCTGAATGCTTAATATACATATCTTCTTATTTCGCTGCAGCGCGGGTGCAGGAAAATGCGGTCCGGAGCTACATAGGCGAGGCCGTTAAGGGTATCTTTGCGGAACCGGAAGCCGTAGGCGGATGCCTGTTCGAGCATTTTGTACACAAATTCGGAGCAATACATAGCAGTATCGGTGTGCAGGTCAAATTTCATATCAAAAGGCAGTCCGGCGGCATAATGATGGGAGAGGAGTTTGTGCAGCTTTCCGTTCTGATCTGCTGTTAAGGGAAAGCGAAACACACCGAAGCCCAGGTTATCCAGGGCATCGCAAAAATTGCCGAGCGTTTCTTTTTTCAGTTTCTGATCGGGGTTGATCTCGCCGCCCAATGCGTGGTAGACATAAATATTACTATCGGAGATGCTTACAATACCACAATGCGAGTAGGTGGCATCCAACTGGCAAAGCTGCCGTAGGCCCTGGCTGGTGAAGTCGTTGCCTGTACGGGTGATAATATCGCCGTCTTTCAGGATCAAACGGGCAGAATCGATACATTCCAGCGAATGTTTTTGCCTGGCGGCCTTCCATTCTGCCAGCTGCAGCTGTTGTGTGTTGTCTGAAGCCGTACTATAGGGGTTACAGGCACTACAGGCAAAAGCAAAGAGGCAGCTTAACAGCCACCTCTTTTTAATAAACGATACATTCATAATAATCATGAGGAATGCGAGTACCTGGTTTCTTCTTTTTCTTTCTCCTTGTCGTACGCTTTGATGATTGCTTTTACGAGCCTGTGCCGTACCACGTCTTCTTCGTCGAGTTCGATATGAGCGATACCATCGATATTCCGCAGGATCCGGGTTGCCTTTTCAAGGCCGCTGCGCTGGTTTTTAGGCAGGTCGATCTGTGTGGGGTCACCGGTGATGATCGCTTTTGCGTTGGCTCCAATACGGGTCAGGAACATCTTTAATTGCAGATCATTTGTATTCTGCGCCTCATCGAGGATGATAAAGGCGTTGTCGAGTGTACGGCCGCGCATATAAGCCAGCGGAGCAATTTCTATGGTGCGGGTGCTCATATAATATCCCAGTTTATCTGCGGGGATCATGTCGTCCAGCGCATCATATAAAGGCCTCAGGTATGGGTCGATCTTTTCTTTCAGGTCGCCGGGCAGGAAGCCGAGACTTTCACCTGCTTCTACGGCGGGGCGTGTTAAAATAATTTTCTTAACCACTTTGTTTTTCAACGCACGCACTGCCAACGCTACTGCGGTATAGGTTTTACCTGTACCTGCGGGTCCAATGGCAAAAACGATGTCGTTGCGGTCGGCAGCCTGTACCATGCGTTTCTGGTTAGCTGTACGGGCCCTTACTGTTTTTCCGTTAGGCCCGAATACCAGGATGTCATTGGGATTTTTTTCTACAAAATTGTCGATGATCTCAGCATCATCGCCTCCTAAGATCTGTTCAAAATAATTCGCGCTCAAATCGCCATTACGTTCCATGTACTGTACGATGAGGTCGATCTTTTCCTTGGCTGTTTCGATATGCTCAGGAGCTCCGCTTAATTTAATTTGTGTTCCTCTGGACAGGATCTTTAACAGCGGAAATTTCTTCTTTAGCAGGTCCAGCTTCCGGTTGTTGACACCAAAAAATTCTATTGGATTCACGGTGTCCAGGTTGATGATGGTTTCTGTCAAGGTACTCACTTTTGGGTGAACAATGTAAAAGAGATACTCCAAATTCAATGCCGGCTACAATATAACAATTGACAGATCTTTCATTCTGTTCTTGTTTTCGGAGTACGGTTGCGTGTGTATCCAAATTTAACTTTAATACCATCCATTTCCAACAGATGTTATGCACAGCTTGTGGAAATTAACAGCCTGTTAATCCTGAACAAAACCGCTGGTTAAACTTCTGAAAAACTCCCTGCCTTTTTTAACTGTGCTATAGCAGCAGTGGGGTTTTCGGCTTTAAACACGTTGCTGCCTGCCACCAGTACATCGGCCCCTGCGTTAACCAAGGCTGCTGCATTATTTACGGATACGCCGCCATCTACCTGTATAAGTACGGGGTAGCCGCTTTCCCGGATCATTTGTTTTAATTCAGCTATCTTTTTCAACGAGGTAGGGATGAACTGCTGGCCACCAAAGCCGGGGTTTACGCTCATGATACACACCTGGTCGATATAGGGGAGTATTTCTTTCAGCAAGAGAACGGGTGTATGCGGATTAAGGGCGACGCCTGCCTTCATACCAAGCTGGCGGATCATTTCCACGTTACGGTGCAGGTGTGTGCAGGCTTCATAATGCACGGTTAACCTATCAGCGCCCGCTTCTTTAAATGCAGTGGTATATTTTTCAGGCTCTACTATCATCAGGTGAACATCGCATTCCTTTTTTGTGGTTTTGCGGATATGTTCTATCACCGGCAGTCCAAAGCTGATATTAGGCACAAATCTGCCATCCATTACATCGAGGTGAAACCATTCAGCTTCACTTTCATTAATCATCTTACACTCATCCCACAGCCTCAGGAAATCGGCTGCCAGGAGAGAAGGTGCTATTATGGCCATCGTATAATAATTATCTGTTTGTATTGAGATCTAAAAATATGATACCACCATTTATTACTATTCTCCCAGTCTTTTCAGTCCTGCCCGGGCTTCTTTCAATCCTTTGTCGAGGCTCAGAGACTGTTTAAAGCGCAGAATGGCGCTGTCTTTCTGTCCCATCATTTCGTAACACCTGGCCTGGTAGTAATAGGCATCGGCATAGAGCGTATTTACAGTGGAGGCGAACCGGAATACTTCCATTGCCTGTTTATATTCTTTACGGTCGAAATAGAGCATGCCTTTTTCGATATAAGCTTCCATGTAAGTGTAGTTGTTGGCGATACAGTTATCGAACTGTTCCAGTGCGGCGGCGGCATTTCCTGTTCTTGCGTAATAAACACCTGCTATAAAGGCGCAATTGGCGTCGGTTTCGCGTCCCAGCCGCATTTGTTGTACGGTAGCCAGCGCATCAAGCGTTCTTTTGTCTTTTTTCTCGGCATATAAATTCGCCAGGGATAACAGGGCATCGGGTGCTGCATAGATCCTGATGGCGTTTGAATAGCCTTTTATCGCGCCTGTAGTGTCTCCGCTGTGTTCGAGGACCTGTGCCTTGGTAAACCAGAGGCCATAGTTGGAGCTGTCTTTAACGAGCAGGCTGTCCATTTCTGCGGCTGCTTCCTTATAATGTCCTATGCTATCAAGCATATCCACCAGCCGGAGCCTTAAGCCTGTGCTGTCGGGTTTTTGTTTTACCGCCGCCTGCATTTTTTCCACGGCTGCCGGCAAGGCGTCGTTATTTTCGGTTTGCTGTTCTTCTTTACCATTGCTGCCGCATCCTGTATTCAGTGTCATAAAACCAAAGAGGGCAATAACTCCTACCGCTTTTTTCATAACACAAATGTAATGGCCCCTGCCGTATTCCGCCAAAAACTCCCCATTTTCACCCTCCCAGTTTCTTTTTGCCTGTATTCTGGTCATGCGGTTGTTCCACGATCTGTCATCTATTTTGGTTTTTTCCCTTTTCCCCAATTACTTTGCCTTAAAATGATGAATTATGGAAATAGGACTGCTACACTTGCATAGTTTTCTCCGTTGGGTGATCCTGATTTTACTCGTGGTAAATATTGTGCGTCATTTCTCTGCCTTGAATAAGCCATATACCGCCGCTGATAAAAAGCTGGGGCTGTTTCTGATGATCTCGGCGCATACTACCCTGCTGATAGGTCTTTACCAGGTTATTTTCGGCCGTTTTGGCTGGATGAATGTTCCTGAGGGGACAAGTGTGATGAAAGACGCTTTCTGGCGTTTTTACCTTGTAGAGCACCCACTTGGAACCGTTATTGCGATTGTGCTTATCACCATAGGCAAAGGTGTAGCGCGCAAAGCTATTCCTGACGCTGCCAAACACAAAAAGGCGGCAATACTGTTCACTCTCGCGCTGGTGGTGCTTATGGCGGTAATACCCTGGCCTTTCCGCGAGGTGGTAGGCAGGTCATTGATGCCATAGAAGAAATAAAATTCAAATTCCGCCTTAAGGCAATAAAAAAGAAGCAGCCCGATACCGGGCTGCTTTTTTCTATTCCTTATTTTCGCAGCTTTTATTCTCATGGCTGTATCTCAGAACGATCATAAGACGGTATTATTACTCTCTCCTCACCGTATGCTAACCGATCACCAGGTAGTGGAGTCGCTGCATATCATCAAGGAAAAAGGAAAAACAGACTATATAGCCTGTAAGCCCGACCTGCAGGAAATAAAGGATTATTATTCCCACTTGTCGAAACCTGCTAAAGAAGCGCTGGTTTGCTTCACCCGTGAAGGGGTACGTGACAGCAAAGCAGCTATTAGAATAAAGTTTGATAAGCTGCCGGCAGGAAATACGGAACCTTATGAAGTCTTTTTTCAGAAAGCCATCACCCGTCGTCTCTGTGAGCTTTTTGAACCGCTGAAGTCACAGGCTGCACAGGTAAAGTGGTATCATAAAATACAGACAGAGAACGGCAATCTACAGTCTGCTCCCTGCAGCTTTAGCCCGTTACGGCCGATGTTACAGTTCGAGGTTACAGAAAATGAAGAAAACGAACTCCTATTACGATCGTTCGTGTTCATGAACGGCAGCCGTCTGCCGCTCGATCATTTTAACCGTCATCAGTTTCTTGTGGAAACGGGCGGAGAATATTTCTTACTCACTTATACCGATTACCAGACCCTGGAATGGCTGAAACTAATGCCTCAAAAGGCCTCGGTCAACGGCAGGGCGGCCTTTGAAGAAAATGTGTTAACCCGGCTCCAGGACAATTATACCGTTAAACGCAACCTGCTGCAAACGGGTGAAAAAGTGGAAATAATACCACGCAATAGAGTGGTACTCAGTGAAATACATCCCTCGTACCTGGTGTTTACCCCGCAATGGCTGTATGATGATTTTACGGCAGATGGTCCGTGGACGGCAGCTATGAGCGTTACTATAAACGGGCAAACCAGGCAGGTATTACGCAACAAAGCTGCGGAAACTGCTTTTATCCAGCTCCTGGAAAGCATGCACGAGAGCTTCGCCCGCCAGCGTAACGGGTATTATTATATTTCATTTGATGAGGCTCGCAAAAAGCAATGGTTTTTAAAGGTTTATCATCGTTTGCTTGAGCTGGATGTTGAGGTGGCGGGCATGGATATGCTCCAGCATTTCCGCTATTCTTCTTTTAAGGTAGCAACTACCAGTACTATCACCAACAAGGAAAACAATACAGTAACCGTACAGTTGTCGGTGCGTTTTGGCAAAGAAGAAATTGCGCTTTCAGAGTTGCAGAAGCTGCTGTATGCTGGTCAGCATATGGTGTTACTGAAAGATACTTCCCTGGGTGTGCTGGATGACGAGTGGTTGCAGCAATACAGTATGCTGCTCAAGCATGGCAAAGTGGTAAAGAATACGGTAACGGTATCGCGCTGGCTTGCTTTCAGCGAGCAGCATGTACCCGAAGACCGGCAGGTACTTAAGCCTGTTATCGATGCCGGCTGGTGGCAGCAGTGGGAGAGGTGGCAACAGTCGCCAGCCCCGGTATACCCGCTTCCGCAGGGCATTAATGCAACTTTGCGTCCTTACCAGCAGAAAGGTTACGAATGGCTGGCATTACTGGCAGCAGCGGGTGCAGGGGCCTGTTTAGCCGATGATATGGGGCTTGGTAAAACATTACAGACAATTTGTTTCCTTGCCTGGCAAACGCAGCATAAACCTCATGCAAGGCATCTTATCATCTGCCCTTCTTCCCTGTTATTCAACTGGCAGCAGGAGTTAAAGAAGTTTGCTCCGCATCTGCGTTCTGCGGTGCATTATGGCCCGGGAAGGCAATTGCAGCACATCCGCCAGAAAAACATCCAGGTGCTTATCACCAGCTATGGTACTGTTCGTGCGGATATAGATGCTCTGCAGGAGCAAGCCTTTGATGTGGTGGCGCTTGATGAAAGCCATCATATCAAGAACCCTTCGGCGCAAATTACACGCGCCGTCAACCAATTGCAGGCGGGATTTGGTCTTGCCCTCAGCGGTACGCCTGTAATGAACAATACTTTTGACCTGTATGCGCAGATGAGCTTCCTGCTTCCAGGCATGTTTGGCAACCGTGAATTTTTTAAACGTGAATATGCCGATGCTATCGACAGGCTGCAGGATGAAGTAAAAATCAAGGCTTTACATAAACTAACCTCTCCGTTTCTGTTACGCAGAACCAAACAGCAGGTGGCATCAGATCTGCCTCCCAAGACAGAAATGGTGTTGTGGTGTACCATGAAGCCGGAACAAAAAGCTTTGTATGATGAAATAAGGGAAAGTATAAAAAGTTCCGTTTTCCTGGAAATAGAAAAAGATGGATTGGGTAAGAGCACCATGGCTTTGTTACAGGGCATGTTGCGCTTGAGGCAACTTTGTAACAGTCCGTTGTTACTGCCTGAAGATCAGCAGCATAATTGTACCGAATCGATCAAGACAAGTTTGCTTATCGAGGAGCTTACCAACAATCTTAAAGATCATAAAGTACTGGTATTCTCGCAGTTTGCTTCTATGCTTAACCTGCTTGCCGATGCATTTCGTGAAGAGGGTATTACCTACTATCATTTTGACGGACAAACGCCACCTGCCCAGCGCGCCGAGATGGCTAATAATTTTCAGCAGCCCGACAACAAGGTAAATGTATTCCTTATAAGCCTTAAAGCGGGTAATGCCGGTCTTAACCTGACAGCAGCCGACTATGTATTCCTTTTCGATCCCTGGTGGAATACGGCGGTTCAGCAGCAAGCCATAGACCGTGCGCACAGAATAGGCCAGACCAAAAACGTGTTTGCCTATAAAATGATCTGTAAAGACACCATTGAAGAGCGGATCATACAGTTACAGCAGAAAAAGCAGCAACTGGCAGGGGCGCTGGTGATAGAAGACGAAGGTTTTGTAAAATCATTGACTGAAGAAGATGTGAGCTTCCTGTTCAGCTAAGAAAGCGGTTGAATGGGTATTGTGGCCGGATGTTTACAGATCTTTGCTGCCGCCCAGTTCTATCACCTCGCAATTCTTAATGTCGCTGCCATCGATGGCGAACCGGATAAGCGTGCGCACCTTATGCCAGCCTTGTTTACCTGCGGCGCCCGGGTTCATATGTAAACACTGCAATTTAGGGTCGAACATGACCTTTAGAATATGTGAATGCCCGCTGATAAACATTTGCGGGCGTTCGCGCAGGATGGTGTTGCGCACACCCGGCGCATATTTGTTGGGGTAGCCTCCAATATGCTTCATAAAGACCTTCACCTTTTCGCAGCTGAAGATCAGGTCTTCCGGGAATTCGGAGCGGATATCGCGGCCATCGATATTGCCATACACACCACGCAACGGTCTGAAAGCTTTTAGTGCATCGGAAATTTCCGACGTGCCAAAGTCTCCTGCATGCCATATTTCATCCGTGTTCTCAAAATGTTTGAACACTGCTTCGTCAAGCCAGTGATGTGTATCTGATATTAAACCTATCCGTGTCATAACTAATCGACCAGGTTATCTTTCTTTAATTGTTCAAAAGCCAGTAAAACACCCGGGACCTGGTGTTGTTCCTGTTTATAGCTTTCACGGCTGAAATACCGGATGGCTCCAATTTCGGCAGAGGGCACCGGTTCCTGTTTTAATTCATGAATGAAACAATCCTGTTTCATTTGCAGGTTGTTTTCCCCGAAGGCGGGCGCCGTAATATGATAATACCATTGTAATTCGCCGGCAGGGATAACAATATTCAATTCCTCCTGTACTTCGCGTGTCAGGGCTGCTTCGGCGGTTTCGCCTGCGTCCAGTTTTCCGCCTGGCAAATACCAGGCTTGTTTGTTTTTACTGAATGCCAATAACAACTGCCGGTCTTTAACGACTATAAGCCCTGCGCATCTGATCTCTTTCATCTTAACTATTCTGAATAATGACTATCTTAGTTCCTGTAACGATTGCCAAATTATGCCTTTCTATCGAAACTTTACCTATTGGATAGATAAGCGCCGCTGGAAGTATGCTTTCCTGCAGGCTTCGCTTGATCTTTCCTTATCCAGCAAATTCCTTATGTAACGCGTTCTTGTTTTAGCTGATACTAAATCAAGGCTGCCTTTATTGTCTATTATCTATCATCATTTATTCTTTAATCATGCCCTATTATCATAAGCTGGGAAACGTTCCACATAAACGTCATACCCAATTCCGCCGTCCCGATGGTTCATTATATGCAGAACAGCTTTTCAGTACCGAAGGCTTTAGCAGTGATTATTCTTTATTATATCATTGTCATCCGCCAACAGCCATCACCCGCGCAGAAGAACCATATGATGTTATGCCACAGGTTGCCGAAGAAAAAATGCTGAAACATCGCAGTCTTGAAGGTTTTAAGATTGCGCCGCATGCTGATTTTCTGCAAAGCAGGGTGCCTGTTCTGGTGAACAATGATTGTCATATCGTACTTGCTGCGCCACAGCAAAGTATGGAAGGCTATTTTTATAAAAATGCCGATGCCGATGAAATGATCTTTATACATAAGGGCAATGGCAAGCTGTTGACGCAATATGGAGAACTTGCTTTCTCATATGGTGATTACCTGGTGATTCCACGGGGTACGATTTACCAGGTTGTTTTCGAGAGCACTGACAACCGGCTGTTCATAGTGGAGAGCTTTAGTCCTATCAGGTTTCCGAAACGTTATCTTAGTCATTATGGCCAGCTTCTGGAGCATTCACCCTTTTGTGAAAGGGATGTCCGCGCCCCGCAACACCTTGTAACCTTTGATGAGCAGGGTGACTTTGTCATCAAAGTGAAAAAGCAGGGGAGGATGTATCATCTTCATTATGCTTATCATCCATTTGATGTGATAGGGTGGGATGGTTGTTGTTATCCTTTTGCTTTCAGCATTCATGACTTTGAACCTATTACGGGAAGAGTACATCAGCCGCCACCTGTGCATCAGACCTTTGAGGCGAACAATTTTGTGGTATGCAGTTTTGTACCTCGTTTATATGATTATCATCCGCAGTCTGTTCCGGCGCCTTACAATCACAGTAATATAGACAGCGACGAGGTATTGTATTATGTTGATGGCGATTTTATGAGCAGGAAACATGTTACCAAGGGAATGATCACCTTACATCCTGGTGGCATTCCACATGGTCCGCATCCCGGCGCTGTTGAAAAAAGTATTGGTGCAAAGGAAACCAAGGAACTGGCTGTTATGGTTGATACCTTTCACCCTCTTAAATTAACAGTACAGGCCCTGGCCATAGAGAATGGTGGTTATACTATGAGCTGGGCGGAATAGGGGGAAGAGTGGTATATTGCATCTATTCGTCATATAAAATCTAAATCATGGAATACAGGCAATTGGGTGATTCAGGAGTGGAAGTGTCGGCAATAACATTTGGAGCGTGGGCTATAGGGGGCTGGATGTGGGGAGGTGCAGAAAGAAAAGATGCCCTTGAGGCGATCCGTGCTTCCTATGACAACGGTGTCACATCTATTGATACGGCACCGGCATACGGCCAGGGGTTGAGCGAAGAAATCATTGGTGAAGCTTTAAAGCAACTACCGCGCGATAAAGTGCAGATCCTCACCAAGTTTGGTTTACGCTGGGATTTGAAAAAAGGAGAATTTTTCTTTAACAGTAAGGACAACAATGACAATGCCATCGATATTTACCGCTATGCCGGTAAAGAAAGTGTGATAGAGGAATGTGAGAATTGTTTGCGCCGGCTGGGGACAGATTATATTGATCTTTTTCAAATACATTGGGCGGACCCTACGACTCCGATCTCCGAAACAATGGAAGCGCTTGCCATATTGCAGGAGCAAGGCAAGATAAGGGCGGGTGGGGTTTGTAACTATGCTGCTGCCCAAATGGAAGAAGCGGCCCAGACCTATTCACTGGCATCGAACCAGGTACCCTACAGTATGGTGCTCAGGGATATAGAGAAAGAGCTGGTGCCTTATTGCCAGGATCATAAAAAGTCGATTATTGCGTATAGCCCCCTGCAAAGAGGATTGTTAACCGGAAAAATCAGGCCTGGCCATGTTTTTGGTGAAGGGGATACCCGGGCTGGCAATCGTTTTTATACGGATGTCAATATATTGAAGATCAATTCTTTCCTGGCAAAGATTCAACCTTTGGCTGAGAGTAAGGGGGCTTCGTTATCGCAACTGGTGATTGCGTGGACCATTCAGCAGCCTGGTATTACGGTTGCTTTGGTTGGTGCGCGTGATGCTTCGCAGGCCATACAGAATGCGCGTGCGGGCGAGGTAGTATTAAAGCCTGAAGAAATAATGTTCATTAATGATCAGTTGTCGGGCCTTCAGCTTGAGGAGTTGTAGTGCTCAATATCAAAAAGTGAGCGCAACGGAGTTTCTTGCCGGAAGCGTTATAGACTGTGGATTCTATTATGGCAGGAATGTTGTAAAAGATTTAGTAAATTACTAATCAATTAAAGCACTGTCATATGGTAAAAATTAATGAACTGAAACACGGCGACTTCGTGATTGCTGAGTACGAGGGTCAGCGTCGTATGGGGGAGATCACAGGCATCAGCAATGCGGACGATAAACGAGTTTGCGTTGAAACTGATGTCCAGGAGTTCTGGTATGAACAGGAACATCTTTACCCGATTCCTATTAATGATGAAAGTCTGTTGTGGCTGAACTTCATCAAAGAAGAGTTGCCCGATGGTTCTGTAAAGTATAAGAAGGGATCTTTTCGTTTGCTTATTGCAGCGAAAAATGATTTTTCGACATTGGATATCTGGTATCGTGAGGACCGGCGTCACCATCCTGATGTTCATTATATTCACCAGTTGCAGAATCATTATCTGCAGATGACGAAGGTTCATTTAACGCGTGAGGTGATGGTATAAGATAATGTATTCAAGTATAAGATGAATCCCGGCCCTGCGGCCGGGATTTTTGTTTCCACTACCTGTTATTTTGATCGGTCTCGGATGAAGCAGCTTGCTCTACCCCCTGATTTACAGGAGATTTAAGCCTTCCGATTTTTTGATGGTCCTCTTTCGGACTTCTATCTTCGGTTTGAGAAAATAACGCCCCCATTGACCCCCCCAATCTCTGAAAAACAGACAAGAGCAAGGCTGCTCTTCACGCTGCTATTGGTAATAGCTGGCTTTGTACCGGCGTCTGCCCAAACGGACACCGAGTTCTGGTTTGCTGTGCCTCATGTTATTGGAGACAGCAGGCGGGACAGGCCTATATTGCTGCGAATGATGGCTATTGATGCCACATTGACGTCACAGGTTACTATTTCCTGTCCGGCGAATCCTGCTTTTACGCCTATTACTACTACGATAAATGTTGGTGCTGTATCATCGGTTGACCTGACGAGTTTTTTAGAGGCCATTGAAACTTCGCCGCCTAATACGGTACTGAAGCGGGGATTAAAAATTACGGCGACAAGACCTATTACAGCCTATTTCGATGAATCATCGAATCTCAATCCTGAGATCTATGCGCTTAAAGGGAAGAACGCATTAGGCCTGAGCTTTTTTGTACCCGGGCAAACTACATACTCGAACAATACAGGCGATAGCAGAGATGATCGTAGGGCTTATAATTCGTTTGATATTGTAGCTACAGAAGATAATACAGCGATAACAATAACACCTTCGAAAGCCTTGTATGGCGGCCGTCCGGCTAATCAGGCTTTCACGATCGTATTGAATAAAGGAGAGGTTTTTTCATGCCAGGCAGCTGGGCAAAACAAATTAGATCATCTTGGCGGATCTACCGTCATTGCTGACAAGCCTGTTGCAATAACAATGAAAGACGATTTCGTTGGTGTATCCACCTGCAGTGATGCCAGTGGCGACCAGCTTGTACCCGTTGGGTTATTGGGTACAGAGTATATAAGTATCAATGGGTATTTCAATGATGAAAGAGCATGTGTGATGGCTATTGAAGATGGGACGGTAGTTACTACCAGCAATGGCGTTAGCAAGACATTGTCGAAGGGACAGACGTACGAGTTTGACTATTCGGGAAAACCCATATATATCAAGGCTACAAAGCCCATTTCGGTATTACATTTAAGCGGGGTAGGCTGCGAATTAAGTTCTGCCGTGTTGCCTCCATTGGGAAGCTGTATTGGTTCCAAGGTAGTAGGTATGGTAAGGCCAGGTGGATCGGAGTGTTATCTTATTTTATTAGTTCCGGCGAACATAGCAGATGTAGAAAGCAGCTTTAGGTTTAACGGCAGTGCCGGCGTTATTACTGCAGGCGATTTTAAGACTGTAACACCTCAATGGCTGTACGCACGAATCCCTTTGAATACAACTGTTTTTCCTGCCAATACCTCGGCAAAAATAGAAAGCACACTCGGTGTTAAGTTTCATGCAGGTCTTTTATATGGTAAATCCGGAGATGGTGCCAGTTACGGCTATTTTTCCAACTATGCTACTTCGCCTGTGGCCTCTCCGCCAAAGGATACTGTGTTTTGTAACGGGCAGGCTACGGGGGAGCTGAAGTTTTCGAGTACTGTGAACAATAGTTCATTTACGTGGACAAATGATAATATTGCAATAGGTTTGAGTGCGGGTGGCGCAGGGGATATACCTTCTTTTAAGGCTATCAACAATACAGACCAGGATATTATAGCCCATGTAACGGTGGTGCCTACGGCTAATGATTGTGTGGGACCTGATCGTTCTTTTACGATTACAGTGCATCCTACACCGAAGCTAAAGATAGCTGCAATACCGGATGCTGTGTGTGCCCCGGCGACGGTAGATATTACTATACCGGCCGTCACTAACGGCAGTACTGCCGATCTTAGTTTTCGTTATTATACTGATGCTGCCGGCAAGAACCTGGTGGCTGATCCAACAAAAATTGCCACCAGTGGTAAATATTATCTTCAGGGAGAAACAAAGGCCGGCTGTGTTACCGATATACAACCTGTAGACGTGACTGTATATCCGAAACCAAGCCTGCTGATCACTAATCCTGCCGCTGTATGTACGCCTGCGACAGTTGATCTTACAGCGGCAGCGGTAACTTCAGGTAGTGCTGCCGGTCTGGTATTCCACTACTATTCTGATGATAAAGCAGCGACTACATTAACAACACCTTCTGCTGTAGCGAGCCAGGGGACCTACTATATTAATGCAACAAGTAAAGAGGGATGTACCTCTGATATCATGCCGGTATCGGTAACTATAAACCAGCCTGTTGTTGTTACTACTGATCCTGCAGCAACAAGCGTTTGTGAAGCTGCCGATGCGGCATTTGAAGTAGCAGCAACGGGCACGGGTCCATTAGTCTACCAATGGCAAACAGATAACGGAACAGGGGCCTTTACAGATCTGGCGGGGGCTACTGCTGCCAAACTTTCCCTATTGGCTGTAACCAATGATATGAATGGTTACCAGTATCGCGTTAAAGTAAAGGGGGCTTGTGGAGAGAAAATGTCGCAGGCGGCTACACTCACTGTAAAGCCTTTGCCAAAGCTTTCAGGGACTACGAATGTTGATGTGTGTAGCGGCGAATCATTTAGTTATACACCTTCCGGTTTACAAACGGGAACTACTTATACCTGGGAGCGGCTAAAGGTTAATAATATTTCCAATGAAGCAGCTACCGGCAGCAATACCGGTATAAATGAAACGCTAAAGAATACATCGAACCTGGTTGTTCCTGTAACCTACACCTTTCAAATGAAGCTGGCAGGTTGTGAGCAACAACAACATTTCGATGTTCAGGTGAAACCCAAGCCGACTGTGAATCTGCCTGTTGACCAGGAAGTTTGTGCCAACAGCAATACTAATGCTGTCAATTTCTCTGGTGCTTCTTTGCCTGTTACAACTACTTATGAATGGAGCAATACCTCAAAAGATATTGGTCTTGCAGCAACCGGAACAGGAAATATTGCAGCTTTTAGGGCTAAGAACGAGACTGACCAAACGGTGAACGCCACCATTACCGTAACACCTTCTTCAGATGGCTGTAAAGGCGAGTCTATAGCATTCGATATCAAGGTAAAGCCATTACCTTATTTATCGGGAACAACCGGGCTGTCCGTTTGTAGTGGCCAGGAATTTACTTATACACCGGCCGGATTGCCTACAGGTACTACCTATACCTGGGAACGCAAAGTGGCGGCTAATATTTCCAATAGCGCTTCTACCGGAAATAACACCATAAAAGAGACACTAACCAACACCAGCAATTCCAATGTAAATGTGACCTACACCTTTACAATGAAACTGAATGGCTGTGAGAACGAGGAAAGTTTTACGGTTCTAGTAAGACCTAAGCCTTCGGTTGATGCCCCTGCTGATCAGAAACTTTGTCATGATACCAAAATCAGCGACATAAAATTCTCTGGCTCATTGGTATCAACAACTACTTATAACTGGGTTGCAACGGGTGATCTTATCGGACTAGCAGCAGCTTCAGGCACCGGCGATATCGCCTCTTTTACGGTTCAGAATACTTCTGCAATACCGGCAACAGCTACTATTACGGTAACACCTTCGGCCGACAACTGTAGTGGAGATCCTGAATCATTTAAAATAGTAGTCAATCCCATTCCTGACGTGACTGTGCCTGGTGATCAGTTGATCTGTTATGATGAGCAGTCGCAGAAGCTGGAGTTCAGCAGTAATGTAACCAGTGCAGCGTTTAGATGGGAGAACGATAATACAGCTATTGGGTTATCTTCCAGCGGTACTGGTAATATCGCGTCGTTTAAGGCCACCAATAGCACTAATGCTGCGATTACGGGTACTGTAACGGTTACTCCTGAGGCTTATGCCTGTAAAGGTGATGCGAAGAGTTTCAAGATTACAGTGAATCCCCTGCTTCAGCTGGCGGGTACAACAGGTTTGTCTGTTTGTAGTGGTGTGGAGTTCAATTATGAACCAACCGGGTTACCTTCCGGCGCTGGTTATACCTGGGAACGGAAAGAGGTAGCTGGTATCTCCAATGGGGTGGCTACGGGAAGCAATGCTGGTATTAAAGAAAAGCTTACGAATACCGGCCGTTCTGAAGTATTGGTGACCTACATTTTTAAACTGAAGTTGAATGGCTGTGAGAAGGAGGAAAGCTTTACCGTTCTTGTTAAACCGAAGCCTTCAGTTGATTTACCTGCCAACCAGGAGCTTTGTCATGATACCAAGACCAACGACATAAAGTTTTCCGGTCCATCTGTATCAGCGGTAACTACGTATAGCTGGGTTGCTTCAGGTGATGCTGTTGGCCTCGCTGCCACTACAGGTACCGGTGATATCGCTGCTTTCAATGCACGGAATACCGGTACCATACTTGCTGAGGCTACCATTACTGTAACACCTTCAGCCGACAATTGTAATGGAGAGCCAGAAGCATTTAAGATAGTAGTCAATCCCATTCCTGATGTAACTGTTCCTGCTGACCAACTGATCTGTTATAATGAACAGTCGCAGAAGCTGGAATTCAGCAGCAGTGTAACTGTTGCCACGTTTAGATGGGAGAACGATAATGCAGGCATTGGATTGCCTGCAAGCGGCGCGGGTAATATTGCGCCGTTTATAGGGACAAATGGCACTAATGCTACGATTACAGGCACTGTAACAGTTATTCCTGAGGCTTATACTTGTAAAGGTGATGCGAAGACATTCAAGATCACTGTAAATCCTGAACTTAAATTGTCAGGGGTAACAAACCTATCGGTGTGTAGCGGGGAAGAATTTACTTATGAACCCAGTGGCCTTCCTTCAGGCGCAGCTTATACGTGGGAACGCAAAGTCGTAGCTGGTATCTCCAATGGGGTGGCTACCGGAAGCAATGCTGGTATTAAAGAAAAGCTTACAAATACCAGTCGTTCTGAAGTATTGGTGACCTATGTTTTCAAACTGAAGTTGAATGACTGTGAGAAGGAGGAAAGCTTTACCGTTCTTGTTAAACCGAAGCCTTCTGTAGATCTTCCTGTTGACCAGGAGCTTTGTCACAATAGTGAAACCAGGGCTATTAACTTTTCCGGTGCGGCTGTATCGAAACCAACAACGTATAGCTGGTCTGCTGCAGGCGATGCTATAGGTCTTGCTACATCTGGCACTGGTGATATTGCCTCATTTAAAGCCCGGAATACCGGGACGACACCTGCTGAAGTTACTATTACTGTGACTCCTTCAGCCGATAACTGTAGTGGAGATCCTGAATCATTTAAGATAGTTGTCAATCCTATTCCTGATGTAACTGTGCCTGGTGATCAGCTGATCTGTTATGATGAGCAGTCTCAGAAGCTGGAGTTCGGCAGCAGTGTGACTGTTGCCACGTTTAGATGGGGGAACGATAATACAGGTATCGGGCTGCCTGCTAGTGGGACAGGCAATATCGCGCCTTTTAAGGGAATCAATAGCACTAATACTGCGATCACAGGTACTATAACTGTGACCCCTGAGGCTTACACTTGTAAAGGTGATGCGAAGAGTTTCAAGATTACAGTGAGTCCCCTGCTTCAGCTGGCGGGTACAACAGGTTTGTCTGTTTGTAGTGGTGCAGAGTTCAGTTATGAACCAACCGGGTTACCTTCCGGCGCTAGTTATACCTGGGAACGGAAAGAGGTAGCTGGTATCTCCAATGGTGTGGCTACCGGAAGCAATGCTGGTATCAAGGAAAAGCTGACGAATACCAGTCGTTCTGAAGTGTTGGTGACCTATGTTTTCAAACTGAAGTTGAATGGCTGTGAGAAGGAGGAAAGCTTTACCGTTCTTATTAAACCGAAGCCCTCTGTAGATTTGCCTGCTGGTCAGGAGCTTTGCCATAACAGTGATACGAAGGCTATTAACTTCTCCGGAGCATCTGTATCAAAACCCACTACCTACAGTTGGTCTGCTGTAGGTGCTGATATTGGTCTTGCGATATCAGGCACTGGTGATATTGCCTCTTTTAAAGCTCGGAATGCCGGAACGGCACCTGCTGAAGTTACTATTACTGTAACTCCCTCAGCTGACAATTGTAATGGGGATGCCGAATCATTTAAGATAGTTGTAAATCCTATTCCTGATGTAACTGTGCCTGGTGATCAGCTGATCTGTTATAACGAACAATCGCAGAAGCTTGAATTCAGCAGTAATGTAGCTGTAGCTTCCTTTAGCTGGGCGAACGATAATACGGACATTGGGCTACCTGCAAGCGGCACAGGTAATATCGCGCCTTTTAAGGGGGCCAATAGTACAAATACTGAGATTTCAGGTATTGTGACTGTTATTCCTCAAGCTTACAACTGTAAAGGTGATCCCAAGGCGTTCAAGATTACCGTAAATCCCCAGCTTCAATTGGCGGGTACAACAGGTTTATCTGTTTGTAGTGGTGGTGAATTTACTTATGAACCAACAGGTTTGCCATCAGGTACTACCTATACCTGGGAGCGCAAATCTGTATCTGATATCTCCAACGGGACAGCAACAGGTACTGGCGCCATAAAAGAAATATTAACAAATACCAGTCGTTCTGAAGTATTGGTGACCTATGTTTTCAAACTGAAGTTGAATGATTGTGAGAAGGAGGAAAGCTTTACGGTTCTTGTTAAGGCGAAGCCTTCAGTTGATTTACCTGCCAACCAGGAGCTTTGTCATGATACCAAGACCAACGACATAAAATTCTCCGGCCCATCTGTATCAGCGGTAACTACGTATAGCTGGGTTGCTTCAGGTGATGCTGTTGGCCTCGCTGCCACTACAGGTACCGGTGATATTGCTGCTTTCAATGCACGGAATACCGGGACGACACCTGCTGAAGTTACTATTACTGTTACGCCTTCCGCTGACAATTGTAAAGGTGATCCTGAATCATTTAAGATAGTTGTAAATCCTATTCCTGATGTAACTGTGCCTGGTGATCAGTTGATCTGTTATGATGAGCAGTCGCAGAAGCTGGAATTCAGCAGTAGAGTAGCTGCTGCCACTTTTGGCTGGGTAAATAGCAATACGGGGATTGGTTTACCTTCAAGTGGTATGGGTGATATTGCATCGTTTAAGGGCATGAACAGTACCAATGCTGCGATTACAGGTGCTATCACAGTTACTCCTGAGGCTTATGCCTGTAAAGGTGATGCGAAGAGTTTCAAGATTACAGTGAATCCCTTGCTGCAACTGGCGGGCACAGCAGGTTTGTCTGTTTGTAGTGGTGCGGAATTCAGCTATGAACCAAGCGGTCTTCCTGCTGGCGCCAGTTATACCTGGGAACGAAAAGAAATAGCTGGTATCTCCAATGGGGTGGCTACCGGAAGCAATGCTGGTATTAAAGAAAAGCTTACAAATACCAGTCGTTCTGAAGTATTGGTGACCTATGTTTTCAAACTGAAGTTGAATGACTGTGAGAAGGAGGAAAGCTTTACCGTTCTTATTAAACCGAAGCCCTCTGTAGATTTGCCTGCTGGTCAGGAGCTTTGCCATAACAGTGATACGAAGGCTATTAACTTTTCCGGTGCGGCTGTATCGAAACCAACAACGTATAGTTGGTCTGCTACGGGAGATGCTATTGGGCTTGCAGCATCAGGTATCGGTGATATTACTTCATTCAAAGCTCAGAATACGGGTACAACACCTGCTGAAGTTACTATTACTGTTACGCCTTCCGCTGACAATTGTAAAGGCGATCCTGAATCATTTAAGATAGTTGTAAATCCTATTCCTGATGTAACTGTGCCTGGTGATCAGTTGATCTGTTATGATGAGCAGTCGCAGAAGCTGGAATTCAGCAGTAGAGTAGCTGCTGCCACCTTTGGCTGGGTAAATAGCAATACGGGGATTGGTTTACCTTCAAGTGGTATGGGTGATATTGCATCGTTTAAGGGCATGAACAGTACCAATGCTGCGATTACAGGTGCTATCACAGTTACTCCTGAGGCTTATGCCTGTAAAGGTGATGCGAAGAGTTTCAAGATTACAGTGAATCCCTTGCTGCAACTGGCGGGCACAGCAGGTTTGTCTGTTTGTAGTGGTGCGGAGTTCAGTTATGAACCAACCGGGTTACCTTCCGGCGCTAGTTATACCTGGGAACGGAAAGAGGTAGCTGGTATCTCCAATGGGGTGGCTTCGGGAAGCAATGCTTGTATCAAGGAAAAGCTTACAAATACCAGTCGTTCTGAAGTATTGGTGACCTATGTTTTCAAACTGAAGTTGAGTGACTGTGAGAAGGAGGAAAGCTTTACCGTTCTTATTAAACCGAAGCCCTCTGTAGATTTGCCTGCTGGTCAGGAGGTTTGCCATAACAGTGATACGAAGGCTATTAACTTCTCCGGTGCGGCTGTATCGAAACCCACTACCTACAGTTGGTCTGCTGTAGGTGCTGATATTGGTCTTGCGATATCAGGCACTGGTGATATTGCCTCTTTTAAAGCTCGGAATGCCGGAACGGCACCTGCTGAAGTTACTATTACTGTAACTCCCTCAGCTGACAATTGTAATGGAGATGCCGAATCATTTAAGATAGTTGTAAATCCTATTCCTGATGTAACTGTGCCTGGTGATCAGTTGATCTGTTATGATGAGCAGTCGCAGAAGCTGGAATTCAGCAGTAGAGTAGCTGCTGCCACTTTTGGCTGGGTAAATAGCAATACGGGGATTGGTTTACCTTCAAGTGGTATGGGTGATATTGCATCGTTTAAGGGCATGAACAGTACCAATGCTGCGATTACAGGTGCTATCACAGTTACTCCTGAGGCTTATGCCTGTAAAGGTGATGCGAAGAGTTTCAAGATTACAGTGAATCCCCTGCTTCAGCTGGCGGGCACAGCAGGTTTGTCTGTTTGTAGTGGTGCGGAATTCAGCTATGAGCCAAGCGGTCTTCCTGCTGGCGCCAGTTATACCTGGGAACGAAAAGAAATAGCTGGTATCTCCAATGGGGTGGCTACCGGAAGCAATGCTGGTATTAAAGAAAAGCTTACAAATACCAGTCGTTCTGAAGTATTGGTGACCTATGTTTTCAAACTGAAGTTGAATGACTGTGAGAAGGAGGAAAGCTTTACCGTTCTTATTAAACCGAAGCCCTCTGTAGATTTACCTGCTGATCAGGAGCTTTGTCATAATGGTGATACGAAGGCTATTAGTTTTTCCGGTGCGGCTGTATCGAAACCAACAACGTATAGTTGGTCTACTGTAGGCGATGCTATCGGTCTTGCTACATCTGGCACTGGTGATATTGCCTCATTCAAAGCTCAGAATACGGGTACAACTCCTGCTGAAGTTACTATTACTGTTACGCCTTCCGCTGACAATTGTAAAGGCGATCCAGAATCATTTAAGATAGTAGTCAATCCCATTCCTGATGTAACTGTGCCTGGTGATCAGCTGATCTGTTATGATGAGCAGTCGCAGAAGCTGGAGTTCAGCAGTAATGTAACCAGTGCAGCGTTTAGATGGGAGAACGATAATACAGCTATTGGGTTATCTTCCAGCGGTACTGGTAATATCGCGTCGTTTAAGGCCACCAATAGCACTAATGCTGCGATTACGGGTACTGTAACGGTTACTCCTGAGGCTTATGCCTGTAAAGGTGATGCGAAGAGTTTCAAGATTACAGTGAATCCCCTGCTTCAGCTGGCGGGTACAACAGGTTTGTCTGTTTGTAGTGGTGCGGAGTTCAGTTATGAACCAACCGGGTTACCTTCCGACGCTAGTTATACCTGGGAACGAAAAGAAATAGCTGATATCTCCAATGGGGTGGCTTCCGGAAGCAATGCTGGTATTAAAGAAAAGCTGACGAATACCGGCCGTTCTGAAGTATTGGTGACCTATGTTTTCAAGCTGAAGTTGAATGGCTGTGAGAAGGAGGAAAGCTTTACCGTCCTTGTTAAACAGAAGCCCTCTGTAGATTTACCTGCTGATCAGGAGCTTTGTCATAATGGTGATACGAAGGCTATTAGTTTTTCCGGTGCGGCTGTATCGAAACCAACAACGTATAGTTGGTCTGCTGTGGGTGCTGATATTGGTCTTGCTACATCTGGCACTGGTGATATTGCCTCATTCAAAGCTCGGAATGCCGGAACGGCACCTGCTGAAGTTACTATTACTGTTACGCCTTCCGCCGACAATTGTAAAGGCGATCCTGAATCATTTAAGATAGTTGTAAATCCCATTCCTGACGTGACTGTGCCTGGTGATCAGCTGATCTGTTATGATGAGCAGTCGCAGAAGCTGGAATTCAGCAGTAGAGTAGCTGCTGCCACCTTTAGCTGGGAAAACAGTAATACGGGTATTGGTTTATCTGCAAGCGGCAAAGGTGATATCGCTCCGTTCATTGGAACAAATGGCACTAATGCTACGATTACAGGCACTGTAACAGTTATTCCTGAGGCTTATACTTGTAAAGGTGATGCGAAGACATTCAAGATCACTGTAAATCCTGAACTTAAATTGTCAGGGGTAACAAACCTATCGGTGTGCAGTGGAGTAGAGTTTACTTATGAACCAATGGGGCTGCCGTCAGGCGCTACTTATAGCTGGGAGCGTAAAGCGGTTTCCGATGTCTCTAACGGTACAGCTACCGGTAGCGGCGCCATCAAAGAAACACTAACCAATACCAGTCGTTCAGAAGTATTGGTGAAGTATACCTTTAAATTGAAGTTGAATGATTGTGAGAAGGAAGAAAGCTTTACCGTTCTTGTTAAGCCGAAGCCTTCTGTAGATCTTCCTGTTGACCAGGAGCTTTGTCACAATAGTGAAACCAGGGCTATTAACTTCTCCGGTGCAGCTGTATCGAAACCAACAACGTATAGCTGGTCTGTTGCGGGAGATCCTATTGGCCTTACAACAGCAGGTGCCGGAAATATTGCATCTTTCAAAGCACAGAATACCTCGGTTACACCTGCTAAAGCTATTATTACCGTAACCCCTTCAGCGGACAATTGTAATGGTGAACCTCAAATATTTAAGATCGTAGTAAATCCAAATCCGCTGGCAATAATGCCAGCTAATGTTGTGGTGTGTGCTGGTTCAGGTGTTCCTGAGCAGGTGCTGACAACCGATGTCGATATTGCCAAGACCAGTTTTGAATGGAAGAATGATAATAAAAATATTGGTCTGAGTGAAAGTGGTATCGGCAATATCGGTGCTTTTATCGCAACAAACGACAAGACGGAAGCACTGAATGCTTTAATATCTGTTACACCCACCGCTTATGGCTGTACAGGAAAAACAGGGCAGTTTGAAATAAAAGTTTATCCTTTACCAGCTTTAACCGGTACAGACAATCTCGAAGTGTGTAGCGGTGTTCAGTTTAGTTATAAGCCCACCGGTTTGCCTTCCGGCACCAGTTACACCTGGAAGCGCGATAAAGTGCCTGGTATTGTAAACGAAGCAGCCGGTGGTAAAGATGACGAAATCACTGAAGCTTTAGTCAACGAAACTGGTGCAGATGTGTTGGTGATCTATCGTTTTGAAATGGAGGCCAATAATTGCAGAAGCGTAAAAAGCTTTACAGTAAAAGTGAAGCCTACTCCTGTATTGACAAGTGGAAATCCTCCGGCTATCTGCGACAGCAGTTACGTAGTATATACTGCTACCAGTAATGTACCGGCGGCAGATATAAAATGGATACGTTCCGGAATGACCACCGAAACAAAGGGTGCTAAGATCGATGAATTCATTAAGTTGGGGAAATCCACTGTACAGCAGCTTGTATATACCTATACGCTGTTGTCCGATGGTTGTGTACATAAAGAAGATGTGACCGTTGATGTTAACCCCAAGCCCTACCTGATCAGTGGTAAACCTCCTGTTATTTGTGATGATAATACTTTCAGCTATACTCCGGTTAGTAATGTGAAAGATGTTGATTTTACCTGGAAAAGACAAGGCGTTTCCGGCACAGGTAGTATTTCTGAACAGGTTTTACTTCACAATACGAAAGTAGAGAAGCTTACTTATCAATACGCCTTAACAGCCGGGGCTTGTACCAATGAGGCGGATGTTGTACTGGAGGTTCATCCTAAGCCGGTGTTGACAAGCGCGCTTAAGCCGACAGCTATTTGTGATAATTCAAATTTCAATTATACTGCAACCAGCGATGTTAACAATGTGGATTATAAATGGACCAGAACGCCTGGTAATAGCAGTGCTTCGACCAATGTTATCAATGAGGTGCTGAAAAACAATACTACTGCATCCTTGGATTATACCTATCAGTTCCTGCTTGATGCCAATGGATGTACCAATACGCAGGACGTTGTAGTGGCTGTGAAGCCTTCGCCCAGGGTGGATCTGCCGGCAAACCAGGAGATATGCGCCAACAGTAATACTGTAGCTGTTGTATTCTCCGGGACGCCCGTTGCCGGCACCGCCACTACTTATAACTGGACGAATACTACTCCTGAAATTGGCCTGCCGGCATCGGGAACGGGTGATATTGCTGCGTTTAAAGCGGTGAATACAACCAATGCCCCACTTACTGCCCTGATAACGGTAACTCCGTTTGCCAACGGCTGTAATGGCAAATCCGAGTCATTTACGATCGTTGTAAACCCGGTGCCTGATGTTACAGTACCTGCCAGCTTTGCCATCTGCGACAATACTGCTACCAGCTTACTTGAAATGAAGAGTAATGTAGCTGCCGCTACGTTTAAATGGGAAAATGACAATACTAATATCGGGCTGGCTGCAGGTGGTACAGGAAACATTGCTTCGTTTAAAGCAACGAATGTTAGTGCTGCTGCTATTGCAGGAACGATTTCGGTAGTTCCTGAAGCCTACAAATGTGAAGGTGTGGCGAAACAGTTCTCTATTACAGTAAATCCATCTACTGTTATTTTAACACAGCCCCAGGCAGTTGCGCTTTGTGAAGGTGGCAATGCTTCCTTCGGTGTAAGCGCCAAAGGAACCAATGTAGCTTATCAGTGGCAGGTTGATAAAAGTAATGGGGGAGCATTTACTGTTATAGCGGGTGCTAACAGCGCTGTGTTGAATGTGACCGGTGTTACGGCATCTATGAACGGTTATCGCTACCGCTGTGTGGTGAGTGGCGATTGCATTAAAAGCGTTACATCCGATATTGTTGGCCTGACTGTATATACTGCTCCTGTTATTAATGAAGATCCTAAAGGAATTACCCTTTGTGAGGGCAGGGGAACTTCGTTCAGCGTTGACGCAGTTGGTTCGGGTCTTACCTATCAATGGCAACTGGATGTGGGCGCCGGGTTTGCCGATGTCGTTGGCGAAACAGATTATGTACTGAATGTACCTATGTTAGTGCTTAGCATGAATGGATACAAGTATCGTTGCGTGGTAAGTGGCACCTGCAAATCGGGTATTGTTTCTGCGGCAGCGGTTGTTGTAGTGAATGCGGCGCCTGTGATTACGAAACAACCTGCCGGTCAAACACTTTGTGAAGGAAAGAATGCTTCTTTCTCCGTTGAGGCCAAAGGCTATAAATTATACTATCAATGGCTGGTTGATAAAAATGATGGCAAAGGGTTCGTCACTGTTCCAGGTGCTACTGCAGCGACGCTGAATATTACCAATGTCTCCGCCACTATGAATGGATATCGTTACCAATGTAAAGTAAGTGGCAACTGTGCGCCAGCCGTAAGCTCTGATCCTGTGGTGCTGCATATTCCCAAGCCTGTAGTTGTGATGCCTGCTGATGCCAAGATCTGTAATGGCGCTACCTGTTCTGCCATCAATATCTCCAGCTCTATCGCTACGGCTTCTTACCAGTGGGTGAATAATACCCCTTCCATAGGTCTGGCGGCAAAAGGTTCCGGAGCGCAGCTTCCTGCTTTTGATGCTGTTAATACCAGTTCGAAAGCTATCACAGCGGAGATAACCATCTCGCCTATGGCGGAAGGATGTGCGGGTGAAGCCACTGTATATAAGATAATCGTGAATCCGACTCCTGTAATGACCGGTTCTTTGCGCTCCGAGATCTGTAGCGGTGATAAGATCGTTTATGATCCAAAGAGCAATGTTGATGATGCGAGCTTTACCTGGAGGCGTCCGGGGGCGGGCATCAGTGATCTGCCGGTGTTGGGTTCAGGAGGAATAGATGAGGTGCTGGTGAATTCTTCAAAAGCTGCTACTACTGTTAACTATACATTTACCGTCACTGCTGCGGGATGCAGTAACGATCAGATTGTGTCTGTAATAGTAAAGCCGGTGCCTTCAGTTGTTGTCACCGGATCGAGTGTGCTATGCGAAGGTGAAAGGATTGATCTGTCGGGAACGGCTAATCTTCCAGGAGTGTCATTTTCCTGGAGCGATGCAGCCGGCAAGGTGCTTGGCACGAACGCGGCTTACAGTGTGGCAGTTGCTGCACCGGCTGACGGAGGAGCATATTTCCTGACGGCTGTTAAGGAAGGATGTGCCTCTTCTCCCGAAAGTCATTCTGTTCATGTAAAACGTTTACCGGTAGCTACTATTACAGGTAATAGCAGTTTGTGTACCGGTGCATCGTTGTTGTTGAATGCTGCGAGTGATATGGGGGCCGACAGTTATAAGTGGACGGGGCCTGCAGGTTTGAGCAGCACACAGGCTGTCATTAACATTGCAGATGTAATGGCAGATAATGCGGGCGAATACAAACTTGTTGTAACGAAAGAGGGATGTGTTTCGCTGCCGGCGTCAAGTATGGTAGAAGTTAACAGTTATCCGAAGGTGACCATACAGCATTCGGGATCTGCCTGTGATAACGCTTCTTTACTGCTTACTGCAAGTTCCTCTCTGCCTGATGCATCTTATGTATGGAACTGGATGGGCGCTAAAACAACCGGGTCTCAATTGTCGATAGCGGCGGTTACCGGTTCGCAGATAACGGCTAGTGTAAATGTTACAAAAAGCGGGTGCAGTACAGAAGAAAGTATTACACTGCCCGTAAAACCCAGTCCTGTTGTAGCCATTCAATCTGTGCCGGATCTTTGCCAGAATGCGGCAGCTGTTTACCTGCAGGCTAAAGAAACAACAGGTTTGCCGGGAGCCGGCGTATTCAGCGGGCCGTTTATTTCAGCAGCTGGTAAATTTGAGCCAGGTGTATCGGCAGGTGTTTATTCCTTTAAATATACTTACACAACTACTGATGGGTGTGAGGCTTCTGCTATAACGGCGGTTCAGGTAAAACCTGCTCCCAAAGTAAATGCGGGGCCGGATAAAACGATGTATGAAGGAATGGGTACTTACCTGGAAGGTACAGTGTCCGGCAGTTACAAGCAATTCTCCTGGACGCCGTTGACCAGTGCTACGGGTAATGAGCAGATGCGTCCGTTGGTGACACCTGCACAGAATACCACCTATATTTTGTCTGCTACCAATGATTATGGATGCAGTGCTTCCGATGAGGTTGAAGTAACGGTATTGAAGTTCAGAGTGCCGACAGCGTTTACTCCCAATGGCGATGGTTTCAATGATAAGTGGAACATACCCGGGCTTAACAAATTTCCCAATGCACGTGTAGAGATCTTTAACCGCTGGGGTACCAGGTTGTACCTGAGTAAAGGTTATAGTGAGCCATGGGATGGTAAGTACAATGGCTCACTGGTGCCAACGGGTACCTACTATTACGTCATTTATCTCAATGATGGCATCAATATGAAGCCTGTAGGCGGATGGGTAGAAGTAATGCGGTAAAAAGTGCCAACATTATAAAGCCCGGCTGCTTTGTGGGACCCGGGAAAGCAGCCAGTCTAGTTTTCAGCTGTATTGCCCTTTGCATTTTGCTGATAAGCCGATGGCGACATGCCAAACTGTTTCAGGAAGCTGCGTCCGAAGGTTGTTTGGGAGGTGAAGCCTACCATGGTTGCTACTTCATAGATCTTGTAATCGTCGGCTGCAAGCAACTCTGCTGCTTTCTTTAACCGTGTGATATTGATAAGTTCGTTGGCGGTGAGGTTTGAAATTGATTTGATCTTCCGGTAGAGGGTGGGGCGGCTCATTGCCATGATCCTGGCCAGCTTTTCAACATCGAGTTCTTCGTCTTCGATGTTGTCGCATATGGTTTCGTTCAGCTTTTCGAGGAAGAGCTCATCTGATTTGGAATGCGCGATGCTTTTGATATGGATGAGCGGTGATTGGGCGAAATATTCTTTGATCTTATCCCTGTTGCTAAGGAGGTTGGCTATTTGTACATGAAGGTATTCGGGTGAAAAGGGTTTTTCTATGTAGGCGTCGGCTCCCAGTTCAAGTCCCTGGATCTTTGATTGCAGGGTATTCCGTGCGGTGAGCAGGATAACGGGAATATGGCTGTATTCGAAGCTGCTTTTGATGGTGCGGCAAAGTTCGAAGCCGTCTATTTCCGGCATCATTACATCGGAGATGATCATTTGTACCACTTCGTCTTTTAAAATTTCAAGGGCCTGCCTGCCGTTGAATGCTTTAAGGACCTGGTACTTTTCGGAGAGGTCGTCGGCCACAAAATCCAGCATCTCTTTGTTATCTTCTACCAATAATATCGTCGCTTTCATATGTGTGTCGGGTTAGTTTGTTAATGCTGGTTTATGATTCGTTCTGTTGTTGTAAAGGTAACTGTAATGAAAATACATTGCCGCCGCCCGGATTACTGCTTACAATAATAGCTCCGCCATGTAACTGAGCCAGCGACCGTGACAGTGTTAAGCCGATACCGGTACCTTGTTCAGTTGCTGTTTCCTGCATTCTGAAAAAGGGTTCAAAGATCTTATCCCTCATGTCTACCGGAATGGTAAATCCATCGTTCTGAAATGTTATCCGGAAAAAAGTATCGTTTTCGGCTATTTCATATAAATGAATGGAAGCCTGCCGGCTTGCATATTTGAGAGCGTTGCTGAACAGGTTATAAAGGATTTTTTTAAAAGCATCGGTGTCGATGTAGGCAAACACCTGCTGCGAAGGGTAGCGAATGTGGTAGCGCAAACCTTTTTCTTCGGCCAGCGGGCGGAAGCTGTTGAATGTTTCTTCCAATAATTCCGATATATTAACATGAATGAAGTTTAGTCTGAAGCTGTTGATCTCTGTTTGCCGGAAGTCGAGGAGCTGGTTGGTAAGATCGATCAGTCTGTTGGTATTGCGTTCCATAATGCCCAGGTTGTTGGCGATATCGGTGATACCTTCTGCTTTTTTCATTATCTTTTCGAGCGGGCCTTTGATGAGAGATAGCGGTGTTTTTATTTCGTGCGCTACGTTGGTAAAGAATTCTATCTTGGCTGTGAAGATCTCTTTTTCCTTAGCTGCTTCCAGCTGTTCATACTTTCTTTTGTTCTTGGCTTCGGTGTATTGATGATAGGCCCGTAATATGTATATAAAGGCGGATGCGCCCAGGAGGATATAGATGAAGTATGCCCAGTTGGTTGCCCACCAGGGTGGCCTGATCTCTACCTCGAGGCGGGTGGGAGTGGGGCTCCACCGGCCATTGCTGGCTGCTGCCTTTACTTCGAAAACATAGTTGCCGGGTTTGAGCCTTGTAAAGAATGCTTTGCGGTTTTTAGACAAGTATACCCAGTCGTCGTCAAGGCCTTTCATGCGGTAGGCATAGGCTATCATTTCGGGCGCTGAGAACCCCAGCGCTGCAAAATCGATGCTGATGGTGGATTGATCGTATGGAAGACTGATGCTGCTGGTATAACTGATCGATTTTTTTAAAGGAGAATCTTTATCGCCGATGACCAGTTCCTGGTTAAAAACTTCAATGCCTGTTATAAATACGGGAGGGACAAACGGGTTGTCTGAAAACAGATCGGGTTGAAAGGTGGTGAGTCCTTTTACGCTACCGAAATACATTTTGCCATTGGCGTTTCTGTAGGCTGAGTTAAAATTGAACTGGTCGCTGAGCAAGCCGTTGGCGGTAGTATACACCGTGAACTTATCGGTTGCGGCTGAAAGCATAGCCAGGCCTTTGGAAGTTGAAATCCATATATTGCTGCTGCTATCTTCGAGGATACTCAATACATAATCAGTGGGCAATCCGTCGGCAGTAGTATAGTTGCGGAAGCTGCTGTCGCGGGCATTCCATTTACTCAGGCCGCCCTCGGAGGCAAACCAGAGCTGCTTTCTGCTGTCTTCATAAATACTGTTGACGCGATTGTCGGGCAATGTTCCTTTGGCATCCTGCCGGCAGATAAAATTGCCTGAGCGGCCTGTAGCGGGATTAAAGAAGCGGATGCCATTGCCATAGGTTGCCGCCCATAAGGTGCCATCGGAGGCCTGTTTTATATATGAGTACCAGTTGTTGACGGGCATAGATGTGATGGGGGTGAATGTATGGTTATGGCTGTTGAAACGGTAGGCGCCTATTGTAGTACCCAGCAGGATCTCTCCCTGTTTTGTTTTGGTGATGCAATGTATAAAATTGCTCTGGAGATCGCCGGGGCGGTTGCCTTTGGAATAATGATGAATGATTTTGCCGGTAGGGATATCCATTACGTCGAGTCCATGCTCGAAGGTGCCTATCCATAAGTAGTCGCCATCTGCGAGCAGGCCGTGGATATTGGTGTAGGCGATACTGCCTTTTTTGCCGGTAGGCAGGTAGCTGCTTAGCAATCCTGTTTTACTGCTTAATTTGTTTAAACCTGCGTCTTCCGTACCTATCCAGATATTGCCATACCGGTCTTCTGTTATTTCGCGTACTACGTTGCCGCTAAGCGAATTCTGATCGGGCATAGGAAACATTCGCTGGAACGCGCTGCGTTGCATGGGGTAGTAGTTCGCTCCGCCGAAATAAGTTCCGGCCCAGATACCACCTTCTTCATCTTTACAAAAAGAATAAACGGCGTTGTCGGAGAGGGAGAAGGGGTTGTTATATGCTTTCTTTAAGTTGGCGTACTGGTGATTGTGCAGGTTGTATACAAAGATGCCTGATTCTGATGCGATCCAGACGGTGCTATCGGATACTTTCAGAAAATTTCTTACAAACAGATCGGTATTGTTTTCCCGGGTAAGGATATCGGTATAGGTGGAGCCGGAGAGGTTAAGCCATTTGGCTCCCTGGTTTGATGTGGCGATCAATATATTCGTATTGTCAATTGCGTATACCCGTTCGATCCAGCGGGAGCTGGTAGGCTGGGAATGCGAGAACATATCTGTGGAGCGCATGGTTCCTGTTACCGGGTCGTAATGTTTTACCAGGCCGTCCGGTGTGCTTAGACACAGGCTGCCACCGGGCAGCGGGCTTAGTGAGGTAAAGAAGCCATAACGTGCGGGGTCAAAGAATACGAAGTGATTTTTGGATGGCTGATAACAATATAACATCTGGTTCATGATAAACCATAAGCTGCCGTTGCTGCCGGCTTTAAGATCGGAGATGACGCCGGTAACCTGGTTCGATAGTTTTTCAAAGCTTTCCGATACTGCATTGTAGCGATAAATGCCTTTATCGGTTCCTACCCAGAGGAAGCCGTTGGCTCCTTCGGACAGGCAATGGATGAAGTTGCTGCCTATACTCCTGTTATTGCGCGGCTGGTGGCGGAAGACCTTAAAGCGATAGCCATCGAACCGGTTAAGGCCGTCTTTTGTGCCAAACCACATAAAATGGCTGCTATCCTGCAACATGCATATCACTGCATTGTTGCTAAGGCCGTTCTCTACCTGGTAATGCCTGAAGTTATACTGCTGTGCAACAGCTATGCCTGCCATAACAAGCGATAACGCCAGGCTTATATATCTTTTTTTTCTCAATGGGCTTTTCCTGTTATTATTGAAATGCAACCGCTTTACGAAGATAGCGGTTTCTGTTACTGCGTTATGCACTTATAGTAAAGACCCGTTTGAGATGATTTGCAGAAATAATGATACGTTACGACGCGCATTAATGGAAAGAAGCTCGTTGTTTTACATCTATAATTGCCAAAATAATAAAGGTGCGTTGCCTGAGCGATTGCTTATTGATCTAATTTATTTGTTTGCCGGTCAGCCACTAATTCACAGTTAAATTTAAACAACTGCCGTATGAAAGAATCCTTTGTACAACGAAGTAGGTTCAAGATGGTATACTGGTTGTATGCCTGCCTGTTTTTCTTGCCTGTATTGTTACAGGCTCAGGCAACCAGCAGGGTTTCAGGTACTGTAACAAACGAGAAGGGGGATCCTGTATCGGCTGCAACAGTTTCCATAAAAGGAACAACCCAGGCCGTGATCACAGACGACCAGGGGCATTTCAATATTGCTGCTTCCCGGGGCCAGGTGCTTGTCATCAGCTATATAGGTTACGCTGATAAGGAGGTGACCGTAGCGGGTAATACCAATATTACCGTTAGTCTCGCTTCCAGGTTGGAAACGCTGGAAGACGTGGTGGTGATAGGTTATGGCGCCCAGCGTAAGAAAGATCTTACCGGTTCTGTTGCTGTAGTGAGTCCCAAAGAGATGAAAAAAGTGGCTGCAAGCGATGTAGGTCAGATGCTTCAGGGCCGTGCAGCCGGTATCAACGTTACCAGTGACGGTCAGCCCGGCGCTATGCCTGTGATCAAAATAAGGGGTACTACTTCTTTTGGTGATCAGACACCGCTTTACGTGGTAGACGGTGTGATGTTGCTGAACCCGCCCCGGGATTTCAGTCCTAATGACATAGAGTCCATCCAAATCCTCAAGGACGGTACTGCTGCTGCTATTTATGGTGCTACAGGCGCCAATGGCGTTGTGATCATTACTACCAAACAGGGCAAGAAAAACGCGCCCCTGCGCGTGGATTACAATGGGTATTATGGCCTTGACAGGGTAGCGCAGAAGATACCTGTGGCCAACAGGGTGGGATACCAGATGCTGAACAATGAATCGCAGCTGAATGGCGGTCAGACGGTAGCACCTGCAAACGATCCTCAGAATCCCCGTTATATCAATAATGTAGATGTTGACTGGCAGAAAGAAGGTCTTAAGACTGGCCATCGTATGAACCATAACCTGAATTTGAGTGGTGGTGGCGCCAATGTTACCTATAATGCATCTCTCGATTACTTCAAGCAGGAGGGGACTTTTGTTGGCAACGGGCCTGATTATAACCGTTATACCGCCCGTTTTAATTCTACCCAGGAGAAAGGGATCTTTAAATTCGGTCAGTCGATATCTTACACCCATTCCAAGGAAAATACGCTCACGTACCGCACGGATGTACTTACCGGTGGCCGTCCGCCGCTGATCAACGATATGGTGATCAATATTCCTACGATGAAGGTGTATGATCCGGAGATGCCACAGGGGTATGGTGGAACCCAATCGGATCTGCAGCGGGCGATTTCTTTGAACGTAGTAGCTATCAACAAGCTGTTCACCAACTTTACTGAAGTTGACCGTACGTTTGGTGTGGCCTGGGCTGAAGCGCAACTGATAAAATCAGGTGGTCATAGCCTGAAATATAAGGTGAACGTGAGCTATGATAAAACCATTGCACGTGATTTTCTGTACCAGCCTGTATTTGATCTGGGTTTCTTCTTTAAACAGAATACCAGCCGTTTGGATGATAACTCACGCGTATACACTAATGGATTGTTCGAGAATTTTCTCACCTACGATAAAAGCTTTGGTAAACATACCATCAACGTAGTTACAGGTACCAGTTATACCAAGAACAGTACGCTGAACCGTTATGCGCATTCAGAGAATGTTGATCCTGATTACCCGGTGCTTGACAACGGCGATAACAGAACAACCAGTGGCTATAGAGATGAGTTTACTTTCTTCGGTATTTTCGGCAGGGTGAACTATAGCTATGGCGACAAATACCTGTTAACAGCCAATATCCGCCGGGATGGTTCTTCCCGTTTTGCTCCCGAGAACAAGTATGGTTATTTTCCTGGTGTATCGGCCGGCTGGCGGATCAGCAATGAGGAGTTTATTCATCTTCCTTCTTTCATCAGTGAGCTGAAATTAAGAGGGGGATGGGGACAATTGGGTAATGCGAATATCCGCAACTACGGATACCAGGCTTATCTGAACCCCAATATTGTGTATAGTTTTGCCGGAACCCGCGTGATTGGCGGGCTGCAGACAGCGGTTGTTGACCCTAATATCCGCTGGGAAACAAAAACAACTTCCAACGTTGGTTTTGATGCGGTATTCCTGAACGGTAAATTCGATCTTACAGCGGAGTACTACAACAACAAATCTACCGATCTGCTGGTAGATGTGCCTATTCCGGGATCTGTTGGTTCAACCAATACGGCAGTGCTTACCAATGCGGCTTCACTGAGAAACCGTGGTGTTGAAATTGCTGCCGGCTATCATAAACGCAAAGGTGCGTTCACTTTTGATATCAATGCCAACTTTACGACCCTTTCAAACAAGGTGCTGCAGCTGGGTGGCAATGAATCGCAGCGTATTGTTGGTGGTTTTATCACCAAGGTTGGACATACTATGGGGCAGCATTATGGCTGGGTTACTGATGGTATTTTCCAGAACCAGGCTGATATTGATAATAGTCCTTTCCAGAATGCAGCTACTGCTCCCGGCGATTTCAAGTTCAAAGACCTGAGCGGTCCTGAAGGGAAGCCTGATGGTATCATAGATGCTTATGACCGTACAACATTAGGAAATTCATTGCCTAAATATTATTTCGGTCTTACGTTCAGTGCGGCGTATAAAGGTTTTGATTTCACCCTGTTTACATCGGGCAGCGGCGGGTTTGTGATAAACAGTTCGCTTTACCGTGCGCTTATGCATACGACAGATTATATCAACTATCATGAAGATGCGTTGAACCGGTGGACGCCGCAGAATCCGAACAACGAGTATTCCAGGCTGGTGGCGAACGATCCCAACCAGAACGGGCGTGATTCGGACCGTAAAGGCTGGTTACAAAAAGGAGATTACCTGAGGCTGAACACTGTTTCTCTTGGTTATACTTTGCCTAAACAATTTACAGGTAAAGCTGTAAGCAGTTTGCGGGTATACGTTACGGCCCAGAATGTTTATACTTTCCAGGGATACAAGAGCTTTAACCCTGATTATGCCCAGTCGAGGGTATGGGAGCCTGGTTATGATGCGGGTTCTTATCCTACGCCCCGTACGATCATGTTTGGTGTACAGGCTTCCTTCTGATCCATTAAACCATTGCTAAAAGAATGCATATGAAAAAGTTTCTTTATTATATACCGTTAGCGCTGATGGCAGGCAGTTGTAACAAGCAGCTTGATCTTGTCAATCCCAACGTTCCTACAATAACTGTGTACTGGCGTGATGCAGCTGATGCAATGGCAGGCACTACGGCGATTTATAACAGTCTTATCCAGGATGGCACCTATATGCGTATGTATCCCGCTTTAAATGACGGGCGTGGCGACGATTTTTATGGTGATAGTCCCTGGGGTGATCTTGTTCAGGTAGGTAGTTTTGTGATACCTACAACATCGGGTCCTATAGCCTGGGTTTGGGGTGCGCATTACCAATTGGTATGGCGTTCGAACCAGGTGCTGGAGAATGTTCCCAAGATCACGATGGATGAGGCGCTTAAGACCAGGCTGCTGGGGCAGGCGCATTTTCTGAGAGGGCTGGCTTATTTCAACCTGGCCTGTATGTATAAGATCGTGCCTGTTATTACCGCGCCGCCGGCTTCTTCAACTGAATTCTATCCTGCTACTGCAAAAGAGGATGTGTTATGGAAACAGATCACGGACGATTTTGCTGCGGCCAAAGAGATGTTGCCGGTTACCTATGCCGGCCTGAGCGGTCCCGATGCCGGGCAAACAGGCCGTGCTACCAGGGGCGCCGCCGCCGGTATGCTGGGCAAGGCTTACCTGTACAGGAAAAACTGGCAGGAGGCCGCCAACGAGTTTCAGAAGATCATCAATGGTGATTATGGTACTTATTCGCTGATGGCCGATTACAGGGATAATTTCAAAGAAATAAATGAGAACAATGCGGAGTCTTTATTTGAAGTACAGTTTGGGCAACCGGACCAGGTAGGAGGTACTGTGATGAACTATGGCGGAGAACCTAATGCCAACTGGAAACAGGTAAGTTCTACGGGGCGTACCTATGCGATGGATGGGTATGGTTATTCCGATTTCCTGCCCAGCCGCTGGATCTATAATGAGTATAAAAAAGAAAAAACAACAGACGGGAAGTCGGACCCCCGTTTGCTTGCTACCATTGCTTCTTACGAGCCTGATGATAATTCCACGCAGGTATACGGCAGGGCATGGCCACATGCGCAAACAGCGATCTATCCGCGTAAGTACACCCATGATGGTTTAAACTGGCCTGGCAATGACGACCAGGAAAATTCAGGGATCAACTACCGTGTATTACGTTTTGCGGATGTATTGTTAATGCATGCAGAAGCGTTGAATGAGCTGAACCGTACCGCCGAGGCTTATCCTTTCATTCAGCGGGTGCGCACGAGGGCGAAACTTCCTGACCTCGCTACTGTAAGGCCTGGTATGACACAGGTGCAGATGCGTGATCAGCTGGCGCATGAAAGAGCATTGGAGTTTGCGATAGAGTCGATTCGGATCAATGACATCATCCGCTGGGGATGGCTGTATGATGCTGGTAAACTGGCTGAGCTGAAGACACATGATAATGATTTCAATACCTGGAAGGCGGGTAAGGAATACCTGCCTATTCCGCAGGGCGAGCTTGATACAAATCCTAATCTGTCTCCTAATCCGGCGAACTAATAGTATGGAGTAATATGATTACTGCTGTTGTTTTTGCTTTTGATAAAAACCAACTATGATTACTGTAATAAAGAAATATTGCTTTATAGCCGGTGCAGTGCTGGCGCTGGCGGGTTGCCGTAAAAATGCATTTGACGACCTTGATATGCAGGACCCGCCGGTAGTTACTATACCTTTCAATATCAACAATATCAATGATACCTACGAGGGGGTGGCGTTGCTTGAACTAAGTCATCAATGGGGGCCTTATAATGTGCATGATCCGTCGATCATAAAAGACGGGGAGTGGTATTATGCTTATAGCACCGATGTAGCTTTTGGGGCTACGCCGCCTGCAGGTATACAGGTACGTAAATCGAAAGATCTGGTAGACTGGCAATTCGTAGGCTGGGTATTCAAGGGGCTGCCCGCGATGGGATCGCAGTTCATTACCGCCAACGGAGGGGTGCCCAATAATGGTTTATGGGCACCCTATATTATGAAAGTTGGAAATGAATTTCGCCTGTACTATTCGCTGGCATCAAATGCATTCAGGGTAAGTGCGATTGGGATGGCTACGGCTACCTCGCCTGAAGGACCATGGACCGAAAAGGGGCTTGCCGTTACTTCTACAGATGGGTATCCTGGCACCAATGCGATAGATCCTACTGTGGTGGTTACTCCTGAAGGGGAGCACTGGATGGTATATGGATCGGCCTGGGATGGGTTGTTTGAGCTGAAGCTGAACCCTTCAACGGGGCTTGCCGCCACAACCGGCGATAAGGGTAAACGCGTGGTGCGCAGAGGGCGGACTAATGGTGTTTATAATGGAAATCTTGAAGGCCCGGAGATCATTTACAATCCTGCTACCAAAAAGTATTACCTGTTTGTAGCGTACGACTGGTTATCGACCAAGTACAATGTAAGAGTGTTTCGTTCCGACAAGCCTGATGGGCCTTTCCTTGACTGGAATGGGGTGAATGTTGACAACCAGGCAGATGCCGGTCCTATGCTACTTGCGCCTTATAAATTTTCGGATCATGGGGGTTGGGCCGGCGTTTCGCACTGTTCGGTGTTTTCTGACGGCAGCGGCAATTTCTTTATGGCGCACCAGGGCAGACCTGCTGTGAACAGGGCCTTTATGGTGATGCATGTTCGTAAGATGTTCTGGACAACTGATGGCTGGCCGCTGGTATCGCCTGAGCGTTATGCGAATGTTCCCGATAATGCGGTAACAGCTGCTGAAATAGCGGGTGATTATGACCAGGTAGTGCTTGGTTATACCGTTGTACCGGGTTATGAGCTGGAGCAGCAGGATCCGCAGTATTCTGTTGCGTTTGGCACTACGCTGAATGCGGATGGCAAGATCAACGGCGCTGCGAACAATACCTGGAGTTACAATGCGCCCTGGCTGGAGCTGCGGTGGAACGGCGGGCAGTTCATAGACAAACTTCATGTGTCGCGCGAGCGGGATTGGGAAAGTAAAAAAGCTTCTACCATTGTACTCTCTGGCTTCAATGGTGGCGGCACGGTGATATGGGCTAAGAAGAAATAATAAAATAGTACTGGTATGCGAATAGGCGGTTTAGTTCTGGCATCTTGTGTAATGGCTGTAAGCAGCCGGGCGCAGGATGCTTCTGTCGGCGGTGGTGCGGCGCTGATGAATATGACAGCTTCCCATGTCAAGAGCGGTAATGCAGATACGAGTTTTGTTTCGAAAGGCAACCCGGTGATTGCGCATAAGTACACAGCTGATCCGGCTGCATTGGTGTATGGAGGTAAGGTGTACCTGTATACCGGGCATGATGTAGCGCCTCCGGGAAAAGAGTTTTATGAAATGCATGAATGGCTTTGTTTTTCTACCAGTGACATGGTACACTGGGAGGAGCACCCGGTGCCGTTGAAGGCAAAGGATTTTGCCTGGGCGAAGGGGGATGCATGGGCGTCGCAGGTAATTGAGAAGGGCGGCAAGTTCTACTGGTATGCAGCGGTAGAGCATGGCAGTATTCGCGGGAAGGCGATTGGCGTTGCGGTGGGGGATAGTCCTACCGGGCCATTTAAGGATGCAAGAGGATCGGCATTGGTTACAAATGATATGACGACGGCTACTTCTATCGGATGGGACGATATTGACCCCTCTGTTATCATTGACGACGACGGGCGGGCATACTTATTCTGGGGTAATACCAAATGTTATTATGCCCGTTTAAAAGACAATATGACTGAGTTGGACGGGTCTATACAAGTAGTTGATCTGCCGGCATTTACCGAGGCTCCGTGGATACACAGGAAGAACGGCTGGTATTACCTTTCGTATGCTTCGGGTTTCCCGGAAAAGATTGTTTATGCCATGAGTAAAAACATCAATGGTCCCTGGCGTTATAAAGGCATTTTAAATGAGATAGCCGGCAACAGTAATACCAATCACCAGTCGATCATAGATTTCAAGGGGAAGTCGTACTTTATTTATCATAATGGTGCGATAAATACCAATGGCGGAAGTTTTCGGCGATCGGTATGTATTGATGCGCTGAAATATAATAAAGATGGTACATTGCAACGTGTGGTAATGACATCTGAAGGAGTGAGCGCTGGGAGTGGAAAAAATTGAATCATATTGACTAAAAGATCAGGACGATGAACTACAAAAACGTATTGCTTGCGGCATGTTTTACAGTTGCCGGTTATGCACAGGCCCAGAAGCAGGCGCCTGTGATTGTAAAAGCCAGTCAGCTGGTATCGGAAGTGCAGCCTACCATGTGGGGTGTATTCTTTGAAGATATCAACCTTGGCGCCGATGGGGGCATTTATGCCGAGCTGATCAAGAACCGTTCTTTTGAATTTTCGAAGCCTATGATGGGCTGGCAGGTAACGCAGGATTTTTTTGATGAAGGCGCCCTGCAGGTGATCAACCGTTTGGATAAGAACACTGCGAATCCCCGTTTTTTACGCATCACCAAAAAGGCGGCTGATAGCAAGCTGGCCATTACGAATGAAGGTTTCCGTGGCATGGGCATCAAGAAAGGCCTGCGTTATGATTTCTCTTTCATGTATCGCCAAACGGCTGCCGGCATTGGCCTTTCGCTTGAACTGCTGAACAACGAGGGTAAGACAATTGGCACTGCCACCGTATCGGCCACTGCTGTGGGCGATGGCTGGCAGAAGGCTGCTGTAAGTTTTCAATCTACGGACAGTGCATCGAAAGGACGTTTGCGTGTGAATATTACAGGCAGTGGTTCTATGGATGTAGATATGATCTCCATGTTTCCTTCCGATACCTGGAAGGGGCGGCCCGGTGGCCTGCGTGCCGATATGGTACAGAAACTGGCCGATATGAAGCCGGGGTTCATTCGCTTTCCGGGTGGTTGTATTGTGGAAGGGTTTGATCTGAGCCAGCGTTATCAATGGAAGAATACGATAGGGCCCATTGAAGAAAGGCAGCTGATCATCAACCGCTGGAACTTTGAGTTTCCGCATCGCAGCACGCCTGATTATTTCCAGACCTTTGGTTTGGGTTTCTTTGAATATTTTCAGCTTTGCGATGATATAGGCGCTACTGCCTTACCTATTCTCAACTGTGGTATGGCATGCCAGTTCAATACGGCTGAGCTTGTACCGCTGGATCAGCTGGATCCTTATATCCAGGATGCGCTTGACCTGATCGAGTTTGCGAATGGTGATGTGAATACTGTATGGGGTAAAAAGCGTGCGGAGATGGGGCATGCGGCACCTTTTCATCTGAAGATGATGGGGGTTGGTAATGAGAACTGGGGACCGCAATACCTGGAGCGTTTGCAACTGTTCACCAAAGCCATTAAAGCAAAATATCCCGACTTTAAAATTATTGCCAGCAGTGGTACTGATCCGGAAGGCAAACGTTTTGATTTCCTGAATACGGAATTAAGAAAGATGAATGCTGATGTTATCGACGAGCATTATTATCGCAGTCCTTCGTGGTTTCTTTCGAATGCGGGGCGTTACGATAATTATCCCCGCGATGGCGCCAAGATCTTTGGTGGTGAATATGCCGGGCACAGCGATAAGGTGGTAGACGGCAAAAAGCAAAACAACTGGCAGGCGGCGCTTGCTGAAGCTGCTTTCATGACAGGGTTAGAGCGTAATGCGGCTGTTGTGCATATGGCTTCTTATGCACCTTTGTTTGCGCATAGTGAAGGATGGCAGTGGACGCCTGATCTTATCTGGGTAAATAATCTTCAGTCTTATGGTACGCCCAGTTATTATGTGCAGCAGCTTTACAGTTTGAACAAAGGCACGCATGTGGTGCCGGCTTTATTGAATGGCGAAGCTATTAAAGGGCAGGATAGTTTGTATGCTTCTGCCGTGGTGGATAAAAATGCAAAAGAGATCATCATTAAACTGGTAAATGCGTCGGTCCGCCCGGTATTGAAAGATATTGTTATAGAGGCTGCGAAGCTGGATAAGAATGCGGAGCTTACTGTTTTAGGCAGTGAAGAACTGTGGACGGTAAATACGTTCAGCAGTCCGGAAGCAGTGAGTCCGAAGACAAGCCAGATAACGGTTTCGGCCGGGAATAAATTGAGTTTTACGGCGGCGCCTTATTCTTTTTCGGTGATAAAGCTGAAGATGAAATAAGCGTAGGTATGCGTTGACCGTTTTATCATTCAGCATTTAAACTACAACATATGAAATACCTTCTGGCTGCATGTATCATGCTGCTGGGCGTAGCTTGCTGTGCCTATGCGCAAACGGATAGTGTTCCGGATATTATTGTACATGACCCCGTGATGATACGGCAGGGGAGCACGTACTATATTTTTTGTACGGGGAACGGTATTTCGGTGTTTAGTTCTACCGATAAAAAGAACTGGAAAGCACAGGAACCGGTGTTCACAGCTACGCCCCAATGGGCTGTGAATGCTGTTCCTGGATTTAAAGGACATATATGGGCGCCGGATATTTCTTTCCATAACGGGCTGTATTATCTCTACTACTCTGTTTCAGCTTTTGGCAAGAACACTTCTTGTATAGGTGTGGCTACCAACAAAACGCTTGACCAGAGTGATCCGGCTTTTCATTGGACTGATCATGGGAAGCTGCTACAATCTTATCCGGGTGTTACGAACTGGAATGCGATTGATCCGAACCTTATTGAAGATGGAAAGGGAAATGCTTTTCTGGCATTTGGTTCTTTCTGGGGTGGTTTGCAACTGGCGAAGCTAAGCGCCGACAGGCTGCATATAGCGGGGGATACATTGTCGTTCCTGACGATTGCCAGCCGTAAGAAAACCCCGGGAGCGCCCAACCCGCCTTCGGTGGATAATAATCCCGTGGATGCGGGCGGGAATGCTATTGAAGCGCCTTTTATTTTTAGAAAAGGAAAGTATTATTACCTGTTTGCTTCCATCGATTATTGTTGTAAAGGGGAGAAGAGCACTTATAAAATGATCGTAGGGCGGTCGAAGAAAGTAGCGGGGCCTTATATCGATAAAGATGGCAATGATATGGCGCGTGGCGGCGGTTCGTTGCTGTTACAGGGGGATGGCGACTGGCATGGGGTAGGGCATAATGCGGTGGTGTCGTTTGATGGTACGGACTACCTGGTGTTTCATGCTTATGATGCGCGTGACAGGGGAAAGCCTAAGTTGCGGATGGAACAGTTGCAGTGGGTGGGGGGCTGGCCGGAGGTACAGTAGGGGGTGTTTTCCTAGTAAAGCAGCCTATAGACGGCTTTAAAACGGCTATATAAAGCGTTCTATTTCATAGATGAGGGTAGTATTGCGCCTGCCATTCAAAAATACTATTTTCTGCAGGTGTGGAGGTTGGGAACAGGGAAGTCTGCTGTAACGAAGACAGAAAGTGCTGAACTGCCTGGTTTGTTGGTGAAATACATTGGAAATACCATATTTTCATTTCATAAACCAACTCTAATGTATTTCCGTTCCGGTTTTTTAGTTGCAGCATGCCTTTTTGTTGGCCAAAGCATTGCCCAGACCTTTGGAGGAAACCCCGCTTCCGTAAAATGGAAACAGATCAATACTGATACGGTAAGAATTATCTTTCCCAGCGGGCTGGACAGCGTGGCGCAAAGAGTTGCCGCCATTACACATTACCTGCAAAAGCACCAGCCTGCCTCTATTGGATCGCATACCCGTAAAATTGATATTGTATTACAGAATGAAATTACCTATTCCAACGGCTATGTTGGATTAGGGCCTTACCGCAGCGAGTTTTACCTGGCGCCGCCACAGAATCCGCTGGAGCTGGGCGCCCAGGCCTGGGCCGATAACCTGGCTATACATGAGTTCCGGCATATACAGCAATATGGAAATTTCAGACATGGCATTTCGAAGTTGATGTCGGTTTTGTTTGGGCAGGACGGGCAGGCGGTGGCCAATGGCGCGGCTGTTCCCGACTGGTTTTTTGAAGGTGATGCGGTTTACCAGGAAACCATGGTAAGCAAGCAGGGCAGGGGCCGTTTACCGGCTTTTTTTAATGGATACAAATCGCTGCTGTTTGGTAACAGACAGTATAGTTATATGAAGCTGCGTAACGGATCGCTCAGGCAATATGTTCCTGATCATTACCGGCTGGGTTATTTGCTGGTGGCTTATGGGCGGGATAAATACGGTGATGATTTCTGGCACCGGGTAACGCAGGATGCGGTACGTTTCAAGCCGTTGTTCTATCCTTTCCAGGGGGCTGTTCGCAGGCATGCCGGGATATCGTATGAGCAGTTTGTAAAGGATGCGATGAGCTATTACCAGGAGCGGTGGAAACTGCAGCCATCGGACAGTATCCGGTGGCTTACCGGGGTTCGTAAAAAGGAGGTGGTGAACTACCAGTATCCTTATGTGACCGATGATGGCGGTGTTATCGCGTTGCGGAACAGCAGCCGGTCGATCCCTGCTTTTTACGAAAGAAAGGAAGATGGCACGGAGCGGAAGATTGCTGTGAGAGACATTGCCAATGACAACTATTTTTCTTACCACAATAACAAACTGGTTTATGCCGCCTGGCAGCCGCATGTGCGCTGGGGGTATCAGGAATACAGTGTGATACGGGTGCTTGATGTGGCAACGGGGCGATCGAAAGTCGTTACCCGGAAAACAAGATATTTTGCTCCTGATATGGCGCATGACGGGCGTTACATTGTTGCTGCGGAATTTTCTGCCGGCCAGGAGTCCAGTATTGTTTTGATGGACAGCAGCGGAAATACTTTGCGGAATTTAAAGAACAGGGCGGGATATGTATATTCTTATCCCAAGTTTTCAGCTGACGACCGGTTTGTTTACTGGCTGAATAGAAACCCGGCCGGCGAGATGTCGATAGAGCGTCAGCCGGTGGAAGGCGGGGAGGTTGAAACCGTTCTGGGATTTGCCAACCGTTTGCTCAGCTATCCTGTTGTGCAGGGCGATACCCTTTTGTATACATCGAGCAATAATGGAAATGACGAGATCTGGGCTTATGTGGGCCGTTCGGGTAATCATTTCCGGCTATCGGTTTACAAGACCGGTCTTTACCAGGGGGCGGTAGATAAAAGCGGTGCTGTAGTATCGGCAGCGTTTACAGCCGACGGGTACCGGCTTGGGGCTTTAAAGTCGGCGTGGCAGGCGGTAAAGGCGAGCGGCGACAGCCTGGAAAACCTTTATGTGAAACATCCCTTTCAGCCCGTGTGGAACCAGACGTTGGAGCAGGTGCAGCAGGGAGGTTATGCGGTGCGCAAGTATCCCAAGGCGAAGGGGCTGTTTAATTTTCACAGCTGGCAGCCTGATTATGACGATCCGGAGTTCAGTTTCACCGTTTACGGCCAGAATGTGCTGAATACGCTGCAAAGCGAGCTCTCATATGTGTATAATGAAAATGAGGGCTTCAGCAGGGTAGGGTATACCGGAACTTATGGGGGATGGTTTGTGCAGCCTTTTGTATCGCTGAACCAGACCTGGCAGCGGCGGATCAGGTATAACCGGGATACGGTTTTCAACTGGAATGAAACGGTGGGAACGGTGGGGTTGCGTTTGCCGTTGCTGCTTTCGGGTGGAAAGCAATACCGGTCGCTGGTATTTACGAGTTCTTACAATGCGGTGGATGCGAACTGGACCGGGATGGCGAAACGGCTTTTAAAGCCTATCAGTTTCGTTCATTATATGGAAGCGAGGGTGCAGTATTCGGGGCAGATACAGGCTGCTGCACAGCATATTTATCCACACTGGGGGCATTCGTTGCTGCTGCAGTACAGGCAGGCGCTGAACCAGGGAGTCAATTCCCGGCAGTTTCTGGCGAGTGGTAATTTTTATTTACCGGGGCTGGCGGCTTCGCACAGTATAGTGCTTTCGGCGTCGTGGCAGGCGCGGGATACCAGCGGCGGGTATAGTTTTTCGAGCAATTTCCCGTTTTCGCGGGGGTACCAGGCTGTTGATTATCCGCGGATGTGGCGTTTGGGGGCCAATTATCATTTGCCGTTATGGTTGCCGGACTGGGGGCTGGCGCAGGTGGTTTATTTCCGGCGGATAAGAGCCAACCTGTTTTACGATGTGACCGGGGGGAAGAGTCTGCGTACCGGTGTTACAACACGATTTGGGACGGCGGGGATGGAAATGTACTTTGATACACGGTGGTGGAACCAGGAGGGAGTGACATTTGGATTTCGTTATAACCGGTTGCTGAACAGTCCGTATTTTGGGGGGCAGGGGCGGAACATCTGGGAAATAATATGGCCTGTTAACCTGTTTAACCGGTAAGGAAAGCCTATATTTGCGCCTGAAAAAAGGAATTTATTCACAAAAACGTGAAAAAAGTCCCCATTTATTTTATAATTCAATTGCATATTTCTATCTTTGCGCTCCCAAAAATCGTATGTCTAAACAATCATTGATCAAACAGGATGGTGTAATAATTGAGGCGCTGAGCAACGCGATGTTCAGGGTAAAATTAGAAAATGGCCATGAAATTCTGGCCACGATATCCGGTAAGATGCGGATGCACTACATCAGGATATTGCCAGGGGACAAAGTGGGAGTGGAAATGAGTCCGTACGATTTGTCAAGGGGAAGAATCATATTCAGGTATAAGTAAGCTGGAGCCATTCGGGTGAAGACTTACAGCTAAATACACAATTATGAAAGTTAGAGCATCAGTTAAAAAGCGTAGCGCCGACTGCAAGATTGTACGCAGGAAAGGCAAATTGTACATCATCAACAAAAAGAATCCTCGCTTTAAGCAAAGGCAGGGTTAATTTTTGACATTAATTAAAATAGTAAATCTAAAATAAGACTATGGCTCGTATTGCCGGTATAGACTTACCAAAGAACAAAAGAGGCGAAATAGGTTTGACCTATATTTTCGGTATAGGCCGTTCTACCGCTCGTTACATCTTAGATCAGTCAGGGATCTCCTATGACAAGAAAGTAAATGAGTGGAACGACGAAGAGCAAGGTGCTATCCGTAACGTCATTAATAATGAGTTAAAGGTAGAAGGTGCTTTACGTAGTGAAGTTCAGATGAACATCAAGCGTTTACTGGATATCGCTTGTTACCGTGGACTTCGTCATCGTAAAGGGTTGCCTTTACGTGGACAGCGTACCCGTACTAACAGCCGTACCAGGAAAGGTAAGCGTAAAACAGTTGCCGGTAAGAAAAAGGCCACTAAGAAATAGTGAATTTACCAGAGAACGGATCCTTTATCCTGTTTCTATGCCCTGGGGCAAGGAGCTAAGATATGGTATGTGTTCTCTGGAATTTTTATATAAAGCCGCCGGATAGTTCCTTAGGGGAAAGGAGGGGCTTAGATTTTTAAAGAAGATTACCTCAAAAGCATTATGGCAAAAGCACAAAACAGCGCGAAAGCAGCTGCGAAGAAAAGGGTAGTAAAAGTTGACGCATATGGCGACGCCCATGTTAGCGCTACCTTCAACAATGTTATCATTGTACTTACCAACAAAACCGGGCAAGTGATCAGCTGGTCTTCAGCTGGTAAAATGGGTTTCAGGGGTTCTAAGAAGAACACTCCTTATGCGGCTCAGATGGCTGCTCAGGATGCTGCTAAAGTTGCACTGGAAGCAGGTCTGAAAAGAGTAGATGTATATGTGAAAGGTCCAGGTTCAGGACGTGAAGGCGCTATCCGTGCGCTGGCACAATCCGGTATTGAAGTTAACATGATCAAAGACGTTACTCCTTTACCACACAATGGTTGTCGTCCTCCCAAAAAGAGAAGAGTTTAATTATATGCTGCTTTCCTGCGGGGAGGCAGCTTTTATTCATACACAGGGTGCTCCATTTATTTTAGATTTTTACAGATGAAGCATCGACACTAAAAAATCACAAAACAAAAGCAATGGCACGTTATACCGGACCAAAAACAAAGATCAGCCGTATTTTCGGTGAGCCTATTCTCGGAAATGGCAAGTGGTTAAACAAGAACAGCAACCCTCCGGGTCAGCATGGTGCTGCCCGTAAGCGCAAGCAACTGGGTGAGTATGCTGTTCAGCTGAAAGAAAAGCAAAAAGCGAAATATACTTACGGTGTTCTTGAACGTCAGTTCCGTAACACTTTTGAAGAAGCGGCACGTATTAAAGGCGTTACCGGTGAGAACCTGATCAAGCTTCTTGAAGCGCGTTTAGACAACACTGTGTTCCGTTTAGGTATTGCTCCTTCCCGTCCTGCTGCCCGTCAGCTGGTAAGCCACAAGCATATCACTGTTAACGGTGCTATCGTAAATATCCCTTCTTATCAACTGAAACCCGGTGATTCTATCGGTCTGAAAGAAAAAAGCGAAGGCAATACCGCTTTAACAAGTCAGATTCGCGGTAAAAATCCTAAATTCGGTTGGTTAGACTGGAATGACACAGAGAAAACTGGTACGTTCATTACTTACCCTGACAGGGAAAGTGTTCCTGAGAACATCAAGGAACAACTGATCGTCGAATTATACTCTAAATAGTAGTCCATAATTAAAACCTGGAATATAAAATGGCCATTTTAAACTTCCAAAAGCCAGATAAGATCGTTCTGCAGAAAGCGAACGACTTTGAAGGGCAATTTGAATTTCGTCCCCTCGAGCCTGGATACGGCTTAACTGTTGGCAACGCTTTACGCCGGGTATTACTGAGCAGCCTTGAAGGTTTCGCTATTGTAGGTATCAAAATCGACGGTGTTGACCACGAGTTTGCTACTATCAAAGGTGTAACTGAAGACGTTACAGAAATTATCCTGAACCTGAAACAGGTTCGTTTCAAGAAAAGCGTTGAGCACGATGTGGCCAGCGAAAAGATCACTTTATCTATTAAAGGCAAAACAGAATTCACTGCTGCCAATATAGGTGAAGGAACCCAAAGCTTCCAGGTAATGAATCCTGAGCTGGTGATCTGTACTATGGACAGCACTGCTAAACTCGACGTGGAACTGACTGTAGCGAAAGGCCGCGGTTATGTACCAGCTGAAGAGAACAAGGTTAAAGAAGCTCCATTCGGATATATTCCTATCGATTCTATTCATACTCCTATCAAGAATGTGAAGTATGCTATAGAAAACTATCGTGTAGAACAAAGGACCGACTACGAGAAACTGGTTCTTGACGTTGCTACCGATGGTACTATCCATCCTGAAGAAGCTGTTAAACAGGCTTCCCGCATTCTTATCCAGCACCTGATGATCATTACTGATGAAAACATCACTTTTGATAATAAGGAAGATAAGAAAGAAGATGTGGTAGACGAGCAGGTATTACAACTGAGGAAAGTATTGAAAACACCGCTGGAAGATCTCGATCTGTCGGTACGTGCTTTCAACTGTCTGAAGGCTGCCAAGATCAACTCTCTCAGCGAACTCGTTCAGTACGAACAGGAAGACCTGATGAAGTTCAGAAACTTTGGCCAGAAATCACTGAGTGAAATTGAGCAGGTGTTAACCGAGAGAGGTTTACACTTTGGTATGGACCTCAGCAAACTGGGCCTCGATAATTTAGATTAAGCTGTAGTATTTACAGCTATTCATAACAGGCCTGTAATTCCTGACACGGTACAGGCTACAAATTAAATGTCATGCGTCACGGAGACAAAGTCAACAATCTGGGCCGTAAGAAAGCCCACAGAGAAGCGTTACTCGCCAACCTGGCAAGTCAGCTGATCGTGCACAAACGTATCGTTACTACTCTGGCAAAAGCTAAAGTATTAAGGACTTATGTTGAGCCTCTGATCACCAAAACCAAAAAGGTTGAAAACGAGTTACAGATCAGCCACCAGCACCGTGTGGTGTTCAGCTACCTGCAGGATAAAGCTGCTGTAAAAGAACTTTTTACAGTTATCGCTCCTAAAGTGGCCGGCCGTCCCGGTGGATACACACGTATCATCAAGTTAGGTATTCGTGTAGGTGACAATGCTGAAACTGCATTGATTGAACTGGTAGACTTCAACGAAATCTACGGTAACAATGTAGTAAAAGCTGCTGAGCCTGCTAAGAAAACGCGTCGTGCCGGTGGTAGCCGTAAGAAAGCTGCTGCATCTGAAGAAGCTGCGCCAGAAGTGGCACCTGCCGAAGAGTCGAACACTGAAGAAAAAGCTGCTGAATAATAATGAAGCTCTTTTGACATTGAAAAAGGCAAAATCGTTTACCGGTTTTGCCTTTTTTCTTGCCACCGTACCCTTGTTAGGAAAGGTGTGGGTAATTTTAGAGGTTTATTTCATTTTTATATACTTTTTTTGCAAAAAATTACTGATACGAAGATGCCCCAGACACAAAAACCTGCAATATTACTGTTAGCTGACGGACATGTTTTTCACGGTAAAGCCTTTGGAGCTACTGGCACTACTACCGGGGAGATCTGCTTCAATACCGGTATGACCGGTTACCAGGAGGTGTTCACCGATCCCAGCTACTCAGGGCAGGTACTTATTATGAACAATGTACATACCGGCAACTACGGTGTGAACATTACTGATGTAGAAAGTAAAAGTGTTAAAATAAGAGGACTTATTGGCCGCAATCTCGAAGAGCGTTACTCCCGTTACCAGGCTACCGATTCACTGGATGCCTACCTGAAAGAGAACAATATCGTTTCTATCGAAGATGTAGACACCCGCGCGCTGGTTGCCCATATCCGTACCAAAGGGGCTATGAACTGTATTATTTCTTCCGAAATACTGGATATAGACCAACTGAAAGCAGAACTGGCTAAAGTGCCCGATATGGACGGTCTGGAGCTGGCCAGCGAAGTAAGTACTACCGAGGAATATGAGCTTGGTGATCCTGCGTCGCCATTGAAAGTTGCGGTACTGGACTTTGGTGTGAAAAGGAATATTCTTACCTGTTTGACCGACAGAGGAGCACATATTCGTGTTCACCCGGCTAAAACGCCATTGGCACGTTTGAAAGAATTCAATCCTAACGGATATTTCATTTCCAACGGACCTGGTGATCCTTCTGCGATGCCTTATGCTGTAGAGACGCTGAAGGCGATTCTGGCTGAAGAGAAGCCATTGTTTGGTATTTGTCTTGGCCATCAGCTGCTGGCATTGGCTAACGATATTCCTACCTTTAAAATGCACCATGGTCACAGGGGATTGAACCACCCGGTGAAAAATCTGCAGACAGGGAGATCGGAGATCACTACGCAAAATCATGGGTTTGGTGTTGATCCGGAAGCGGTGCGTAAACATCCGAATGTGGAGATCACGCACGTGAACCTGAATGACGAGTCCATTGAAGGTATCCGTATCAAAAATAAGCCTGCATTCAGCGTACAATACCACCCGGAAAGCACACCTGGACCATTTGACAGCAGGTATCTTTTCGATGATTTTATTGCGTTGATGAAGTAAGCCGGAAACGGTTCGCTATAATACTTATAAGTGCCTGTATCTTTTGATACGGGCATTTATATTTTCCCCCTGCCGGCGTGTAAACTTAATTCAATAAAAGTTTGCAGGCCATTCCCTAAATAATAAATAAATGATACAATTACCTTATAATTGCACCCAATTTTAAACCCAAATAAACAATTATGAAGTCATTATTCGCTGCTTTATGTTTTTTTGTAACAACCCTAGTTTCTGCACAGTCTGACAAAATCTCGCTTCACAATGGTAAAACTGTAGAATGTACCGTTGTTAAGGTAAATGAGTTCACTATTATTTACAAATACGTGAATGAAGATGCGGAGCAAACGATTAGCAAGTACGCTGTAAAACAAATTGTATATGGTAAAAGTGGCCGTGTAGAAGAAGTTACCAAAAAAATCATTGTTTCTTCAAAAGATGATTGGGAGAATGTTGTTATCCTGGAAGACAAATCTGCAGTAACAGGCCTGAATAAAGTGGGTGAAGTAAGGGGAAAAACATCTATGATCAACTACAGAACTGCTGCTGGTGGCGATAAGAAAGCACAGGAAAAACTGAAAAAGGAGGCTGCTGAACAAGGTTGCCCTTTTGTTCTCATAACTTCTGATAAAGACGCAGGTATGGCTGGTAGCGGAAGCCGTGGTTTTGGTGGCGTTCAGTCCATGAAATCAGGTATTGCTTATAAATACTAGGCGATAGCCAGGTGTTGTTGAAACAACACCTGTAGCGATATATTATTTTTCGGCCGCTTTCATTTTGCCTAACGGGCGATGAAAGCGGCTTTTTAATGTGCATGCCTGGAATATTTGTTTTAATACTTTAGTTCGTGGCGAAGGCAAACCACACCTGAGCTGAATACATGTGTTTGCAGGAGTTTCAGCGGCTGTTTTTGTTTCCTGTTTTTGAATACAGGAATGCCTTCACCTAACACTACGGGGTTTACAAAAAGCCAGGACTCATCGATAAGGCTTTCTGCCAGGAGTGCGTGTGCTGTTGAAGGGCTTCCAAAGAGCAGTATTTCGCCTGTTGTATTTTTTTTTAATTCGCGAATGGCATCGACGTCGTTGTTTCCGATCACAGTAGTATTAGTGAATGCCGCCTGGTTGAGTGTATTGGACAAGACAACTTTGTGCGTGCTTTTGTACCAGGCAGCGTGCTCCCTGTCGTGTTTGCTTGCCCCGGGCTGTTCTGCTGCTGTTGGCCAGTAGCTTTCCATCATCTGAAAAGTGACCCTGCCGTATAAAGCCGTATTGGTTTTGGTGATCCTTTCTGCGCCAAAGTCGAAGATCTCCTCGTCTACATGAATCCAATCCATTTCACCCTTTGGGCCGGCAGCAAAACTGTCGAGTGACGCGTGCATGAATAATATAATCTTTGCCATAACGGTTTTTAGTTTGATTCAACGTATGTTTTGAAATTATCCATGATGGCCTGCCATCCTGCCTGCTGCATTTCTATGGGGTTTTGAGATTCGGGATCGAAGCTTTCCACGATTTTGGTTTGGTTGCCTTCTGCGGTAAAGAAGATCTGTACCTGTCGGCCGTCGGCCATATGATACCCGATGTATTCCTGGTCTTTTACGAGGTCGTAAACACCTCCGAAATCGAAGCCCATGCTGCCGTCTTTCGCTTCCATACGCGAAGAGAACTTGCCGCCTGTACGCAGGTCGTTTTCCGCCCTGGGCGTATGCCAATCTTCGGAAGCGCTGTTCCATTTGGTGATATGCTCCGGTTCAGACCAGTATTCCCAGGCTTTGGCGACTGGTACGTTGACAATAGTTTGTACGGTGATAACGGGTGCTTTGTTTTCCATTTGATGGTACTTTAGAATGATTGCTTTGTGTGTGGTACAAATCTCAGGGAAATACAGGGAAAACAACCGGGTAAAACCGACAAATAGCGGGGTGATCACGACAAATTTATTTAACCGCCTATTGGTTTATCGTTACGCCTGTTTGCCCTGTATTGATTTGGTGAACTGCCTATCACTTTTGTGAAAAGCCTAGAAAAATAATAGGGGTCTTCTATACCCAGCTCCTGTGCTATTTCTTTAATTCTTAACTCTGTGAACAGGAGATACTGGCAGGCTTTCTGGATCTTCAGCTGTGTAAAATATTCGATGGGCGAAAAGCCCGTTCTTTTCTTAAAAGTAGCGGAAAAGTGGGCCGGCGACAGGCTGGCCTGTGCTGCTATTTCTTCGAGTGTAACAGGCTTGTCAACATTTTTGGAGAGAAAGTCTATTGCTTTTTCAATGGCGCCCTTGTCCTTTGTTTCTTTTACGTCCACCGCTTCATTGAACAGCATGGCAGCTATAAAATGCCAGAAGCTCATATTCACGTAAGCCAATGTGTCTTTGCCATATCCTCTTTCGAGCTGGCTGTAGATGTCGTTGAATAGATCGATGCACTTTCCGGGTGACTGCAGGAACATCTTGCCGGCGCTGTTCTTTTGAAACCTGTTTACTATTTCCTGTGCGGCATTCCCTTTAAAGTGAACCCAGTAAATTGTCCATGGATGGCTTTTATCTGCTGTATAGGTGTGGCTTGCTTTCATGGGGATGATGATAAACTCGCCGGGGTTAATCGTGTATTCAGTGCTTTCTATGGTTACATAACCTTTTCCCTCATGACAGAAAATAAGTATATGCTGGTCTGTTCCCCTGGGCCTGCTTCTGAAGTGATAATGCGCATTGGGGTAATAACCTATGTTCGTGATGAACAGGTTACTGATCATTGGATCTTTAGTGCATTTTGCGGTATATACCGACTTAGGGATGACGATGGCTTTTTGTCCCTGGAAGCCATCTTTTTTTCTGAAGATCTTCATTGGTATCATAATATGCTGCAACCGAAAAATAATCCATCTAATCCTAAAATTACTCTATTGCCTGGGCTTTGTAAAACCATTTATTTTGACTGATAAAATATTGCTTGCTGTATGCAGAATAAAGTAATGGTTTGGGAGGAGGAGGTTATTATTCCTACATATCCCGTGGGAACTCCTGAAAAGAATCCGATGTTTCTTGAAAGAAGGGTTTACCAGGGAAGCAGTGGCGTTGTTTATCCGCATGCGGTAATTGAGAAGATCTATGATGAGAAGATCGATAAGAAGTATCATGCGGTTTTCCTGGAGAACAAGTACATTAAGGTAATGATACTGCCGGAGCTGGGAGGCAGGATACAGATGGCTTATGACAAAGTGAAGGACAGGCATTTTGTGTACTATAACCGTGTCATAAAGCCTGCTTTGGTTGGCTTAACCGGTCCGTGGATATCGGGTGGTATTGAATTCAACTGGCCCCAGCATCACCGTCCTTCTACATTCGAGCCTGTAGATTTCACGATTGAAGAACATGCCGATGGCAGTAAAACCGTTTGGGTGAATGAGGTAGAACGTATGTTCCGGACGAAGGGGAGAGCAGGTTTCAGACTTTATCCTGACAAAGCTTATATAGAGATAGAAGGAAGGCTTTATAATCGTACGCCGTTTGCGCAAACGTTTTTGTGGTGGGCGAACCCGGCGGTGAAAGTAAATGATCATTATCAATCTGTTTTTCCGCCTGATGTGTACGCGGTTTTCGATCATGGCAAGCGTGATGTCTCTTCTTTTCCCATTGCAAAGGGAGAATACTATAAGGTGAACTATGCGCCGGGGACTGATATTTCCCGTTATAAGAATATACCTGTGCCAACCTCGTATATGGCTATACGATCTGAATATGATTTTATCGGAGGGTATGAGCACGATGTACAGGGCGGGTTATTACATGTGGCAGATCATCATGTAGCTACGGGAAAGAAGCAGTGGACCTGGGGCAATGGTGCATTCGGGCAGGCATGGGACAGAAATCTTACCGATGAGGATGGTCCCTATATAGAGTTAATGACGGGCGTGTTCACCGATAACCAGCCGGATTTTTCCTGGTTGCATCCTTACGAGGAAAAGACGTTCGTGCAATATTTCATGCCGTACAGGGAAGTGGGGAATGTAAAAAATGCAACGAAAGAGGCGATTGTCAATATTGAGCTGAATGGCGCCAATGCCGACATCAGGCTGTATACGACGGCAGCGTACAAGCGCGTTAAGATCGTGCTTTTCATGGCCGGCGTTCCTGTATTCGAGGTAGTAACTGCTACCTCACCTGAGCAGCCATATTGCAAGGTGGTTTCGCTTGACGGTGTTGCTGCTACCGGGAAGATCTACCTGGTAGTAACGGATCTGGATACTAAGAAGGAACTAGTAAGTTACCGGGAGGTAAAGGCAGAGCAGAAGGAGATTCCTGATGCCGCACAGGCTGCCAGGCAGCCCGAAGCAATAGCGGACAACGAAGAGCTTTATTTAACAGGTTTACACCTGGAGCAATACCGCCATGCGACCTTTGCGCCTGAAAGATATTATGAAGAGGCATTGAGGCGTCATCCCGGCGATGTAAGGAATAACAATGCACTGGGGCTCCGGAACCTGAAAGCCGGCCGGTTTGAAAAGGCGGAAGGCTATTTCAGGCAGGCGATTGCTACGCTTACCCGGCGTAACCCGAATCCTTACGATTCGGAGGCTTATTATAACCTGGGCTGGTCGCTGGTTTTCCAGGGAAAGAATGAGGAAGCGTTTGATGCTTTCTATAAATGTGTGTGGAATGATGCATGGCAGCATGCAGGATTTTTCAACCTTGCGCGGCTTGCCTGTAAAAAGGGCGATTTTGAGGCGGCGCTGGTTTTTATCGAGAAGTCCCTTCTTCGTAATTATAACAGTCATTCGGCCAGGCATGCCAGGTGTTTCATACTGAGAAAACTTGGGAGGGCCGAGGCTGCGCTTGCTTTTGCGGAAGAAAGCCTTGGTATCGACCCGTTTAATTTCGGCTGTCTTTTTGAGCAATACCTGCTGCTCCCTGATAATGATGCTGCGAGAGCGGCTTTGCATCACCTGAAACACATTAGCAGGAACTGGGAGCATAACTATCTTGAATATGCACTGGACTATGCTCATGCGGGGCTTTACCGTGATGCGGGTAAATTCCTTGAGATCTGCCACGAAATGAATAATTATACATTGCTTCCTTATTATATGGGCTGGTTTGCGTTGCTGGCAGGTGACCGTAAAACTGCACTGGCCTGCTTTAGGGAAGGGGCTTCCCGGCCACCGGATTTTATTTTTCCTAACCGGCTGGAAGAGCTTTGTATTCTTGAGGCAGCACTAAAAGTAAATCCCACGGATGCAAAGGCGCTTTATTTTGTTGGTAATTTCTGGTACGACAAACGTCAATATGATGAGGCCATCAGTTGCTGGGAGCAGTCGGCAGCCATCGATGATCAATTTCCTACCGTATTCCGCAACCTGGCGCTTGCCTATTATAACAAACGGCAGGATGCCCATAAAGCGCTGACAACGCTCCGGTATGCCTTTCAGCTCGATACTTCCGATGCGCGTGTATTAATGGAATTAGACCAGTTACACCGGAAGATGAATGTGGGCGCCCTGGAAAGGCTGCAGTTGCTGGAAAGCTATCCTGATCTTGTTATACAACGTGATGATCTGTACCTGGAACGGATCACTTTATATAATATTACGGGCGGGTTCAGCAAGGCAAAGACATTACTGGAAGATTTTACATTTCATCCCTGGGAAGGAGGAGAGGGAAAGGTAGTGAACCAGCATCTTATTTGCCACCTGGCGCTTGCCAGGGAGGCTATTGCGGGCGGCTTGCCTGAGGATGCCCTACGCCTGCTTGAAGCGGCCGAAAATTACCCGGAGAATTTAGGCGAAGGCAAATTGTATGGCTGCCAGGAAAATGATATCGCGTTCCTGAAAGGACTGGCATTGGAAAAGATACCGGATCATAAGAAAGCTGTTTCTTATTACCGGCAGGCAACGGAAGGTATCAGCAAACCTGTGCAGGCAGTGTTTTATAATGATCCTCAGCCCGACAAGATCTTTTACCAGGGACTGGCATGGCTGAAACTCGGAGAGGAAGAAAAAGCAAGAGAGATATTCGAACGGCTTATTGCATTTGGAGAAGAACATATTGAAGATCATATTTCTATTGACTATTTCGCTGTATCATTACCAGATCTTCTTGTTTTTGATGCTGATCTCGATGAGCGAAACCGGATTCACTGTTTGTATATGATGGGATTGGGACACCTGGGTATGGGTGGTGAAGGAGTAGAAAAGGCTTCCGGTTTGTTTGAAGCTGTGTTGCGTGCCGATAACAGCCACCAGGGTGCCATAACGCACCTGGCTGTAATAAAGCAGTATGAGATGATGGCGCTACCGGTAGTGACAGACAAATGAAGATGTATAGCCGTGAAGTTTAAAATGTCAACGATTCGAATATGAATATAAGATGCTTGCCTTTGGTACTGCTATATGTTATTTGCTGTTGGAAAGTAACGGGGCAACGTGTATTTACAATTGATGCCAGTGTTCAGGCGTCCGGGATGGACACAGGAAGTTTGCGAATGGGTGGGGAGGGGCCGGATGGTGCGGTGATACGTGTAAACAGCGCCTTCCTTGAAATGAATGGTGCGCCTGTAGTACCCGTGACCGGGGAGTTTCATTTTTCGCGTTATGCGGAACAATACTGGGATGAGTCGATCAGGAAGATCAAAGCTGGCGGTGTATCCATGATCGCAACTTATGTGTTCTGGAATTTTCATGAAGAAAAAGAAGGCGTATTCAGGTGGGATGGAGACAGGAACCTGCGGAAATTCATCACGCTTTGCCGGCAAAACAATATGCCCGTAATTGTACGGATAGGGCCTTTTTGTCATGGTGAAGTTCGCAATGGCGGCATGCCGGATTGGCTTTTAGGCAGGCCCTGTAATGTACGTTCCAATGATGCTGCTTACCTGGCTTATGTAGAGCGGTTTTACAAGGAGATAGGGAAACAATTAAGCGGGCTTTATTTCAAGGATGGCGGACCTGTTGTTGGCATACAGATAGAGAACGAGTATCAGCATTCTGCTGCGCCCTGGGGGCTTACTTACCTGGGGCAACCCAGGGAAATGACAGTCGCAGACCGCGATATGGCTGTGACACAGGAAGGAGTGGGCATATCAAGGGAAAAGAATCCATTTGCGGAATTGGGAAATGACCATATGCGGGTATTGAAGGCACTTGCTGTAAAGGCGGGTATGGTAGTTCCTTTTTATACGGCAACGGGCTGGGGAAATGCGGCCATCATACCAGGTGAATCTATTCCGGTAACTGCTGCCTATGCGTACCCGTTCTGGACACCTAAACGGGATTATTCCCCGTTTTTTCTTTATAAAGACATGAGGCGTGTTCCCGACTATGCGCCTGTGCGTTATAACCCTGCCAGTTATCCTGTTTTTGCTGCAGAGCTTGGCAGTGGCATTGCATCTGTTTATTCGCGCCGTCCGGTAGCGGTACACAAGAGTTTTGATGCTATGATCAATCGTTGTCTTGGCAGCGGCGCCAATGGTGTAGGGTATTATATGTACCATGGCGGATCAACGCCACGCGGGGAGTTGGGTTTCTTAAGTGATGAAGCTTATGCATTGCCCAAAATATCTTACGATTTTCAGGCGCCTATCGGTGAATATGGGCAGGTGCGTGAAGGATTTCACCGGCTGAAACTCATTCATTTTTTCCTGAGAGATTTTGGACATCTCCTGGCGCCCATGCATACGGTATTGCCTGATAATGCGGGACAGCTGAAGCCGGAAAACATAAGCGATCTGCGCTATGCCGTGCGGGTAAAAGATAATGCAGGTTTTGTGTTCCTGAATAATTTCCAGGATGATACGACCATGGCCGACCAAAGAAATTTCAGGATCGATATTAAAGCCAGGGATAAGCACATTGTTATTCCTGAGTCAGGAGGCCTGGATATGAAAAGCGGTGAAAATATGATCCTGCCTTTTAACTTTGATATGGGCGGTGTTCGTTTAAACTATGCAACGGCCCAGTTGCTTGCAGGAGATACAAAGGCTGCTGTTCCCTACTATGTTTTCTTCACGCAGGATAGTGCAAGGGGAGCGTTTTCTTTCGCCGGTAATATACAGGTGAAGAATAAGAAAGCAGTTACCGTAAATAAAGCCGCTGGCAGCACACTTGTAAACTGCAGGGAGCGGGTTGCTGCTTTTACCATTGCTTCTGCACATGGCGACAGGAATATACTGGTGATAGATAAAAGTCTTGCTTTACAATCGTATGTTGTTACTATAGGGGAGAAGCGTCATTTGTTCTTCTCCGATGCTGTGGTATTACAGGAAGGTAACCAGCTTGATCTCTTAATCGACTCTTTGCCTGTATGCGGTTTTCATATTTATCCACGTATAGCTGCATTACCTGGTATCACAACAGGCAAACTGGAGAAAGCGGCGGATGACGGCGTTTTTACTTCTTACCGCGTGAACCTCCCATCGCAGCGTTTTCCACTTACTATCAAAGAACTGAGTAGTAAAAAATGGGCGATTGGTTTTCCTGCTGCGATGCCAGAAGGTGTGAATGATGTATTGGTGGATGTTGACTATACCGGCGACACCGGGATGGGGTTTGTGGGTGGTGAACTTGTTGCCGATAACTTTTATAATGGCCTGCCCTGGCAAATTGGTATGCGTAATTTATTAGGACGCTCGTCGGGCGAAATGGTATTGTATCTCCGTCCTATGCAGGAAAATGCAAGTTACCTGGTAGACCTGGAGCCTGTACCCGGCGCCATTCCTGAATTCGGGGCGGCTAAACGTTTTCTGAAAGTGAACAATATTCATACAACGATACAATATAAAACCACGCTTAAATTTTAATCATGGCGAATCATACAGATGGAGCGGTATCAGCGCCGAAGCAGGACCAGGGATTCAGGAAGGGATACCTGTTGGGCATTGCATTTATTTCGGCCCTGGGTGGTTATTTATTTGGATTTGACTTTGCTGTGATATCCGGGGCTTTACCTTTTCTGGAAAAGCAGTTTGGATTGAATGCTTACTGGGAGGGATTTGCCACCGGGTCGCTTGCACTTGGCGCTATTGCCGGCTGCCTGGCAGCCGGTTGGATGAGTGACAGGTATGGACGCCGTTCGGGGCTTCTTGTTGCTGCTGTTGTATTTGCTGCTTCATCACTGGCGATGGCGTTTTCTTTTTCGCGTAATATATTTGTTTGTTCGCGTTTCTGTGCAGGTATTGGCGTGGGTATGGCTTCGGTGTTATCGCCCATGTATATAGCCGAAATATCGCCGGCCCCATTAAGGGGCAGACTTGTTGCCATTAACCAGTTGACGATTGTAATAGGTATTCTTGTTACGAATATTGTGAATTATCAATTGCGGAACATAGGCAGCGATGCCTGGCGATGGATGTTTGGTCTTGGTATGGTTCCTTCCGCTTTATTTTTTATCGGCGCCCTATGGTTACCGGAAAGTCCGCGCTGGTTAGTGAAAAAGGGAAAGCACAGCAAAGCGGAAGCGGTTGTGTGTAAACTTGGCAGCGAAGCTTACGCTGCATCGTCGTTGCGTGATATCAGCCGTTCACTGGAAAATGTATCGAAAGCCAGCTTTCGCGAGGTGTTTTCGAAAGCAGTGCTGCCTACAGTGATCGTAGGCATAGGGCTTGCCGCTTTTCAACAATTGTGCGGCATCAATACCGTATTCAACTATTCCGCGAAAATATTTGAAAGTATTGGAGCATCACAGGATGATCAGCTGCTCCAGATTGTATTTATCGGTAGCGTGAATTTGTTGTTTACCATAGTGGCGATGTTGCTGGTGGATAAACTGGGCCGGAGGCCCCTGATGCTGATTGGTTCCGCCGGTTTGGCCATCTGTTATGTTGTTATAGTGCAACTGCTTGCTTTAAAATCAACGGCGGTCTCATTTTTCTTACTGGGCGCCATCGGGTTGTATGCGATGTCGCTGGCGCCTGTTACCTGGGTATTGATAGCGGAGATCTTTCCAACTAAAGTGAGAGGAGAAGCTACTTCGGTTGCTACTGTTTGCCTGTGGCTTGCTTATTTTATACTTGTATTCACTTTTCCGCCGTTGTTTGAAAAGATACAGGAAAAGGCATTTTACATTTACGCAGGTATTTGTGCCGCAGGTTTTGTATTTGTAAGGTTGAAAGTGAAGGAAACAAAAGGCAAAACGCTGGAAGACCTGGAGACGATGATGATAGGTCATTGATACTTAAAATTGTTTGCATATGAGTAAGAGTAATTTTAAATGGTGTATCACGGTTGCGCTGCTGTTCCTGCATTTGGCTGCCATTTGCCAGGAGCTTTCATTGGCCGGGAGATGGAATTTTGAGATGGATAGGGATGATGTGGGCATAAAGCAGCAATGGTATTTAAAACAACTTCGGGACTCGATAACGCTACCTGGTTCTATGAGCCAGGCAGGTCTTGGTGATGATGTTGGTTTGCACACGAAATGGACAGGAACCATTTATGACAGCTCTTTCTATTTCCGTACTTCCATGGCTCCCTGGCGTGTGCCCGGAAACATCAAGATCCCCTTCTGGCTTACACCTGTTAAACATTATGTAGGAGCGGCCTGGTATCAATGTAAGTTTACAATTCCTAAGGACTGGGCAGGTAAAAACATATCGCTGCAACTGGAGCGAAGTCATATACAAACTACGGTATGGGTTGATGCTACGATGGTGGGCAGCTGCAATTCCCTGGTGGCGCCTCATTTGTTTACATTGCCCGATAACTTAAACGCAGGTGCGCATACGCTGACCATTCGTGTAGACAACAGCATCAAAGACAGAAATGTGGGGCCGGATTCGCATAGTGTCAGTGATCATACACAGGGCAACTGGAATGGCATTGTTGGCAAAATATTATTACAGTCCAGGCCCGTGGTACATATGAATGAAGTACAGGTGTTTCCTGATATCAGTTCAAAGAAAGCCAAAGTGGTTATTACAATCGTTAATAATGAAAGTACGCCGGCTGAAGGAAGGGTTTTGTTAAATGCCAAAAGCGTAAACAGTGCCAAAACGCATGTTCCGGCACCTGTAGCTGTAAGTTTCGCTGTACGGCCGGGTGATACGGCGGCAGTGGTAACAGAACTGCTGTTAGGAGAAGATATGTTACTGTGGGATGAGTTTTCTCCGGCATTATATCAACTGTCTTTAGCGTTGCAGTATAAGGGCGCAACAGACTACCGTGAAACCAGCTTTGGCATGCGGCAGTTGACAGCAGGCGCACGTGCTATTGAGATCAACGGGAAGAAATTGCATTTGCGTGGCGATCTTAATAATTGTGAATTTCCGCTAACAGGATATCCTCCCATGGATGTGGCGGGCTGGCGAAAGGTTTATGCGGTAGCCAAAGAGTGGGGATTAAACCATTTCCGCTTTCATTCCTGGTGTCCTCCGGAAGCGGCATTTGAAGCTGCTGACGAAGCCGGCTTTTATCTCCAGGTAGAAGGTCCCACCTGGCCTAATCATGGCACTTCGTTGGGCGATAATCGTTTTATAGATCAGTATTTATATGAAGAAACAGGGCGTATCATGAAGGCTTATGGCAATCATCCTTCGTTTTGTTTGTTTGCGGCAGGAAATGAACCGGCAGGGCGCAACCAGGTAAAATACCTGCAGCAGTTTGTTGAATACTGGAAAGCAAAAGACAGCCGGCATTTATATACAGGCGCTTCCGTGGCTATGAGCTGGCCGCTGTATCCCGGCGGCGACTTTATGATTAAATCCGGTCCCAGGGGGTTGAACTGGAATAAAACCAGGCCCGAGACACTAACGGATTACCATGAAAAGATCGATACTTTTAAAATACCTTATATCACGCATGAAATGGGACAATGGTGCGCTTTTCCCGACTTCAGCGAAATACCTTCTTATATCGGCGTTACCCGGGCCAGGAATTTAGAGTTGTTTAAAGCCGACCTGGAGCGTCATGGAATGGGGCCGTGGGCCAGAGATTTTTTAATGGCTTCGGGTAAGTTGCAGGCGCTGTGTTATAAGAACGAAATAGAAAAGTCGCTCAGAACCCGTAACAGTGCTGGTTTTCAATTATTGGGCCTGCAGGACTTTCCAGGTCAGGGTACTGCCCTGGTGGGCGTGCTGAATGCGATGTGGAAGGAGAAAGGTTATATCCATGCGAAGGAATGGAGACGTTTCTGTGATACCACTGTTCTGTTAAGCAGGATGCCTAAGTTTACTTATACCAATGATGAAGTGTTTAATGTTAACCTGGAGATCTGTCATCATGGTGCTGCCCCTTTAAAAAATATTGTTATCAGCTGGCGTATTGTTGATGAAAATAAGAAAGTGTTTGGTGCGGGTACTGTGACCCAAAATGAAATTGCCGATACAGGCAATACGGCTTTAGGTGGAGGCTACATTTCACTAAACCTGGTTCAGAAAGCTTCGAGGTTACGTCTTGAAGCGTTTATTGAAAATACAGCTATTGCCAATGAATGGGATTTCTGGGTATACCCGAAGTCAGTGGAGGAGCCTTCTGCGAAGATTTATTATACCGATACATTAGATGCCAAAGCTGAAGCAGTTTTGAAGAAAGGTGGTACCGTATTTATGAATGCGGCAGGCAGAGTGGTTAAAGGCAAAGAGATCGTACAATACTTTACGCCGGTGTTCTGGAATACTTCCTGGTTTAAAATGCGGCCGCCACATACATTAGGTATATGGATAGATACTGCGAGTGCAGCATTTAAAGATTTTCCAACGAGTTATCACAGCGACCTGCAATGGTGGGAGATAGTAAATAATGCACAGGTGATGCATCTTGAAGATTTTCCTGCCGGCTTTCGCCCGCTTGTGCAGCCAATAGACACCTGGTTCATGAACCGGAAGCTTGGGCTCCTGATGGAAGCAAAAGTTGGTAAAGGTAAGTTGATGATATGCAGTGCTGATTTGTTCTCTGATCTGGCGAACAGGCCTGCTGCCAGGCAACTGTTATACAGTTTAAAGCGTTATATGGCATCGAATGCATTTAATCCCAGGGAGGAGGTTCATTTAGCTGCCTGCAGGGCCTTGTTTAATACACCTTCGAGGGAGACATGGGATAGTTTTACCAATGATACTCCCGACGAGTTGAAACCTGGAGGGCATAAGTAAATATAACAGGCAGGATGGTTGTATGAATAAAATTTACTATAATTATGCCCGTAAACCTTTTAATTGAGGCTTTGCCCGATTAACTTAAAAAACTTGTCATGTCTCTTTATACATTTTACTGGCCATTCAGAGCTCTTATGCTGGCTCGGAATGGTTTTGGTGACAGCCATAGTTCTATTTTTAATACATCTCCTCCTTGTTGCTGATATGCTTTAGCACTGTTCTTACCCGCTTTATTGCAACCTACAAACCTTAAAAGACTATGAAATTCCTCAACCTTATTCTCTTTCTATTTGTTTCTCCTGTTATTTTTTGTCAGTCAACAATTGAGATGCCTAAGGTCGCAGCAATGACCCCTGATGCGGCGGCTTTGGCAAGGTATGGAGAAATGCCTGTTGATTATAGTACCGGCGTTCCGAATATTTCGATACCACTATTTAATATAAAGTCGCAGAAGATAGATATACCCGTTAGTTTATCCTACCATGCCGGGGGCATAAAGGTGCAGGATGTAGCTACGCCAACGGGGCTTGGATGGACGCTAAGCTCAATTGGATGTATTTCGTTCTTTATTGCGCCTAATGGCATGGCAACGACAGGGGGGCCTACCAAAGCCTACCTTGACAACTATGCGGTTCAAAATCCCGGTCTGCTGATGGCCGACTTCCTGAGGATTCTTAAAACGCAGAATTTAAATCCTGAGCGTTATTTTTTTAATCTTGGTAATGGTAAAAGCGGTGTTTTCAGAAAGGATTATGTTACCGGAGAGATCAGGCAATTGCCTTACAGCAACTGTAAAATAGAACAAGTGAGTACCGGTTTTAGAATAACAGATGTAGACGGCACCATATTTATCTTTGACCTTCCCTTTTCTGAAGATGCTGGCTTTGAGGGCATTGCTTCTACCATATATCTTACAAAGATAATCAGCAGTGATCTAAAAGACACCGTGACGATTTCCTATACACGTGGAAACAGCGCCATGAACTACCGTGGGTATACTTTAGCGATGGAATATGGCCCTTGGATTGAGTTTATTTGTGATGGAACCGGGCAGGTCGAAGGCAGGAGTTGGATTTCACAATGTAAACCCAATGAAACTTTCAAAGATATTCGTCAGCCAGGGAGTTATGCCATACCAACCAAGCTGATGAACATTTCGACCATTACCACATCTGAAGCCCAATACAATTTTAATTACCTGGACGACCGGCAGGATTTATCAAAAACGAGACTTGTTTCAATTGAAATTACAGACAGGATTTTAAATAAGCGAGTGAAACGTATTGAATTTGAGCATGGTTATTTTGGGAGCAGCGGCGCCAATAATTTAAGACTGAAACTTTCAGGAATCAAGATCTTTGGACAGTCGGGTACTTTAAAGAGTGAAGACTATCAGTTCAAGTACAATTCAATGGAACTGCCGCCTTATTCAACGATCTATAATGCAAGTTTCCAGGAAGATTATTGGGGGTATTATACGGGACGGATTGGCAATGGCCCGATACCCGAAGTTTTTTTACCGGCTATCCGGCGCGGTATTGGCAGTTCATTCAGGGAGCCGGATCACTATTATGCCAAGGCCTGTATGTTGGAGGAAATCAAATACCCAACAGGAGGTAAAACGATTTTTGAATTTGAGCCCAATCAGTCGGCTACTAATATTTATAACTATAGCCAGGAAAGTGGCTGGGAAAATTACTCCAATAAAAATGTAGGAGGTTTTCGCATAAAACAAATAAGAAGTTATCACTCCGACAATACACTCGCTTTTAAAAAGACTTACGATTATGGGGCAGGGGGAATAGCTAAAGAAATTAACCGTGAGATGTTCTGGATGCCGCAACGGTATTTGTTTGCCGCCAGAACAGCACAATGGGATACGCCTTATAATTCTGAAGCATTTGAGCGCTACCGTGATACCTACTACGGAAATCCTACATCCCCCCTTTCGGTATTTAATAGCCTGCCAGTAGTTTACCTCGATGTAACAGAGTATCTTGGCGACCAGGCAAATAATACCGGTAAAAATGAATACTCTTATTCATTGCCAAGATCATTAAGTGATAGCTATATAACACCTCCCCATCCGTATTCTGCAAGGGATTATTATTTGCATGACAGGGGAACGGAGCAGCCGCTCTTACAAAGTAAAAGCAGGTATAAAAATGATAATGGGACTTACGCTCTTACTGCCCGGACTTCTAATGTATATACAACATTCAGGCAGAATGAATTTAATTCCGGATTATTTCTGATCGCCCCAACTACTTACATTCCTTATAATGTTAGTGATATCGATGCGTTTATTTTTGAAGAATATTTATTTGGGAATATTTATCAATACGGCGTCAATTTCTATTATGAAGATGCCAGGATGCATGAAGATGTTGACCTCCTTACAAAAACATATGAAGAATTGGATGGAGGGACTACAATCAAAACCTATTCTTATGCTAATCTGGATCATTTGCAACCTACATCCGGTACGGTTGAAAACAGTAAGAAAGAGCAGGTAATAACCACAATGAAATATCCGGCAGATTTTCCTGGGGTAGAGCCCTATGCTACAATGGTAAGCCGGCATATATGGAATCCTGTTATTGAAAAATCTATTTCAAAAGCGGGTATTCATTTGTCGAGTTCCAAAACCAATTATGGTTTTTGGAATGGCAATGCATGGGCGCCAGCTGCCGACATAATTGTACCCAGATCGCTGGAAACAAAAACGCTGGATAATGATTATGAAAAGCGGCTTGATTATACTTCATATACCACGGATGGCAATATAAAGGAAGCGGCAAAAGAAGCTGATGTGCCTACGTCTTACATTTGGGGTTACGGTGGCAAGTATGCTATAGCTGTTGCAACCAATGCGCATTATGAACAGGTTTTTGCGACAAGCTTTGAAACCGATGACGGTGAATTTATTGGCAGTGGCAGTAGCTGGTCTTCCGAAGCTGTTACAGGAAAACGCTGTATGAGCCTTTCCGGCAGTGCTTACTTTCTGGTTAATAAGCAGATGCCCGCTGGAACTTATGATTTTTCGTTTTGGATGAAAGGAGGTAATGTGCCTGCAGTAGAGGCTGGCACTATTGTGAATAGTAGCAGGGTATTGATGCCTAACGGGTGGTACTTATGCAGCTACAGGGTTGCTTTGAATGGAAGCCAGGTTGTAAGAATTGCTGCAGGCGGGAATTCATTACTGATCGATGAAATACGGCTTTTGCCGGAAAACGCGCAGATGCAAACTTACACACATCTGCCGCAGGTAGGAATGACTTCGCAAACGGATAGCAAGGGGCGTATTTCGTATTATGAGTATGATAGCCTTAACCGCCTGAAATTAGTTCGCGACCAGGAAGGTAATATCATAAAAAAAATATGTTATAACCTGGCTGGCCAGGTTGAAGATTGCACTGATTAAATTATCCCGCTAAACCTTTAAATATGCCCGACTTAACCCAACCCATCCGTTTTTTATGCAGGTTTCTGGCTGTATGTATTTTCTTGTGTGCCGGCATGGCGTTTCATGCCTTGTCTCAGACAGCCAATCGTCCTGGTGCTAATAGCTTACCAGGCCCTGCCATTACCATAGTAACGCCGCCTTCGGCTTATGCTACAGGCATACCAGTTAATTATATACGCAGCTGGCAACCATTGGTCCCTATGACAACAGAACAGGCTGTCGTTGCCGGCGATGCTGCTCATGTTCAGCAAACCACCCAATATGCCGATGGTCTTGGCCGGCCATTGCAAACAGTGGCCCGTGGCGTAAGCCCTGCAGGGTTAGACCTGGTGTCACCTGTTGTGTATGATGCTTTTGGCCGTGAAGCATATAAATACCTGCCTTATGCTGCTGAAAACAATGGTGCATTTAAAATCAATCCCTTTGCGCAGCAGCAATCATCCATGCAGGATCAATATCCCGGAGAACAAGTCTATTATGGCCAAACAGATTATGAAGCCTCTCCTTTGAACCGCGTGCTTAAAACCTTTGCACCGGGAAACAGCTGGGCCGGTAGCCAGCGTGGTATTGCTACTGCCTATGAAACAGCAGGCGCTAATGAGGTCGCCATTTTCACGATAGGTTTGGATGAGACAGCTTTACCTGTTTTTCAAGGCTATTATGGCAGTGGCGAGCTTTTCCGCACCGTTGCCACAGACGAGCAGGGTAAACGCGTAGTGGAATACAAAGACAAAGAAGGGCAGGTGGTGCTGAAGAAAGTAGAGATAGCTGCCGGCGCTCCCGGCATAAGCGATCATTACGGCTGGTTATGCACCTATTATATATATGATGATCTGAACCAGTTGCGTTTTGTAATGCCGCCGCTGGCAGTGGATGCATTTAGGAATAGTGGCTGGAACCCCGCTGGCAATAGTACCGCGGTTAATGAACTATGTTTTAGATATGCATATGATGGCCGGCTTCGGCTGATAGCAAAGAAAGTGCCTGGCGCCGATTGGGTACATATGGTGTATGATGTCCGCGACCGGCTTGTGTTTACGCAGGATGGTAATATGCGGGCAAAGCCTCTGAAACAATGGCTGGCTACCATTTATGATAACCTGAACCACCCGGTACAGACAGGCATACTCAGCTGTAACAGCAACCGTTCTGCATTGCAGGATTATGTGAATAGCCTGGGTAATAATGCAGCTGCCGTAGCTACCAGTACCTATAGCAGCCGTACTGCTGGCACCCCTGATATATTGTATGTAAACGTTCATGATGGACGCCCTTTGTATAAAGCCACCAGCGCCGTGATCTTCGAAGGCGAACTGGAAGGCAGCAAGGAGTTTGAAACGGAGATCATCGGGCCTGATGGAATAGCTTTCACCAGTACCCAGGAATTGAACATGAACCCTGTTGAACCATTGCCTTTAGACGCTGCAGGTTATATTCCTTTAACTTTTACCTATTACGATAATTATAACTGGACATCCAAGCGCTACAATGCCTCCAATGACAGCAAACTGGGCATTGGCAGTAACGCCTGGGGCGAGCCACTTCCGGGCAGCACCAATGAACAGGTAAAAGGCATGGTAACCGGCACACGCGTCCGCGTACTTGAAAACGCCTATAACCTCGAATTGGGCGCCTGGCTGGAGACAGCCTCCTTTTACGACAGCAGGGGAAGGGTAGTGCAGTTGCAGGCAGATAACTACAAAGGCGGGCTGGACATCACTACCAATCGTTACGATTTTACAGGCAAGGTAATCAGCAGTTATGCCGTACATAACAATCCCAGCGGCTATACCAGCAGTCGTGTTTATACTGAAATGGACTACGATCATGGCGGCAGACTGGTAGAAGTGCGCAAAACACTCGATGATAATGCCGCTACCCGCCGCATTATGGCGCATCATGAATACGATGCATTGGGACAGCTAAGAAAAAAAGAACTGGGGCAGCGTGCTGCTGAAGACAACCTTTCCGGCGCCAGCGGCTACCTGGAAACACAGGAATTTACCTATAATATCCGTGGCTGGTTGAAAGGCCTGAACTGGACAGGTTATAACCGCGGTGTGACAGCTTCTGTTGCTATAGCCGATCGTTGGTTTGGAATGGACCTGAGTTACGACTGGGGCTACGAGCACAATCAATACAACGGTAATATCGCCGGCATGCGCTGGCAAAGCAGGGGCGCTGGTGTAGAACGCAGTTACGGCTATACTTATGATGCGGCCAACCGGCTGCTTTTGGCCGATTTTAAACAGTTGGCGGGAGATGGCTGGAATAATACGGCCGGCCTCGATTTTAGCGTGAATATGGGCGCCAATGGAACCGACAATGGCACAGCCTATGACGCCAATGGCAATATTCTGCAAATGCAGCAGAAAGGTTATATCCCTGGTGGCGGCAGTGATTGGATCGATAACCTGCAGTACCATTATTTTGATTACAGTAACAAGTTAAAGGCCGTGGGCGACCAGGTTGATACAGATCATAAGCTCGGCGATTTTGTGGATAGGAATACCGGATTGGATGACTATGCTTATGATGTGAATGGCAACCTTATAAAAGATAAGAACAAACGTATTGGCGAGGACCCTGCGGGCACTATTGTGTACAACCACCTGAACCTCCCATGGCTGATAACGGTAAAAGATGCGTCGGGCGACATTAAAGGCACCATAACCTATATTTATGATGCTGCCGGAAATAAGCTGGAAAAGCGTGTAGAAGAGTTGCCATTGGCAGGCAATAACTATAAGAATAAACATACCTATACCACTTATTTGTCGGGCCATGTTTATGAGAACAATGTATTGCAGTTCCTGGGGCAGGAGGAAGGCCGCATCCGTCCGCAGCGTGATACCAAGGGAAGTGCCACCGGTGTTTACTATTATGATTATTATGTAAAAGATCACCTGGGTAATGTCCGGCTTACGCTTACGGATGAACACCAGGCGGATGCTTATCCTGTTGCAACGCTTGAAAATGGTACACTTGAGGACGAGAAGCGCTATTATGATATACCAGCCGCCAGCCGTGTCACGGCCGGCAGCGTTCACTATCCTTATGCGGAAGGGAATAGTTATGTAGAAAGCTTAAATGGTAATAGTAATAAAACGGGTACCTCCATTTTATTAAAAGTAATGGCTGGCGATAAGGTGAATATCGCAGCCGATAGCTGGTATGAGCGTAGTCCTTCTTCGGGAGATGTTTCCAGTTTACCTGTTGGTGAACTATTGTCTACGCTTGCGGGTGGCATCTCTGGCGCCGGGGGAGGCAGTCATAGTGCGGCGCAATTACTGGAAGATGGCAACCTGAAAAACGGACTGACGAGCTTCCTGGTGCAGAAGGTTGATGCAGACTATGCCAATAATGGTGCGGGCAAGCCCAAGGCTTACCTGAATTACGTTTTGTTCGATGAGCAGCTGAATGCTGTGATCAGTGACGATGGTAATAACTCGGGAGTGAGTGGTGTGGGGGACGAAGGCAGGCAAACACCAGTAGGAGTATCTGAGCGACTGATGACACGCAACGGGTATTTGTATATTTTTGTATCCAATGAGACGCGTGGCACGGATGTGGTGTTTGATAACCTGCAGGTGACGCATATACGGGGGCCTCTGTGCGAAGAGACGCATTATTATCCGTTTGGGTTGACGATGGCAGGGATATCTTCTAGGGCGGCTGGGAAGTTGCAGAATAGGTTTAGGTTTAATGGTGCCTCTGAATTTAATAGTGATTTGGGACTTGAATGGTATGAAACCAGTTTTAGAACTTACGATGCGACAATAGGCCGTTTTCATCAAGTAGATATTTTGGCTCATTATTTTGAATTTGGCTCTCCGTACTGCTTTGTCGGGAATAACCCGATTTTGTATAGCGATCCTTCTGGTATGGCCGGGAATGATTCTACTGCCAAACCTAATTCTACTGTAGGCTTTCCAAGTAGTAATCAGCCTAATATACTGCCTCCTATAGTTTTGGAGCCAGGGAGGAATACTTTTAATGTTACTCCTGCACTGGTATTTGCACCTGCTGCACCTGTTCCACTGAATTGGGGACCAATGTCATTACCACAGATAAGCCCGGCAGCGGCAGGGCCTGCTATATTAGGGACCTTATTCCTTCTTTCGTTAGATGCTGCTTTACATCCTAAAGGCCCCCTTCCACCCATCGGCCCCCCACTTACTGATATAGATTTGTATAATTTGGCAAGATCTCGTCCTGATCCATTTGCTATCCCTGGAACAGGGCCTATCTCCATACCAGTAACAGGCCCATTGGTTGATGCTCCTGTAAGTGCACATCAACAATATACATTACGCGCTGCCGCTAATGGGCAATATCCTGTATATACGTGGGGAATACCTATTCCAACTAGTAATATTTATTTGAGCAAAGGAGATGTTTGGAAGATTGGAACGACTGTTGATCCAAAGCAACGGTACTCTCAAATATATTTGAGAAGTACAGGGCAAGGTTTATATTACAGTCCCGAGTTTTTTGGAACCCAGGATCAGGTTTTATTCGTAGAAAAAATGAAGCTATTAAATTACATTCACATGCATAATGATTTGCCACCAGGAAATAAAGAGCTAAAATAATTTTTATGGTAATTAAATTTGGAGGAGAGATAGATTGGAATACCAAGGCGGACACTATTTTGTTTGAATATAGTGATGATATAGTTTCTTTTTTTAAAACGAAAGATTATGGATATTCAATTAAGGAAATATGTTTTATTATTGTCTGTCGACCAAAGAAGCTGGAATTAAAGCAAAGAGTTCGCTTTGATACAAAAAATAATATTTTTTATATTGATATAATGTTGGATTATGATTTAATGCTATCGGCTGATAACGCTACTAAGGAGATGCATTTTTTTGAAAGCTTTCGTCAGATTATTCCCTTTTTAAAAAGAAGAAAAATAAAAGGTTTTTTGTTGCTTCAGTTTGAAAGTGATTTGGAGGAGTTATTAAAAACCTATATATGAGCCAAGATATATTTTCTTCTAGATAAACAATAGTGTTTGGTATGAGTTTTCCACAGATAAAATTGATTTCTCATTAAGCATTAATGGCTAAAGGAATAGAGAGTTGTCGAGTTTAAAAGCCGTCCACGACCAAGTTGATACGGATCATAAACTCGGCGATTTTGTGGATAGGAATACGGAATGGGAAGACTATTCCTATGATGTGAATGGCAATCTTATAAAAGATAAGAACAAACGTATTGGCGAAGATCCTGCGGGTGCCATTGTGTATAACCACCTGAACCTCCCATGGCTGATAACGGTAAAAGATGCGTCGGGCGACATTAAAGGCACCATAACCTATATTTATGATGCTGCCGGAAATAAGCTGGAAAAGCGTGTAGAAGAGTTGCCATTGGCAGGCAATAACTATAAGAATAAACATACCTATACCACTTATTTGTCGGGCCATGTTTATGAGAACAATGTATTGCAGTTCCTGGGGCAGGAGGAAGGCCGCATCCGTCCGCAGCGTGATACCAGGGGAAGTGCCACCGGTGTTTATTATTATGATTATTATGTAAAAGATCACCTGGGCAATGTCCGGCTTACGCTTACGGATGAACACCAGGCGGATGCTTATCCTGTTGCAACGCTTGAAAATGGTACACTTGAGAACGAGAAGCGCTATTATGATATACCAGCCGGCAGCCGTGTCACGGCCGGCAGCGTTCATTATCCTTATGCGGAAGGGAATAGTTATGTAGAAAGCTTAAATGGTAATAGTAATAAAACGGGTACCTCCATTTTATTAAAAGTAATGGCGGGCGATAAGGTGAATATCGCAGCCGATAGCTGGTATGAGCGCAGTCCTTCTTCGGGTGATGTTTCCAGTTTACCCGTTGGTGAACTGTTGTCTACGCTTGCGGGTGGCATCTCAGGTGCCGGGGGAGGCAGTCATAGCGCGGCGCAATTGCTGGAAGATGGCAACCTGAAAAACGGACTGACGAGCTTCCTGGTGCAGAAGGCTGATGCAGACTATGCCAATAATGGTGCGGGCAAGCCCAAGGCTTACCTGAATTACGTTTTGTTCGATGAGCAGCTGAATGCTGTGATCAGTGACGATGGTAATAACTCGGGAGTAAGTGGTATGGGGGACGAAGGCAAGCAAACACCAGTAGGAGTATCTGAGCGACTGATGACACGCAACGGGTATTTGTATATTTTTGTATCCAATGAGACGCGTGGCACGGATGTGGTGTTTGATAACCTGCAGGTGACGCATATACGGGGGCCTCTGTGCGAAGAGACGCATTATTATCCGTTTGGGTTGACGATGGCGGGGATAAGTTCGAGGGCTGCGAACACATTAGACAATAAATATTTGTTCGGGGGGAAAGAAGAGCAAAGCAAGGAATTTTCAGACAGATCAGGGCTGGATTGGTACGATTTTGAAGCGAGGATCTATGATGTACAGATTGGAAGAATGAATCAGATTGACCCTCATTCCTTTAATTACGATGGTTGGACGACATATAACTATTGTGCCAATAACCCTATTGCACTAACAGATCCAACGGGAATGGATTGGTATACTGATAAAGAAGGCAAATATCAATACGATCCTAAGGTGACGAAAGATTCTAAGCTGTCGGCAGATCAAACCTATGTAGGAGTGACATATCAAATCAAGGATAAGAAAGGAGGCGTTATTGAAGATTACAGGAAGGATGGAAGTATAATGTATGCAAATGAATCGAGTGCCTACACACGGATCGTTGATCGTACCAAGCAAACGGGCAATGAATCTATGGCTGTTTTGACTGATAAGGGAACTCTGGTTTTACCCGACTATAAGAATAACCAATCTACTGTTGATCTTGCTGATTATGGCTACAGTACCAAGAATGGAAATGTTGTTGATGCGTCTGGAAAAGAGTATAGTACAACTGCAACAGTTCACACTCACCCTAAAGGTAGTGGGCCAAGTACTTATACAGCGGATGGTTATGGAGATCTTGGGTTTGCTGCTTATTCAACTCCTAATAAGCCGGTTTTTGTTATACAAATGCAAGGGACTAAAGCAGATCCAATTAGTTTTATTATAGCAGCCTCAAATCCATCTCGAAAAGCAGCAGACTTTAACTATCAAGTTGTTTCTTTTTCTAAGCATTTTCCATCTTATAATGCTCAGAGTATACAACATATGCCTAACTCGGTGAACCTAAGACAGTTTGCGAAGCAGAATAATAATTTTATACAATTACTTAAAAAATGAAATATAAATTACCTTATTTGGTTTTGTTGATATTGGTTTTCTCTTGCAAGAATACTGTGAAAAAGTCTGCAAGTTGTTTTTTGGAGCCGCGGCCTAATATCAAAGCCTTGTTAGATTCTTTTGTGAAGGTTACTGGAAAAGCCTATCCTGAATACGGGTTGTATATTGACAAAGGTTCTCCGCACCAGTATGATTTAATTGTGTATGCGGGAAATTATCCGCTTACAAGACAGGAAGATCAATTGAATAATCAAAGTCCTATTCAAAAAGTACAGGTGTCTGGCATTGAGTTTAAAGTTTACTCGGGTATAGAGCATTATTTTCAGAACGGATGTAACAACGATACGGTCGTTCTTAAAGAATATGCAAATGGTGGTGACAATGTAATTTGGGCTGTCAAGGATAGCTTTGGTGTAATGAACACATATAAAGTTGAAGGAGCCTATCCCTTTATTGCGCTGCCAGGTAAGATTCCGGACAGTATAAAGCTCAAACTACCAGCTGATGATTCTTCCAGTAATTAAGTTTTGTGGCTATCCGTTTGGCTTGACGATGAAGGGGATAAGTTCGAGGGCTGCGGGGAAATTACAGAATAGGTTGAAATATAATAGTAAGGAGTTGCAGAGCGGGGAGTTTAGTGATGGGAGTGGATTAGAATTATATGATTATGGTGCTAGAGGGCTAGATCCGCAGTTGGGATGTTGGCATAGTGTAGATCCTGCAGAGGGAGTAACACGTAAAGAGTTAAGGGCTATTGCAAACAAAGCTTCTGCTAATTTCAAGGCAATGGGTTTGAAAACGTCAGTAAAGGTATTTAAAGGTAATTTCAATTCTGATGCATATGATAAGTTGGATAAAACTGACGCTGTTGCAGTCGTGGGTAACCGAAATAATGTAATTGAAAAGATCAAAAGTTTTAATCCTGAATTTGGAAAAGAAGTGAGTGGTTTTGGTTCAAATGGTGTAGACGGTCATGTTAATCCTGAACAAAGTCAGAATCCGAGAGAAGAGGCTACCGGAGGAAGTAATGATAATATTATCGCTGTAGGCGCTGAAGCAACGAAGACATTTGCGAAGGGGAGTAAGGCTGTTTTTACCGATGCTGCCGCATTTCTAATTAATCATGGTGCAGGCCATCTTTCAAATATGAATCATGCTGGTGAGAATAACGGATTTGACGTAAATGGGAAAAGCGTTAAAAATTTGTACGTACCAGGAACCCCGAATGTTATGACTTCTGGAGGAACAATTGTTGGAAGAATTTCGGCACCGAGGTCGACCGAAACCTTGGACACGTATATTAATTCTCCAATTAACACACAGCCAGCTGGGAAAGGTACCTATAATACTTATAATTTGTCAATTCAAGCAATGTATATGCATCGATTTGGTAATGCTAATCCTAATCCAAAACTTCCCATAGAATGACCAAGAAAATGCCAATAATAATTTTAGCGATATTATTAACAGAGTGTGTTAGTAAGCGGTGTGATACTTCTGCTTTTCAAATTTTGAACTTGTGGCCGGTACAATGTATTGTCAAGTTGCCATCTTATGTTTTAATAGATACAACTATATGGGGGGCGAGAATGTTTTACAATATAGACTGTTGACGGGGGATAGTGCATTGTATGTTGATTGTTCCATAAAGAGCTACATAAATCAGCCTGAGGCTAAACCCGAAATGGCAGGGCTCTTTTATTTTCAAAAGAAGGAAATTGAGTTTGGTAAAAAGGCTAAGATTTTAAAAGAGCTTATTAGTGATGTAGACTCTGTTCAAGTAGGTTTTTTAAAGTATATGAACAAACAGGATGAAGAGCATGCCGAGTATGAATCTAGAATTTTTTTTTGGCGAGGTGAATATTTAGTTAAGATACGCTTGCTTGAATTGGTGAAGCCGATTGGATTGGGAACAAATAGCTTGGCTGATTGTATTAGAGATGAGATCAGATTTGAATGAAGCTTGATGTTGTGATACTGTATACTTATCCCTTTGACAATGGCGGGGATAAGTTCCAAGGCGGCGGGGAATGACCTGCTCCCCCAAAACTGAAGCATTTAGAAATAGCTATGAAATATCAATGCTTTTTTGTCGTGATGATGATTTTTAACTTTATTGTTTACGGCAGCGATTGTATCCGCTCAGGATTCCATAAACAAAAATTTTAGAAAAGAATGTATTAAAAAGTATACTATTAAATATGATTTAGTTAGGAACGATTTTTTGAAGGCAGGAGATATGATAAAAGATAGGTTTGAACCTAACTTTACGAGCAAGGCACTAAAAGGAGTTGATGTATTATATTTCGCCTCTAAGAAAAAGATTAGTAAAGACACCAGGTAGAGGTTTACTATAATGATGTTTGAATATTCTTCTAATGAATATTCTGCTGCTAAATTTCAGGAATTGGAAGGCGTTAAAACAAGTCAGGATGAAAGCGTTTTTGGAAAAGGCTGGAACCTAGCTTTACTGCAACAAAAATATATCTTTAGATTAAAAGCCGGATGTCTTTATTCGAAGGAGCAATGGAAGATTATAAGGGATGAATTTGTAGCTATTGTGGCTAATCTAATGGGAGTGCCGAAGAAGTTTATTGATTGTAAATGCGGAGGCAGTTGTCAGTAGGTGCTGGGGGGGATTAATACAATAGGGAGGCTGATTGCCTTTATAAGGGGAAGCATACGTATACGGCTTATCTGTCTGGTCATGTCCGAAGCGTGATACCGAGGGTAGTGTTGCCTGTGTTTACTACTATGATTATGTTGTAAAGGACCATCTGGGTAATGTACGGCTGACGCTAACAGATGAGCACCAGACGGATGCTTATCCTGTGGCTACGCTTGAGAATGGAACACTTGATGGTGAGAAACGTTACTATGATATACTAACTACTGGCAGCCGTGTTACTGCGGGTAGTGTACATTATCCTTATGCGGATGGGAATAGTTATGTAGAAAGCTTAAATGGTAATAGTAATAAAACGGGTACCTCCATTTTATTAAAAGTAATGGCTGGCGATAAGGTGAATATCGCAGCCGATAGCTGGTATGAACGTAGTCCTTCTTCGGGTGATGTTTCCAGTTTACCTGTTGGTGAACTGTTGTCTACGCTTGCGGGTGGCATCTCTGGCGCCGGGGGAGGCAGTCATAGTGCGGCGCAATTGCTGGAAGATGGCAACCTGAAAAACGGACTGACGAGCTTCCTGGTGCAGAAGGCTGATGCAGACTATCCCAATAATGGTGCGGGCAAGCCCAAAGCTTACCTGAATTACGTTTTGTTCGATGAGCAGCTGAATGCTGTGATCAGTGACGATGGTAATAACTCGGGAGTGAGTGGTGTGGGGGACGAAGGCAAGCAAACACCAGTAGGAGTATCTGAGCGACTGATGACACGCAACGGGTATTTGTATATTTTTGTATCCAATGAGACGCGTGGCACGGATGTGGTGTTTGATAACCTGCAGGTGACGCATATACGAGGGCCTCTGTGCGAAGAGACGCATTATTATCCGTTCGGCTTGACAATGGCGGGGATATCTTCCAGGGCGGCTGGGAAGTTGCAGAACAAAAGGAAATATAATGGGATTGAATATGAAAATTCTTTTGATGTAAACATCGGTGAAGCTTTTTTCAGAACTCACGATCCCCAGTTAGGTAGATGGTGGCAAATAGACCCCAAGCCGAGTCATTCTGAGAGCCCTTATTCTGCGATGAGCAATAATCCTATTCTGAATAGTGACCCTCTTGGTGATAAAGACTCAACCGCAAATAAGCCTAAAGTTGTTCCAGTTCCGATCCCTGAAAAACTGTTTCCCAATATTTACAAAAATCTAATGGCATCTTTAGCTAATGGTAAGCCTATGGTCATTACTTATGATTCTAATAGACAAAATGCAAGACGACGTCGCAGAGAAGCATTAAAGAATACTCCTCCGAGGCCTGGATATGACCGAGATGAATACCCATATGCTTCAACCAAAGAAGGTGGAAAAGGTGCTGATGTTAATTATGTTCCATCAAGTGAAAATAAAAAACATGGAGGCTTGTTAGGTGCATTGGTAGTTCTTAATAAAATGGAAACAGGAGATCAATTTGAAATGGTTCCTATACCTAACAGTCCGGAGCCGGAAACTTCTCCGAGCCCTGCTCCATCTCCAGCTCCTGCAGCAAATCAAAGTTTGCGGGATAGGATTGGTAAAACAGTTGGGTTAACAGGTGTGGCACTTACGGTTTATATAATTATTTCTGAAGGAAGTAGATTGTTTCCTCCTAGGAATTTGGTGCCTATTCCTTAACTTTAATCTAAAATAGAGCGCAAGAATGGATGAAATAAAAGAGGTACTGCAAGAATTAGAATCTTTTTTGAGTAAATTAGAATGTCCTATAATGGTTCATTTGCAGAAAGGTGTATCTGCTGCAAAAATTACTGATTCATTTAATAATATGAGATTTCCTGTTCGAACTGATATAATGCAATTGTATGAGTGGAAGAATGGAGTTATAGATCTATTTAAGAAAAAGACAGGAGAGGTAGAATTATTTACAAGTGGCATTATGATGCCATTAGAACTTGCTATCAGTATGTATGCATTGGAGGCAAAAGTTCAAAAGTCTTTTAAGAAAGAGTTTTTTCCCTTATTTACAAGTGGCGGTGGTGATTATATTTTGATTCATCTTGATGAAAAGAAAAAAACATATGGTCAACTTTTCCTTTATTCGCCCTCTATCCTTTTAAACGACAAGCCTGTGTCGATTTATGATTCTTTATATGGTCTTTTTTTGACAACTTTGGAGGTTTACAAAAGGAGGGGGTATTATTTTAATTCAAGTGATAATACCTTGGAAGTTGTTTATGAGATAGAAAAAGAAATTGCAATGGAGTTGAATCCTAAGTCTGAATTTTGGAGAGGCAACTAACTAATTGTTAGTTGTTTCTCCCTTGAAATATAAATCCCATAAATAATTGATTGGTACAATTTTCTTAGTGGTTTTATTTATGTTTCTCCCTTCTTTACTCCATAAAAAAGGGAATGTAATAAAACCTGAATCTCCATTCATTTTTTTAATATCCTTTTTCCACGAAACCCACCGAAGGTTTTTATAATATTCTGCTAGATTACCCTGAAAACAAAAGTTTAAAAAACCAGAATAAGATAATTGTAGATTACTCCATCTTGCGTCATCAGGAGAAAAATAAAAGACCTCTCCTATGCCAATAGTATCAATTCCGCCACCATTAATTGCATAAAAGCCCCCTAACACATCATCTGCAATTAAAATAAAAGAAGGGCGCTCTCCCCATTTGGAAAAAGACTTTCCTTTATTCCATTTCATTACATTTCTATTTAGATATCTACTTCCTGAACCCAATATCCGAATCCAGCCACTATCAATCAAAATTCCTCCGGTTTCGTAAATGACGGCTCCCATTGGTGAATTAATAGTTACCTGAGCTTGATACAAGGTCCTGTCTGCATTTTCTGCATTTTTAGGCAAAATAGTTACTGGATTTTTTGCTTTTTGGATTTGCTTTTTTATCAGGCTCCAGGTGTCGCTTTTGTTAATTAACAGTTGGCTAAGTGGCTTCATGTTAGTTTGTGCCTTAGTGGTGATATCGCATATGAAAAAGACAAATAAAAATAGAATTGAAACAATTTTTTTCATTATATAAATATAGTAAGGTTTAAGAGTGTTGTTGCTCGATTAAATTTAACGAGAATGAAAGCGGCAGTTACCAACGTACCCCATGTTAATAAATTGTTGCATAAAACATAACTATGGGTGAAAATAAGATTTTATCTGAACAGTCGGTACTGTTGGGATATTAGATGCAGTTTTAAAAGTAATAAGTGCCGATTACGCGGCTACTGGCGGCACTAAACCGAAAGCCTACCTGAACTAATTGCTGAAGATGGTAATTATGTAGATGTCTGGGAAGACCTAAGCTTGTTGAATATATAGCTGGCTGGGATCTGAAGAATGACCAATAACCTATTACTTCTTTCGGGAAGGAAAGGTCCGACTAATGGCAAGTGTTTTATATTTTATCGGCCAAACTTCGGGGTATCCCTCAATACCATTTTACAAATGGTATTGAGGGATACAGGCTTTAATAATTATAATAACAAATTGGATACTGTAAATGTAGAGATAAAATGATCTGGTGGTTGTGAACTACAAGATTCCTGGTTGTCTGAGGAAAAATCCGTCCTCTTCCTATCAATTTACAAAATCCTTCTTGCGTGTGTATTTCTTAAAAGGATGATTATTTCGGCCGGAAAAATAAACCAATCCCCAGAGATCATTCGGTGCATCGATCGTTAAAAATAAAAGACTTCCTGTGCTATCCTGGTATACAGGAAAGTAATATCCCTTGAAGTCACCGGTTTCCTGGGTGTACACTCCTAATAACGAAAAGGCATCAACTGCGTTTTTGTAATATTTCGCCTCTGGCGCTGAAAGAGATAGCTTTTTGTAGTTATCTGATACGCCTCCCGGGAATTGTACTTTAATTTTCTCCTTGTCTTTACTTAACGTGATTTTTACAGGCTGCTTCTGAGTAGTAAGAGGCGCCCAGTCTACTACATTTTCTGCATGATGAAATGCAGCGGTTGCAACATAGGTCATAGTGCGAACATCCTGCCCATTTGCAATCATAGTATTGGTAAAAAATGCCGGCAGCAGCACTGCCAGGGTTACAGGTAGGCTTGAGTGAAATAATTTCATAGATAAAATAAAAGGCAAGATAGAAAGAATATATTCTATTAATTAAAAATGCCGGTCAGTAGCTTGTCTTTCACTGGATAAAGCTACTGACCGGTTAAAATACCGGAGGTTATAAATGGCTTATTCTTCCCCTTCCTCATAATCATAAGTCCCTTCCGAGCTGTTGTACACCTCCTGCCATTCTCTCACCACATTGTCGCTGAGTAGTTCTAAAATGTCATGAATGGAATCTGTCTTTTTCTTCCATTCCATTGTTTCAGTTTCGCCATAACGGTGCACATACATGCAGTAATCCGATACCACAGAAACATGAATCATAACTACAGGCTCATTTTCTTTCTCCTGAACCAGGTAATAACATCCTGGCTCCAACAAAGCATACGAAAACATAATCACTCCTTTTTCTCTTGTTTCACAATAATCCAAATGGCTTAGTTAGAAGCTCCGGCCTTTTAAACCGGATAAAAATGGGCTAGTAAAAGATGGAGTTAGTAAGTAAGAATTTAATAGGATGAGGCAAAAATAAGGGAATTTCCCAGCTTCCGCCCAAGGCGGCCTGTTATTGTTCCGTGAATCCTCTAAAAAGATTTAGTATATTGAAAACCAGTACGTTACGGGTTGCCAAAACCTCTCTCTAAAACCGGCTGTAAATCAGTGATTTGAGCGCTAAACGGTCCATTCCACCACCTGGTTGGCCCATTCCGGGCGGTGCGGCGTGGTGATCCGGATATAATTATCGGTATACCCCTCCATCATTCCCGCCTTTTCATGCCCTTCAAAAAGCACCTTACGGGTTTGAGCAGCATGCTGTTGCGTGAAATATTGCATTTTCATGTACGAGAGGTTACGGAGGGTCTTATTGCGCTCATGCCGTACGTTCATGGGTACAACAGGCTGAATCTCAAGTGCCCTGGTATTGGCACGTTCAGAATAGGTGAATACGTGCAGGTACGAAATATCCAGGCTATGCAGGAAATCGAAAGTTTCTTTAAATAAGGCATCCGTTTCTCCGGGGAAGCCAACGATCACGTCAACGCCAATAGCGCAATGGGGCATCAGTTCCTTGATGCGTTCCACCCTTTCGGCATACAGTTCTCTCTTATATCTCCGGCGCATCATCCCCAGTATCTCATTACTGCCGCTTTGCAGCGGAATATGAAAATGGGGCATGAAACGCTTGCTGTTAGCTACGAAACTGATGATTTCGTTGGTAAGCAGGTTAGGCTCTATGGAAGAAATGCGGTAACGTTCGATGCCTTCAATTTCATCGAGCGACTGAATTAGATCGAAAAAGCTTTCCTCACTTTTCTTATTGCCGTCAGGCCCTTTGCCAAAGTCGCCGAGGTTGATGCCCGTTAATACAATCTCCTTGGCGCCGGCGGCTGCCAGCTCGCGGGCATTACGCAATACATTTTCAATACTGTCGCTCCTGCTTTTGCCGCGTGCCATGGGGATGGTGCAGAAAGTACAGGTATAATCGCAGCCGTCCTGCACCTTCAGGAAGGTCCGGGTTCTGTCGTTCAGCGAGTACGAGGCCGTGAAGCCCGTTACATCTTCAATATCGCAGCTGCTTATTTTAGTGGCGTCGCCCTTGGTCAGTTCCCTCAGGTGACGGCCGATGTTGAATTTCTCTGCGGCGCCCAGCACCAGGTCTACACCGGGGATCTCGGAAATTTCCTTTGGTTTCAGCTGGGCATAACAGCCGGTGATAACCACCATGCTTTCAGGGGCTTTACGCTGAATGCGACGAACCAGCTGCCGGCATTCTTTGTCGGCATTATCCGTTACCGAGCAGGTATTGATCACATACACATCTGCCAGCTCCTCAAATTCCCTTTTCTCAAATCCATCCACCTCCAGCATACGCGATAGGGTAGATGTCTCCGAAAAGTTAAGTTTACACCCCAGGGTGTGAAATGCCACTGAACGCCTCTTTTCCATAAGCCGCAAAGATAAACAGAATCCCATTTTCAAACGTACATGACATTTTTTGCTCCCGGCGCTTGCCGCCGGCAGCAAATGCGAAATACCACAGGAGTGCCGCCCGGCCATAAAAAGACGTTAACAACAACAGAAATTTCATCAGTTTACGTTAGGTTTGCCAGTCTTTTAGAAATAACAAAAAACCAGTATGAATTTTAAAAGGGTCAACAACATTACAGGTTGGGTCGTATGTTTTATCGCTTGCATGGTTTATATCCTCACTGCAGAGGCTGCTGGGAGCTTATGGGATTGTGGTGAATTTGTGAGCAGTTGCTTTAAAGTTCAGATTCCCCACCCTCCGGGAGCGCCGCTTTTCGTTTTATTAGGCAGGATCTTTATTGTATTGTTTGGAGATAATCCTAATACAGCTGCCAAAGGTGTTAACGTAATGAACGCATTGGCGAGTGGTTTTACAATTCTCTTCCTGTTCTGGTCTATCACCCATTTTGCCCGCAAAATTGTGGTCGCAAAATTAACCCAGGGCAACCAGCTCACTACTTCCCAGTTAATTTCTATCATGGGAGCCGGTGCAGTAGGTGCGCTTGCTTACACTTTCTCCGATTCATTCTGGTATAGTGCTGTAGAAGGGGAGGTGTATGCAATGTCTTCTTTCTTTACCGCTATTGTATTCTGGGCGATGCTGAAATGGGAAGACCAGGCCGATGAACCCGGTGCAGACCGCTGGATCGTGTTTATCTTCTTCATGGTAGGCCTTTCTATTGGCGTTCACCTGTTGAGTATCCTCAATATTCCCGCCCTGGTAATGATCTATTACTTCCGCCGGAAACACTTGTTCAACTACACTTCTCTTCGCAAATACTTTATATGGCTTACCATCTTTGGCGGCGCCGCTGCATTTGTCATGGCGATCATTTCCGCCAACGGCGAAGCAGGTTCTGCAGGGGCCAGAGGTAATGAAATTGCCGCTGACCATACGGTAGCAGGACTCATGATCCTTGGCGCTGCGGTTGCCATTGCCCTGCTTTATGCGGTGGAAAGCATCAATTCCAGGAAAAAAGCCTATTACGGCGGTGCCTATATCTTCTTTATCCTCGGCTGTGTATTAACAGGCGTGGTACAGGTGGCCGTTATCCAATACTCCGTTAAAGCGGCCGGTTACTTCGATATCTTCTTTGTGAACTCACTCGGATTACCTTTCTTCTCAGGGTTCATCTTCTTCTTTGTACTGGTGGCTGCATGCGTTTGGCTGGGCCTGCGTTATGCCGCTAAAAAAGACTGGTCTTACCTGCGCCTGGCGCTATGGTGCTTTACCTTCATCCTGTTAGGTTACAGCACTTACGTAACTACCATGATCCGCAGTAATGCGAACCCTTCTGTAGATATGTATAACGTAGATAACCCAATGAGCCTTGTAGGTTACCTGGGCAGGGAACAATATGGCGATTTCCCGCTGTTATACGGTCAGAAATTTACAGCGCAGCCTATTGCTTACGCCGAAGGTGCTACCAAGTATCAGAAAGGAAAAGACAAATACATTACGCTGGGTAAAGATGGTCACTATGTATACGCCCAGGAAGATAAAATGGTCTTCCCCCGTATGTGGGATGCCAGCAATGACCAGGGACATGCCGATTATTATGCCTACTTCATGCACATAGGCAAAACCAGGGAAGGCTACGAGCGCGCCCCCGATTTTGGCGATAACATAGCATTCTTCATCGGGTACCAGAACTACTTCATGTACCTGCGTTACTTCCTCTGGAACTTCAGCGGAAAACAAAACGACCTCCAGGGCGTATTCGCCGGTAACCCCCGCGATGGCAACTGGATCACAGGTATCGGCTTCATCGATAACATGATGTATGGCAACCAAAGCCTCATGCCCGACAGCCTCAAGAATAATAAAGCCCATAATAAACTGTTTGCTTTACCGCTGATCCTGGGATTGATAGGTTTATTCTTCCACTTCAGAAGAAGAGGTGACGATGCAGTGGTTACCTTCCTGCTGTTCTTCCTCACCGGTTTTGCAATTGTAATTTACCTGAACCAGGCTGGCTACCAGCCCAGGGAACGTGACTATGCTTACGTAGGTTCCTTCTATGCCTTTGCCATCTGGATTGGTCTTGGTGTGCTGAAAGTGCAGGAATGGATCACTAAAGGCGTAAAAAATCAGACTACTGCCGCAGGACTCGCCACTGTAGTATGCCTGCTGGCTGTACCGGCCATCATGGCGCAACAGGAGTGGGACGACCACGACCGCAGCAAAAAACTGCTGGCACCCGATCTGGCGAAAGATTACCTCGAAAGCTGTGCGCCAAACGCTATCCTCTTCACTTTCGGTGATAACGATACCTATCCGTTATGGTATGCCCAGGAAGTGGAAGGCGTACGCCCCGATATCAGGGTGATCAACACCAGCCTGCTGGGGATCGACTGGTATATTAACGAACTACGTTATAAGGTAAACCAGAGTGATGCGATCGACGTCATCTTCACTGCCGACCAGATCGAAGGACGTAAACGCGATTACGTGATCTACCAGCCCAAGCCCAATATTCCTGAAAACCGTTATTACGACCTGTACGACATGATGAAGAATTATGTTGGCAGCGACGATCCCAATAAAATGGTAGACAGGGGCGGCGGAGAAATGTTCAATACATTCCCGGTTAGAAAAGTATCCGTTCCGGTTGACCTGAACCTGGTACGATCCAACAAAACCGTAAACGCAAACGACAGCGTTGTAAACGAACTGCGTTTCGACATTCCTAAAGGCGGGTTAATGAAAAACGATATTGCGTTACTGAACGTGATCGCCGCCAATAAATGGAAGCGTCCTATTTACTTTACCTCTACACAAAGCACCGGCTTAGGTTTCGATCAATACCTGCGTAAAGATGGTTTAACTTACCGCCTTGTGCCTGTTATGAACAGCTTCGTGAACACGGACTATATGAAGGATAAACTCCTGAATAAGTTCCGTTTCGGCAATGCCAACGTACCGGGTGTATACTTCGACGAAGAAAACCGCAGGCACCTGAATACCATCCGCCGCGCTTATTCAGAACTGGCGCTCGATCTTTCTGCTAAAAACAGGAAACCGGAGGCCCGTGAAGTACTGGATAAAGTAGACAAAATGATTTTGTCCGGCAACTTCGATTATGGCATGGCCTCAAGAGCAAACGAGCACAACCGTTTGTCGATGATCTTCCTGGAAGCCTGTTACCGTGCCGATCATAAAGAATTGGCTGCCAAGGTGCTGAAATCCGTAAAAACCGACCTGCAACAGCAGCTGCGTTATTACAACGGCCTTACCGGCATCAAAGCAGAAAATACAGAATACGATAAGAGCAATGTGCAGAATTACCTCCGTGATCTCGACCAGATGGAACAGATCTACAACGGTAAAAAGCCCGCAGCATCTTTGGAGGCGCCAATCGCTAATGACTCCGTGCTGCAATCCCTGCCTGAATAAAACAGGCAGAAAACCAGACCTAAGAACTGAGATAGCTACATAAACTATCGAATAGTCCGGATAAAAGAGAGGCCGTATCATAAGTGCGATACGGCCTCTTTTTACACGGGTACCTGGTGGAGAAGGTTTCCCGTTTAAGCAATTCTCAGCGGCTATTTTTATTTTATACGCCACCCTCTCTTTCATTTCGGGTCCCTGGACGAAGCACTACAAGCATTTAAACGATTTTCAGCAGATAATTTATTTATGAGCCGTTCTCTTGGCATTAAGGCAATGAATACCAGCCAGTAACGTGGTACGACAGCCTGTCAGTACGCTCTTTTATCAAAATCCTCTCTTTTCAATCCCGGCATCGCTGCCAGCTTGTCCCATTTACAGCTGATGCTAAAAGTATTAGCAGCCAACTTCAAAGCATCCTTAAAGCATCCTAAAAGCTTCCTGAGAGCTTCTTTGAAGCATGGTAAAAAAAGCGCCAAAATGTCCGCATTCGAAAGAATTTAGCAAAGCCTGCGCTAATTCAGCCACTATAAAAGCGTAGCAAAGCCAGCGATTGATCGGCTATTACAAAAGCGTAGTAAAGCCTGCACTTCATTCGGCCGCTGCAAAACCTTAGCAAAGCCTGCACTTGATTCGGCCGCTACAAAACCTTAGCAAAGCCTGCACTTGATTTGGCCGCTACAAAACCTTAGCAAAGCCTGCACTTGATTTGGCCGCTACAAAACCTTAGCAAAGCCTGCCTTTAATCCGGCTATTACAAAAGCTTAACAATGCCCTCCGGGCTTTAAATCGCGGATATTTCCATTTCTTTTTGTAGTTTACAGGTATGTTAGGGCATAGATTTTTAAAATTTGACCCTCGTGGGAATGGAAAGTCGCGGTTTGAACAGTTGCTGGATGTATTCATGCAATTGCTGACATATACCAATGGCGATGCCGGCGAGGCGCTTCAATGGATGAATGAGCTTGACAAACAATATCAGCTCACCGATAACGACTATGGCATGGGCGACTTTATCGACGACCTCAAAGCCAATGGTTATATTAAAGAAGATGATGGCTCCGGTAACCTGTCAATCACCTCCAAATCGGAGCAGGGCATCCGCAAACGCAGCCTGGAAGAGATCTTCGGAAAACTCAAAAAAACAAAACAAGGTAATCACCAAACGTTTAAACACGGTGCCGGCGACGAAGCCAGTCCGGATCTTCGTCCTTTCCGCTTTGGCGATATGCTGGAGCAGATCGATTTTACCGAGAGCATCCGTAACGCCCAGATCAACCATGGCGTAGATAGTTTTCGCCTCCACGAAGATGATCTTGAAATCCGGGAAACCGATTTTAAAGCACAAACCTCCACAGTGCTCATGATCGATATCTCCCACTCCATGATCCTCTACGGCGAAGACCGTATCACCCCCGCCAAAAAGGTGGCCATGGCGCTGAGCGAACTTATCACCACCAAGTATCCCAAAGATACCCTCGATATCGTGGTCTTTGGTAACGACGCCTGGCCGGTGGAAATAAAAGACCTTCCTTACCTGCAGGTGGGTCCGTACCATACCAATACGGTAGCGGGACTTGAACTTGCCATGGACATCCTGCGAAGGCGTAAAAATGCCAACAAACAGATCTTCATGATCACCGATGGCAAACCTACCTGCCTCAAAATAGGCGGCCGCTACTATAAGAATAGCTTCGGCCTCGACAGGAAGATCACCAACCGCTGTATTAACCTGGCCGCCCAGTGCAAAAAGCTGAAAATACCTATTACCACCTTTATGATAGCTTCCGACCCCTATTTACAGAGCTTTGTACAGGAGTTTACAGAAACCAATAACGGTAAGGCATTCTTTGCCACACTCGATAAACTCGGCGCATTTCTGTTTAAAGATTTCGAAAGCGGTAAGAGAAAAACGGTGTATTAGTGGAGAGGATTGCTTGCGGATTTTATTTAACAGAAAAACTTTTTAATGAACATAGAGAAGATTACGACGCTGGGACAATTGAAGAAGAGTGGTTATACGCCTTTATCTATTAAAGACGAAATCAGGAAAAATCTCATAGAAAAAATACGCAACCGCGAGAACCCTTTTACCGGTGTAATGGGCTATGAAGATACCGTTATCCCTGATACGGAAAGGGCTTTACTGAGCCGTCATAATATCCTGTTCCTGGGCTTAAGAGGTCAGGCTAAAACCCGTATGGCACGCCTGATGGTCGATTTACTCGACGAATATGTTCCCGTAATCTCAGGAAGTGAAGTGAACGACGATCCCCTGGCGCCATTAAGCAGTTACGGAAGAGGTATGATTGCACAGCATGGCGATGAAACGCCTATCACATGGTGGCACAGGAGCGAACGCTATGGCGAAAAACTTGCTACACCCGATGTAAGCGTGGCCGACCTGATAGGAGATGTAGATCCTATTAAAGCCGCCAACCTAAGGTTATCATTTGCCGACGAAGGTGTAATTCATTATGGCATCATTCCCCGCAGCAACAGGGGCATCTTCGTGATCAACGAGCTGCCCGATCTGCAGGCCAGGATCCAGGTAGGTTTGTTCAACATACTCCAGGAAGGCGATATCCAGATCCGCGGTTTTAAACTGCGGATGCCGCTCGATATCATGTTTGTATTTACCGCCAACCCCGAAGACTATACCAACAGGGGCAGCATTGTTACACCGCTGAAAGACCGTATCGAAAGTCAGATCTTGACACACTATCCTAAAACGATAGAAACAGCGCTTGCCATTACCGAACAGGAAGCCAGCATCCTGCCCCAACAACAGCAAATGGTAACTGTAAGCGACCTGGTAAAACGACTGATAGAACAGGTGGCATTTGAAGCGCGCAGCAACGAATACGTTGACAAGAAAAGTGGCGTGAGCGCCCGTTTAACCATTGCTGCATTCGAAAATGCCGTAAGCAGCGCCGAGCGCCGCGCCATCATCCACGGCGAAAAAACAACGCAGGTATGGATCAGCGACCTGGTAGGCATCATTCCCGCCATCACCGGTAAAATAGAACTGGTGTACGAAGGTGAACAGGAAGGCCCTTACCAGGTAGCCGTAAACCTGGTTGATAAGGCCATCCGCTCTCAATTCATTACCTATTTCCCCGATCCGGAAAAGGCGAAGAAAAAACGCAATACCGGCAAGCGCTCACAGGAAGAAAAAGCAGAAGAAAATCCCTATAGAACCATCACCCGCTGGTTCGACGGCGGTAATCATGTCGATCTCCTGGTTGATATCAAAGACGCGGACAAGATCGCAGGCTTATACCAGGTAGATGGATTATATGCTTTCGTTAAAAAGTATTTCCCCCATGCCAATGAAAAGGAAACGGCCCTGTTAATGGAGTTTGTGCTGCATGGACTGGCCGCTCATTCCATGATCAGTAAAAGAGTCATAGAAGGCCGCATCGAGTTCAAAGACCTTATAGGCAGCATGATGAACCTGGGCCAGATGAATTTTGGCGAAGAAGACGAACTAACCGAAGACGATCTTAACTAAGATCGTCTTCGGTTAACAACAAATATGCAAAGCCAGGTGGCATAATAAATGCCTGGTTCAGTGAACAAGTGTTTTCTGTAACATCATACTTAGAATAAGTTCATCTGCTTTTGAGCCGGCTTCCTTTGCAAGCGTACAAAAGTTTCTGATGCTGTCTTCTACCTTGCTTTCAATGATGCCGTCGGTCGCCTGTATTTCAACTCCCCGTAGAGCCAGGTTGGTAGCTTGTATGGCGGCATAAGTACAACTTGCAACCTTTAAAGCGCAGCCTGCTTTTGCGCCGTCGCAAAGCATGCCCGTAGAGGTTCCTATCATGTTCTGGATAATGGCTTTCAATGTTTCAAGTGTGCCGCCTTGCAAACGGGCGATACCACATGCAGCTCCTATGGAAGCTACCGTTACGCCGCAAAAAGCAGACAGGCGCCCGAACTGCGATTTAATATAAATGGTAACAAGATTGCTTAATCCTACCGCCCTTATTATTTCATCTTCATTTTTGCCAAGTAGTTCTCCCACCGCCACCACCGGTACTGTTGATGTAATCCCTTGGTTCCCGCTCCCCGAATTGCTCATGGCGCTAAGAACACTTCCGCCCATCCGGGCATCACAGGCGCTTGCAGTTAAGGATATTGTATAGTTGATATAATTGTTGCCGCTATCTTCAACAGCATTACATTGAGACGACAGCTTTCCTACGTTTAATCCAAATGCTTTATTCGAGCCCTCTGCTGCAAGCGAACTGTTTAAACGGATCGCTTCTTTTATAATGCGCAGATCATTTATATCCGCTTCGCTGATATATTGCCAGATAGCTTCCAGGCTCACCGCAACAGGATTGTCTATTGATTCCCCCTTGCTGTCACGCTCTGAATTGGAAAATAAAGTAATACCATTGGCTTCTATGCTGGTAACGTTGGTATGATGGCCGCTAACAATAACCTTAATAAAAGAATGCTCCGTTTGCAGATGTACTTCTATATATAGCAGCTCAGGAGTATCAGCCAGGTGTACTTTAATCATACCCGACCCGGCAAGCTTTTCTGCCGCCGATATATGTTCTTCGCAGGCATAGGAAAGTATTTGCAGCTTTGCCTCCGGATGAGCAATGCAAAGGCCCAATGCTGCTGCCGCTTCTATGCCCTTTTTCCCCGTACCACCTATGGCAACCGAATAGGCATTTTTAATAACATTCCTGCTGGCATAAATTTGTACATCTCTTATTGCCTCTTCCGGAGCCTGTTTCCGGGCAAGGGCGGCAGTAAATGCAATGGCTGCGGGCTCGGTACAGCCTTGTGATGGTTGTAACTCGCTTTCAAGCAGCATAAGCAGGTCAGGTCCCGAACGTTCTTTCATTCAACTTTTTTCAGGAGCCTAAGGTAGATAATATCACCAGCGTGATTGTGGTACTTTTCTTCGAAAATTACCTGTAGCGCAATTTAAGGGAGAGGTGTCTGTTATATGATATTCACTTCCCTCTCCAGCGTAATGCCAAACCGTTGCAGCACGCTATCTATGATCTTTTCAGAAAGCTGGTAAATGGCCGCACCGGAGGCTTTGCCATAGTTCACAAGCACCAGCGCCTGTTTGGCGTGACACCCTGCGTCACCATCGCGGAAACCTTTCCAGCCGCATTGTTCTATCAACCAGCCTGCAGGAACTTTCACGAGCGCAGGATCAGCTACTGCATAATGCGGCAACGCCGGGTATTCCTTTTGCAATACCTCGAATAAAGCAAACGGTATCGTCGGATTTTTGAAGAAACTCCCCGCATTGCCTATCTGTGCCGGATCGGGAAGTTTACTGCTCCTGATGCGGATCACCGCATCTGATATGGCTTTAATAGAAAGTGTTTCTATACCCATCTGCGCCAATTCCTGTTCAATAGCGCCATAAGAAATATTGAAAACAGGCTGTTTGCGAAGCCGGTAAGTAACGTTCAGTATAATAAATCTGTTCTTATATTGATGTTTAAAAACGCTCTCACGGTAACCAAATGCGCAATCCTTCAGTCCAAAGCCAACAACGGTATTGCTTTCAATGTCCAATGCTTCCAACGATTCAAAAACATCTTTGACCTCAACGCCGTAAGCACCTATATTCTGCATGGGCGAAGCTCCTGCGCAGCCAGGTATGAGGCTGAGGTTTTCAAGCCCTGCATAACCATGCCCGATACAATATAAAACAAACCGGTGCCAGTTTTCGCCACCGGCTACTTTCACGTAATAGAATTCAGCGTCTTCCTTTACAAGGTCAATGCCTTTCAGTTCATTCTTAAATACCCATCCGTTATAGTTATAGGTAAACAACATATTACTTCCACCGCCAAGAATAAGCATCGGCAAAGGAACAACAGTAGCGCCCGCTCTGGCATTCCTGTATTCCAATAGTTCCTGCAATTCCGCCAGGCTCGAAAAACGTGCAAAATGTTTAGCCTGCACATCAATCCCAAACGTGTTATACCCAAGTAATGATATATTTTCCTGCACCATAATTTTTTAAGTTTAAACTACTGCCAATCCTTCCAAACCATGATCTGCCGTTCTATCCCTACACCGGGTCAATATCCGGTACAATACCAACACTTCTGTATCTTTTATTCGATTGTATGATCACTATCTGCTGGGCTATCTGCTGCTTGCACTGCTGGATCAGCTGGTTATTCTTAGGCAGTTTCAGCAATATTTCCCAGAGATATTGGTTCCTGACACGGTTAACGACCGGCTCGGCAGGGCCGTTGATAAAAGCGCCAAAACTGGCTTTTAAGCCATTGACCATTTGAATGGCTGCTTCTTCAGCTATCAGGGTTTCTTTATGTTTAAAAGTGAGCTGTATAATGCGTGTGAAAGGAGGGTAGGCAAACATTTGCCTGTTGGCTATTTCTGCCTGGAACAGTTGCCTGTAGTTGTGTTGCTGTACAAACTGTAACACCGGGTGATGAGTATTGCTTACCTGTATCATTACCCGTCCCAGCCCCGAACGGCGGCCCGCGCGGCCGCTAACCTGCTCCATCAGCTGATAAGCTCTTTCATTGACCCTGAAATCGGCAAAGTTCAAAATGCCATCCGCATCCAGGATCCCCACCAGGTTCACATGCTCAAAGTCCAGCCCTTTTACCACCATCTGGGTGCCTACCAGTATATCTATTTTCTGCTGTTCAAATAGTTTGATCAGGTTATCATGATCATGTTTCCCTTTTACACTGTCATAGTCCATACGCGCAGTCCGCGCTTCAGGAAAAGCTTCGGCTACCATCTCTTCAATCTTTTCCGTTCCAAAGTTCTTCTGGTGAAACTGGTGACTGCCACAGGCGGCGCAGGTATGTACCACGGGGTAAGTAGTGCCGCAGTAATGACAGGCCATTTTGTTTTTGGCTTTATGATACGTAAGCGTAACATCGCAATGCTCACATTGAGGGATCCAGCCACATACATTACACAGCAGGTAAGGCGAGTAACCACGGCGGTTCTGAAACAGGATCACCTGTTTCTTCTCATCCAGTGAAGCCTGGATGGCCGCCTGCAGGTCTGGTGTAACAATTACTTTCGAACGGTCCTGCGTCACCACCCGCTTTACATCTACTATTTCAATCTGCGGCATCTCGGCATTGCCATAGCGCTCATTTAATTCAACCAGCGTGTATTTACCCTGCTGGGCATTATAGTAACTTTCTATAGAAGGAGTGGCCGATCCCAGCAATACCTTCGCCTGGAACAGGGAAGCGTAATAAATAGCTGCATCGCGCGCATGATAACGCGGAGCAGGGTCCTGTTGTTTATAAGAAGCGTCATGCTCTTCATCGGCAATGATCAGCCCCAGTTGACGGAAAGGCAGGAACACCGCAGAACGGGCGCCCAGCACTATTTTTATTTCCCCGCTCTTCACCTTGCTCCAGATCTCAACACGCTCATTCGGATTAAAGCGCGAATGATAAATGGCGATATGTCCGCCAAAATGTTTTTGAAGCCTGCGTATGATCTGTGCCGTTAGCGCAATCTCCGGGAGCATGAACAATACCTGCTGTCCTTGCTGTATGCAGGCTTCCATGAGTTTAATGTACACCTGTGTTTTACCGCTCGAGGTAACGCCATGTAACAGGCATACCTGTTTTTCAGAAAACCCAGCTGCAACAGCATCTGCAGCTGCCTGCTGGGCAGGAGAGAGGGTAAAGTCTATTTGTATGTCTTTAGGTAACGCGGCGATACGGTCCACAGCCCGTCGTTCTGTTTTCAGGATGCCCTTATCTATCAGCGCTTTTAACTGTGCTGCCGAGGCGCCGGATTTTTTTAGCAACTCCGGCTGTGGCACTTCGCCCTGGCTTCTTTCCAGGTGAAGATAAGCCAGCAGCAACTCCATTTGTTTGGGGGCCTTGGGCGTTTTGGCATCTTTGGTCGTGCCCCAGTTGTTCAGCAACGCTGCCAGCGCTTCTTCCTGGCGGTAACTGTGATGCAGCAGTACATAAGTTTCTTTTTTCTCCTTGTACTTTTCTTTCAGCTCTTCCCACACATGGCATACCTGCTTTTCGATAAGCCGTTTGATAACAGGATATACATGGCTGGAATCCAGCACCTGCTGCACTTCGGTAAGCCTGAGTTCTTTTTTGATATGTAAAGCTTCGGCTACAACAAACTCTTCGTCATCCAGGTCCGAGAAATCTTCATCATGTTCATCGTTCCAAAGCAGGATGGTTTCGCTGGAAAGCTTCAGGTTGGCAGGAATGGCGGCCTGCATTACCTCGCCCTCCGAACACATATAGTAGTTGGCCATCCATTGCCAGAACTCCAGCTGCTGTGGGAAAAGCAACGGCTCGTCATCCAGCACATTCAGTATTGGCTTGGGATCAAAAGCTTCAGGTTTTTCAGGAAAAACCCTTTTCACCAGTCCCGCATATTTTTTATTCTTTCCAAGTATCACCTCTACACGCACGCCGGGTTGTACTGCCTGCTGATAATGCGCCGGAACAGCCCAGGTATAGTTCTTAGGCAGCGCCAGCGGTATCACCACTTCGGCATACAATACAGGCTGGGAAGAAACTTCTTCCGGAAATTGTATGTGCTGGTTCGAATTCATGTTTCTAAGCTGCTAAGATACGCTTGTTTCTTTTGCAGCCACCGTAGTATAAGTACGGTAACGGCGCAAACCGGCTTCCATTATGGCATACGCCTTTTGTTTCAGCTCGGGAAGCTGGGCCATGGTATACCCTTTCACCGCTATGGCGTCAAGAAATACAGTGCGGCAAAGGCCCGGAGTAAGCGTCAGCACCCCTTTATAATGCATCCGGTCAAGCGTATCTACAAATAACACCGGCTGTAACGGCGTCTGGGTTTCTATGGCAATACGGAAAGCGCCATCGTAGAACGATTTCAGCGGATCGGGCGTTTCGTTAAATGTACCTTCAGGAAATATAAATACCGAAATGCCTTTATGTATAGCGGCCTTAAGCGTACGAACACTCTGCGCACGGTGGGCGGCATCGCGGCGGTCTACCAGTATAGCAGCCATCCGGTAAATAATGCCAAAAACAGGATAGCGTACCATCTCATATTTGCCCAATACCCGCACCGGCTGATGTATACTGCGCACAATACAGGGAATATCCATATAAGAAATATGGTTCGCTATAAACAAATACTGACGTTGTCTGTCCAATGGCGCCTCATAAACTTCCCGGTGTTTTATGCCAATAAGAAAATACCATGTAGCGGCCCAGGCATGGCAGAGCTTGTAAATAAGATTCCCTCCTTTTACCTTTCCACCCAACGCCGACAGTAATACCAGCGGTAATACTATGAACATAAGCAGCACAAACCACAGGAGTGCCCAAATGTTATAGCAATAATGAAGGAATCGGCGCATAAGTCGTTTTATTTATTCGAAGAAAATGCGAACAGTCTGGTAAAACCATTTATTGTGTAAAGCGGCTGCCTGCTGCGAAGTTTCAGAGAAGCCCTGTAAACCAAATAACCCGGCCATATTTCCTTTGTTGATGGCTATTTCAAGATAACCCGCCGAATTGAACCAGGCCATCTTTTCACCGGGGGCTACCGAAGAATAGTTCTGAGCCAGCGTATCTATCATTTCATTGCGGGTGAACACAATCTTAAAAGAACGGCCATTACGCTGGGCCTCAAATTCATCCCTGGTGATATTCACCACCACATTTTCGAAATTATCGATGAAAATGATCTGGCCTTCCATCCAGTTATTCCCATACGTGGCCCTGAGCGGATACCTTTCATCGATGGTAACCCCTGTTTCTCCAACCTGCTCCAGCGGACGCCCCTGGCTTAAAGGTGCCAGTGCATTCACCAGCGGCTGCGTACATTGCAATACACCCAGGCTGTCGGTTTGTGGAATAGGAACCGATACCATTGAAGCAGGTTTACTGCCGGTGACCAGGGTAAGAATGCCGTTATCGGGACAGGCAATCCACTGTTTATTATGTTCAGCCAGCAGCAGGCGCCGCGGCGGTGCGTCGAATAAATTGATCAGCAGCACGTGAAACGTACCTGCCGGATAGTATTTGTAAGCATTACTGCAGATATAAGCCGCCTGTAAATAATTGAAAGGAGAGAGGCTATGAGTAATATCCACAATATTGAATGCCGGGTTAGCAGTTAATAACTGCCCCTTAATGGCGCCAATAATGTAGTCATTCTGGCCTATATCCGTTGTAAGTGTTACTATGGGCATCAGGAAAAGCCGTAGGCAGCCGTTATTTTACCAGATTGCCGTTTTTGTAATAGAATTTTCTTACCAGCTTGTCGGCGAGCGACGGGAAAAAGCGGTTGATGAACACCGTTTGTTTACCAGTGCTGGTTAATACCATAGTCCTTTTGCGTTTTTCAATGGCCTTCATGATATAAGTGGCGCATTCTTCTGCCGTCATAAGTTTGCCTTCATCCATTTTCGATTCACCGGTAGGAAGCGCGTCTTTGTTGAGCGCTGCGTTCCGTATGTTCGAAGTCGTGAAGCCGGGGCATACCCACATTACATTTACCCCACTGTCGAGCAACTCGGTCCTCAGCGATTCCAGCCAGCCATTCACAGCAAATTTAGAAGCCGAGTAACCACTGCGGCCCGGTAAGCCACGGTAACCCGCCACAGAAGACATGCCTACAATGGTACCTTTGTTTTTTATAATATAAGGGAGGGCGAACTTGGTACAGCAAACCGTTCCCCAGAAATTGATATCCATTACCCGGCGGAGGGTTTCCAGCTCGGTATCCATTACCTGCGCCCTCATAGAAATACCCGCATTGTTGATCAATACATCGATAGTGCCGTAGGTTTTTATCACCTGGCTGATGAAATGCTGACAGTCCTGCTCATTACTAACATCTGCAGTATGAATCATCAGGGGCTTGCCCGAATGGCGTTTTTGCAGCTCATAGAGCTTGTCATAATTCCGGCCGCAGGTAGCCACCCTGGCGCCGTATTGTAACAATACATCCACCAATGCCCTTCCTATACCTTCAGATCCTCCTGTAACTACCGCTACCTTATTCTTTAATGAGTACATAATTGTCAGCTTATTACGGCAAAAGTAAACACTTCCCCCGACCGTAAAAACAGTAGAGAAAAAAAGGACAGCACTATTTTTCCCTATCCCCGTTTTAAAGCCGGAAAAATTACGCTTTTTACAAATGAACATTCCTCTTTCCGTAAACCAGGAGGCCATCTAAAGACGAACTTGCTGCAAATTCCGGCTGACTGCCCCCTGGTAAATGACTACAACGTTCATCCCGGGTAAACCAGCCTGTCTCTGCTTTTTTAACAAAACTAATAGCCGGCTCCCGGAAAAAGCATCCCTTCCGGGAATACGCCTATCCTGTCAGCTGCTTTGAATATAATAATGATAGATTTGATATGAAATTTTTTCAGCGTATAAAATTGCAATGGGCGCGGCACCAGCAACGATGGTTTGGCAAATGGCACGTTTACCTTGGGATCGTAGCCGGACTTATTGTGGTCGTAACAGGACTTACCGGCAGCATCCTCGTCTTCCAGGACGAAATAGACCATGCCCTCAATCCCGGCAAGTTCCACGTAATGGAGCAGCAGCAACGCATAGAGCTGGCGGATATCGTACCTGTTGTCAGGCAGAAATATCCGCAGCTAAAGTTCAATTACGTCATGTTATCCGATACCAAAGGCGATCCCAATCTGGCTTACCGCTTTTTTAATTTAAAAACCAAAGAAGAGTTCTTCATCGATCCATATACCGCACAGCTCTCAGGCAAACGTATCTATGAAAGCGCTTTCATACATATAGTAACCGATATCCATCGCAGCCTGCTCGTACCCGTAGCTGGAAGATACATCGTAGGCCTGTCAACACTTTGCCTGCTTATGCTAACCATCAGTGGCCTGCGCCTGTGGATCCCGCAGAAATGGAAACAACTAAAATCAGTGCTCACAGTGAAATTCAGCGCAGGGTTCAAACGCCAGAACTACGACTGGCACAACGTCCTGGGCTTTTATTCTTCACCCGTGATCGCATTAATATCACTCACCGGAATATGTATCACGTTCTCCCCCCTGGTAATAGCCATGATCTTCATCCTCGACGGACGATCTCCGCAGGGCGTGGCTGCACTGCTGGGTGCTAAATCTACTTATACAACAGGCGCAAAACCGCTCACACCACACGATATAGTAGCAGAAGCAAAAAAGCAAATGCCTTACCTGCGGGTGGCGGGCATTGCATTGCCGGAAGATAGCACCGGCAATTACAGGCTCGATGTCGTTGGTGCCGGCTTACCCAAAAGCGGCAGGCGCGAAATGATCATCCTCGATCAGTACACTGGCAAAGTTTTGCTAAACAGTCGTAAAGACTTCCCCAATTCCGGTTATGGCTATTTAAGCTGGGTTACCCCCATCCATTTTGGCACATTCGGAGGTTTGCCCACCCGTATATTGGCATTGCTTGCAGGTTTAATGCCCCTGGCATTGTTTGTTACCGGCTTCATCATCTGGTTGCCCCGCTATCGCAAACAAAAGCGCCAGCGCCGCAAAAAGGCCGCAAGCGCTAACTACGATCTTGCAACATCAGCCGCCAATCGTCATCAACAACTGCTGCCCACTGATACAGCAACCGAAACCAGTCTCGACATATTGGAAGACATCGATGAATACCCTGAAGTACTTGTATTTAAAAAGCGGCGCCGTACAATCTCTGCTGCCTGGCAATGCTTTTATAGCAACCTCAAAGCAGGCTTTAAGTATGCGGTATGGTTCGTTGTTATTGGCTTCGTAATGGGCGCCTTATACGGACTTTTCTCCGGCGTCATTATACAGCCAGCTATCTTTGCAGTAACATTTACCACCTTCATTGTAATAATGAACTTTGCTGTAGCCCTGCCTGTTTATGCGATCAACGTAGTGATCCTATCGCCGTTTAAAAAAGGAAGCAGGTCTGTTGTAAGATACTTTGCAATATCATTGGCATTCCTGCTGGTATACGTAGCTGTCTATTTGTTGTTATTAAATACCGGCATGAAAGTATTTTAAAAGGGCACGTTAAACAGCGATGTAAATAAACGACAACCAACAAGCCACAGAAACTATGGAATAGGAGGGAGGTCAAAAGAAACTATCGCAAGCTAACTGCTTGATCAAGAAAGAAGAATAAATAAAAAGGCAAAAAAATTTGGTGAGTTTCAATTTTCTCCTATTTTTGCACTCCCAATAACGAAATACATCAGCCTAAAAGCAGGTGAAAAAGTAAGCGGGAATGATTTCGTAGCTCAGTTGGTAGAGCAATACACTTTTAATGTATGGGCCCTGGGTTCGAGTCCCAGCGGAATCACAAAAAAAGATCACAGCAATGTGGTCTTTTTTTATGCTTACCTATTCTTACGACAAGAGGTTGATTTTTGGATCAAGTTGAAAACTTGTTGTAGCCATAATCAACTGCATTTTGTAGGTCGTGATGATGTATCTATATACATACTTATCGCCTTGTCGAAACAATCTTGCGTGAATATTCGCACTGTTACAAGTGTTGCTTTGAAGGCGAATGTTTCTGTCTCTTATTCTTGCCTGTAACCGGCCCGGTTGTGGATATTCAGGAGTGTATTGAAAAGATGATTAATGAGTGAACATAACAGGCATCAACGTTGGAAAAACCCAGGCAAAGTGATGTTTATTGTAAATAATGGGCCTATGGGGCGCCAAAAAAATATCATAGGCCGCACTATTATACACCGGCAGCATGGCCTCTATCAGGTTGGCCGGCCAGAACCCATTGGGATCTTTGGCTTGCCCAATGCGCGGATTTTTAAACCAGGGCCAGTCGGCGGGCTGCTGCTGGTAAAGAAGTAAGTAATCAAGCGCCTTTTTAATACTTCTACCGTCTTTCTCCAGTTGGAAAAGATTCTCATGGGTAGCGTTATATAGCACCCAGGCAGCGGCGGTTATGGGCGCCAGCGAAAAATAGGTGTACCAAATGCCGTTGCTCTCTCGTTTTACTTCCTCTGTCAGGTGCCCGTCTCCGGCAATTTTATCAAATAAGTCGGCTTTAATCAGTTTCAGGTTCATGGCCATGTCCTTTTCGTCGTCCAGATAGTAGCTGGCCAGTACCGAAGCAAACCGGCCCCAGTCTGCCCAGTTATTAGGCCGGCGACGTATTTCATTGCCGGCTTTGCGATAAACGTTTTTAACCCAGGTGGCAAACTGGTCTTTATCTTCCTGCTTCCAGTTGTTATAATTACGCATTAATTCGGCTGCCATCAGCAGGCCGCTGCCCGAATAGCTAAGCACCAGTGGGCCATCTGCTTCAGAGTAGGTTTGGTTGATGCTGCCCCAGGCGTTCAGGAAGTAAAGCGCGCGGTCGGCATAAATTGCCTTGCCGCTTAATTGCCAGGCTAGGGCGCAGGCATAGGCATAAAACGCATCGGCTTCAAGCCCCTGCTTGTTTTTGCGGTGCAAGTTGGGATTCACATAAAATCCCGGGATACTGAAATCGGTCAGGGCATGTTGTTCTTTCAGCAAAGCGGAATCGGCATATACCAATAATGCATGGAAGGCATCAGTGTATCTTTTATTGTTGCTTTTGATTTGTTCTTTAACAAAATCGATCTGCTTTTGCGGGTGCATGCCGCCCGGATGCGGGTAAGCCAAAGCGAATATAGCGTTTAACAGTAGTGCTGTTGTTATGTAGGGATGTTTAGATCTGAAATGCATCATTTACCTCCCTGTTGTTTTAATGACGAAGCCATGCGTATAATCCGGCCCTTCAGGCAAGATAAAATGCAGGCCGTTATCATGCTGCGTAAATGGTAACGGGCCGTTGCCAAGCAATTCAACCCGTGTGATTGTACGGTTTTTTATTGAAAGGGTTTTCACTGTTACCTGTCTGTTCTCCGGTGCTTTCAGTGCTATGGCGTACACTGTCTTATTTTTTTGGGTGAACCAAAAATCTTCCGGGGTAATGGACAAGGTAAATCCCTCTTTCTGGCGTTGCTCTGTATTATCCATACGTAAGTTGGATGGACCTTCATGGGTTATGGAATATCTACGGGTATTGTAAATTGCCTCGCTGTTTACCTGCATCCATTGCCCTACTGCTTTTAAATTGGCTGCTGCCTGCGCGGGAACAGATCCATCGGCCGCGGGGCCGATATTGAGCATATAATTACCGCCTTTGCTCACTATTTCTACCAGCCAATACAGTAATTCGCCGGGCGATTTCCAGTCGTTGTCATAACTTTTATAACCCCATGAGTTATTGAGTGTGCCTACGGTTTCCCAGGGTAGTGCAAATTCCGCTGCCTGATCTGGAATTTTGTTGTCGCCTGGAATATCGTAATCGCCCATGTTGTTGCCAATACGCTGGGTGATGATAATTTGGGGTTGCTGCTGATAAACGGTTTTATAAAAACGGAAGCTTTGCGCAGGTGTCATTAAACCGGGCATATCAAACCAGATGCATTTCAGGTCCGGGTATTTGGCCAGTAATTCTTTTACCTGCGGAATGGCTTTTTTATCCAGGTACTGCTGGAAACTGTTTTTGCCGGGGTCCCAAAGGTTGGCGCCAAATGAGTCGGTGGGCAGTCCTTTTTTATCATTGATGGCTTTGGTTTCCTGGTACTGCGCGTCGGCGCCATCGGCCCAGTCTATATTATGTGAGTAGTAAAGGCCGAATGCCAGTCCGTGTCTTTTGCAGGCCTGGTATAACTCTGTTACGGCATCGCGCTTAAAGGGAGTGGCATCCGCTATGTTAAAGCCGGATGCTGTAGAGCGATACATGGCAAAGCCTTCGTGGTGCTTGGCTGTAATCACAATGTATTTCATGCCTGCATGTTTAGCCATAAGGACTATTGTATCGGCATTGAACCGGGTGGGATTGAATTTGTTTGCAAGATCGGCGTATTCCTGCCTTGGAATACGGGCTACGAGCTGTATCCATTCAGCTACATTGGGTACGCCCATTTCTTCCATTTTTTTTCCTTTCCAGATACCGCCTGGTATGGCATATAAGCCCCAGTGAATGAACATGCCAAAGCGATCGTTCTGAAACGCTGTAAGCGCTTCCTTTTTAGCGCTATGCATATGTTGCCATTGCTGCCGCATGGTTTTATTTTGAGCCGATGCACTTAACCGGCAAAATGATAGCAGGCAACAGATAGCTGCCACGACGCTATTGTTTGTATACATTGATTTGATGTTAATTTTCATAAATAGTTGTTATAGTAACTTACGGCTCAGCATCCAATCGCGGCAGCGATCCATCCATCGGTCCGGTGTGGTAGGATTATCCAGCCCGTAGCCATGCCCCCCTTTGGGATAGATGATGAGTTGCGCGCTTACGCCGTGTTTGCGCAGCGCCTGGTAATAAAGGATGCTGTTTTCGGGGTCAACGACAGTGTCGTCACCTGAGTGGATGAGCAATGCTGGTGGTGTTTGCGGATCTGCCTGAACATTGGCCGAAAACATTTTCACGTCATCAGCAGACGGGTTCTTTCCGAGCAGGTTGCTTTTTGAACCGGCATGCGTAACGCTGTCGTCCATGCTAATAACAGGATAAACTAATATGGTAAAATCTGGTCGCAGGTTGCCGGTGCTATCTGTTGTGTGAATATAATGATCGCGGTAGCGGGTTGATAATATTGCGGCCAGGTGCCCGCCTGCAGAAAAGCCTGCTACGCCCACTTTATCAGGATCTATTTTCCAGTGTACGGCATTTTTACGTACGATGCTGAGGGCTTGCTGTGCATCCTGAAGCGCACCTGTGCGCTTGTCGGCCATGCTTTGGCTGCTGGGCATCCGGTATTTTACGACGAAGGCGGCAATCCCCAGCTGGTTAAACGCTGCGGCCACTTTGCTGCCCTCGGCTGTTACAGACACGCCGGCGTAGCCGCCGCCGGGCAGAATGATAACAGCGGCATGCGTTTGTGCGGGTTGCGCCGGCAGGTAGGCGGTAATAGCAGGCTGTGTTGTATTATAGGTAAACAGATTACCCTGTCCAATATCCCGCACCCCCTCAGTTAATGTGCACGGCAGGGAGTTGGGTATTTGTCCGTTGGGGTATAAAGGCAGTTCTGTTTGTGCTTTTGCGTATCCTAAGGCGCCTGCTAATAGCGCAAAACTCATCAGTGTATATTTCATGCTCCGTGTATAGATTACTAAAATAGGGCATCCTGTGACCCGCGGTGAATGCAGGTATCGCATTTGTTATAACGGGACCGCTCCCATACAGCGGGAGCCGTCCCGTTATGATATTTTGTGTATCAATACAACGTTATCTCTCGAATGCTGTTATTTTGAGAGCAATACTCTGTTTTAACTTTATTCATGAATCAGTGATGCCATGAAATGTTTTATTTGCCTATTGTTAATTCTGTGTTTGTTTACAGCACAAACAGCAGCGCGCACGTACTATTTTTCAAGTAAAACGGGGGATGATACGCGCTCACCGGCACTGGCACAAAACCCGCGCACACCGTGGAAAAGCCTGGATAAGCTGCATGCAATGATGGTGGGCCTTCTGCCTGGCGATACAGTGCTTTTGTGTCGTAATGATGTTTTTGAAGGCAGTATTGCCGTTACCTGTTCGGGCCTGGTATTTGGCGCTTATGGCAAAGGCAGCAAGCCTGTCATCAGTGGGTTTACGCAACTGAAAAACTGGAAACATGCGGGTAACGGCGTTTGGCAGGCTTCCTGCGCCGCAGGTGAATCTGGTGTTAATATGGTAGTGATGAACGACCGGCCATATGCTATGGGGCGTTATCCGAACGCTGATGCACCCTATGGTGGCTACCTCACATTTCAAGCGCATAATGGTCATTCGCAAATTCATGACGACAGGTTCGCCTCCGGTCCTGACTGGACCGGAGGCGAAGTTGTTTTGCGTGTAACCCGCTGGATCATTGATCATGATGTCATCACCGCACAACAGGGTAACACCCTCAGCTTTGTACCTTCGTCAAAAGAAAAACTGTCAGACGGTTTTGGCTACTTTATCCAAAACCATTTAGCTGCGTTGGATCGTTATGGCGAGTGGTTTTACGATCCAAAGCAAAAACAACTGTACATGTATTCCGGAGAGGAAAAGCCAGTTGCTGCACAGGTGGCTGTAACGCCGGTGCTTATATCGGTAAAGGATCAATCTGATATTACGTTAACCAACCTGTGTTTGCAGGGCGCCGCCCACCGCGCTATGGATATAGCAGGCGGTAAAAACATAACCATCAATCATTGCGAGATCCGTTTTTCGGGTATGGATGCACTGGTGGCAGCAGGGGCGGTAAATGTGGAGATAAGTCACAACCTGTTTGCCTATACCAACAATAACGCCGTTGGTATTTTTTGCGCCAACGCAAGATTTACTGATAACAGGGTTTTGAACACCGCCATGTTGCCCGGAATGGGCCGTAGCGGCAATAATAGTTATAATGGCGTAACCGTAGTGGGAAGAGGCAACCTGGTGATGGGAAACACCATTGACAGTACCGGTTATGTACCGTTGCGGGTGGATGGCGATTCATTGCTGGTGAAAAATAACCTGATTAACCATTTTGCATTGGTTAAAGACGACGCCGGCGGCATATACATGTACACAGGCGCTGGCAACCGGGCATTTGTACAACGAAAGGTGGAAGGAAACCTGGTGCTCAACGGATCGGGCGCGCCCTTTGGTACCTCCTGGCCGGCAGGCCGGCTGGCGAACGGTATTTATATGGATGATAACACCGCCAATGTGGAAATTGTAAATAATACGGTAGCCAATTGCGGTTCGGCGGGCATCTTTATTCATAATGCCAGCGGTATTGTATTAAAGAATAACACCGTATTCAATAACACCAGCCAACTGGTAGCAGAGCAGGAAGATATTACCTGCGCCGGTTGCGCCATGAGCAATAATAATATGAAAGGCAACCTGCTGGTAGCCCAAACAGCAGCGCAGGAAGTGATGGTGCTTAAATCATTTAACGAAAATCCGGATAAACTGATAGCTGCCGATGGGAACTACTACTGTGGGTTACAGAACAAGCCCGATTATGTTGCTGTAATGAAAGGCCGCGATAAAGCCAGCTTTACCTTGTGTCAATGGCGCAAGGCATCGGGCAATGATACGGCTTCCGCTGAGCAGTTAATTACAGGTGCAGATAGCCTTATGCTGGTGTATAACCCGGATAAAGCGATGAAGATTATTGAACTGAACAGCAATTGTTTTGATATAAGGTTGGGCAAATATCTGACCAAAGTTACCCTTCCTCCGTTTGGTTCAGCGGTGCTGATTAAGAATCCTTAAAAGATGACTCAGGTTAATGGGACGGCTCCCACAAAACGGGAGCCGTCCCGTTTTTTTTAGCATAACTGATTACCGCCGGTTTTCAATAAAGAGCGCTTTTTTTGCGCATTATATTATTCATCAAATAGATTTCGCCGACATGAAAGCATTTGTTCCATTGTTTTTGCTGGCATTTGTTGCGCAGGTTACCTATGCTGCCGAACGTGTTAAGTTACAAAATGGTAACTACGTCACTATTGATGTTTATACCCCGTCGTTAATCCGGATAAGAGTCAGTAAAACCGAAAAAGACAATGAATCGCTCATGGAGCGGTATGGCGTGATCAAAACCCAATGGCCGCCGGTTGCTTATCAAAAATACACGGATAATGGTCAATTGATTATTGAAACGGCAAGTGTGATTGTTAGAATGGTCCTTGCTGATGGTTCTGTTCTTTTAAAACGTAAAAACGAAACCGATAATCTGGTCGATACCATCCGGACAACGGTGCAAAAGAATGAGCTTTCACGGGGCCTGGACGAATCGTTGACAAAACACTTTGGCCATACGCTAATGAGCACAGGTATTATAGGCGACAGCGCTTCAAAGCAAGCCGTTACCTCCATTGTAAAAAACGATGATAATATAGTATTGAGTATTAGCCTTAAAAAAGGCGAACGGTTTTACGGCTTAGGTAATGCCAGCAGGGAGGGAATACAGCACCGGGGGCACGCCATCCGTATGTGGGTGCAGTATCAGCATTCTGAATCGCCGATACCTTATATTATGTCTACCAAAGGCTGGGGGTTGTTTTACAATACCACCCGCCTGCACTTTTTTGATGTAGGCCGGTTTAACAATGATAAAATGTATGTTTATGAGCCCAATCAGCAACAGGCCGACTATTTTTTATTTGCAGGTAATAATATGCAGGATTTGCTGAATCAGTACACCAACTTCACCGGCAAAAGCTACGTATTGCCACGCTGGGCCTACGGTTTGGCCTTTGGTAGTAATAATATGGAAAACCAGTTTAATGTGCTTGACAATGCCTACCGTTTCCGCCAGGAACAGATCCCCTGCGATATTTACTGGCTTGAGCCGCAGTGGATGGCTAAGTATTATGATTTTAGCACTGGTAAAGACTGGAATAAAGACAAGTTTGTAGCCCAGTTACCGTGGACGAATAACCGCAGGGCGTTGTTTATTCGCCGGCTGAATAACATGGGTTATAAAGTGGCGCTTTGGATGTGTGTCGACCATGATTTTTCTATTGAAGAGGAAGACCGGCTGAAGGTTAGTGAACATAAGCTGCCCTCGGGTAAGGAGCATTGGTTTAACCACCTTACGAAGTTCGTAGACCAGGGTGTCAGCGGCTTTAAGCTCGACCCGGCCCGAACGCTTGATCAGCATCCTGAAAGAGCTTATTACAATGGGCGCGGTGATGATGAGATGCACATGCTTAACCAGACTTTGCTGTTAAAAAACCTGCAGCAAACTTTACTGAAACATACGGGTAAGCGCAGTTTTCAGCATTATTGCGGCGGTTATGCAGGTGTACAGCATTACGGCGCTTGCACGCTGGGCGATAATGGCGGCACGGCAGCCACAATGGTAGATCTGTTTAACCTGGGCATGAGTGGTAACAGCAATATCTCATGCGATGTGCTGGACGAAGTGGACCCGCTGATTCCTGGTATGCACATGGGTTTTTTTCTGCCATGGGTACAGTTGAATAGCTGGGCTTATACAGTGTATCCATTTTATTTTAGCGAAAAGGATAAAGCCGCTTTCCGCTTTTACGATCAATTGCGCTACCAGTTGAATCCCTACATTTATTCGTATGCGCTGCTGGCTGCCCAAAACGGGATGCCCATGGCACGCCCCATGCCGTTAATATACCCTCATAACGAAAAGCTGGCCAATGCCCAAAAGCAATACCTGTTTGGCGAAAATTTCTTAATCGCAGCTTTCACGGATACTATTGATCTGCCGGAGGGAACCTGGATTGATTTCTGGACTAATAAAACATATACAGGCAACCAGCAGGTATCGTGTAAGTGGCCTGAGTACGCGGGCGGTCCGCTTTTTATTAAAGCAGGGGCCATTATTCCCTACCAGCCTAAGACGCAGTTCATTGATACGCTACCGCCTGATACCCTTATGCTTAAGATATATCCGCATGGCAGAAGTAATTTTACGTTACTGGAAGACGATGGTGAAACCCATGCTTATGAAACAGGAGCTATTGCCAGCACCCGGTTCAGCTGTAATCAGCAAGGCAAATCTATCGACTTTACAATGGCCGCGGTTGCCGGCGCCTACCAGGGGATGCGCGGGCGCCGGACTTATCAGTTGGAATTTTATCATCCGGTAAGGCCACGCGCTGTGGTTGTAAACGGAAAAATGTTACAAGGGTGGAAGTACAACGTGAGCCGTGGTGTATTAGCATGTGAGGTCGATGCCGACGTGCACCGTAGTTATCAAATAAAGGTAACTTACTAAATGCTCATTACGGCCGGCGGCAGTACGCCGGTTTTTTAAGGTAATGTGATAAAAAAACAGGTAAGCTGAAAGTCGTTTTATGTTTGGTTCAAAGAACTAATATTTTTTGTTAAACTTGTCAAATAACGCGGAAGGTATTAAATTGTACCTTTATTGTTGTAAGGGTATAATTTAATACTGGTTACCGAGTTATATATGATTGCCACTGCCATTGAACTGTCTTCAAAAACAGATCCTGAAATATGGAATTTGTATCTTGCCGGCAATCAGGATGCTTATAATATTTTAATGGGGCGGTATTCCAAACATTTAATTTCATATGGTTACCGCATTTGTGAGGATAAGCACCTGGCTAAAGACTGTGTGCAGGAGGTTTTTCTTGACCTATGGCGTAAGCGCGACCGTATGAATCCGGTACAGGCCGTTAAAGCATATTTATTTAAATGCGTTCGGCTTCGCATTATTAACGATAGTGCTTTGTGGAAGGCCAACGAGGAACTGGAAGAAAACCGGCACCGGTTTTCGATTGAGTTTACTATTGAATCCAAGCTGATAGCGGATGCCGACTTGGCGGAACTGAGCTTAAAAATCCGGACTATCTTAAACGGTCTCCCCCCGCGTCAGCAGGAGGTGATGTATCTGCGCTTTTTTGAAAACCTCGATCTCAACCAGATATCAGAAACCATGAATATCTGCAAACAATCCGTTAATAACCTGTTGCAAAAGGCCTATAAAAGTTTCCGGTGTGAGTGGACGGTGCTTTTGCTGGTGTTTATTGCTTGCCTATCAATTAGATAAAAATATAATTATCTTTTTTGATTTTGAAGGGTATTTTTTGATGATAGTAGCCTCTATCATTACAAGAACCAATTATACGCTTCATGGACGACTACAAAAACTTCAACGCAGAAGATTTTTTACAGGACGATTTTTTTATAGCCTGGGTGTTACACCCAACCCCGGTTGAAAACGATTTTTGGGAACAATGGCTAGCGGATTTTCCCGGTAGGAAGGTTCATGTAGATCAGGCCCGCAGAATATTGCTGGCCATCAGTATAAAACCTGTTTCTCCACCTGTTACTGATGCCGACGTACACGATGTAATGACATTTGTAAAAGAGTACGGTTACCGCCACGAAACAGAAGAACGCAGACCTGTACGCCCATTGTTTATGAACTGGTTAAAAGTAGCAGTGGTACTGTTTGTGGTATCAGCAGGCGCTTTATTATTTTATACACAATATAATCAGCCAAAATTCACCTCAAAAGCTGCTGCGTTGCAATGGATAGCGTTTACCAACAAATCGGGCCAAAGCCGCGTGATTCGTATGACCGATGGTAGCGTGGCGGTACTTCAGCCCAATTCGTCTTTAAGGTATCCCAATGCTTTTTTAGACAGCACCCGCGAAGTATTTCTTGAAGGCGAAGCTTTTTTTGAGGTGCATGAAAATGCCGCAAAGCCTTTTTTAGTGCACAGTGGTGATATGGTCACCAAAGTGCTGGGAACCAGCTTTAGAGTAAGGGCTTTTGCCAAAGAGAAAAGCTTTAAGGTAGTGGTCAACACCGGTAAGGTGATGGTTTTTACAAAGCAACCTGCAGCAAAGGCAGAACAACGCAGCGTACTGGTGTTGCCGCATCAGCAGGTTGTGTTGGAAAGAGAACAGGTTGCGTTGGTGAAAGATACCGTTATCGCAACTATGCTTCTGGCAAAAGAAACGGCCCAAAAGGAGTTTTCATTTAATAAGGCTACCATTCCCGAGGTGATTGAGAAGCTGGAGGCTGCTTACCATGTAAAGATTACTTATAACAGCAGGCAGTTCGATCAATTAACCGTTACGGCATCATTGTCTGACCTGCCTTTAGACGAAAAAGTGAAATTGCTTTGCAAAGCGGTTGGCGCCACCTGCAGTTTTAACAATCACGAAATAACTATCCGGAAAAACTGATTACTCATCCACTTTAACACTACAATTATTAAACACGCCATATGAAAAGAAAAATTACATAGCAGTAAATAAAAAGAAAATCGACGGTATTTGCCGTACCGCCGATTGGTTTTTAAAGCCCATAAATGCTTCGTAATCATTTAACACAACCTTTTGCAAGGACGCGTGAAGGGCTTTTTGTTGAATTATTAAACCAGTAATAACTCTTGCCAAAATTATGAAATATAAATACTTACTGCTAAAAATTATGAGAATTACGTTTTTACAGTTAACCATAATTTTCACGCTTCTTGGTCATGCCATGGCTTACGACGGGAAAGCGCAGGCTATCCTTAATAAGGAAATTTCTATCAACGTATCAGGGATGGAGTTGGGCGCGGTGCTTAAATTATTCCAGGATGAGTACCACGTTAATTTCGTATACGGCGATCAACTGATAGATGTTAAAAAGACGGTTTCCGTTTATGTGCAAAACAGGCCGCTATCCGAAGCCTTGAGTCAGATACTTACACCTTTACAACTGACGTTCGATGCCTCCGGCGATGTGGTGGCCATTAGTGCGGCGGTATCAAAAGCCGTTGCGGCGCCATTCGAACTACCTGCACCCATAAAAATTTCGGGCAAGGTGGCAGATGAAAGAACAGGTGATCCGCTGGCCGGCGTGACTATAAAAATAAAGGGCACCGCTATAGCCGTAACCACCAATCTCAACGGTACGTATACATTAAGCGTACCTAAAGAAGGTACAGAGTTGGTTTTTAGTTTTGTGGGCTACGAAAATCTGGAGGTGACAGTTGGAAAGACTGCTTTAATCAATGTGAATTTGAAGCAATCATTAGGAAACCTGAACGATGTAATTGTAGTGGGCTACAGTGTTCAAAAGCGTGTAAATGTAATTGGGGCGGTGGCCACGGTTGATGGGCGGGAGTTAGAGAACCGGCCGGTTACAAACCTGTCAACAGCATTAGCGGGCCTGGCATCAGGTGTTTATGTGCGCCAAAGTACCGGCAGGCCGGGTTATGATGGTGCGAGCATTAACATTCGTGGCCTGGGTACTACCAATAACACCGCGCCGCTGGTGGTAATAGATGGTATTGTGGGCTCAATGGATGCCGTAAACCCAAATGACGTGGAGAGTATTTCGGTTTTAAAAGATGCCGCAACGGCTGCTATTTACGGTTCTCTTGCGTCGAACGGGGTTATTTTAATTACTACAAAAAAAGGTACCAGAAATAAAACGACGGTACGTTACAGTACGCTCATTTCAAGATCAAAGCCCAATAACGTCCCTGAATTTGTATCAGATTATGTGCGGGCTATGCAATTGGTTAACGAAGGCTACACCAATATAGGACAGGCCAGGGTGTATACAGAAGCTACCATGGATTTATGGCGTAATGCCGCTGCCAACCCGGATGACTTGAATGCTAACGGGGTGCCTAACCATATTGCCTATCCCAATACCAATTGGGGAAAAGAATTATTTAGCGTAACCACACCTATGCAAAACCATAACCTTGCATTGAACGGCGGGAATGAAAACTCGCAATATCTGCTATCCTTACAATACCTTAAAAACCCTGGCACCATTGTAAATACAGGCGCCAATCGCTACGGCCTGCGTGTGAACCTGCAAACAAAAATTGCAAAGATTCTTACTGTAGGAACGCAAACTTTCGGCGATGTTCAGAAGTTTGGCGTGAATGACCTGCCCACCGCGTTCGCATACCTCACATCGAGTGTTCCGGGTATTTACCCATATTATAATGGCAACTATGGTTTCCCTGCTGCCGCAGAAGAATCGGCTACGGCCAATAACCCGCTTTCGTGGTTGTATAGCCAGGGAGGAGCAAACAGGTTGTCGCGTATTAATACTACGGTTTTTGCCAACCTCAATATTGTTAAAGGTTTAACCTTCGAAACAAAAGCGCATTACGATAATTCAAGTACGGAGGGACGTTTATATACGCAGCCTTATTCCAAAGTAAATTTTGCAACCGGCATTGTGGGTACTGCGCCGGTTGCCCCAGGTCAGCTAACAACGCTTTACTCTTTTGCAAAAAGCTACAACGTTATTCTGGATGCGGTATTGCGCTATCAAACCGTAGTGGCGGGACACCACAGTATAAGTACATTAGCGGGCTACAATCAGCAATATTTTAATACCTATAGTTTTAATGCTACGAAACAGGGACTTCTGGATCCAAGCTTAACCACCCTAAATGCCGGAACTACCCTAATTGGCGCAACAGGTGACGAAAATGATTACGCCATGCGTTCTTATTTCGGCCAGTTGAATTATACATTTAAAGATCGCTATCTTTTTCAGGCCGTAGTGCGTAATGATGGATCTTCCAGGTTTTCGTCGAAGAACCGTTGGGGATTATTTCCTTCCTTTTCCGGCGGCTACAAAATTTCCTCTGAGCGTTTCATGAAAGGCATTAACAGGTATGTGAGTAATCTGAAGATCAGGGGATCTTGGGGTAGAACGGGCAACAATGCTTCGCAGGGAAATTACGATTACCAGGCAACTTATAATTCGGTGCCTTATTCATTTAACGGCCAGCTGGGAAATGGTTTGGTGCAAACCAAATTCCCTAATCCGGGATTGCTTTGGGAAACCACTACCACCATCAACCTTGGCCTGGATGGAACCCTGCTGAGAGATGCGCTTTCTTTTGAAATTGATGTGTACCGCGGCAAAACGGAAGATATTCTGGCCGTACCACAAATACCGAATATTGCAGGTACCAGTGCAGCGCCTACCTTAAACCTCGCCGGCGTGTTAAAAAAGGGTGTTGAACTTACGTTAAGCTATAATGTAAGGGCCGGTGCTTTAAGATATAATGTTAAAGGCAATATTGCTTATAATACCAATTCTGTTATACAATATTCCGGTACAGTCACTAACGGGCCGAGTCAAATTACCAAAGGATACCCCATCAATTCAATTTTCCTGTTCCAGGTATATAAAGGCGATGGAAGCTATAACAAATCTGATGGTACGGTTAACAAAGATGGCGGCCCCAAAGATGGAATGATACGAACGCCGCAGGACCTTGAATGGTTGAAAAAGATGGTAGCGGCGGGCTATACTTTTCAACCGTCGGGCGGTGTTGATAAAACCAAAATATGGTATGGCGATTTAATTTATGCCGATAGAAAAGGGGATGGCATATATGGTAACGCCGGCGACCAATACTATACCGGTAAATCGGCTAATCCCAAATGGAACTATGGCTTAAGCGCCAACTTATCATACAAGGGGTTTGATATGTCTATGATATGGGCAGGCAGCCTGGGCATGTTTTATTACTGGAATGCGCTTTACTTAAATCAATCCATCGTAGGGTTGGGCAAGGCTGTACCTTCTTTGGTAGCAGATAGCAGGTATTACTATAACGAAGCCAATCCTGCCGATCCTGCCAATAATATTAACGGCAAGTTCCCGAGGTTAAAGGTGACTGACCCGCAGAATACATATGCCAGCGATTTCTTTTTGTACAATGCCTCTTATCTTAAACTAAAAAACCTCCAGATTGGCTATACGGTATCGGCCAGTCAATTAAAAAAGGTGGGGTTAAGCAATATCAGGATTTTTGCCGGCGGCGAAAACCTGCTAACTATTACCAAATATCCGGGACTTGATCCTGAAATAGGCCCCAGTCTGGGATATCCAACCATGCGGCAATTCACTTTAGGCTTAAACGTTACATTTTGATTCTTTAATAAAATATTATGGGAAAAATATTTATTTTTTGTGCATTGCTTTTAACCGCGTGCCAAAAGAATTATCTTGATAGAACCCCCTATTCTGCTGTTTCTTCTGCCACCATGTGGACATCAGATAATTTAACTGATCTGGGAGTGGCGGGTGTTTACAATGGGTTAAGACTGGGAATGGGCAATAGCAGTAATGGTTTTTATTTTGAAATATATGCGTTAGACAGGTTTAGTTCTACCACTCAAAGCCGGTTTGATGAACCGCTGCTTAACGGTACCATTACTGCCGGCGACGGCGTGTTTTCTACCTTCTGGAAAAACTTTTACGAAGGTATTCAGCGCGCTAATGATGCGATAAAGAACATTCCGGAAAAATCACCTTCTCCGGCAGCCAAAAAAGCACGCTATATCGCCGAATGCAAGTTCCTCAGGGCGTATTTCTACTCACGACTGAATCAACTATATAAGGGCGTTCCTATTTATCTGGAGCCTTTCACACCAGCACAAGCCACAAAAGCCCGTTCTACCGAAGCTCAGGTATGGAACCAGGTAATTACCGACTTAACAGATTGCATCAATGAAGCAAACCTGCCGGCAATTTATGCGTCCGGAAATGCAGATTACGGCCATGTAACAAAAGGGGCAGCCTATGCGCTTCGCGGGAAGGCATATATGTATCTGAAAAAATGGGATCTGGCAGCCGCCGATTTTAATGAAGTAAAGAAAGCCGGATACGCGTTGTTTAACGATTATTCTACTTTGTTTACTACTGCCAACGAAAGATGTTCTGAAATGATATTTTCTATTCAGAATATTAGTCAGCCCAACGCCGGCGGTTCGTTTCAGGTTTTTGTGGCAAGCCGTTCGGCCCAGGGCTTTGCCTGGAATTATTTTATGCCATCGCCCAACCTGGTGGATCTGTACGAAAACAGAGACGGTTCCAGATTTAACTGGGATGCTGTGCTCCCCGGATATACGAGTCTCACTCCGGCAAAAAGAGAGGTTTATTTTCTAAGGGATAATCTAACAGCCGGAGAAATCACGGCAGCTAAAAACCGCGGCGCGGAAATGAGCCTGTATTTGCCCAATGGTAACGAGGCCCGCATTAAGCAGGCTTATGTAAACCGCGATCCACGCCTGCAGGCCACCGTAATTACACCTTATGCTGCGTTCGACGGAGCTTACAGCAATACTACTACGCCCACTACATCGTACCTGCGATGGCCTTACCGTGCCCAGGCGCTTGTAAACGGCGATTTCCAAACCGATACCCAAAACTTTTTTTATTATATGTACAGAAAGTTTGTGGCCACCGGAACATCTGAAATCATCAGCCGTGATTATGCGCCGGTCGATGCACCGCTTATCCGTTATGCCGATGTGCTTTTAATGTGGGCTGAGGCCCTGAACGAACAAGGCCTTACCAACGATGCCATTGATCTGGTTAACCAGGTGCGTGGGAGAGCAGGGGTGGCTTTGCTTAATTCAAATGCCGCAACAACCGTAACAGGCAAGGATGATATGCGCATCAGAATACGCAATGAGCGCAGGGTAGAATTTCCGATAGAGGGTGTTACTTATTTTGACGAGTTGCGTTGGGGCGCCTGGAAAGATAATGTCTTTTTTACAGGCAACGGCCGCAAGCAGGTCTGGGGTGGAAATGTAGCCAGTTACTCATTTAAAGCCGATTACATTTATACCTGGCCTATTCCGTTAAGTGACATTGTAATGAACCCGTCGCTTGAGCAAAACTTTGGTTGGATAAACTAACACGACAGACCACAAATTATCAGATGCAAAGAAGAATATTTTTAAAAACACTACCGGTTGGCGGAGCAGGTATATTGCTACCGCAGGTGAAGGGTTTTGCGTACGAAAATACTATCGCCCGGCCCGTCGGCCCTATAATTGAAGGGAACGACAGGGCTTACTGGGCAGGCCTGCTGGAAAAAATAATCACCCCGGTTTTAGAGAACCTCAGCAAAAACAGGCTGAAGGCAAATATGCCGCTTGAAAAACCTGGTGATTATAACACAGTAGCAGAGAAAGTGAGCTACCTGGAAGCTTTCGGCCGTACCGTTTGCGGCGCGGCGCCGTGGCTTGGCCTGCCTGACGATGGTACCGCAGAAGGCAATGTGCGCAAAATACTGCACGGGTATTACCTGCAGGGCATGGCCAATGCGGTTGATCCCAACGCGCCTGATTATCTTAACTTTCGCCAGCTGCCGCAGCCCCTGGTAGATGCTGCTCATCTCTGCCAGGGCATTTTGCGCGCGCCGGAACGTTTGTGGGAGCCGTTGAATAAGGAAACGAAAGAACGTTTTATTAATGAACTGAAACAATTGCGGCGCATTACTCCTGCTTACAACAACTGGCTGCTGTTTGCGGCCATGGTAGAAACTTTTCTGCTTTATGTTCGCCACGAGCACGAGCCCTTGCGCGTACTGGTTGGTGTAAGAAAAATGCAGGAATGGTACAAAGGAGACGGATGGTATGCCGATGGGCCCGATTTTGCAATGGATTACTACAACAGCTACGTCATTCATTCCATGTTAGCCGATGTTTTGCGCATCAATGCAGAACGGAGCATGATACGCCGCGAGGAGTATGAACAAGCCCTGAAGCGTATGCAGCGGTACGGCGTGTTGCTGGAGCGCATGATATCACCTGAGGGTACCTATCCTGTTATTGGCCGCTCCATGACTTACCGCACCGCGGCCTTTCAGCCCTTATCGCAACTGGCATTGGAACATAAGCTGCCGGAAGCGCTTTCGCCCGCCCAGGTGCGTTGCGCCATTACCGCAGTAATGAAACGTATGTTCAGCAACAAAGACAATTTTGATAGTAAAGGCTGGCTTCAGATAGGTATATGTGGCAGCCAGCGCATGGTCGCAGATCCTTACACATCTACCGGTAGTTTGTATATCTGTACAGAGGGTTTCCTGGCACTTGGCCTGCCCGCTGATGATGCTTTCTGGGTTAGCCCGCCAGCCGAATGGACAGCACAAAAAGTATGGGCCGGTAAACCAGTATTAAATGATCACGCAGCACATTATTAAAAAATAGTATGAAAAAAGTAACCTTGTTAATACCTGCAGTAGCACTGGCACTGCTTATCACAGGCTTTTCCGGGCTTGACAAAAATACCATAGCCGGCGATTTTGAACTGGCCGAACAGCAGTACTCCAAACTACTGGCTGTTTCTACCGACCTAACCAAATATCCCCGGAGTGCCGATGGCAGCGGCAGGCCAAGTTATACCAATATAAAAGACTGGACCGGCGGCTTTTGGCCAGGCTGCCTTTGGAACGTTTATGAGTATACCAAAAAAGATAAATGGAAGGCTGAGGCGATTAAATGGACGGAATCTTTAGAAAAAAACCAGTATAACACGGCGCATCATGATATTGGTTTTATGATGTATACCAGCTATGGTAATGCATATCGCATCACCAAAAATCCAGCCTATAAAAACATCCTGGTACAAAGTGCAAAATCGTTGCTTACCCGGTTTAATCCGAAAGTCAAAGCCATTAAATCATGGGAAATATTCCATTCCTGGGATGGGCAGCATACGTATCACTACCCGGTTATTATTGATAATATGATGAATCTGGAATTACTGTTTTTTGCATCAAAAGCTACCGGCGACAGCACTTACCGCAACATAGCGGTTACACATGCTGAAACTACGCTCCAACATCATTACCGGCCTGACTTCAGTTCATATCATGTTGTCAATTATGATCCAAAAACCGGCGAGGTGTTGAGCAAAGAAACGGCACAGGGCTTTTCTGATAATTCGGCCTGGGCGCGCGGGCAGGCCTGGGGGCTCTACGGCTACACCATGACCTATCGTGAAACAGGTAATAAAAAATTTCTGGATGCCGCTCTCAGAATGGCCGACTTTTATATGAAGCATAGCAATCTCCCTGAAGATCATATTCCCTATTGGGATTTTAATGCAGGGGAGCCAGGTTACCAGCCGAAATGGTATTATCAGCCTGCTAAGTTTAAGGAGATCCCGCGTGATGTATCTGCGGCTGCCATCACCAGTTCAGCACTGCTTGAATTGAGCACTTACGCTTCAGGAAAAAACCAGAAGAAATTATTTGAAATGGCAGTATCTATTCTGAGCAGCCTAAGTACAGATGTTTACCGGGCTAAACCTGGCACCAATGGCTTTCAGGTGTTAAAACATAGCGTTGGCAGCATTCCACATAATGGAGAAATAGATGTACCGCTCATTTATGCGGATTATTATTTTCTCGAGGCTTTGCTTAGATACCAGCGTTTAGTAAACAAAGAGCCTGTAGTGTTACAGTAATTCATCACTTTAGATTTACCAATGAAAATTAAACTCTTTTACGGGCTGGCCTCACTGTTAGCAGTGTTTGGGGGGAAACATGCCTGCAGCCAGGTTGGTGCTGATACATTCATGGTGTTGCAAGCCAGAAATGGCTTGCCCCATTTCTTTCAAAAACTGGAACGGCACCAGCCTGTAACAATCGGTTATTTGGGCGGGAGTATAACCGAGGCAGCAGGTTACCGTGTACAAACAGAGCAATATTTTAAAGAAAATTATCCTCATTCTAATATCACCGCTATTAACGCGGGAGTGGGGGGCACCGGTTCGGCACTAGGGGCTTTCAGGGTAGGGCCGGAAATATTGCAACACCGGCCCGATCTGGTATTCATAGAGTTTGCCGTAAATGATGCTGAAGGCGACTCATTAATGGTTTGTAATGCCATTGAGGGCATTATAAGGCAGATTAAACGAAATAATAAAAAAACCGATATCTGCCTGTTGTATACCATTTATGAGCCTATGCTGAAAGACCTGCAGCACGGCCGTTTACCCAGATCGGTACGGTTGATGGAACGGATAGCAGTTCACTATAAATTGCCTTCTATTAACTTACAGCACGATGTGGTAAAGCTGCTGAATAAAGATGAGTTGGTTTTTCACGGCGAGGCAGGTAAAGATTACGGCAGGAAAATAGTTTTTACTAACGATGGCACTCATCCGGCAACAGCAGGGCACACCATTTATACCAACACGATCATAGCTGCTTTCAAAAACATAAACCTCGATCCTCAAACGACGGCATTTCCCAGGCCGCTTTACCCGGCCAATTTTGAAAAAACGGCTATTGTTCAACCTGGCGAGGTTCAGAGAACACCGGGATGGAAAACAGTAACAGCTGAAAAGGAATTACAACAATATTTAAAAGCATATCCTAACCTGATGTATGCTGTTGATACCAAAGACAGCATCACTATTACCTTTAAAGGCACCTATATGGGTATTGGGGATATATTAGGTCCATCCGCTACGGGTGCGGTTGTTGTTAGTGTGGATGGCGGCAAACCGGTAGTCCGTAGCCGTTTTGATAGTTACTGCTGGTTTTATCGCCGCAGTTTTTACCTGGTAGGGCCGTTGACAGATGCAGTACATACTGTAATTATTAAAAAGGATGACGGTGTAATTGACAAAGCAAAGCTCATTAATGGTCACTCGTCGGTTTATGGTATTGAATCTTATCAGCCTTCCCGTATTTACATTGGCAACGTGATGATTATTGGAAAAAAGCTGTAAACACTGTTACCTGTATATGAAAAAGATACTTATTGTTATAGGGGCTATCATTTGTTGTAAAGCGGCGCATGCGCAAACTTACACGCCAACTGCGGAGAATCTGGCCAGCCGCAAGGTGTTCAGCGATATGCGTTTTGGTATGTTTATTCACTGGGGATTGTTCAGCATACCCGGTGCCGGCGAATGGGTGATGCATGAAAAAAACATCACCGTAAAAAATTATACTCGTTTGCAGGAGGCTTTTAATCCGGCAGGCTTTGATGCTGCCCGTTACGTAGCTGCCGCTAAAAGCGCCGGTATGAAATATATTACGCTCGTTACCCGGCATCACGACGGGTTTAGCTTGTGGCCTACCAGGTATTCCGACTTTAATATAACGCATACGCCTTATAAAAAAGATGTGGTTAAACAGGTGGCGGATGAATGCCATAGGCAGGGGATAAAATTATTTTTTTATTACTCGTTATTAGACTGGCGGCGTGACGACTATTCGTACTGGACTGGAAACACTGGTAAGGGCACGGGCCGTATTGTGCGGGGCAATTGGAATGAGTACATTTCTTTTATGAAAAACCAGCTTACCGAACTGTTAACGCTTTACGGACAGGTTGACGGTATCTGGTTTGATGGTTATTGGGACCAATATCCGAAAGACACGCGCCAGGTTCGTATAGATTGGCATATGCGTGAGATTTACGACCTCATTCACCAGTTGCAGCCGCAGTGCCTGGTGGGCAATAATCACCACCTGGCGCCGCTGCCGGGCGAAGATTTCCAGATGTTTGAAAAAGATTTGCCGGGCGCCAATACTTCAGGCTTTGGTGGAGCGCAGGCATCAGTATTACCCATGGAAACCTGTGAGACGATGAATAAATCGTGGGGCTTCAATTTAACCGATACCTCCTATAAATCTGTAAAAATGCTGATCCATTACCTGGTGAACGCTGCGGGGGCTGATGCTAATTTTTTACTCAATATTGGCCCTATGCCTGGCGGCCAGATTCAGCCTGAATTTACCGACACGCTCGCCCGGATTGGCGCCTGGATGAAAAAGAACGGCGTAACCATTTACGGTACCCGGGGACGGGTAACGCCGCAGCAGCAGTGGGGAACAGTTACTGCCAAAGACCGGCAATTGTATATCCATATTCTGGAAACGGGCAACCACTCTGTTTTCGTGAAAGGGGTGAACCGGCCTGTTCGCAAAGCATTTGTTTATGGCGATGGACGCCCGGTTAAATTTATGCAACAGGCAGATGGGGTACTGATAGAGCTGGATCATATACCGGTCAATGAAATGGATCTCATTATTCAGCTGGATTTCTGATTAACGCTTAATTCGATATACCTATTATGAAAAATCAGGTCACTATTTACGATATAGCGCGGCACCTCAATATTTCAAAATCTACCGTGTCGAGGGCGCTTACCGGTAGTCCAAACATCAGTTCTGATACCCGCCGGAATGTATTGGAAATGGCCGAAAAGATGGACTACCAGCGGAACATATTGTCCATTAATCTTATTGAGAAAAAAACACATACTATTGGTGTTCTTATTCCGGAGTTTACTTCCTCTTTTTATCCGCAAGTCACAGTTGGTATTCAGCAGGAAGCAGCCAGGCTGGGCTATAATGTAATGATCAGCTTTTCTAACAATAGCTATGAAACGGAAGTCCATCACTCGCAGATGTTGCTGTCGAGCCAGGTAGATGGCTTATTGGTAGCGCCGTCAAAAGAAACACAGAATTTTGAACATATCAAGAAATTTATTCGTCGTGGCATTCCTGTTGTTTTTTTGAATGGCGGTAGCGACGAAATGATTGCGCCGAAGGTTATTGTAAATGATTATGATGCTGCTTTTTCCCTGGTAGCACATTTAATAAAGTCGGGCAAGCGCCGGATTGCACATTTGAGCGGGCCTCAAAATATGGTCACCAGCAGAAAACGGTTAAATGGCTACCTCGACGCTTTAAAACAACACGATGTTCCGGTATGCGACGAACTAATTATACCCTATGATTCAAATGCAATAAAATTCTTCAGAAACATCAGCGGGTTGCTTAACATCGGGACGCCTGCGGACGCCATTTTCGCGATTGATGACCAGGCTGCGATTCAGGCTATCGCAGCTATTAAACGCCTGGGGTTGTCTATTCCCAAAGATGTAGCGGTGGTGGGTTTTGGTAATTTTTATGGCGCCGATATTGTTGAACCTGCTTTAACAACTGTAAATCAACCGGGCGAGGATATGGGACGTGCAGCGATGGTTTTGCTGATGGGGATGCTGAAAAAAAATGTATCAGAATGGCGTGCGGTGACCAAGTCGCTTATGGCGGATTTAATTATCCGTGATTCCGCCTGATGATAAAACTGTTACCAATAATCTTATTATCAACGCGATTACTGGACCAGGAAAAAGCCGGAAATAGAAGGGCAGAAAGTGTATTACCTGCCTCCGGGAAAAGGGAAAAAACCGGTTGTGGTGGCTGATGATGTAGCGAAACCAAACGGCATTGTAGGTTCGGCCGATGGAAGATATCTGTATGTGGCAGATATAGAGCGGAATAAAACTTACAGGTATACCATTGAATCTAACGGTAAGCTCAGCGGACAGAAGCTGGTCATCGATCAGGGATCTGATGGAATGACATTGGATGACAAGGGAAATATCTATTTAACCGGGAAAGGTGTGTCAATTTATAGTCCGGCAGGTTTACTGATAGGCCATATTGAAGTAAAAGAACCCTGGACTGCGAATGTTTGCTTTGGTGGTAAAGACCGTACTGATCTGTTTATCACTGCCTCAACTGCAATTTATAGGATACCGATGCGTACAAAGGGCATGTTTACACCGTCATGCCCGGCATTTTCAGTTTTCGTAAAATAGCGCTATTTGCTATTCTCAAATATCTTCGAATGAATTTCTAGTCAACCTCATTAATGTTCCTCACTCTTATATTGGGCATAGTCCTGAAAATGTCCTGCATGTATTTTCTATGATTGGCTCCCGCAATAACGATTACTCTTTTAGCACCTGCCACTCTCGCCCTGTTTACAACATTATGGCACATTCCTTCATTCCTCATTATCCACCAATGTATTTTTGATAACATTTCGTCTTTAGGAAAGCCCTTCAGTTTATACATAATGGGCAGGTAAAAATCTCCCGAGGCGGAAATCCCGGAGGCCTCAGCAGTGTTCAACCATTCCGTTACAGCATTGGAAGACTTTTCGATATTGTCATATTTCTCAAAACCATTATTAATAGTGGCCAAAGCTGATTGTAAATGATGTTTAACGGAATCAGCGATATCTTTCCTGAACAAAGTGAATGCTGCGTCGAATGCTCCCCAGGATGCTTGCCAATTCAAATCGTAGTCCTGGCAATCCATGGAAAGCAATTCCTTGATTCCTGACTCCCGCATCATCGGGAATGCTATAAAAGCATATTCCGAAGTCTTCAGTCTTTTCATACTTCGCCCGGTGGTATCCAACTGGGGGCTAAGCAATTTTTCGACATAGTTTTCGAGTTGGGCATCAGGTTGTTGCTGCAGGAAATGATAAACTTGCCAAAATTGATAATGGCCGTTTGCAACATCCTGATCAAGGTAATAAGCATGGGCCAGATCAGCTTTTATACGATAATCATTGGGTTGCAGCAGGGATAGCTTTTTTAAGCTGTCAATGGTATGCGGCAGTAATTCATCTTTTATAGTTCGATTGCTCCTAAGCTTTTTTAGCCGGTTGATATTTGGCTCTTTACACCAATAATCCATCACTAGCCGCTCGTCTTCTTTGCTCAAAAACTCACCAAAAAAGGCATCGGCCTTGAACTTTCTGATTTTATTATGTATGCCGGAAAAATCCTGTGCAGGATATTTACTATAATCATGAGAAACACCTATCAGTAAAATATCAATATCCTGTGCTTTAACGCTCATCGGGATGAGAAAAATTAAAAAAAAGAGATACTTCATGTTTTTGTGCCTTCTTATTTAGTTAAGGTGTTGTCAGCTCTTTATTTCAGCCACATGCTGGCAGTATGGGTTTACAAAGGATTAATATATTGAAATTAAAGAAAATTGTATGCTTTTAATCGGCTAAAATCTTACCGTTACCCTTTTTTTATTCTACCATTTGGTTGTATTTGGTAAAAGTTTAATTTCTGCTTTTTTACCCTGTAACACTACTTCAAACGCTAAACTCAATTCCATGTTATCAAAGCGAAGAAAACTCAGCTATTGGTCCTAAGACCGGGGACCATTATATCATTCTTACTCTTTTTCTCCAATTTGAAAAAAAATCCTTTCCACTATGCAGCACTTGAATTTTGTTTTACATAAATCAGTACAATTGGCGCGTAAACAAAAAGCATGGCCAAACAAACAGGTCCCGTTATCTGGGAAAAAACCATAGACCCCGTCTCTTTTTACAAGAGATGCGGCGTTGGCTGTGTACGTATGAAAAGCAACCTCACCGCCGAACGCTGGCGCTCCGACCCCGTTTTCGCAGGAAGCCGCAAAAGCGCCGCCCGTTTGGCGCTGGCAGCTAAGCTCGCCAGCGCTTTCTATCAACGCATTCCGCAACAGCACCGTAGCTATCCCCACTACAAACAGCTGGTGGGCGTAGCCCAGCATATGCTCTGCAAAGAATATGATATACAACAAGTGAACAAAGTCCTGCAATTCACTATCAGCCGTTACCTCCGTAAACTGGAGGCCGCAAACCCCAACAGGAAACCCCTGCGTTCTCCTTTCGCAGCAACACTTTCACTGAAAACCAAACCGGTATTTACAAAGCCCGTACTGCCCCAAACGGCAGCACCACAGCCCCCTGCCGTAACTGTCATTGGAGCCGCCTTCAATCAATGGCCCGTAATCATACCACCCCGTGGCAGCCCACCCGCTATTACCGGACATATACAAACAACAGGAACATTCGCTCAACCACTCTGCCATCTCCCTCCAATGGAAGGCCTTGTCATGCCCAAAACCCGCCAAATCGGCGCTCCATTCCCAAAAACAGCCCCCAAAACACTTGGAAAACATCAGGGAAACATTCCCGGAAACAATTTTCAGCCCTCCGGCAGTTTTATAGTCCCATAAAACACCCGGCCCGCCCATCTACGAAGAACTACGCTTTAAATACGAACACCAGAGATACCTAAGAGCTACCTTAAGCGAACACAGTCCTTATCCCATAAAGGGGATGGAGTAGCCCCCAACCATACTATCCTATTTCCAATTTGGAAAAACTTACATATTGCACAAAACGTGGCATGTCCGATCGGTTGACACTGGCTGCATGTGGCAGTGTCTGTAACCAAAGCACTACATCACCCTTTTTACCCGGAACAGGTATCGCCGAAACAGAGCGTAACATGGCTTGAGTTGCGGAATGAAGGTCGGGATAACCAGCGATAAACTTTTCAAACTTGCTGTGAAAGCCAGGCACCAGTTTCAGGGGACCTCTGTTTTCAGGAACATCATTGAGGTAAACAAGTCCCTGGATATAATACAGGTTGTCTTTTTTAAGATCTATATCCCAGTGTAGTTCGCTGTGCGCAAACTTCCATGTAGACGTTTCAGGCGGGTTAAAACTTACCTTTTCTGTTTTGGCAATGATATGCGGCGTATCGTACAACTCGGCAAACAGTTGCTTTAGCTTCGGATGCGACCTGATAGACTCAGTACTTTCGCCCTGGTATAACAACACCATCAACCCATGCCAATCGGGATGCTGGGTATACCAGGTCGCAGGGCGCGATAGATCGATATGCATGTGGCTGCAGATAAGAGCAACAACTGCATCGCATAAATCTTCTTCTATAAGATCACTAATCCGTAGATAGCCATCACGCTTCCAGCTGTTCAACTGTTCGGTGCTTAGTATACGGTTAGGGGCATTTGTTGTAACGCTCCCGGCCTGTTGCTGTTGCCACCGGCTGAATGCAGCAGCAGACTCCCGTATCTTTTTTTCTCCCTTTAACTGAATCAGCCATTCCCGGAAATGATCTATACCGGAACAATGCTGGTAAACAAACTGGTATGTTTCAAACTTGCCCAGACCATAAAAGTTCATCCATATCTCTTCTACATTGCTATAGTTGTCATAGTCAGGTAAAGGCTTGGCTGTTTTTTTACAATGATGATACGCATAGAAAACAGGCAGGAAGTTGCAATCGATTAAGGTATTCACGGGTTATTTTTATCCTTTAAAATACTAAATAATATCGATGTAGGATGAATGCACCGGAAAATAATTAGGCGTATGCAGCAGGCATTAGCGGCATAATAAATGAAACAACCCGGTCGGTCGCAGAATTAGGGATGAATGGCTGCCGGCGAATACAATATAACTGTTGCCAAACACACATAATATCGGTCTATTGATGTTATTTTTATAGCGCACAGTAAACGCTATAAACGATGCTTGATAAACTGGTTAAACTCTCTCTGCTGTTGTTCCTTTATCTCCCCGGTATCCAGGCCCAGCAACAGGTTACATCCAATTGGCACTACCGCCCTCAAAACAGCGACTTCGTAAAAGTAAATGGCAAACAACGTTTTAACCGTGCGCTCTACGGAACCAATACCGCCTTCCGCGTAGAAGCCGGCGACCTCCCCGAATTTGCATTGTATCTGCCCGGAATGGGAGGCTGCTTGCGCCTGGGTATCATGTACAACAACGAAAGCAAATGGCTCATCAATGCACAGGACATCACAACAACCTATCGCCCCGGCAGTATGTTGTATCATATAAAGGATGTTTTATTAGGAAAAGGATCGCTCTCGCTTACCGTTGTACCCGCAGATGATAGAGAAGGTTTGCTCATCAGGCTGAACGCCAGCCAAATCCCCCAGGGCGTTACACTATGCTGGGCCTACGGCGGCGCTACCGGGAAAAAATTCTTGCGCGACGGTGATATCGGTGCCGATCCCGAATCCTCCTTCTACCTCCAGCCCGCATATTGTAAAGACAATAAAATAACCGTCTCACTTAATACAGCCGCCATCCGCTTTGGAAAAGAACAGTTGCTGGAAGCAGCATTCCCCCTGCGTGCCACCTTAAAACAGGCAGATGCCACGCAGCAGGAAACGCCCTCAGCCTTCTTGAAAACGGAACCCGGTACAGCGCCCGCTTTAGCCGGTACGCTAACCCTGGTGCCCGGTCAGAATGAATATTTCTTTATCGGTAAACCCGAACCACAACCCACACCTTATCATAAGCTGGAAAGCGCTTTTCTCAAAGCAGAACAAAGCCGTAAAAAACTGGCCGATAGAATTATGGTAAATACCCCGGATGAGTATATCAACACTTTGGGTGGTGCTTTAAGCATGGCGGCAGATGGTATCTGGGAATCCCCCACCTTTCTGCATGGTGCAGTAGCCTGGCGTATGCGTCTCAATGCCTGGCGCGGAGCTTATGTTGCCGATCCGCTGGGTTGGCACGATAGGGCCAGGGCTCATTTTAGCAGTTATGCGCTGTCGCAGTTAACCTCCCCCGAAACCGGCCCCATAGTGCCCGATACCGCCCTCAACTTCGCGCGCCAGCAGGAAAAACTGGGAACGTCTATGTTCAGCAGCGGTTATATCTGCCGCAATCCCAACGGCGAATTCAAACCGCATCATTACGATATGAACCTGGTATTTGTTGATCAGCTGTTACGGCATTTCAGCTGGACAGGTGATACTGCCTATGTAAAGAAAAGCTGGCCCCTCTTACAACGGCACCTGGCATGGGAAAAGCGAAACTTTGACACCAATAACGATGGCCTGTACGATGCCTATTGCTGCATATGGGCCAGCGATGCATTACAGTATAGTGGGGGAGCGGTAACCCATTCCACCGCTTACAATTACTTTGCAAACCGCGAAGCGGCCCGCCTTGCTGAACTGATCGGCGAAGATGCCAGGCCTTACCAGCAGGAAGCAGATAAAATTTATGCGGCTATTCAAAATACGCTTTGGATGCCCGGCAAAGGATGGTATGCCGAATACAAAGACGCATTGGGAAACCAGCTGCTGCATCCCGCAGCAGCGCTGTGGACGATCTATCACGCCATCGACTCCCGTGTGCCCGATGCCTTCCAGGCATATCAAAGCCTGCGTTATATCGACACTCATATCCCACACATACCGGTAAAAATTAATGGAGAAACCAGTGAGGCTTATTACCTGTTGTCTACCTCAAACTGGCAGCCATATACCTGGTCTTTAAATAACGTGGCGCTGGCTGAGAACCTGCACACCGCCCTGGCTTACTGGCAGGGCAACCGCTCAAACGAAGCCTTCCGCCTGTGGAAAAGCGCACTCGTAGAATCGATGTACATGAGCGCCAGCCCCGGCGGCTTCCAGCAGCTCTCACGTTACGACGCAGCCCGCGGCGAATTGTATCGCGACTTTGCCGACCCCATTGGCATGGCCGCGCGAACGCTCATCGAAGGTTTGTTTGGCATCGTCCCCGATGCCCTTCGCGATACGCTTGCCATTCATCCCGGCTTCCCCGCCCATTGGAAACACGCAGCCCTGCAAACTCCCGATGTTAAATGCAGCTTCCGGAGAACAGCCGGTACAGACGATTATACCATTACCGCTGCTTTCTCCAAAACATTGCATCTTAAACTTACCTTGAATGCGCCCGCTACACAGGTGCAGCAGGTAATGATAAACGGAAAACCCGTACAATGGCAACAGCTCGTTCAGGTAGGCGGACCGGCTATCAGGCTCACTGCACCGGCAGCAACCAGTTGGCATATCGTCATCCGGTGGAAAGGTAACGCGCCCGAAAAGCCGGCTTACGATACTGTGGGTATCCTGCAGCAAAAGTTTGCCTGCCACACTACAGATGCAGCAATCCTTGAGGTCTTCGATCCGCAGCAGGTCTTGCAAACCCCGCAGCTGCAACCCAACCGGTTACAGGCGTTGCCCACCGGCGGACAAGACCAGCGTACATTCTTCCTGTTGCTGAAACAGGGTGATCTCAAATGGTGGCACCCCGTAGATCTCAGCATTAGAAACCCGGTAGATATCGTCGCAGCAAAGCAACAACCGGCAAATGCTTTAACTTTTTCTATTAAGAATAATACCAGCACCACTTTGCAGGGAACGCTGCAGGTGAATGCCGGAAGCAAGCTCTATGCTCAAAAGCTTTCTATTCCCGCAAATGATAAAGGAATAGCCATCCGGGTTCCCGCTGCATCGCTGGTGCCTGGAACCAATAGCATCCAATGGCTGGGTACGGACGGCGCCAGGTTCGATACTACCCTCGTAAATTGGAATATCACAACAACGCAAACAAGTACCACAGTAAACCTCAGCCAATTGTTTAACGATAAGCTTACAAATATTTTCAACAACCAATACCGCTCTCCAAGGCCCCAGTCCCCAACATTGCAGTTGCCATTGCAGGGCATTGGCAACTGGTGTTACCCGCTCGTAAACGTAAACATAAACGACAGTGGTTTCCGGGCCGCCGCCGCCGGTGCCAATACCTTTAAAATACCGCAAGGCATTGTATTCGCTACACCGGCAGATAACAACCTGGATAACATCATCTACACCTCTCAATGGGATAACTATCCTCATGCGGTAACCATTCCATTAAATGGCAGGAACAGTCACCTGTACCTGCTGCTCGCAGGTAGCACCAACGCCATGCAAAGCCAGCTCGAAAACGGATGCATAACAGTGTACTATAAAGATGGCTCTCTTACTAAACTTTCTCTTAAAAACCCAGACAACTGGTGCCCCATCGAACAAGACTATGAAGATAACGGCGCAGCATTCAACTTACAATTGCCCCGCCCGCCCAGGATTAGCCTGAAAACCGGCCAGGTGTTTGCCGGATTCCCCCAACACACAACGGTCAAAGGATATACGACTCGCGCCATCGACGGCGGTGCCGCCACTATATTGGATATGCCGCTTGATATAAATAAGGAACTGGATAGGTTAGAGCTCAAAACCGTCGCCAATGATGTGGTCATCGGCCTCATGGCTGTATCGCTCATCCCATAAGCATAAAAGCAGAAGCCACTGTGAATACAAACGCAGAGCTGGCTACCTCCGGGGTGCCGCAAATGGCTTAAACGTATACCCGGTTCCAAATAAAAGAGGCCGCATCATTGAAGTGCCCCCTAAAAGTTAGACACTTTTCGGGGACACTTCACATTTGATACAGCCTCTTTAGTTAAAGGGTGAAGAGGAAAGTCGTTTAAGCGTTTCGCAGCATTGTATTAAGTCTTATTTTCCTCCTGCCAGTTTATAAACCTCACTGCCGGCCAGTAGAAAACAACCTAATCCGTAATCTTCAAAATCAGGAGTGCTGTCAAAACCAACAGGCTGCCCGTCCTTGGGCTCTTTACCTGTTCCTTGCACATAGCCCAGTTTACCGTCTGCATGCACAGCATCTTTGACAATAGCATTCCAGCCTTTGGTGATAATGGGCAGGTAAGTTTTCCGGTCCAGTAAACCATTATTTACACCCCAGGCCATACCGTAAACAAAGAGTGCTGACCCGGTGATCTCCTTACCGCCAAAATGGTTCTTATCATGTAAGCTGGCGGTCCATAAACCGGTCGGCTGCTGTAAGGGAACCAATGCTTGTATCATATCCAGGTAATCCTGCTTGTATTCCGCATAGTGACTATCACTCGCAGGTAACGCTGCCATTGTTTTTACCAGCGCAGCAACAACCCATCCATTCCCGCGCGACCAGTAACAATCTTCTCCGTTAGGTTCTTTATAAGGAGGAACGAAATCCTTGTCACGCCACCACAAATGATCCTGGGCATTGTATAATCCGTTGCCACCATGTTTATACTTCGTATAAGCATACATGTCGTACATCCTGCTGAAATAGCTGGTGTCATTATACAAAACCCCAAGCTTAACAAACACGGGCATTGCCATCTGTAAAGCATCTATCCACCACCAGTCATCTATCTTGTCGCTGGCTTTCATCAGGTCTATAGATGCTTTAATGTCTTTAATATAAGCTTCATTCTTATCTATCATGTACAGGTCCAGGTAGGTCTGCCCGGCACAATGATTATCAGCATTCCTGGTTTCTATTCCACGTGATAACCCCCATTGGTGCTTCTCTCCCCATTGGTTGGCATAATCGTAAAAAGCAGGCTTTTTGTCAATAGCATACAGGGCCATCAATCCCTCATAATAGACGCCTCTTGTCCAGATATTGGATGGGCGTTCTTTATTGGTGATGATGGTTTTTCCAGCATCAGGCCATTTATGCATAAAGTAGCCATTCGTTTTTTCCATCACCGTAATAACTTCGTTCGGAGCGGAAAGCTTTTTTGTGGAAGAGCAGCTTGCCAATGCCAGAAAACTTCCTGCCACGCATATACTTCTTAAATTCAATTGAAAGGTCATAGGAAATTATTTAAAGGATAAAAAAAGGCAGGGGATGACCGGAGTCAAATCCCCTGCCTGTAAGCCGGATCAGGAAAAGCATTGCGCCTTTTATACTAGAACAATGGATGTTGTTGGCCTGCCAATCCCGGGTTCGCGTCAATAGTTGGTGTACTTAAAGGCAATAATTCCACTTTGTTTTTTTCAAGTCCTCTGAATATGGCCTTCACCCATGCTGCATCTGCAGTCAAAGCCTGGCCACTGCCGGAAGCAGCTGTTGCACTATACATATCCAGCAACGTATATCCATTGGCTGTTAACTGCGCTTTTTCAGTGGCGGTAGGCGCATCTTTAAAACCAATGTACGACACGCCAACCACGGGATCATTGAAAGTAGTGGCAGCTACTAACTTGTAAGCCCTGTATCTGTCGATATTAGCATACTTGCCGGTTTTATTGGCCATATCAATGAGGTTTTGTTTGGCCTGTGTCAGCGATTCATACAAAATTCCCCAGCGTACAAGGTCGGTCCTGCGCCATCCTTCGAAGGCCAACTCCAGTTTTCTTTCATTGATAATGGCATCTCTGAAACCCTGGTAACTGGTGGGTGTGGTGCCAATTTTAGAAGCGTCTCCGCCAAAACCACGGGTCCGTACTTTCTCAAAGGCTGATTTTGCTTCTGCAGTAGGTGCATTGAATAATTCATTCTGCGCTTCGGCATACATCAGTAATACATCGGCATAACGTAAATAAGGCCAGTTGATATCGCGTTTGTTGATCGCGGTACCTTGCGAACTTTTCCACGTAGCCCTGAATTTGCCTATGGTGTTTGCTCCATAAGAGTTCAGCTGGCGCTCATTTTTAGAAGTGATACCATAACCAGCGATACTAACATCGCGACGCTGATCCTGGGGATCAAAATCATACCACAACGCCGGGAATATCCCCATCGCAGGCTGACTTTTGCCAAAGAAGGAGCTGGTATGAATAAACATGCCATTGGTATAACCATTTGCAGAACCATTTACCTCTGTACCAAATTGACCAAATTCCAGTATCGATTCAGCATTGAACCTGCCGTTTACCAGGTCGCGGAATATATTCTCATAACTTGATACCAGGCTGTTTTCACCTTTTGATATAATAGCAGAGCAGGCGTCGGATGCAATTTGATAAAGCTCTTTTATCCTGGCGGCATCTGATCTTTGAGCCAGTTTTACACTCCCCTGGCTATAGGTTTTTAAATCCCATCTTAAAGAATAACCTGCTGCATATAAAGCTACACGCGCCAGTATACCGTAAGCGGCATTCTTTGTGAAACGCTCGGTTGTAGGTACCATGCCTTCACTTTTCCAGGGTAAAAGCGAAATTGCTTTTTGAAGATCGGCTACACATCCATCATAAATAGTGTCTCTGCTAACACGTGAAGTATAAAAGGTGGTAGCTTCCTCAACCGGAGTAGTAGGATAGGGGATATCTCCGTAAAACCTTACCACATTTAAAAAGCTCATAGCGCGCATGGCGTAACATTCGCCCAGCAGCATGGTTCTTTTCTTTTCCTCTGCATCCGAACTGCCTTTCATGGCGCTTAACTTCTTAATACATACATTGGAATATTCAATAGCCCTGTACATAGAAGCATAAGCATCCGAAGGCACAATGTCTGCCGAATAAACATAATTGGAAAACTTGTTTTTAGAGTTTGTTTCCCCTTCGGTGGAAATGCACTCGTCTGTACCCATACCAAACTGGTAATATAATTCCCTGTTGAAAGTATAAGGATACACCCCAAGCACAGCCTTTTCTGCTTTGGAAATAGAAGCAAATGTGGTTTCACTGTCGTATGCCATCTCCGATGGCATGTCAAGCCATTTCTTGCAGGAGGTAAGTGTAGCGCCTGCAAGTGCCAGTGTTAATATATAATAAAAAGCTTTTTTCATTTCTAATGTTTTAAACGGTTATTAGAATGTGAGATTTAACCCGAACACAAAACTCTTAGCCCTGGGGAAAGCAGAATCATCTACCCCTCTTGTAAGCGCACTTGATGTGGCAGATACTTCAGGATCATAACCGCGGTATTTCGTGAACGAATGAATGTTGTTGAGCGTACCATAGATCCTTACATTGCTTATTTTGGCTCTTTGTAATAGGGAATGTGGCAATGAATATCCTAGTGTAATGGTGTTAAGACGCAGGAAGGATGCATCTTCCAGGTAATAATCTATTGGATCAGATATCACTTTACTGTTGGGAGCATTCAGACTCCAGAGAGCGTTGCTGGCATGTTGGCCAGGGTTCAACTGGGCCAGGCGTGCCAGATCCGTGGTTTCTTTACCTGTATTGGGATCGATCAGGCGGAAACGGCCGTTCATGGCTTCCAGCGTATTCTGATTGGGCAGGTAAGGTCCTATAAAGCGCTGTGTATTCATGTTGAATACTTTATTGCCATAACTGAAGTTCATGAACACACCCAGGTCAAAACCTTTATAGGTAAAGGTATTGGTAATGCCTCCGGTAAATTTGGGTTGTGCACTTCCTGTAACAGTCCTGTCTTCTGTTGACCATACAGGATTTTTATTGGCATCGGTTTCTCCTTTTACCGTTTTATACTTGACATCGCCGGGTTTAATGACTCCTGCAGTTCCTTTAGGACGTGCAACACCTTCTTTCAGCGTGTAAGTACCATTGGCATTCTGAGTGAAGTCGTCAGTCGTATAAACACCGTCATATAAGTATCCAAAGAATTGACCTAAAGGTTTGCCTACTTCAATAAGGAAACTGGCATTGTTGTTATAGCTGGTTATAAAACTTTTACGGCTATCCAGTTGAAGTACTTTGGACCTGTTGAAGGATATATTGAAATCGGTTGACCATCTGAGACCTTCTCCAACAAGATTCCTTGTATTCAATACCATTTCAACACCCCTGTTGCGTATAGAGGCAATATTCTGGAACTGGTAGGTATAACCGGTAGAGGTAGGAATTTGAACTTTTAATAATAAATTATCGGCTTGCTGGTTATAAAAATCAGCGGAGAAGTTGATGCGGCTGCCAAACATCGACAGGTCAAGGCCAATATTGGTAGACGTTGTTTTCTCCCATTTAAGTGCGGGGTTGGCTAAGGTACTGCCAGGTACAAGCGTGTTTACCTGCTTGTTGTTGATTGCATAAAAGCTGCCGCCGTACGATGTTACGTACATATAATCGTCTATATCACAGTTGCCCGTTGTGCCATAACCGGCACGTAATTTCAGCTGGTTGATGCTGCGGATGTTGCGCATGAAACGCTCGTCAGATATACGCCATGCTGCCGACATAGAAGGCAGCCCGCCCCATTGATGTCCAACAGCAAACTTTGAAACACCGTCACCACGGAATGTTGCCGTAAGCATATACCGATCGGCATAATTATACATCACACGTCCAAAACCGGAAACCATGCCATACCGGCCTTTGCTTGACGATTTGGAATAAAGTGTGGAAGCTGCCGCTACATCGTTCAGGCCAAAGTTGTCTGCATCAAAACCGGAATAAGTGTTCTTCAGGAACATCGACTCACTATAATAAGTTTCCTGACCCAGCAGGGCAGTTACTCCATGAAGCCCGAAATTTTTCTTCCAGGTAAGTGTATTGGTGATTTGCCAGGAGAATTTTTCAGCATTATCCCTGCTGCCCCACGGACCACCATATGTTGTTTGTGCATTCCTGGTACGGCCATCATCCCAGTTATCGGTTCTTTCCTGCTGCCACATATAACTTCCCGCACTACGCCAGGTAAGATTTTTCAGAACATCTATTTCAATGCCTGCATTGGCAGTATACTGGCGCGTAAACTTGGATTTGGTAACAGCCTCGTTTGTAATGATGGGGTTATAAATATCATATTGCGAGTCATCAGCCTGCATTTCTTCACTCACATCGGTTCCTATCAGTTGCTCATCGGTAAACCTGATACCACCGGTGGCAGGCTGCAATAAACTTAATTTCAATTGTCCACCTAAAGAGCCGCCACCATCGATCCTGGTATTATTGAAATTGGTATTGAAGTCTACCCGTACACGGTCACTCACTTTATGATTGAGCTTGGCGCGTAAATTGAATTTGTCGAAATTATGATTGGCAATAAGACCATCCTGTCCGGTGTAGTTACCACTTAATAACACTTTTGTTTTGTCGTTGCCGCCGCTAACAGAAAGACTGTGATTTTTCAGCAACGCCGTACCGCCAAACACTACATCCTGCCAGTCTATCGTAGGCCTTGATCCATAATTGGTTTTGATATAATTGGCTGCACCGGTATAAAAATTAGGATCGGTTACATCGCCGCCGAAATTTTTAGTCCATTTATCCGGACGTCCGGCAAGCGTTTGAAACTCGTATTGGTAGTCAACATACTGTTCTGCATTCAGCATAGCCAGTTTACTGCCCAGCTTTTCATAGCTCATATAGGCATTGTAGTTGATCTGCGTTTTGCCTGCTTTACCAGACTTGGTTGTAATTAAAATAACACCATTGGAACCACGCGCACCATAAATAGCTGTGGCGGACGCGTCTTTCATTACATCGATAGTTGCAATATCGTTCACATCAATGTTTCTTAAACCATTTTCCATCTGGAAACCATCAACCACATATAATGGCTGGTTGCTTTGTGTTATGGAAGTACCGCCACGTACTAAAATGTTGATGTCGGCTCCGGGAGCGCCGCTTTGGGTTACTACGTTAACGCCGGCCATCTTGCCGGTAATAGCTTGTGCAGCAGTGGTTACAGGAATCTGTGCTATTTCGGACCCTTTTACGGAGGCAGTAGAGCCGGTAAGATCTTTTTTCCTGGCCGTACCATAACCAATTACAATAACCTCATCAAGCAATTTGTCCTCTTGCTCCAGTTTTACATGCAGGGTGCGCTGTGTGCCCACCTTAATATTTTGAATGGCATAACCGGCAAAAGAAAAGCTAAGTATGGTGTTTTCACCCGGAACAACAATCCTGAAATGACCCAGTGAATCTGTCAATGTTCCCCTGTCATTTCCGCTTATGGTTACACTAACACCGGACATCGCGCCGGTTTTATTTTCTACCGTCCCTGAAACAGTGATGCGCCCTTGAGAAAAAAGAGCCCCGCACAACAAGAGGGAGGCAACGAATAGCATGGATTTTAAAGCAATCGTTTTCTCTTTGTTTTCCATTTTGTTTACGTTTTTGGTTGCTGAACTTTGAAAAGTGAAAAATCAATCGTCTGGGAAAAAGGAAATGAATGTCTATCGCAATCGGCAGTAGTTATCCGGTATTGCCTAACAGGTACAGAGGTACCCGGCATGAACTTAACTTCATATGGCTATCGTTTTTAATTATGATGGAACGAGGCCCTGTCATGGCGGATCAGAAGTATCAGCCACCGGCATCATTAACCCCCCAAACCTATAAACATGCACGTATGGCGAGGTTCAGGTTTGTGCAGAAATGGTTTGATAGCGTACATGGTAAAATATATTTATTGATAACCAGTGAGTTATGTATGTGCTTGTGGATGCAAGCAATCACTGCATTAAGCCTGTGTATTTTTTGATCTCAAATAGTCCGATGGCGACATATGGTACTTCTCCTTAAAGCATGTACTGAAATATTTAGGATTGCTGAAACCGGTGTGGAAAGCAACTTCCGATACATTGTGCCCACCGGCATCAAGATATTGCTTCGCCCGCTGTAACCGCATATCACGCACAAACTCCATAGGTGTTAAAGTGGTCAAGCTTTTAAACTTCTTATAAAACGTAGTACGGCTCAATGCCATCGATTCAGCAACAGCGTCCATATTAAATTCCGTATCGTCCATCCTGGATTCTACGATCTTGATAACCTCCCTGAGAAAAGTTTCATCTCTCGATGTCACTACAATTGGCTCAGGACTCAGCTCTATCGCTTTCTTTTTATCGATCAATGCTTCAAAAAGACGCTTTCGCTGCTCTAAAAGATTATCGATCGAAGCAATTAAAAACGCAGTGTTGAAAGGTTTGGTGATATAGTAATCCGCCCCATAACGCAAACCCTCCATCTGGCTTTCTATAGAATATTTGGCCGACAGCAGTACAACAGGTATATGGCTGGTAAGGGCATCATGCTTAAGCCTGTCCAGCATTTGAATACCATCCATTTTCGGCATCATGATATCACTTACTATCAGGTCAGGTAGTAGCTGTATGGCTTTTTGCAGCCCTTCTTCACCATCCTTTGCAGTTTCCACACGGTAATATTCACTTAATTGCACCTTGATGAAAGCACGCAGCTCATCATTATCTTCTACCAGCAGTACAATAGGTGCGTCGCGGTGTGTTGTTACACTATTACTTTCTATCTGAGAAAGGATCTGCTGTTCAATAGGTTTCTCAACAACTAAGTTTACAGGATTCGGGTCCGCCAGCGATACCTCCTCTGGTTTATAATGAGCGGCACCGGTTTTTAGCTTTACAGTAACCGTAAGACCGCCATCTGCATTGTTTTCCGCCCAGATCTTGCCATCGTGAAGATGTACAAAATCCCTGGAAAGCGCCAGTCCAATGCCGCTTCCTTTCAGTTCCCTCGTGTTCGCATGCGCTCCCTCCTGGAACAATTCAAAAATATCCTCCAGGTTTTCTGCGGGAACGCCAGGTCCCTGATCATGAACAGCAATGGTTACACAATCCTCCCCGGGAACACGTTTCACAACTACCTCTATACATTTTCCTTCCGGTGTGAATTTGATCGCATTGGCAAGCAGGTTATACACAACCACATCAAGCTTTTCAGCATCCCCCCAAACCGTTATTTCCTTCTCATCACATATTACTTCAAGAGCGATCCGCTTCCCCCTGGCCGCTTCCCTGAAATGATCCGTAACTATTTTTACAAAGGATATGATATCCAGTTTCGTTACCCTTAATGTAGCCTTGTCACTCTGCACCTTACGTAAATCCAGTAGTTGGTTAATGAACCTTACCATCCTGCTTGCATTTTTCCGGGCGACTTCTATATAAGAAGCTATTTCAGGAGTAAGGTTGCCCTTCCGCGCCACCTGTTCCAAAGGGTTTACTATTAAGGTTAAAGGCGTACGTAATTCATGCGATACGTTGGTGAAAAAATGCATTTTCAGCGCTGCAAGTCTCTGCTCCACCGCAATGTCATGACGCAGCCTGATCATGGCAAGCGTATACCGGCGGATAAAAAACAAGATCACACCAATAATAATGGCATATAGGAGATAGGCCCACCAAGTTTTCCAGGGAGGAGGCAGGATAGTTATCTCCAGGCGCTTATAAGGCTGGTTGCTATAAAGATCTTTACTGAGGCTTTTTACCTCAAATACATAATGACCCGAGGGAAGGTTCGTATAAGTAGCCTTCCTGAATTGCAGGTTATTGTGCCAGGTCGTGTCAAAGCCTATTAACCGGTAGGCAAAGCCCTGCTGGTCGCCGCTCCCTCTGTGATCCAGTATGGCGTAAAAGATACTGATGATATTCTGGTTGTACTTCAGCGTTATTTGCGGCGTGTAATTGATATCGGTTTTCAGCAATTCCTCGTTATTTCTCGGGCCTGCATCCTCATTGTTGATTTGTACCCCCGTAAAGGCCATGTCTGCCTCAATGCGGCTGGCAGCTATTTTATCCGGAGCAAAAGAAATATAACCGTTTACAGTACCAAAGAATAGCTGGTTGCCGGAAGTGATCCTGGCTACAGACGCTTCCGAAAAATCTATGGTAGGAGGCAGGGCATCATAGGAATCATAGTTCCTGAATGTCTGGGTTTCTGGTTTAAACTTCGAAAGCCCGTTTTCTGTGGCCAGCCATAGATCCCCCTGTTTATCTTCTGTACAACTGAGAATATAGTCATTGGCCAAGCCGTCTTTCGTGGTATAATTCCGGAAACGCAATGATTGAAGAGGGTTGTTGCCTGTTGCCTGGCAAATACCACCACCCGAAGTGGCCAGCCACATCCTGTTTTTTGTATCACGGTAGATGAACAAAATGCCATTGTTGCCAAGACTCTCCTGGTCTCCGGGAATTGTCCGGTAAGTCTTGTATTGATAAGCAGTAGAATGCTTTTCATTGGCATCAAGCACAAGCAAACCATTGGTGGTACCCATCCATATGTTTCCATCTTTATCGATACACATACTCCGGATATTCTGATAGCCTCCTTTCGGATACTTATCAAAAGCTTTACCGCTTTGAATAAATCTCGTCCCGTGAGCTCCTTCCTCTATTAATACAAGCCCGTTATCGAGCGAGCCCATCCATATCCTTCCCTGTTTGTCTTCTACGATTGAATATATCTGGTTACACGGTAAACTGTCAGGAACGTTTTTATGCGACTCAAAATGAGTCAAACGAAACCTGGTTGCTTCCTTATTAACAGGCACAGCTTTATACAAGCCGTGATCCTTCGTTCCCAACCAGAAATGGCCACGGCTGTCCTGCAAAATGGCATATACGCCAATCATGCCGCCTGGCGGCTCATTTTCAAATAAATTGGTTACACGTGCATTATTTTGATAAACAGCTAACCGGTCTGTTTTTAATCCTACCCACAAACGTCCCTGCCGGTCATAATTCATCCCTCTTACCTCGTTACCGGATTTCGCAGATTCCTGGTCCTGCAGGCGCTGCTGCTCAAAATCATTATCCTGTATTACTACCTTGATAAGTTTGCCTTCCCGTGTGGTAAGCCAGAGAATACCGGCTTTGTCGTAATAATGCCCCGTTATATTGGCTGGAAGTTGATAATTGGTGCCATCAGGCGTTGGTAAACTATATTCCGGTGTTTTACCCGGTGAGGTAAAGTAACCAAACCCTTTTCCTTTCATGCTTACCCATACAGTCCCCTTATAATCTTCCAGCACCCAGAAGAACCTGTTATTGATGTCACTGAGTGCTTCTTCGGTTTTTACTGAAAATAGTTGGAACGAACGGCTTTGCGGATGATAACGGATAGCGCCCGACTTCTCAGGTTCTATCCATAAATAGCCTGCTTTGTCTTCGTAAAGCGAAGAAAGATTTTCTTTATATTGATAATGGGAAACCGATAACTGTTGATTGGTTGTATTCAAACTGATCACTTCTCCCAGCGAAGAGCTCGCATAAAGAACAGGAGCTTTTTTAGAACTGAGCAGGCCATTTACCGTACCCGATGTGATCTTCTTTGCCGAGAAACGCTTCGTCTTTTTGTCAAAAAGAAATAGGTTGCCATTGGCCGCACCAAAGTAAATATGTCCTGCATCTTCTTCGTAAGCCGTTACACTCATGCCATTTGCAATAGCACAGGTTACTGTTTTGCTATTCTTGAAAATACCGCTTGGAGATGCCTCCAGGCAAGCCAAGCCGTTTGATGTCCCTATCCAAATACGGTTTTCACTGCCAATATGAAAAAAGTTGATAGTGTCCGAAGGTAAAAAGTAGTCTGTAGTTGATTGTGTTGCATACTGAATGATATGTTCTCCTGACATGTCAGTCTGGGAAACACAGAAAATACCATCCATTTTAGTCTGGAACCATACCCATCCGTTAGCTGCCTGAAGTATATTGTTGAATTCAATTTTACGTCTCGCAGCAGCAGCGATAAATGAAGATAGCGGCAGGAACTGCTGTGTTTTTTTATCAAATCGATAGATCTGGTAATCATAAGCCTGGATCCACAAATGATCCAACTGGTCCTCCAGTATCCTGCCTATCCTGCTATTGCCTAACTGGTACTTGTCCTTGGGAGTAGATTTAAAAGATACAAACGAATGGCCGTCAAAACGGTTAATACCATCCCACGTACCAAACCACATAAAACCTTCTCTGTCTTTAAACAGGCAGTTCACACGGCGATGCGAAAGTCCCTGTTCTGTAGAGTACTGTTCTATCTTGTATTTGTGCTGACCATAAGCATTGATGATGGAAAGAGAGAGTATAACGAAAAAACACCTCACATATCTCACATCGGTTTTACCATATACGGAAGCAAACTTCATTTCATTTAATTACCGGGCCTAAACATAGGAAAGATTTCTGTTTTAAACTCTGGTAAATATAATAAGTTCAATGCAGTTCTCCACAATCCCGGAATCAGGGATTGCGGAGAACGCTTGTAACTAAGGCATTTTAGTCAACCCTTCCCATCTCACTTTCCATTTGCCGTCTTTGGGTATGCCAGGCATTGGCGTCGAACCATCATAACCTGCAACCATCATCGATACGGCCGTTAAAAGACCGCCATTACCGGGCATATACAACGTTAACCTGTTGTCCTTGTAATTATGTCCGTTCTTTAAATAAGTATTCGTTTTAACAGGCATAAATAAAGCATCTACGGCTTTGTCCGGTAAGCCCAGCCTGGTGGCTGCCATAGCAGTCATCGGGAAATCCCATCCCCAGGTATCCTGCCAGGTCCAGGTGTCCCATACCAGTTCAAAAGTTTTACGCATCACCGTAGTATCCATCATACTGGTTTTAGGCATAATACCATAAGCGGCCAATATGCTGGGGTGATCTGTTTTGAATTCAGGATTGGTATAAGAATCGGGTGCACTTTCCGCAGCCAGGTATACGCCATTTTGTTCGGGAAGAGGAGAGAGTTTTGCCAATACCGAATCCCACTTCTTATTACGGGGCAAACCAAGACGCACGCGCCATTGCTGCGCAGCTTCGAGGCCCCAGTGCCAGTAAACCAGCTCATAGGTGGGATTATAAGTATCTTCTGCTTTAAAGCGTTCCTGTGCAGGGATCAAACCTTTGCCAAGAATATAACGTCCTTTTTCCTTATCATAGCAGGGAAAGGATGCCATAAAGTCGGCGGTTGCAAAAACCAGGTCTTTATACTTTTCAAGAGTGGCCTTATCCTTTTTATTACGGTAGATCAATTCTGCGAAATAGAGATAATGTGGCTGCTGCCATATAAGAAACGCGCCAACAGAAGAAGGTACTTCCTCTCCGGTGTTATCCACTACTTTCTGCCAGCGTATACCTTCAAATCCCTGGCGGCTGGCAATTTCTTTCGCGAAGGGTGCCACCTTTGCATACCAATCCATTATCTTTTCCAGGTATTCTGTTCTTTGCCATAAAGGATAATGCGTGAGATGCCAGTACGTCATTTCAAGATGCGCCTTGCCGTACCAGCTATTATAGGTTAACCCGGTTTCCTGTGGCGGATAAGAACCTGATTCCTGCACTTTCATCAGGTATTGTGATAACACTACCCTCCGCTCTAATTCTGATGCACGCGGATCGGTACTGCCGGAAAAATCAATGACACCGCCTTTGTTCCAGAATGATAACAACGCTTCCCTGCTGGAGTTTTGCGTGGCATCAAACGATGGGATCTTATTGGCCTTTTTTTCAGGCGTAAACAAACAGGTTAATTCAAACGTAGTGCTGGCCTTATCTGGTGTGATCAAAAACTCATGCTGCGCTTTTTGCACGATCGTACCCCTTGTTTTCCATCCCAGTCCAACAGAATAATCCGCCGTTTGAAGACGATGCCTCAACCAGGCGCCGGTAGCATTGCTGCTGATAATGGAGGAGCTGTGTTTGTCCGGGTTGCTGTAATTGGTGCCAAAATCGGCCCAGCCCGCTGTCGGATAAGGAAATTGCAACCGCAGCTTCAATCGCCCTGCTTTAATCAGTGCTGATTGTACTTTTACGGCTATGGCATCTTCAGCGCCATGACCATAGGTGATAACTTCCACGGGAATATCCTCTACAGAGAATTTGCTGCTGATCTCTCCCGTCCACGGATTCAATACCTGGCGTATGTTTTGAATATCGTTGATTGAAATAGTGGTGCCATCCTTCTTCAATATCTCAAACCCCAGGTTGCCCAATTGCAGGCGGTGAGGGTTTGAACGGAACCAGTCGGCTGCCTCTTTTCCGCGGCCACCCTCAGAAGAACGCTGAACGAGGTACGATATCTCGCGGCCATTAAGTTGATAGGCTCTCAATGCCTCTTCGCGTTTATAACCCAGTGTGTCCTTAAAGCTATTCCATCCCCATTCCGATTGTGTCCCAAGTGGAACGCCTTGCTGATAGGCAACCGGAAATGTTTGTAAACCGGTAGCGTCCACAGTGAATGCAAATTTGCCATTGCCTACTGTTAGCGATGCAAGTGTATCTGCACTGGTGTTTACTACCTTATGCCTTTCCACCAATGCCTTGCGGTCTATGACCGACTGTGCCGGTAATTGACTGGTTAGCAAAAAAGAAGCACTCCAACATAACAAGGCTATTCTTGACAAACATTTAATACGAGCCATAGTTTCATTATTTTTTACCGACAGATAATTTTGTATCAGGCGTAGCCAAAGCTTTTCCATTCACTTTTACATCTTTGAACTGCAGTTTTTGAACATTACCCAGGAGCAGATCTGTTGTGGCTAGTTCCAGGTTTACATGCTCCAGTACAATATCGCTGATGGTAGCCTGGTCATGTCCTGTTATTTCCCCCAGTGAATAACCTTTGCCGTGAACATTCGAGATTTTTACATTACGCACCAGCGCCCTGGGAGCTGCCTGGCCCTTCAGATCAAAATACTGGGTCCAGGGTGTTACCTTGAAAATAGCACCGGCGTCAACCATGGTAATATCATTGATGCTGATGTTCTCATACTGCTGAGGCGTATCAGGCCTTAATTTAAGCCTCAGAATAGTTGGACCCAATGTAGTACAACGTTCAATTACTACATTACGGACAACGGTGGCTTCGCTTCCAAAGGTTATAATGCCACCACCCGCTTCAAAAATGCAGTCACTGATTTCTACTCCCTCAACCGGCCCGTCGGGCGCTTTCATGGCAAAAGGCCCTTTTGAACCCTTTAGGGCAATACAATCATCACCAACCGAGAAAAAGCTGTTACGGATGGCCACATCGCGGCAACAGTCAACATCAATACCGTCCGAACTCGGGGCCTGATGGTATGGCTTGGGGCCTGAGGGCGCCTGAAAACGGCAATAATCTACCACTACATTCTCGCAACGGAAAAGATGCAGGTTCCAGAAGCCTGAATTAAGAAAAGTGATACCGCTCACCTTTACATCTTTGGAATGCTGGATAAACATTAGTCGTGGACGCTCTACGTTCAGGTTGGTCGTACTTTTGTCTGCATCGCGCCTGCGGTAAAACTCTTTCCAGAAAGGCTCGCCGCTGCCGTCAAGCGTGCCTGCGCCCGTAATGCGTAAATGATCCGCACTATCAGCATTGAGCAATGCAGTTCTCCAGGGCTCAAAATGACCCTCAATACGGGTATTTAGTTTGGGATAATCGTTAATATTGGTCGAACCTTTGAGTACAGCGTTTTTCTCCAGCGTTACATTTACGCCTCGTTTCAAAAACAAAGCGCCGCTTAAATATATTCCCTTTGGAAATACAACAGTACCGCCACCATCGCGGGCGCATACATCAATAACCTGCTGGATAGCTTTCGTATTAAGCGTTTTGCCATCGCCAACAGCCCCCCCTTGAATAATATCATATCGCCTGCCTGCCTGATCCGGTGATTTTCGCCCCTCTGTAACCTTGCCATCCTGGCCAAAAGTTCCGGCCATGGTAACCAAGCAAAGTGTAAATAATGTTAGTGCTCGTCTCATATATAACTATAAACTATGTTCAAAATGTGTTTTCAATACACGTCCGACCGTTGACAACAAACAGGATAATTAGTTATAGCCGGTACCCGATGCAAGGCAGGTAATGAGCAATTACGGGCACATCAGGGCAAGCAAACTATTCGGTCATTCCGGAGCCAGGTTGCTGGTTGTCCAGACTACGAAACTATCGATAGGGGGGGAGGAAAAGGTTTGCGTTTGTCCGGAAATGGTTCAATTTAGTACCATTCCCGCTGTAAATAACTGCTGTAACCAGAATATACCACGTTGTCCAGGCTGCAAATAGGACCGTTTTTAAAAGATGATCAGGTAAAATGTCCCGGCCCGGATAACTGAATATTTTAAGCGACTCTGGACAGGGCACAAAGCTCGCCTCGACACATGGATCCGTTCAACTGAAATGAGGAGCGTCAGGTATTTTTCCTCTTTACTCCTTGAACGGCTGAAATAAAAGCGAATCCGGTCATTATTAGCTTGTCTTTCTATAATTCAGAATCGCCCAGCTGTTAAGCAATACTGCAAACCCGGTCATGATAAGAAAGTGATACCGGATATTTTCAAAGCTGCTGCCTTTTAATACAATCATACGTACCACCTCAACAAAGTAAGTGACGGGACTGCACTGTGTGATGGCATATGCCCAGCGTGGCATGCTCTCGATAGGCGTGAACAAGCCGCTCATCAATATAAACACCATCATAAAGAAAAATGCAACCGACATGGCTTGTTGCTGCGTCTCCGAATAAGTGGAGATCAGCAGACCTAACCCCAGTAACGCAATAAGGTAAACAGAGAGGTAGCCATAAAGCAAAACCAGGTTGCCCACCGGTACTATGCCATACACCAGCCAGCCAACGCCAAAAAGGCCCACACTAAAAATAAACATCCCAATCACCCAGAAAGGAATTAACTTTCCGAGTATAAACTGGTATTTCCTGATGGGCGTAACATTAATCTGTTCTATAGTGCCAGCTTCTTTTTCCTTAACAATATTGAGAGCACACAAGTAAGACGCTATCATCGTAACCAATATCACCAGTATGCCAGGAACCATATAATACCGGTAATTCATAGATGGGTTAAACCAGTTGGAAGTGGTGACCTCGATAGCAGGCATGGGATTGAATTTGGAAGCCGGCATCCATTTAAGCCGTATATCTGCATTGTAGTCGGCTATGATCTGGTTAAGATAAGCGCCTCCCAAATTAGCTTTTACGCCGTTGATCGCGTTAATGGCAATAAACAGGTTCTGTTCATTCTCACGAACAAGGTTCCGTTCAAATCCCTGTGGTATTTCCAGGATCAGATCCGACTTGTCATTTTCCATCTGGTGAAATCCTGCGTTAAAACTTCCGGCATAATCCGCTAATTTAAAATAGCCCGATGCAGCGATCTTTGAGATCAGTTTTTGTGAGAAACCGGAATGATCATTATCAACAACGGTAATGTTGATATTTTTGATCTCATAATCAGCTGCCAGCGGAAGTACGAGCAATTGTATGATCGGCGCAAAAAATATAATAGGCAACAACGCTTTATTGCGGAAGATCTGTCTGAACTCCTTTTGCAGTAAAAATCGTAACGTTCTCATGCTAACCGGATTTTAAATTTCCTGATATTGACAAAAAGCAGGATCACTGTCATTCCCGATAAAATCAGTGTTTCCTTCCATATGGCCGAAAATCCCAGCCCCTTTATCATGATCGATTTCACGATGATATAATACCATTTTGCAGGCACAATATTCGATATGAGCTGTAAAGCATAAGGCATGTTTTCAAGCGGAAACATAAACCCGGTAAACAGGATGGAAGGGATCAGCATTCCCATCAACGAAATTAACATGGCCGATTGCTGCGATGCTGTACTGTTCGAGATCAGAAGTCCCAGCGAAAGTGCGGTAATAATGAATAAGGTGCTTACTAAATATAAGAGTGTAATACTGCCGTTGACAGGCATCCCCAGTACAAATACACTTAGCAATAGTATAACCGAAAGATTCACCAGTGACAGCACCAGGTAAGGGATTGTTTTTGAAATAATGACCAGGATAGGGTTAAATGGAGATACCAGGAGCACTTCCATCGTGCCATTCTCTTTTTCCTTTACAATCGAAACCGACGTCATAAGCACACATACCAGTAATAATATCAGCGACATTACGCCCGGAATAAAATTAACCGCCGCTTTCAGTTCCGGGTTGTAGATCATTCTTATGACGGTGTTTATACGGTAAGGGATCGTGTGTTGCCCGGCCAGCTCATTCTGGTAATCCATAACAATACGTGAGGCATAGCTGCTGAGTGTATTCGCGGTATTGGGGTCCGATGCATCGGTGATAAGCTGCAGTTGTGCCTTGTTGAAGTGTTGCAGATCACTGTAGAAGTGGGCAGGAAATACAACCACCAGCTTTATCTTGCCACTTTTAAAAGCGCTTTCTATCTGGTCGTGACTTAGTAACGATTGCTCTATCACAAATTGAGTACCTGCTTCAAGTTTGTTGATGATCTGCTGTGAGGCATTATCCCTGGCATAGTCACATACTACAATCCTGGAGTGCTTGATCTCGTTGGTTAAAGCAAAGCCGAATAGAACGATTTGTACAATTGGAAGCCCAAAAAGTATTAATAATGTTTTCCTGTCGCGAAATACATGCAGGAACTCTTTTTTTACAAATGTGATAAACTGTTTCATGTTAGTCCGATTTGCGTTTGGCTTCCCTTGCCAGCTTGTAAAAGACCTCGTCCATAGAACTGGCGCTGTATTTCGTTTTTAGTCCTGCCGGGGTGTCCAGCGCTTTTATCTCGCCGTCTACCATCATAGAAATACGGTTGCAATATTCCGCTTCATCCATATAGTGTGTGGTAACAAACACAGTGATGCCCCTGTCGGCTGCATCATAGATCAGGTCCCAGAACTGTCTTCGCGTAACAGGATCTACACCACCCGTAGGTTCATCCAGGAATACGATGCCTGGATTGTGAAGAATGGCAACAGAAAAGGCAAGCTTTTGTTTCCAGCCTAACGGTAACGAGCCTACCATTTTTTTTGCTTCATGCTGCATCCCCAGGGTGTTGATCAGAGCCTGACTTTTTTCTTTCAGCTGTTTATCCGACAGGCCGTAGATCCCGCCAAAAAAGCGGATATTTTCGGTTACCGTGAGGTCTTCGTATAATGAGAACTTCTGGCTCATATAGCCAATGTTCTTCTTTATTTCCTCTGTTTGCCTGTAAATGTCGAATCCTGCAATGGTGGCTGTTCCGGAGCTGGGTTTCGATAGCCCGCATAACATACGCATTGCCGTAGTTTTGCCGGCGCCGTTGGCGCCGAGGAAGCCAAAGATCTCACCACGGTAAACTTCAAAACTGATTTCATTGGCAGCGACAAAATCGCCGAACCGTTTGGTGAGCTTATTGGTTTGTATTACTATTTCGTTTGTCATTTCATCAGGTTGATAAAACAGTCTTCGATAGTGGGTTCAATGCTTTTGACTTCTATATTAGTATGCTGCTGCGCTTCCAAGAGCGGGATAAGCTGCTGCGCCCATCCCGGATCATTGTTTTGAAACGCAATGTGATGGTAGGCGCCAAAAGCGTTACAGCTTTTAACCAGGGAGAGCTTTCGAAGGTCATGTAACAGCTTGCTCATATTGTCCGATCTGACAGCATACAGTGTTGACAAAAATTGAGCTGTAATGGTCTGCGGACTATCAATAGATAATATTTCTCCGTTCTGTAATAAGGCGATCCTTTCACAAAGCGTTGCTTCATCCATGTAGGGAGTCGAAACCAGGATAGTGATAACCTGCTGTTTCAGCCGCTTCAGCATCTCCCAGAATTCTTTCCTGGAAACAACATCCACGCCTGTAGTAGGCTCGTCTAAAAATAACACCGTTGGACGATGGATTAACGCGCAGCACAAAGCCAGTTTTTGCTTCATGCCTCCCGAAAGTTTGCCTGCCTTCCTGCTTTTAAAGGGTTCCAATTGAACATATATATCCTTTACCAGTTCGTAGTTTTCCTTTATACTCGTGTTGAAAACAGTAGCAAAGAAATTCAGGTTTTCTTCTACTGTCAGATCCTGGTATAACGAAAACCTGCCTGGCATATAACCCACATTACGGCGTATGATTTTGTAGTCTTTTACTACATCATAGCCATTTACGGAAGCTGTTCCATTATCAGGCAGTAAAAGGGTGGTTAATATGCGGAAGATACTTGTTTTGCCTGCTCCATCGGGGCCAATTAATCCAAAGAGTTCTCCTTTGTTTACTTCGAAAGAAACATTGTTTACAGCCCTGGTGGCCCCTTTGTTATAAGTTTTCGAAATACTATTTAAAACAACGTCTGCCATGGTTATTGAAATTTGATCTCACCATACATGCCTATTTTATACCTGCCGTCATTCTTTACTTTCACTTTAATGGCATATACCATGTTTGCCCGCTCGTCTTTGGTTTGTATGGTTTTGGGAGTGAATTCTGCTTTACTGCTTATCCAGCTGACACGGCCCTGCGCTTCGTTGTAAGCACCTTTGCCGTCATCGGTTAAAACTTTTACACTTTGATTCAGCTTTACAAGCGCCAGTTGATCGCCTGTGATATAAACCCTGAGAATAATTTCCGAAAGATCTGCAATCTTATACAGCGGCTTACCTGTTGTCGCAATTTCATCGACCTCCGCATATTTGGTAAGTACTGTTCCGTTAACAGGATTGATGAGTGTGCATTTGTTTAGCTGGTCTTCCAACTGCTCTATTTGTATTTGTAAAGGAATAACATCCTTGTTGATGCCTTCGCTTGATATAGTTAAGGAAGATCTTTGTGCTTCAATTTGCTTTTTAAGCACCACTACCTGTGCATTAATATCATCCAGTTGCTTCGGAGTGGCAGCGTCGCCTTTTACCAGGTTTTGGGTTCTTATTTTCTCTGTTTCTGCAGTTTTTAATTGCTCATGCAAACTGGAAAGCTGAACGGTGATGTCGGGTTTTTTGCCTATAGCCGCAACAATCTGTGCTTCCAGCTGCTTTTTCTTTAAATACAATTGAACACTGTCGATATAGCCTATATGCTGACCGGCCTGTAAGTCCATACCCTCCTCTATGTCAAAAGCCTTCAATACGCCCTGGGCTTCAGCCGAGATGATCGTTTCTTCCGCTTCAAATGAGCCGGATGCATCAAATTTGTCCTGGTTCCTGCTACAGGAAGCGCTAAACAAAAGAGCGGCCGTTAAAAATGTTATTGTTGAAATATGCCTCATGATCTTATTGATTGAAGTTGTTGATGATCAATTACCGGTAGTAGTTTTATAATTATAGATAGCCAGTGAAAGCTGAACTTCGTGTAAGATAAGGTCCTGCTTCGCCCTGTCCTCTGCATTAACATAAGTAACATAATCATTTGTCGTAGCAATGCCATATTCCAGTTGATTTTGCGCCGATAAGGTTACATTCCTTCTCAGGCTTATAATTTCCCTGTCGCTTTCAATCAGCGTCCGCAGCTTTTTCAGCTCATTGTCCTGTTGCTTCAAAACAACGTTGGTATTGAAGAGGAAGGTTTCTTTCTGAATGTCCAGTGAATGCTGGCTTAACGATAATAATTGCTTTTCCTGTTTGTAGGTATAAAAACTGGTCAGGTTCCACGATAGTCGCAGCCCCCCTATATAAAACACATCAAAGTCATTGTTCAGCATGTTTAATGCAGGCCTGCCATAACCTCCCTGTAAAAAAGCACTGAAATGAGGCAGCGTTTTGGTGTTGACAAGTTTGGATTGTGCTTCAAAGGTTTTCTTTTGAATAGCGAACAATCTCAATTCCGGGCGGTTGATCACCGGCACCAGTGAATCGGGCAGGGGCTTCACCAGTTGCGTATATTCATTAACAGGGGCATTGACGAACAAGGAAAGCATATCGCTGTATCCTTTTCTGGTAGCTTTCAGCTCCGTAATATGTTGCTCTGTTTTCAGCATTTCTGCTTTAAGAACATCACCGCTGCTTTTTAAAGCAATGCCATTGGTTATAGCGATGCTATTTCTGTTTAAGCCCGACTGCAGATCTTTGTTCATGATCTCGGTCTGTAATACCTGGGCATCAATAAGCAGTATGCCAAAATAAAGCTGGTTGATGCGCTCTTTAAGCTTATACAATTCTACCTCTGTTTGTTGCGTTTCAACCGCTGTATTGGCGTTAATAAGCTCTTTCTGATATTTAACGGTGAACAGGTCGGTGATAGACTGCGAAACCTCCCCATACAGCTTGTATTGATTTTTACTCAGGGTAGGAATGGATACATTGGGCAACGAAATAGGAACTTGGGTAACATCCGACTGATAAGTCGCTTGTCCGCCTGCAGTAAGCTGGGGTAGGTAACCTTTAGAGGCATTCGATAGCGAGTAGTCTCTTGCCTTGTCAATAATAGCATATTGTTTTATTAACGGATAGTTCTTTTGAGCCAGCTGGTAACATTGCCCGATGGTTAACGATTGTGCTTCCGTCTTGTTTAACAGGCACAACCATAGAAAAGCTGCGATGAATATATGTTTACACATGATGTTGATTATCTGTTTTAATCATTTGATTAATTAATAGGTAAAAAAATATATTAGCTGTCCAGGATGGCTTTAGACCAGGCTGTAATAAGTTTCTTTCTTTCTATCATAAGCGCATTGAAATTAGTGTGATCTGAAAAAACAATCGGTTTTGCTATGAAAGGGAAAATAGTCATCCCAAGTAGCGACACTATAAAATGAATAGGCTCCGTATCCGGTTTTCTTTCCCGCAGCTGCCTTACTAGCGATGAATGGGCGAGTATCTTCTGAATCTGTACCTTATTCTTGAATTCATCAGGATTATTCCTGATCTCGCTAAGAACAAAGAGGGGCAATTCCGGATTTTCAATCAGCAGGTTGATATAATTCTCTGCCAGCGTTTCAATTTTTTCTTCCAGCGAAAGCGCTTCATTGTTTATTATCGAAAGTATAACACCAAAGAGTTGCTGCAGCTTTTCTCCCATCACCTGCTGAAACAGTTTTTCCTTGCTGCGGAAATAGTAGTTGAGCAGGGCCAGGTTAATTCCGGCTTCTTCAGCAATATCACGCGTCCTGGTGGCAGCATATCCCTTTTGAGTGAACACCTTACGGGCCGCCTCCATTATTTTCTCTTCCGTGCTAATATCTTTTGCTATATTTTTCACTTCCTTTTGCGGCATATTCCTGTAATTCCGGAACAAAAATAAGCAGTTTGATTGAATTTAATCATTTGATTAAATATGCCTCCCACTGATGCCAGCAATTTTTAGCTAATTAAAAGTGTACTTTCTGAATTATTTGAAAATTTACTTGGCTGGTAACGAAATACCCTATACATTTGCACTCCCAATAACGAAATAAATCAGCTGAAAAACAGTTGGTTAAGTCGACAGGGAATGATTTCGTAGCTCAGTTGGTAGAGCAATACACTTTTAATGTATGGGCCCTGGGTTCGAGTCCCAGCGGAATCACGAAAAGAAAGATCACAGCGATGTGGTCTTTTTTTATGCTTAACCTATTTTTCCCGTATCCCGTCCTAAGCTATACGAGGGATCAAGTTGAGAATTTGGAGCTTCTCATGCTTTAAACGCTTGTTGAACATCCTGGATGCCATCTTTGCCTAATGTAAGTTATCAGGCATTTTTTTGATTTTATTCTGATATCCCTCCCACTATGAGCATCCTAACTTTGGCTTATTAATAGATTTTTACAACAATACCTGCTTTAATGCGAGAAGCTTACGGGATTATCGGGGGAAAGAAGATGCCTTCCAAATGGTTATATACCCTGCTGTTATCAGCCAATGTCACTATTGTCATGCTTTGCATGGCGCCGGCCGCCAGTGCGCAGGTAAAGCTGGGTAATAATATTACCCAGCGTGATTCTTCAGCAGCTTTGGAAATAGAAAGCCAGCGGCAGGTGCTATTGCTGCCCCGCATTAACGATACCAATACGATTGTGACAACCGTAAAGGATGGTGCACTGATTTATTATAATAATGTACCCGGCGGTGGCCTCAGGAAGGGATTGTATTTACGCAGCAACAATTATTGGAATTATCTGCCGGCTTCCGGCGCTTCTCCATCCTGGAATACCACGGGTAATACGGGTACGGATGGCGGGCAGCATTTTTTAGGAACTACAGATAACCGTTCACTGTTATTTAAAACCAATAACATCACACGTATGGTGATGGATGGTACTACGGGTTATACCGGTATAGGTACACTCACTCCCAGTGCAACCTTGCATAATGCGGGTAGTACGGTGCTGGAAGAAAGACTGCTTTCTAACTTTGCGTCTGATGCGGCTATCGGAACAGCAGCTAACACAGTGGATAGTTTCACCCTGTTCCGTATTCCGCAGAACACTGCCGGAAGAATATTAACATTACCTGCACCAACAAATAATGTTCCGGGACGAATTGTTTGTATGGTGAATTCGGGTACAGCCGGTTTTACAATGGCAGGTATTGCCATACCTGCAAGCGCGGCTATCATGTTTATCTGGAATGGTACGTCCTGGAGGCCTGTTGCAGACGGTATAGCTTCGGCGAGTTTTTCATTGAGTTATCAGTATCGGCAGCCAACCACACTGGGCATTGGAACGGAGGCGATGTTCTTTGGAGCGGGAGATAACAACGTAGCGCTAGGTTATACGGCACTTCGCAATATCAATACCACCGGAACGAATAATGTTGGAATTGGTCAATCGCCTCTTAATGTCGGTGCCGAAGGTAGTGTTGTATTGGGCTCAAGTGTTGCCACGGGAAGCTATAAAGTTGCAATTGGTGGTCAGGCGCTGTACAATGGCGGCGGTATAGAGTGTGTAGGTGTCGGAAAGTTTAATATTCCGGGTACCTCTAAGGCAAATACGGCAATAGGTCCCGTTGCTCTCTATTATTCGGTTAGTGGGGCCAACAACACGGCAGCAGGTTACAGGGCATGTATTTCAGGAAACACAGCTTCATCAAATCTAACCGCGTTAGGTTGGTATTGCATGACAGATAGCCGTGGTGCAGGTATGACTGCCATGGGGGCTGCCGCTTTCGATCCTTCGCTTGGCAATAGCCATCCCTATTGTTCTGCACTTGGTTACAAGGCATTTTTTAATGACGGTGTTGTTAGCTCATCTTCCGGATCCAGTTCAGGGCAACTGGTGAATTCGGTAGCTATGGGGGCCCTTGCACAAGTGGTAAATACGCCGGGGGCCATAATATTAGGTTCAACGGCAACAGGTTTTACCAGCAATGTAGGCATAGGATTGTACAATCCATCTTATAAGGTGCATGTTAACGGTGCTGTGATGGCATCCGGCAGTTTTGTAAACCTGTCGGATAAACGGTTGAAGCGTGAACTGCCGCCTATGGTACAGGCACTTGAGAAGTTAATGGCGGTAAAAGGCGTTTCTTATAGCTGGAAAAGGGATAAAGCAATGCAATGGGGGCTTACTATGGATTCGCTCCGGCACTTTGGTTTTGTGGCACAAGACCTGGAAAAGAGCTTTCCGGAGGTGGTACAAACCGGCAGTGATAGCCTGCGGTTGAAAACAGTGGCTTATACAGCGCTAATTCCGGTGCTTACGCAGGCTATACAGGAACAGCAGCCTTTTATAAATGCATTGCAGCAGGAATCAAGCGACTTGAATAATCAGGTTACCCTGTTACAGGAGGCAATTAATGAACTGGAAAAGCGGGCGGTATCCCGTTAATAAAGTATTATCTCAATTGTGTTAACTCGTCATATGCGAATGGATTTAAAATTTTATATAGTGTTTCTCTGCCTTGCCTTGTTAATGACAGGCAGGTTGTGTGCGCAACAATTAAAAATTGGCATTAATAACACCAGGTTCGATTCTTCGGCTGCTTTGGAAATTGAAACGGAGAAACAGGCGTTACTGCTGCCCCGGATTAATAATCTGGGAACTATTGTGCAAACGGTGAAAGACGGTTCTCTGATCTATTTTAATAGCGCAGTCAGTGCCGAAAGGGGATTTTACCTGCGTTCCGCCAACACATGGAACTTGTTGTCTTCCGTTACGTCTTCGTCCGGAGCGTGGCAGTCAACGGGTAATGCGGGTACTATCGGCAACCTGAATTTTGTAGGTACAAAGGATCTAAGGCCACTGATGTTTAAAACAAATAACCAGTTACGATTGTTTTTAGACAGTGCAACAGGCAATATAGGTTTTAATACGCAGCAACCTGTGGCCACACTGCATAACCAGGGAGCTACTTTATTCGGGGTGAAACAGATGGGCGATTTCTCTTCTTCCGGCATCCTGGGTGCTGCATTGAATACCGTGGATAGCTTCACTGTAGTTAGTATTGCTCAAAACACCTTAAACGTTACGCGGACGCTGCCAGCCCCCACATCTTCTGTAGCAGGTCGCGTGTTTATTGTCATTAACCAGGGAAGTATACCGTTCAAAGTGGGCACCACCACTTTATATCCTGCCACTGCTGCGGCATTTATCTGGTCGGGAAGCCAGTGGCTCACTTATGGTGATGGCGTAGGCTCCGGCAATTTTACAGTTCCTTATCATTATGTGCGGACTGCTACATTAGGTATGATGCAGGGTGCTGCCGAAAATACCATTAGCCAGGATAATATAGCATTTGGGATGAATGCATTACAACGGAATGTGTATGGCACACGCAATGTGGCTATCGGTACAAATGCCTTACGCATGAATGGAGCGTCTTTTGCCAATATCGCCATTGGTTCCGGGGCTTTGTCTAATGGTACCAGTGGCAGCCAGAATATAGCAATAGGTTTCAATGCCTTACTTAACAACACCGGCGACAGTTCCGTTGCCATCGGCCCTGGCGCCCTGCTTTCCAACACCACTGGAAACTGTAACACAGGCATAGGGTATAATGTGCTGAATACGGTTACAACAGGTAGTTATAATACGGCAATTGGGGCAAGAGCGCTGTCTGTAGCAGGCACAACATCAGATTATAATACAGTCATGGGCTTTGAATCGGCCTCCGGTGTATTTTCTTCAGGTAACACAGTATTTGGAGCTTCCGCCTTACCTACACTTGATGTGGCGGCAGGATACAATACCGCGTTCGGTTATGCTGCCGGCTATACTGACGGAACAACGGCTACTGTCACTAACGTTACCAATGCTACAGCTATCGGTGCTTATGCGCAGCTCACCAATAGTAATACGATTGTGCTGGGATCGCAGCCGGCTCAGTATGCTACTAATGTAGGGGTGGGTACTTATACGCCCGCATATAAGCTGCATGTTAACGGAATATTGGCGGGCACGGGGCCGCTTTCCTCGGTTTCTGATGGTCGCCTGAAACAGGATATCCGGCCTGTGGCAAAGGCTATGAAGAAAATAAAAGCATTACGGGCGATTGTCTTTCAATGGAATGCTAACGCCACCAAACGCAGGCAACTGGAAACAGATTCTCTCACGCATTTCGGTTTTATGGCACAGGAGGTTGAAAAAATACTGCCTCAGTTGGTCTACACCGGCAAGGATGCAAACCGGCTGAAGACAGTGGCCTATGCCGAGTTGGTGCCGGTGCTGGCAGCGGCTATTACAGAGCAGCAACCTGAATTGGTTTTGCTGCAACAGAAGCAGGCCGGTATGCAGCAACAGGTGAAAAGTATGGAGCAACAGCTACAACGCATAGCGGAGTTACTTCAAAAAAAATGATAAAGAAAATTAATATGGATTTTATAAAAATAGATACATCGGGCCGCTTGTTCTATAAGTGTGTGTTGATGGCGGCAGGCTTCTTTTTTGCTTGTGTAGCTACCGGTCAGCAACTCAAACTGGGTAACAATGTCACCCGCTTCGATTCTTCCGCTGCATTGGAGATAGAAAGCCAGAAGCAAACGCTGCTGCTGCCCCGTATCAAAGACACCACCATGATGGTGAAGACCATGAAGGACGGATCGATGATTTATTTTGAGAATCAGCCCGCTTCGGGACTAAATAAAGGTCTCTATTTGCGGAGCAACGGTGCCTGGAATTGGATGACGCCGGAGGGAGTGGGGAATGAATGGAGTATTTGGGGCAATAGTGGCCTGGCGAATGGTAGTTTCCTGGGTACCACCGATTATCGTCCGCTTGTTCTGAAAACCAATAATATTACCCGGTTGATAATAGATAGTGCCAAAGGGTATCTTGGCCTGAGAACGAGTGCGCCCGTTGCCACCTTGCATAATCAGGGATCTACCTTGTTTGGCGTGAAATTTTTGCCTGATTTAGCCAGTGATGGCCTGGTTGGTGATGCCGTAAATACGGTAGACAGTTTCACGGTGTTGGCGATAAGTCAGACAACCGTGTCAAGAAATATCGGGCTTCCGGCGCCTTCGTCCGCTGAACCAGGTAGAATGGTATTATTGATCAATACCGGAACTTCCGGCTTTTACACAAAGAATGTTACCGTTCTTGCCGGCAGGGCATTGTGGCTGATTTGGACGGGTAGTACCTGGGTACCCACCGGTGATGGAATGGGGCAGGGCGTATCCTTACCACCCACCAATTCCCTGGGAACTAATAACTTTGGTATATTATCAGGTGCTGCTGCTGCTACGTCTGGTTCCGGCAATGTAGCTATTGGTTTAAATGCGCTGAATAAAGCCGGCCAGGGAATATACAATATTGCTATTGGTACACGGGCGGGCCAGGAGTTAACACAAACCAGTAATAACTATAATATTATGATAGGACACGATGCTTTCTCCCGCGCTACCAGCAGTGATGATCAGATAAGCATCGGTGATAGTGCCTTGGCTATTACGCAGGGAGATACGTGCTTAGCAGTTGGCAACCGCGGTTTAGCCGCCAACACCACTGGTAATTCAAACGTTGCCGCAGGAACAGATGCCTTGCGCTCCATGACCACCGGATCGAATAATACTGCTGTTGGCGCTCAGGCATTAGCCAATGCATCCGGTAATTCATCGCACAACGCGGTCATGGGATATCGTGCAGGCTATAATTTAGCAACTGGCTCCTTCAATACTGCTTTGGGCGCATATGCTTTAGCCGGTGTTACTACGGGGTCCTATAACACGGCCCTCGGTTACTACGCAGGTTACACCGATGGAATAACTGCTTCCAATCCTACAGTCAGTAACGCTACGGCTATCGGCGCCTTTGCGCAAATCACAAACAGCAATACTATTATACTGGGATCGGCCAATCCTGCCTATGCCAGTAATGTAGGCATCGGCATCTATAACCCGCTTGCCAAACTGCATGTAAATGGAGACATCGCCGCAACAGGGCCTTATCAGAATACGTCCGATGGCAGGCTTAAAAAAGATATTCAACCCATCACCAATGCCCTTGATAAAATAACGGCCTTACGGAGCGTTATGTTCAACTGGAACCAGGAGGCTGCCCGCCAGGTAAAAATGAACACAGATAAACGCAGCCATTACGGCTTCATTGCGCAGGAAGTGGAAAAGGTATTACCGGAAGTGGTGTTTACAGCCAATGATAGCATGCAAACCAAAACAGTTGCCTATAACGATATTATACCCGTGCTCACAGAAGCTATCAGGGAAAGGCAGCAAATCATTGAAGATCTTCAACATAACAACGCGAAGCTGAAGCAGCAACTGCTATTGCTTAAAGAACAAAAAAAGAATATAGAAAAAATGCTGCCTGTTACAACAAAATGATCGCGTACTTGAAATGTCAAAAGCAATTCATCATTACAAAAAAGCACTCTCTTTTGATAAAATCAGGTACTCAAAAAGCTACTTGCCGAAAGAGATCACTCGTCTTTCCCGGATAATTCACTAAGCATACCCGTTATTTGATAACTTTTCCAACAAAACAATTAAATGCAATTGTATTGTCCCCCTTTTTGATGTTGGATCGTCATTGGTTCAAAACGTCAAAAATGAAAAGTAAACAATTCTACTACTGGCTGCTAACTGGTTTAATGTCTTCCTTTATGTTCTTTGCAGCCTGGTTTGCAGAAACACACCAGGCGGAATTTACCGGCAGGATGGGATTCCCGCCTTACTTTCGTGTAGAGCTTACAGTAGCTAAGATCCTAGGGGGTATTGTGCTGTTGATCCCCGGCATACCGGCGCGAATAAAGGAATGGGTTTACGTAGGTTTTTGTATCTGTATGATTTCGGCCCTGGTTGCAAAGATACATAGCGGCTACGGCTTTCTCGAAGCGTCGCAGCCTGGCTTTTCCCTTGCCTTCTTCCTGCTTGCTATTATGTTATTGAATAAAGTAAAGCGACTGCCCGACTTTCCGAAAAATTGAAGTAAGCCATACCGGGGTGCTACCTGGGCAGGAGCCGGAAGCTATCTTCTAGCTCTATGGAAACGATCACAGTAACAATATTGGCTTGCGACCGTATTGATGTCGCGTTTGTACAGGAAAGATGGGCGGCACTATAGAAGCAAGCTGTAAGGACGATAGAACAATAGTCATAGTAGCCTTGCTTCTAAGAGATTTTGAATACCGCGCTAACATAAGAATGCCTCCGCTGGAAAACGGAGGCCATTTTCAACCCTAAACCCTTAAAAGGTAAAGGTAAAAAGTCTGATTATAATTTATCACTGTTGGTGGCAGAATTATATTAAATATTGCCACCTGTTTACCCCAGGCGGCTAAAAGCAGCTACTGCCTGTCCAACCATTCCCGAACGATGGTACTGTAAAGGCCGGTTGGCTACAATTTGCATGCCTGCCCATTGTTCAATCGCTTTCTTTGCCTGTTTGTTGGCCGTTTCCTGGCTGCAGCAGCCGGTGAGGCCTTGACAATGTCCAGTTGCGTAACGGCATTTTTCGGTAGTTTACTCACAATGAGCACCCGTTTTCCTTCATGAAGTTGCCGCCCGGACAGGGAATAAGAAAGTACGCTTTATATACGAACGATTGGTATACTCAAGAGCTACCATAAGATATAGCTGCTTATTTTAAAGGCTTAACCGGAAAGGAAGCCCCGGCTTTATTCCCACTTTTGCTACCAAACCGTTTCGCCTGTATGCGATCATATTCCTTAACATAGTCTGGGTTTTCGGTCCCCATCATTCTGTCCCACCAGCGGAAATACAGGCTGTAGTTGCCTTTAAACCTGCTGTGGTGAAGGTTGTGATGCACCGAAGTATTGATGATCTCAAACAGGAAGGAATGGCGAAGGCCCTTCGGCATAATTTCATACCCAAGATGACCATAAACATTAATGAGCAAGCTAACTACAGTAAAAAGTATCAGCACATCTTTATGCATCGGCAGAATAAACGCCAGCACTCCCAGAACAAGCCCCTCTGCAATAGCTTCCAGTATGTGAAAAGAATAGGCTGTCCAGGGTGAGGGGTTTACAGACTGGTGATGTACTTTATGTGTAAAACGGAATAGCTTTTTATGATGCATCAGCCGGTGCATCCAGTAAAAGTAAGTGTCATGTATAACAAGACTAGGCACCAGGCTAACCGGTAACCACCACAGCGGATAGTCATGAACGTTAGTATACACCAGTGTATAGGATTGTAAAGGCGTGAACAGGAGAATAACTGAAATAATGGCGAATACCAGGCTGGAGGAACTGGAATGTACGATCTCGCGCAGGAAATGCTTCCTGCCGGCTTTTTTATCCTGGATCTTATATTTAGCGGTGGATCTGGAAAGCAGGATATAGAAAAACAGGAAGGGGATGCCTGCCAGCACCAGGTACCTGGTGAGCGTAAAGCTGAACAGCACGGCAAGCGTTTTAATCAGTTGTTCCATATAAAGTTTATTTAGAACAAAATTATTCAGCGGTTACCGCAGGGAAGTTTACAAAAGATAATTAATGCGAAAGCTTTTGCGTTATTCTTTTCCTGATACGACTTAAAGAAACAGGTGTAATGCCCAGTAGGGTAGCCAGGTGTTTGTCGGGTACCCGCTGCAACAGGTCTGGCTTGTCTTTTATCAGTTGCAGGTATCGTTCTTCGGGAGTTTGTAAAATAAAGGACTCTATGCGTTCCAGCGACTGTGTAAGCATATCCAGCACGAAGTGGTACCGTGCTTTCTCGAATACCGGGTTGTCTTCAAGCAGCTTTTCTATGACGCTATATTCTACTTCCAGTAAGGTGGTCTTTTCGAGTGCGTGATAGGTAAAACGCGATGGTTTCTGCATAAGGATACTATCATAGGAAGCAACGATCTGCTCCTCCCATCTCAAAAGTACGGTGGTTTCAATACCTTTTTCATTCACGTGATAGGAGCGTATCATACCTTCTTTTATATAACCCAGCCTGGAACTATTTTCGCCTTCCCGGATATAGATGACACCCGGTTCCAATATTCTTTGCTGTGTAGCATCAATCACTTTCTCCAGATGTTCTGCATCAATTCCTTTAAACAGCCGGAGGTAGAATTCTATTTTTTCCGAGTCAAGCATCTGCGGTTTTCAATTAAACGTTTAAAAGAATAGGAGGGCCGAAAGGATGAAAATAGTGCAAAAATGTAAAGCCCGGTTCTTTTACAAAGCAGGCGGCGCTTTCTTTTTAAGATTTTGGCAGCTTGAATTTTTAATTATTTTTACGCTTCAAGCAAAATGGTACTGCAAACTTGTCGCGAAAAACCTCTTATAACGAGCAGCAGCTTTTACGTGGATTAACGTCTGGCGATATATCCTATTACTCTTATGTATTCAAGGAGTATTATAATGTCTTGTGCCATTATTCCTCAGGAATCGTTGGCGAAACCAGCCATGCCGAAGACATTGTGCAGGACGTTTTTGAAAAGTTATGGCAAAAACAATCCTCCTTCGAGAACCTCCGGCATTTAAAAGATTTCTTATATAAGGCAACCCGCAACGCGTCTCTTAACTTTTTAAAGCAGGTGCAGCATAGCCAGGAGCGGCAGGCAATCTTCCTTCATGAACAGGACGATATGACGGCAGAGGAGGAACTGGAACTTATACGAATGGAGGTTTTCAGAACTGTTTACCGCGAAATGGATAACCTGCCTGAACAATGCGGCAAGATAGTAAGGATGAGTTATATAGAAGGCCTTAAAAACGAGCAGATAGCTGAAAAGCTATCTCTTTCCCTCCAAACGGTGAAGAACCAGAAAGCCCGCGGTATGAAGCTGCTGAGAATGCGCCTGCCGCCAATGGTTATTACCTTATTTACCTTGCTTTCCTCCCATAATTAAAATTTTTTTCCGGTTCTTTTGGTACGGTAAGCTTACCGCGTTGTAATAATATAAACAGCATTGTACATGGCCCCTTTGTCTAACGATCCTTTCGTCATAGCATCGCTTATTTCCAGGCTGCGGCAAGGCGAGCTTACGCCCGGTGAACTGGCGGATCTCGATGCCTGGATAGCTGCCAGCGATGCGCACAGGCGTTTATGGGAGGAGCTGAACAATGACGATGTGGTGCAACAAAACGTGCAGTCTATGGCCCGCTTCAATGAAGCCGCGGCGCTGGAACGTTTTCTTGCCAACAAACCTGCCAGTAAAAAAGTATTCCGCCTGCCTGCGTTTCGTCGATGGCAATGGGTGGCCGCTGTGTTTGTACTGGCTTTAGGAGTAGCCTCTTACTTCTTTCTCTCTAACCAGAAGCCTATAACTACCCTTGCGGGTGGCAAAGCCGTTGTGAAGGATATCCCGCCGGGTAAAGACGGCGCCATACTTACCCTGTCCGATGGCAGCCAGCTTATACTGGACACTATGGGAGCGGGTACCATTGCCACCCAGCACGGTACAACGATTTCGCTGCAGAATAACGAACTGGTATACGATGCTACTGCCGCTACAGGCGAGGTGGCAAGGAACACGATCACTACGCCCAAAGGAAGGCAGTTTCATGTGGTGCTGCCCGATGCAACAGAAGTATGGCTGAATGCGGCGTCTTCCATAGAATACCCGGTGGCCTTCAAAGGAGCTGAACGCCGGGTTAAAATTACAGGCGAGGTATATTTCGATGTCGCCAACAGGAGCTGGCAGCCTTTCATTGTTGAAACGGAGCAAATGAAACTGGAAGTCCTGGGCACTTCCTTTAACATCAACTCCTACGCCAATGAACAAACCATTCAAACAACATTGCTGACAGGCGCCGTAAAAGTGACACTTGTTCCCGATAATAGCCACCAGCATAAAACAGCCCATTATAAAGTGCTGGTACCCGGACAAACCTCTGTTTTAAGCAAACCTGGTGCGCAGTCTAACGCGTCCCTGGTGGTAACCGATAAGATCGACGCAGGAAAAATAACGGCATGGAAGAACGGTCTGTTCAATTTCGATGGCGCTGATCTGCACAGTATCATGAGGCAACTGGAGAGATGGTACAACATAGAAGTACAATATGTTGGCAAGCCGGAGCATGTCATCTTCAAAGGCAAGATGCACCGTAATACCAATCTCTCCGACGTGCTGAAAGTGCTTAAAACAATGGATGTCGATTTCGAATTGAAAGGAAATATACTCTATGTAAAATAAAATGTAGCGAGGCTTGGCATATACAAAAACCGGAAGTGGTTGCAACACTTCCGGCGGATGTTCAAAGAAGGTAAAACAATCAGGTAAGAGACTGCTTTTTTATTCATTTAAACATTTCGCCCCTTATGAGGAGGCGTCTATTGGCAAATTTATGCACAAAATCCTTAACTGCATACGGGTACCCTATGGGCGTATACGTAGCTCAACCAAAACTTTGTTAGTTATGAAGCTAACACTTCTTCTCCTTACTGTAGCCATGTTGCAGGTGTCGGCAAAAGGGCTTTCACAGAACATCAGCTTTAACGGCAAAGACGTTTCGCTGGAAAGTGTTTTCGCTGCTGTTGAATCGCAAACCGATTATGTTTTTATGTACAAAGCCACAGCATTAACGGCCGCAAAGCCGGTTACCATTCGTGCCAGTGGTATTGGGCTGGAAGCATTTTTAAACAAGGTGTTCGAAAACCAGTCCCTCACTTACAAGATCATTGACAAGAACATCCTGGTGTCTAAAAAGGACGCGGCGCTTGCTATTGCCGAATCCCTGGCCGCAGCCCCGGCAAAGGCGGAAACCATTGGCGTGTATGTTTATACCGCCGGCTTTACGCCATTGGGCGGCGCTACTGTCAGCAATCTCACCACACGGAAGGATTTTTTAACCGCAGGAAACGGCTCTGTTGATGTAGCCGTGAATCCCGGTGATCAGATCAAGATCAGCTACATCGGTTATGTAGATCACAGGGTTAAAATAACCGATGAAATCATTGCCGCCAGGTCGTATAGTGCAGAGCTTATGCTTTCGCAGAACAAACTGGACGAAGTGCAGATCACTGTTTTGGGTACTACCAATAAAAGAACAGGTACCGCCAATATCGCTACAGTGAAAGCCGCTGACATTGAAAGGCAACCTGTAGTAAATGTGCTGGATGCACTTGTTGGCCGTATTCCCGGTTTACGCATCAGCTCCTCCGCCAACACTGCAGGAAGCAGGACCGTAGAATTGCGCGGCAGGAATGTACTGAACCCGGATATGTTTACCAATCCCCTGTATGTGATAGACGGATTGCCCATTGCTACTATGTCTGTGAACCCCTATGCAGGATCTACACCCGTAAATGGTGGCTATTCTCCTGCCGAAAACCCGCTATATATGATAAACCCGCTCGATATTGAAAGTGTAGATGTGCTGAAAGATGCCGATGCCACTGCCTTATACGGTTCCAGGGGCGCCAACGGGGTAATACTCATTACCACCAAACGTGGCAAGCCAGGACCTACACGCTTTAATGTCAGTTACTCCAAAATATTCTCCGGTGTGCAACGCTATATGCCCATGATGAATACGGAGCAGTATCTCGCGGTAAGAAGGGAAGCCTTCTTCAACGATGCGGCGCTGCCTACACAAGACAATGCCCCTGATCTTACTATCTGGGATCAGAAAGCGTATACCGACTGGCAGCGCGAATTTTTTAAGAATCAAAGATCCGACGACGTACAACTGAGTCTGGAAGGCGGTCTTTTGCAGAACACCTACCGTGTGAGTGTGGGCTATACTGCTACTACGGAAATGTATAACCAGGGAAGGGGTAATAAGCGGCTAACAGTAGGATTATCGTTCAATCACCGCAGTGCCAACGGCAAGCTCATGCTGGAACTGGCGTCTAACAATACCTACTCGAACAATGAAACCGGCGCCCAAATCGACTTTTTTTCCCTGCCTCCTAATGCTCCGGGGATTTACGACGAGAATGGGAATTATAATTTTGCACCCTATAGAACACTGTACGGATCTATTTACCCTTTCAGGGATATTAAGAACTGGGGTGAAAACCAGACCCTGAAAAATCAAACCAATGTTGGGTTTACATATGAAATAGTAAAGGGCCTTACGGCAGGCGTTCGTGTCAGCGGCGAGTTCTTTTCCAATAAATCCAACAGTTATATGCCTAAAGCCGGTAAGGATCCGCTGTTCTCTCCTATTAGTATGGCGTTTTATAGTACGGGATCGGGCAAGAGCTTGCTGATACAACCAAAAATCAATTATGTAAAACTGCTTGGAGGCGCACGTCTTTCGGCTTCTCTGGCAGGAGACTATAGCTACAGCGACCAGGAGGTTGTTACTACGATAGGCATGATGTATGCTAATGACAACCTCATCAAAAGTTATTCAAATGCCCAGATACTTCAATCCGTAAATAACTATGCCCAGTTAAAACTGGCTTCTCTGCTGGCAACAGTGTCGTTGGACTGGAAGAACAAATATATCGTTAACCTGAATGGCAGAAGAGACGGTTCTTCGCGTTTTGGTGATGGTACCCGCTTCGGCAACTTTGGTTCTGCCGGTGTTTCCTGGGTGATCTCCAATGAAGAATGGTTTAAGGAAAAAAACTGGAATTGGTTAACCTTTGCCAAATTACGATCTACCTACGGCGTTATGGGGAACGCCAATATCGGCGACTATCAATACCTGTCGCGATGGTCGAATGTTCCTGCGAATGGTTTTGAAAAATTACCCGACTACGACGATCAAACTATTTATACGCTGGTACAGCCCGTGAATCAGAAATACAGTTGGTCCAGCGCAAGCAAATTTGAGGTGGGCGCCAGGGTAGGGCTGTTTAACAGCAAAGTGAATGTTGAAGGAAACTTCTACATCAACCGCGATGGCCGTCAGTTAACAAATATTACAACTCCTGCCTTTACTGGTTTTTCCTCTGTTTTGGGCAACTGGCCTGCCGTTATTCAGAACAAGGGTATAGAGTTTATGGTAGATGCAACTATCCTGAACAACAAAACCTGGGGAATTTCTGCTCGCTTCCAGGTAAGCAGGAATAAGAATACGCTGGTGGCGTTCGAAGGGCTGGCAAATTCACCCTACCGCGACATGTACAGGATAGGGACTTCTGTTACGTCTCATTCTTACACACATTACATTGGTATTAATCCTCTGAAGGGAATACCTGCGTTTGAAGATTACAATGGTGATGGCCTGGCACAGGGGATAGCCTCCGGTGTTAACTTCCCCGACCTGGGCCTGAGTGATTATTATAAGGTGATAGACCTGAGTCCGAAATACTTTGGCGGCTTTGGCTTCCGGGTCGACTTCATGAGAGCTTTGTCGCTCGATGCGCAGTTCAGCTTCGAAAATTCGCTGATTCCCGACCCACTTACCAACCTGGGATATGGCGGCATGACGAATATGGTACTATACGACGAAATTGAAAAAAGGCACTGGATGCAGCCGGGTGATAAAGCACTTTATTCCAGGTATTCTACTATTAACAACGGTGGCTATTTTGGGTCGGATGCTTACTATGCCAACGGTTCCTATCTAAGCCTCGATAACCTTAGCCTGTCGTACATACTGCCCCTAAAATGGATAGAAAAGATCAGGATGAAACAGGGTGCTATCTCTGTTAATTCTTCCAAGATTTTCAAGCTTACAAAATACAGGGTAAGTGATGTAGAACTGGGCACGGTACCCCAGATCAGAAGAATAGCTGTTAACCTGAGATTCAGTTTCTAAAATCAATGACATGAAAAAAATTGCTTTCAATATAGCGGTAACAGGATGCCTTTTCCTGGCCGCCGGGTGTAATAAAATGCTGGACATAAAGGACCCTGTGAATTCTGTTACTACCAGGGAAGTGTTCGAAACAGACGAGCAGGCAGCTACTGCGCTCAATGGTATGTACTCTTATCTTATCAGCGGAGGAGAGCTGGAGGTGGCAAGTGGCTCGTTAGGTACAGATCTTTACAGTGCCGGGGCTATTACCATTGCAACGGGGCATTCTGCCGACGAATTGTATTCTCCGTCGCTTAATGGCGACTATCAATATTACTTTGAAACTGCTTCTAAAATAACGCTCAGCAATCCTGGCTATTCCGATAAAATATGGAGAACTGCTTACAAAGGGATCTTCAACGCCAATGCCATTATAGAGGGCGTGAATGCCTCCACTTCCAAAGAGTTGACGGCGGCTTTCCGCAAGCGTTTACTGGGCGAGGCCCTGGCGGTAAGGGCCATGAGCTACTTTTACCTGGTGAACCTGTTTGAGAAAATTCCCCTGGCTCTTACTATTGATTTCAACGTTCTTCAAAGATTGCCCTCTGCCAACCCTGCCGATGTATACAGGCAAATTATCAGCGACCTGGAAGAGGCGTCCGGTTATCTTTCTGAAGGGTACGATGGCAATAATGTAGAACGTATCCGGATCAATAAATGGTATGTAAAAGCAATGCTGGCAAGGGTTTACCTGTTCGCTAAAGATTATGAAAAGGCATTCCGGAACGCCAGTGAAGTGATAGGGCAAACACAATTGTTTCAACTGGAGAACCTTGATAATGTATTTACCACCGGCAGCCGCGAAGTAATTTTCCAGTTAAAGCAAACCAATATTTCTTACGCACGTGGCAATGCTACCCCGGAAGGTTATTTCTTTACCGGAAAGTTCCTGACACCGCTTTTGATGAATGCTTTTGAAACAGGCGACAATCGTAAAACTGCATGGGTGTCGCCTATTACAGCAACACCTACACGTCCTGCCGGCTTTACTCCGGCGAAGTATAAAATTAATTTCAACAACTATGAGGTGGGAGGCTTCAGATCGCAATACTATGTAGTGATGCGTTTGGCAGAAATGTTCCTGGTAAGGGCCGAAGCCAACATGTTGGGAGGGGCGGCCAATAAAAACAGTGCTATCGATGACCTCAACGAAATAAGAAAGCGTGCCGGGTTAACCGTCCTGCCTTATACCTTAACCGCTCAGGAGGTAACGGCTGCTATTGCACAGGAAAGGCGTATAGAGTTGTTTGCCGAATGGGGACATCGCTGGCTGGATCTGAAAAGGACGAACAAGGCCTCCGAAGTGCTGTTCCGGATATCTTACAAACAGCCGTGGAACCAGCACCAGTTGCTGTATCCTGTTCCCCCGGAAGAAATCCTTTGGGACAACAATCTTTCACAGAATGAAGGATATAACTAAGTATATAACTGTAAAAACCAGGAACGATGTTTCTAGTAAAATATAAAAACACACCAGGTGCGCGATACCTGGGAACAGCGATAATGGTGGCGTGTATCATGTGGTGTTTTACCGCTTGTAAAAAAGAAATGCCTGAAGAAATTTTCCCGGCGTCGTTAACGTTGGTGAATGCTATTAATGACAATGCTTCTTTTCTTAATTTCTACTTCGGTGAAACAGAGCCTAAATCCTACGGCAGGCTGGTGTATGCAAAGAGTGGCGAGTCTTTCGATTATGTTACCAATAAAATGGATCAGCCTGTGAGTTTGTTCAGGAATTACGATACATCGAGCTTAAGTAAACGTATCCTGCAAACCCGCGTACAACTGGAGTCGGGTGGCATTTTTACCCATTTTATCTACGGCAGTCCATCCAATATTCAACAAAAAACGATAAAGGAAAACCTGCCTTCCCGCAGTGTTAATGACAGTGTTGTGAACCTTCGCATCATAAATCTTTTTGAAAACAGGGCCATCGATGTGGAGCAACTGGAGCCGTTAGCAACTACTATGGCATCGAATATTGCATACGAACAGCTTACGGGCTTCATAAAAATACCAGTAACTGCTTCCGTGCAACAATTCCGTTTCGCAGTAAAAGATCATGCTACAGGCGCTACCCTTGCAACGTTTACGGAAGGGAATATACTGCCGGGCGCTACGACTCCCAATTTACAATGGCTGTTCAAGGCACGTACCATGCTGGTCACCGGAACCTGGGGCAATGCCGGTAGTTATTCGGCGAAGATCACTACCATAGGTCATTTTTAAATTCTAGTATTTCAATTATATAAGTAATACGATATGCACCCAATATTGAAGGTTGAAAACCTATCGCATCGGTATGCCAGTTCCTGGGCAATAAGGGAGATTAATTTCGAGATCAATGATGCCGGTGTTATTGGATTATTAGGTTCCAACGGGGCGGGTAAGTCTACCACCATGAATATCATTTGCGGCACGCTGCTGCAAACAGAAGGAAATGTTTCTATCAATGGATTGAGCATGAAAGACGATCCTATCGCTTATAAAAAGCAGATCGGTTTTCTGCCGCAGCAGGCGCCGGTATATCTCGATTTTACCGTCCAGGAGTACCTGGAATACGCTGCTCAGTTGCGATTGATGGATAAGCGTATGATAAAAGGGGCGGTGGACGAAGTGCTTGAAAAAACATCCATCACGCAAATGCGTAACCGGCTGATCAAAAATTTGTCCGGAGGTTTTCGCCAGCGGGTGGGTATTGCGCAGGCTATCATCAACAAGCCGAAAGTAGTAGTACTCGATGAACCTACCAATGGTCTTGATCCTAACCAGATCATCGAAGCACGTAAGTTGATCAAGGAAATAGCAAAGGATCATGCGGTATTGTTGTCGTCGCACGTACTGTCCGAAATTAACCTGCTTGCCAGGGAAATTGTAATGATTGAAGCCGGCCAGGTCATATTTTCCGATACCCTGGATGTATTCAATAATATCCTGCAGCCTAATACCATGGTGGCCAGGATGCTTAATATGCCCGATGTGGATGAACTGCTTGCCATAGAAGATGTACAGAAGGTGGAACTATTGCCGGACCATAGATGCCGGATTTATTTTCAACCCAACGACGACCTGGCCGAGAGGATCATCCGGAAGAGCCTCGAAAAAAACTGGCGGCTTACTTCTATTAACATGGAATCATCCGGTATGGACGATGTGTTCAAACAATTATCATCTTCTTCAACCTTACAGTAATGAGAGTAGTATTTAATATAGCACGGGCTGAATTGAGGCATTTTTTCTTTTCACCGATCGCATGGTTTATTTTGATTTTATTCCTGATGTCCAGTGCCGGAATTATCATGGGCAACCTGGCAGATACCGCCGTGGAGCAGGATACCATGCTGGAACTACAAGGGGCTGCTTTCAAAGGATTCCTCAATATGCCGCTGACGAGCCTGATCATTGGTAAAGGGCTTGATATAGTCATGATGATTTTCTTCTTGTTTATTCCCCTGTTGACAATGGGAGTCATTAACCGCGAGTATTCCGCCGGTACCATCAGGCTGTTGCATTCTTCACCCGTTACCGCCCGTCAGATTATCTTCGGCAAATTTCTCGGGATATACAGTTTCGTTTGCCTGATGATCCTGCTCTTTGTTGGAGTGGTGGTGGTACTTACTTTTTCCATCAGGCATGTAGAATACCTGCATATCGGCTCTATGTTGCTGGGCTTCTTTTTGCTGGCGGCCATGTACGTAGCAGCAGGTATGTTTATTTCCAGCCTCACTTCTTATCCTATTGTTGCCGCAATAGGAACCTTTGTGGTGCTGGTGTTATTCTCTGCCCTGCAGCTAATGTTCCAGGGAACAGACTACTTAAGAGACGTTACCTATTTTCTATCCAGTTCCGGAAGGGCGGAAAGCATGTTGGGAGGGTTGCTTACCACCAGGGATATTATCTACTTTCTGGCGGTTACAGCTTTTTTTATCGCATGTACCATCTTTAAAACCAAATCTGTTACGGAGTCAAAGCCATGGCGCGTTTCGGCAGCCAGGTACCTGCTGGCGCTGGCTATAACTATAGTGGTGCTAACTGTTACATCTATACACGGCTTCATCGGTTATTGTGATGTAACGAAGGCTAAGAAAAATACACTGCATCCGAATGCGCAAAAGGTATTCAGCCAGCTGGACGGCTCTCCTTTAAAGGTCACTTTGTATACCAACCTCTTTGGTTACAATCTTACGAACGGATTACCGGAAGCCCGGAACAGGTATCTCTGGAATTTCTGGGCCCGCTACCGCCGCTTTTATACCAATATGGAATTTGAATATGTTTATTACTACGATATTATTACCGGTGACAGCGCCATTTATAAAGCCTACCCCGGTAAAACGCTGGACGAAATAGCAGAAAAATATGCTGAAATAAATAAAGCCAACCTGTCCATTTTTAAAAAGCCTGCTGAAATAAGAAAGCTGGTAGATCTCGAGTCCGAGTCAAAAGGGTTAGTCATGCAGTTGGAATACAAAGGAAAAAAAACACTCCTGAGAACCTTCCAGGATCCGGATGTCTTCCCGGACGAAGGCGTTGTTTCCGGTAGCTTGTTAAGGCTGATCCATGATACCACTCCTACCTTTAAATTTCTTACAGGGCACCTGGAACGCTCACCTTTAAAGTTCGGTGAACGTGAGTATGGTAACCATGCGATTAATAAAGATTCCAGGACAGCCTTAATTAACCTGGGCCTGAACTTCGATACCATTATTCAACCGCCTTCCGGTGCATTTAATCCCAATGAGATATTGGTGATCTCCGACCCCAAGACCTTATTGGATAAATCTGTTATTGAAAACGTGAAGCAGTATATCGATAAAGGCGGTAATGCTATGTTTTACTCCGAGCCGGGAAAGCAATTCATTATGAATCCTATCCTGAATCATGTTGGTGTAAATGCCGAGGAAGGCACTATTGTGCAAGTGAACAAACACGATATGCCGCATAAATTCTCCGGCCTGATATCGAAGAAAGGAACAGAAATGGCTGATGAACTGCCGTTTTTCTACTATAAAAATAATATCTGGAAAAGCTGCTATACTAATATCATAGGCGCCAGTTTACTGACGTATACTGATACAACTGGTTTTAAAGTGGAACAGGTCACCACTTTAGATAATAATGCCAACACCTGGGTAGAAAGAGGCGTATTGGTAGTAGATTCTGCAGCGCCCGTGTTTAATGCCGCAGAAGGCGACTACAGGAAAGAAGCACCGTATGCGGTTGGTTTGCAGCTTACCAGGAAAACAGGCGGCCACGAACAGCGGATCATCATCTCCAGCGATGCAGATATGATGTCTGCGGCCAGGGGCAACGGCAGGGATTACGGTAATGCCTTCTACAGTTTCACCACCGACAACAGGTACCCTGTCTATCACAATTTAGCGGTGCCGGAAGATATATGGCTCAACATTACGAAAACGCCGGCAAAGATGTTGAAACTGGCATTGCAATACGGCATTCCTGCCTTAATACTTTTAGTGGGTATTGTGGTACTGGTAAGAAGAAAACGCAAGTAGCGGCGGTATTCAGGTTTTATTAAAACGTACAATATGTATTTGCAAACAGATTCGCAAACGATAGAGGACTTGCGCTTATTTTCCAAAGCGGATATACAGGGCATTTACGATATATATAATCAGTCGTTCACCCGCGGTGGCCAGGCCATCATGGAAGTTATGTTTAAGAAGCCGCTGAACAACAGGGAGGCCATCCTGAAAAGGAGCAGTATCATTGCGGCCTTCGTGAAACTGAAAACCGCTTTTCCTTTCGATGGCTCTCTTTTGGACAACGTTGAAAAGTATATCACTTTTGATGATAACCTGGATGGAGGATCAAAACCTGTGCTCAGCGAAAAGGAAACTCAGAACGGCGTTACGGCGGTTGTAGGGCTTTTTCACATTCTCCGGAGGTATCTTGTTTCGCAGGAGCTGGGCTCCATAAAAGAGCTGGAAGAAGAACGGCATGCCGCAGCTTCGCTGTTGCAGGATCCTGCTTTTGCACCTGTATTTAACGAACAGCCGGATGCCCGCTTATCATTTGGTGCGATTACCGCTTTCGATGTGTTGATACGGGTAAAGGAAAAGCGGAAAGTATTGCAGTTGCTGCAGTTCATTTATCATATCGATGTATATATATCGGTGGCGCAGGTGGCATTGCAGCATGGCCTGGTGTTCCCCGAAGTGCACGCCAAAGGAACCGGCATATTGAAGATTAAGGGTGTGTATCACCCGTTGCTGAAAAACGCGGTAGCCAACACGTTGGAAATGGAGCCTTCACGCAATCTTGTGTTTCTCACCGGGGCAAATATGGCCGGGAAGTCAACCTTCCTGCGTTCGTTCAGCACCGCGGTATATATAGCCCATATGGGATTCCCGGTGGCTGCTGCTTCCATGGAGTTCTCTGTGCTGGATGGTGTTTATACCACCATCAACCTGCCGGATAACCTTGGCATAGGCGCCAGTCATTTCTATGCAGAAGTGCTTCGGGTAAAGAAGATAGGGCAGGAGCTGAGTGAAGGCAAATCCCTGTTCGTACTGTTCGATGAATTGTTCCGCGGTACGAATGTAAAGGATGCATTGGAAGGTACTATCGCAGTTTGTGGTGCCTTTACCAACCGGAAAGACAGCAAGTTCATCATCTCTTCCCATATCATTGAAGCGGCAGCAGTGTTGCGTAAAAAGGAAAGCGCTGCATTTTATTTTCTTCCTACGATTATGAAAGGAGCCGTGCCGGAATATACTTACACCTTACAGGAAGGCGTAACAAACGACAAACATGGTATGATCATTATCAATAACGAAGGCATCCTGGAAATCCTGAAGCAGGGAAATAAAGGTGGAAAAAGATTAAACAGGCAATTATGAGTTTTAAAATAGATCGTCAATCGGTAGGAGAGTTGAACCTCATGGGGAAATTCCGCCAGGGATCGGTATATTATCTGTTCAATAAAGTAAAAACACGTATTGGTGAGAAGCTGATGGATGACATGTTTGCTCATCCGCTCACAGAGGCATCCGCCATCAACCATCGTGTTGCCATATTCCGGTTTTTTGAACAGCAAAGTATTGCTTTCCCTTTTGAAGCAGACCAGGTGACACTGATGCGCGAGTTTATCGACAGTAGTGGAAGTAAGTCGCAGTTATCCGCCACGGCAGATACCTGGCTTATGAAAATACTGGCTGGTCTCACAAAGGACGACCGTTACAAAAAACTATTGCAGCAATTGCAGTCTGCCATTATAACGCTGAAGAAATGTTTTGGATTGCTGACATTGCTAAAACAGGAAAACGGCCCCCTGCAGCAGCGTGTGGAAGCGCTGCTGGCCATCATGCAACAAAAGGATATACGGAAGATATTGGACAGCGATATCTACAAGTCCATGTCCACTCAAACGGTATCGGATTATGCGTTCCTGCTGCGTAGCAAGTACCAGGATGATATGAGGGAGGTGTTGCTATTTATAGCAGAAACGGACGTATACATAGCAGTGAGCAGTGTTTCGCGCGAGAGAAAGTTTTGTTATGCCCAGGCAGTTGAAAAGGATCGGAACCTGTTGCGTGCCAGCAGTCTCAGGCATCCCTGTATCGCCAAAGCCATTGGCAACGATATCACCATGAAGGAGGGCAGTAATGTGTTGTTCCTTACGGGAGCCAACATGGCAGGTAAATCTACCTGGATGAAATCTATAGGTATTGCCATGTACATGGCGCATATCGGTTTCCCAGTTGCGGCTTCTGAAATGGTATTTTCAGTACGTGAAGGTATCTTTTCCAGTATTAACGTAGCGGATAACATTGCCATGGGATACAGCCACTTCTATGCCGAGGTGGTAAGGGTGAAAGATGCCGCAACGGCAGCAGCTACGGGAGAACACCTGCTGCTGATGTTCGATGAATTATTTAAAGGCACCAATGTAAAGGATGCTTTCGATGGTACCCTTGCGGTTACAAAGGGATTTGCCGAATACAACAATTGCCTGTTTGTCGTGTCTACGCATATCATTGAAGTAGGTACAGAACTTAAAGATCAACCGAACGTACAGTTTCGCTTTATGCCTACTGTTCTGGAGGGTAATGTACCCAGGTACACCTATACTTTACAGGAAGGCATTACCGAAGACAGGCAAGGTATGATGATCATAGAAAATGAAGGTATTATAGACCTGATCAATAAAATATAACCGGCCACTCACCCGATCCTGGCACCGCGTATAGTTGCGGTCTTCAGTTTTCACAAATAACCAATAGAATGAAGCAAGTTATTGCATCGGGGATGCTCATGTCCCTGCTTACCACATCTGCGCTGGCGCAGATACAACCTTTCAAAGCGTTTACCAGGCAGGATCTGAAAGACGATTTTGTGTATGCTGTAGACTTGTTGAAACGGCAACATCCCAATCCATACAAGTTTACAGATACCGTTACTTTTAAGCGCCAGATGGACTCCCTTATGGCTCGGGTAGATAATGACACCTCCCTGGTGAGTGCTTTGCGTTATTCTCCGGCCCAGTTATTCCATGATGTACATCTGAAGCTGGATTACAATGAGGATCATGTAGCGGATGTTTTATACGGTATGCACCACTTTCCCCTGGCCACCACCACCTTTAAAGACAAGATTATTGTAAATGCCAGGGGAGCATCCATACCTTTTGGAGCAGAGATCCTTAGCATCAACAAAATGCCTGCGGCCACCCTGCTGCGCGAAATCAGTTACGCCAGCTATAGCGACGGCTTTATAACAACAGGTACGGACCGCCTGGGTAATAACCTTAGTTTATTCCTGAGCCTGATCTTCCCCGGATCGGCCAGCTATGAGGTGGCGTATAAGGAAGCTGGCGCAAGGAATGCCGTTACAGTACAGTTGAAAGCGGTAGATACCAAAACCGGTTATCATAACCGTAACCTTGGTGAGATCCCTTTTAACACCTTCCTCAAGCGCGCTTATGTAACGAAAGAATACCAGGATAATGAATCAACCGCCATATTAACCGTGCTTACGTTTATGCTGGACGAGAATGCCATGTACAAGGAGTTAAGCAATTTTTTCGAGGAAGTGAATAAGCGGCATATCAGGAACGTGATTATCGACATCCGTTCAAATGGCGGAGGAAATCCGAATATGTCTGCGCTCCTGTATTCCTTTATTGCATTAAAGCCGTTCGATAATGTATTCAATTACCGCACAAAGAATATAGATATACATGACCCGGAGCATTTATTGAATGGATATGGAACGAAGATGAGTGAACAGGATGTAAAGCAAACGGAGAATTTTCTAAAGCAGCGTTTCGACTATGACAGTGCTGCCGGATTTTTCTATGGTAATGCACGCCTTTCGGAGGGTTCTATCGTCAACTATCCGCCAGATAAGAACAACTTCAAAGGAAATGTATACGTGCTCATCAGCGGCGGTACAGTAAGTGCGGCTACCTATTTTGCAGCATTGGTAAAGAATAATCAGCGGGGAATATTGGTTGGAACCGAAACCGGTAGTGGGGAGTCCTCAACTACAGCAGCCTGGTTCCATACCTACATGCTTCCCAAAACGAAGGCTAAACTTACGATCCCGATGAGTGAAATATACTTTATGAAGGCCAGGCAGGACAATGGAAGAGGCTGCCTGCCTCAGAAGGAGCTTACATTCGACGCATTTCAACAGTATATCCGTGCAAATAAAGACCCCGAAATTCAATATGCCCTGGATCTGATCCGGTCCGAAAAGAACAATCAACGCCCTTAAAATAAAAACATGGAACAAGTGCTCATAACAATGTCACCCCGTGGCAGCCCCCAGGCTATTACCGGCTGCACTCCCGAAATACTTAATTTGAAAACTCCACCCTGTTATTACTCCTGCCCGTATCTGCTATTTATTAACTAGATTTTTCCGGCATTGGTTGACATGCCCGGTATAGGCTCCTGCCGGAGAATAAAAACTTTAAACGTACTGCCTATCCCTTCTTTCGATTCAAACTGAAGATCTCCGCCATTTAACGTAATAAACTCCTTGCATAAGTTTAAGCCTAATCCCGTGCCTTTTTCGTTTTCGGTGCCGTAGGTAGAAATGAAAGATAATTTGTTACGAAGCAGCGCTGCATTGACAAGACTAATACCCATTCCTTCATCCTCGATTTCTATCCTTATAAAAGTATTTTCGCGTATGGTACGGATCCGGATTGTCCTTCCCTGGTAACTAAATTTTATGGCGTTTCCCAACAAGTTACGCAAAATCAATTCCAGGTGATCCGGGTCAATCCAGCCATTGAGTGATTTTACTTCAGAAAAGTCGATGCGCTGCCGCTTCAATTCCGCAGCAGGTTGCATGAACTCAACCGTTTTCATAATGTGAAAATAAAGAGGAACTGATCTTGGTCTTATTTCCATTCCTTTCAACTGACTTTTGCTCCAATGTAGAATAGTGATCAGGTTTTCATGAACACCGGTAACCTGTTTTAATAATGTGCCGGATATTTCTTTGAGGTCCATCGGACTTAAGTCGCCGTCCTGTATCATACGCAAGGTGGTTAACAGGCTTGATATGGGGGCTTTTATATCGTGGGCCATAATGGCAAATAGCTTTTCCTTATTATAGTTGAGTATATCCAGTTCTCTTACCCTGGATTCTATTTCTTTCCGGTAGGCCTGGGATTGTGTTTTAAAATAGTATAAAAAGAAAAGGAAAAGGAAGATGCCGTTGAGCATAACGAAATGCCGGTGCATGGCCGATACTGGTGCAAACCATTCTACATGAATTAATCCAAAAGATACGGTAAGAAATAAAACAATGTTCAGAAAACTGAAAAGGATGATCATCCTCATATCCTCGAGGATAATAAAATAGACGCCGATATATAATAAAAGAAAGTACTCTACACTGTTATGATACAAAATAGCGCTGGCTGCGGCTGCCAGTGAATAAATACAGCCCACTGCCATCAACAACGGTTTGCTGTAGGCCGAACGGTGAATGAAGAATACGCTATAACCCGTTATCCAGGTAACAATGTTCAGCAAAGACAGGGCGTATATTTTATAATACAGGTTAAAAAAAAACATGATCATGGAAGAGGTGCCTCCGAATAAGCCTGCCGCATTGAGAACGAGGATCCTTCTGCGCTCCTGGAACGAAAGTATCGGTGTGATTCCGATATGTAAAAGGCGCTTTATTATGTTCAAAAGAGGCAAAAACAGAGAATTTCCCGACATGGCATGAAAATAGTAACTATTGCTGTTGTCTGCAAATAGAAGCCGGTTTAGCGCAGCTTTTTTACAAAACACGAAATTTAAAGCAGGTCCTTAACTTTTCTTACATTTGTTTGAACGAAGATTCTTGTCATGTATTCTCCCGTACGCCATTGACTGCTTACAACGATAACGAACTTGTCCTCAGGCTGCAACAAGGTGATGTGGCCGCCTTCGATATTATTTATAAGCGTTACCACGAATCTTTATACGCATTTATTTTGCGCTATCTCAAGTCGCCACAGTTGGCGGAAGATATCCTGCAGGAAGTTTTTATGAAATTATGGGAGGTAAGAAAACAACTGCGGCCCGGTGCCACCTTTAGCGCTTATCTATATAAGATCGCCCGTAATAAAGTCTTTAAGACATTCAGGAAAATAGCGGCCGACGACGAAAAGATCCTGGTATTGGCAGGCAGCCTCGCCGCAACTACCGAAGATCCTCAGGCCATGGCGCTTTGGGTAGAATACCAGCGCCTGTTCGAAAATGCCGTCGAACGCCTCCCCGTTCAGCGTAAAAAAGTGTTCAGGTTATGCCGCCAGGAGGGATGCACTTACGATGAAGTTGCGGCGCAGTTACATATATCCCGCAATACGGTAAAAGAACATATGGTCCTCGGCACCAGGTTCATCAGGGAATTTATCTTTCAATGTTATCAGGTAGAATCTGTCCTCCTTTATTTACTGCTGTATACTTTTTTTTGAAAAAAAATGATAAACCACCCACCCTGTCTTTCTTGTCAGGGATATTATATATATACAGAACAATAACTATCCACGAATATGTCTGCCCAAAACGGCCATATGAAACAATTGCTGATCCTTTATCTCGAAAACCGCTGCACACCTGAGCAGTATCAGGAGGTAATGGAATGGCTGCGTACCAGTGCCCCTAACCGCCTGCTGCTGCAGCAAATGCGTGACGATTTTGGTACAATACCCCAAAATCCCCAGCTGCGTATCAGCGAAAAAAGCGCTGAAAAGCTGAGAGAACAATTGCTCGAAAAGGTACACGCAGCACAAAATACACAGCGTGCACCCATAAGGCGCTTATGGCAATGGACGGCTGCCGCAGCGGTGATTGCCTTGATAGTGCTAGGAGCACGTATCTGGATGATTAAAAAGCCTGGCGGCGACTACAGTACACCGCTTGTTACAGCTGAAAATAGACTGCTTTCAACACCGCCGGCGCAAGGAAAAGCACAGCTTACACTCGCTAATGGAACCGTGATCTTATTGGATAGTGTCGCTAATGGCCGGCTTGCCACGCAGGGAAACGCCTTGATAGAAGCAGCCCCTAACCGCCTCGAGTACGAATGCCAATCTGCTTCTCTGCCCGATAACCAGTTATATGCCAATACTGTTTCCACCCAAAGAGGAGGGCAGTACCAGGTAAAACTTTCCGATGGCACGATAGTGTGGCTTAACGCCGCTTCAGCACTCAAATTTCCCGCAGTGTTTGCCGGCAACGAAAGAAGAGTGGAACTTACCGGCGAAGCCTATTTCGAAGTGGCTGCTGCCAGCCTTCCCAATGGTTCCAAAAAACCATTCATCGTAATCGCAAAAGGGCAGGAGGTATACGTCACCGGCACTCACTTTAATATCATGGCTTATAACGAAGAAGCTTACGTGAAAACTACTCTGCTCGAAGGTGGCGTAAAGGTTAGTCATGGAGGCGAATCGGTTATGCTTCAGCCCGGGCAGCAGTCCAGGTTAACGGATCAGGGAAATATTAAAGTGGAAAAAGCGGCAAATATCGCTGAAGCAATGGCATGGAAAAATGGCTTCTTCTATTTCGAAAATGAAAGCATCGAAACTGTGATGAGGCAAATTGCCCGCTGGTACGACGTCGAAGTCGAATTTCATTCCGTAAACAACGAACGCTTTTACGCACAGCCTTCCAGGAGGGTGAGGTTGGCTAATGTGCTAACAGCATTGGAATTAACAGGAAAAGTACACTTCACCATACAAGGGAAAAAAATTATTGTAGATCCTTAGCTTCTTATATACGCATAAACAGTTTGCCAAATGAAAAAAATGACCTTGTTCAAACAAGCGTTACGGGCCGTTATGTGCCGCTCTCCCGGTGGCTTGGCCCCAATAATAAAGAACCGGAATCCCGTTTGCCGCGGAATCCCGGTAGCAATTGGTTAAGCCAATGAAAATTTCTCACGTCTCCTATTGTTCAACCAATTCAATTCAAAGCTATGCCATTTTATGTTTGCCGCCAATTCAGGCAGGCGGCGCAAAAGAACGTAATCAAAACCCTTTTGATTATGAAATTAACGATTGTATTGATGTTCGTATTTTCTGTTGCCATTGCCGCTGAAGGACTGCCGCAACAAATATCTTATGAAGCCAGTAATGTCCCGCTAAAAAAGGTGTTCACCGATATCAGTAAACAAACCGGCTACTCCTTCGTATATACAGCCAGCATGCTTAAAAAAAGCAGGTCTGTGAACTTTGTTGCTACAAAGGTCTCGCTCGAACAATTGTTGGATATGTGCTTTAAAGATCAGCCCTTTACCTATGCACTTATCGACAAAATGATCGTACTCAAAGAAAAGAGAGAAGCCAGTATGCTCCTGCTCGCCGCACAGCCCGCTATTACCGTCTCCGGTAAAGTTCAGGGCCAGCAGGGCGAGCCGCTTGCAGGCGCTACCATCGCCGACAAACAAGCCGGGCATAATACTGTTTCCAAAGACGATGGCAGCTTTAAACTTACAGTAAGCAAACTGCCGGTGACACTCGAAATATCTTATGTAGGATACGAAACCGCACAAGTTACTGTCAATGCTGAATCGCAGGAATTGCAGGTGAAACTGGTGCCCGTAAACGCCAGCCTGAACGAAGTAGTGGTTGTAGGTTATGGCACACAACGCAAAGGCGAGCTTACCAGCGCCGTGGCTTCCGTAAAGTCTGATAACTTTATTAAGGGTTCCGTAACAGATGCAGGGCAACTTATCCAGGGGAAGGTGGCCGGCCTATCCGTGATCTCTCCCAATGGCGACCCAACAGGCGCTACGCAGATCCTGCTGCGCGGACAAACAACGCTCATGGGAGCCAACCAAAACCCGCTGATCCTGATCGATGGTATACCCGGCGACCTCAGAACTGTGGCACCGCAGGATATCGAATCTGTAGATGTGCTTAAAGATGGTTCAGCGGCAGCTATCTATGGAACCAGGGGAACTAATGGTGTCATCATCATTACTACCAAAAAAGCAGGCGCCAATAGCAAAACAGCAGTGGAATACAGCGCTTTCCTGGGCACACAGACCATTGCCCGTAAGCTCAACCTATCCACTGCAGCAGATTTTAGAGACCAGTTGGCTGCCGGGCAACGTAAACTCGAAATGCCCGACTACAAACAAAATACCGATTGGCTCAAAGCTATCACCCGCACACCTGTTCTGCAGTCTCATAACCTTACCGTGCGCGGTGGTAATGCCACTACCAATTATCTCGCCTCCGTTATCTATAACATGCAGGAAGGTATCTTTAAAAAATCTTATAATCAGTTGTTCTCCGCCAGGGCCGATTTCAACCATAGCATGTTCGACAATAAGCTCCGTATTAATGTCAATATGTTTAGCTCCTCACGAAGGTTCAATGGCTTTAACAGCAATATCTACAGGCAGGCTACCCTCCAGAATCCTACCGCTCCTCTCACGAACCCCGATGGTACCTGGTTCCAGGAACTCACCAAGTTCGACTACGAAAACCCGGTGTCCGATCTCATGGAAAGCGACGGCCTTAGTAAAGAACTGAACAACAGGTATAAAGGAAGCATCGTGTTTGCACCCTTGAAAGGATTGAAATTGAGTGCAGTTTTTTCTTATGCTAAAAGACAGCTCGAAGCCGGCTACAACGAAACCAAACAGCATGTAAGCACATTACGCGATGGTAGAAACGGATACGCCCGCGTTAATGGTGATGCTTCTACCGACCGCCTCATGGAGCTTACCGCCGAATATGCCAGAACTGTAAACAGGCATCAGTTTACCCTGCTCGGCGGCTATAGCTACCAGGAAAATGACTACAACAGTAATAGTACCGAAAACTGGGATTTCCCTACCGATAGGTTCGGATGGAATAACATAGGCCTGGGCAGGGCAATCAGTAGCGGTAACTTCCAGGGGCTCATTAATAGCTTTAAAAGCCAGACCAACCTTATAGGCTTCTTCGGCAGAATTTCTTATAACTATAACCAGAAATACCTGCTCATGGCCAGCATACGCCGCGAAGAAGCCAGCCAGTTATGGGGTACTAAAAACCCATGGGGTATGTTCCCCGCAGTATCCGCAGGATGGCGGATCAGCAAGGAAAACTTCATGCAAAAACAACGCATCTTTAACGACTTGAAATTAAGGGCCGGCTATGGTGTTACAGGCTCCCAGCCAACTGATCTGTTCAGAGGCGTGGCCGTCATTGGCTATGGCGGCTTCGTCTATTCCAACGGACAATGGGTGCAAACGCTCGTACCCACCCAGAACGCTAACCCCGACCTCAGATGGGAGGAGAAAAGAGAAACCAATATCGGTTTAGACTTCACGTTGGCAAATAATCGTATCAGCGGTACCGTCGACTTTTACAATCGTAAGATCCATAACCTGCTCTTCCTTTACGATGTGCCCAGTCCGCCAAATTTATACAACCAGACACTGGCAAACGTAGGTACCATGCAGAACAAAGGGGTAGAGGTAATGCTCAACTTTACCGCTATAAAAAAGAAGGATTTTGAATGGAATACCAGCGTCAACTTCTCAACCAATAGCAATAAGCTCATTAGCCTGTCAAACGATCTGTATAAAACATCTACCAACTACCTCCAGGTAGGAGCGATCTTCCCGCCCATCCAAACCTTTTCACATTTGCTCAAAGTCGGTGGCCCCGTAGGTGATCTTTACGGCTTCAAGGTCATCGACATCAATAACAATGCAAGCGATGCCGCCAACTATGGCCAGTGGATCTATGAAGGCAGCGATGGCAAACCTGTCAACTACTCCGAATTAACACACTCCTTTGGCGATAAAAAAGTGATAGGAAACGGCTTGCCGCGCTACTACGCAGGCTGGCAGAATAACTTCAGGTATAAACAGTGGGATCTGGCAATTACACAGCGGGGAGCCTTTAAATTCCAGGTAGCAAACCTTCAGCGCATGATGCTCGAAAACCCCACCCAGGCACAGTATAACCTCCTGAAAACAGCCTACGACCCCGTTTACGGTAAAACTCAACTCAAAAGCCCGGTAGAATTTAATAGCTACTATATCGAGAATGGCGACTACTGGAAAGTAGATAACATCACCATCGGATATACATGGAAAACAACAGGGGCGAAATATATACAGTCGGCACGCGTTTATGTGTCCTCTCTCAATACTTTTATCATCACCGGCTATAAAGGCATCGACCCCGAAGTGAGCTTGCGTAACGGTACCTCTACTGCTCAGTCTGGTGTGGCCCAAACGCCTACCTCAGGTCTCGATCCGGGTATGGATAGTCCCTATAAATATCCCACCACACGCACCTTCAGCTTCGGCCTGAATGTTACTTTCTAACGTTAATCTCTGGAATATGAAACAAACGAAAATTGCCATATATTTTTCCGCGTTAAGCTGCTTCATCGCTATGCTTACCGTCAACAGCGGTTGTACCAAACTCAAAGATGTTTCCTACAACCAGATCATCGCAAACGAATTTACACCCACCAGCTCCGACCTGGCAGCGCTCGCAGGCGCGGCTTACGTCGACTGGCGTGGACTTCTCCTGCAATGGAATACGCTTTACCGCGCACAGGAGGTAGCCGGTGACCAGATGTTAACACCCGCCCGCCCCAACGGCTGGATCGATGGCGGCGTCTATCGCAGAATTCATGAACATAAATGGACGACCGACGACGATATCGTTATCAACATCTGGACAAGAGCCTACCAGGGCATCACCAATTGTAATCGTATCATCTATCAAACTCAGTCTGGCGCTATCCCCGTTGCGCCTAAAGATACCACCGCACTTATCGCAGAAATAAAATTGCTGCGCGCTTCCTACTATTGGGTATTGATAGATTGCTATGGAAACATACCCCTGGTCGACAGGTTTAACGTTCCTGAAGGGTTTCTTCCCAAACAAAACACGCGTAAAGAAGTATATGATTTTATCATTAACGAACTGCTCACCAATATCCCGCTCGTTAGCACCGCTAATAATACGGCTACCTATGGTAAGTTCAATAAATGGGCCGGGCTAACATTGCTCGCTAAAATGTACCTTAATGCAGAGGTCTACACAGGTACGCCGCAATGGGATAAATGTAAAGCGGTTTGCGATACTATCATTCAGTCAAATCTCTTCATCCTCGAAAGTAACCAGAAGAATGTATTCATTACAGAGAATCAGAACTCTAAAGAGATCATATTCGCACTGCCGTTCGATTCTAAATACGTGAACGATTGGAACTCTTTCGATATTCATATGCAAACGCTGCAGCCCGAAAACCAGGCCACCTACAACCTTCAGTCGGCTCCCTGGGGTGGCATCTGCGCCGTGCCGCAATTTATCAGCACCTTCGATACCACAGATAGCCGCTACATCGACAACTACATTAAAGGACAACAATATACCGCCTCCGGTGATAGTATCTTCGGAACTATGGGCGCATTCACAGGTAAACCGCTGGCCTTCCGCAACTACGTCGCAGGGGTCGATCAGTCCGAAGAGGTAGACGGCTTCCGGCTCGGTAAGTTCGAAATTGCCATGGGCGCTACCAACCGCCTTAGCAACGACTGGCCGTTATTCAGGTATGCCGATGTGCTGATGATGAAAGCAGAGTGTTTACTCAGAATGGGGGAGGCCAATGAGGCTGCCGTCATTGTAACCCAGGTACGTGAACGGAATTTCAGAGCTAACCCTGCCAAAGCAATGGTAACCGGGGCCGACCTTCTGAAAGGCAGCGGCTACGATTATGGCCTTCGCAACCACCTTACTACCACACACGAAGGTGGAGCCGATATCATCTACGGCCGCTTCCTCGATGAACTTGGCTGGGAGTTTTGCCAGGAAGCACGCCGCAGAACAGATATGATCCGCTTTGGCGCATTTACTAAAAAATCATGGCTATCACATTCGCCCAATGGCGACTATCGCGCATTATATCCTATTCCCAGAACGGAGATCGCTAAGAACGCAAATCTTAAACAAAATACAGGATACTAAAACCTTCCGTATTTATCACTGCACCTGGTTCGCCGTTTGTCAGTTCTGTGAAAAACTGGCAAACGGCAGGACCAGGAACTTGAAAATTAAATGTCTTGCCCGATAGCTGCTAAAACTATTATACTATACGGTTAACCTTGCAAACTTATCCATGATCTTCATCAGCTCAACAGCCTCCTCTATCGTGCATGGATTCTCCTCCTGCCCGTTAAAAAAGCCCACCACACTCGCGATCATAGGCTGCTGAACATGCTCAGGATGCTCAAACTCAAACACCTGCTCGCCGTTGCCATCTTTAACCACGATCCGCTGTCCAAAAACGGCAAAGCGAATGCTGCCGGCGCTGCCAATGATCTCACATTCATCGATGGTATCTGTATCGGCAACATTGAAACACCAGCTGCCATTGAACACGATCTTATCGGCAAATAAAATGGTCCCGGAGGTCTGATCAGCTACTCCGTCATCGCCGGCCTGGCACTGGCTGAACCCATCATAATGAACCGGCTCCCCAAAAAAGTATAACATCAGATCCAGCTGATGAGGAGCCAGATCATGAAAATAACCGCCGCCGGATATCGCCGGGTTAGTCCGCCAGTTGGCAGCGCCCGTTGTAACAAGCGCTGGCTTGATACTTTGCCAGAGCCGCATTTGAACCGTACGTATCTCTCCTATGACCTTCTGCTCAAGCAGTTCCTTTACTTTAAGAAATAAAGGCAGCCTGCGCCTGTAATGCGCTACCACCAGCTTGCCGGCAGAAGCTTGCGCAGCCTCCGCCATCTTCAGCGCCTCGGCAGTATTCAAAGCCACAGGTTTCTCTACATATACCGAAAACCCTTTTTCAAGTGCAGCACATACATACTCCAGGTGAGAGGAGGGAGGGGTAGCCACATAAATGGCATCGATATCTTTCATCTCCAGTAGCGCATAGGCATCGCCGGACCATCTTTCAACACCATGCCGCCTGGCATAATCTGCAGCCTTTTCGGCATCCCTGCGCGCTACCGCCAGAAGCTTGCTGCCATTTACTTTGTTGAAGGCAGGACCGCTCTTACGCTCGGTTACATCCCCGCATCCAATGATACCCCAGTTGATCATAGCAAATTTGTTTATTTAAATATACACCTTACTGCACCTTCTCGCCGTTAACAATAACATTTGTAAGCTTGAAATCCTTTACGATCGATGTGTCTATCTTCGCTTCCTGCTTAGCCTGTAACGCCAGGTTCTCAAACCTGAAGTCCGATAAACGATACTCGAACGTTTCACTCTCAGCAACTTTGTCTACTTTAAAAACAGCATCGCATCCAACCTTGATATTACGCATCGTAATATGACTGCCGGATGATTTTATCAAACGCTTCTCTCCCTTAAGATCAAAGAACTGGGCCCAGGGACGTATATACAGGAAACTGCCGATATCACTGCCTTCAATATCCTCAACCCTTACATATTCATAATTCTGAGGCGTATCAGTACGCATCTTAAGCCACAATAACCGTTGCGCATGATTGATCTTTATGCGGCGCAGAACAATATTCCGGTTATGTATCGACTCACTCCCCAGCGTCAACGCTCCATGACAAAACCCATAGGTGCAATCTTCAATGACAATGTTGAAATTGCCTCCGTTGTTCTCATCCTTATCAGCAAGCGGACCTTTACCTCCCTTCAATGCCACCGCATCATCATTAACCGACATATAGCAATTCTTGATAAGAAAATTCTTGCAAACATCAATATCTACCGCATCTGTACTGGGCGCCTTAACAGGCTTCTCCGGCGAATAAATATAAAGATCCAGGAGTTTCACATTTTCACACTTGTAAAAATGATTCGTCCAGAAGGGGGAGTTGATAAGCTTTAATCCGGAAACCTGTACATTTTTACTGTTCGAAATATACAGAAGCCTTGGCCGCATTTCATCCATATTGGTACAATTAGGATTGAATTGCCGCCTCAACCAGAAAGCCTTCCAGTAACGCAATCCGTTGCCGTCAATGGTTCCTTTGCCTGAAATACTAAACCCATCCACACCGTCAGCATTTACCAGCGCAGCAAAATATTTGACCGTCTGTCCTTCTATACGCGTTGGCACGATCGGGAAATTGCTGATATCATCGCTGCCCTTGAGCCTGGCGCCCTCTTCAAGATACAAGTGCGTGCCTTGCTTGAAAAACAAAGACCCGCTCAAAAAAGTACCTTTGGGAATAACAACAACGCCGCCTTTCTCAGCCGCCTTATTAATAACGGCCTGCATTTTCTCAGTCTGTACAACGTTGCTGTCTTTTACCACGTTATAATCAGTAATACGGTATTGCTGCCCCAGCTTTTTGATATCTGTCCGGTCATTTTGTCTGAACCATTCCGGTATCGGTGTGCCATCCGGAAAATTATCCTGGGCCAATGTGCATAAGTGCAGCGCGGTTGAACATACAAGTACCAGCGCAAACTTCATTTTTTTCATGATCATAAAACGTGTTTTAAGCGTTTCCATGCAGGCGGATCTAAAAGTAAAGGAACTGAAACCGGAACATGGCAATGAGAGGTTGTCGTTACAATCGCTTTAGCTGCAAAAATGCGGATAATCAAACATAAATCAGCAGGAAAATTGAATCATTATAGCACAATATCATCTCAATGCTTCAGGCTATCGTTTCAGGTTTTTGCCCTGCAAGTCTTCTGAGGCATACATTTTGCAACTTATAGCCCCCTGCCAGCCCGTTCTCCTGCCGGCACCAGTATCAACCATCTACGAAAAACTACGCTTTATATAGCCGCCTTAAAGCTGCCTTGGAGCCGTCTTCAGCTTTCACCGGCAACTACGCGATGGCAAACATCGGTTATCGCCTTCCCAATACATACAAACTCCGTTAAAAAAATGTCAAAAAGACACTAATTTTATTTCTGAAGTCATTGACTGTCAGATTGTTTATGTTTAGGCATAGGCAATTACCACTTACCTTTTACCAATTTGCCCCCCCTCCGGTAGCGAAGGGGAGAATAAATTGCAGAACTTTAAGGACATAACGGACATTGCCACATGAAGAAATTATCTTGTTTATCCCTCTTACCCTTTCTCTGCATTTTGACAGGCACGCCTGCCATGGCGCAATCAGAAAGCAATAGCAGAAAGCCATTCGCACTAGCCGATGTAAGGCTCCTCGAAAGTCCTTTTAAGAATGCACAGGAAAAAGATCTCGAATATATCCTCGCACTCAAACCCGACAGGCTGCTGGCTCCTTATCTGCGCGAAGCAGGCCTCACTCCAAAAGATAGCAGCTATCCCAACTGGGAAAACACAGGCCTCGACGGACATATAGGAGGGCACTATGTTTCCGCCCTGTCATTGATGTATGCAGCTACCGGAAATAAAGAAATTGCAACCCGGCTCGATTATATGTTGTCGGAACTGAAAAAATGCCAGGACAATTATGGAGATGGTTACATCGGTGGCGTCCCCCGCAGTAAACAGCTCTGGCAGGAAATTGCAGCCGGCAATATCAGGGCCGATGGCTTTTCCCTGAACAAAAGATGGGTGCCGCTCTATAATATCCATAAAATGTACGGCGGTTTGAGAGATGCATATCTCTATGCTGGCAGTGAACAGGCAAAGCAAATGCTGATAGCCTATACCAACTGGATGCTGAAATTAACCTCCGGCTTGTCCGATGCTCAGGTACAGGAAATGCTCCGCTCCGAACACGGTGGCCTTAACGAGGTATTCGCCGATGTTGCAGTCATCACCGGCGACAAAAAATACCTGGCCCTGGCCCGCCGCTTTTCACACCTTACCATCTTAACGCCATTAGAGCACGAACAGGATAAGCTCGATGGATTACACGCCAACACCCAGATCCCTAAGGTAATAGGGTTTAAAAGTATTGCCGATGCAGGTGATGCACAGGATACGGCATATGACAAAGCTGCACACTTTTTCTGGGAAACTGTGGTGCACAACCGTAGTTGTGTGATAGGCGGAAACAGTGTGCGCGAACACTTCAACCCTGTGCACGACTTCTCATCCATGATCAACGATATACAGGGCCCTGAAACCTGTAATACCTACAATATGCTTAAGCTAACCCGCCAGTTGTATCTTTCCGATGGCCGGGCCGATCTTATCGATTACTACGAAAGAGCCTTATACAATCATATCCTTTCTACCGAAAATCCGGAGAAAGGCGGTTTCGTTTATTTTACCTCCATGCGCCCGGGCGCTTACCGCGTTTACTCGCAGCCCCAAACCTCATTCTGGTGTTGTGTTGGCAGTGGCCTCGAAAACCACGCGAAATACGGCGAACTTATCTATGCACATGCAGCCGATAGCTTATTCGTAAACCTCTTTATTCCCTCCGAATTGAAATGGAAGGAAAAGAATATTTCTATCGTACAACAAAACCGCTTTCCCTCCGAAGAACATACTTCTTTAACCATCCACGCAGCGGCACCCGCAAAGTTTGCACTGCAAATAAGATATCCGTCTTGGGTGAAGGCAGGAACGCTGGCGGTTTTTGTAAACGGCAGGAAGCAGGTGGTTACAGCAACGCCGGGCGATTATGTTGCCATTGAAAGAACCTGGAAAGAAGGTGATGTGGTAACGGTACAGTTACCCATGCAAACAACGTTCGAAGAATTACCGCATATCCCCAGCTACGTAGCCGTAATGCGCGGCCCCATTGTACTGGCTGCAAAAGCCGGTACAGAAGGTATGACAGGCCTGTATGCCGATGATAGCAGGGGAGGACATATAGCGCCCGGTATCATGCCTGCCTTACAGGACATGCCTGTGCTCGTAAGCGATGATAACAAAGACGCCGTGGTAATCCCCGCAGGCGATAAAAAGAACACGTTCCGGTTCGCTTCTAAAGTATATCCCGATAAGTATAACGATATTGAGCTGGTCCCTTTTTATACCTTACACGACACACGGTATATTATCTATTGGCATAAACTCTCACAGGAAGATCTGCAGCAGGATCTGGATAGATTAAAAAAACAACAGGAGCAGGAGGCTGCATTGGCAGCAAGAACAATAGACATGGTAGCGCCCGGAGAACAACAACCGGAGTCTGATCATTTTATTGAAAGCGACAAAAGTATAACCGGCATACACAGAAACAGGCACTGGCGTTCAGCTAAAGGCTGGTTCTCCTATCGCCTCAGGAACGAGGCGTCCGATGCTGCCACCTTACAGGTTACCTACTACGGTGGCGATAAAAACCGGCACTTTCACATTCTTATCAATGACAAGCCCATAGCAGAAGTGAAGCTCGATGGTACAAAAGGAGGCGACTTCTTCTCTGCCGGTTACGTGATCCCCGATGGTGCTGCTAAAACGCTTGTAGTAAAATTTGTTGCAGTGGATGGGTCTGAAACAGCCGGTATATACGGCGTCAGGCTCTTGAGAAAATAAATCCGTTTTAAGAATCACCCGTATTATTTGCTATGGTACAATTAAAAAGAAGTATCGTATGCTTCGCCATGATGGTAGGCGCAGCTATGTATACCTGTTTGCAGGCGCAGGTTATAACAAGTCCTGGTAAAACATTGACAGTAAAGCTATCCTCCGCGGCAGATGGAACAGTGACCTATACGGTGCTGGCAAAGAAAGATACAATACTGCTGCCTTCAGCGCTGGGCCTGGTTACTTCAGGAACCGATCTTTATAAAGAGCTTGTTTTTACAGGTGCCTCAAAAACAAAGCCGGTAAATGAAAATTACCGCCTGCTCTATGGCAAAAAACAACAGGTGCACTACAATGCCAATCAATGTGTATTTCATTACAGGAATAAACAAGGTAAACCCATTGATATTGTTTTCAATGTTTCCGATGATGCCGTTGCTTTCCAATACCTGCTCCCGGGAGAAAACGCCGCAAATACGGTAGTTACAGAAGAAAAAACAGACTTCCGCTTTAAACAGGGAGTGCGCTCATGGCTGCAGCCTATGCAGGTGGCCAAAACCGGATGGGAACGCTCAAACCCCGCCTACGAAGAATACTACGAACAGGAAGTCCCTGTCGAAAAAGTAGCCGATAATACAGTCGGCTGGGTATATCCGGCATTATTTAAAAACGGGAATAACTGGGTCGCCATCACCGAAGCCGGAATGAAAGGCAACTACTGCGGTACAAAATTACTTACCGCAGGTAACGGTAAATTTACAACCGGCTTCCCCGACAAACGCGAAGTGGTATTAGGTGGAGGTTTATTGCCCGTTATAGATAACAATTTCACTACTCCCTGGAAAGTAATAGCAGTAGGCTCGCTTAAAAATATCATGGAATCTACCGCCGGTACAGACCTCGCCGCCGCACAAAGCCTGAACGATGTCTCCTACATAAAACCAGGCAAGGCTTCCTGGAGCTGGATCAACTCAAAAGACGACTACATCATATTCAAAGAACAAAAAAAATATATCGACTTTGCCGCCGGCATGAACTGGCAATACTGTCTTATCGATGCCGACTGGGACAGGAAAATAGGATACGATAGTATTCAGATCCTTGCCGATTATGCAAAGTCTAAAAACGTAGGCTTGCTCCTATGGTATAATTCTGCAGGAGACTGGAACACGGTAAAGTACACGCCCAGGAATCTGCTGCTCACGCATGAGAGCCGTATGAAAGAGTTTCATCGCATACAGGCCATGGGTATCAAAGGCGTGAAAATCGACTTCTTTGGTGGCGACGGGCAATCGGTGATGCAATACTATATCGATATTTTAAACGATGCGGCAGCCTGTCAGCTCATGGTTAACTTCCATGGCGCCACATTGCCGCGCGGATGGGCAAGAACTTATCCCAACCTCATGACAACCGAGGCCGTACGGGGCTTCGAAAATGTTACCTTCAATCAGCATGAAGCCGATAAACAGGCGGTAATGTGCGCTACGGTGCCTTTTGCCCGCAACCTCTTCGATCCCATGGATTACACGCCCATGAACCTGTATAAACTAAGCGGTAACCTGGTTCGCCGTACCTCAGGTGGCTTCGAGCTGGCTTTATCGGTATTGTTCTTATCCGGCATCCAGCATTTTGCCGAGTCGCCCGAAGGCATGCAGCACATACCTGAAAATGTTAGGTCCTTTTTAAGGAATTTGCCCGTAAGCTGGGAACAGGTGAAATTTATGGAAGGTTACCCCGGACAGTACGTAGCCCTGGCGCGTAAGGCAGGAAACAAATGGTATGTCGCCGGTATCAATGCCGCTGCAACACCCCGGAAATTAACCTTGAATACCGCCGCATTGGGTAGCAAATTCAGCCTCTTGAAAGATGGTGATAAACCCGCAAGTTTCGATGAAACAAAAGGCAGCACTTCAGCAGCCCAGGTGCTGGAAATAGCTCCCGGCAGCGGATTCGTAATGGTTATTGAATAAATGGAAAAAAACTTTTTAAAGCATATAGGCGCCTCCTTATTGAGAAGGGAGGTGCCTGCTTTGAAAGCATAGGGCATTAGTTAATTCTTATAATGACATTATATTTACGCTACAGCATTAAATAACGCTACGATTAATTGATATGAAAAGAATAACTCTCTTTCTCTGTCTGTTTTCCTTCACCGGCATAGCCCCTGTCCTGGCACATGCCAACGTCCCCGATTCGGTTTACCTGTTCTCTTACGCCACAGTTAAGAACGGCGGGCGAACAGGCTTGCAGTTTGCATGGAGCCCCGACAAAAAAAGCTGGTTCAATATCGGCGAAAACTATGCATTTGTAAAAAGCGATTACGGTCGCTGGGGAAGCGAGAAACGCATGAACCAGCCCTTCCTGATACAAGGCGCCGGAGGCAACTGGCAATGCGTATGGGGATTAAACGAATATGAACCCGTATTTGCCCACGTAAGTTCTCCCGACCTTGTTTACTGGGGCCGCCAGGATTACCCCGTTCAGAAAGGTGTGGCAAACTGCCTGAAACCTTCCATACAATACAACGCCGGCACAGGCAGCTATGTAATTGTGTACACCGCATCTTCAGGTAATTACTATCGCGTATCTACCAAAGATTTTAAAACTTATACCTCCCCCGAACAGGTAACAGCCGCAGCTTATATTTCTGACGAAGTAACAGTGAGCCTGCCGGAAGGAGAGATGCAGGGACAGGTTCACCGCGTAGCCTGGAATGCTGTAGATAAAATGATAAAGCATTACGAATGGCAGCAATACAAAAGGCTGCAGAATGCCGAAACAACAAAACAGGACGAACAGCGTTTCGCGGGCATCAAACCCGTCGCGGTCGACGTAACAGTACATCCCGGACAAGCTAAAGCTATAAGTGATCTCTTACTCGGTATCTTCTTTGAAGATATTAACTACGCTGCCGATGGTGGTTTATATGCCGAACTGGTGCAGAACCGCGATTTTGAATATGCATTGGATGATAAACAAGGCCACGATACAAGCTGGCATGCTAAGCATTCCTGGAAACTGGAAGGCGCAAACGCACAGTTCACTATAGAAACTGCACAGCCCATACACCCCAATAATCCCAATTACGCCGTATTGGATTTCGGTGCAGCAGGAGCCAGGCTCATAAACAGCGGCTTCGACGGCATTACATTGAAAAAAGGCCAGCCCTATCGCTTCTCTGTTTTCACACGCGCACTGCAGGGAAAGCCAGGTAAGCTGCAGGTAAAACTGGTTGGTAAAGATGGAAAGGAATTGGCTGCAGGCACCTTGCCGGCGCCCGGCAACTCCTGGAAAGATCAAACGATAATAATAACACCTGTTGCTGATGTGGCAGATGCACAGCTCGAACTGCAACCTTCAGGTTCCGGCAGAATAGCCATCGACATGGTATCGCTCTTCCCGCAAAATACCTTCAAAGGACGTAAGAACGGCTTGCGTGCCGATCTGGCCCAGGTTATTGCCGATATCCATCCAAAATTCGTCCGCTTCCCCGGTGGCTGCGTGGCTCATGGCGATGGCCTGGGGAACATCTATCGCTGGAAGAATGCTATAGGGCCGCTCGAAGCACGCAAACCCCAGCGCAACCTGTGGGGATACCACCAGACCGCAGGATTGGGATATTTCGAATACTTCCAGTTCTGTGAAGATATTGGCGCAGCGCCCGTTCCGGTTATTGCAGCCGGCGTACCATGCCAGAACTCAGGCGTTGGCGGTGGCGGTCAGCAGGGCGGCATTCCTATGGATGAAATGGATGCCTATATCCAGGATATCCTCGACCTCGTAGAATATGCCAACGGCGATGTAAAAACTACCTGGGGTAAAAAACGTGCCGAAGCAGGCCACCCCGCACCGTTTAACCTCAAATACATTGGCATCGGTAATGAAGACCTCATCAGCGACGTGTTTGAAGAACGGTTTACAATGATCTTTAACGCAATAAAAGCAAAACATCCCGAAATCTCGGTGATAGGTACCGCAGGCCCTGCATCCGAAGGAACAGACTATGAAGAAGGATGGGGCATAGCCACTAAGCTGCAGGTGCCGCTCATCGATGAACACTACTATCAGCCCCCCGGATGGTTTATAAATAATCAGGACTATTACGATCGGTACGATCGCACTAAATCAAAAGTATATCTCGGTGAATACGCCGCACATTTACCCGGCCGCCCTGTTAACCTCGAAACGGCTTTGTCCGAAGCATTGTATCTCACATCACTGGAGAGGAACGGCGATGTGGTAAGCATGGCTTCCTATGCGCCCTTACTGGCGAAAGAAGGTCGTACGCAATGGAACCCTAACCTCATCTATTTCAATAATACTACCGTAAAACCTACAGTTGGCTATGAGGTGCAAAAACTCTATGGCATACACGCAGGCGATGAATATTTCCCGTCAACGATAAAGCTGAGCAATAACCAGGATGCAGTAAGAAAACGGGTAGCAGTATCCGTAGTGCGTGATAGCCATACACAGGATATCATTATTAAAATGGTGAACCTGTTACCGGTCCCCGTGGTGCCAACTGTCAACCTGCAGGGTATCACCGGCATCTCGGCCAGCCGCACGGTATTGAAAGGCAACCCCGACGATAAACAGCTGAAACCCGAAACCATCTCCTGTAGCGTAACCCAGGCTTTCGATGGCGGATTGCCTCCCTATTCATTCACCATCGTTCGTGTAAAAACGAAAGAATAAGATAATTGTAACGTCCTAAAATAAGTAGACAGTTAGAAAAGAACTCCCGGCTTCCTTAGGTTGCCGGGCTTTTTGTTTTATAGAGCTGCTCTGGCGTTTTACCCAAGCCCCCACCCGCTTAATAAATACCCGCCTTATCGCCGTTTGCCCCGCAACGTTTCTTATACTCACGTTTTTTTTAGCATTATCGCTTGTTTTGACGACTATATAAAAAATAGCTATATATTTGTTGCATTAGCATTTGCACTACATGTCAAATATCTGGAAGAACATAATAGCAAGACCTTCTTAAACTGCTGCTGTTGCTGCCCGCTTCTCATTGGGTAGCTTTCCCCTTTTACTTTTTACATATTCCTTTAATCATAATTCTAATCAACAACTACGTTGTATGAAGACTATTATTGAGCCATTCCGGATCAAATCGGTGGAGCCTATTTATGTAACTACACGTGAAGAACGCGAAAAGTTACTGGCAGAGGCACATTACAATCCTTTCCTTTTAAAAGCCAAAGACGTGATCATCGACCTGCTTACCGATAGTGGAACAGGCGCAATGAGCAGCGATCAGTGGGCTGGTATCATGAAAGGCGATGAAAGCTATGCGGGTAGCCCAAGCTTCTATCGCTTCGAATCGGTTATCAGGGAACTTACAGGCATGCCCTTCGTAATACCCGTTCACCAGGGCAGGGCGGCAGAAAAGATCCTGTTCACGATCAAAAGTGGTAAAGGCAAATACATCATCAGTAACACCCTGTTCGATACAACCCGCGCGAACGTTGAATTTGCAGGCGGCGAAGGTGTTGACCTCCTTTGCGACGAAGGCCGTCAGCCTTCCCTGGTAGCGCCTTTTAAAGGCAATATGAATGTAAAAGCCCTCAAACAGTTTATTGCCGATAAAGGGGCCGAAAACATTCCGCTCGTCATTATCACGGTTACCAACAACTCCGGCGGCGGACAGCCCGTAAGCATGGAAAATATCCGTGCTGTAAAAGAGGTTTGTAAAGCCAATAAAATTCCTTTCTTCATCGATGCCTGCCGCTTTGCAGAGAACTGCTATTTCATTAAACAGCGCGAAAAAGGTTATGAGAATAAAACGGTAAAGGAAATCGCACAGGAATTGTTCTCCTATGCCGATGGCTGTACCATGAGCGCAAAGAAAGACGCATTTGCAAACATCGGCGGCTTCCTCGCCATGCATGATCCCGAACTCGCCGAACAATCCCGCAACCTGCTCATCATTACCGAAGGATTCCCTACCTACGGAGGCCTCGCCGGACGTGATCTCGAAGCCATTGCTACAGGTCTGGAAGAAATCGTTCAGGAAGAATATCTCAAATACCGCATCCGCAGCATCGAATACCTCGGCGAGAAACTCGACGCCGAAAATATCCCGTACATAAAACCAACAGGTGGCCACGCCCTCTATATCGATGCAAAGGCGTTCCTCCCGCATATCCCCGCCGATCAGTACCCCGGCCAGGCATTGTCCTGCGCCCTCTACCTCGAAGGCGGCGTGAGAGGCGTGGAAATAGGCTCCGTTATGTTTGGTAAATATGATGACGACGGAAAACTGGTTTCACCCGATAATGAACTGGTGCGCCTCGCCATCCCGCGTCGTACCTACACCCAAAGCCATATCGATTACCTGGCAGAAGTGATTGTGGAAGTGTTTAAAAAACGCCGGGAAATTCATGGGGTCGCTATTACATACGAATCCCAATACCTGCGTCATTTCACGGCGCAATTCAAAATGCTGTAAATAAGGCTACTTTTGCGCTTTAAATCTATTTTGTTTGAGCGCATCTGTTTTCCTGATAACGCCTCCGTTTACGCAGTTGAATACGCCATACCCGGCCACTGCCTACCTGAAAGGTTTTTTGAATACAAAGAACATTTCAAGCTATCAGTCCGATCTTGGCATAGAGGTCACGAATGTTCTGTTCTCTCAGCAGGGGCTGCAGCAGCTGTTTGCCGAAGCAGGCGCCGCTGCACAGCCCCTGTCTGAGAATGCACAACGTATGGTGGCTTTACAGGAAGACTATATCTACACCATAGATGCGGTCATCCGCTTCCTGCAAGGCAAAAATCCTACCCTGGCGCATCTGATAGTCAAACGCGGTTTTTTGCCCGAAGCAAGCCGCTTTGCACAGCTCGACGACCTGCAATGGGCCTTTGGCAGCATGGGTAAACAGGATAAGGCCAAACACCTGGCCACCATGTACCTCGAAGACCTGTCCGATCTTATCACAGAATGTGTTGACCCGCACTTTGGCTTCAGCCGCTATGCCGAAAGACTGGGACGCTCCGCCGCCAGTTTCGATGAGTTGTACGCCGCCATGCAACAGCCTTATTCCTATATCGATAACATCCTCCTCGGGTTGCTGGCCACCAAAATGGAAACGCTGCAGCCGGCGCTGGTAGCGCTTTCTGTCCCTTTTCCCGGCAACCTGTACGCAGCCCTGCGATGCGCACAATGGATAAAACAACATTACCCCCACGTAAAACTGGTAATGGGCGGCGGCTTCGCCAATACCGAACTGCGCTCCCTATCGGATGAACGTGTATTCGAATTCCTCGACTTCGTTACGCTCGACGATGGTGAGGCCCCCATCGAAAATCTTGTACGTTATATCGCGGGCGAACTACCCCTCGCCAGCCTCAAACGTACCTTTGCACTCGCAGAAGGTAAGGTCGTTTATATCAACAACGAAACCTGCCACGATTACAAACAGTCCGACGTAGGTACCCCCGATTACAGCGATCTGCTGCTCGATAGCTACATCTCTGCAATAGAGGTCGTCAATCCCATGCATAGCCTCTGGAGCGATGGCCGCTGGAATAAGCTCACAATGGCGCATGGCTGCTACTGGGGCAAATGCACCTTCTGCGATATCTCACTTGACTATATCCGCCTGTACGAACCAATAGCCGCACGACTGCTGTGCGACCGCATGGAACAGATCATCGCACAAACAGGTCAGAATGGCTTTCATTTTGTCGACGAAGCCGCCCCGCCCGCATTAATGCGGGCGTTGGCGCTCGAAATCATCCGCCGTAAACTAACTGTCAGCTGGTGGACCAACATCCGCTTCGAAAAGAGCTTCACACGCGACCTCTGCCTGCTCCTGAAGGCCTCTGGCTGCATCGCCGTGTCCGGGGGGCTGGAAGTGGCGTCAGACAGGCTCCTGGCCCTTATTCAAAAGGGGATCACAGTGGCTCAGGTTGCACGCGTCAACCGCAACTTCTCCGAAGCAGGTATCATGGTGCACGCCTACCTCATGTATGGCTTCCCCACTCAAACAGCACAGGAAACCATCGACTCCCTCGAAATGGTCCGGCAAATGTTCCAGGCAGGCGTACTGCAATCCGCCTTCTGGCACCAGTTTGCCATGACGGCGCATAGCCCCGTCGGACTGGAACCCGAAAAATTCGGAGTGGTGCGCGAAACGGTAGTGACCGGAAGCTTCGCCAACAACGACCTCGTCCATTCCGACCCCAATGGTGCCGATCACGAAGCCTTCAGCTTCGGATTGAAGAAATCATTGCTCAACTACATGCACAGCAACTGCCTCGACTACCCCCTGCAGAAATGGTTCGATTTCAAAGTGCCCAAAACAAGCATAGCACCCGATTACATAGTCAAAGCCTTGCTGGAAGAGGAATTCATAAGCACAAAGCCTACCACAAAAATCATTTGGTTAGGCAAAAAGCCCGCAATAGAGATCTTTACCAAATCAAAAAAAGGCAATCAATGGGAAATGGCTTCCCTGAGCTTCCAGGGTAAAAAAGAAACAGTGAATTTCAGTGTGAGTAAACCACAGGGCGAATGGCTTGTCTTGATGTTGGCATTGATATCCGTAACCAACGAAAAGATCTATACGCTACAGGACATAAAATCACATTACGAAGCCGCTGGTTTAGAAGACTTTGAACTGTTCTGGGATAACAAACCTGTGAACGGTTTATATAAACTTGGATTACTACGGTTATAATAATAGGGGGTAAACCACTAAAAATTTCCTCTAAGGAAATGGTAGATTTGCTGGTGTTTGGAGATAAATGTTAATTAAAACAAAAAACAGGGTTTGGGCATCCCCCTTTTTCGTTTCTCAAGCGTCTTTATAACACACGACTTAAATTGTCAGCATAACGTTTAAATAACTCTTGTTAGTTTTCTCATGTATATATCCCGGAATTGTTTCTACTTTTCCGGTTTTTTTTTGCCCCAGGGTCTAGTTCATGACAGGCAGGTGATGTGTAAAGAAACGCCCTGCCGCCAATGCATATTTCTCACGGTAGGCCTTGGGTGTTAAACCGGTGATCCGCAGGAACAGGTTCCGGAACGATTTCATATCGCCATACCCTACATGACACATGATCTCCATCATGCTGAGGTCGGTATGCTCTAATAGTTGCCTCGCAGCTTCTATCCGGGTTTGTTGCAGGTAATCGATAGGGGTAACGCCCGTCGCCTGTTTAAAGCGGCGGACAAAATTGCGCTGGCTTACCGGGATTTCCCGCACCAGGGCGTCCACAGTGGTGATATCCATATAACGCTTCTCCATTTGCTCCTGTATATTCTTGACCACACTGTCCGAATGATTGCGGATAGGAGAGAAGCCCGCAAAATGCAGCTGCTGCTGCCGGTCCATATCAATGGAGAACATCTTGGCCATCTCTATAGCCATGCTGCGGCCACAGTATTTTTCAAGCAAATACAGCATAAGATGAAAACTGCTGGTTGCACCTCCGCTGGTGTAAAGCCCGGCATCATGCGTTACAACGGCTTCCGGCTGTAACAGCACATGAGGGAACAGCTTTTTAAAAACAGGCGCGGCCATAACATGCGTAGTAGCCCGTTTGCCATTCAGAAGACCCGTGGCGGCAAGCAGAAAAGCGCCCGTGCAAAAACTCGCAATAGGAACACCCAGTTGATATTGCGCCACTATCCAACTGATAAATTCCCGGTTTTCGCTAACCGCTGCGCCTAAGTCGCCGGAAAGAAAAGCCGGAATGAATACCAGATCGGCTTTAGGCACCAAAGGCAGATCGCCCGCCCCAGCCACTTCTATATGAAAGAATGGAGGAAGCCCCTTGTGCTGGTACTGCTGGTTAACAGAGTTGAACACATCCAGGATGGCAGCCATACTAAGCGGACGTACCTGGCAGGTATTGAGTACAATAAGTTTGATCATAGAGGACGGTATGAGACTAACTACAAAATAAATCTTTTTCGAACGCCAATGCGCCTTAAACGCATGTTTTTACATACGAAAACACATTGAGGTCCGGTTTATAAAGGAACCTGAAGCAGGATTAAAGATGAATTAATAATAAACGGCGCAGCCTACGATTCTTTGACGGCAGTGGTGTAACTGGCATACTCCTCATCCATCCTTGCAGTATAGGTAGTCATGCTCATATGATCCTGTTTACGGAACGCATCGCCGGTAACCCATAAACGCAGAATGCGGGATGCCCGGAAATCGCGGTACTCCTGCCTTAAATGACACCAGGCGATGATATGCCAGTTGAGCGCATAAAAAATAAGACCAATAGGCTCTATTTCCCTCTCGCTTATCTCCCCCGCAACATTCTGGTAATGTATTTTAACAACAAACCGCGCACCTATGGCCCGCTGAAGATCCGATAACCAGGCAAAATCGTTCGTGGCGCCACACGGAGAGAAACTCGTGATCTGCGCACCTAATTGCTCCAGCCTCTCTTTCTGAGTGCCCCGTAATACCGCTTTTACTTTATTGAGCGCCGTTGTATAATGCTGTTGTATCGATTTGTCCGCAAACCGGCTGGTGATCGCCTCCATCAGCAGCAGGGCGTTAGCCTCTTCGTTGGTGAATGAAACAGGCGGCAGAAAATAACCCTGCACTATAAAATAACCCCGCTGGTTCTCAAAACTAATGGGTACACCCGTTTCTGTAAGCGCTTTAATATCGCGGTAAACTGTCCTTACACTCATGCCAAACTGCGCCGCGATAGCGTCGGCAGTAACATACTTTTTCGATTGTAAAGTAATGAGAATGGCAAAAAGCCGGTCAATGCGGTTCATTTTCTAAAAGTACCAATTTCTCATGGTTCCCGGAAGAGAGCATGTTGAAACGGATGAAAAACGAAGTGCCTTCCCCCTCCTTGCTCTTGAACCAGATCTCCCCATTGTGCTGCTCCACTATTTGTTTGGTAATATACATCCCAAGCCCGGTGGAACTTTCGCCGTTCGTACCGGTCCTCTTGGCACGGGTGAATTTGTTGAAAATATACGGTTGATCGCTCTCTGGTATGCCAATGCCATTGTCCTTTACCATGATCGTGAACCTGTCCTTTTCTGTCGTGCTCGATATATGGATGGTGCCGCCAACAGGAGTGAACTTGATGGCATTGTAAAGCACATTATGAAGTGCCCGCTGAAGCTTTCCCCGGTCTGCCCGGAAATAATACTTCTGCGGAGGCGGTACATTATCGATAACGATCTGCTTTTTCGATATCAGTCCATTGACCGATAAAAGACAGGCTTTCAGGAAATGACCAAGCTCCGTAATGGTAAAAGTGGGCGAATCATGCTCCACAAGCTCCGAAACCAGCAGGTCATTGATGATATCCGTGGCAATTTCGCACGACTGCTTCGAGTAGTCCAGCAGTTTCCTGTCCTCTTCCTTATGAACCTCGTGCTGTAATAGCTCGTTGATACTGATGATATTCGCCAGCGGACTTTTAAGATCGTGTACCATCAGCTGCACCATCGACTGCTGCTTCTCTACCGCCTGGCAGAGATAATCAACGATATCATTCTTGTAAATAACCCCCATAAGGGTATTGCTGTCGTCATAAACCGGTAAAGCGTCAGTATGGGTTTGCCGCATCAGGCTAAGCGCTTCCCGGACAGATTGTACCGGCGATACACCCGGCTTTGGCATCATGCAGTCTATAACAAGATTATGAGGTTTCCTCAACACATCGTTAGCAGTAAGCATACCAACAGGTTTGTTCTGATCCATAACAACAAGCGCATTGTTATCGGACAGGCTGTGCCGGATACTGGATATGCCTTCGTAAGCATCAACTACCTGAAAATCGTTTTTAATGAAACGGCTTATTGTCATACATCTCCCACTTCAATTTCAAAATTATTGTAGGATATCTTCACTTTGAAATCGACCCTGATCAATTCCCCTTCGGCAACAAAAGGGAACACTTTTTCCTGTAATATCGCTACAATTTTTTCTGCCGGTAATTTACGGAGGATTCGTCTTTCTATGAAAATGGCTTCTATGGTCTCCTCCTCAACTTCAATCAGCTGGAAGGCGTTGGGGGCCAACAACTCAAGTGATTTAGTAAGTCCTATTTTACCCTGCGGCGCGTTCTTCCCTAACACAAATATCTCCTGGAATGGCGGAAGCTTTACTTCGCCAAAACTCAGGTTAATTGAATACTTCATGGTTATGTCGGGCATAGGCATTGAATGTCATGGACAGCCATGCCTGAAGCCAATTTTTCTATTCATATACGTACAAATAGAAAACCTGGATGAGGGCGCTTTCTAGTGCTGTCAGGGTTTAAAAAACAAATATAAGTGATTACGCCTGAAATAAGGGGGGCTGAGTTTTCTGCCGAATAACAAAATCTGCGCTCTATTTTTGTAGCATGGAAAAACCAGTCTTAGTAGTTAAGTTGGGCACAGCTGTCATTTCTGGAAATGACGGTGTCATCAGTCGTTCCATTGTACAAAAAGTAGCCGCAGGCATTGCCGCACTGTCCGAAACCTACCGCATCGTTTTGGTTTCCAGTGGCGCCGTAGGCTCCGGGAAATCATATATCCGCCATTACAAAGGCTCCATCACCGAGCGTAAGGCCGCCGCCGCAGTTGGTAACCCCATCCTGATCCTGTTATACCAGAAATATTTTAATAAATATGGCATCCCGGTAGCACAGGCCCTCTGCGAACGCCATCACTTCTCCCGCAGACGCTCCTTCGTTCAGCTGAAAGAAACCTTCGCCGCCTTCTGGCAAAACGGTATCCTGCCCATCGTGAATGAAAACGACCTCGTCAGCAATATTGAACTCAAATTCTCCGATAACGACGAACTGGCTACGCTCATCGCCATAGGCTTCGACGCCGAAACCATGATCATCTGCACCTCCGCAGGCGGATTTATGGACAACGACAAGCAGATCATCCCGCATGTGGCGAAAATCGATAATACCATCCTCGGCTACGTTAAAACCGATAAAAGCAGCCTCGGACTGGGGGGCATGACCTCAAAGCTTACTTTTACCCGCCTGGCCGCTTCGCTGGGCATCCAGGTCATCATTTGCGGCCTTGGCGGTAAAGCACCCTTTATGGCAGCCCTGAACGGAACCAACGGCACCACGTTTAAAGCGCAGTCCTCCAACCTCAAGGCACGCCAGAAATGGCTCGCCAGCGGTTCTATCACCCTCGGAAGTATATTTGTCGATAAAGGAGCCGCCAAAGCTTTACACCAGCGCCGCAGCCTGCTAACCGTAGGCATTACCTCTATCCAGGGTAAATTCGGCGCAGGCGAAGTGGTGCAACTGATGGATGATGAAGAAACCATCATCGGCGTCGCAAAGGTTAAACTCGATACTCAGGCCATCATCGATAGCGTTTCCCGTAAAAATGTCGTAGCAGCGCATGCCGATGATATCGTTATTTTCTAAAAAAAGACCCCATGAAAACAATAGAACCCTTACTTGTCAAAACCGCTAAAGCAGGCATCGCTTTACGCGCCGCCGGCGAACAGCAGATAAAAGCCTGCCTGCGTACGCTGGCAGCTTTACTGGAGCAGGAAACCGCCGCACTGATACAGGCCAATCAAAAAGACCTGGGCAGGCAGGATCCCGGCAATCCGCGTAACGACCGTCTGCTTTTAAACGAAAAACGGATAAAAGCAATTGCCGGAAGTATCCGTAAAGTGATCCGCCTGGCCGACCCCTCCGGTAAAACGCTCGATAAACGTAAGTTGCCCAATGGCCTGCTGCTCGAAAAAATAGCAGTGCCCCTGGGCGTTGTAGGCGCTGTTTATGAATCACGCCCCAACGTAACTTTCGATATAGCCGCCCTATGCATCCGCAGCAGGAATGCCTGCGTGCTCAAAGGCAGCAGCGAGGCAGCCGATACCAACATCGCAGCCCTCAAACTCATCCATAAAGCCCTGAAACAACATGGCATCGACGCCAATTGTGTCACCCTGCTGCCACCCGAACGCGAAACGGTAGCACAGTTGTTCGCCGCTACAAAATATGTAGATGTGCTCATCCCCAGGGGCTCCGCTTCTCTTATCCAGTTTGTACGTGAAAACAGCCAGGTACCCGTCATAGAAACAGGCGCCGGTGTATGTCATGTATATGTTGAAAAAGAAGCCGACCTGAACAAGGCGGTCGATATCGTGGTCAATGCAAAAGTATCCCGCCCCTCTGTATGTAATGCAATGGATACGGTGCTCGTTGACGCAGCTATAGCCCCTGCTTTTCTTACAGCCATACAGCCGCAGATGGAGAAGTTTGGCGTAGAATTATTGGCCGATCCTGCGGCTCATAAACTGCTGAAAGGATATCCTCATTTGCAGAAAGCAACGGCAGCAGATTTCGACAGGGAGTTCCAAAGCCTGAAATGTGCAGTTAAAGTGGTAAAGGATCTGGATGACGCACTGGAACACATCCGCCTGCATTCAACAAAACATTCCGAAGCAATTGTATCAAAAAATAAACAAAAATGCCGCCGCTTCCAGCAGGAAGTAGATGCTGCTGCAGTTTACTCCAATGCCTCCACACGCTTCACCGATGGCGAAGAATTCGGACTCGGCGCCGAAATAGGCATCTCAACACAGAAACTACACGCCCGCGGCCCCTTCGCCCTCGAAAAGCTCGTAACGGAAAAATGGATCATCACCGGCAAAGGCCAGATCAGATAACAATAGACAGAAGTTAAAAGATGGCAGACGAAATGGAATAAGAACAGCCAGTAACTAAAGGAGCGCAGATGATCTGATCCCGGGACTATTCAATTTTTTCTAAAACCTCGGACAGGCAACAGCATTCTTGCTGCTGTTATAACGGTCGGAGAATGCAGCATAAGAAAGTGATATTTCAAAAGCATTCGCAACAGTGCCACTCGTCTTAAGACGCGATAAATTGGCATCGTAACTGCACACCAGAGAGAAAGGTTTGTAATCGAGTTTTACAACAGGTATGATGGCGTCCTTCGCGCGTATCACTGCACCAAACTGAACAGTATATTGCGGCTCTTCCGGGTCATCACCTATTTTATAGCCATACAACGCACCCACAAGGGTTTCGTTGTAAGAACCTTGCCTGGTATAGTTGGCATAAACAGTGACGAAAGAAGTTTCTCCCGCCGTTAACTTTACACCTCCCGATAACTCCCATTTGGCATTCAGCTCAACCTCCGGATTTTTATAGAAAGAATTCTTTGGCCTGTTAAGATGATGATAAGCGATCCCTAAATAATAATTGTCCTGCACTCTTTCCGCAATAGAAGAGTTGAAAGAAAGGCCTATACTGCCGTCTGCATAGCTATAACGGTTGTTGGCGAACAGCTCCCCATCGGAAAGCGAAGGATTGTAACCAAAGCCATCATACTGGTTATTGGTAGTTACTTTCGAACGGTCGAAACTGCGCTGCACAAGACCACCCATGATGCCAAGCGACAAATACTTGGTCTTATCATCCCGTAGCGCTTTATGATAGTTCACCGCAGGCATCACATAAGTGGTGGCGAGGTTTACGGTACCGGCCCGGTCATACAACAACTGCATGCCCATAGTAATAAAGTCGTTATTACTGCCGATAGGCTTTTTTACCTCTGCTGCCAGTGAACCCGTTTGGTAAGGCACAGTAACAGAGCCCCATTGCGTACGGTATACGCCTTGTATACGTACATCGCCATCAAAGATCCCCGCCAGGGAAGGGTTTCTCAGGAGCGGCGCCTCGAAGAACTGGCTGAAATGCGGATCCTGGGCCCGTATATAGGTGATGCCGGCTGGCAGTAACAGGATAAACAGGGATATTGTCTTTTTCATTCTAACACACTTTGTCTTTTATAATTATCGCAGCAGCGCGATGTTGCCTTTATAGCTTACGATGGTATTGTTCTCGCATACCACTTCCATGATATATACGTACACATCGGCTGATGCCGGTTTGCCGCCGAAATTGCCATCCCAACCATCCTGTGCCGAATTGGCATTGAAGTTCAGCTTCTCAAATACAGGCTGACCCCAACGGTTAAAGATGCGAAGCGATTTAATGCTGATGAGACCACGACCTCTTGGATAAAACTGGTCGTTCATCCCGTCATTATTGGGTGAAAAGGTGTTAGGCATGAAAATGTTGGCGCCATTGCACAATACATGCACCGTTACCTGGTCGCTGCTGGTACAGCCGCCGGCATTGTAAACGCGTGCAGTATAAACGATATCTCTCTTGGCGCTGATGATGGGTTCAGGACAATTGGTACAGCTCAGCCAGTTACCAGGCGTCCATACCCATCTGTTGATATCATCGGAACTGCTGGTACGTAAGGTATCGCTATAACCAATGTTAAGGTTGCGTACACTATCACCGAGTATATGGAATACCGGGATGGGGAATACAGCAACGGTTACATTCACTTTCTGTGAAAAACAGTTTTTGGTATCTGCACCTGTCAGCACATACGTGGTAGTGGCCGAAGGTGAAGCTACCGGGTTGGGCAGGGTAGCATTGCTAAGACCCGTTGCAGGCTCCCAGCGATAGGTTTCTGCCCCGCTTACATTAAACTGAACCGATTCGCCGGTACAAAGACTGTCATTCCTGTATCCCTTGAGATTGGGCGGCAGCTTTACGTCTACAAACAGCGAGTCGTAATTCACACAGCCAAAGTTGGTCCGCCCCGTTACATGATACCTGGTGCCTGCAGCAGGGGTAGCTACCGGGTTGGCACAGCTGGTACAGCTAAGCGTGGGATGCGCCTGCCAGGTGTATTGATCCGCCCCGCCGGCTCTTAGCCTCAGCGGCACATTCAAACAGATAGAGGTATCTAAACCCGCATCTACGCTGGGCAACGCAAGAACAGTAATAGTATGTTTTATCGTATCGGCACATCCCCGGGCATTGCGGCCAACAACTTCTACCGGGTAAATGCCAGGCTCCGGGTAATTGTAGGTATTGTTCTGGACGCGTGACGACTGGCCATTACCATATTGCCAATACCATTCTGTAACCGCCGGATCGGCTTTGATATCGGACGCTTCAAAACGTACTGCATTGTTAAAGCACGTAGAATCAGGAGCCTGCAGTCTAACTACAGGGCTACTGTATACACGTATAGGAAGTGATTGTGTAACGGTTTTGCTGCAGCCTTTCTCCGTATTTACCGTAAGAGATACCGTGTAGGTGCCATTGTTGCGGTAAACATGGGTGGTGTTGGCTGTAGAGGCCGTTGAACTGTTATCGCCGAAAGACCATTGGTAGCTTTTAATACGGTCGTTATAAGCCTGTGAGGCATCGGCAAAAGCCATTTTAGAAGAGTCGCATCCCGATTGTAATTGGGTGCTCATACTTGCCGCTACATCCGCTACAACAAGGGTATCCTTTCCCGTAACACTTACCCTGCAATTAAATGAATCGGTAAGTATCAGGCGTGGCGTGTACTTGCCATAACTGGCATAAGTATGTGTTACCAGTGAATCCTGCGTTGGCAGAATGGTACCGTCTGTAAAATCCCATATGATGGATTGTGTATTACGGGTAGCGGCCCTCAAGGCAACCGGTGCCGGCGTACAGGAGAAAAGCGGTGCATACTGGATGGTGCCGCTGGGTCCAAGCACCGTTACTGTTTTACGTGCCGTATCGGTACAGTTGCCATATCCTTTTGCAATAAGTGTAAGCTGGTAAACGCCACCCTGGATATAGGCATGTTCCGCATTAGCCAGTACAGAAGTGGTGCCATCGTCGAAATCCCATTTCACTTCTGTAAAATATTGCGAAGTGTTCTGAGGACGCGCAATAAGCGGCGGACAATTGATGAACGTATCTAACAGGCTGAACGAAGCAATAGGATTGGATACTGTTACAATATTGTTTTTAAGAATACTGTCGGTACAGCCAAACCTGTCACGCACCAGCAGCGATACGTTGTACGAACCTGCATTACGGTAAGGATGTGTAGGCTGGGCAGCAGTAGCAGTAGTGCCGTCGCCAAAGTTCCAGCGGTAAGAAAGAGAAAGCCCCTGCGAATTGTTTCTGAAGCTTACATCGTTCGAAACACAGCGTATCGGCTCAGGCAATGTAAAATCGGCCTTAGGATCGGCGATAGTGATAGCCTGGGCTTTAGTGATGCTGTCTTTACAGCCGCTTGCATCGGTTACAACCAGCTTTACATTATAATTGCCCGCTTTACTGTAGGTATGTGTAAATGGTGTATTGGAAAAGTTGCTTACGGTGCCGTCGCCAAAATCCCATGTCCACTGTGTAAGCGCATGCGTACCGTCGGTTTTGGTTTGATCGGTGAAAACCAGGTTGTCATTGTCTTTAAGACAGGCGCCGGCCTGGTTGGTAAACGCTGCAGCAGGACCATACACTGCAAATGAAGCATTTTGTTGTGTGCTTACAGTACAGCCGTTGATGTCTTTGGCCGTTAACGATACGGTATAGTTGCCCGCATTGGCATAAGCATGTGTTACGGCAGATGCATTACCTGGCCCCGCGCTGCTGCCGTCGCCAAAATTCCAGGTGAACGAACTGATATTGGCAGCGTTGAAATCCGCAGCGGTAAACCGGATATTCTGCTTACGGCAATAAGGTGCAGCAGGTGTATAACTGAAACTTGGATGCTCATCCGCAACTACAATGGTAGCCCTGGCGGTATCGTTACAACTGCTGTTGTAAACTACCAGCCTCACCTGGTAAGTGCCCGGGGCAGGAAAAGTATGTTGCGGATGAGGAACAGAAGAGGTTTGCCCATCGCCAAAATTCCACTCCCAGGAAGTGGCAGCAATAGAACGGTCGGTAAAGGTTCTTACAAACGGACTGTTACAATCTAATGTTGGCGTAAAGCGCGCTATAGGAGCGTCTACATGAACAAAGTTTTTCTTCTCTAAGGTATCGGAACAGAAGTTATTGCTGACGATAAGCGTAATATCATAGTACCCGGTGTCTTTATAACCATGTTTGGGATTTTGCTGCGTACTGGTAGCATTATCGCCGAAGTTCCAAAGCCAGCTGGTGATATTCCCTTTCGAAGAATCGCTGAATGTAAATGGCCTCGATCCGCACACAGATGGCGGTACAGCCGAAAATCCGGCAACAGGGCGTGGCGCAAGTATCACCGCCTGCTGAAGTGTGAAGGTGTCACTGCACCCTTTATTCGTTTTTATGATCACCGATACATCATAGGTGCCGGCTGTTGTATAAGCATGCGCCGGCCTGGCTTCAGTACTGGTAGCGCCGTCGCCAAAATTCCATAACCACGATGTGGGGGTTTGTGCACCATCGGTGATAGCCGACATCTCAATTGTCTTTGGCGCACACCCGGAATAGGGGAGGTTGGCAATACCGGTAATACGGGAAGGGCCTATGTGTATAAGCCTCGGTTGCGTTAAGGTATCGCTGCAACCTCCGGCGTTGTACGTAATGAGCGTTACATTGAAGTAACCCTGTTTCTGGTAAGTATGTGCAGGTTGCGCTGTAGCAGATGAATCGCCGTCGCCGAAGAACCATTTATAGCCGGTAGCGCCTACAGAACTGTTGGTGAAGTTCACCGTTGCTACGGGAGCGCAGGATTCATCCGGTCCTGCCGTAGTAAAAGCGGTTATAGGCCGCGAGCCAACGGTAATACTTTGGGAGGCACTGTCGACACAGGCGCCGAAATCGGCTTTCATTTTCACTTCATATACACCGGGCGCGGTATAGCTATGCGTGGCATTGATGCTGCTGGCAGTAGTACCATCGCCAAAACTCCAGGTAACACTGCGTGGCGTTGGCGATGAAGTATTGGTGAACGAAAGCGGCTTACCGGTACATCCACTGCTGCTAAGTGTGAACGACGGTACGATATTGCCGATAGTAATGGATTGCGAAACTGTGTCACTGCACCCGTTCTCGGAGAAAATGATCAGCCTTACAGGATAGGTGCCCGCTGTATTATAAGTATGTTCAGGAGAAGCCGACCGGGCAGAATCCCCATCGCCAAAAGACCATTGATAAGAGAAATTACTGGCTCCTGACGACTTATCTGCAAAGCGTATCAATGAAGGCGACTGGCAGGCATTGGCATAGGTGTAAGTAAAATCAGCTTTTATTTTAGCGCTTGTTTGCACAAAAGCATTTTTCTGCAGTACCTGCTTACACCCGAAACTGTTTTGTATCGTAAGAGAAACATTAAAGTTCCCCTGGGTAGTATAAGCATGCTGTGGGTTAAGCAGGGGAGATATCTGCCCGTCGCCGAAGTCCCAGATCGAAGAAGTAATAGTGCCTGACACAGGATTGCTTAAGTTCGAAAACTGCACCTGCATCGGCAAACATCCGCTGGTAGGATTGGCTGAAAAAGCCACTTCAGGTTTACCATATACCTCTATATAGGCGGTTCGGATGGCGGAGTCGGTGCCCTGTGTATTGCCGGCGACTAGTACAACAGTGTATATACCGGGCTCGGTATATATGACACCAGGGTTTTGTTGCGACGAAATTGTTCCATTGCCAAAGTTCCATTGCCAGAACGTGGTATTGGAAGAAGAGGAGTCTCTGAACTGCACAACCAATGGTGCGCAGCCTCTAAGCGCATCTGCAGAGAACCGGGCAACAGGCTTTTGAGCATAACCTTTAGTGGTTACAGCCAGGCACAGGTACGTGCAAAGGATTTGGATTATGTTCTTATAAAGTTTCACGGTACGGGGCTCCTATTTACGGGGCAAAGTTGAATTTAGTTTTTCTTTAAAGGTTAGGATGAAGCTTATATAAGAATTAAACGCACTTATATGATTATTAATTAGCTTATAAAACACTTAAGAGCGTCATCACTTTGTCATGTATATTCTAAAGAAATGCAAAAATGTGGCCAAACTGGATACTGTTTGAATGCCTGACAATGAAAAAAAAATATTGGTCAGCTGCCCGAACAGTACAGGTTAAGAAATGTTTATGTTTGGCACGATCGCTGGTATCATTTACCCGGATACACTATTATTGCCACCTCTAATCCTATAAACTATGTATGTGTTATTGAACCAGGGCAGAGAAACCGTTGCTTATATAGAAACAAATATGATCGTGGAAGCGGGGCAAACGGGTCTTATAGGAGTAATGCTCGGAAACTGTTTATTTGACAAGAGTGGTCGTTTAGCGGGTAAATTTTTTGGTGGTAAGGTTTATAACCTGAAAGGCGAACAGATAGCCGATGCTATCATTGCAGATAGTGCTGCCGATATCTCATTCCAGCGCCACCTCGAAGAGGCAAGCGATATCGCCTATTCCATCGCCGATCATGCGGATGTATGGATTGAACCCACCGGCAAATGGAGCCGCGAAAAGCTGACAGAATTACTGGCTGTGAGGGAAAAAGCTTTCGCCCGTGTGTAGCGGAGCCGGACACCGTTCGGTAAATGGACGTCTCAATGCTATGAAAGCAATATTCCGTTTATAGAATTGCTGTTATTGCCCTGTTGATGATTGGGTAAAACTGGACCGGATGGCGTCGCAGAAGGCAGATGATACCATTTTCTCTCCCAGGTGGATCATATTCTTAAATGCCTTGGCATTACTGATACCATGACCAATGATAACGGGCTTTGAAACGCCTAAAACGGGAGTGCCGCCATAATTTTCGTAATGAAAACGCTGGAGGTATTCGTCCTGGGCCAGTTTTCTTTCTGCCGCGATATCATAGAACGACTCCGCCATTTTGAGGACAATATTTCCCGTAAATCCATCACAGACAATAACATCTGCTTTGTCCTGGAAAACATCCCGTCCTTCTACATTACCGGTAAAATGAAGTTGTTTGTTCTCTTTAAGCAGGGGGTAGGTGGCCTGTGCAAGCAGGTTACCCTTGCTTTCTTCCTCGCCAACGTTGAGGAGCGCTACGCGGGGATCGGGGATACCAAGAATGTTGCTGGCGTAAAGGCTACCCAGCAAAGCAAACTGGTTAAGATGTTCAGGTTTGCAGTCGGCATTAAGGCCAACATCAAGAAGAAGGCCCGTGCCTCCATTCAACTTGGGGAGAAAGGTAGCTATAGTGGGGCGTTGTACCCCTTCAATAGCCTTGATACTATACATGGCACCAACGAGCATGGCACCGGTGTTACCGGCGCTCAGGAAAGCATCAACTTTACCCGTAGCCAAAAGGTAAAACCCAATGGCTATGGAAGACTGCTGCTTCTCCTTTAATGCTTTCGTAGGGTGTTCATTGTATCCTATCACTTCCGGCGCCGGTATCACTTTAATTTGCGGATGAGCATGTAAGCCATGCTGCTCCAGTAATGGAACAACATGCTCCTGCTGCCCTATACAAAATAAAGTGGCCGGGTCATTTACATTGGGTTCGTCTAAATAAAGGCGTAATCCACGCACTGCCTCTAAGGGTGCATAATCGCCACCCATCATGTCTATTCCAATATTCATGTCCGGCGCAAAGGTTTAATTAAACTAAAAGGATAAGCTTATGCTTTCAGAGGTGCTTTTTCAGCAACCAGTTTGCCTTTGTAGTATAATTTACCTTCACTTACATGTGCACGGTGACGAACATGTATTTCACCTGTTGTGGTATCCTTGCTCAGTGTCACTTCTTCAGCTTTGTAATGTGTTCTTCTCTTTGCACTACGTTGCTGGGAGTGTCTGCGTTTTGGGTTTGGCATAACTCAAATGTTTATAAAAATCAAAGAATTTAATCAAGGTCCTTAAACTTATCCAATCCTTTCCATATGGGATTAGAATCGGTTTTTACATCATCTTCCATTTGTTTCAACCTGGCCAGTACTTCCTTGTTACATTTCGATCCTCCTTCCTCATCTTCTCCGCACATCTTCTGAAAAGGGATCGCCAGGTTAATGAACTCGTAGATCCATTCATCTACGTGCAGGTGACTCTCTCCTCTGCTGATGTAAAATACATCGGGATCTTCTTCCTGCTCATTCATCTTTTCAGGGTCATCAACCATCTTGACCATTACTTTAAACTCATCCCACAGTTGAAGCTGTAGAGGATTGCCGCAGCGGTCGCAAGTGGTATTTAAGGTGCCGCCCACATCGAAGTGCAGCATCATAAACCCGTTGTTTTTTTCCAGTTTCAGGTGAACAGTTGCTTTACAATCTGTAAACTCCTGCTCGCCATAGGTTGAAAAGAACTTGTCGTCGATCTGGTAATTGAAATGATGATCGCCAGGCTTCAGTCCAACAAATGCTATTTCATACTCCCGACGTGTGTTCATAGCCAGATTTTTAAGGCTGGCAAAGGTAGCATTAATTGCGGTACAACCCAAAGGAAAATTGTTTTTCCGCCGAATCTTAACGTAATTGTGGGAAGATTTTGGCAAAACTACGAAATATTCACATGCAGCAGGAATGGAAAAGGCCCATATGGAAGACAGCAGCGTTATTGATCACAGCGCTCGTAACCGGGCTTTGGAGCAATAGTCCCAGCAGAATTGAACATTGGTATTCCACCGGCCTGTACCCGTTTACAGCATGTATACAACGACTGTTCACAGGCTGGCTGCCCTTTAGCCTGGGCGACCTGTTCTATGCCGCCTGTGTGCTTTACCTGCTGTTCCTGGTTGTTAGAGGTGTTCGCAGGTTATTCAGGAACGGCGTTTCGTGGCGTGGGACAGGTTTGCTGGGGTTGAAATTGTTACGCTGCCTGTTGGTCGTGTATCTGGCGTTCCAACTGTTATGGGGATTGAACTATAACCGCAAAGGAATAGCCTGGCAATTACAGATGCCTGCTGAATCATATACGACTGCAGAATTGAACGCACTTACGGTGGAACTTAGAGAAAAGGTGAACAGCTCCCGCAAACAACTGGGGGATAGTATTCATTACGCTGGTTTCGACAGCCTCAGGCGGCAATCTGTGCGTGCCTACGTACTTGCCGCGGCAAAATTCCCTTTTTTGAAATACCGCCAGCCCAGCGTAAAAGCATCCCTGTTCAGCGAAATGCTTACCTATGCCGGCTACACTGGTTACTATAACCCGTTTTCAGGAGAGGCCCAGGTAAATACGCATGTACCGCCTTTTTATCTGCCCTATGTAATATGCCATGAAATGGCGCACCAGTTAGGATATGGCGATGAAAGCGAGGCGAACTTTGTAAGCTACCTGGTAACTACCACCTCAAACGAGCCTCTCTTCCATTATTCGGCTTACTACGATCTTTTCAACTATGCCAACGGTGAATTATACATGCGCGATTCGGTTGCAGCACGGAGTAATTACAGGGCGCTTGATACGCTGGTAAAACAGGATATGCGCGCGGCAAGGCTGTTCTTCAGCCGCTACCGTAACAGGATAGAACCTGTGCTGAAATTTGTATACGGGCAATACTTAAAGGCCAACAACCAGCCGCAGGGCATCGATACCTATGAAGCGGTGACTGCGTGGCTGATGGCATACCGGAAGCGCAATGGCGGGCTTTAGAACTTGTTCTTCCACATCATACTTTCTACCGGCCTGTCGGGCTGGCCGCTGTATTTGGCGTTCTTTTTCTTGTCGTAAGTAACTTCAATAACACCTTCTACCGGGAAATAAATGAGCTGTCCTACCGGCATGCCCGTATACACCCTTACCGGTTGTTTAACGGAGATTTCCAGCGTCCAGTTGCCGCAGAAGCCAACATCGCCTTTACCGGCTGTAGCGTGAATGTCGATACCCAGCCGTCCTGTAGAGGACTTGCCTTCAAGAAAGGGTACGTGGGCATGTGTTTCGGTATATTCTGCTGTTACGCCCAGGTAAAGTACGTTTGGCAGTAACAGGAAGCCTTCTTCAGGTATTTCGAAATGTTCGATCTCGTTATGCTTGCGCGCATCAAGCTCTGTGTCTACATAGGTGGCAAGCCATTTCCCCAGGTGTACGTCGTAGCTGTTACTGCCCAGACAATCCCTGTTAAAAGGCGAAATTTTAATGGTGCCTTTTTCCATTTCCTCTAAAATGCGTGTATCAGATAAGATCATAACTCCATGCTCGTTTTACAATTTGCAAATAAATCGTAAATCTGCAATCTAAACACGTAAAACTTTTCATGCCGCTGTTTTATCAACAAGATATTAACCACGATACCCGGTTAGGCGTCTGGCACATTGCAGAGCCTGAGACCTTTTTCCTTGAAAAAGTGCCGTTACAGCGTGAGCTGACGCATCCGCATAAACGTTTACAGCACCTTGCCGGGCGCTTTTTACTACAGTATCTTTTCCCCGATTTTCCGTATCACGAAATGGTGATCGCCAATAGCCGCAAGCCCTATTTGCCCGATGAACAATATCACTTCTCGATATCGCATTGCGGCGACTTTGCGGCTGCTATTGTAAGCAAGACAAAAAGGGTAGGGGTGGATATTGAAATTCCGACGCCTAAAGTTTTAAAGATCGTTCCAAAATTTCTGCACAGAGAAGAGCGGGAGCATTTCAATTTACTGGAGCCGGCAGCGCAGGACATTTTAAAGGCTACTTTACTGTGGAGCGCCAAGGAAGCGGCATTCAAATGGTGGAGCTTTGGCAGTGTCGATTTCAGCGAACATATACGGCTGGAGCCGTTCGTGCCCGCTGAAACCGGTGAACTGCGGGGTTCTTTTGCCGGGGCAGGAAACCTGTATCCTTTACAGTTTTACTATCGTTTATTCCCCGGTGTAAGTTTAGTATATGCCTTGTGAGGTGAGCAGCTGACTCTTACGCAGCGTTTGTTTCAGCTGCGATTCGATAAGCTGTCCCATGGTGGTGCAACGCAGGAAAGTAGGCTGGTTAAAGTATTCGGCCAGCTCTTCGGACAGTTGTTTCACTTTGTGGTCGGGCGCAATGATATCGTCGCGTAAAATATCGAGCAGCTCTTTAATACGGGCGCGTGACGATTTAATACGGAATGCTATGAGCGTCCGTTCCTCGGCCTGGTACTGGGCGATAGAGCTTTTATTCAGGTATTTCTGCGCTGTTTGCACAAAGGGGAAGTTCTCTTTAAAGAACTGTGGCAGGTAAAGATTGCGCCGGCCCTCGTAGCTCTGCTGGTCGAAGTCAATGGCTCTTATACGGTATTGCACGTCTTCGATATCGGGCGTGATGTTTACGATGAAGTTATAAGCCCTCATATCGCCCAGTAACCTAACAAAGCAGCGTTCATTGAATTTCACAAATTCCTTGGCAAGCCTGATGGGGTTGGCGTCGGGCTTATGCATATGTTGTTCAATGAATACATCGCCGGGTATACCGGGAATATGTTCTTCAACCAGCGTATCCTTGTTGGCAAGGAAGGTGATCCTGTTGGGAGACAGCAGGTGTTCCAGTTCAAGTCCGTACACACGGCTGGCGTCGATAGGTTTGATGTAATAGTGATCGTAGTTATCGTTGAATTTATTGACGATGCGGATGCGGAAAGGCTGGCTGTTGCCAAAGCCGCAGAAGTCTATACGCGCCACATCAAGCTGTTCGGTAAAGGAAAGGTCTCCTTCTGTTTTAAGTGCGGCGTAAATACGTACAAGACTTTCTCTCAGGTAATCCCATTCCCGGCTATCGTAGGAAACGGTTTCCCAGTAAGTATCATTTCCCGCCTTATCCCTGAGCGGAACGGCATAGTTAAAGCGAAAGAGATCGTTGTAGCCGCAGGGAAGGTTGATGGCACGGCCATGTTTAATAAGGTAGTCGTTCAGTTCTTCCTTTACCGGGAAAAAAGGTTTTTTGCGTGAAGGACGCAACGGTTTAGCGTCATTTGCGGTTAAATCTATCAAGGACAAAGATTTTATGTTTAAGATCGTTTTTTAATCGAGCAGGCTGGTGTCGGCATCATCGAGCAGGTTAAGGTTAACAGCGTCGGAACCGGCGATCCCTTCAATGGAGCCCCTGATATGCGCCGCGTTGAGCATCACCTTTTCCAGTTGCTTTTCCCTGGCTTTCCAGAGCTTTTCCATGGCATCCCGTTCGCGTTGTATGCTTAGTCTCATGCTCATAAATCCTTCCCTGATGGCCTGCCATTGCGCACTGAATTCATTACCTGTAAGGTAGTCGTATAACAGCACCATTTTGTCGCCTTTGTTTTCCTGGCTTCTGCGGGCGTCGGCTATTTTAAGAATGGCATTACGCAGTACCAGGGCTACGCTTTTGGCTTCGGCAAACGTACAGATATACACCCCTTCTTTTTCTCCGAACCGGTCCATTTCCTTCGGCAAAGCCTGCGTAACAATAACGGCAACATCTGCGCCAAGACTGCGCATATCGGCCTTTAATTTATCGATCCAGTCGATGCTGAAGTCTTTGGTACGTTTGCTTTCATAAATGATCTTTCCGGCTTCAATGCCAAACTGGTTGCGGACCATTTGAATGCAATCGGCCCCGCGCACCCCTTTGCCTACTTCTTTGATCTCATCGAAGGGAAAGGTGGCGCGCAGTATTTCTTCGAGCAGCAGTTCCTGGGCTTCGCCCTGGAGCTGCATACTGCCCTGTTCCGCTTTGCGCCGCATTTCTTCGGCCAGTTTTTTCTGGTCTTCCAGCTGCTTTTCCAGTTCACGCATTCTCAGTTGCGTTTCCGTATCCTTGAGGGCGGCGCGTTCAGATTCTTCTTTACGGATCTGTTCGGAAAGGCTGTTACGTTCTTCCAGCAGGCGTTTTTGCAATTGGATCTCGAGTTCGGCCTCTTTGTTCTTCAGTTCCTGTTCTTTTTGGAGGAAGGCCAATTCTTTGTTGCGCGCTTCTTTCAGCTTTTCGGCTGAGTCGGCGGCAGATTGCTGTAATATCTTCAGCTGGTTCTCGTAGTCGGCTGCTACAGTGCGCCGGATGTTTTCCTGGAGTTCCTGCTGCAGTTTTATTTTTTCGGTTTGTAATTGCTGGGCGGCAGCCGTTTGCTGCTGTTCCAGTAATTTTTGGAATTCGGTCTCCTTTTTTTTGAACTCATCATCCTTTTTCTTTTGCCAGTCGACCATCTGGTTGCGCAGGTCTTTCTGTACCTGGTCGCGGATGGAGTCTCCGGGGTCAAAGCTGTTGCCACAACTGGGGCAGGTCACCACATATGCCATAAATGCGAATCTAAAATGTCAAAGGTTGCTAATGCGGGGTAAAGATAGGGGATAAAAAAAGCCGCTGGCAGCAGCGGCAGTGAGTAGTGGTTATTTGTATGGAAATTAATTGGTTAAGCCACCTTCAAGGGCTTTTTTCACCAGCCCGGCGGTATTTTTAACTTCCAGTTTCTGCATAAGGCTGATGCGGTGGTTTTCAACAGTATGGGGGCTGATAAAGAGTTTGGCTGCAATTTCCTGGCTGGTGAGCTCATCGATGATGAGCTGAAGCACTTCTTTTTCCCTTTTGGTGAGCAGTGCCTGCTTTTTTTCTATGTTCCTGGTTTTGAACATGTCGTCCACCACCCGCTGGTGAAGTGAAGGCGAAAGATACTGGCCGCCGTTGAAGACGGTTTCTATGGCGGCAACAATGGTAAGATCGTCGGAATCTTTAAGCAGGTAGCCGGCACATCCTATCTGCAGCATTTTTTTAACCTGGAGGATGATATCGGAGCTGCTGAGCACCAGGATCTTGACGGCGGGATATTTCTTGGTAACGATCCTGGCTATTTCTATGCCGGTAGTATCAGGCAAATGCATATCAAGTACAAGTACATTGGGCTGATGTGCGGCGATACTCTGCAACAGATCGTTACCGTTATGAAAAACAGCTGTTACCTGAATGTGCTCAAAATCGTCCAATACCTTCTTCAAACCGTTGACCACAATCGGGTGATCGTCTGTAATCACTACTTCTATCGTTTTCCTCATTCGCTTACGTTTTGCGTTGAATTGCTGTTGATGGTGTTCAGCTCAATATAAACGCTGGTTCCGTTTCCGGGACTGCTTGCTATATCCATCTGACCGTTCAGCGAAATTACGCGCTCTCTGATAGTTTTCAAACCCACACCGTCGGAGCCATTGTTTCCGGCAGGCATACCTGCTCCATTATCTTCAACCGTGATACAGAGCAGGCTGTCGTGAAACACGATCTGCACCAGGGCCTGCGTAGCCCTGGCGTGTTTCAGTATGTTCTGCACCAGTTCCTGTATAATACGGTAAGCGGTGAGTTCTACATTCGTGGGAAGATTTTTGGGCTCGCCCCAGATCTCCGTATTCACTTCCAGGAGATGGCCTTTGCGGATCCTTTCGCAAAAAAGGAGGGAGGCTTTCGCCAGGCCTTCCTGCAGCAATATTTCAGGCATCAGGTTATGGGCTGTTTTCCGTAATTCGGCGGAGGCTTCTTCAAGCAACAGCATGATTTCGGCAAACTCTTCCGATATTTCGGGTGTTGCCTGCTGCTTTCTGAAAACGGAGCTCAGCCGCGTTCTTATCGTGGCAAGGCTGCCGCCCATGCCGTCGTGCAGTTCACGTGCAATACGGCTGCGTTCTTTTTCTTCACCCGATATCATTGCCTGCAGGCTTGCGATCTGTACTTCCTGGTGCAGGTTGCGGATCTTTTCTGCCTGCAGTTTATGTTTATGTTTCGTGTTCCGGTATAGGAGCAGACCCAGCAGCACCAGCAGCAGCATGCCGGTAGAAATGCCGCCGATCCACAGGTTTTTAGTACGTAAACGGGCTTCATTCCGCGCTATGGACAGTTCTTTCTGAGCCAGTTCACGGTCTTTATCGGCAATGCGGTATTTCATTTCCACATTGTAAACCAGTTCCATTTTTTTGTCCTTCAGCAGGCTGTCAGATACAAGGGCGTACAGGCGCCATTGTTCGGCAGCTTTAACCGGGTCGTTAATGGCATCGTAGGTTTTGGCCAGTGTTTTATGGGCATAATCGGTCAGCGGCAGTACATGCAGGCTATCGGCCTTTGCAATGGCAGCCTGTAAGATGTTGATCGCCGCTGTATACTTCTTTTGCTGAAGAAGTGCATCGCCCATTGCAAAATGGGAGAAAATGAAATAGCGGTTAGAGCCCTTGCCCTGCTCAGGTATTTCGGCTATGGCTTCATTGATAACTTTAAATGCTTTCTGCGGTTGCTGTTCTTCGAGATAACTGATAGCCATGTTAAGCAGGCTGGCGACAAGGATGGAGGGAGTAACTTTCAGGCGCCTTCCCAGGTCTACCGTCAATTGACAATAATACCTCGATGAGTCGCGCATCCGCATATTCTCATAATAGGCTTCTTTCTGAAAGTAAATATTAACCAGGACAGAGCTGTCTTTCAGCATCAGCGCCTTTTGCTCGATGCCGTTAACATGCTGCATGATCTGCTGAATGTATTTATCATGCGCAATGTCGCCATGCGCATTCATCCAGAATTGGAGCACGCCGCCATAGGCTTTCATTTGCGTATGAATATCGTTGATCCTGCCACTTTCAACAAGGTTCAGCGTTTTATAGCGATACCAGGCACAGGAGTCGTATTTACCCTGGTAATAGTGCGTTTGTGCCAGGGTGAGATAAACATTTGCTTCCAGTTCATACCCTTCGGTATTGTTACTGCAGTAATGTAATGCCTTATAAGCATAGGAGCATGCTTTTTTATAATCGCTGACTATGGAATACACGCGGCTAAGGCCCAGCATGGTGTTGGCAATGCCGGCAGCATAATCTGCCTCGATACAGGTTTTCAAAAGCGACTGGTAGACCTGTATAACTGAATCGGGATTTTTTTCCCTGCGTTCATGCGTTCTGCGCAGGGTGGCATTGATGGAAGCAGTATCGGGCGCACTATTAGCGGCGAGAAGCAGGGAGGAGGGTGTAGACTGCTCATATGCTCGCGTATACACGAGGCAACAGAGGAAGATCAATGCCGATAACTTGCTCATTTTCACATTCATAAACCGGAAAGTTGGTATATGGTCAAATCTTAAAATATAATGACCGGCTCTCGTTTTTACTGAAAAAAGCAGTTTGTTCTACCCTTAAGATGCATTTCATGGGTTATTTATAAGCATAATAGTTGCTTTGCTCTACAAAAATAGTGGTTTTCCACTGATTTGCCGTCAGGGTGTTTATGCTTAAACTTCATAAGATATGAAGGGATAATTTTACCGGGATGCTTATAAGAAAGTCTGTTGTGCTGACGATCATGATCGTTGTTTTGGTGAGTGCTCAGTTATATGCCCAGAATTTCACGAACAGGGGAAAAGAATTCTGGGTAGGATATGGACATAACTGGTATTTTGCTTCGCGCAGCATTTCCAATTACAATACCCAGGAGATGGTGCTTTATTTAAGTGCGGAGCAGGAAGCGCATGTGCAGGTAAGTGTACCTGGAACCAACTGGATAAAAGACTATGTAGTGCCTGCCAATACGGCCATCAGTACAGCGCCGATGCCCAAGGGAGCGGCCATAGATGCAGGGGCCGACGCCCGCTTAACAGATGAAGGTTTATTCCGGAAGAATATTCATATCACCAGCGATGTGCCTGTGAGCGTGTTTGCGCATGTATACGGCAACACTTCGTCTGGTGCAACCATGCTACTGCCTGTAGATGTATACGGATATACTTATTATGCCGCCGGTGCGGTGCAGGATTATGATGCCACCTGTTACTCATGGGTATATGTAGTGGCAAATGAAAACAACACCCTTGTGCGCATCACGCCATCGCGCATTACGAAGGGTGGCAGGCAACGTAATGTTGCATTTGACATTACTTTAAACAAAGGAGAATGTTATAACCTGATGTCGGACCAGGACCTGTCGGGAAGTAAAATACAATCGGTGGCTGGCCGTGATGGCATCTGCCATCCTGTAGGTGTATTTACAGGCAGCAGCCGTACTTCCATTTGTGCGCTGGACCTTGGCGGCGGGGGCAGGAGCGGAGGAGATTTTTTAATGCAGCAAGGATTTCCAACAAGCGCCTGGGGCAAGAATTTCCTGACAGCGGTGACCAATAGTACTGATGGGTTTACGGCGCCCAATATGAATCGTTTCAGGGTGTATCTGAAAGACCTTGCCAATACAACCGTTTACCGGAATGGCGCGCCTTTAACAGGTATTCAGAATGGCAGGTATTATGAATTTATGTCGGCCACTGCCGACAAGATCACCGCTACCGGTCCGGTGATGGTTTGCCAGATCTTACATTCCGGGCTGGGATGTAACGCCACCGGCGATGGTGATCCGGAACTCCTGTACCTCACGCCATTGGAGCAGGCGATAAAGCAGGTTAATTTTTACAGTACCGGCAAGGAAACTATTTTACATAATTATATAACAATTGTTGTACCGGATGAGGGGATGTCTTCTTTAAAGATAGACGGGCAACAGGTATTTGATCATACCTATGCGCATACCAACCAGCCCGGTTATAAAGTTGTGGTGAAGGAGCTGCCGCTTACAGCCATGCAGCACCGGGTGGAGTGCGACACTACATTTACCGGCATTACATATGGGCTGGGGCAGGCGGAAAGCTACGGTTATAATATTGGTTGTAATGTCAATAACCTGGCGGCATTTGCCGAAATAAAGCCCGAAGACAAAGACGTTACTTTCAGTTATGTGTGTACCAAAACGCCTTTCCTGCTTTCTGTTAAAACAATTTATGAGGCGTCTGCTATCACCATGCATTTCAGCAGGGTGAGCGGTATTACACCGGCACAGGATGTTACCATCAATAACCCGGTACCGGTGGCTACTTCGGTGATAAATGGCAGAACCTATTATACCTACGATCTGAAGGAGAAATATTTGTTTACTACTGCAGGAGACAGAGACCTGCCTATTTCCATAACAGCGCCTTCTATCGATAACTGCAGCAATTCGGAGATCGTTACAGTAAAGATCCCGGTGCAGCAGGGGCCATCGTTTGACTTCACGTTTAACGCCGGTTGTTTGCCTGAGAAAGTATTGTTCACACCCATACCCATGAGTACCGGTGCAAAGCCGGCGGGCTGGGAGTTTGGCGACGGTACAACCAGCACTGAAGAGAAGCCGGAAAAGAAATATACAAGCGATGGCAAGTACGATGTTACATTAAGAATAGTGAGAGAAAGCGATGGATGCCGTGGCGACACTACAAAGCAGATCATCATAAAGCCATTGCCGCTGGCAGGTTTTGAACTACCCCAAACAGTATGTATGCCTGAAGGTAAAACCAGCTTTAAGAATACCACCGTAGCCGGCGGTACTGTAACCTATCAATGGCGGTTTGGCGATGGAACAGGGGCAACGGATAAAGATCCCATTCACCATTATGCGGCTCCTGGCAACTATACCATTAAACTGACAGCCGAAGCCGAAGGCTGCAAAGACTCAGCTACCATGACCCTGGCAAAAGAAGTGTTTGTAACAACGCCGGAGCCGGCGTTCAGTATTGCTGCCGGTAAATTCTGTATCGACGACCTTGTGACATTCACCGATAAAACAGCTGAAGATCCTGCACGGCCGCTTAGCCGCAACTGGGATCTGGGGAATGGCAAAACAGCGGCAGAACAGGCGCCGTCGACATACTATACCAGGGGTGGAACCTATCCCGTTACGTTAAACATATCTGCCGGTGGCTGTACGCCAAGGGCCATAACACATAATGTACAGGTGAACGAGCCACCAAAGACAGATGCAGGCGCCGATTTGCTGGTATCGCCGGGGGAGCAGGCTTATATACGTGCAACCGTGAGTGATGCCGGCGCAGAGCTGCTCTGGAGCCCTTCTCTTTACTTATCGGCCAGTAATGTGTTGAGCCCCATTGTAACACCTGCCACGGATCAGAAGTATTATCTGAAGGCCACAAACAAGGATGGATGCAGCAGTTACGACAGTGTGGTGGTAAAAGTTTACAGTGAAATAAAAGTGCCGAACATATTCACGCCCAATGGCGATGGCATTCATGATGCATGGGAGATCAAGGGTTTACAGAATTACAGCAATGCCACAATAGATATATTCAATCGCTGGGGGCAATGTGTACATCGTATCACAGGCGGTTATCGTAATGCCTGGTATGGTACAGATGCGCAGGGAGCGTTATTGCCGGCGGGCATCTATTACTATATTCTGCAGCCTGGTGTCAGCGGCGCCGGTAAGATCACCGGCTCTGTTACTATTGTTCGTTAGCGTTGCATAGGCGTTTTCCACTATTTTCCAATCAGGTACTTTGCCGGGGGCTGAACTGAGGGATGTTAAGATATTTTTATGCTTTAAAACCAATTCATTGCTATGGGAAGAATTCTACAGGTATTTTTAGTACTTTCTGCAACCCTTGTGTGGTGTAATAGCGTAAGGGCGCAAACGCCCATGAATGGCGCTTACACCATTAATGCTGCGGTAGCAACCGGTAGCCGTAATTTCCAGACTTTTGATGCTGCACTTTTATCTCTTGCAGCAAATGGTGTTTCTGCTGCTGTTACCTTTAATGTAGCAGCCAACAGCGGACCTTATAATGAACAGCTCACTATAAGCCCTGTTACAGGAGCATCGGCTACCAATACCATTACATTCAATGGTAATGGCAATACGATAAAATCAATTTCTCTGGACAAGACCAACCAGGCCGTTGTTAAACTGGACGGTGCCAGGTACGTTGTTTTAGATGGCCTGAACCTGGAAACGATTGTGACCCTGGCAGGTGAATTCGGCACCGGTATTCAAATCATCAGGGATGCCGATTACAACACTATCAAGAACTGTAAGATCACCAGCAAAATAGTACCCGCAACTACTGGTATCATCAATGGCCAGAACTCTTACGGCATCATCATTGGTGGTACCGATGATCCTACTTCCAATGGATTTGGTGACTGCGACAACAACATCATCACCGGCAATACCATTACCGGCGGCTACTATGCAATTGGCTTTAACAACAGTGAAGATGGCGCTGAAATGGATGACAACCAGATCACCAACAATACTATCATTGACGCTGTTAATACAGGCATTCATTTGAAATGGGCCTATGGCACTTTGATCCAGGGTAATGATATCAGCGGTGCAAGCGATCAGTCTACTTTTACAGCTATCATGTCTAACGTGCATGCAGCTGCCAGTCGCATCATCAATAACCGCCTGCATGATTTTACAAAAGTTACACCAACCAAAAGCGTTACCTACCAGGGTATCAGGTTCTCCCAGAACGATCCTTTACCAGGCCGTTATACGCTGGTGGCGAATAACCTGATCTATGGCTGCGATGCTACTGCCAAGTTCAAGGCAATAAGCGCCGCTTCAGGCAACAGCAACATACGCATGTATCATAATACTGTACATGCAACCACCACCTCCAGTGATGTATATGGTATTCATTGGGAAGGTGGCGGCGACAGTATCTATTTCGCCAATAATATTGTAGTTATCAACGGCGGTTCGTCGAATGTGAATGCCATACGCCTGTCGAGCCCTGTTCCCACCAACTTATATGTTAACAGGAACGACTATGTAGTTACCAGTTCCAATATTGGCAACTACGCCGGCACGAACTGTACAACCCTTGCGCGCTGGCAGGAAGTGGCGGCGCTGGATATGCTTACTATAACACAGGACCCGGCATTTGAAAGCGCTTCAACCGGCAATTTCAAACCTACTGCAACAGTACTTGATAACCGTGGCGTATACGTAAGTGTTGATAACGACGTAGCCGGCACCACCCGTAGTAAAACTGCTCCCGACCTGGGCGCTTATGAATATACTTCTGCTGCGTGCAGCTCTCCTGCGAATGCCGGTAATGCTGCTTATACCATACCATTGATCCGTCCCTGTGAAGGCGGTATCGTATCGCTTGATCTGAACAGTAATACAGCAGGTAACCAACAACAATATCAATGGCAGGTAAGCGCTACAGCAACCGGCAGCTTCAGTAATTTCGGCAATGTGCTGGCTTCACCCGCTACAGAGCTGGTACCGGCTCCCGGAACCTATTATTACAGGGCGGCTGTAACCTGCGGAGGGGCTACTGTTTATTCTACTCCCGTACAGGTAGTAGTGAATGCGTTATTACCTGCAGGTGATTATTCCATCAACGCAGCGCAGCCTACTGCCGGCACTAACTTTAAAAGTTTCGCCGATGCATTGGACAAGCTGTATTGTGGTATTGCCGGACCTGTTCGCTTTAACGTAGCGCCAGGCAGTGGTCCTTATACAGAGCAGGTATATATCAATCCCGTTAAGTTTGCTTCGGCTGCCAATACGGTAACATTCAACGGTAATGGTGAAAAGCTTACCTATCCTACGCCTACTTCCACTATTCCCGGCGTACTCACATTGAACAATGCTGCACACATTATTATCCGCAACCTGGTGGTGGAAGGAACTGCAACCAGCAACTCCTTTGGTATCCATATCATGAACAATTCCGATAGTAACCGCGTTGAAAAATGTACTGTTCTGATGCCGCATAACAGCACCAGTACCATCAGAGGCATTGTGCTTAATGGCAGTGGTACTTCTACCAGCGCCACTTCATTATCGGATTATAACGTACTGGACAGTAACATCATCGATGGCGGCGCTTATGGTGTGCTTTTCGTAGGATCGGAAACTGCTCCTGCATACAATAATGCCTTTACCAATAATACCATTCTGAACTTTGTTACTTACGGCATCTATTTTAATGGCGCCGTAAATATGAAAATTACCGGTAATGATATCAGCCGTCCCAGCATTAAGGTCAACAGCGGTGCAAACGCTATCTGGATTGCGCCCGGCGTAGCAGGCGCCGATATCAGCCGTAACAAAATTCATAACCTGTTCGATGCATTTCCTACCAGTTCCAATGAACTGATCTGCTTCAGGATGGGAGGTGTAAGCGGAACGGAGGACAACCCGAATATCATCAGCAACAACCTGATGTATAATTTCAACGGTTCCAATAAACAAACGGCGATCTACCTGCAGTCGGCCTGCGATTATACTTATTTCCTGCATAATACAATATCGCTGGACGACACTACCAAAACGGTAGCAAGAGAAACTTATGGTCTTTACTTGAACGCGAGCTCACCAAAAACGGCATTCAGGAACAACATTGTTACGCTGCGCAGGAAAGTAACGTCGCTGAGCTTCCCTATTTACCTGAAGGCTGCCGGCTCGGAAGTGATTGCCGACAACAACGATTACTTTATTGATCTTTCTTCCGATTATATCAGGACAGGTTATCTTGGCGGTATACAATACAAAACCGTTGACAACTGGAAAGGTTCTACCTACGATGTTAACTCGGTTGCCATCAATCCTGGTTATAGCGATCCGGCGAATGCGAACTTCAAACCAACCGTAGCTGCATTGGGCAGCAAGGGTGCTGCGGCAGGTGTGAAGAGAGATTTCCCTGGTACCCGCAGGAATACCACTACACCCGATATGGGCGCTTACGAGTTTTCCTGTTCTTATATCGCAAATGCGCAGCTGAAAGTGGATTCAATAGCTGTTTGCGGCGGCAGTACGGCAAAGTTTGAATTGAACAATGCAGTGACCAGCGCCCGTTACGAATGGTATACAGCGCCTTTCTATCCTACCTTCACGGAAGGGGAGGTTTTACATACCGGTACAGACTTCACTACTGCACCTGTTGCGGCCAAGGACAGCCTGATCTATTATGTTGAAGCCATCGCTGCCAATGGTTGCGGTACGGCACAGCGTGTACGTATGAAAGCCGTAGGATTGGAAAAACTGCAGCAGGCCACCGAAGTGGTCACCGCGGCTGTTACGGGTGAAACTGCAAACTTTACCTGGACTGCTGTTCCCGGCGCCAAAGGTTATCTTGTATCGAGAAACAGGGTGAATTTTGAAACGCCAAGTTCGGGCGCTACCGGCCTTTCTCATACTGTAACCGGTTTACATGGCGGAGATACGCTTAGCCTGGTTGTAAAAGCCACTGCCGACCTGGAATGCCAGGCGATAGTATCGGACAGCGCTTTTGCACGTACGCTTACCTACAATTATTTTGTGCCCAACATGTTCACTCCAAACGGAGATGGTAAGAATGATGAGTTCAGGGTATATGGCAGAACCATTCAAAGGATGCGCCTGGCGGTTTTCAATCAGTGGGGACAAAAAGTATTTGAGACCACCGATCAGCAACAGGGATGGAATGGTACCCAGAATGGCAAACCTTTACCTGTAGGCGTATACATGTATGTAGTACAGCTCACCTTCACCAGTGGCAGCTCAACCAGCGCGAAAGGAAGCTTAAGCCTGATCCGTTAATTACCAAAACAAATTGTTTATGAAAAAGAATAAGAACCTGTTTATATTACTGCTGGCTGCCTGTTTGGGCAGCACAGCGGTGAAAGCGCAAACCGATCCACATTTTTCGCAGTACTATGTTTATCCATTGTGGCTTAACCCTGCATTAACAGGTGCCATCGACGGTGATTACCGCGTTACCGGCATCTACCGCAACCAGTGGGGCAGTATCAATAACGGATTCTCTACTCCCGGTGTATCGGCGGATATGGTTACCTCAAAGAACATTAACCTGGGTGTGAACCTGATGAACCAGACGGCGGCCGGCGGGGCGTACAACTACCTGAACGGTTACCTGAGCGTAGCCTATACCGGCTTACGTTTTGGCAGAGATGGCAACCATCGTATTACAGTAGGTTTAACGGGTGGAGTCATCAACAGGAAGTTCAACCCTTCAAAATTCCAGACAGGAGCGCAATGGGATGAGCTGGCGAATGGTTTAAACCTGAACATACCAATGAACGAGATCCTGTCGAAGAACTCCGCCATGGCTTTTGACGCGGGTGCCGGCGCCATGTACTTTGACGCAACTCCGGGAAAGAAAGTGAATGTATTTGCAGGTTTTTCGGCTTATCACTTAACCCAGCCCGATGATCCGTTTATTTCCGGCGGCCAGGGACAAAAGATGCCGGTGCGTTATACCATTCACGGCGGTGCCAAAATCAACTTGTCCGATGTAGTTAGCATTACGCCTAACCTGTTATATATGAAGCAGGGATCGGCCGAAGAAAAGATGGCCGGCGCTTATGCCCAGTTAAAGGCTTCGGATGCTACTGATTTCCTGTTTGGCGCCAACTACCGCTTCGACGATGCGATCTCTCCTTATATAGGTTTTTACCACAATAATTTTGTGCTGGGAGTAAGCTACGATGTCAATACATCGGACCTCGCAAAGGTGGCAGGCAATGCCAACAGCTTCGAGATCTCGCTTACGTTTACAGGCCGTAAGAAAGCCAAGACCGATGCCGTTCCTTTCGTATGTCCCAGATTGTAGTATTCCAAACAGTAAATTATCTTAAATGAGAATCAGTCAACCTATACGATATTTTATGCTGGCCGCCATTTGTTGTGGTGTGGTGTCAGTGACCCAGGCGCAATATGTAGCCAACTATAAGAAGGCAGCAGATGATTATTATGCCAAAGGCGACTTTAATTCGGCTGCAACTTATTACGAAAAATATATAGGGCTTCATCCTTCTGTAAAGGGTGGTTATGAGCCTTATATCATACAAAAGCAGGCTGCTGCCGTTAAGAAAGGTGCGGGCAGTATGGAAATACGTTACCGTCTTGCAGAAAGCTACCGTAATCTTACCTATTATGCCAATGCAGAGAAAGCGTACCAGCAGATAGTGGAAGAAGCGCCGGCGCAATATCCGCTTGCACGTTACTGGTATGCGGTATGTTTGCGCGCCAATGGCAAATATGCAGAAGCAAAACAGCAGCAACAGCAGTTCCTTTCGTCTTATAACGGCGAGGAAGCTTATAAAAAGCTGGCGAAACAGGAAATAGAAAACTGTGGTTTCATAGAGCAGTCATTAGCAGCGGCGGATAAACATACTACTATTCAAAAGTATGATTCGGCGGTGAATAAGGAAGGCGCAAGTTATGCGGCAGCATGGGTAGATGGTAATACATTAGCCTATACCTCAACCAGGGGTACTTACACCAACCAGTTATATACTGCACCTGTTGCCAACAACGTGATTGGTGCTGCTGCGGTATTACAATTTCCCGGTACAAATTTCGATCAGCAGGGCGTAGCCACATTCAGTGCCGATGGTAAGCGTATTTATTTCACAGCCTGGGAAGTAGCGGCAGATGGTAAGAAAACATCTGTGTTGTATAGCAGCGAAAAACGCGGCAATACCTGGAGCAAACCTGCATTGCTGAATGTTACCATTAATGCAAAAGGATACAGCGCCAGGCAACCGCAGGTAACTGCCGACGGGGCTTACCTGTTATTTGCTTCAGACATGCCGGGAGGGAACGGGAAGTTTGATATCTGGTATGCGCCGCTCGATGCAAAAGGCGTTGCAGGTAAGGCCGTCAATGCCGGAAGCCAGGTCAACACTGCTGAAGACGAGCAGGCGCCATTTTATCACCAGGCATCAGAGACACTGGTGTTTGCAGCCAATGGCAGAACCGGTATGGGGGGCTTTGATCTTTTTGCCAGCAAGGGTAAGATAGGTGGAAGCTGGGAAGCCCCGGTAAACCTTGGTGCCCCGGTAAACTCCGTAAAGGACGATATCTATTTCACCAATCAGCAGGCACATGGGTTATTGGAGCACGCTATCATCAGCTCGGACCGTTCTTCGGCATGCTGCCTCGAGTTATTTGCTGTGAACAAGCTGCAACCGCCGCCACCGCCTGTAGTAAAAGAAACACCTGTGGCAGCAGCGCCGGTTACGCCAAAGGAAACGCCTAAAGAAGAAATAGTGGTAGAGCACAACAGGGCTTTGTTACAGCATGTGCTGTTTGCGTTTAACAGCGCCGCATTGGATGAAAGCAGCAATGGGCAGCTGAAAGCAGTGGCCGCTTACCTGCAGGCACATCCTGATATAAAAATAGAGATCGGTGCACACACCGATGGTACCGGTAAAGAGGCTTATAACCTTAAACTGTCGGAACAGCGTGCTAAGGCCTGTACCGACTACCTCGTAAAAGAAGGCATTGCAGCTGAAAGGCTGGTAGCAAAAGGATACGGAGCATGTTGCCCATTAGAGAAAGAGACAACAGCGGATGGGAAAGATATTCCTGAAGCAAGAGAGAAAAACAGAAGGGTAGCGCTTAAAGTATTGTAATTCTTAAAATAAACAAGTATTGGTGATAAAGGAGCAGAGGGATATCATATGAAGGAAATAAAAGCATTACCAGTTTTGATACTGCTGGTGTTCAGTTTCATGAGTTACCAGTCTATTGGCCAAAGTCTTTCCCAGCGCGGGAAAGACTTTTGGCTGGTAAAGCCCCGTAGTATTACCAATACTACCATCCTGCTCGATCTGAGTACCGCAAAAGAAGCGGCAACAGTTACAGTGCGTGCCGTGTCGGGAACCAGGGTATGGGAAAGAACTTACCAGGTACCAGCTAACGCATCATTTGTTACCGAAGCCATTCCTGACTTTGTAGAAGTTGGTGCGGCAGGTACTTCCGATGTATTATACGACAGGCATGTATACATTCACAGTACGGCGCCCATCGCCTGCTATGCCCATTTTTATGGCGCTGCCTATTCCGGCGGAACCATGTTGTTATCGCAGGAAACCTGGGGCTATTCTTATGCTGCAGTCAACAGTCCTTCAGACAATAACAGTTATGTATGCGTCATTGCGGCGCAGGATAAAACCAAGATAGAAGTAACACCCGTTGCCAATACCACTACAGGACATGTGGCTGCTGTTCCTTATACCATTACTTTAAACAAGGGCCAGGTATATGTTATAGAAAGCGCCACCTACCGTACCGAGTTAACAGGAACAGTGGTTAAATCTGTATCCAATGATAACGGGCAATGTCTGCCCTTTGCTGTTTTCAGCGGCAGCATAGGCACACCTATCTGCGGCATGACATCCGACTTTATCATTCAGCAGATCCCTCCTGAACAAACCTGGGGTAAAACCTATGTAACAGCTCCCTTTTCGAGCTCTGTTTCTCCGTTGCGTTACAACAATGCCATTTACCGCGTACTGGTGAAAGATCCTGCAACCGTTGTAAAACGTAATGGAACAACATTAACCGGCCTGGTGAACCAGCTCTACTACGAGTACACCAGTAATGAGGCCGATATGATAGAAGCGGATAAGCCCATAATGGTAGTTCAGTTCATGACCTCGCAAAGCTGTAATACTTACGGTACCGGTGATCCGGAGATGGTAGTGCTGAGCCCTGTAGAACAGGCTGTAAAGCGTGTTGATTTCCACAATAGCTATATGCTTGCTATCATGCAGAACTATCTGACGATAGCAGTGCCCACTGCAGGAGCCAATACATTATCGGTGAACGGCAGTAAGACTTTCGATCATTCGTATATACATCCCAATAATCCTGCTTATACGATATTGGTGAAACGGTGGATAGCTTCGGACCTGGCTGTTACGGTAGAAAGCGAAGTGCCTTTTACGGCCATAACCTATGGCCTGGGCGATTATGAGAGTTACGCTTTTAATCTTGTGCCGTTGCAAAGCCTTACCGGCATGATAAAGCTGCAGGAAAAAGACCAGGCGCCTTTGGTGGAAACGGTATGCCGGGGAAGCCTGTTTAAGCTGGCGCTGAAAACAGAATACAAGCCCACAAAAATACAATGGCATTTCAATGGCGCTGTGGGCATCTCGCATAACGACCAGGACCTGGTGATCAACAGTCCTGTAGCCGACAGCAGTATTACGGAAAATGGGCGTACCTACTATATTTATGGATTACCGCGTTACGACAGCTTTACAGTAGATGGCGTGCGCGGTATACAGGTTACGGTTACTACGCCTGTGATAGGGAATTGTTCCAACACACAAACCTTTACAGGGTACCTGGAAGCAAGGCATCGCCCGGTAGCAGATTTTACTTATGCCTTTGCAGGCTGTGCACCCTTTGACGTTGCTTTTCAAAAAGCGCCGACGACCGATACCAGCACTATCACAGGCTGGTTATGGAGGAGTGGCGGACGTGATGTTACCGTTGCTACTGCCAGTTATACCTATACTGCCGTTACAGGCAACAAAATGTATTTCAAAGTAAATTCTGCGAACGGCTGTTATGCCGATACTACACGTGAGCTAAAGCTTGCCGAAGCGGCTAAGCCTGCAGTTGCATTTACCTTGCCTGAGAATATCTGCCTGCCCAATAGTGAAGCCAGGTTCACCAATCAAAGCAGTTATACCGGTACGGCAAATGCGCCAACCTATCGCTGGAGTTTTGGAGATGGAACAACCGCCACGGAAAAAGATGCGGTACATACCTATGCCTCAGCAGGCGCTTACCAGGTAAAGCTGGTTGCAGCAGCGGGAGATGGTTGCAGCGACAGCGCCAGTAAAGTATTGTCTTCTTTTTTACAACGTCCTGGTGGCGGCTTCAGCCTTTCGGCAACAGAGATCTGCAGCGGACAGGAAATAAAACTCACCGACGAATCTACAGCCAATGGTGGCCGTATCACAGGCTGGCATTGGGTGCTGGGGAATGGCGATGAATCGGTACAAACAAACCCTGCAAAGAAATTTACCGTTGCAGGTAATTATGATCTTATACAGAAAGTTACGAGTGGTAACGGCTGTGAGTCGGAAGAAGTGATAAAACAACTGACAGTATATGCCCAGCCGCAGGTAGATGCCGGACCTGATAAAACGATCCTCGAAGGCGCATCGGTGCAGTTAACCAGTGTAGTACGTCCTGCAGCAGGCGTGGCTATTCGATGGTCGCCTGCCGATCAGCTGTCGAATCCCCTGGTAGCAATGCCTTATGCGATGCCCCCGGTAAGCCGGCGGTATTACTTAACAGTAGTATCAGGTATTTGTGAAGCCCATGACAGCGTATATGTTACTGTATTATCGGCGATAACAGTACCGAATGCATTTTCTCCCAATGACGATGGGCAGAATGATCTGTGGCTGATACCGGGGTTAAACAGTTACCCGGCATCGGTATTACAGGTCTTCAACCGTTTTGGGCAAAAGGTTTTTGAATCGAAAGGATATGCATTGCCGTGGAATGGCACTTACCAGGGAAAGCCAGTGGCGTCAGGAACTTATTACTATATAATCGTGCCTGGTGAAGGGAAGCCGCGGCAAACAGGTTCGGTTACCCTATTGCGATAGGGGGAGAATTGAGTGTTTTCCGTCATGAAAATTTAGTGGTTTCCCGGCATATTTGTAACAGAATGTCGAAATGTTTGCAGAAAAGGCACGAGATGGTGTATCTTCAAGGCAGGCCTTTACCCTGATCAATTGAACTGCTTTACAATGAATCAAGACTAACTACGAATTGATGTATGAATAAGAAAATTGCATTTGCTGCGTTTGGTGTGTTGCTGGGGTTAATGGGGCATGCACAGCAGAAGCCGCATTATTCACAGTACGTGATCAATCAATACATATTGAATCCTGCGCTTACAGGAATTGAAAACTATGTAGATGTAAAACTAAGTCATCGCCGTCAATGGGCAGGGTTGAAGGATGCCCCTGTTACTACCTATCTTACTGTTCATGGCGCCTTGAATAAAAAGGATTACCGCACTACAGCAACTTCTTTCCAGGTAGATGGAATGAACCCAAGAGGCAATGACTACTGGCAGGATTATAGTGCAGCAGAACCGCATCATGGCATCGGCATGCAGGTGATCAATGATCAAACGGGGCCGCTAAAGTATTTTTCAGCCTATGCAACCTATGCCTATCACCTGGGTATTGGTCCGCGTACCAGTTTATCGGCAGGCTTTGGTGCAGGTGTATTCAATGCAAGTCTTGATGCCAACAAACTCAACTTTGGGAATACACAGGTTGACCCTGCCGTTTACAGCAGTGGTGTGGTAAGCGCTATGAAGCCCGACCTGATGGCGGGATTATATTTATATGGTCCTGATTTCTTCCTGGGCGCTTCGGTGCAGCAACTGATGGGGCAAAGTGTTTACTTCTCGAATAACAAAGTAGGTGGCGGCAATAAAATGACACCACATATGTTCTTCACTGCGGGATACCGTTTTCTGCTCGATGAAGACTGGAATGTTATTCCTTCTGTGATGTTAAAAAGCGTGAGTCCTTTGCCGGTTCAATGGGATTTGAATGCTAAACTGCAATACCGCGATTTTGTGTGGGCGGGCGCAGGTTACCGTAAGGATGATGGATGGAATGTAATGGCCGGCATAAATGTGAGCCGTGCATTTAACCTGAGCTACTCTTACGATCGTACAACTTCATTGTTGAATACCGTTAGTAACGGATCGCACGAAATTGTACTGGGCTTTTTGCTGGGCAACCGTTATGGCGACTGGTGTCCGCGCAACGTTTGGTAATATACCCCCGATATACAAAATGAAAAAGCCGTGGAGAACCACGGCTTTTTTTAGCTCAAATCTTATATTACTAAATCATCAATTACAACCTGGTAACTACAACATCTTTTTGTACATCTGTAGCTGTGCTAACAGTAAAGCTGTTGGCGATATCCTGGTTAGCAGTACGGATTATGAAGGTAGGGTTCATTTCGTCTTCTTCTTTCAGCAGGTGAATGGTCTTGCTGAAATGCATGTCGCTATACTGACCACTGTAGATCACGTCGCCATCATGGTTTTTGATGATGAGGTTGAACTTCTGAGCAGTGGGGTTGTGGAACTGAACACGGAAAACAACGCTGTTTTCGTTCGTTCCTGCGTATTTTACAGATACCTGGCTTTTTGATACCAGTGCAACTTTTTCTTTCTCTTTTTTAGTGTCGTTGTTCGCTTTGCTGATGGCAGGTGTTGCTACAAGCATTGCAAAGGCTGCGAAACCTACTACTGATAACTTTGTCATTGCGGCTTTTACGGATTGTGTGTTCATAAAATTCATTTTTAAAGTTTATGCTTGGCAAAACAACGTTCCGGTATACCTTTTCTTTTTTCTAATACCTTAACTTATTTCTATAACACAAAGATATTCCGGCATATAAGGGTTTACAAACTAAGTTTCAATGACTTTTATCATGCTTATTGTGTTAATTATTTGTTCAACTAATTGAAATTCATTGTTTTGTGATTTTAATGTTTATGATCACCAAACCGTTTTTTCGGAGAAAAAAAAGTTGGAAATGTTACCATAATATGACCTTATTGCTAATTAACAAAATGACTGCGCTGCAGACATATTTAAATTAGTATCATGCACATAGTAAGGTTGCGCTGCATGAAAACCAATTGTTTACAATTACTTAACCCATTTAGAAACATGACAACGCTGCTTTTTATATATCATCATATTATTAAAAAAGCAGGAGGATTAAACAGTAGGTACCTATGACATCGATTAGCAAATCGGAGCATGAAAAGATGCAGGTAGCATTGGAGCAGATAAAGACCGAAGGCGCGTCACAAATGAGACAGGAGCTGGCAACATTACATAGCGAGTTTGTGAGGCAGTTAGAAGCTGCAAGGGAATCGGTAGTGCAATATGAGAAGCACTATAAAGCTGCCCGTTTGTTACTGGCTAAAGCAGTGAAAGAACATAAGAAGGAGATGGCGAAGAAAATGGCCGGGGGCGTCATTCATGTGCTCCTGATTGTAGCGGCCATAGGTATTTACTGGTAGACAGAAGGTAAAACGGATTTCTCTTAAATCTTAAATAGAAGAGGCCGCAACATTTGTTGCGGCCTCTTCAGGTTGAAATTATGTTTACTAACCGGATCAATTACAGTTTAGTAACAACCAATTGCTCTTCGATCTCTGTGCTTCTGTTTACAGAAAAGCTTTGAGAAATTTGCTGGCTGCCGATACGGATGATGAAGTTAGGAGTCATTTCGTCTTCGTCGTCGCTTACAAAGCTTACTACTTTGTTGAAATCGGCGTCAGTGAACTGGCCAGAGTATAAAACATCACCTAAGTGATTTTTAACGATCAGGCTGAATTTCTGAGCAGTTGGGTTATCGAATTTCACGCGGAACAGGATGTTTCCTTCCAGTGTACCAGTATATTGAACAGATACTTGTTTAGCGTTAAGCGCAGCAGCAGCTACTTTTTCTTTCTCTTTATTGTTATTCGCCTTGCTGGTGAAAGGAGCTGCGATAAATAAAAAAGCAGCAGTTAAACTTACCAGAGTCATTTTTGTCATTGCGGCACGTACTGATGTAGCGTTCATAAAATTTCGTTTTTGTTGTTTACTGCGGCAAAACAATGTGTTAGCTTATTCTTACAATACAAAAGTACATCGGTACATAGGGCAGCACAAACCATGTTTTGGTTCATTTCATTATCGTAAGAGACAGTAGGCTTTGTATGAATGTGCTGATAATTAGGTAGTTATAACCCGGTTTATTATGACGCCCAACCTCATTTTCAGGTATATAATTTTTTAAAAATTTGTATTTTTTCTGCTTTAAGCTGCCTTTTTTGTTCAAATTCTGTTAAAAGAAACTGTTTAACTACCAGTTGTTAATGCATAATTGAGAGAAAAATGCCGATTCTTCGATTTCCCTTACTGTTCCCGGTGGCTGATTCTGTAAATCGAGATCGATATCTTCGATAGCCACACGCACAAGGCGCAGGCAACGGTGATTTACCGATCGTACCATTTTCCTGACCTGGTGAAACTTGCCTTCGGTTAAAACAATACGAAGCCAGCTTGATTTGACATAGGGATTTAGATCGTGGGGCAGCTCCGGCAAACCCTGCGGCGCCTGGGCCAGTTGAACCTGGCAGGGGGCTGTTGTATAATCTACCCCTCCTTTTACGCGGATGGCGATGCCGGACTGCAATTGCAGCAGCGTTTCTTCGGTAACAATACCGCGTACCTGCACCAGGTAGCTTCGTTTATGCGGCACTTCGCCCTGGAATAACAAACGTGTAACCTTTTTATTGGTAGTAAGCAGTAGCAGACCTTCCGATTCATAGTCGAGCCGTCCTATCGCATGCGTTCCTTCCGGAAAGGGATAGTTGAGCTCGCCCAGCATCCGGCCTTTGTCGGTACCAATGAACTGGGATAACATACTATGCGGTTTATGCACAATAAAATAGCGGTGACGGATGGTATTCATGTGTAACAAAGGTAGGGGGATAGGCGCTGGATTCCGGGCAGCCGGTCGCTTATATATATAACAAGACAGGATACCCCCCCGGATATCCTGCTGTTTTTGTATATGCCTGTTGCTTTAAGCTTACAGGAACTATTTCACGACATCTTCCAATTCTACATCATCATCATCTGTGCTGCCTTCGAGTAGGGCATCCTGTACTTTTTCGGCATCGGCCTGGCGGCGATCTGCATTTTTATCTTTGGATTTGCTGAGTTGCATTTGCAGTACATCGATACATTCGCTTACTGAATTCTCGAAATACTGGCCGCTTTTTTTCACGAACGGATCGTAACCAGGAACCTCCAGGCGTATTTCGCAATAGTTATTTTCCGGTTCAGAAGCGGGACCCTTATAGAGTGTCACCTGCGCCCTGATGATACGATCACTTTTCAGGCCATTCACTTTCTCTCTGATAAAGCTTTCCAAAGATTCGCCTGCGTTAAATCCTAATGATTGAATAATGATATCCATAGCGTTGTGTTTATGTAATAAAGCTAATCAGTAATTATGCCAAAGGGCATGATCGCAGTCATTGCCATAGGGTGATTGTTATCGCCGAAAAGGGTGGTACCGTTTTTTAACTTGCGTTGCAGATTTGATGGCAAGTGTTGCCAGTGCGGGACTAAAGCGGCTTTAAGACGGGTATATAAAGCGTAGTTTTTACAGGAGAAGTAAGGAACTCCGCAACTTTTGGCATTGATCCCGAGGTTGTGCAGGATGAGGATAGCAGCGTTAAGCATTGCGCATTTTTTATAAAAAGCGAAACCCGCGACAATGCGCGGGTTTCGTTGTGCGGAGAAGCAGATTCGAACTGCCACGCCCGGTAAAAGGCGCTACCACCTCAAAGTAGTGCGTCTACCAATTTCGCCATCTCCGCAACGGGCGGCAAATATAGGAGGAATCATTTGATTCCAAATGCATAAGGAGAATTTTTTTTCAGATTTTTTGTTGTGGCTTAATGTAGCGGAGGAGATTCGAACTGCCCCGCCGTTGAGTGCTCATGATAACTCAGGCAGCCCAGCTGGCCCCGCCTGCAATACAAAGCGGAATCCTGTTCCTTTTCCGGGTTCGCTGAATCGGATGCTCAGATCGCCCTTGTGATATTTTGTTGCAATACGACGTGAAAGGGGGAGCCCTAAACCCCAGCCTCTTTTTTTGGTAGTGAAACCGGGCAGGAACACCTTACGAAGGTTTTTCCGCGCAATGCCTTTGCCGCTGTCGGAGATGTCGATCCATACCTGCTGGTGATGTTGTTGAATGTGCACTGTGATCGTTCCTTTTCCATCCATGGCATCCAGAGCATTCTTCAACAGGTTTTCAATTACCCAGTCGAATAACGGAGGCGATATCAGTGCAAAGATGGCTATGGGCGGCAGCGGCGTCATTTCAAAAACCACCCTGTTGCCTGCACGCCGGCGGATATAATCCACCATAGCAGCCACCTGCACCACTATATCATGCGATTCCAGGTGGGGCGTACTTCCTATCTTGCCAAAACGGTCGCTCACCAGCTGAAGCCGTATCACGTCTTTTTCAATTTCATTTGCGATAGGGGCGAGGTCATCCTTTTCTTTCAGCATTTCTACCCATCCCTGCAGGCTGCTTACAGGTGTGCCCAGCTGATGAGCCGTTTCTTTAGCCATTCCTACCCATAGCTGGTTCTGAGTGCTTTTATGACTGGTACGTACCATTAAGAGCGTCAGCGTGAGAAAAACAGAAAGAATAAGCAACAGTACAAACGGGTAATACTTCACCTGCTGCTGCAACAGGCTGGGACCATAGTAATAATAGTTGGCCTGGTAAGGCTTTTCTTTTATGACGAAGACAATAGGAGGGTTAAGCCGCTTAAAGCTCCGGAGCTGCCGTTGCAGGTAGTTGGGATCTGCTGCTATCTTATCTTCGTCCAGATTCAGGTGATTGCCTGTAATGCTGTCGTTCTCATTGGTTTCGATGATTGGTATATCGGTGTTTTCCGTAATTATCTTGGTGGCAAGAGAAAGCCCGTTGGCCTTGCCGGTATCGATAATGGTTTGCTGTGCTTCCACCCATGCATCCACCTTTTTTCGCTCATCACCGGCTATTTTATCGGACAAGGTGCGGGAATACAGGATCACTGCAGTAACAATGACGATTGCAAGCAGACTAAGTACCGATTTCCAGTTAAGCCAGGGATTCATGGTGTGCCTTGTGTATTTGCGGTTAAAGTACCGGAATATCCGTGAATACTGCAAGATTTCAGTGTTGGAAAAAAACAAGGGTGTATCAATGCCGATACACCCTCTTGATGGTTATATATAAGAAGGGGAACACTAGCTGAATAAGCCGCCTTTTTTAAGGGTAGTGGTTCCGCCGCCGATCTTGTAACCGTTCTGGTAGATCTCGATTTTGTAATCACCGGTCTGGTATTTACCGTCCTGTTTCCAGTCGAAGCTTACAGGAGTGCGCCTGCCTTGCTCATACTGAACATTTACCTTATTGGTGAATACTTTCTCGCCGTCTTCACGTGTAACGAAAGTACCGCTGCCGTATGCAGGAATGGAGATAGGCTTGCCGTCGGGCGCTGTGATGCAAACATACAGTTCTTTGTTACCGCTGGGAGCAATCCTGTTTTCATCGAGGTTAAAAGAAATGCGGAGCAGGTCGGCGCGTTTTGCAGTGGTGGTAGATTTCTCTTTACCGCTGTTTTTCACGTCTATAGCCGCGATAGCGATGTTGGAAGCGTGAAGCGTAGAACCTACGTCGGCCAGGTGTTCTTTTTCACTCTGGGTAGTGGTAAGATTTTGCTGCAGCGTTTGTTTTTGTGAATTCAGCGTATCCCTTTCTACTGTCAGTTGCTGGTTGTTGGCAGTAAGCGTTTCGTTTTCACCTCTGAGGCGTTCTACTTCGGCCAGCAGATCGTTGATCTTGCCGTTAAGCTCGGCAATTTTGCTTTTGGCGCGTGACAAATCGCCGTTCTTTTGAGACAGGATGCCTTTGATCTCGGTTTTCAGCTTGTCGATTTCAGTCTTACGTTCTGCCAGGGAACCCTGAAGTTGGGTGTTGGAAACTGACAGGGAGTCCATACGCGAAAGAGCGTCGTTATATTCGGCCTGGATAGAGCTTCTGGCAGAATCAACGTTGGTGAATTGCGTTTGCAGCTGGTCTAGTTCAGCTTTTGATTTGCTCTTGTCGAAAATAATATACCCCCAGGTGCCCAACAGTAAAACGATCAATGCACCATAGATCAGTTTACGGTTGTCCTTCCCAGAATTGGCAGCAGGTGTCCTGGGGTTTACAGAAGGATCATTAACAGTACTCATATTGAGGAATTTTTAGTTCAATAATAAATTAAAATAAACACATCTGGAACCCGAAAATTCCAAAACCATGCCAAAAAGGTAGGGCGTTACACCAGCCGTTAACCCCTGGTCCCTATCTTTGCCCCATGTCTGCAGAAAAGATCATCAACGAATGGAAAAAAGGGCAGTTTAAACCCGTTTACTGGCTCGAAGGCGACGAATCATATTATATTGACCAGGTTATTAACTATGCAGAACATAACATATTGAATGAGAGCGAGGCAGGTTTCAACCTCACTGTTTTTTACGGACGTGACGCCGACTGGACAGCCATCGTAAACGCCTGCCGCCGTTATCCCATGTTTGCCGAGCGGCAGGTAGTGGTGCTGAAAGAAGCGCAGCAAATGCGCGATGTGGAAAAGCTGGAAGCCTATATCGACAATCCCTTGTCGTCCACCGTTTTTGTGGTGAGTTACAAAGAAAAGAAAGTAGATGCGCGAACCAAATTCGCAAAAATGCTGAAGCAAAAAGGGGAGATGCTTACCACCAAAAAAATGTATGATAACCAGCTGCCGGAATGGGTGAACCAGATGGTGCAGCAAAAAGGCCTTACCATAAGCCAGAAAGCACTTCTGTTGCTGGTAGATCATATCGGGAATGATCTGAGCCGCTTGCATAATGAAGTAGATAAAATAGCCGTGAACCTCAACGGCCGCAAGAACATTACGGAAGAAGATATCGAAACCTTTGTAGGAATAAGTAAAGAATTCAATGTCTTTGAATTCCAGGATGCGGTTGTAAAAAAAGACCTGCCAAAGGCCATCCGCATCATCAAATATTTTGAAGCCAATCCCAAGGCGGCGCCCATACAAATGCTGCTGCCTGCATTATATAATTTTTTCAGTAAAGTATTTATTGTATTCGGGCTCGAGAGCAAAGACGAAAAGTCTGTTGCCGCTGCGCTGGGTGTGCATCCTTTCTTCGCAAAAGATTACCTGGCGGCAACACGCAACTATAACTTCCGATCTACGGAAAAGATACTGCTGTTGCTGCACCATTACAACCTCCGCAGCATAGGCATCGGCGACGGCGGTACGGAAGATGCGGGTTTGATGAAGGAGCTTGTGGTGAAGCTGATGTTGTAAAAGGGCGGCATTACATCTCCGGCTGACAGGCTGAAATGGCGAACGCCTTCATATGTCTTTTACGGTTACGGTTGTCCGTTTATTATTGTGGATGGAAGTAGGCTTGTACTCGTGCAAAGCCGGCTTTATAATATTTTGAAAAAAAATATATTTTGGCGTTTTTTTCTTAAATTGCCTGGTATCGTTCAACCTGTAAAACTCTTTTCCTATGCACCCTACCTATCTGAACGCGGCAGTATCGGAATCTGTATTGATTGAATTATTGTTCCCGTCTACGGCCTAGCCATTTGTTCGCTATCATGTTTTCTTTCTTCCTTTCATTTTGAGAGGAGCCTTCGCCCTTTGATAGATCTCTCTTTTGTGTTATTACTGCTGCTTAAGAAAATCCTTTGAAACGATAATATTCCTGTATGTTCCCTGTTAAAAGATTCATCATCATGGCAGTGCTTTGCTCTGCCTGGTTTGCCGCTTTCAGTCAGTATAGTATTGCCTTTGCACCCCCATCCAACGGGCAAAGCAAGGACTTTGTTCCTGCGTCGCCTACTGCCAGTTCGCTGGGTGTTTTTGGGCAGGTGCCGATAGGTAACTATACCGGTATCCCCCAGGTGTCGGTACCCCTGTACAACCTGGTTTACAAAGATTTGCAAGTTCCTATTAGTTTGAGTTATCATTCGGCATCGGGAATCAGGCCGGATAATTATCCCGGCCTGGTGGGGCTAGGTTGGGGCATCAGCAGCGGCGGATCAATTACAAGGGTAGTAAGATCCATTCCGGATAATGAGCCGGTTACATCGCCGGATCCGACCGTTCCGTTCCTGAACAGTCCAACTTCAGAGGACATATGGAGTTCGGATAGTATGCTGACCCGCCACCAGCGCTGGGGCTTTTTTGTCCAGGGCGATTTCCCCGCCCCGGATGAGTATTACTTTAACTTTAACGGCTATTCCGGTAAATTCTTTATTAATTATGATAGTGTATTCAAAATACAAAGCAGCCAGGGTGGTTATCTTTCGGTGAAAGCCGAATTCGCGGAATACAAGCGTTTCGTGATGCCTCATTTGCCACAGATTCCCGATCTGAAAATCACTGTACCTCCAAACGACACCATATTGAAGCAGCGGATTCTCTATGCTTTTACGATTACAGATGAAAAAGGGATCAAATATAGATTTGGTGGCACAGACAGTTCGATAGAGCTAAGCAGGCCGGGTCATAATTTCGGCACATTCGATATGCTGATGATGCAGAACCTGATCATTCCCACGACCTGGAATCTAAGCTCTATAGAATCCCCTAATAATTATAAGATCACTTTTAATTATAAAAGGGGGATTGTGGTTACAAAAGTCGGATTTAGCAATCTACAGCGATGGATATGGTCTGGTAATGCTTCTGCCTTGGAGCCTGACCTGGGAACAACTCATCAGCAGATAGGAATCGAAAAAAGTACGCTGGTGAATGTAAACGTGCTCACCAGTATTGTGACGCCGCGGGACTCAGTTGTTTTTACAACTTCTCCCGCCAGCGCACAACTGCAATATCCGCGCGATCTCTATCTTGACAGCATGGCTTATTATTTTCATAAAGATTTCAATGACCATAGCGGGCTTGATCCTTATGTGCCTGTAAATGAAAACATGTTCATCTGGTACCCGGATATCAACTATGCTTATACGCAGGATATGATCCCGGATAAGCTGGACCGCATACGGGTTCTGGATAAGAACAACAAGATGACCAAAGACATCCGGTTCAATTATACGAACAATACTTTCGAGAGGTTAAAGCTGCTGTCTGTCAGTATTGGTCCGCAGGTTTACCAGTTCGAATATAACCCTTTAAAACTGCCGCCTTATCTTTCCGGCAAGACAGATCATTATGGTTACTACAACGGCAGAGAGCCTTATAAAGCTCCTCTTTACAATGCCGACGCAAATTTATTATATCAGTCCAAAGAACCTGATACCGCTTTTGTACGAGCAGAAATATTGGAAAAACTGATCTACCCTACAGGCGGCTATACTGTTTTTGAATACGAGCCTAACTATTACAGCGTAAAGGTGAATACCTGGCCTTTTACAACAACTGCATTGACCCAGAACCTGTTGACTTCGGGTGTGCGTATAAAAAGGATCAGTAGTTATGATGCTCCCGGAAAGGTGGCTTCTGAAAAGAGATATTCCTATGTGAAGGATTATGCTGCGGGCGGAACTTTGTCAAGTGGCGTACTGGCCTACTCTCCGGTTTATTCCGAGACCTTCAGCAACATACCGGTCTCCGCTCCGCTGCGCTATAGTGGTGACCCGCGTTTTAACGGCTTACTTTCTTTAGAGCACTGGAGCGTGAATCCCATTTTCCCCATGAGCGCTACAAGAGGCAATCCCATCACTTATTCCGAGGTGGCGGAGATTAACGCCGATAATAGTTTTATTGTTTATAAATATAAGAATTATGATAATGGCTATCATGATATAGTCCCTGTCAACCAGAAATCGGATAACACCTCTATAAAGGAATTTTGGAAAGAAGACGAAGGCAGCAGCCTTAGCCTGGAGCGCGGACAGCCTTTGTCTGAAGACTATTATAATGCTTCAAATAGCAGGGTGAAGCGGGTGGAATACCAGTATAACGATGACCCCGCCCGTTTTGATAATCATATCAGGACTTTGATGCTGACTTTGAATAACATGCCCTTCAAATCCAGGCGTGTAACGGCGAGTTACCTATACACTTATTTTCCTTTCCTTAAGAAGACCATCAGCACCGAATACTACGGCATAGATTCATCAGTTATTACTACGACAAGCCTTTATGATAACCTTTTCCGGACTATGAAAGAAACAGTTCATACAACCAGTACAGGGGAAGAGAAAAAAACAACTGTATCATATGCACATGATAAAACCATATTTCCCTACGACACGATGGTAAGAAGAGGAATGGTAGGCATACCGGTAGAGGTTACGCAATATACGGGAGGTGTTCAGCTAAGCAGGCAAATCACTAACTATGTGCAGGGGTTGGCGCAAGACCCGGCCCTCATCCTTCCCGGCACCGTAGAGTTACAATACAGAAATCGTGCTGCAGAAACCCGTGCAAGAAACTACCTATATAACAAAAAAGGAAACCTGTTGTGTGAATCGGCAGAAAAAGGAATCAAGACCTGCTACGTGTGGAGCTATGGGAATAGCAGGGTAATAGCGAAAATAGCAGGGGCCGATTATGCTACAGTAGAAGCTGCATTGGGTGGTAGTCAGGCGGTGGAGGACTTTGCAGCATACGTACCTGTTAACGATAATGAGGTTCGTTTCTTTACTGATCTTTTACGGCAGGAGGCAGCTTTGGAAGCAGCATTTATAACAACCTATACTTATTCTCCATACGGTGGTGTATCTTCAGAATCTGACGCAAGTGGCAAAACAACCTACTACGACTATGATCAGGCCGGACGTCTGTCACTGATCAGGGATCACAATAAATATGTACTCAAAAAGATCTGCTACGATTATTCGGGAAGGCCTGTAGACTGCGATTCAGGAAGATTATATAGCCAGCAGGTTACTTTGGGCAGAGCATTAACCAAATCCGCCATTTGCAGTGGTGATCCTTTCCAGATTGCCAATATTCCTGCTTATAAGTCTTCGCTATGGGCAAGCCTGGGACTGCCGGTACCCATAGATCAGGCAGGAAGTGCTGCCGGGGTGGAGGCAGATACTTTGCTCCCCTCGGGTTTCTATGCAGACGCTGACCTTACTACTCCTTTGCCTGACGGTTATTATAAGGACAGTGGCCCTTTTTCAGCTGGCAGTTATATCTATATCGTAAATGGCAAAACCTTGTATGAGAACGGATGTGGTATGCCAGACCCCCTGGCACTGAAATATGCCGGTGTTACAACGCCTTCGGGAACCGTTTGTAGCAACAGCCTGCTTCCAACTGTATATACTTTCCCGGCCTCTTCAATCGCTTCCGGAGCTGGTTTATATGCCAATTATTCCCAAACAATGCCTGTAAGGGACGGGTGGTATGCAATGGACAATGAATACTTTAAAGTAGAGAACGGAATTATTCAGGCAATCAATACCTGCGCTGCTGCCCAGCCGGTTAACAGCGTAACGCTAGAGCGTGGATTCAATTCAGCAGGTGTCTGCAGTTTCGCTACGTTAAGTCTTGCTGCTTATTACCAGGGTAGCCTTGGGATCGGAACGGTATTGTATGGCGATCCCGGCCTTGCAACGATCACCCCGGCAAGATATTACAGGATCAGCAGCCTGGGCATATACGTAGAGGTGAATGCTTCAGGAATGATCGTGCAGATGGGTATCTGTCAATAACCTATTAATACTTTATCATGAAACTTATCATAAAAATAGTTGCACAGGGATTTGCAGGCATATTGCTGCTGCAGGCTGCCTCTGCTCAGATCATACCCAGCGGGCAAACCAGTGTAGATGCAGCTACGCAAACAAGATATAACCCTGCTAATCCTCCGGCTGGTCAATACCTGAACAGGGTCAGGACCTGGACACCTTCCAAGCCCTTACTGGATCCCTATGATATGGTATCGGATAATCGGTTATTGAAAGAGGTTAGCCTGGTGACGGAATTTAAGGATGGGCTTGGGCGTGACTTGCAACTCGTCCGTAAGCGTGCCGGATCAGGAGGAAAAGATATCGTGACGCCTTATGTTTATGATAATATGGGACGGAGTGCCTATTCGTTTCTTCCTTACCAGAGCTCTCTTACTATCCTGGGTGACAATAAATACAGTGATGGAAATTTCCAGGAGGAGCCTATCTCTTTTCAGTATAATTTCTATACAAGGGTATTTGGCGCGTTGTCAACGGGAGAGGGCGATAATTTTTATTACAGCAAGACCGAATATGAAGCTTCACCGCTTAGTCGTGTCACCAAAAGTATGGCTCCGGGTAATAGTTGGGTGGGTAGTAACCGGGGCATAAGTACTAGTTATGGTGTGAATAGCGCGAATGAAGTCAGAGTCTGGACTATCGACACGCTGTATTCTTCCTTACCACTGAGTAACAGCACCTATGGCACAGGACAATTGGCCAGGTTGGTAACTACCGATGAACATGGAAAGCGAATGGTGGAATACCGGAATAAAGAAGGGCTGGTAGTATTGAAGAAGGTAGAAGTTGCGGAAGCAGGCGCTGCACTTGAAAGCCACGCAGGCTGGCTGTCTACCTACTACGTTTATGATGAATTTAATTCACTCCGCTTCGTTATTCCGCCAAAAGCAGTAGAATTGATCAGTGATAGCTGGCAGCTTACAGAAGGTATTTCAAATGAATTGTGTTATGTCTATCTGTATGATGCACGTTTACGCAATATTATCAAGAAAGTCCCCGGAGCAGGCAAAACTTATATGGTCTATGATGTGCTCGACAGGGCTGTCATGACCCAGGATTCGGCACTCCGGGCTGCAGGCAAATGGCATATCACTGCATATGACAACTTTAGCAGGCCTGTCCGTACCTATTTATGGACCAATACTGCGGACCGCTCTTATCATGAAGGGCAGGCATGGAACAATAACGCATATCCGCAGATAGGTTCCGGCTTTGAGCTGCTTACTGAAACCTATTATGATAATTATAATTGGACGAGTGGAACCGGTCTTTCGGCATCTATAGATACGGCCCAGAGGGGAACCAGCTTCCTGGCTCCGTCAGATCTTACATTTCCTTATGCAAGACCCGTTATTCAGGCTGTAAAAGCAAAAGGACTGGTAACGGGAAGTAAGGTAAAACAGTTGGGAACGGCTGACAGCTGGATCTATACGGCTAGTTTTTATGATGGTGAAGGGCGGGTGGTGCAAACACAGCGGATCAATATGCTGGGCGGCAAAGAAACAATAACAAACCAATATAGCTTTGACGGCAAACTGCTGGTGTCCAAGGAAGACCATCATGCGCCCGGTATGCTTCCGGCACAGGAGGTCATTGTAACGCGCAATACCTACGACACGATAGGAAGGCTTATCCAGGTAAGCAAGCAAATTAATAATGGCGTAGAGAAGGTGCTGGAAAAACTTGCTTACGATCAATTAGGGCAACTTAAAACGAAAGAGCTTGGTACAAAACCTGGGTCATCCGGGCAGGCATTGGAAAAGCTGGACTATACATACAACATCCGCGGCTGGCTTACAGGTATCAACAAGGATTACGCAGCAGGCAGCAATAACAGCAATTACTTTGGCCTGCAACTAAGCTATAATTTCGGTTTTACGGATAAGCAATACAACGGCAATATCGCCGGTATGACCTGGCGCGGAAAAAGCGATGGCGAAAAAAGAGCTTACGGGTTTGCCTATGATCCTGTTAACAGACTGTTGAAAGGCGATTTTACCCAGTTTTCTTCCGGCGGCTGGAATCAAAGTGCAGGGCTTGATTTTAATGTGAAAATGGGTGGCTCCGGCACCAATGACGGAACTGCTTATGATGCAAATGGCAACATCAAACAAATGCAGCAGTATGGATGGAAAGGTACTTCTTCTGTACGAATTGATAATCTTACCTATCAATACGCTTCTTCCGGCAACCGCCTGGCAGCTGTTCACGATGATGGCGTAGCTACCGCCGGTTTCGGCCTGGGCGATTTTCAGAATGGCGGTAACGCCGGGGATGATTATGCTTATGACGGAAATGGAAATATGGTGCAGGATCTCAATAAGAATATCAGCAGCATCGTTTACAATCATTTAAACCTGCCATCTACTGTTACAGTAACCGGGAAGGGAACTATAAGTTATTTATATGATGCTGCCGGAACGAAGCTTCAGAAATCAGTGGTCGACAACAGTTCCGGAGTTACGACGACCACGACTTATCTGGGTGGTTTTGTTTATGAGAAGAAAAGCATAGAAGCAAACGGCAGGCTGCTTTTCTTCGGCCACGAGGAAGGCCGGGTAAGGCCGGTAGATAACAGCTATGTTTTTGATTATTTTATAAAGGATCACCTGGGCAGTATTCGCTCTGTTCTTACGGAGGAATCAAAAAGAGATATCTATCCTGCTGCCACCCTGGAAGGCAGTATGACAAACAGCGGAAGCCTGGTTTACCATGAAAAGGGTATCTACAGCATTAATGAAAGCAATATCGTTGATGCTCCTTCCGGGGCGGGATATTATGAAAACAGCAATGGCATCCCGAATCCCAACCCCAACTATGCCGCTGGTGTGATCAGCGCCAAAATGTATAAGCTGACAGGCATAGGCGGTGGAAAAACAGGCCTGGGCATTACCCTGAAAGTGATGGCCGGTGATACCCTTAATATCTTCGGCAGGTCTTATTGGGAAACAGGCAGCAGCACCTATGAACCTGCCGGGGTGGAAGCCATTCTTGCGGGCTTATTGGGCAGTCGGGGAATGGCGGGTGGAGCGCATGGCGTAACGGCATCAGAGTTGTCTTCAGTAGTTGCCAATAGTTCAGGAATACAAGGTCTGTTGCAGTCGCAACCCACGACCAATGGTGTGCCGCGGGCCGCCATTAACTATATATTTTTTGATGAGCAGCTAAGGTATGTGACCGGTGGCTTTAGCATGGTGGCCTCTTCGGCCGGAAGTAAAGAGCATTATAATGATGCAGCATTGCAAAATATCATAGCCGGGAAAAGCGGCTATATTTTCGTATATTGTAGTAACGACAGTCCCGTTGAGGTGTTCTTTGATAATTTACAGGTTACCCATGGCCGTGCTGCTTTACTAGAGGAAACGCATTATTATCCGTTTGGTCTGGCGATGGAGGGAATAAACAGTAAGACCACTGGAGTTATAAACAACAACTATACTTACAATGGCAAAGAACTTCAGAAAAGTGAATTTTCTGATGGAAGTGGCTTACAGATGTACGATTATGGTGTGCGCATGTATGATGCTCAAATTGGCAGATGGCATGCAACGGATCCGTTGAATGAACAAATGCGTAGATTCTCTCCATACAGTTATTGCTTTAATAATCCAGTGAATTTTGTCGATTATGAGGGTATGTTTCCTTATACGTACAATATGGGGTCTTATTATAATGAAGACGGTTCAGAAGTTTCCTGGCAGGAAGTCTATGAGTACTTAAAATATGATGACATGTTTTCCATGAGCATGTATCCGGGGAACAGTTCTGCTGATAACTCCTACTGGATCAATTATGATGGGAAGAAGGTCAACGTATATTCTGGCAGCTATGGCAATACGGATAATTTGTATTTTTCGCTGCTGGGAACTTCCGGCGTGGTCGGTAAGCAGATAGCCAGTCAGCAGGAAACATCTGATGGAGGGCCTGTGCCGGTTGGGAAATATTCAATTGATTTATCCATCGATCCAAGAGGATATGCCTCCTACACAAAAGATGGGAAAATGATAGCGGGTAATGGAGTACAGTTGTTAGTAAATTATGAACTTAGTGGCTGGCATGAAAACTGGGGCCGATGGCGGGCCAGGTTAGAAAAGGTGGATGTTAAGTCAAAAAGAGATAATTTATATTTTCACGATTCCTACAAAGGTTACAGTCACGGTTGTATCGAAACAGAAACAATGCTTTATTATTTTTTTCTGGCTCAGCACGATGCTGGTCAAAAGAGCCTTCTTGTTCGGGTGAATTATCCTTCAGCCAATACTCTGACCAATGGAGGGACTGTTAATGCAAAGTTCAAGCTTCCGGAAAACGTCAAGGGGTTGGCTGACAAACAGACTCCTGCACCAGGCAAAAACTACCCGGTAATACCAGTACCACCAGCTCCCTATAAATTCAAGTAATATGTATAAAACAATTCTTCTGGTTGTAATGATAACAATGATAGCGGGCGTAACCAATTGCCAAAGCCTCAAAGCCGATATTCAAAATAGAAAGAAAGCCTACTTTACTTTGGATACGCTGACATTTAAGGCTTCAAACATCAGCAAAGACAGTGTCCGTTTTTATGTAGGCCTAAAATGTTTCTATAAAGGTAAATGGGAAGAAATAGATAACGACATATTTGCTGATGAACCGCGCGAAAATGAATTCTTTGGAGTGAAACCCGGGTCTTCTATAATTGTAAAAGTTCCTGTTTCTGCCCTGAGAATTGATAGTATGTTTTTGAGGGAAAAGTTTAGATTATTCATCGGAGTGCTTCCAGTAAATACATTGTTATATCAGCATCTTCAATTACCATCATTTAAAATTAAATCTGTTCATTGACATATCATTCTGAAGTTTTTAAGAAAGCTCTGTTTTTCACAAGCGTTATCTTTTTGATAACGTTCTTGTCAAACACCTGTTTATCAGCGCAAATCCTAAAGGTAAATACTTTAAATAGCAAAGCAGGTATAATGTTAGAGATACTATTTCATTGAAGATCACGAATGTCTCAAAAGATAGCATCCGGTATTATATTGCATTAGAATGCTATCTTGACACGGGGTGGGTAGAAATAGATAGTGATGTTTTTAGAAAGGAGCCAAAAACAAACTACTATTTTGGAGTGCGCCCAAGTTCGTCGGGTAAAGTTCAAATACCCGTAGGGTTATTGGAGATAGACAAGCTGTTTATGGCCAAGAAATACAGACTTGTTATCAGCGCTTTACCTATAAATTCGTTAATATTTCAGGACATTCCATTGAATTCATTTAAGATTGATTGGCGAAAGAAAAGAGGGGCAAAGATTATTAGCCCAACAACAGTTAGCAGTAAGAATGCTGGTTGAAAAGAGAACTTTAGTGAGGATTAATGAATAATATCATGCCTAAGAGGTCTGTTGCGACCGGTTATTCCCGAGATACAGCCCTCAACCAGGTTTTGCAGATCCATACCTAATAAATCAGAAAAAATGAACTCAATTTTTTACAGAGCTTTATCAACAGGCGTATTCCTTTTCGTAGTAATTACTCTGAACGCACAGTATGTAGTCATACCAGATTCTTGTTTTGAAAAAGACAAAAAAAACTCCCGGTTGACATTTAATATTGAGAGCAATCGGTTTGAATATATTTCCGGATTGGTAGCTATGTATATGTATGCGAAATTTGATACTATAAAAGTGAATGGTGACTCGTTGTTTTTGACAGGCCAGCTCGTTTTTCAGGATCACGAAAAGGGCTTAGGAGGCGCTGGAATTATGAAAGGGATAAGAAAAGGGGATTCTTTAGTTGCCAGAGTTGACTTAGAAGATACTTATGATAAGACTGACAATGGTCCTAAGGAAGGTTCCTTCAATATTAAAATGAAGGTTTTTCCTGACGATCACCTGTACTTTTGCATGCCTGACTTTTATATCGTTGAGTACAATATATCAGCTTTGTTCAATCGACAAAAAATGCCCTGCAAATAGCCCTTAGGGTGTCATCGTCTAACGCCGGAGTCCGTTTCAGCCGGAATTTTTGCGTCGTTTGCTTTTAAACGCAAAATAGATTTTCTTATCCTCTGGAAGATGGGTAGGTGGTAGCGAATAAATTTCCGTTGTCGGGGAACTAATATAATCCTCACGGTAGGATAAGCGATTTTATAAATGCAAATAAGAATAATGCCAACATGACATTACAATAGACAAATAGAACGTTAAATGAATAAGATACCTTTTTTAGTTTTTATTACAATTAGCTCTTTGGAGTTGTTTAGTTGCCAATGTTCAGAAAATACAAACGAACATAACTTATCTTTGTATCAAAGAAATACGTTTGGGAATAATGGCTACGACACTTATGAAGATAATCTTGTAGTTACAAACTATGAAAATAAAGCGCTTCCGTTTAAGTACTTTTATGATGTCGCAAGGAAATATGTAGACTCTAGTACCGCTAAACGTCCTGTTCGTTTCATTAAATTTTTAGGCCAGAAGCCATGTGGAACTATGCCTCATCCCGATTCTGATAACTACCATCTGCAGAAGGAACATTTTATACTAACGATAGTGTTTGGGCATGGCACGCCTGAAGATACGATAAAAAAAGAGGTTCCGGTGAGCGGAGTCGCTATCTGGAATGGTAAAAAATTTATTGATTACGACAACAAAATTGATTCTTTACTACAATCAAAAGAGGGTATTGATACGGGCTTTTGACGCCGCTTGGCATAAATGCGTGGTCTTATGATATATCAGCTTCATTCAATAGAAAACAAATGCCAGGCAAATAATAACCCTTAGGCTGCCTATACCATGCTGAATCCTTTGCAGGGTGTGAATACCGAATTGTCCATCGTAAAGGGCCCGCCGTATAATTTAACTCCTTTAAAGAGCAACTATGCAACACTATTTCTTTTTGTGCTTATCTTTTTTCTTATGCTGCAAATCACAAGCCCAGGATAGGGTTAGTGATTACTATTGGTATCCACCAAAGGGGCAGCATTTGAATGCTGTAGGACATTTGAGGATAAAGGATAGTAGTGCGTTTGAATATTCGATTATGCGACCAGGCAATAGAAGTTCATTTTCATTCGGCAAGATTATCAAGGAGGGGGGCGGCAAATAATGCTTTGCCAAACCAATAGCTTTTCTCTTTTTGTCAAAGACTTTCCAAATGATACAGTCCCAAGGGGGTATATTTTGATTTCGCCTGTTCGATATCTTGACTCCTCGATTGTCGATGGTGCATATGCTATTATTGATGGTAACCTCATGGATAGGCATTATATAAACCCTTCTACAGGCTCAGTTGTCATGGCCAATTCCGGAATATTGCAAATACAACTACTTGATATGTTCTACACAAATAAGATTCTTATTGATAGTTTAAAAGGAGCCGAACTGCAATTAATTATTGGAGCACCTTTTCAGTTGGATGATTTTTTGCTGGAGACTAACGGATTCTACTTTACGATATCGCCGGATAAACAGGATCTGCAACTTTTCAAGAGTGATGGAACATTAGACTGTATTTTGGAAAAAAGGGAAGTTGCTCAAAAGAAATTGTAGGCTTCCCCTAGGTTAGTGAACGATTACCGGACTCAACAACTCTTTTACAGTTGCTTACAACACGACCCATTAGTGATGTCGGTCCCAGAGATTTTTTAGAGGGTTGTAATGTTACTCCAGCAATTCGACAAAGAGTATTGCCACTTTCACATTGGGAATGGCCTGCAGAAGAATTAGACTCCTGCGTTTTGCAGCTAATCATGCGAATTATGGATATGAAGACTTACCTATAAATTAGAATATGGAGACTTATTTAATAAAGATACCAGGTGAAAAAGAAATTGAATTTTCTATTGGTAAGGTTTATTTGGTTCAATCTAAGATCGAAATTGACCAAAAAGAGTTATTTGATTCCGATGACGCCCTTTATTTAAACTTTCCCTTTTCAGAAGCTTTAAAGGTGATTCCTTTTTTTGAAAAATTAAAGACTTCCGAAAAAAAAAGAATTGCTGAATATCTGTAGGATTCTTTTGGAGTAAAAATTAGAGTAGATGATATGTTCGGAAAACTTATTATTTCATTATTCTATAATCTTGAATTATATAACTTAGTAATTGTTGAACTTGTAGGCTTGCGCTTCAGTCCTATAGAAATGCTTAAAGAACTGATAACTCGAGCTGTTTTAAAAGAAAAGTTAAAAGCAGTTATACTGGTTGAAACTGTTTCAAACTTAGACAGAATAATATCTGTTACTGCCCTTTAATGACCTCAATTCTCTTTTGCAGAGAGTAGCTAATAAAAAATGGGAGATGCAAATAAAAATAATGCCATTTTTTTTACTATTGAGCTGTTCAAGTAAAATTGACCGATTTGTCAGGAAGTTTGGAGATCAGGATTTTCATAAGTATCTTAACAGGGGAGTTTCTTTAAGAGGGTTTGTATCTCCCGATATAGCAACTATATTAATTAATCCGAACCTTCGTAAAAACAATGGACTCTGCTGCATCACTATAAATATGAAAACTCTCCAGATAATTCATGGTGATGCACATATAATGAAAGGTTCTTCCGAAATTAATCGGAAAGAGTTAGAAAAACTTGCAATTGATTTTATAAGATATAAGGTATACCTATGAAAAGAAGGATAGCGTTATAAAGGAAGGCTCTTTCAATATTAAAGGTGTTGCCCTGATGATCACCTGTTCTTTTGTATGCCTGACTTTTATATCGTTGAGTATAATATATCAGCCTTGCTCGATCGAAAACAAATGCCGTGCAAATAGCCCTTAGGAAGCCCATACCATGCTGAATTCTCCATTGTAAAGGGCCGGCCTTATAATTTGCCGCCTTTTAAATAATAGTGATATGAGATTTTGTCTGTTGCTTTTCCTGAATATTTTCTTCCTGGGTTATTTGCAAGCTCAGAACTACGAAGGAGATTATTATTGGCATCCGTCCAAAGGAGGCCCTATGCATGCAAACCATCATTTTAAAATTAAAAGCGGCAATAAGTTTGAATATGCTATTACCCGCCCAAACTGGCTGGGAAGTTCTTACGTGTTTGGTGATATCATAAGAAAAGGTGAACACTATATGCTGCAATGTAAAACTGATAGTTTTCCGGTAAGAGTGAAGAGCTGTTTAAACGATACTTTAGGACAGGATATTTTATTGATACATCCGGTTCAGTACCTGGATGCTTCATCTGCTAATGATGCCTACGTTATTTTTGATGATGATTCATTAAACAAGCAATTCATAAATCCATATATTGGACTGGTTACAAAGGCGGGATTTAAGAAAATGCGTATTCAGGTACTGGACAAATATTGTACTCAGGCGGTTGCTGCTGATAGTATAACGGGAAACGAATTAAAAGTGATTATATCGCTGCCTTACGAATTGGATAATTTAGTGCATGAGATGAATGGCGATTATTTCACGATTTTAAACGAGAAGGAAATAGAACTCTTTAACGGAAGAGGCGAATCTATTTATACTATGGTAAAGGATTGATATTTTCTGGCTTCGCCATCTATGCCTTACTTGTATAACTGATCTCGCTGTTTTCGATTACGCCGATGCCGCACGCCTTTTAAAAAATGGAAGATGCAAATAAAAATAAGATTCTGTAATCGGTGATCAAAGCGGCAATATTTTATTCGGGTATAAATTTAAAATCTTGTTTGCTAAAATTAGTCTTTAGTGATTAACCTGAATAAGGATTAGAATTAGCTGGACAATAATTTCACTTCTAATAGCACCACTAATTTTTTGAATCCAAAAACTCCCTATATTTCCCCCAAATTGTAAGAAATGGCCAAACAAGGCGGTCCCTTCATCTTCGAAAAAACATTCGGAAACATCTCTTGCTACAAGAGATGCGGGATAGGTCTTGTCCGTTGCAAAAGTAACCTCACTGCCGAACGCTGGCGTAAAGACCCTGCCTTTGCCGGCAGCCGTAAAAGCGCTGGCGAAATCGCCAAAGCTACCGTTATTGCCGCGCCTTTTTACAAGCTGATCCCACTATCTATCCGTAAATACAGCCTGTATCGCCAGTTCGTAGGAGTCGCTAAAAAAATGTTGAGCAGGGGAACACCCATCTCCGCAATAGAAGAAACACTGGCGTTGGCAGTGATCCGCCTGCGTAAATTGGAGGCACTCGATCAAACACAACCCGGCCAGGAACAAATCTCAAATGCAGCAACTGCACCACCTGCGTTCACCATAAAGCTATCGGCTCCTTCTGTAAAAGCATTTCCATCGCCGAAGTCCTTGCTGCCCCCACATGTCATCCCTCACAAGTCCCGCTACCTCCGAAAGCGACGAACATCCGGCAGGAGCGCCTCAGCTGCCGCCCTCCTGTAACAACATGTAAACCATCGCAGCTTACAAAGGTCGGAAGATGACCAGGGCTTCGTGTGTCCCCACCTGAAAAAAGCAGCGATTGCCATGCCGAAAAAGACTTAACTTACCATAAAATACGCGCCAGCGATCTGCCAAATCCCTCAAAACCGCTCCCTGGCAGCCGCCCGCTTCCTTTCATCTGCCATCTACGAAAAACTACGCTTTAAACCTATACGATCAAGCTTCCATCAGTATACCATCAACGACACAGCATATTCTTTCTGCCGGGAACTGTCATTTCTGGCAATATTTTCGCTATTTTCAGAAAGTAAAATAACCAGTACACACCAAACATTGCCATAAAATGAAGTTTAACATCCAACCTATCCTGGAGAATGAAGACGTGATCCTTTATCCGCTACTCGCAAAAGACTTTGACGAGCTCTATGCCGTAGCATCCGACCCCGAAGTATGGGAACAGCATCCCAATAAAGACCGCTGGCGCGAAGATGTCTTTCGCTCCTTTTTCGACGGTGCTATGGATAGCAAAGGCGCCTTTAAGATCATCTCTAAATTTACAGGCGAAATCGCCGGCAGCACGCGCATCTACGATTATAACGAAGCTGAAAACAGCGTATTCGTGGGTTATACCTTTTACGGAACCAAATACTGGGGAAAAGGCATCAACCTGGCCGTAAAGCAAATGATGCTCGATTACCTGTTTAAATACGTATCAAAGGTTTATTTCCATGTCGGTTCATTTAACCGGCGCTCTCAAATTGCAGTAGAACGCCTGGGAGCTAAAAAAATAGGGGAGCTGTCAGTAGCATATGTTGGCGAAGAGCCCAGGGATAACTATGTTTACGTGATAGAAAAAGCGGCTGTATAAACCAGCAAAAGCAGTCGCGTAAATGAAAAAAGGAATAGTGTAAATGGAAGAATTGAAAGTTACGAAGGCCTCGGTGGATGATCTCGCCGCTATACAACGCATAGGAAGACAAACATTCTTTGAAACGTTTGCTGGTAGCAACACCGGGGCCGATATGGACAAGTACCTCGAAGAAAACTTCAGCAACAAAAAGATAGAAACGGAACTGGAAACACCCGGCACCGCTTTCTTTATGGCTAAGTCGGATGATACGCCTGTAGGTTATCTGAAACTCAACAGCGGGAAGGCCCAGACCGAATTACAGGACGACACCTCGCTTGAAATAGAACGTATTTACGTGCTGGCAGACTACCATGGCAAAAAAGTCGGCCAGCTTTTACTCGATAAAGCCCTGGAACAAGCCGTGCTGCAAAACAAATCCTATGTATGGCTGGGGGTATGGGAAGAAAATACCAAAGCAATAAAATTCTATGCGAAGAACGGCTTTGAAGCCTTCGACAAACATATCTTCAGGCTGGGCAACGATGAACAGATCGATATTATGATGAAAAAGGAGATAAGATAAAGTGCGAGCTGTTTAAGGCAGAGACGCCAGCGCCACCGAAGCCGTTTCTTTATCATTGGCCAACTGCGCCTTAAGCGCATCCAGCCCGTTGAACTTCACCTCGCCGCGCAGGTACTGGTGTACACTTACCTGTAATTCCAAACCATAAATATCCTCGTTGAAGTCGAACAGGTTCACTTCAACAGTACGTTTGCTGCCATCTACAGTAGGACGAACACCTATATTCATCATGCCCTTCAATAGTCGTTGCGGCTGGCTTTTCAGTAGCGCTGTAACCGCATATACGCCGTTCCCGGGAACCAACTTGTCTGCCGCAGGCAATTGTAAATTCGCAGTCGGAAAACCAATCGTACGACCCAGTTTATTCCCTTCCACTACTGTTCCTTCAAAGAAAAACGGGTAGCCGAGAAAACGGTTGGCGGTACTGATATCATTGGCGAGAATAGCCTCCCGCACGCGGGTAGAGCTGATGGTTATTTCATTGAGTACATGCTCCGGTATCTCCTTTACCAGGAAACCCAGTTCCCAGCCCTTTTGTTCCAGCAAATGATAATCACCCTGCCTGTTGTTCCCGAAACGATGGTCGTAACCAATGATAACGGTATGCGGATGAAATTTGCTGAACAGGAAATCATGAATATAATCGTTGGCCGACTGGTTCGCAAAAGCATCATTGAAAGGAACCACCACCAGGTGATCGATCCCTCTCTGCTCAAGCAGGCTTATTTTCTCGTCCAGCGTATTCAACAGCTGAACCGGGCGCGACTGCTCTCCAACTATTTTCCGGGGATGGGGGTGAAAGGTGATAATAACCGATTCGCCGGCTACATGGGCCGCTTCGGCTTTCAGCTGCGTAATAATTTGCTGGTGGCCGGTATGTACGCCGTCAAAAGTGCCTATGGTGATGACGGCATTCCTGAAAGCCGGTAAATGATCGATATCCCTGTGTACCTGCATAAAATGAAAGGGGCAAAGCTAATTCATTTAATTACCTTTGCCGCAATTTTACAACAAAACTGTTTTAAGGTAATGTCTTTATACGCGCAACGGGGTGTATCGGCCCAGAAAGAGGAAGTTCATGCGGCTATTCAGAAACTCGACCAGGGACTCTATCAGCATGCTTTCTGTAAAATCTATCCCGACTACCTCTGTGGTGATGATAACTGGGTGAATATTATGCACGCCGACGGCGCAGGTACCAAAAGTATTCTCGCCTATCTCTACTGGAAAGAAACCGGCGACGTGAGCGTTTGGAAAGGTATCGCAAAAGATGCCGTTGCCATGAACCTCGACGACCTGTTATGTATTGGTATTACCGGTAATGTGTTGTTCTCCTCCACCATCGACCGCAACAAATTGCGGATCCCCGGCGAAGTCCTCGAAGCTGTCATCAACGGTACCCAGGAATTTTTCGATGAACTGAAGAAATTCGGCGTCGACATCCACTACCTGGGTGGCGAAACCGCCGACGTGGGAGATGTGGTAAGAACCATAGCCGTAAACGGCACCATGACCGCACGCTGGCCCAAAAACAAACTCATCACAAACGATAAAATAAAACCCGGTAACGTAATTGTAGGTTTTTCCAGCGCAGGACAAGCCTCTTACGAACAGGAATACAATAGTGGATTGGGAAGCAACGGCTTAACAAGCGCCCGTCACGATGTGCTCGAAAAGATCTACGCACAGCAATACCCCGAAACCTTTGAACCACAACTGAAAAACGAAGTGGTATATATCGGTAAAAACAAAATGACCGATACGGTTGATATCGATGGCGCGAAGTTATCCATAGGAAAACTCTTGTTAAGCCCTACCCGTACCTACGCACCACTGGTAAAACTCCTGGCCGACCAGTATTTCGATGCAATAGACGGTATGATCCACTGCAGTGGCGGCGGACAAACCAAGTGTATGAAATACCTGCCGCAGCCCTTACACATCATCAAAGACAACCTGATGCCTATACCGCCTATTTTCCGTTTGATACAGGAAAATTCAGGCGCCGACGACCGTGAAATGTTCCAGGTATTCAACATGGGCCATCGCCTGGAAGTCTTTACCGACGCAGCTTCTGCAGAAGGTATGATAGCCCTCGCTAAATCCCTGAACATCGATGCCCAGGTAATTGGCCGCGTAGAAGCCGCCGAAACAAAATCATTATCTCTATACGCCAATAACCAGTGGATCAAATATTGATCTACTGGTTACCGGAATTATTTGTAGTAACAATAGTATAGCATTCGGCTAGCGTACCAAAAAGCTGATAGCTTGTTTGGCTGAAGCGTTAACAGGTTTCCCGTCATGTATTGCTGGCGACCAGTCAGGACTGATTTTCATAAGTCTGCTGGCTTCAGCTCCTGTGCCATAACCAGGGTCTTTTTCGATTTTTATATTTGAAATCTTGCCCTCGGCGTCTACGTCAAATCCGATAATGGCAGTATACATTCCCTTCGGAGCTCCGTTCTTGACAGTTATATCACGATCGATATTTTTTTCAAGAAACTTAATCCAGGCAGGGGAGCCGCCCTTGAAGGCAGGCATAATCTCAGGTTTTGCCGGAGCGGAAGGCGCAGGAGATGTTGTAGCAGAACTTGCCGCTTTGCTGGTAATTAAAATCACACCATTCTTTCCCTTTTCTCCATAAGCGTCCTCGGCTGATTTGCCTTTCAACACATCTATCCTTTCAATATCTGCCGGCTTCACCTGCGCAAATTCATCATAGCTTAAAATTTTACCATCAAGTACATACAATGGCGGTTGGCCGTTGGGACCATGAGGTCCAATCCGGAATGTCTTCGCCGTCGTATCCTGCTTCGCATCAATTACAGGAGGAGATAATTTGATAACAGGGCGAGGATATTTAATAATCTTATACTTTATCGCATCGGCATAACTAATTTCTTTGGTCGATTTGTCCGCCAGCGTAAGTATCACCTTCGTCCGGTCCGAATTAACGAAAACATCAGTGACCGCCTGCCCCTTATAATTGCCGAAACGAGGTGTATCCACGGCCACACCAGAAAGAAACTTGGAGGCGTCGTCCGGTGCTACGAGCATAAGTGTGTCGGCCTCTAGCGTTACACCATCGCCGGCATCGGCTCCCACCACGTGCAGGCCCTGTACGGTGCCAACTAAAGGTAATTGTTGCTGTTGCGCCTGTATTCTTATGGCCAGCAGCATACAAACAACCGCAACTAAAGGCAGCGCCATCACCCTGCGCGCATAGCTATAGGATGGACTCTTTGAAGTTGTTAACATAAGTAATCGTCTTTTTATAGGTGAATAGAAAAATGGTTGAGCAGGAGAGAAGGGGAATTTCCCGAATTGCGCCTGTAACAGCATCGTGGCAAAGGCCGACGCATCTTTATTCTGAATCGCCTTTCGGTCTGCAATAAACTCGTGTACCAGGTACAACTCGCGTTGCAGCAGCCAGAAGAAGGGATTCATCCAGAATAAACACAATACCAGTTGCATGAAAAGCTTATCCCAGGTATGTTTCTCCCTTATATGCGCAATTTCATGCTGTAATATCTGCTGCCCCGCAGCTTCATTTACGCTAAGGTCATTTCGCCAGAACAGGTTCGATAGAAATGAAAAAGGCGCACTTGGCAAATCAGTTTCAACAAGCACCACGTTGCCGTCCAGGTAAGTACAGGGATAACGCGAACGAAGCCGGTAAATGCGATAAATACGTGATGCCAGCCTTACCAGCAGAATAATGAAACTCAGTACCAGTAAGGCTCCGGTAACCAGTTGCCAGGTAATGACAGGCCCCGCAGGCGCTTCCGATACGGTAGAAAAATACATCACCTCCATGAATTTTACTGTAGCCTCATGCTGGCTCTGGAAAGTGAACCATTCAAACCGTAGCAAAGGCAAAACAAGGCTGGCCACCACTACACTCAATAAATAAAAGCGGTTATATTGGTTGAACTGCTTGTTACGTAAAGCAACCCAGTACCAGCCCAGCAGCAGGGCCGAACACACGGATACTTTCAACAGGTATATCAATATGGCTTGCATAATCGTTTATTTGTTTTTTAGTTGTTGAAGCAGCAGTTCAAGATCTTCCACAGTTAGTTTATTTTCTTCTACGAGAAACGAAACCGCTTTACTGTACGACCCGCCGAAATAGCCTTTTATTAAACCCGAAAAACTGGAGTTCGAATAAGCTTCCCGGCTCACTGCCGGTATATAAAGATGCATTCGCCCCACAGGTTCGGTTTGTACAAACTGCTTTTCTACCAGTATTTTCAGCAACGTGGCAACGGTATTAGAATGCGGCTTGGGATCGGGCATCGCATCCACTATATCCTTCAGAAATCCTTTCTGCAATTGCCACAACACCTGCATGATCTGCTCCTCCGCACGGGTGAGTGATTTAGTTTGGTCCGTTTTTTTCATGAGAAAATCAGTATTTGTTTTCGTGAGATGAAGATATAACTAAGAATTTAGTTTTACAACTAATTTTTTAGTTTATTTGATTTTACGAGAAAGAATGCATGCTGAACGTAGTTTCGTTCTATTTTTGGGCTCACAGGACTATTAACCGGAATATATTATGTCAGAAACAGTCGTATCGGTTCGGAATGTAAACATTTACCAGGGCAGTAACCTGGTATTGCAGGATGTCAACTTTAATATCAGTCGTGGTGAATTCGTGTACCTCGTGGGTAAAACGGGTACCGGTAAGAGTAGCTTATTGAAGACTTTATATGGCGAATTACCTTTAAAAGAAGGACAGCTGAACGTGGCTGGCTTCGATTTAAAAGGGATGAACTGGAAAAAAGTACCTTTTTTACGCCGCAACCTCGGCGTGGTATTCCAGGATTTCCAGTTATTGACCGATCGTAATGTGCATCAAAACCTCAGGTTCGTTCTCAAAGCCACAGGCTGGACCGACGAAAAGCTGATGGAAGAAAAGATCAACGACGTACTCGATAAAGTGGGCCTGAAAAGCAAAGGCTTTAAAATGCCCTTCGAAATGAGTGGGGGAGAGCAGCAAAGGGTAGATATAGCACGCGCCCTCCTCAATTCACCCAAACTTATCCTGGCCGATGAACCTACAGGTAACCTCGACCCCGAAACCAGCGACGAGATCATGCAGCTCCTGTTCCAGATCTGCCGCGACTATGGCACCGCCATTATTATGGCCACGCACGACTTTATTGTCATCAACAGGTATCCGTCCAGAATGCTCAAAACCGAACGCAGCAGGCTCATCGACAGCGCCGCAATTGTGAACATTTAAGAAATCAGATTTTTACTTTTGACATTTGAATTAAAGTATTACCTTTGCCCTCCAAATAGAAGAAGTAAAAACCTGGATGTTTTTTTAAAAAAATTGAGATGCCTTATTTAACTAAAGAAAAAAAAGCTACAATTTTCACAAATTTCGGTGGTAAAGCTGAAAACACTGGTTCAATTGAAGCTCAAATAGCACTGGTTACAGAGCGTATTACCAGTATCTCCAAGCACTTGCAAGCTAATAAACACGACCATTCCTCACAACGTGGTTTAATGCAACTGGTTGGTCAGCGTAAGCGTTTGCTGAGCTACCTCCAAAAGCATAACCTGACTGGTTACCGCGCTCTGATCGAGAAACTGGGCCTCAGGAAATAAATTTTTACAGGCTATGTAAAAAGCTATTCCCAACTGATTTAAGAACGGTTGGGAATATTTTTTGTTTGCTATAGTCTGATTTTGCATATCTTGTAAATCGGAGATTGATTTATGTTATCACAACCTTTGAGTGTATCGTTTGATCTGGGCGGTGGTCGTGAAGTGACCATCGAAACCGGAAAATTGGCCCGCCAGGCCGACGGTTCTGTTACCGTTAAACAAGGCAATAATATATTACTAGCTACTGTTGTTGCAAATAAAGAACCCAGAGAAGGTCAGGATTTCTTCCCCCTCTCAGTTGATTATCAGGAAAAATTTGCATCAGCCGGTCGTATACCCGGCTCTTTTTTCAAAAGGGAAGGCCGTCTCAGCGACCCGGAAGTGCTGATCAGCCGTTTGGTTGACCGTGCTTTACGTCCTCTTTTCCCCGAAGATTATTTCTGCGATGTACAGGTGCTCATCACCCTGGTTTCCAGCGATGAAGAAGTTTTACCGGATGCATTGGCCTGCCTGGCAGCTTCTGCAGCCCTCGCAGTATCCGATATTCCCGTAAAAGAAATTATTTCTGAAGTACGGATCGCACGTATCGACGGACAGCTGGTGGTAAACCCATCCCGTTCCGAGCTTGCAAAAGCCGATATGGATTTCATCATTGCTGCTACCGAGAAAAACCTGATGATGGTGGAAGGCGAAAGCAAGCAGTGTAAAGAAGAAGACCTGGTAAAGGCGCTTGAACTTGCGCACGACGCTATCCGCGTTCAAATCAAAGCACAGGAAGAACTGCGCGCTAAAAAAGGCGTTACCGGTAAAAGGGACTATCCCAAACCCGACCAGAACGAAGCCCTGAAAGAAGTGGTTGCCGCTTTTGCTTCTGAAAAGATCAAAGCTATTTCCCGCGGTAATACTGCCAAACACGAACGCAGCGATGCCTTCAAAGCTTTGAAAGACGAACTGGTGAAAAGCCTGGGCGAAGAAGCAGAAGACAAAACCAAAAAGCTCGCTAAAAAATACTACGAAGATCTCCAGTGGGAACTCGTGCGTGATATGATCCTCGACGACCGTATCCGTCTCGATGGCCGTCAGCTCGACCAGGTACGTCCGCTGGCTATGGAAGTAGATCCGTTGCCAACGCCGCACGGCTCTGCACTCTTCACCAGGGGCGAAACCCAGTCTTTAACGACTGTTACATTGGGTACGCCACTCGACGAACTCCTCGTTGAAAGCGCTGCAAAATCTGATTACACAAAATTCATCCTGCACTATAACTTCCCTCCGTTCTCAACGGGCGAAGTGAAGCCTATGCGTGGTCCCGGCCGTCGTGAAGTAGGCCATGGTAACCTGGCTATGCGCTCCCTGAAGCAAATGATGCCAGGTAGCGAATATGCTTATACTGTTCGTGTGGTGAGCGATATTCTTGAATCAAACGGCTCGTCTTCTATGGCAACTGTTTGTGCAGGTTCTCTCGCCCTCATGGATGCAGGCGTGCCTGTTCCTAAACACGTGAGCGGTGTGGCTATGGGATTGATTTCCCGTGGTGATGGAAAATATGCGATCCTTACCGATATCCTCGGCGATGAAGATCACCTGGGCGATATGGACTTTAAAGTAACCGGTACCCGTGATGGTATCTGCGGTGTTCAAATGGACATTAAAGTCGATGGTTTAAGCATGGATGTAATGCGTGAAGCCCTCGAACAAGCCCGTAAAGGCCGTTTACATATCCTCGATGCCATGTATGAGTGTATCGCTGAAGCACGTCCTGAAGTGAAACCGCATGCACCACGTATGGAAAAACTGGTGATCGATAAAGAATTTATCGGAGCCGTTATCGGACCCCAGGGTAAAGTGATCCAGGAGATCCAGAAAGAAACCGGCACAACCATCAATATTGAAGAAGTAGGCAACTTCGGCGAAGTAAGCATCTTCTCTGCTAATAAAGATGGCGTAAGCAGGGCGCTCACATGGATCAAAGGTATTGTTGCAGTACCTGAAGTAGGTGAAGTATACGAAGCAAAAGTGAAAACAATCCAGCCTTACGGCGCCTTCGTAGAATTCATGCCTAAAAAAGAAGGTTTACTCCATATCAGCGAAGTATCATGGAAACGTCTCGAAAACCTCGACGGCGTGCTGAAAGAAGGCGACATGATCAAAGTAAAACTGATTGGTTTAGACCAGAAAACAGGAAAATTCAAGTTAAGCCGCAAAATATTAATGCCTAAACCAGAAGGTATGCCGGCTGAAAATAATGAAAGGCCAGAAAGACCAGAAGGCGGAAATCATCGCCCTCATGGTGGCGGAAGACCTCCAAGATCATAGAATTTTATAGGGGTTTACCACTGTTTTTGACAGAAAAGCGGTCTGAGTTTGCTACTCAGGCCGCTTTTTTTATATTATTACATAAGAAATGAATTTGAAATACGCTTGCATTATATGAGAATTAACTGTATTTTATTGTAAGTTTTATTTCTTCAGCCAATAACTGCTATGGATCATACAATGACTGATAAGGTGCTGCTTGACCGTCTTTCGGGAGGGGATGAGGGGGCATTGAATGACATCTATCTGCTTTACTGGGAAGGTCTTTTCCTCTCGGCCTTCAATGTATTAAAAGACAAAGCCGCCTGTGAAGACATCCTCCAGGATCTCTTCCTCCAGCTCTGGCAAAAAAGAAACCAGATCCAGATCAATTCTTCCCTCAGCGCTTACCTCTACACCGCTGTCCGCTATAATGTATTCCGCCACATCCGTACCGGAAAAGTGCGCAACGAACTGTTCATGCATATTGATGAAAGGGTAGAGGGACTGGTAACCGAACAAATGGTGGCCGCCGAAGAACGCGAGCTGAACCAAAAGGTAGCCCAGGCCGTAGCCGCTTTACCCGAAAAATGCCGCGAAGTGTATATCCTGAGCCGCGAAGAAGAGCTCTCCCACAAAGAAATCGCGTCTAAACTGAACATATCCACCAAAACCGTAGAGAACCAGATCACCATTGCACTGAAACGTGTTCGCTCTTCCCTCAATACCCTAAGTATTGTTGTGCTCCTTTTCTTATCGTTATAAGGAGGTTGTAAACAAGGTATTATATTTCATATTCTCGTATATACGATCCAGGAAAATCATTTTTGGGACCATAAAATTTGTATATCCTGCCCCTATATTATCTGGTGTCGGTTTATTGCCTCTCAAAAAATTATATATTTTTTTTGTTAATTTTTAGGGGATACCCCCTTTTTGCTACACATACTATAAAACAGGTAATTGGATAAGCGAGTTTTCATATCTCTGATCGACAAATATCTTTCCGGCCAGGCAACTGCCGAAGAGGAGGAGATGATGGTAAAATATTACCAGAGTTTTCAGAATACGTCGGCATGGGACCATGAAACACTGGGCGATGCCGGGTTAATGCAGGGCCGGTTACAGCAGCGTTTGAACGCCACACTGCGGGAGCATGAGGCGCAACCTGAACAAACACCCGTAATACCTGTTAAGCGTAAAACAAGCCGTACCTGGTGGATTGCTGCCAGTTTGGTTGCACTGGTATTCCTCTGCGGTTATTTTTTACAAGACAGGTTGATGAATGTATTGGATCCTGTAAAAATGGTACAGGTGAATACAGCAAAAGGAACACGTAAAAAATTACAGCTGCCCGATGGCTCTGTAATATGGCTCGAAGGCGGAAGCAGCTTTAGCTATCCCGAAGTGTTCCGGGGCAAAGAACGTACCGTGTATTTGAGTGGAGAAGCTTTTTTTGAAGTAACAGGCAACCCTGCAAATCCATTTATCATTCATACGCCGCTGGTAGAAACAAAAGTATTAGGGACTTCTTTTAATATAGAAGCGTACGGCGAAAAGCAGGTAGAGGTAGTAGTGGTATCGGGTAAGGTATCGCTGAATGCCGAAGAAAGTGACGCCGGAAAACCCCTGATCCTGCATCCGAATGAGAAGGCCTTGTACGATAGTAGTAACGGTGTTTTCAATGTAAAAAAGGCACCGGAAGCAAAAGACTATGAACTGCGCAAAAACGGGCAGTTTGTTTATAAAGGTGCCGCTGTTGCAGATATTATAAAAGATTTGGAAAGGGCGTACAATACGCCTATTGCCATTAAGAGAGATTTGCTTAACTGCACCTTTTATGGCGATTTTAATGCCTTGAACAATGTAGAGAAGGCATTGAACCTGATAGCGCTGACACTCAATGCCAGGGTCGAAAAATTACCCGGCACACGTGGTTACGCCATCTCTGGAGGAAGTTGTCAATAAAACATGAACTAACGCATAAAACTAACATGATGAGAATTGATAAAACACACCATCCGGACTAAAGAAAACAAATAAAAAGTCCCCAAAGGTATTGGGGACAATTGTCGCATAAATATTTCAGACAGATGCTCCTAATGGCCTGGAAAACCCGGAGCCGCTGTCATTATTCACCCATACAACAACCTTATAAAGGTATGCAAAAAAAGATACCACTATTATTCAATGACGCAATTATCAGAGTCATGAGACTATCTGCGATTATTTTTTCTGTTCTTTGTTGTACGGCTGCTACTTTGTACGCTTCCGATTCCGATGCACAAACCGCATTGGATAAAAAGGTTTCTGTTCAGTTAAGAAATGCTTCGATCCAGGAAGCATTAGACAAAATTGGCGGCCTGGCTAACGTGTCGTTCACCTATGCCGGTAACCAAACGCTGGCAACCAACAAGGTTTCCATTGATGTAAAGAACCGTAAACTAAGTGATGTATTGGATATGATGCTTAATCCATATCCTTTGTCTTACGTAGTGGTGGAAGACAGGATCGTGGTAAGGCAGGATGCTTCCAAAAAGCCCAGGAGCGAAGCCGTAGAGGCTGTTGTTCGTAAGGAGGTACTGGAAGCTGCTGCAGCGCCGCCATTTGTACTCAAAGGCGTTGTAAGTGGTAAAGCAGGTATCCTTGCCGGTGCTTCCGTTACCATTAAAGGTAAGAACAGGGGTACGGTAACCAACGAAAAAGGGGAGTTCGAATTACACGATGTTAATACCGGTGATGTCATCGAGATTGTAATGACAGGTTACAAAACCCAGTCCATCACTGTAAATGAAAATAAGAAACGCCTCGATATCGTATTGATCGAAGAGGCTTCTGAACTGCAGGACGTTGTTGTAACAGGTTTCAATAACGTATCTAAAAAGAAATTCACCGGATCTTCTGTAACACTGAAGATCGATGATGTGAAAATGGATGGTGTGATCGACGTTAGCCGTATGCTCGAAGGCCGTGCAGCTGGTGTATCGGTACAAAACGTTTCCGGTACTTTCGGTAGCGCACCTAAACTGCGTATCCGTGGTGCTACTTCTATCAACGGTGAAAACAAACCTTTATGGGTGGTTGATGGAGTTGTGCTGGAAGACCTCGTTAATATTTCCAACGACCAGTTGTCCAGCGGCGACCCTACCACCTTATTAGGTTCTTCCGTGGCTGGTATCAACTCTAACGATATCGAATCTTTCAACATCCTCAAAGACGCCGCCGCTACTGCATTGTACGGTGCGCGCGCTATGAACGGTGTTATCGTTATCACTACCAAAAAAGGTGCAAAAGGCAAGACCAACGTAAACTATACCGGTAACTTCAGTACTCAGCTTAAGCCTACTTACGGTTCTTATAATATCATGAACTCCGCAGAGCAGATGTCTGTTTGGGCAGAACTCGAAAGAAAAGGTAAACTCGGAACTAGTTTGCTGAGTGGATCGAATTACGGTGTATACGGTAAAATGTATGAGCTCATGGATGCCGATGAATACGGTAATGTGCAGCTGGAGAATACTACTGCTGCCAAAAAAGCATTCCTCTTACGTTATGCAAAGGTGAATACCGACTGGTTCAATATTCTTTTCCGCAACTCGTTTGTTCAGGAGCATTCTTTGAGTGTGGCTTCAGGAAGCGATAAAACGCAGTCTTTCTTCTCTACCAGCTTCTATAACGACAATGGCTGGACCATTGCGGATAATGTGAAAAGATACACGTTGAACTTTCGTAACAACTATACACTCTCCGATAAGTTTTCCTTTGGATTCCTCACCACCGCTTCTTACCGCCAGCAAAGAGCACCGGGTACATTGAGCAGGCAAGGTAATGCGGTAACAGGTACTTTTGAAAGAGACTTCGATCTGAACCCCTTCAGTTATTCTTTAAATACCAGCCGTGCACTTACTGCATACGATGAGAATGGCAATAAAGAATACTTCAGAAGGAACTACGCTCCGTTTAACATCTTTACGGAATCCGAAAATAACAGGCTTAAAATAAATGTGATCGATCTGAAATTGCAGGGCGATGCACAATATAAATTCTCCAAAAGCCTGAAATATGACTTCGTTGGTAATGTGCGTTATGTAAGGTCTACCCGCGAACACGAGATCACAGAGTATGCCAATATGGCTAATGCTTACCGTGCAAATGGTACATCTACCATTGCAGAAAACAATAAGTTCCTTTATCGTAACCCCGACGAACCGGAATCCTTGCCACAAGTGGTTTTACCTTATGGCGGTTTCTATAATCGTTCAGAAAACCAACTGTTGAGCTTCGATCTGCGTAACTCTATCAGCTATACGAAAACATTCAATAACGTTCACGCTTTCACAGCCCTCGCCGGACAACAGGTAAGGCTTGCTGAAAGACAGAACTTCTCTAATACAGGTTATGGCTACCAGTACGACAATGGCGGTGTTCCTTTTACCGATCCTATGATCCTGAAACAAACCATTGAAAGTAATTTTCCTTACTACGACATGACCAAAACATTTGATCGTTTTGTGGGTTTTTATGCCAACGTAGACTATATGTTCGATCGTCGTTATAGTGTTTCTATCGTTGGTCGTTACGATGGTTCTAACCAGCTTGGTTCTTCCAGAACTGCGCGCTGGTTACCTACAGGTACCGTCAGCGCTGCATGGAACGTTGATGAAGAAAACTTTATTAAAGACATTAAAGCAATCACTTACCTGAAAGTAAGGGGTAGCTATGGTTTAACGGCTTCTCTTGGGCCTGCTACCAACTCTAACGTGGTATTAAGGAACCAGCAGGCTAACCGCCCTTACTCCCTGGAACGTGAATCTGTTATCAGGCTTATCAACCTCGAAAACTCTGAACTTACCTGGGAAAAGAACCACCAGTTGAACTTCGGTATCGACTTCGGATTGTTTGAAAACCGTATCACTGCTACCGTAGAACCCTGGTTCCGTAAGAGCTTCGACCTCATCGGTTCTTTCAAAACAAGTGGAATCGGCGGCGAGCCCCGCAAACTGGCCAACTACGCCGATATGAAATCCAATGGTCTCGACGTGGTAGTTACCGGCGAAATTCTGCGTAAAAAAGACTGGAAATGGAGCAGCACCATTACTATGGGGTATAACAAAACCAGGATCACCCATATCAGGAACCAGCCGCTGATCTTCGATCTGGTGAAAGCTGAAGGCGGAAACCTCGAAGGTTATCCTGTAAACAGCTTGTTCTCTATCGACTACCTGCGTATGGTACGTACACAGGGTACTCCTATCTTCAAAGACGAAAGCGGAAAAGACAATGCAGCTGTTTATTTACAGGCCGAAGGTACAGACAGCATTCTCGTTTACAACGGATCTGTAGATCCAAAGTTTACAGGTGGTTTCAACAACACTTTCTCTTACAAACAATTTTCTTTAAATATCTTCTTTACATTCCAGGCAGGCAACAAGATCAGGCTCTATCCTTCTTTCCAGAACGGTTATACCGATTACAATGCCTTACCTAAGGAATTTTACGACAGGTATGAAGTTATCGGCGACCAGTTAACGCCTGGTGTGGTTCCATCTATTATAGACAGGGTTACTGCGGCACAATTAGCTGGCACTTATGCTTACAACAACTATAATTATTCTACAGAGCGTATTGCAAAAGGCGATTTCCTGAGGTTGAAAACAGTGTCTTTAACTTATAACCTCAGCCCTGAGTTGATACAACGCTGGAAAGCTTTCAGAGCACTGAGCTTTACTTTGGCTGCTATCAATCCCTGGTTGATCTATGCCGATAAAAATCTCGAAGGACAGGATCCTGAGTTCTTCAATACCGGCGGCGTTGCTCAGCCGATTCAGAAACAAATTACTTTATCTGTAAAAGCCGGATTCTAATTATGCGTACACAAGTTTTTGATATGAAAAGACTAGGATTATACATCGTACTGGCTTTAGCTGCTGCCGGCAGTACCGGCTGTAGCAAGTTCCTGGAAAAAGAACCTGATAACAGGGCCAAGCTGAACTCTCCCGAGAAAGTGGCTTTATTGCTCGCTACAGCTTATCCCAAAGGTTCCTATATCCCTTTTATGGAACTGAGCACCGATAACGTAAATGAAAGAAGTTCAGGCGGTACGCCTAACGTAACAATGGACCCTTACAACTTCGTGGATGTAAGGGATAACAACGAAGATTCTCCCGAGTTCTACTGGAACTCTTGTTATACTGCCATTGCAGCTGCCAACGAAGCGCTGGAAGCTATTGAACTGGCACCTGAAGCCGATAAACGTAAATACAGCGCCAGCAAAGGGGAGGCCCTCGTTGCACGCGCCTATGCTCACTTTATGTTGGTGAATGTGTTCTCTAAATTTTACAACGAAGCAAGCTTCGCCAACGACCCAGGTATCCCTTATGTTACTAAACCTGAGAAAGTGGTGATAGAACAATATGAGCGCGGTACCGTAAAAGAAACATATGAAAAAATAGAAAAGGATCTGCTCGAAGGGTTACCATTGCTGAAAGACGAATCCTATACGGTTCCTCAATATCACTTTACCAGGAACGCTGCCTATGCCTTCGCTGCCAGATTTTACCTGTTCCAGAAGAAATACGACGACGTATTGTATTATACACAGCAATTCATAGGTGCTGACGTAACTACCAAACTTCGTCCCTGGAACTCTACTTATCTTACCTATACCAGGCTCGAATTATACGCGAACTACCAGAAAGCAACAGAACCCGCCAACTTGCTACTGGCTGAAACCCAGTCTACATGGCCACGTTATGTGTATTCTTCCCGTCACTCATTTGATCTTACAACTGTTCCATTGATCCAGTATGTACCTATCATCGGCAAACGCTGGTCATTCCTTTTCCAGGCATATGGCAACGATCAGGTGTACATCCCTAAGATCAATGAATACTTCGTTCGCGCTTCCGTAAATGCCGATTATGGAGATGTTTACTTCATGACGCCGCTATTTACAATGGAAGAAGCGCTGTTCAACCGCGCAGAAGCCATGATCTATAAAGGCAATTACAACGGTGCCCTTGACCTGATCAACAAATACCTTAGCACACGCGTTTATCTGTATAGCGCCAGTACAGATGTACTTACCCAACAGGATATCGTAGATTTCTTTGGCAACAATAAAATGCAGGAAAACCTCATTGAACTGTTGCTGGCGTATAAGCAATCCGAATTTGTTCATGAAGGTTTAAGATGGTTCGATATCCTCCGTTACGACATTCCCGTTACACACTATTTCGTAAATGGTAGCCGCAAAACGCTGGAAGCAGGAAGTAACAGAAGGGTCTTCCAGATTCCACAGTCTGCTACTTTATCAGGAATTGAACTAAATCCACGTTAATTTATTTTAATCTTATTTTGTTATGACACTCAATAAAACGCTATTATTCTTTATATGCCTGGTGGCTTTAGCCTCTTGCAAAAAAGATGATAACCTGGAAGTAGATGATATTCCCGGTCTGGGTGGTGACGAGTGGGTTGCCAACTCTACCGACAAGTGGATCTACGACAATCTGACCAAACCATTCAATATTTCTGTTAAATATAAGTGGGATCCGCATGAGGTCTCCGATCAGTATATCCTGAGAGATTTTGTTCCCGCTAAAGAAGAAGTGCTTATTCCGCTCATGGAATCTGTAAAAAAGGTTTGGGCCGATAACTATATTGCTGAAAAAGACTCTGTTTTCTTCAAGCGTTATGCCGCCAAATTCTTCTCTCTGTTTGGAAGTGCTATCTACAACGTCTCCAATGGCACCAAAGTACTGGGTATTGCTGAAGGTGGTAAGAAAATCAACCTGTTGGAAGTGAATACTTTCAAAACCAACAAAATGGCCGGATATAAAGCTTCCGATTCTACACAGGCTAAAATGGCATTTCATACCGTTCACCACGAAGCGGCGCATATCCTGCACCAGACTGTTTTGTATCCACTGGAATATAAGAGAATTAACGTAGGTATGTACACCACCAACTGGGTAAACTATACCGATCAGGTCGCACGCCAGGATGGATTTATTACTGCTTATAGTATGCAGGACCCTAATGAAGATTTTGTTGAAATGGTATCCATGATGCTCGTAGAAGGTAGGGGAGGCTTTAATGCAATGCTCGCATCAATTAATGCAATAAGCGAAAAAGGAACTACACCCGACCAGGCTAGAGCAAAACTCAGACTGAAAGAATCCATCGTTGTGAATTATTTCAAAACAGTTTGGGGTATCGACTTTTATAGCCTTCAGACAAGGGTTCGTGCTGCCGTTGAATCTTATATCTATTAATCATTAATTCATTACTAAAATATAAACACGATGAGACTGAAACTAACCTGTTTTCTTTTCATGATCCTGGCAATAGCAGGATGTAAGAAAGAGAACGATCGTGCTTTTGATAAATCGCCGGATGAGCGTGTCAACGAATTGCTGGAGAAATACCAGACCCAACTGGAGGGTGGTACAAACGGCTGGATGGGGTATCTGACTACTGACCAGGGAGCTAATTATACGTTTTACTTCAAGTTCAATAACCAGAACAGGGTGGTAATGTATTCCGATTTTACCTCAGAATCTGCCCGGATAGGAGAGGAGAGCAGTTATCGCCTGAAGGCTTTACAGCAGGTTAGTCTCTTGTTCGATACTTATTCCTATATCCACGTACTTGCGGATCCCGATCCGGCTGTTGCAGGAGGAGAACTGGGGTCGGGTTATAATGTAGACTTTGAGTTTTATTTCGATACAGCTACAAACGATACCATCAATATGGTCGGCCGTAAGCACGAGAATAAACTGAAGCTGGTTAGGGCTACTTCCGAACAGGCTGCTTACCTGGCAGATGGTAAATGGGGGAACTCCGTGTTTTCACCCAACGTTGGTAAAATTACCAACTACTGGAAAATAGTGGTTATTGGCGGCATATCTTATCAGGTAAACGTAAACGCTTCAGGTCGTACTATTACCTTTACATGGAGAGACGCCAGTGGGCAGCCTCACTCGTTTACAACTTCTTACCAGGAAACATTGGATGGTATTATACTTAAAGATCCGCTTACGGCAGGCAGCACTATTGTTACCGGTTTTTCAAATATAACCTGGAACGCAACTGCTAACTCATTTACTTTTGCCGCCGGTGGTGCGTCTACTACATTGGCTGGTACTAATACTCCTGTTTATTTCGACAGAAGTGCACCTGGTAATTTCAGGGCAGAAGCCATCAACTCTGGTGGCTACTGGGCTACCTACGATGGATTTGTAGTGAATGGCGTAGCGGGCACTTATAATCTTCCGTCTTTAACAGGTAACGCTACCTATCCTACTTACAGGTATTTCATCTATTGGCCAGGCTATAATGCCTCGTTTGATTTACTAGCTCCTATTTTTAGAAATTCCAGCGGACTTGGCTTAGTATACGGTGCAGGTATGGTTTATTCTCAAAATGCCACTACGGGTGTTGCCAGGTTGACTTATACCTACATCTTAGGTTCAGGTCATCCTACTACTGGTCCGTATATCCAAATGAGAAATCAGGTGAACAACTCCGGCGGCTATTATTTTGTTAAAACGGCTGAAGGTATTTACGATATGGTGAGTGTGGCGGATTCCCGCATTTGGATCACTTGGTACCTGCAATAACAATTGTATAATCATCTCTTAAATCAAAACCAAATACTTTTATGAAAAGTACGTACTTTAAAGTCCTTTGCGGATTAGCGCTCTCCGCAAGCATTTTCTTCGCATCCTGCGGTAAGGATGGTGATACAGGTCCTGCAGGTGCAGCCGGCGCAACAGGCGCTACCGGCGCTAACGGCCCAACAGGTGCAGCCGGCGCTACTGGTGCTACAGGTGCACAGGGTCCTGCAGGCCAAAATGGCAATGCAAACGTAAGACAGTACCTGTTTGCAATCAATGGAGGCAATTCTTTGTTTGATTTCTCAACAGGAACTGCATATAACCTGTATGTGTCTACTCCTACTTCTGACTCAATTTACAATAGCGCATGGTTGGCGTATGTTATCGATACTAACGATATAACACATGCAATACCAGGTGTAGTACCTACTTTGAATCCTGCCGGCGAAATTAACGGCTTCGTTAACTTCTACTTCAATAATCTGGGATACGATAACACTAACAAGCGTGGCGTATTCACCGTAGGCAGGGCTTCTACTACAGGTACGCATATTTGGGCTATCCAACTCGTCCGTATTTATCTTGGAAACAACGGTAGAAAAGAAGAGCAACTGCCAAATATTGACCTTACAAACTACAACGAGGTTAAAAAATACTACAACCTTCCGGATCTGAAGTTGAAGTAATTACAACTTTCTATCCCAGTTCTTGCACATAGGTATAAATGGCCGGCGCCACGAAAGTGGATGTCCGGCCATTATCATTTATAAAACAATCTGTTCCTTTTATAAAATAGAAGATAGTAACCTGCATGTCGATTCTCCCAGCTTCGTAAGTCTGCCCCGTTGCTCCCATTCCTCAAGATGTATTTCTTTACTATCCTCCAGGTCCCTGAAAAAAGAAACCTTTAACTGCTCATGCAGCTCCCGGTCATAAATGGCGGCATTCAGCTCAAAATTCAGGTCAAAGCTCCGGATATCCATATTCGCCGAACCTACCATCGACAGTTTATTATCGCAGATCATCGTCTTCGCATGAACAAACCCCTTCTGGTATAGGTATATCTTAACCCCGGCTTCCAGTAGCTCCGTATAATATGATTGTGCTGCCGCATTCACGAAGCGTGAATCTGATACACCAGGTACCAGCAGCCTTACATCCACCTTTCCAAGCGCAGCAGTTTTCAATGCAATGATCAAACTCTCATTGGGAATAAAATAGGGGGTAGTAATGTATACGTACTCTCTGGAATGTGTAATTGCGGCAAAATAGCTCATCATAATACTTGCCCGCTCACTGTCTGGCCCGCTTTCTATCAGCTGCACCATTTGCCCGCCGTTGGGAAGCGCCGGAAAGTCGGGGAAATAATCCTGCGTGATCGGGATCTCTTTATCGGAGCAAAAATTCCAGTTGATGAAAAACAAGTACTGAAGTTGTTTTACCACCTCGCCTTCTATTTTCAAATGAGTATCCCGCCAATACATTTTCTGTTCCGCCGAAGGCACCTTATTGGAATACCGGTCCGAAAGGTTAATTCCACCGGTAAAACCTATAGTGCCATCTATGATCACCATTTTGCGGTGATCCCGGTAGTTATGCCGGTTCGAAACGATAGGGAATAATATCTTGTAAAAAGGAAGTATCGCAATCCCATTCGTCCTTAATTTACGTAAGTACTTGTTTTTCAGGTCTGTACCAAAGTCATCGTAAATTATTCTTATTTCAACACCTTCCTTTGCCTTTTTTAGAAGTAAGTCGCTCAATCTATTGGCAATCAATCCATTTTCTATGATGTAGTACTCCATATGGATATGATGCTTTGCGTTGGCTATTTCATTGAAAAGCGCTTCGAATTTCTCTTCCCCGTTGAGTAACAGGCTAACCTTGTTATTCACCGAAAGGGGCAGGTTGGTATCATTTAATATGAGCCTTACCAGCCTTTTATTACCCTGTAATTCTTCAATATGTTCCTGGATCAGTTCTTCCGACATAACGGCAAGTCGCTTGGCATATCGCTCAAACGTAGCCTGGTCCTTTACGAACTTGCGTTTGTAGAGTTTTTTCTTACGGTAGTTTTCTCCAAAAAGATAGTAGATAGCAATACCGGCAATGGGGAGCGCAAAGAATAGCAGGAGATAGGCAAGGGTCTTGGAAGGAGACCGGTTCTGCGAAATGATCATCAGGCTGAATAAAACGCTGATGGCATAAGCAATCTCCAATCCTATAGCAAAGGGGTCGGTTGTATTCAGCAACATGTCTCGTATTTGATAAGCTTATTAAATATAGAGCAATTGTTGCACCAAACGGTAAGATAACCGAACTTGCCCCTTAAAAGTGGGAATTCTTATGGCAGATTATATACAGATTACAGCAACCGGTATTGAAGGCGTAGAACAGCGTGAATTATTGCTGGCTTTGCTCGCAGCCGAAGGTTGCGAAGGTTTTGAAGAAGAAGCGGACATTCTGAGGGCCTATATTCCCGGCGGAGATCTTACCGGTAGCGGAGTTGAGGAAATATTGAAGGAAAACAATATAAAGTACTCATTAACAACCATTAAGGAACAAAATTGGAATGCAGTGTGGGAAGCGCAGTTCGATCCTGTGGTCATAGAGGACCTTGCTGCCATCCGCGCCTCCTTCCATGAGCCGATACCTCAAGTAAAATTTGAGATTGTGATCACGCCAAAGATGAGTTTTGGTACAGGACATCATGCTACCACTTACATGATGATCACCGAAATGGCAAAACTGGATTTCTCCGGCAAGCGGGTATTCGATTTTGGAACAGGCACCGGTGTACTGGCAATCCTGGCAGAAAAAATGGGCGCAGCAACCGTGATTGGCATTGATAATGATACCTGGAGTATTAGTAATGCAGAGGAAAATATTGCGGAAAATGGCTGTAAACATATCAGCATCTTACAAAAAGATGAAGCAGAGATGGGGGAAATTTTTGATGTGATCCTGGCGAATATCAACAAACATATCCTTCTGGCGAACATGCCGGTACTGGCAAAACAACTGGAAAAAGGCGGTACCCTTATTTTAAGTGGGTTACTGGAAGAAGATGAGGAAGATATTACACGTTCTATTGAAAGCCAAGGACTTATGCATATAAGAACTGTTAAAAGATCACGTTGGATTTGTATCGCTGCTTCCAGATAAGTTAATTTTACGTAAACTCTCCTATATTTGTCACCCACGTCAAATGTCAGCAGATGCACGAATTCTTATTAATAGTAGTGGCGTATCTCATTGGCTCCATTCCAACATCCATCTGGGTCAGCAGGTATTTCTTCGGTATAGATATAAGAGATTATGGCAGCGGTAATGCCGGTGCCACCAACACCTACCGGGTGCTTGGGTCTAAATGGGGAACTTTTGTAATGGTCGTCGACGTCCTGAAGGGCGTGCTGGCTACCTCGCTTTATATCTTTATTCCGCATTATATGGTGGATTCCTGGGACCGGACCAATTTTATGATAGGACTCGGGCTGGCAGCTGTAGTAGGACATATTTTCCCGCTTTATGCCGATTTTAAAGGGGGAAAAGGAGTAGCAACCCTGTTGGGGATGGCGGTAGCTATTCAGCCGCTGGTGGCCCTATGCTGTATTGGCGTATTCCTGCTGGTATTATACCTTACCCGGTTCGTTTCATTAAGCTCTATTCTCGCCAGTGTATCTTTTGCTGTATTCATTCTTTTCATCTTTAATGAGCGCGAGCCGCTGTACCGCGTATTTGCGATCGCAGTGGCCTTGATGGTCATTTTAACGCATCAGAAGAACATTAACAGGTTGCTCAAAGGCACTGAAAGCAAGATCCCCATACTTAAATACCGCGATCGCCGCCGCCAGCGGAAAAGAGACGGGGAATAGGCAACGCTCAGCCACAACTGTCAATTTGAGCGATCGGCTTAAATTGGTATAAATATTGACTAACGACCCTTATATAATTCATCCTTATGACGCGCACTTCTCTTATAGCAGTAGTAGCCATAGCAACCGCCGCTGCAGCATGCTCCCGCAACTCTATTACAGGCAGGAGCCAGTTATCCCTTGTTTCAGAATCTGAATTACAAACCGCCGCACTTACCGAATACAAGCAGTTCCTGTCCGAAAATAAAGTGGTAAGCAGTGCCGCCAGCAAAGATGCCGACATGGTAAAACGGGTCGGAAACCGCATTGCAACGGCTATAACCAAGTATTATCAGCAGAAAGGGAATGCCAATGAACTAAAAGACTATAAATGGGAATTTAACCTGGTAGACAGCAAGGAAGTGAACGCCTGGTGTATGCCTGGCGGAAAAGTGGTCGTTTACACCGGTTTATTACCCATAACACGCGATGAAGCTTCCCTGGCAGTGGTACTGGGACATGAAATCACCCACGCCGTTGCAGGTCATAGCCGCGAACGTATGAGTCAGCAAATGGTAGCCCAGGGACTCCAGACAGCAGGTGGAGTAGCTTTAGGCAACAATACAAGGGCGCTCAATATTTTCAATGCCATTTACGCGCCCGGCGCCCAGGTAGGGGTATTGCTGCCCAATTCCCGCAAGCAGGAATCCGAAGCCGACCATTACGGGTTGATCTTTGCGGCTATGGCAGGCTATAACCCCGAAGTCGCCGTTAGTTTCTGGGAACGTATGGCCGCTGCAGGTGGCCAAAAGCCACCATTATTGCTGAGCAGCCACCCAAGCGACGAGCAAAGGATCGCCAACATTAAAAAGCTGATGCCAGAGGCGTTAAAGTATTATACGCCAGTACGGAATTAGAAAAAGACAGCCTCAAAGTGATAAATTCGTGCAAAATTTAGGAAAACCTGCATTTTATGCGGGTTTTTTTAATAATTTTGCATTCTGTTTTTTTCACCTTAAAATTTTGTACGAGGCATGTCGCAGCAAAGTTTGTTCGAGAAATTGCAATTAAAAGATGAAAAGAACCTGCTCATCCAGGGCATTCCATCAGCCATAGAAAAACAGTTTAGCAAGCTTTCCTTCTCTAAAGATGTAACGCCGCTATTAAAAGCTAAAAGGATCGACTTCGCACTGGTCTTTGTTATCAACCAAAACCAGCTTTGCAATATTCTCAAAGACGTATTTCCCGCAATGCATACAGAAGGCAAATTATGGGTTGCTTATCCCAAAGCCGCCAGCAAAATTGCCAGTGATCTCAACCGCGACTGTAGTTGGAAAATGTTTGCCGACAACGGTTACGAAAACGTACAGGAAGTGCCGTTGGATCATGTATGGACTGCTATCCGTTTCAAAAAACAGGAGAATTTCGTTGCTCCTGCACCCGTGGCGCCAGCCGTTTCACGCAATTTTGCCGAAATTAAAATGACCGCCGACTTAAAAGGAGGGGAGTTCGATAAAAAACTGATCGTACCGCCGGCAGAACTGGAAACGCTTTTCAGAAAGCATGGCAAAGCCAAAGATTTCTTCACTTCACTACCAGCGAGCCATCAAAACGAATATGTTACCTGGATCAGCGCCGCAAAACGTGCCGATACCAAAGCCCGTCGTGTAGAAGCTGCGCTTGAAAAATTACTGGCAGGTAAAAAACATCCGGCAGAGAAATAATTTCCCTTACTTAAGGATCACTGTTCCCATATTCTTTACCAGTTCCCTTTCTATTTCTTTAAGGTGACTGTGTATTTTAATAAGGCGCATTTGTTCGTCTATGGAGTTGGATGCTTCCATGTCCCGCTGATTTTGCTCGATCATCTTTTTAAGTTTTTTCAACTTAAAATACAGCAGGCTTTTGGTAACATCCAGGATGCTGTTGTCACGGTTGACGATCTTGATGTTCATCAGCTTTTCATCCCAGCGCTGGCTAAGCTCGAACGGGAACATGGTTACATTTACTACCATATCGCGTATCCGTTCATTTTCGTGGTATAAAAGCGTTCTGGTGGTAGGTTCCAGGTGTGCATTATATTGCCGGCGGAATTCTTCAAACAACATTTCAAGCTCAGGATTGTCGAAATTAAAACCGTCAAGCTCTTCAAAAATATGAGCGGCAATGGTTTTCTGCTCGTCCCATTGATTCAGGCCATATTCCAGCAGGACCTTCAGTACATTCCTTTCATGCGCCTCATCCTGGTTCATCAGTAAACTGCCATCAGGCACATCCATAAAGGTTGCGTCAGGTGGCATACCGCCAAAATCATCGATAGGCTCGGCGCTGGAATAATCGAACGACTGGGAGGGCGGCGACTGTTGCCTTTTCTCTTCTTTGGCAACACGATCCCTTTTATACTTGTTGACCAGGTTGGTAAGCCCCGTTTCATCGATGCGCAGGATGCCGGAACAACGCCTGATATACTCCTGTTGCTTGGTGAAATCTTCCGCCTTATTGATCTTACTGAGCGTTTCGGCTACCTGGTTTACCACATCGTTTTTGCGGTTAACATCATTGCCGGCTTCCTTCAGCATCACCTCCAGCTGGAATAACACAAAATCCTTCTTGTTGGCAGCAACAAACTCTTTGAACTCACCCGCACCTACTTTTTTGACATAACTGTCAGGGTCTTCCTTATCGGGTATAAGCACCAGCTTAACATTAAGCCCCTCTTCAAGAGCCATGTCAAGTCCACGCAACGCAGCCTTCACACCGGCTGCATCACCATCATAAATGATGGTCAGGTTGTTGGTGTATTTCTTTATAAGTCGTAACTGGTCAGTGGTTAGCGAAGTACCGCCACTGGCAACTACGTTTTCAATACCCGCCTGGTGAAGACTTATCACATCGGTATAGCCTTCTACCAGCAAACACTCATCATTCTTGTCTATAGCCTGCCGGGCAAAATAAGAGCCATAGAGGATGCGGCTTTTTATATAAAGCTCATTCTCCGGCGTATTAATGTATTTAGGAGCTTTCTCCGCCTTGCCTATGACACGGGCGCCAAAGCCAATGATCTTGCCTGTATTGTTATGGATAGGGAAGATGATACGTCCCCGGTAATTATCAACCAGTTCCTCATTCCTGTTGGCAACAAGCCCTGTCTTAAGTAACAGTTCCGGGTTAAACTGGTTTTGCGTGGCAAGCCGCGAAAAAGTGTAACGCGACTGCGGGTTATACCCCACCTGGAACTTTTCAGTGATCTCTTTATTAAAACCTCTTTCCTCGAGGTAGCTCAAGGCTATATTCTGTCCTTCTTCCGTATTCCATAACTGGTCGGCAAAGAACTTCTGCGCAAAACTGTTGATGGCAAACAGGCTGTCCGCAACCAGTTGCTGTTGCTTTATTTCCGGACTTACCGCCGTTTCCTCTATCTCAATGTTATACCGGTGGGCCAGCCATCTAAGCGCCTCTACATAGCTGTATTTCTCATGCTCCATCAAAAATGTAATGGAGTTGCCGCTTTTGCCACACCCGAAACACTTGAAGATCTCTTTCGCAGGCGATACAGTAAAAGAAGGAGTTTTTTCACCATGAAAAGGGCAGAGCCCCAGGTAGCTGGTCCCTCTTTTTTTCAGTTTTACAAATTCGCCGACAATATCGAGGATATCGATGCGACTGGTGATCTGCTGTATTGTTTGTGGGGAAATCATGCAACTGCGAAGGTAACTGATTAAACGTCATTTCTTGGATGTTCACATAAATCCGGCAACGTGTGCGCAATTAATTCAAATTTGGGAACCCCATAAACATACGGGTATTAGTTTGACCCCCTACATTTGCTAATCTCTTAACAAAATGTGAATTCTCTAACAAAATGTTGCATGTATGGCAATAAACAGGAATGTATTAACACTTGATGAGTTCACTATCCAGGAACTCCGCAATTTCCCCCGGGCTACCGGTGAACTGAGCACCCTGCTGCGTGATATCGGTTTAGCAGCCAAAAGGGTTAATGTGGAGGTGAATAAAGCCGGATTGGTGGATATACTGGGTGATGCAGGTGCAGTGAACGTTCAGGGCGAGGACGTAAAAAAACTGGATGTTTTTGCCAATAACCAGTTCATAGGGGTATTGCAACATGGAATCAGCTGCGCCGGCATTGCCAGCGAAGAACTGGACGATTTTGTTGTCTTCGACGACGAAGTCAGCAACAATAGCAAATACGTGGTCATGTTCGACCCGTTGGACGGGAGCAGCAACATAGATATTAACGTATCTATCGGTACCATTTTCAGCGTTTATCGCAGGGTAAGCGAGGTTGGTAAACCTTGCACCCAGGAAGATTTTCTTCAGGCAGGCAACCGCCAGGTGGCTGCAGGTTACATCATTTACGGATCTTCTACCATGCTGGTATATGCTACCCGCAGAGGCGTGAACGGATTTACATTGGATCCCTCCATAGGCGAGTTTTGTCTCAGCCATCCGGATATCAAATGTCCTCCCTCCGGTAAGATCTACTCTCTTAACCACGGTAACTTTTACCAGTACGCACCGGAAGTACAGCAGTATATCCAGGCCTGCCAGAAAAAAGACAAAAACACCGGTGGACCTTATACCCAGCGTTATATTGGAAGCATGGTGGCCGATGTACACCGTAACCTCATCAAAGGCGGTATTTTTATGTACCCCGCTACCACCGATAGTAAAAATGGTAAACTCAGGCTGTTATACGAGTGCAACCCCTTTGCATTCATTGCAGAAGTGGCAGGAGGCAAAGCTACCGACGGCACCCGCCGTGTGCTGGAAATTACGCCCACTACCCTACACCAGCGCACTCCCTTCTTTATCGGAAGTAAAGACATGATGGAGGAACTCGAAGGCTATCTGAAACAAAGCCAATAACAGTGTTCTATAGAATACTGATGACAGGGAACTTGGTATATTCTTTGCATTTTCCCTGTCATCAGCTATTTTATCACCCCTTCATGTCGTAATATGTTCAAAGCATTATTCTTATCGGCTGCCATTGCTACAGCCGCGTGCCACCACGGCACAACTACCTCATCTTCTATGACGGCTTCCGGCAGGAAAGCAATATCTCTGGAAGGCATGGAGAACGATATTTTAAAAGAAGTGAATGCTTACCGCAAAAAAACAGGCCGCTCGCCGCTGCAAATGATGGACGCAGCTTCGGCACAGGCTGCCATCCATAGCCGCGATATGGCCAGCGGCAAAACGAAGTTCGGGCACGATGGTTTCGAATCCCGTATCACCGCTATCCGTAAACAAGCCACCGGAACCATTAACGCAGCGGCTGAAAACGTTGCCTACGGCGAATTAACAGCAGAAAAAGTGGTCGACGGATGGCTGCATAGCCCCGGTCACAAACGTAACATTGAAGGCGACTATAATCTTACCGGTATTGGCGTCGCCAAAGACAAGAACGGTGTTATCTACTTCACACAAATCTTCCTTCGTAAATAGCCCGGAACGCCTGAATTCGGACATCTTTGGCTAACTTGCTGCAGATATGCAAAAAGCAATTATCTCTGTAAAGAATCTTGTAAAAAAATACGGCGACTTTGAAGCGGTAAAAGGTATCAGCTTCGATGTTTTTGAAGGAGAGATCTTTGGCTTGCTCGGACCCAATGGCGCCGGTAAGTCTACCACGCTCGAGATCATTGAAACCTTACGTACAAAAACAGCCGGCGAAGTGTTCGTCGACGGTTTCAATCTCGATGAGTCTCCCAATGATATCAAAAAGATTATAGGTGTTCAGTTGCAGACCTCAGGTTATTATCCCGCCCTCAACCTCACCGAACTCATACACCTGTTTGCAGGCCTGTATAACAGGAACGTGAACGCCCTGGAGCTTCTCGATAAAGTGAACCTCCGCGATAAAGCGAAAAACAAGTTCAAAGAGCTCAGCGGCGGACAAAAACAACGATTTTCGATCGCAACAACGCTTATCAACGAACCAAAGATCATTTTCCTCGATGAACCTACCACGGGCCTCGACCCCCAGGCACGCAGGAACCTGTGGGAACTGGTACGCGATATACGCAGCAAAGGAACCACCGTTATCATAACCACGCACTACATGGACGAAGCCGAGATCCTCTGCGATAGGGTAGCTATCGTAGATAGTGGCACTATTATAGCACTAAATACACCCGACCACCTCGTCGATGAATTGGTTGATTCAGGATTCGAACGCCCAAAAGAAGTGAAAAAAGCCAATCTCGAAGATGTATTCATCCATTTAACAGGAAAGGCATTACGGGACGAATAGCAAGCATAATATTGACAGCCTGCATTAAAAATAAAAGAAATATACTATGAGCGATGTTTTGAACTGGAAAACGCTTTCTTCAGAATACATTTTTAAAGACCGCTGGTTAACAGCCCGCAAAGATACCTGTAAAACACCTTCGGGAAAGATCGTTGATCCCTATTATGTGCTGGAATATACCGACTGGGCTACTGCATTGCCCCTTACCGAAGACGGTAAAGTGATAATGGTTAAACAGTTCAGGCAGGCCCTGGGCGAGGTATGCATTGAATTACCCGGTGGCTGTGTAGACGATACCGACGACACACATGAAGACGCCATCCGGCGCGAACTGCTCGAAGAAACCGGTTATGCTTTTGAAACAGTGCACTACCTGGGACGCACCTCTGCTAACCCCAGCACCAATTCAAACCTCATGCATATGTTTGTGGCTACCGGCGGCAAAAAAGTACAGGACCAGCATCTCGACGAAAACGAAGAGATCGAGATCCTGGAACTCGAATGGAGCGAATTCCTGCAGTTACTCGAGGAAAAACGCATCGTTCAGGCCATGCACATGAGCACCATCTTTTATGCCATGCGCTACCTCGATAAACTGGGCTATAAATAGCAGCTCTACTCCTCGTTATCGGATTGAGGAGGTTGCTGCTGCGAAAGCCGCTTTTCTATATGGCCGATAGCCTGCTTCAAACGCTCTCCGAGCGAAATGGCAGTTTTGAGCTGCTGCTCGATAGGAGGGTGGCCCGCTTTCCGCATAGCCTTACATTGTTCCCAGACCTGTGCGGAAAGATAATTCTCTAGGGTGTCATTCACCTTTGAGGGGTCCTGCCGCAACTCCTCAAATACCTGGTCTACTGCTATGGCAGTATCATGGGCATTATCGAGAATGAGATGCGCCTCAAAGGCTAGGAACAATGCATACTTGTTGTAAATTAATTTAAAGGCAGTTGTACTGCCTTTTCTCAAATGCGCCAACAATTGGTCGTCGTTGTATTCCATCATGATTTTGATATTGCGTACAACTATCTCCCGGCGCAAACTTTCTCCTATATTTCTAATCCCATCCAAAACTGCGGATCAGGAAATAAAAAAGGGCTGGCCAGATAATGGTCAGCCCTCTGCGATAATCGTTTTATTGTTAAGCGATGCTCAGCAGCTCTACATCGAAAATAAGGGTGCTGTTAGGGCCTATAACAGGTCCTACCTGCCTGTCGCCATAACCCAGATGCGGAGGAATGAAAAAGCGCCATTTGCTGCCGGTAGGCATCAGCTGCAAACCTTCGGTCCATCCCTTGATCACCATATTCAGCGGGAAGCTGGCTGGTTGATTCCTTTGAACGGAACTATCGAAAACAGTACCGTCTATCATTGTTCCATGATAATGGCAGGTTACTGTTTGAGTGGCGGTAGGTTTGGCGCCGGTACCGGTGGTAAGCACCTCGTACTGTAATCCGCTGGGCAGGGTAACAACCTCTGCTCTTTCCTTATTCGTATTCAAAAATGCTTCACCTGCGGCGAGGTTGGCGGCTGCTTTGTCGGCTTTCAGTTTGGCCAGTTGATCTGCTACTCCCATAAATACTATTATTTGCCGGCGAAAGTAAAACTTTTATCCTTTTTAAAGCTTCTTACAGCTAATAACGTGGCTATAAGCGTTAGCAGTCCGCCCAGCAGGAACGGAGCGCCGGGAAGTTGTACCGGTGCACCGGGGCTCGTAAACCACGCAAAAACATTTGTCATCAGCATCGGCCCGATAATAGCGCTGCCACTCATCAACCCCGTAAGCGCCCCCTGTAACTCGCCTTGCTCCGTAGCAGGAACATGGTTCGAAATAATTCCCTGCAGCGCAGGGCCCGATATGCCGCCAAGCGCATAAGGTATCATAAACGCATAAAGCATCCAGCTCTGGCTGGCAAACCCGAATAAGGTAAACCCTAGAGTATAAAGTAATAAACCTACTACAACACTTCTTTGCTGGCCAAGTATAGGATGCACTACCCGTATCAAACCACCCTGCACTATCCCCACAAGCAGCCCCACAAATCCAAGCGAATTGCCTACCATCGCTTCCGTCCAGCCGAATTTTTCAATGGCAAAGAATGTCCACGTGCTTTGCATGGCAAATCCGGCAACATATAACAATGTGATCGACGTGGCCAGCGCCGCTATCGCAGGGTACTTCCCCAACTGTTTAAAGGCGCCAACAGGATTGGCACGCTGCCAGCTGAATGCCCGCCTGTTTTCCCTGGCCAGCGACTCTGGCAGTAACAGAAAGCCATAAAGCGCATTTAGAAGTGCAAGAGCCGCCGCAGCGAAAAAAGGGACACGCGGACCCAGCTTGCCCAGGTAACCGCCTAATACAGGCCCTATAATGAATCCCAGGCCAAATGCCACGCCTACCATCCCAAAATTCTGGGCTTTTTTCTCCGGCGTGCTTACGTCGGCAATATATGCGCTGGCCGTACTGAAACTTGCCCCCGTGATCCCGGCGATGATCCGCCCTGCAAACAACCATTCTATATTGGGAGAGAAACCCGTAAGCATGTAATCAATACCAAAGCCCAGCAGCGAAAAAAGCAGGATAGGCCGGCGGCCATATCTATCCGATAAATTGCCCAGCACAGGCGCAAATACAAATTGCATCACAGAATAAGCAACCATCAGCCAGCCGCCATATCGCGCAGCCTCACTAACAGTACAGCTCTCAAGCTGCTGGATCAGTTTCGGTATTACTGGTATGATGATCCCGAATCCGATTACATCTATGAGCATGGTCACAAAGATGAAACCGAGCGCCGCTTCCTTTTTTGTCTTCATCCGGATTAAAATATGCCCGCAAAATACACGTAAAGTATAAAGTATCTGAAATTTTAATTAGTTTGCTGAAGGTATGTATGCAATTGTGGATATAGAAACGACCGGCAGCCACGCACAAGACAATGGTATCACCGAAATAGCCATTGTTTTACATGACGGCAGGCAGGTGGAGGGCAGGTTCAGCACGTTAATAAACCCCTTGGTGCCTATCCCGGCTTATGTAGCCGGATTAACAGGCATTTCCAACAGTATGGTGGCCTCGGCGCCGCTTTTCAAAGACGTGGCAGGTAATATTCACCGGCTGTTGCAAGGACGCATCTTCGTTGCCCATAATGTTAACTTCGACTATTCTTTCATCCGCTATCATTTACAACAGGTTGGCATCGACTGGAATGCAAGGAAACTATGCACTTTACGTTTAAGCCGTAAGGCGTTTCCGGGATTCCCTAAATATGGCCTGGGCAGTCTCTGCCGCTCGATGGATATTCCCGTACATGGCCGCCATAGGGCAGGAGGAGACGCCGATGCAACCGCTATCCTCTTTGAACGCATTTTGCAGAAAGGTGGCGACAAAATGATCCGCGAATTCCTCAAAAAAGAAGCAAGCGAACAAATACTGCCACCGCATGTGGGCAAAGAACAAATAAAGGCGCTGCCGTTAACACCAGGTGTCTACTATTTCCACGATGCAAAAGACAATGTCATTTATGTAGGAAAAGCAAAATCTGTCCGGAAAAGAGTGTTAAGCCATTTTACCGGCATGGATACCAGCAAAAAACGACAGGCTTTCCTGCGCGAAATCCGCCGCATCAGCTTCAGGGACTGCCCTACAGAATTAACGGCAGCTATCCTCGAAAGCATTGAAATAAAACGTTTATGGCCCGCCTACAACCAAAGCCAGAAACATGCGGAACAACTGCTGGGTATCTATGTCTTCGAAGACGCACGCGGTTACCAGCGCCTGGCTATCGATAAAAAAAGAAAACTCCTCGAGCCACTGCTAAGCTTCAACGTGCTTACCGATGCACACCGCTACCTCTGGAAGCTGGTAAGAGAGTTTGGGTTGAATGCAGCCTTATGCTTTTTAGACCGTTCGATAAAAGATCCTGTACTAACAGAGGAACCCGAACTTTACAACAGCAGGGTACAGGCTGCCATCGATAAAATACAGTCCGAAAAAGGTACCTACGCCATACTCGAAACTTCTATGATCTGCAGCGATGTATCCTGCATACTCGTAGAAAAAGGCCGCTTTGTTGGTATGGGCCTGCTGCCGGAAAAAGTAGATCCCTTCCGCATCGACCATATAAAAGACCACCTGACCGTATACCCGGAAAACGAAGTGCTTAAAAATATGATCCGCAGTTATTCCGACAGGTATCCCGCCAGGGTGCTGCAGCTCGATCAAACTGCCGGTGGCTAGTCGCCCTTGGCAGTAGCTACAACTCCGGTCATGATAGTCTTCCACAACAGGCTGAAAAACGATTTGTCAGGAGCCCGCTCAAAATAGGCATGCTGCGTTTTAAGGCTTTCTCCTTTTTTCGGATTTTGCTTCTGGAAAACAAATGTCTTCGCAATGAAATTTGCCAGGGCTTTCTTCTTAAGTTCTCCATCGTCGTCTTTCTTCAACACTACCAGTTCCAGGTTTTCATAAGCCAGCCGTATATCACCGGATGCATTCGAATTGTTGCCTTTTATAAACGCCGTGAATTCCTTTACATCGGCTTTCTTCACTTCAAACAACCCCAATGGAACCGTTGCCTTATTAAGACTGGTACCATCCATTTTCCCCAGTTTCACATCTATGGTGAACAACCCCTCTTTCACACGCGCCATATCAAACTTCCACGTAGTATTTAAACGACCATTGTTCATGAATAAAGCCGTAGCTTCTACACGCATAGTAGGATTTTCTGCTATTTTCTCGGGCCGGTTGGTCACATTGTTCAATGAGCCGTTGACATCGGTAAATTGTATCGTGCCCATCTGCTCCGATTGTGTGTTGTATTCACGGTACAATACCTCGAAATCATGTAACGCTATTTTGTCTATCCATAACGGCAGCGGGATCTTCATAATAGACTGGTGAGGATAGTTGCCTGTTTTGTTTTGTCCCGATGGCGGTAACGCCTTATTACTATAGATCTCTGTTTTTCCTTTATAAATATCTACCTGGTCGGCATGAATACCTTTTTCGAAGAAAAGACTTTGCCAGTCGGCATTGGTAATAACTGCCGATGCTGCCTGCAGGTCGTACCGGTCTTTCCGGTAGGGGAGTTTTTTACTGAAAGCGGCTTTGTCTCCAATGGGTTTTAAAGCAATACCCCAAAGATTGATCTTATTAATATTCGTAAGAATGTTTAAAGAGTCGATGGTGAAATTATAAAGGTTGTCGGCAGTGGATAATGTATATTTCTTTACGAAAATACTTGCTTCTCCCGCATATAAAAAGCGCGAACTGTCACGCTGGGTGGTAGCATCAAATAAAATATCCTTAAAGCGGAAAGTAAGATCTTTCAGGTGTATCTCTTTGTTCTTTTTCTCGAGATCATAATAATCGAGGGTGATGTTTTTGACTTCTGCAGTATCAAGCTTAAATGATTCCAGTGTTTTGGAAAGCTTTTGATAAAGCGTAATGCTTGTGTCCTTGATACGCTCGTAGGCACGTTTATAATGATAGATCTTAATAGCAGGCTCTTTCAGGTAAATGGTCTGAAGCGAAATGTTCTTTTGATTAAGCAGGTCAAGCGGTGACACGCCTTTGATTTGTAAAGCGCCAAGCGTAATACCGTACACATCGGACGGTGCTTTCTGCGCCTGGTCCAGTTGTTTCATTCTTATGGAATCAGCGGCTAATTGTGCATCATAAGCGGTAATAGTTGAATTGATCACATCTATCTCGATGCTGCCAATATGTAGCTGGTAAAGACTATCGGAACCATCGAGAATCAATTGTTGCAACTTCGCTTTTATCAATGGCTCAAAATCTTTGCTCTTGCGCGAATGCAGGTAAAAGAAAATACCCGCCGCCAGCACCAGCACTACGATGCCGGTTATCCATACAGTTTTTTTCATATGTCCTGTTTTTTAATGGTTAGACGTTTATGATAGGCCTACCCAAGTATAAGTAGCAGTTACTCAATTACATGCAACTTCTTCAATAAACGCACCAAAATCACGGAACCAAGGCTGAAGCCTACAGACAGGTACCAATCGAACCGCGACATGTTTTCTACCTTCAGCGCATGTTGTAAAGCAGGTATCGCCAATGTGATAAGTGTAATGCCAAGACTTACGATCAATGCAAGCCACACGTATTTGTTGCGGAATATTTCGCTGGTAAAAAAGGGAGAACTTGTTGCTGCCATATTAAATACATGCAGCAACTGGCAAAAGATAAGGGTAAAAAATAACACATTATTGGTGGCCTCCCTGCTTTCTCCTTCCTGTGCGCCCAATAAAGCAGCGCCAAGGGAGGCTCCGCCTATAATAGCGGCATATACCCATATGCTTATCCATCGCTTTCTGTCTATCAACGGTTTGGCAGGGTCTTTAGGTTTCTTTTTCATCACCTGGTCATTTCCTTCTGCAACACCCAAAGCCATCGCCGGCAACACATCAGTAATAAGATTGATGAAAAGGATCTGCAACGCAAACAACTGGAATGGCAGGTTCAGCGCCGCACATATGCCAATTACCAGCAATTCGCTCAGATTACAGGAAAGCAGGTAAATGATAAAAGAACGGATGTTTTCGAAAATAACGCGCCCCTGCCTTATGGCTTCTACGATCGACGAAAAAGCGTCATCTTTTAAGATCATATCCGCCACCTCCTGCGTCACCTGTGTACCACGGATCCCCATGGCAATACCGATATCTGCTTTTTTGAGGGCAGGCGCGTCATTAACGCCATCACCCGTCATGGCAACAATATCTTTGTTTTCCTGGTGAACGGTAACCAGGTCAAGCTTCTGTCGAGGGCTAACCCTGGCAAATACATTCGCCGTGCGCCAATGGGCTTTATCTTCAGCGCCCAATGCCTCAAGCGCTTTCATGTCTTTACCCATCACAAGTTTATCTTCTTCTTTCGTGATCTGTAACTGCTGGGCGATATTGCCCGCAGTAGCGGGATGGTCGCCGGTGATCATCACCACTTGTATATGGGCATCATGACACTCCTGTATCGCTTGTTTTACATCCGGCCGTGGTGGATCAAGAAAGCCCGCAAGTCCCACAAATACCAGTTCTTTCTCAAGTTGTTCCGGTTGCCCGTCTGCCTGGCGCATGGCAAATGCCAGCGGCTTCAAACCACGGCCGGCAAGCGCATCTGTTCGTTCCAGCCATTTATTCCGTTCTTCTTCCGTCAGCGCTTTCACCTCGCCGTTATCCAGTATACCGGTACAGCATGCCAGCAGGTTCTCGCTAGCCCCCTTGGCTGCTACCAGGTAGCCGTTTTCATATTGATGAAGCGTAGCCATGATCTTTAATTCCGAACTGAAAGGAAGCTCCTTTTCACGTTTGTACTGCTCCTGCCATCCGCCATCCGCACCACTCTCCAACGCGAACTGGAGAAGGCTTATCTCCAGCGGATCACCAATCCCTTTGTTATCTTCCCGGGCTTCGTCCAACGAAGCATTATTGCACAGTACCGCAATCTTCAGTAACCATTGGTAACCATCAGAACGCTGAAGAGCCTCTTCCACTTTACCCGTTTCAATGGTATTGCCCGGAGGCAGATCTATAGCCGTAACATCCATCCTGTTTTCTGTAAGGGTGCCCGTTTTATCAGTGCATATGACAGTTGTAGAACCAAGTGTTTCAACAGCCGATAATTTCTTCACTATCACATTCTGTCTGGCCATTCTTAACATGCCTCTTGCCAGGGCAAGTGTGGCTACTATAGGCAGGCCCTCGGGTATGGCCGCCACAGCAAGTGCAATAGATGTCTGCAGCATTTCACGCACAGGAACCTTGTTTAAGATACCCGCCAGGAAAATAAGCGCTACAATTACAACCGTAATACCCATTAACCGCTTGCTGAACCCTTCCAGCTTTTTTTCCAGTGGCGTAGCCGATTTTTTTGCCGATTGTACCATACTTGCAATAGCACCCAGCTCCGTTTCCATACCCGTACCTGTACAAAGCAGTTTGGCATTCCCCATTCTGATATAGGTTCCCTTAAATAACATATTTACTCTTTCAGCAAGGGCTACTTCGCCTTCCAGCGCCTTATTTTCTTTTTCTACGGGAACCGATTCTCCCGTTAACGCCGACTCATCGGCCTGTAATTGGGTCGATTCCACAATACGTCCGTCCGCAGGAACCATATCTCCGGCTTCTACCAATATGATGTCACCCGGCACCATCTCTTCAGAGTCAATTTCCCGGGGCTTGCCATCGCGCATCACTTTGGCGTTTTGTTTGGTCATTTGACTTAATGCCTCCATAGAACGTGCTGCCTGCCATTCCATAATAAAGCCAATGGCAGTATTAACCACTATTACTATCAGTATCGCAATCGCGTCGGCATACTCCTTGAAAAAGAACGATAAACCCGCCGCTACCAGCAACAGGTAAACCACGGGGCTTTTTAACTGATTTAACAGTATGATAAATGGGTGGGCCCGTTTGCTTTGCGCCGTAGCATTCCTGCCATATTCCTCCAGTCGCCGGCTGGCATCATCGGCCGTCAGCCCTTTACTGATATCGGTTTTGAGTTCGCTGGCTACCTCCTGAACATCGGAGTGGTATATAGGTGTTTGTGTGGGCATAGTGTGCTAAAGCCTGCAAATCACATACCGGGTTATGGGCTACTTATGTATCCTTTCCCTATATTCGCAGCCCTCTTTCAGAAGAGAGGAAAAATCTGTTTCTTATGCTCGAATTTGCACAACCTATTGCCGTTAAATTAAACCTGCGGCCACAGCAGGTACAGGCTGTTTTGGAATTATTTGCAGAAGGCGCTACCATCCCCTTCATCGCCCGTTACCGGAAAGATAAAACAGGAGCGCTCGACGAAGTACAGATCCAGCAGATCCAGGACGAAGCAAAACTGTTGAAGGAATTTACCGAACGCAAGACCTTTATCGAAAAAACAATTACCGAACAGGGCAAAATGACCGAAGCCCTTCAGGAAAAATTGAATAAAGCCCTCACCGTTGCCGAACTCGAAGATATTTACCTGCCTTACAAACCCAAACGTAAAACCAAAGCCCAGACTGCAAGAGAAAACGGTCTCGAACCGCTGGCTTTATGGTTGCTGGAACAACAGGAGGCAGACCCTGCCGCCGAAGCAGCTGCCTTCCTGAACGACAAGGTGTTATCCGCAGACGACGCCTTACAAGGGGCCCGCGATATCATCGCCGAACAGATCAATGAAGATGCCCAGGTGCGCGCTAAAATGAGAAAGCTGTTCGAAGATACCGCTACCATCCAAAGTAAAGTGATCCCCGAAAAGGAAACGGAAGGGGCTAAATACAAAGACTATTTCGATTTCTCAGAACCTATTCATAAAGTGCCTTCTCACCGGATCCTCGCCATCTTACGCGGCTTCCTCGAAGGTTTCCTGCGTATCGCCATATCACCGGTAGAGGAAGAAGCGATAGAACCTATCGAATACATGTATGTCAAAGGCATGAGCCCGGCAGGCGTACACGTTAAACGCGCTGTGAAAGATGCATACCGCCGTCTCCTGCAACCCAGCCTGGAAACAGAGTTCCGCACCCTGTTGAAACAAAAAGGCGATGAAGATGCTATCAACGTATTTGCAGAAAACCTGCGCCAGCTGTTACTAAGCTCTCCGCTGGGCAGTAAACGTATCCTGGCGCTCGACCCGGGCTACCGCACAGGTTGTAAAGTGGTATGCCTCGATGAAAAAGGCGAATTACAGCATACCGATCTTATCTATATCCACGAACCCAACAGGTTATACGATGCAGAACATAAGATAAGAAACCTGGTGGCTGGTTATAATATTGAGGTGTTCGCCATAGGCGACGGTACCGCCGGAAGGGAAACTGAACAGTTCATCAAAAAGCTGGCCCTTAACTTACCGGTCTTCCTGGTTAATGAAGATGGCGCCTCCGTATATTCCGCTTCCGAAACCGCAAGGGAAGAATTCCCCGATTACGACGTTACCGTAAGAGGTGCCGTAAGTATAGGCCGCCGCCTGATGGACCCGCTGGCCGAACTGGTAAAGATCGATCCCAAAAGCATCGGCGTAGGCCAGTACCAGCACGATGTGAACCAGTTCCGCCTCAAAGAAAAACTCGATCAAACAGTAGTAAGCTGTGTGAACGCAGTAGGGGTAAACCTCAATACTTCCAGTAAACACCTGTTAAGCTACGTGAGTGGCATTGGCAGCACCCTCGCAGATAATATCGTAAAATACCGTAGCGAGATCGGCCGTTTTACAAACCGCCAGCAATTACTGAAAGTGCCCCGTTTGGGAGGAAAGGCTTTTGAACAATGTGCAGGTTTCCTCCGTATAAAAGACGGCGCGCACCCGCTCGATGCCAGCGCAGTACACCCCGAAGCATATCCACTGGTAGAGTCGATGGCGAAAGACCTCGGCGTGCCAATGGATAAGCTCATCGGTAACGACGCAGCCATCAAACAGGTAAATGTCAAGAACTATGTAACCGAACAATTCGGCGAACATACCATCAAAGATATCCTGTCCGAATTGCAGAAACCCGGACTCGACCCGCGCAGCGAAGTTCAACAGTTCGAATTCGCAAATATCTACTCTATCGACGATGTTCAGGTAGGTATGATAGTGCCCGGAACTGTTACCAACCTTACCCGCTTTGGCGCCTTTGTCGACATCGGCGTAAAACAGGATGGACTGGTACACGTAAGTGAGATTGCACACAACTACATCTCCGATCCAAACGAAGCCTTAAAGCTCAACCAGCATGTACAGGTAAAAGTGCTGGAAGTAGACCGCGCCCGCAAAAGAATTGCTTTATCTATCAAACAAACGGAAGAAGCGCCTGCCCGCAGCGGTAACAGGAAACCCGATAACCGCGGCGGCAAACCCAAACCGGCAGCAAAACAAGACGACCTCAGCAATATGAGCGTGAACGATGCGCTTTCTCTGCTCAAAAAGAAATTCGGTAAGTAATTACCGGATTTCTTTAACTGAGCGCCGGGAAGGAGATCCCTTTTATCTTACTGTACACCTCAACGGCATATAGGTCTGTCATGCCCGATACAAAGTCCAGCACACACTGGATACGGGAATAAGTATCTTCCTGCTGTGTAAGAAATTGTTGTGGAATAAGTTTCACCAGCTTTTTATAATAATGGGTATCATTATAAACCAGCGCAGGAACAAATTCCTCCAATAAACCCGCCATCACTTTGTAGCCGGCTACTTCTTTATGTATAACAGAGGAGTAATTATAAATTCTGTCGGTCGAGATCCTGGCTATTGCCTTAAGTGGTTCAAGATATTTGTCCGCAAGAGCGTCTGTAAGACTGCATTCAAAGTCTCCGGCCAGCAGTATATCCTGGTGCTCCGAAAACTTATCGGCACAAGCCCTGGTAAGTGTATTGATGGCGCGGGCGCGCATAAGGCCCACCTTGGCATCCTCGTCCTCTGTGGTCCGGCTAAGCTTTTCTTCAATGCCTTCGCCACAAAGCGGTATCAGCAGCGATTTTATCTCTTCAAAGCTGATGATCTTTAAACGATGCGCGTCTTCCAGGTCAACAATACTATAACAGATATCATCTGCCGCCTCAACCAGGTACACCAGCGGATGACGTTTATAAATAAGCGGCTTTTCTATCTCTTTTTCCATTCCCAGCTCCGAAGCAATACGTTTAAACGTTTCCTGCTCCGACTGAAAAAAGCCATACTTCTTACGGTGTATAATACTCTTTTCATGCCCTGCAATAGAAGCACAGGGATATTTTGCAATGGCCGCAAGGGTGCTGTACGTGAGTGCGTAGGCATCATTCCCCTTTCCCGAGAACGAATGTGTTAAGATCCGTATGGCATTCGCATTACCTTCAAAATGAGTAAGATCTTTCCATTGTTCGCGACTAACCTTCGATTCAAACGACTTGCCATCACCATCGGTAAAATAACGCGATATAGCCGCTTCTCCCGAATGCCCGAAAGCAGGATTGCCAAGATCATGCGCCAGGGCAGCCGCTGCTACTATATTCCCTGCCTCGCTAAGTAATGGGGCAGAAGCAACAAGAGAAGGATTGTTTTTCTTGGTCTGATTATAGAACAGCGTCCCCATAGAGCGGCCTACACTGGCCACCTCCAGGCTATGAGTAAGCCTGTTATGAACAAACACGCTGCCAGGCAGCGGGAATACCTGCGTTTTATTCTGCAAACGCCGGAAAGGCGATGAAAATATCAAACGGTCATAATCCCGTTGAAAATCCGACCTGGCTTCATCCGGGTCTATTTCGGGTTTGCTATACTTTTCTTTTCCGAACCGCTTATTCGATAGTAAGTATTTCCAGTCCATCATGATGCCGCCAAAGATAATAATTATGCCTTTGCTACTCATTCCAAAAAAGCAAGGCCGGCTTCTTCCAAAGAAACCGGCCTCTGTATCGGATAACTCAAAAGCTTATTCGCAAACCTTTGAGGTAATAGCATAGCTTTTAAAGGTCTTACCGGAGCCATATTCAGCCAGTACCTGGGTGCTCGATGTGCCGCCTGCACTAAGCTGGGTGATCGTAACGATCTGGTTGGTCTCGTAAGTAGCACCATCTGTTGTGGTTACTATTACTCTCACGTAAATCGGCTTCGCTCCGTTCTGAATATTGTACTCAGAAGAAGAAGTGTTCTTCGCATCAAAAGTAATCGCTACCATATGACTGGCAGGATAGTCTTCCACTTTCGTTTCTGTTAGCGTGAAAGCATCGGCAAAACAGGCATTCGAAGGTAAGCTGGTGTCATCATCGCTGCTGCAGGAGGTTACGGTGGTTGCAGTGATAGTTAAGACCATAAGAGCGGAGAAGAGCGTTTTTCTCATTTTCATAGAATCTTGCTTTTAGTTAGAAAGCCACAACTAACTAAAAACTGTGCCAATATTTAATATATGTATAAGGCTATTAATGAACTAAATCTGTAATAAACTCAAGCTCCCCATCCCTATCCGGCTACATCGACATCAGTATCGCAACATAATGGCATATAGCCGCCGCAAGCACAAATACATGCCATACGGCATGCGTATACAAATACTTGTCCCATATATAAAAGATCACGCCTATAGTGTACAAAGCAGCACCAATACAAATGAACAGAATAACATGGTCAGGCATATGCTCAAAAAACTGCTTGCCGCCCGCCACCATCATCCACCCCATCAATAGGTATATAATAGTGGATAGTATCTCAAACCTGCCGGTAAACCGGGCCTTGAAAAAAATCCCCAGCAACGTCAGCCCCCACAACACAAACAACATGGTCATGCCAAAGCTGTTGTTAAGGTAAACAAGCAGGAAGGGCGTGTAAGTACCTGCAATAAGAAAATAAATACTGATATGATCAAATATCTTGAACAGCCGCCGGATAGAAGGCTCGATCGAAAAATGAAAGATCGTGGAACTTGTAAATAACAGCAGGAAACAAAAACCATAAATTCCCGCCCCTATAATCCCCGGAATATTGTGATGGGCTGTGGCCATGGCCAGCAACACCGGTATGCCTGCTGCTCCAAAGATCATACCTATGCCATGGGTAAGACCGTTAACAATTTCCTGTTTGCGTGTATAGGTGTCCATAAAGCTAGTTTTTCATACGTTTTCCAAGACAAGAAAGATACCAAATATTATTTCGGGGAATGTTACGTAAATGCTATTTTGCGGCAGCGTTGGCACAGTCCACCTTAAACCCCTTTTTGCGTATATGCGTGATATGTTATCACTTGTATTGCCTCAACTTTTAGTAAGCTGTAATGCGTTGGTGTGCACAAACCATAACAGTGAGACTAATACGTCTGCAAAAGCCGCACAAAAGCCGGGAATAAGCGGTTATATTGAAACCAGGAAACAACAATTGCAAGCATTTATCGGGTACTGGGATTTTACAAAAACAGTAGGAACCTGTGCAACTGAAGTTCAATTACAACAACACTGTTCATTGTTGACTGCATCCAATACTCATACGGGTGCTTTAACTGTAGATTCACTCTTTTTAGCGAAAAAAATCGGATATTAGTGAAGAGGCCCTATATAGGGAATAATATCCGGAAAAGCTCTTCCACAAAATTATAATCTGAGATAACTATGAAAAGAATTACAGTGTTCTGCGGGTCAAACCTGGGTAATGACCAAATTTACGAAGAGCAGGCTTATCAGCTGGGAAAAACCCTCGCATCCCTCGGCATTGGAGTGGTGTATGGAGGAGCTAAACTGGGACTTATGGGCATGGTTGCGAATGGCGCAATGGAAAATGGGGGAGAAGTGGTTGGCATCATGCCCGAATTTCTTCAGAAAAAAGAAATAGCGCACACAAGCCTTACCAAACTTATCCTGGTCGAAACCATGCACGAACGTAAAGTGAGAATGCATGAACTGTCCGACGGCATTATTGCACTGCCCGGAGGTTTTGGCACCCTGGAAGAGTTTTTCGAAATGCTGACATGGGCCCAGCTCGGACTGCACAAAAAACCGGTGGCATTACTCAACATCAACGGCTTCTACGATCCGCTTATCACCCTCATCCAGTCAATGGTAGAAAAAGGATTCTTAAAAGATGTCTACCAGAAAATGCTGATAGCCAGTGATAATATCGGCGACGTACTCGAAGGCATGGAAAACCACGAAGGCCCCTCCGTCGACAAATGGATCACTAAAAGAACTACCTGAAAAAGAAAAGGTGTATCAAAACGATACACCTTCTTTATTATTACGATTTTTTCTTTCTGGCCACTTTCTTCGGAGGATTGGCCTTCAATTCTTCAATGATCGCTTTTACCTCCTCTATGGTCAGGTCCGCAGCCTTCTCCTGCTGCTCCTTCGTTAATTTATAATTACGCAGCCCCTGCTTGATATAAGGACCATACGGACCCCTTAAAACCTGTATCTTTTCTTTTTCAAATACCTTGATGGTACGCTCATCTTTGGCCTTACGCTTCTCTTCGATCATAGGAGCCACTTCCTCAAGCGTTACACTATAAGGGTCCATTTCCTTGTTCAGGGAGTAAAACTTCTTGTCATGAGCCGCATAGGGGCCAAAACGGCCGATATTTACAGTAACCTCGCTGCCTTCAAACAAACCAAGATTACGCGGAAGTTTAAACAGCTCCATCGCCTCGTCCAGGCTAATGGTTTCTATGCTCTGGGTCGACTTTAATTTCGCAAAACGTGGCTTTTCCTCATCATCTGCATGGCCTATCTGCACCATCGGACCATAACGGCCCATACGCGCGATTACTTTCTTGCCCGTAGCCGCATCTATTCCTAATTCTCTTTCTCCTTTGGCGCGTTCCGCAGTTTCAAGCGTTACCTCGATATTCGAATGGAATGGTTTGTAGAACGAATCGATCATGTTCGCCCACTTCAACTTCCCATCAGCTATTTCATCGAACTCCTGTTCTATACGCGCCGTAAAGCCGTAATCCATTACCTTCTGGAAATGCTGCTTCAGGAAATCTGTTACCACCATCCCCAGGTCGGTAGGGAACATTTTCGACTTCTCAGCGCCTGTATTCTCTTGTATAACTTCTTTCTCTACTTCACCGCTCTTACTCAGGCGAAGGATCGATACATCTCTTTTAACACCTTCCTTATCACGCTTTTCTACATAATTCCGCTTGATAATGGTAGAAATAGTAGGAGCGTAGGTCGAAGGACGGCCAATACCCAGTTCCTCGAGTTTCTTTACCAGCGAAGCTTCCGTATAACGAGGCTGCGGACGGGTAAACTTCTGCGTAGCGGTCATCTCCCTGAACTCCAGCTGCTGCTGTACAGTAAGCGGCGGAAGTATGCCTTCAGTGTCTTCCTCGTCCTCTTCATCCTTTCCCTCCAGGTATACCTTCAGGAAGCCATCGAACTTCATTACCTCTCCGGTAGCTGTAAGTTGATCCTTGTTGGTGGAAATGCTGATCTTGGCGATCGTTTTTTCAAACTCAGCATCGCTCATCTGAGAAGCGATCGTCCTTTTCCAGATGAGTTCATACAGCCTCCGCGTATCCGCATCGTCAACCGTATGCTGGTTCATATAAGTTGGCCTGATGGCTTCGTGCGCTTCCTGCGCACTCTCATTCTTGTTTTTATAACGACGGCTTTGATAATACTGTTTGCCATACGATTGGTTGATCTCGTTGTTGATATCGCCCATCGCAGTGTCACTCAGGTTAACACTGTCCGTACGCATGTAGGTGATCTGACCGCTTTCATAAAGCTTTTGAGCCAGCAGCATCGTCTTGGCTACACCATACCCTAGCTTACGGGAAGCCTCCTGCTGAAGGGTAGAAGTGGTGAACGGAGCCGCAGGCGTCCGCTTGGCAGGCTTCACCTGTACATCTGCTACCGCATAAGTGGCGCCTTTACAGCTTTCCAGGAACTGTTGAGCCGTTTCCTGGCTGTTGAGTTTGGCAGGACCGTCAGCTTTAAAACTAACCGACTTCCCGTTGATATCTTTGGCTGCAAATAAAGCTTCTACCTTATAACTGCTTTCAGGCGTAAACTGGTTGATTTCACGTTCCCTCTCTACTATCAGCCTTACTGCCACACTCTGAACCCTGCCGGCGCTCAGGCTGCGTTGCATGCCTATCTTACGCCATAATACAGGACTCAGCTCAAAACCCACCAGCCGGTCCAGTACCCGGCGCGCCTGCTGCGCATTCACCAGGTCCATATTGATACGACGGGGAGTATCTACTGCTTTCTTGATAGCAGGAGCGGTAATCTCGTGAAACACAATTCTTTTGGTCGTGGCAGGGTCCAGGCCAAGCACCTCCGCCAGGTGCCAGCTGATACTTTCCCCTTCACGGTCCTCATCCGATGCTAACCAAACCTCATTCGATTTCTTAGCAAGTGTCTTCAATTCTTTCACCACCTTTTCCTTGTCCTCCGGAACCATGTAACGCGGATGGTAATTGTTGTTTACGTCTATACCCATATCGTCCTTCTCCAGGTCGCGGATATGACCATAACAGCTTTTTACCTCAAAATCTTCGCCCAGGATTTTCTCTATGGTCTTCGCTTTTGCCGGTGATTCGACTATCAAAAGGTTCTTTGCCATGTTGCAATATTAAAGCAAACGATCAAAACACAAAAAATGTTAAATTATTTTCAACAGACAAGGAACTTGATGATATGTTTTTGAATAGCCGCTTCCCTGTATATTTTACTATGCCCCAGCCCGCTCGTAGTAATAAACTGCACATTGGGAAGGTTCAATGCCCGCAAGGATGCAGTATCCTCAAACGGACAGATCCGGTCCTGCTCATCATGCAGCCATAACATGCTATTGCCTAACGTAGGAACAATACGTGTCATAGAATACCAATCAAGTGGTTTACTGCCCAGATTTTCAATAAGTTGCAGAAAAGCGGAATGCGTTTTTGCATCCACCGGGAACATCGTGAAAAACTGCTGCACAGCCCGCGTTGTTTCCGTAGCAGGCGCTATCAGAACAAGCTTCGCATCCGGATGCTGCAATTCCTCCATAGCCAGCCCTACAGCCAATGCACCTACCGAATGCGCCATAATGCCATCGAAAGGACCGAATTTTTGCGCTACTTCAACCAGCATCTGCTTGTATAACAGCACGTTAAAGCGCTTGCCATCACTAATACCATGAGCAGGTGCATCAAACGCGAGTATCCGGCAACCCTCCTTTAGCAATTGTTCCACATAAGCCTCGAAACGGTAACTGAAACTGTCAAATCCATGGCATATTAAAATGGTACAGGTAGGCGCCTTATGAAGGGGAATCCATTCAAATCCGTTGATTTGCAATCCGTTTAATTGAAATGATTGCTTTTGCGCTTTATGAAATACTGCCGGTATCTCCCGTTTGGGTTTACCGCTGTAGGGAGTGCAAAACAATTGATAGGCAGCATTGGCCGCCTTTTCTGGTGATATCCTGCCCAGCGTCTTGAATTTAGTTCTGTAAAAGCCTTTTACTAATCTTTGTGCTAACTTCATCCCGGAAAAAATTTATGCGTGTGCAAACCAAAGATAGGAAGGTTGTTCTCATAGGATCAGGAAATGTAAATACTGTATTAGGCAAAATGATCCTCAAAGCCGGACATACAGTACTGCAGGTGGTAAGCCGTAACCTGGCGCATGCTCATGCACTGGCCGAAGAACTTCATGCTACTTCTACAGAATATATCTCCGTGGTGAATCAGGATGCAGATATCTATATTATCTCTGTCTCCGATAACGCCCTGCCTGCCGTAGCAAGAGATCTGCGCTTACATAAACAACAACTGGTTGTTCATACAACCGGTGCAGCCTCCATCAACATCCTGGCGGAATGCTCACCCCGCTACGGCGTTTTATATCCGTTGCAAAGCCTGCATAAAGAACGTACCGTGTTACCACTTGTTCCGCTGTTGACCGACGGCGTTACAGGAGAAGTAAGAGAATACCTGGCAGAATTCGCAGCTTCATTGTCGCGTATTTCCGGTACTGCTAACGATGAGCAACGTATGAAACTGCATATAGGGGCTGTACTGGTTTCTAATTTCACAAACTATCTCTACACCCAGGCCGATAGCTATTGCAAAAAAGAAGGTATACCTTTTTCTTACCTTCAGCCTATTATCGAAGAAACGGCCCTGCGGTTAAGAGAAGAAGCCCCCGCCGACGTTCAAACAGGACCCGCTGCCCGAAAGGATACCATAACTATCGAAAAACACTTGCAATTATTAGCCGGGCATCCCCAATTGGCGCAACTCTATAAAAAACTTTCCGAAGCCATCATGTCATAGTTTTTCCCGATCGCGAAAATCCTTTTCCGCTTAGCATTATTTTTTAAGATTTATTATTTCCATATTTGCGTGCACTTATACCTCAGGTCATTTGCCTGTTGGGATAGCCTGCAACCACATTGGTTCAGACAGGAAACACTCGCCTCTTTCCTTCACTTTGCCGGCAGCTCGTTAAAGCTTCCGGGATATTGTAATTATTTTATTTCAATTATTGTGTACCAGTACGCAGGTTGCAGTACTGCTATGCAACAAAACGACTATTAACTGTTACGAAATGGTACTTAACCTGTTCCGTCTGTTTACGTATGCCCGCAGCTCCCGTACTGCAGGATGCTTATTAACACTAAGTGCAACAATGCTTGCATGCTCAAAATCTGATGACGCTCCGGTCGATCCGTTTGTACCGGGCCAGGAGGTCGCTACAGGCATTTATTCAGCCGTTAACCTCGCCGCAGATACCAATGCCACCTCTGGTTCAGATGCAGCGATCATGTATTTCAGCCTCGAACAAAATAAAATGGTACCCGCTTCCCAACAGTACACTACTAACTGGGACATCGCTTTCGGGGGCATTTATAATAGCTCCGTTTATGTAAATAACGGACAGTCCAAACCAGGATTCCCAGGCTATGGCGGCCCCGGAAAAGGACGTATGTTCCTGGTTGTAGATAGAAAATTTGATGCACAGTATTACGATACATTGAAATATATCCCTAATGTATTACCCATTCCTGGTAAACTCTTCGATAGCGCCTTGCATGTTGTTAAAACAGTGCCCGTCGCAGACGATAAATTCATTACCAGCAACCTCATAAGCCTCGATCATTTTCAGGGGGCAGGCGACGGATGGGGATACTACGATTTCTACGGCTCCTTGTTCCCCGGCGATGCTAAAAAAGCACACATCGTTTATTCTATGCCACGTACCATTATTGTAAAAACTACTAAAGGACACTATGCCAAAATAGTGATCAGCAGTATTTATAAAGATAGCCCCGCTAATCCTAACCGCGATAATAAACCTGGTTACCTGACATTGAAATATGCTATCCAGATGGATGGCAGCACAAACCTTGACATTAAATAAAAAATGAAAACTGCTAAACAAACGAAGATGAACATGACTACTTTCCTCTTTAAAAGAGGAATGGCTTTCATTTTTATGATCGCCGCAATAACAGCTTGCACAAAAACTGAAACAGTAGATGCGCCAAACAGGATTACTGAATTTAAGATCAGTAACATTCCTGAAGGAAAAGACCCTGTTTATGGTGCTATAAACGATAATAGCAATACTATTACCGCATACCTTCCTTTCTACTACCAGTTGCCGGTGATCATTCCGGAAATTACAGTGTCGGCAGGCGCAAAAGTGACGCCCGAAAGCGGTAGCGTCGTAGATAATTTACTGGAAGCTTTTAAAACAGGAAAGGAGCTGACGTATACAGTAAAACCCACTAACGGCCCCGAACGCATATATACACTTAAGCTTGAAACACAACAAAGCAATCTGCTGTTAAATGAACTGAGCTCCGATGCCGTAAATCCTGTGGTATATACATTTGATTATACAAAACCTGGTACCAACAGCGCTATAAATCTTACGATCAGCGGGAAGAATATTCTTTCATCCCCCGATGTTAACAGCGTAGTGCTTATTGATCAGTCAACCAAAAAAGAGTATGATATGAAGGCGGCGCTTTCTGTAACCAATAGCCCTACAGCGGGCGTTAGCCTTGGTGTATATATAAGCAGATATGTCTATAACTCCACTACCGAAGAAGCAGCATTAGCCAAAAGCCTGCCCGATGATGCTGTATATACGGTAAAGGTCTTTAGCTACTCCAGGCAAACCACGCTTAAAAACCCTGTTCGTATTACTAAGAAAAGAGCCTGATCACAGTTGCTGCTATCAAATTACTGAAATGTTTATAATCATTTTATGCTTAAAAGATCACTTCTTAATATAATCTTCTTCAGTTCCCTGTTTGTTGCATGTAAAAAAGAAACAGAATACAATGTAACGGCAGTGAATGATATTGTATCCTTTACCATTGCGCTGGAAAGCCAGCAGGTCAATGCGGTAGTCAAAGGCGATAGTTTGTTGGTTTACTGGCCATGGCCGGTGCCTTTGCCTGCTACTGTAACTCCCGGTATTGTTGTAGCCGCTGGCGCCAGCATTAGCCCCGCTTCCGGTACTGCGGTGAACCTGGCTACAGGCACATCTTACACAGTAACCGTAAACGGCAGACAAAAAACTTATTATCTGAAAATTATAAAGAATTGGCCGGCGCTTGAAATGAAGGGAACCACTAATAGTATTCAAACAGGCCGCAGACGGAAAATAACTTTTACCGGCCTGAACTATTTACTGCCCGATGTAAGCCAGACAAAATTGACACTGGTATCTCGGAAAACAGGACAGCATTACGAAGCTGCGGTGGAAACAATAACAGATTTTACACTGGCTATAAGAATACCTGCCACAATTCCCATCGACAGCTCTTTTGACGATGGTAACTGGGTGATTATCGAAAATGCAGGAAGAACATTGGAACTAAAAGCCTATCTGATTTATATAACTGGTTAACAGCAATGATCATTATCCTATAAAAATGGGAGTGACGCTGATCCCGTCACTCCCACTACAGGAAACACCATTCATTCCTTTCAAAAACACACAATCATGCGAATTCAAAACAATGGCTCCCTGCTGAAAGGGGGCAAAGCTAAGCTAAGCGCTACAAACGCAATGTTAATCTTGATCGCCGCTTTCTCTGTTTTTGCAGCTTCCTGCTCCAAAAATAAAGAGGTGCAGTCTCCCGGTTTAACGCTCAATAATGGACTGGGCGTTATTGTAGGTAGTACGCCGCAGGCTATCACAGGCTCAGGCGTTACTTCCGGTACCATTTACAATACAAGTGGACTTTATCAGGTAGATACTTTCCGTCAGGCATATTCAACTAGCCCCGGCCAGCCTGCCGATGGTAATTTCTATTGGATCTTCACCGACAATGAAGCCGGCACATCCACCACCTTCGATATAAAATTCACTGGCACAGCTACAGGCGATATCACCGCTCCAACCGGGTTTGGCGCTCCTGTCCTTAAGTATATCGACAAATCCTTTACTTCCGTAGTGGCAGACGATTTCGATGACGCCCTCGATCCAGATAACAATACCATAGGTATGAATGAGGTGGTTGGCGACAATGTCCCGCCACCTGTAGCAGCCTTCGCCAATGGAAAAGGCTGGTATAAATACATGTGGAATAACCATACCATTCAACCAGTGGCAGGTCGTACGCTTTTATGGCAGAAAGGTGCAGTGATCTTTAAATTCGAAATTCAAAGCATCTATAAAGGAACCCTTTTCCCTTATTATACCTTCCGCTACCAGCAAATTGCAAGCTAACGGAAAACAGTACGTTTCACGCTGCTTAAGGCAGTAGTGCTGACCTTTGAATAAGAATTGCTGTTAACCAATAAAAATCCCCGTTGCGGAGAACCGCACGGGGACTTTTGTTTGTGAGCAAGCAACCGAATTTCCCCGTATATTATCGTAGGGATAACACAAAACTAAGGAATTTATTTCAAAAAACGAACAGCTGTTCGTAAAATAAGATTCTTTATCTGCTAAACTGCTTTGCCTACTTTTGCAGGCCTGCCTCTCGAGGCAATAAGTAGATAACGTATGAATGTACTTGAATTGTTCAAGCCTGTTACCAGCTTTGTTTTCGATATAGATGGCGTGCTTACCGATGGTATGTTACTGGTAATGCCAGGTGGAGCCATGGTCCGCCGCATGAATATTAAGGATGGCTATGCATTACAGCTGGCCATCAAAAAAGGATACCGCGTAGCCGTCATTTCCGGCGGCGACTCACCCGAAGTAAAGGAACGGCTCCATAAATTAGGCGTTACAGAGGTCTTCATGAAGGTGGAAAACAAATTGGAATGCCTCTTGCAGTATATGGCTGCCCACGGCCTGCAGCCACAGGAAGTCCTCTTTATGGGCGATGATATCCCCGATTACGAGGCCATGTTATCTGTTGGACTGCCTTGCTGCCCCGCCGATGCCGTAACAGAGATCAGGGGTATCGCACGTTATATCTCCCCGTTCAAAGGGGGAGAAGGTTGCGGCAGGGATGTCATCGAAAAAACAATGAAACTGCGTGGCGACTGGATGGTCGACACCAGGGTGAAATCGCAATAAATTATCGTATTTTCATTTATACAGCATATTTCAAAAAAAGACACACCTGTAGTTCCGAATGAGATTGATCACAGCCTTCCTTCGCCTGGTACGTTGGCCTAACCTGTTATTTATTATACTTACGCAGGTGATGTTCGAATATTGCGTACTGCAGCCAATCTTCAGGCATGCAGGTATCCATAACAACATCCAGGGCGTCTACTTCTTGCTGATCTGCTTTTCATACGTGCTCATGGGCGCTGCAGGGTATATCATCAACGACTATTTCGACCTCAATATCGATCTGGTGAATAAACCCGGTAAGGTCATCGTTGCAAAGATCATTAAACGGCGCTGGGTACTGGTATGGCATATCATACTTAACTTCCTGGCTATAGCTTGCAATATATACGTCGACCTTCATACCAGCAGTAAAATAGCAGGTATTACCTCCTTTGTTTGTGTTATCCTGCTGTTCTTTTATTCCACAACGCTAAAGAAAAAATTCCTCATCGGCAATGTAGTCGTGGCGGCAATCACCGCCTGGTCTATCATAGTACTTACCTGGCTCGAAGGCAGCCGCTTTTTCCAGCTTTATCACCGAGCAGCTAATCTCGATTTTGAAAAAATATTCAGGCTCACAGTGCTCTATACCGGCTTTGCTTTTATTATTTCTCTCATAAGAGAAGTCGTGAAAGATATGGAAGACGTGGAAGGTGATAGAAGATACGGATGTAAAACCATGCCTATCGTATGGGGTACCATGGCAACCAAAGTTTTTGTCTCGGTTTGGTTTACAGTCCTCATTGCTGTGCTCATTGCGATCCAGTTCTATGTCATGCATTTTGGATGGTGGATCAGCATTGTCTACACTGTTGTGCTCATTATAACGCCGCTCATCAAAGCATTCCGCTTGTTATTCCCGGCGCGCACTCCCGAAGATTACCATCGTCTTAGCTCACTTATCAAGCTGGTGATGCTCACAGGTATTCTTTCCATGGTCTTCTTTTTGCTGTATTCATGACGGCCTGTATTTTTGCGGTATGCAACAATTGATTTTGGCTTCCCAGTCTCCAAGACGTAAACAATTACTGGAATGGGCAGAGATCCCGTTTGAAATAGTGGTCAGGGAAACAGATGAAGCTTACCCCGAAGGAATGGCAATAGCGGAAGTTCCCATCCACATCGCCCGCAATAAAGCTTTGGCAGTAAAAGAATACCTCCAAAAGAATAACCTCGGAAAAACAGGAGCGCCCATCCTTGCAGCCGATACTGTTGTCGTCCTCGGTAATCGCATCATCGGTAAACCAAAAGACCGCCAAGAAGCTATCGCTATCCTTAAAGACCTGTCAGGACTTGTACACGAAGTGATCACCGGTGTAGTGCTCATCACGCCCGAAAAAGAAACCAGCTTCTACGATGTAACACGTGTCGAATTTTACCCGCTTACTCCCGAAGAAATTGCTTTCTACGTCGATAAATACAAACCATATGATAAAGCCGGCGCTTATGCCATCCAGGAATGGATTGGTGTAATAGGTATAAAAAGTATCGATGGCGACTTTTATAACGTAATGGGCTTGCCGGTGAGCAGGGTAGTTCGTGCACTCACTGCTCCCGGTAACCTGGCCTGAACAAAATGACCATAGCTTTTATAGCATAGCTGCTTACTTTTGAGCAAAGCACTTGCTATGCTAACCTATCCCTTACCCATAGCCTTCCTCAGAGAAGAATTGCTGCAGTTCATCTGGGCGCACCGGTATTATAATCAGGTAACATTGTATTCCGTTCAGGGCGACCCCTTACAGGTGATAGCTCCCGGGAAATGGAATAAAGACCAGGGCCCCGATTTCCTTAACGCACAAATTCTGATAGGTGGTATTTTATGGGTGGGAAATGTAGAGATCCATATCTATACTTCCGATTGGTACAGGCATCGCCATCACTGCGATCGCAGATACGATAACGTCATCCTGCATGTGGTATGGTCGCACGATAAACAGCCTCCAGGCAACGCCGCACACCTGGCTATTCTCGAATTACAACCGTTGGTGGCAAATATGCTGCTCCAGCACTATGCCATGCTCATGCATAACGCAGGAGAACTGGCTTGTAGCTGGCAGTTACCCTGCTTGTCACCGCTTGCTTGGCTGGCCTTTACCGAAAGACTGGCAGTAGAACGCCTTTGCAGAAAGGCAGATGAAGTGCTGCTGTCCCTGCAGGCCGCCGGCAATCATTGGGAAGAAGTATGCTGGTGGCAACTCGCCCGGAGTTATGGTATGAAAGTAAATGCCGGCTGCTTCGAACAAATCGCCAGGTCATTACCTGTAAAACTGCTGATCCGGCATAAACACTGCATCCAGCAGCTCGAAGCGCTTTTATTGGGACAAGCCAACCTGCTCAACGATGAATTTACCGATAGCTATCCGCAAATGCTGCAGCGCGAATACCGCTTCCTGCAACATAAATACCGGCTGCCCGTTCTAAAACAACGGCCCGCATTTCTCAGGTTAAGGCCTGCCGCCTTCCCCTCGCTCAGGCTCGCACAAATGGCGATGCTGTTACACCAGAAACAACACCTCTTTGCCTTCATCACCGAAACAGAAGACCTGGCCTCGGTGATAACGTTTTTCGAGGCTACCGCCAACGACTATTGGCATTATCACTACAGCTTCAACGATAACACATCGTTCCAGCCTAAAAAACTGGGTAAGGCTGCCACAGCCGGCATTATCATAAATGCAGTGATACCATTGCTTTTTGCTTATGGCAGGTACAAACAGATACCGGAGATCCAGCAAAGGGCCATCGATTGGCTGTCACAGATCCCGCCCGAACAAAACACCATTACCCGCAAATGGGTAAAAGCAGGCATATCCGTTCATAACGCAACAGATACCCAGGCTTTGATCGAACTTACCGGCAACTACTGCAACTGCAGGCGCTGCCTCAATTGTGCAATAGGAAACAAAATACTAAGGACCAGCGGAGCCACTTAGTTGTTCCAGTGGAAGCTTATTTCCTGTACCAGTGAAGAATGAAGACTTTGAGCTACCGGGCAGGCATGCGCAGTACGCTCAAGTATGGTTTTATCCTTTTCACTTACCTGCAAACCGGGAGGGAAGTGTAATACCACCTTTATAGTGCCTATCCTGCGCGGGTCGGCTACCATAACTTTTGTCACATCTATTGTAGTGCCCTCAAGGTCTATTTCCATATCCCGGGCCTTGATTCCCATAGTGGTTAATATGCAGCTGCCCAGCGCCGTAGCTACCAGGTCGGTAGGGGAAAATCGTTCACCCTTGCCTTGATTATCGACAGGCGCATCGGTTTCAATGACTGTTCCGCTCTGCAGGTGTTTTGCCTCTGTTCTTAAATTCCCGGTATAAATTATTTGTGAAGTCATTGGAGAAAAATTTGCCTAAATTTACGCCTATCAAACAATTCGTTGTGAAGAAAACATTTTTAGTAGCGATAGCAGTTATCATTACGGCGGCCGGATTTGGACAAACTGCCAACACTAGGCAGCAGAAGAAAGAAGAACGGAAGCAACGCATTAACCAGTTGATAAAGCAGGAGGAAGAAGGCGCCCTTATCTTCAATAAGCAGGGCGAATTCGGCATTAAGCTCAATACCGATGGCTATGGCATCTTCTATGAACATGGCAAGTATAAAACCATCACAAAAACAAACCTGTGGTGGATTGAACTCGGTGAACGCAAAAACGCCAAAGAAGAAAAAAGAACCCGCGGCGACGGATTCTTCTACTACGGAAATCCCTTCATCTTCGGCAAACAAAATAACTTCTACTACCTCAAAGGCGGACTTGCACAACAATACATGATAGGAGGAAAAGGTAACCGTAACGGCGTAGCCGTATCTGCCATCTACGGCGGAGGCCTCTCCCTCGGTATGCTTAAACCCTATTACCTCGTAGTAAATGAAGGCGGAGTAGAAAAAGATATCCGCTACAACGATAATAAAACGGTCTTCCTCGACCCGGGAGCTATCGTAGGAAGCAGCGGCCCCTTTAAAGGCTTCGGCAACATCGATTATGTACCCGGTGTACATGCCAGGCTCGCCCTGCGATTCGATTATGGCCGCTTTAACGACTTGTTATCTGCACTCGAAGTGGGGGTGAACGCTGAATATTATACCAAGGATATGCCCATTATGGTGACAGGATCCGATAAAAAGTTCTTTTTCAATGCACACGTAGCGTTGGTGTTTGGTAAGAGAAAGTGACCTAATTTTGCATCTATGCGTGAATTACCGATCGTTACAAAGACAGAAACAGTTGCAGAACCGGAGGCTAAACTTAAAAAACCCAGTTGGTTGCGCGTAAAACTTCCAATAGGGGATAGCTATAAGAACGTTCGTAATCTGGTTGACAATCACAAGCTTCACACCATCTGTGAAAGCGGTAATTGTCCGAATATGGGAGAGTGCTGGGGAGAAGGTACCGCCACGTTTATGATCCTGGGTAATACCTGTACCCGTAGCTGCGGCTTCTGCGCCGTAGCCACAGGTAGACCCGATCCCGTCGACTGGGACGAACCGCAGCGGGTCGCCGAAGCCATCCACCTCATGAAAGTCAAACATGCCGTGCTTACAAGCGTCGACAGGGACGAACTGAAAGATGGTGGCTCCATCATCTGGTACAATACCATTAAAGCCGTAAAAGCATTAAATCCGGGTACTACACTCGAAACGCTCATCCCCGACTTCAAAGGCCAGGAAGAGAATATTCAGCGCGTGATCGACGCCGCTCCCGAAGTAGTAAGCCATAACATGGAAACCGTGGAACGCCTGAGCCGTCAGGTGCGCATCCAGGCCAAATACAGGCGCAGCCTCGAAGTGCTCAAATACCTCAAACAGGGCGGCCGCCGTACTAAAACAGGTATCATGCTCGGACTTGGCGAAACCAAAGAAGAAGTGATCCAGGCGCTCGAAGACCTCGCCGCAGTAAATGTAGACGTTCTTACCCTGGGACAGTACCTGCAACCCACACAAAAACATCTTCCCGTTCACCGTTTTGTACACCCCAACGAGTTCGCAGAACTCCGCGAAATCGCCTACGAGCTTGGTTTCGACTATGTTGAAAGCGGTCCCCTCGTCCGTTCTTCCTATCATAGCGAACGCCATGTCCTGCAAGGCTATGGCCGCCGTAAATGGCTCGCCGAACGCGAAGAGGCTGGCAAGGTTCTTGGATAATAGAATAGAAACACTATTCATTACCCAAAAAACATTCCTATGAGTGTACAAAAAATTTTAGTAGGTACGTTATCCGGCCTCGTAGCCGGTGTAGCTATAGGCTTGCTGGTAGCGCCAGCTTCCGGTAAAGAAACGCGTCAGAAGATCTCTGACACAGCTGATACCTGGAAAAGAAAACTTCGCCGGCTCCGAGGCCACGCAGGTCAGGAACTCGACGAATTACAATCCATCTTCGAAGGTGAAGTCGACGGCTTAAAAGATGATGTTCGTGCACGTATTCTCAAACTGATAGAATCCAGCAAAAACAGCTATAATCACCTTAAAGAAGAAGCTGCGTCTGTTTCATAACATAATAAAATAGCACAGCAGAGCATTATATAAACACATCGCTCTCGCTGCGAAATAAAAAAGGGATAGAACCTCCATAACAGGTCCTATCCCTTTTTCTTTCTGTAACTGCCTGTTATTCACCCGCCAGCTACTATCTTTTTCCTATCTTCCCTTAATAATTGATGATATGTCGAAACCCCACTCTAAGAAAACAGTCGTACTGCTGTTGCTGAACGCTGCCGTATTTATCAGCGTAACCGCCTACAAACCCTATCAGCAACCCCGTAAACGTAATCTGAAAGTATTGCCCCAGGATATCAGCCGCGATAGCCTCCAGCAGATCATGCGTGGCTATAATACGGCCCTGGGCGTAAAATGTAACTTCTGCCATGCCCAGAGCGAAATGGACCCTAATCGTCCCGATTTCGCCAGCGACGCCAAACCCGAAAAAGAAACGACCCGCGAAATGATCCGTATGACAAACGACATCAATCGCCGCTATTTCACCCCGGCCACCGATACTACAAAGGTGATCCAGGCAGTTTCATGCGCCACCTGCCACCGCGGTCACGAATTACCGGAGGAGTAGGCCATCGGCTCACTCCTTTTTCCTTCGTAACCGCACAGCCGCATTCTTCTGGTAAGTACTGGTCAGGTTTATCTCGTAACGATGATCCTTATCCGTAATGATCATCAACGCCGAATTCGGAGGTATGGTGCCAAGATTCTCTGCAAACATCACCAGGTCGTTATTGGCTGCAATAGAATCTACCGCTACTTTGAAGGTAATAGGCTTGCGCGTCTCCAGCAATTGCTTATGCTGAACCAGCTTGCCATTATAGAACACGGAAACGGTATCATAATCAAACTCTCCGTTATCATATAGATCTATCCTTACAGAATCCTCCGATACCTCTAGCTCCTTCACGATCTCTTTGGTACGCATATTCAGCTGGATAGAAGCTTCCCGCTGCAGTTTCTGTATAGGCGACTCGGCAGGACGAACAAGGGTATCCTTCGCCTGCTTCTCTATCTCTGTTTCAACAAGCTGCTGGAAAGGCACTTCCTTCAGCAATTTTGTGAACTTTACATTGATAGGAGCACAGCTGTAAGTATGCAGGTCATCACTGGTAAAACGCCCCGAAAGCGTGGTCTCTATTTTCGATGCCTTTAAAGTAAAGGTTCCTTCCATCATACAATCTACCCCCATAGCCGCATCTACCGTCTTATAAAAGATCATCGGCATAAAATTGATCTTTAACTGCCGCTTGGTCGCATTGTAAGTACCCTTTATCTTATTGCTGAAATAACCATTGCGAAAGAAATAATTGAACTCCCCCGTAACTACACTGCCCTTCTGCTCCAGGATCAGCTCACAGAGATAGTTATTGGCACTGCCATCTATATTAACATTACCTACGCCATACCATTTCCCTTTCACCGTCTGGGCTTGTAAGGTAGTGGCAACACTCATAAGTACACACAACAACAACAGAAAATAATGACGTTTCATTTATGGTGGCGGGATTTTGCAGAGTTATTCAAGAATCGTGCTAATTGTCTTCTAACCGATATAGCGCTTCAGATCACGGTCGGCATCGCGCTGCTTTATCGTATCACGCTTGTCATGCAGCTTTTTACCTCTTCCCAGGCCAATCTCCACCTTTACCAGGTTCTTCTCGTTTAAAAAAACACGCAACGGCACTATGGTAAACCCCTTCTCCTTCATTTTAACCCCCATTTTCTTCAGCTCCCGCTTTGTCAGCAATAACTTACGGTCATGAACTGCTATATGATTGTTCGAAGTGCCACGCGCATATTCAGCAATATATAAACCTCTTACCCAAAGCTCTCCGTCATCAAACAGGCAGAAAGCATCATTGAAGCTTACCTTGCCATCACGTATCGATTTTACTTCCGTTCCCAGCAACACTATTCCCGCTACATATTTATCTTCTATGTAGTAATTGAAATAGGCCTGCCTGTTGTTCATCTCTTTTGCCATATCAATTGTGCAATTCAAAGGTCTGATGCCAAATTCCGGGTGAGCCTGCCAAAACAAGCCTGCTGGAACCCCTGATAATAAGGGAGTAAAAATCAAAAATAAACGCTCTTTCTTTTTTTGCTTTTGCTTTTTGGCTTTTAAAATGTTAAAGTATACATAACCCGCTTAGCAGGTACAGTCTGCAAAAATAAAAAGTCAAAAGCGAAAAAGGGTAGTAGTAGGCCTCTTTTTCGCTTTTGACTGTAAGGTTATTACGAAACGCAGGAGCTGTAACAACTGGTCTCCCAAAACTACAAACCCGCTGGCTGGCGTCTGTTCTAACCGTTGAATAACGTAATTACCTGCGCAAGTTTCTCCTTCAAAGTCTTTCTGTCAACAATGAAATCCAGGAAACCATGATCAAGAAGGAACTCACTGCGCTGGAAACCTTCCGGCAGGTCTTTTTTGATCGTTTCCTTGATAACACGCGGACCCGCAAAACCAATTAACGCACCAGGTTCAGCTATATTAAGATCCCCCAGCATCCCAAAACTCGCCGAAATACCACCAAACGTAGGATCGGTAAGCATCGAAATAAATGGCAGACCGGCATCGCTCAGCTGCGATAATTTTCCCGAAGTCTTCGCTAACTGCATCAAACTGAAAGCGCTTTCCATCATACGGGCGCCCCCGCTCTTCGATATTACCAGGAAAGGCAAATGAAGCTCTATACACAGGTCTACCGCACGGGCAAACTTCTCACCCATAACACTTCCCAGCGAACCGCCAATGAACTCAAAATCCATAGCCGCAACCACCAGGCCGCTGCCAAGTACGTTGCCATGAGCCACACGCATACTGTCCTTCAGATCAGTCTTGGAATGTATCTCGTCAAGCCGCTTCTGGTAAGGCTTCAGATCCGTAAAACCCAAAAAATCTTTACTGATGATATTATCGAAATGAACCGTATATGTTTTATCGTCGAATATGATATTGAAATAGTCTTCACTGCCAATACGATGATGGTAGTTACACTTCGGACATACATACATACTTTCGGCAAGCTCAGTGGTAGTGCATATATAATTGCACTCAGGACATTTACTCCACAAACCTTCTGGCGTCTCCTTTTTATCGGCAGTAGAAGTGGTTATGCCCTTACGAAGGCGGCGAAACCAACGCTCTTTGGCTTCAGCTGATTGCTGGCTTCCTTCTTCGCCCGCTAGGTTCGAATCGAAATCTTCTTCTTTGTTCATAATATCCGTTAGGAATTTGAGGATAGCAAAAATAAGCAGTTTGAGCTATCACGGCTCACAGATGGCCACTAATTTCCTTTGAATCTTCGTGATTTATACGTTTATTTTGCATCGCCTAGTATAATAACTAAACCTAATTATTCTAAAACCTAAAAACTTTCAAGATGGCCAAGTACAATGCCGGTGTATTATACGGCGAAGAGTTAGCTTCTTTGTATGCCGATGCCAAACAAAATAAGTTTGCATTGCCTGCCGTTAACACCATAGGCACCAATACCATCAATGCTGTATTGGAGACTGCTGCCAAAGTGGGATCTCCCGTTATCATTCAGTTCAGTAACGGTGGCGCCCAGTTTATCGCGGGTAAAGGTATGCCCAACGATAACCTGCAGGCTAACATCGCCGGCGCCGTAAGCGGCGCGCTTCATATTCATAACGTTGCACAATACTATGGCGTCCCCGTTGTATTGCACACCGACCACGCCGCCCAGAAATGGCTGCCTTGGATCGACGGCCTCATCAAAGCCGGCGAAGAATTTAAAGCCAAAAACGGCCGCCCCCTGTTCAGTTCTCACATGCTCGACCTCTCCGAAGAACCCCTGCATGAAAATATCGAAACCTCTGTAGCCTTCTTCAAAAGAATGGCTCCCCTCGGTATGAGCATCGAAATCGAATTGGGCGTAACAGGCGGTGAAGAAGACGGCGTCGACAACTCTGGTGTTGAAAACTCCAAACTCTATACCCAACCTTCCGAAGTGGCTGAAGCTTACAAAGCTTTAAACGAAGTAAGCCCCATGTTTACCATCGCAGCGTCTTTCGGTAATGTGCACGGCGTTTATAGCCCCGGTAACGTAGAATTACGCCCCGATATCCTGAAAAGCAGCCAGCTGTATATTCAGGAACACCTGAAAACAGGCGAAAAACCAGTAAGCTTCGTATTCCACGGCGGTAGCGGCTCCCCTAAAGAACAGATCAGGGAAACCCTCGACTACGGTGTTATCAAAATGAACATCGATACCGACATGCAATGGGCTTATTGGGAAGGTGTCCTCAACTTCTACAAAAAGAACGAAGGCTACCTGCAAGCCCAGCTCGGTAACCCCGAAGGCGCCGATAAACCAAACAAGAAATTCTATGATCCCCGCGTTTGGCTGAGAAAAGGCGAAGAACAATTCGTAAAACGTCTCGAAGAAGCTTTCGCCGATCTTAACTGTATCGGAAGAAACAAATAGAATACTACACTTTTCTCTCTGAAAAAGGCCCGGCAACAACGCCAGGCCTTTTTCTTGCCCGCGAAACCGGCCGTAACCCCTAAAGGCAGCCTATACCACAGCTATACCATAAGTATACCATAACCACTCTTGCATCGCACATACATCGCACCTGTATCGCACTTGTATCGCACTTGTATCGCACTTGCCTCACAGGCACCCTCCGCAACCTCTTCTCCCAATCCCCCTTCGGCATCTCCCGCCCCCGGCAACCCGCTATCTCCTCTTTATTGTTGCTAACAATCGTTATCTTTGGCCAAACAGCATTGTCATATGAATAATAGAACAGTTTACATCGTTTCGGCGGTTCGAACCCCCATGGGTAGCTTCGGCGGAAGCCTCAAAGATCTCTCCGCTACACAGCTGGGCGCAGCCGCCATCAAAGGAGCGGTGGAAAAAGCAGGACTGAAACCAGAGCAGGTTCAGGAAGTATTGATGGGATGCGTGTTACAGGCTAACCTCGGACAGGCACCGGCACGGCAGGCTGCTAAATTTGCCGGCTTACCCGATAGCGTCATCTGTACCACCGTTAACAAAGTGTGCTCCAGCGGCATGAAAGCCGTAATGCAGGGCGTACAATCTATCCTGCTCGGCGACGCCGATATCGTTGTGGCAGGCGGCATGGAAAGCATGAGTAACGTTCCCTTCTATAACGCACACCAACGATGGGGAAACAAATACGGCGACATCTCCATGATCGACGGCCTCGCCAAAGACGGCCTCGTCGATGTATATAATAAATATGCAATGGGCATGGCTGCTGAATTATGCGCCAAAGAATGCGGCTTCTCAAGAGAAGACCAGGACGCATTCGCTATAGAAAGCTACAAACGCAGCCAGAAAGCATGGGAAGAAGGAAAATTTCAGTCCGAAATAGTGCCCGTTCCCATCCCGCAACGCAGCGGCGAGCCAATCCTGTTCAGCCGCGACGAAGAACCCTTCAACGTAAAATTCGACAAGATCCCCTCACTCAAACCAGCCTTCCGGAAAGAAGGCACCGTTACCGCCGCCAACGCCAGCACCATGAACGATGGCGCAGCAGCCCTGGTGCTCATCAGTAAGGAAAAAGCAGACGCCCTGGGCATCAAACCCATTGCCATCGTAAAAGGCTACGCCGATGCCGAACAGGCCCCCGAATGGTTCACTACTGCACCCGCATTGGCAGTGCCAAAAGCACTCGAAAAAGCAGGCCTCACCATCGATCAGATCGACTATTTCGAACTAAGCGAAGCCTTCGCCGTAGTAGGCTTGGTAAATACGCAGAAACTTGGCCTGAAACCCACACAGGTGAACATACATGGCGGCGCCGTATCCCTGGGCCACCCACTGGGTTGCAGTGGCGCCCGTATCCTGGTGACGCTCATCCACGTCCTCATTCAAAACGGAGCTAAAAACGGTGCCGCAGGCATCTGTAACGGGGGAGGAGGCGCCAGCGCAATGGTTGTTGGCCTGCCATAAACAAAACCATAAAAGCTTTGGCTGATAACAAAACAGGGTGTGCCTTTAAAAGCACCCCCTGTTTCTATAATAGAAAAACGCTGCTATAACAACAGCATCTCCCGGTATTAATACCTGTAATGTTCAGCTTTGAACGGACCAAACTGGGGAATACCCAGGTAAGCCGCTTGCTCGGTAGTCAGCTCGTCAAGCTCCACGCCAATTTTAGCAAGGTGTAAACGGGCTACTTTCTCATCGAGATGTTTAGGTAATACATACACCTGGTTCTCGTAATTTTTGTGGTTAGTCCACAACTCGATCTGCGCCAGTGTTTGGTTGGTGAAGGAGTTACTCATTACGAAAGAAGGGTGACCAGTAGCGCAACCCAGGTTCACCAGGCGGCCTTCTGCCAGTACAATCACATCTTTACCGTCAATGTTGTAAAGATCAACCTGAGGCTTGATGGTATCTTTGGTATGACCGTAGTTGCCATTCAGCCATGCCATATCGATCTCGATATCGAAGTGACCGATATTACATACGATCGCTTTGTCTTTCATCAGCTTGAAGTGCTGGCCGGTGATGATATCACGGCAACCGGTAGTGGTAACGATGATGTCACCTTCTTTAACCGCATCCACCATTTTCTTAACTTCAAAACCGTCCATCGCAGCCTGTAAAGCACAGATAGGATCGATCTCGGTTACGATAACGCGGCAGCCTGCACCTTGTAATGAAGCGGCAGATCCTTTACCCACATCACCATAACCCGCAACAACAGCTACTTTACCAGCCATCATGACGTCTGTAGCACGACGGATAGAGTCTACCAATGATTCTTTACAACCATACTTGTTGTCGAACTTGCTCTTGGTAACAGAGTCGTTTACGTTGATCGCAGGAATAGGTAAAGTACCTTTAGCCATACGCTCGTATAAACGGTGAACACCCGTAGTGGTTTCTTCGCTTAATCCTTTTACATGCTGTACCAGCTCAGGATATTTATCGAAAACAATGTTGGTTAAATCACCACCATCATCGAGGATCATATTCAAAGGACGCTCAGTGCTGCCGAAGAACAGTGTTTGTTCAATACACCAGTCTGCTTCTTCCTGTGTTTGACCTTTCCACGCAAAAACGCCGATACCGGCTGCTGCTATTGCTGCCGCAGCATGATCTTGAGTAGAGAAGATATTGCAGGAGCTCCAGCGAACTTCAGCACCTAAAGCAATCAGTGTCTCTATCAGAACCGCTGTCTGAATAGTCATGTGTAAGCAACCGGCAACGCGCGCACCTTTTAAAGGCTGTGATGCACCGTATTCTGCACGCAACGACATCAAACCAGGCATTTCTGCTTCTGCCAGTTTAATCTCTTTACGGCCCCACTCTGCCAGGCTAATATCCTTCACCTTATAAGGAAGGCTTAAGTCAATTTTTTCTACGCTCGTTGACATAAATCTGTTATTTGATTGTTTTTAACGCACCAAAAGTACGTTGGTAGTATAAAATAAGGTGCTAATGCTGAAAAATAGTGGAAATCTTCTGTTTTTCTTAATTTGGCAGAACAAATGCATCATTAAACATGAAAAAACCGCAGGAAAAAGAAGAAAAAACGGTAACCCCGCTACAGCTCGATGATAAAGACCTCGCCATCCTCCGCCTCTTGCAGGAAAATGCCCGCATCACCGTCCGCGAAATCTCCGATAAAATACACCTGAGCGCCACGCCTGTACACGAACGCATCCGCAGGATGGAAGAATCCGGCGTAATCAGGCAATACGCAGCCCTGGTCGATCATACCAAAGTGAAAAAAGGACTGATGGTCATCTGTTACGTATCCCTCAAACAACACAATAAAAACGCGGGAACCCGCTTCATCAAAGCAATTCAGCAAATGAATGAAGTCATCGAGTGTTACAACATCTCGGGAGAATTCGACTTCATGTTGAAAGTTGTTGCAGAAAACATGGATGCTTACTACGACTTCCACGTAAACACCCTTAGCCAGGTCGAAAACATGGGCCATATGCAAAGTGTCTTCGTAATGGGTATCATCAAGCAAACCCATCAACTGGTATACTAACTATAGCCCGCGTTCCATGACATAGTCATTCATAAAATAACCCTGCCCAATGGAAATATCTTCCTCTTTTATAACACGGAATCCCTGCTTTTCATAAAAGGCTTTTGCCTTGTTGTAGCGGTTCACATTCAGTTGCAGCTTATCTGCTCCGGCTTCTTTACAAATACGCGCTACTTCGGTAATCAGCGTCTTGCCGGCTCCCGACTGCTGTACATCGGGTGATACATACAACTTATGAAGTTTCCCTTTGTCGCCGTCGACAGTAAATCCCGCAAAGGCAATAGCAGCGCCATCCAATTCTGCAATGATAAACTGCTGACCTTTCTGCATCTGATCTTCCAGCACTTCAGTAGTATAAAACAGTTCAAGCATATAGGTGATCTGCGCTGCCGAAAGTATACTGCCATAAGTCGCTGGCCACGTTGCCCTGGCTAACTTTTGAATGAACCCGATATCACCAACGCCTGCTTTTCGTAATAATAACATCTCTTCTGTTTTAAATAAAACCAAACTAAAATGGTCTCCGAAAAAGAATACCGGCTTTGAAAAGCAACCTCCTGAAAAAGTCACTTCTCTAAACCGGTACCCATATAGCATCAAAATAGTAAACTTGCAAACAATGCTTCCACGATAGCTTCCATCAACTCCTCTTCAATCCGCCATCCGCCATCTGCCATCTGCCATCCGCCATCTATCCCCCTACAATCCAGCCAGGCTCTCCTTGATCGTCTGTATCCTCGCTTCCGCATCAGCCTGCTTCTTGCGCTCCAATGCTACCACCTCAGGCTTCGCATTCTGAACAAACCGCTCATTGGCGAGCTTGTTGGTTACACTGGCCAGGAACTTCTCCTGGTAAGCCAGGTCCTTCTCAAGCTCCTCTTTAAGAGCGCCGGTATCTATCTGCTGATTCGTAGCGATAAAGAACTTATCTTTTTCGATAGTAACCACAACACAGTTGGCAACCGCTTCAGTGGTATAGTCTATCAGTTCGGCATTCACCTGCTTGGCCACGATGCTTTCGATAGCTTTATAAGAAGCAGTATCCTCTGCCTGGATATAAAGTTTGATCGTATCCTTGGGTTTTACCTGGTTTTTATTGCGGGCGTCACGGATAGCGGAGATCACCTTTTTCAGTAAATCACCGGTCTGTAATACAGCCGCAGGCTGAAAATCAACTTCATCGAATTGCTTCACACAAAGATCTACATCCTGTTCTTTCAGCAGGTGATACATCTCTTCAGTGATGAAAGGCATATAAGGATGCAGCAGTTGCAGCAATTGCTCAAAATAAGATACTGTTTTCTCGTACATCGCGGCGCTTACAGGTTGCTCGAAACCAGGTTTCACCCACTCCAGGTACCAGCTGCAGAAATCATCCCAGATAAGCGAATAAATGGTCTTTAAACCCTCGCTTAAACGGAATTGCCCAAATAGTTTGTCAAGCTCTGTACGCACCTCTTTCAGGCGATAGTCGAACCACTCTATCGCGAAATCAGCCGTGCTGTTGTCCGAAGCATCACTGATCCTGCTTTCCCATCCTTTCACCAGTTTCAGCGCATTCCAGATCTTGTTGTTGAAGTTACGGCCCTGCTCCAGTGCTGCTTCATCAAACAACAGGTCATTACCCGCAGGAGCAGATATCATGATTCCGAAACGAACCGCATCGGCGCCATATTTATCGATCAGGTCCAGCAGGTCGGGAGAGTTCCCTAGGCTCTTACTCATCTTACGCCCTTGGTTGTCACGTACCATGCCGGTGAAATACACATCCTTGAAAGGAATCTCTTTCCTGTATTCCATACCCGCCATTACCATCCGCGCTACCCAGAAGAATATGATATCCTGCCCGGTCACCAGTACCGAAGTAGGGTAGTAGTAGTTGATTTCTTCATTGTCAGGTTCGTTGATGCCGTTAAACACCTCTATAGGCCATAACCAGCTCGAGAACCACGTATCCAGTACGTCTTCGTCCTGTTTAAGATCATCAGCGCTAACGCTAACGCCTTGTGCCTCGAATTGACTCGCTGCCTCTTCTCGTGTTGCGGCTACTACAAAATTCCCGTCCGTAGTATACCACGCAGGAATCTGCTGGCCCCACCAGAGCTGGCGGCTGATACACCAGTCCTTAACATTCTCAAGCCAGTATTTATAAGTAGCCAGGAACTTGTCACCCGGGTGAATACGGATATCGCCGTCAACCACGGCCTTTAACGCCGGCTCGGTGATCTCCTTCATCTTCACCCACCACTGCGTAGAAATCTTAGGTTCTACAACGGTATCGGGATTACGCTCACTGTAAGCCACACGTGTAGGATTCTCTTCTTCTTTAACAAGTCTTCCTTCTTCCGCAAGTTGTTTGATAACCAGCTTGCGCGCAGCAAAACGGTCTGTGCCCACAAATACTTGCGCTGCTGCACTCAGGGTACCGTCCGCGTTCAGCGTATCTATTACTTCCAGGTTATGTTTTAAACCCAGGTTATAGTCATTGATATCATGGGCAGGCGTCACTTTCAGCGCACCCGTACCAAATGCCGGATCAACATATTCATCGAATATCACAGGTATCTCCCTGTTCACCAGCGGAACAATCACCTTCTTACCCTTCAGATGTGTATAACGCTCATCGGTAGGATTCACACACACCGCCGTATCACCCATGATGGTTTCAGGACGCTGCGTTGCTATCGTTATCCAGGCATCGTCGCCCGTTTCTCCTGCTATCTGGTAGCGAACATAATAAAGCTTGCCTACTGCGTCTTTATAGATCACCTCTTCGTCACTCAGCGCCGTTTTCGCCCGCGGATCCCAGTTGATCATCCGCGCACCACGATAAATCAGCCCCTTGTTATAAAGATCGATAAACACCTTGATCACAGCCTTGTAGTAATGATCGTCCATGGTGAAATTCACACGGTCCCAGTCTACACTGCATCCCAGCCTTTCTATCTGGTTGTATATGATGCCGCCGTATTTCTCCTTCCACTCAAAAGCGTATTTAAGAAATTCAGGACGGCTCAGATCGGCCTTTTTAATTCCTTTTTCCTTTTCCAGCATCTGCACCACCTTCGCCTCCGTGGCAATGGAAGCATGGTCGCTGCCAGGAACCCAGCAGGCATTGAAGCCCGTCATCCGCGCTTTCCGTACCAGTATATCCTGTACCGTCTCGTTCAGCGTATGACCCATGTGTAACACACCAGTGACGTTAGGAGGGGGGATGACCACTGTAAATGGCTTTCTGCCATCAGGTTTACTGTTGAAATAACGTTTCTCCTTCCAGTGTTGGTTCCATTTCTTCTCCGCCTGCGCCGGCTCAAAATTTTTGCTTAGTTCCATGGGAATCTGTGTATGTAATGTTAATTCGGGCTGCAAAAGTAAGGCATATTCCCCGCATGCCGTAACCCTCCCATATTTCCGCTCGATAGATTGAAAAAAAAGCTATTTTTAAAATATGAATAACCGTCCGACTGATTTTACGTGGAGCACTGATCCCAACCCACATCACGTGCGTGTGCGACAGATTCTCAAGCAGCATCCCGAGGTAAAGGAGCTGGTAGGAAAGAACCCCTACACTATTTTCATGATCATTGGCCTCGTCAGCGCCCAGGTAGCACTGTCCTGGTGGCTTGCCGATGCCGCCTGGTGGCTTATCTTCCTGGTAGCCTATGTTGGGGGAGCCTTTATCAGCCACGCCTTATGGGTGATGATTCATGAAACAAGCCACGGCTTGCTCTTCAAAGGAAAAGTACCTAACCTGCTGGCAGGCATCCTGGCCAATCTGCCCCATGTTTTCGCCAGCTCGGTGTCCTTTCAGCGCTATCACCTCAAACACCACGCGCACCAGGGCGAACACGACCTCGACGCCGATCTGCCCGATTTCTGGGAAGCCAGACTCATCAGTAACAACCCCTTCAGTAAAATGCTGTGGTTCTTACTCTTCCCCGTATTCCAGGTAACCCGCACCGCACGCCTCAACATCGAACTGTTCGACCGCTGGGTACTCATCAACTGGATCATCCAGATCACCTTTAACGTCGCCGTTTGGTTTTTAATAGGCCCCAAAGCCCTTGCTTTTATGCTTATAAGTTTCTTCTTTTCAGTAGGATTGCATCCCCTCGGTGCCCGCTGGATTCAGGAACATTACCTTACCCTCGATCCCGTTCAGGAAACCTATAGCTACTATGGCCCCCTCAACAAGGTCGCCTTTAACGTAGGTTACCACAACGAACACCACGATTTCCCTTCTATCCCCTGGAATAAGTTACCACAGATCCGCAGCAAAGCGCCATCATACTACGATTCCCTGATCTCTCACCAGTCATGGACAAAATTGATTTTACTGTTCATCTTCAATCCCAAACTCTCTCTTTACTCCCGCGTACTGCGTAAAGAAAAAGTAAAGATCACGAAAGAACATACCGCTGTAGAACCCGCAGCACTGTAGTATATAAAAGACCTGAACAGGAAGCCGTATCATCGAAAGACGATACGGCTTCTTTATATCCACACTAAACATTTTTCCCGTTTCTGTCATTCACCGTCTATTCTTATCTTTAAACACCGTAGCCCCTCATCTACGAAAACAACGCTTTATATACGGCTCATAAAGCCGTTTTAAACCCGTCTCTATGGTTGCCGCGAAGATGCCCGCTTAACGTTTGAAACCATCTCCTGCCTATGACAAATGATATCGCTATCGACCAAATAAACCAAAGGATGGAAGCTGTTTTTGCAGAGATTCCCAAAAAATACCAGCGCTTTTTCCACCGGAGATCGCTCAACAATTTTATGTATTACCTCCCCCGCATCAAAGGAAGAACAGAGCAACAGGAAATCGCTGCAGCCATAACCGCCTACCTCGACGAATTTGAAATCGTTTTTCCCTTGGAGCTAAATATTGCCGTAGCCGCGGATTTATTTAACAGGCACCTCTATCCCGTTGCCCGTAAATTCGAATGGCGCTGTGGTTTTGTTCCAATCGTACCCCTTCGGGCATGTTGGGTGCTCTTCCCGCAGCTTGCTGCTGTGTTTTGCCTCGTGTTTTTGTTAACCATACCTGCTTCTACCTTTTACTGCTTGCCTTTATAGCCTATATGGTCAGGATAGCTTTAAAGATTAAAAATAAAAAGGCGTATGGCCTCACATATTGATAGGAGGGCGCAAAAGACTAAGTAAATGACTATTTTGAAAATTCATCACTAAAGCTAAATTTGCATTCCTGTCAGGCCCCCCTGTTGCTTACGTGAGCTTTGCCATCCCAAAGTGATCTGCACCTGCGGCGCCCCGGCAGGTAAGATCCTTACTTAATAACAAGTTATTTCCAACATGACCAAAGAATATAAGACATATCGGCTCCTGGTAATTATTTATGTGATCCTTATCGCTAACAATGCTTTGCTTTTTACAGGAGGAGCTGCCTATTATATCTGGTTTTTAACATCGGTAATTGCGCTTGCCACTGTGCTCTTTAAAGAAAGACATACTGTACTTGATTTTACAAAGAATTCTTCCGATTACAAGCCATCAAAGGCATTGATGTTTGCCACAGCTTTCATTATTACCTATCCCAGGCATTATGAGGCTGCCAGGCACCTGAACCATACGCATGTGATGCTATTGCAGGCCACCAATTTTCTCTTGTTTATTGCTGCCTTTGGTGTCGAAAAAAAAGATGCAGCCTAACGAAACCAGACTCGTTTAAAAAACGGCTATAGGATGACAGAAATTTGAACAGCTTATCATCTCGTTGGGCTATCTTCTACCGCATAATCAAATTCCTCCTTTCCGCAGTTAACACAATAAGGGCCGGTCTCCTTTATCTTCCCGCAAGTGGTACATACCTGTATATCGCGCCTTATTATTTGTTCCTGGATAAAATCTTTATCAAATTCAGGTAGCACACACAGGCCGGGGCGCGGATCGGTGGCCTCTAACATACTGAAACGCCCGTTGGCCTCAAAATAAAGGCGTTCTACCTGCCCAAGATGAATATATCCCCTGCCTCTTAACTCAGAAAAAACACGGTCTTTCGATAAACGGCTTTTTACCATTTCTCCCAGATGCATATACCCACCATGAACCAATGTTGCTATTTGTCCAAGCGCATGACGTTCAAATGTATTACTGCGCATAGCCCGCTGCGAAACAAGATACTGCCCGATAATAACAATAAAGGCTACTATTACCGCAGGTAACAGTCCCCTTTCCGGCGTATGCACCGGTATACCTGCCGCCGCAGCCAGCGCAATGGTAGCCACCATCTCGTTCCTGCTAAGATGCGATGACAGCCGTTTACCCATCTTCCGCATACTGAACACTACAAGTATATACATGAAAATGATCCGTAACGCCGCCTCCAGGTAAAACTCGGGAGGTACTTCTCCAAATAAAATACGCTGCCAGTCTCCCAGCTTTATCTCATATTCTTTCATAACAAAATATTTTATAGGATCGCCCACTCCCACGAATTGTTGAAACAGTTCGGACACGAAGCAACTGCTTCTTTAACTTCCCGCGTATAACCACATACCGAACAGCTTTCATTCCCTTCTTTCACTTGCTGCATCGTATTGTCCCTTCCCTCCTCCGGTGGTAATACCGATAATCCGGCCTTCGATGCTTTAAATTTATAAATAGTGAACTTTCCACATGTCTCCAGGTATACCCGCTTTACCTTCCCAAGATTGTAAATAGCCTGCCCCCTTAATACCGCAAATAGCTGGTCTTTCGAGATCTGTACATGCGCAAGTACTGCTGTCTGAATAACGCCGTCAGCTACAAGCATTTTAGGTATCCCTTGTGTAACCAGCTCTACTTTTTTAAACTTTACCTCCAGCCAGGTCACCCCCTGGTGTAATAACAATATCAGGATAAGGATGGCAAAACCTTGCATGATGCCACGCTCCGGTAGCTCCATAGGAGCGGAAACAATAGCGCCCATAAGTATCATTACCGCTAACTCGGTGATCGTAAGCTGGCCCGACATACGCTTTCCTAATAACCGTACAGTCAGTAGAAGAACACAGTAAATGATACCGGTACGTAGCAATACTTCCAGGAGAAACTCAAAGGGAGCTTCTCCTATTAAAATCCTTTTTATATCGCTTAACTTGATGGCCTCCTTTTTCATGACGCTTTCCCTTTAAAATCCCAGTGGTCTTTTATAACAGCCCCTTCCTTATCTTTTGCCAAACGCCTTGCATAACGCTCTCCGCGTACATTGCCGCCCTCATCCCGCTTCCCTATAAATAATAAAATAGGTAAACCATCCACATCTGTTTTAAAGGAAAGATCATATCCCTTGAACTTCTGTTCTACCATTGTCAGGGGCGCATACTTTTTGTCTAATAGTTTTAATAAAGCAGGACCTAAACTCATAAAAATATTTTTGACGGGTAAACAAATCACCGGTAAATCAACCTAAGAGTAATGCAAAAAATATTCCTGCCCCCATAACGCCACACATCCACCGCCCTTAATTAAGGGAAACCGGCGGTATAACTATTGTATCTCATTCCGGATAATAACATGCAAAAAACAGGCATAGCCCTAAAAGAACGTATGTATGACAGGCAAAATTCATATAGGCACATCTGGCTGGAGCTATAAACACTGGCGCGAACGCTTTTATCCCCAAGGCCTGCCGGCAAACGCTTACCTGGACTATTACGCACAATATTTCGGGACTACAGAAATTAATACAAGCTTTTATCATCTGCCAAAACCCGGAACAGTAGCCAATTGGATGAAAACGGTAAAGGCTAAATTCCGCTTCTGCCCAAAGATCAGCAGGTATATTACCCATGTAAAAAAACTAAATGATCCCGAACAAACACTTCCGCGTTTCTTCGATGTGTTCAAACCTTTTAAAAAGAAACTTGGCCCCGTTCTTATACAGCTGCCGCCCAACCTTGCATTTAATGAAGAAAAAACCACCCACTTTTTCTCCATACTAAAGCAGTATAAAGGCTACCACTTCGCATTCGAAGCAAGACACGAAAGCTGGTTCACACCCGAAGCCCTTTCGTTGCTTCGTAAATTCAAAATAACTTTTGTCATTGCCGATGCCGGCAAACGTTGGCCATCAGCCAGCGAATTAACCGCCAGGCACGTTTACATCAGGTTTCACGGAAAAACAGGATACGATTCACTCTATTCAACACAGCAGATTAACAGTTATGCAAAAAAAATGCTGCTATGGAAACAGGAGGGACATATAATCTGGGCGTTTTTTAATAACGACGGCAATGCCTGCGCAATAAAAAATGCCCTCCAATTGATAACGCAAACAAATGAAAAGATCAACGTATGAAGTACTCCATCACCTGCCTGATTTTGCTTGTTGCAAATCAAACATCCTTAATGGCATGCCCATTCTGCAACAGGGACATCATGAACGGAATTTACAACTCCACGTTTTATCCAAATCTATTGACGATGCTGTCCGCATTTGTTGTCCTTGCTGCAATTGTATTTGCCCTGGTGATAATCTCAACCAGGCGCTATAAAAAATGGATGATTAATTACCCCGGAAACAGGTTGCGCTCGCCCGTACCTTTAACCACTGCTTCGGTTATATTGGGAATTGGTTTGGGAGGATTCCTGGATGGTATCTTGCTGCATCAGGTCTTTCAGGTGCACGAGATGCTTTCAAATAAAATACCCGCTACAGACTATGTAGGTAAAAGCATCAATATGTTCTGGGATGGTATTTTTCATCTGTTTTGCCTGCTCGTAGTATTAACAGGCATAATACTGCTTTGGAAAACAGCACGCAGAAAAGAAATAGATAAATCAGGAAACCTGCTTGCCGGAGGATTACTGGTAGGCTGGGCGCTTTTTAATATAGTGGAAGGTATCATCGACCATCAAGTATTAAAACTGCACAACGTAATAGAATTGTCTCCCGATCATTCCCCGGGTAATTATGGCTTCCTGGTTATCTCATTCATTATGTTATGTGTTGGCGCCTTAATCATTAAGAAAAAGCCGGCGCTTAATACTCAGTCAGCCGGTCAGGAATAACGTCAAAATAACTGCTGAATTGCAGCAGGTCGTTTTGGATCATTTCCTCCAGTACAGGATTCAATAAACGCCCTGCCTGTTCACCCACAGGTCCTAACGGCGCACGATAGGTGATCACGGTATTTACTTCTGTCATGCCTGCTCCTGCATCTGTAAACTCAACTTTGCCCGCAGTATCTATAGTCGCTCCCGGCAGAGAATTCCAGCCAAGGAACCGGTTCTCTTCCTCTTTCACGATAGCTGCATCCCAACTGATAGTACCCGGTAATCCCGGGAATGCAGCAACCCAGTGCGACTTCCCGTCACCGGTTTCTTCTACTGATTTCAGATGTTTCATAAAAAGTGGCAGGTTTTCCAGTGAGCGCCAGAAAGCATACACCTCAGCCCTTGGTTTGTTTACAAGTACGGAAGCCCTGACGTTGATATTCTTCACCGGGTCAGGCAAACGCCGCTTCCCGGCATAACTGTAAGCCGGACAATTGCCCGAAATAGCCCGGTATAAGAGAAATACACCCGCCCCCGCCTTAACCACACGGTTACCAGGCTTGCTGATAGCATTGAACACCAGCAAACTACCGGCAATGGCGGAAATAACACGTTCTGTATTGGATACATTGACCTCTGGCTTGCTGCCAGTAAGGGAGTTTACATTCATAGTAGCATGTTTCTGTTATGAAATCAGAAACCGTGCCGCATGCAAGCCACTACGCCACCCGGCGTTAATCTGGATTTACTGATAGCACTACTTCTTTCCTGCAGGATACTGCATCGGGTTAGGCCCTTCCGATTGCCCGCGTGTAGCCTGCTTTGCTTTAAAGGCTTTGAATTTACCCATAGCCGCTACCTGGGGCCAGCTGTTATTGCTTTCATCTATATCAGCCGTCTCACGGAAAGGATCTATACGGATCGATTTCACCTCCTTGGCATGAAGAAATGTCTTGCCGAAATGCTGCTCGTTCTGCCGCCATATCTGCGCAGGTATCTTCTCCACTTGCTTGGTGCCGTCTGCAAAATTCCACTCTATGATCACCGGCATCACAAGCCCGCCTTTATTCGTAAACACTAGCTCATAAAGATACTGCCCATGAAATTTCTTCCTGGCCGCTTCATCCAGTTGTTCAGTAGGAGTGATCGAGGCTGTAGTATAAGTAAAGCGGGTATTGTAAGGCTCTTGGTTCCTCCCATAACGCCAGTAAAAATCACGTAAACTGGTATCCCGGTCTGTAAGAAAATGAATGCTGGTGTCAGCCCTGTTCCTTATCGCCGATATGTCATCAAACCCCGGTAATAAAGGACGGTCAAGCTGGCGAAGCCCGCCTGCTTCAGCCTTCGCCAACGGCTGCGGAACCGCATGCGCATCTATCTGGAAAGCCTTCACACTGTCAAGCGCTATATCGCATACATCAGTCCCATAGAACCAGCCACGCCAAAACCAATCCAGGTCTTCACCACTGGCATCTTCCATCGTCCGGAAGAAATCTGCCGGCGTAGGATGGCGGAACGCCCACCGGCGTGCATATTCTTTAAAGGCATAATCAAATAGTTCACGCCCCATGATTGTCTCACGTAATATATTCAGCCCCGTAGCAGGCTTCGCATAGGCATTAGGCCCAAACTGGTTGATGTTTTCGCTGTTCGTCATAATAGGCTCCAGCTCATCCTTCGGCAGCTTCATGTAATCTACAATGGCCCAGGCCGGCCCACGCCGCGATGGAAACTGGTTGTCAAATAAAGTCTCGGTAAGATACTGGCAAAAGGTATTTAACCCTTCATCCATCCACGTCCACTGCCGCTCATCGCTGTTAACGATCATCGGGAAGAAATTATGCCCAACCTCATGTATGATAACACCTATCATCCCGTTTTTGGTAGCTTCAGAATAAGTCCCGTCCTTTTCAGTCCTGCCATAGTTGAAACAGATCATAGGGTATTCCATCCCATTGGCTGCTTCTACGCTCTGCGCAACAGGATAAGGATAGGGGATGGTGAATTTGGAATAAGACTGCAAGGTATGCGCGATCACTTTGGTGGAATAACGGCGATATAATCCATAAGCCTCCTTGCCGTAAAAACTCATACACATGATCTTCTTGCCCTCTATAACAGTAGGCATCGCATCCCACACATATTTGCGGGAAGAGGTCCACGCAAAATCACGCACATTTTCCGCCTTGAAGATCCAGGTTTTGGTATTGCCCGCTTTTTTTACCTCAGCCTTTTGTGCCTCCGCAAGTGTCACAATCTCAAGAGGCTCCTTGCTGCTTTGCGCCTTCTGCCACCTGGCATACTGCGTGGCATCCAGCACCTGGCTGTAGTTCTGGCATTCACCCGTAGCCCCAACCACATGATCCGCCGGTACTGTCATCTGAACATTGAAATTGCCGAAAACAAGCGCAAACTCACCCCTGCCGGCAAACTGGTGATTTTGCCATCCCTGGAAATCACTGTAAACGCATAAACGAGGATACCACTGCGTAATGGTAAATAAGTAATTGCCGTCTCCTTCAAAATACTCATAACCGCCACGGCCACCCTGGCGCATGCGGTCTGCTATCTTGTAACTCCACCCTACATTGAAAATGATCTTTTCTCCCGGCTTTAAAAACTGCTTTAACTCAATCCGCATCATCGTCTTATTCACGGTGTAAGCCAACTTTTGCCCGCTTGCATCTGTAACCTGGCTAATCTTTACGCCAAAGCCGTTGTCCGTAAGCGGCTCACCCATTTTTTCAAGTGTACGCAGATCTACCTGTCCGTCGGCAGGTAACGTCGAACCCGATTGATAGTTCGCATTGTTGATATTGCTATGCTGATTTTCATCTAACTGTAACCACAGGTAGGAGAGGGCGTCAGGAGAATTATTGTAATAGGTCACCGTCTCAATGCCGGTGATCTTCGTTTGCTGCTCATCAAGCGTACAGCGGATCTCATAATCGGCACGCTGCTGCCAGTAGGCATTGCCCGGAGCACCGCTCGCTGTACGGTACGAATTGGGAGTAGGCAATATAGTGCCTAACTGCTCAAATTTATTGCCGTGATTGCTCCCCGGGTTATTTTGAATGTTCTGTGCCCGGGAACTTATACTTAATCCCGCCAGCAGGCTGGTACAAATCAGCAGTTTCTTCATCAGTGTGCGCTTTTGAAATGGGAATCCTGGCTATCATCATCTGGAGGGCTAAAGCAGCAATAGCGCCGCTTACAAACACAAGCAGTTCTCTCCGGTTAAAGCGTAGGATATACACGAATATAAAGGAAAGCAGTAAAATAACGAGCACTATCAGCAATTGCCCCACCTCAAGCCCCAGGTTAAAGGCAAATAATTGCCATACTATATTGCTGTCTTTACCCAGCATGCTCTTAAGCAGGCTGCTGAAGCCCAAACCATGAATAAGTCCGAAGAAAAGTGCCAGAAAATAAATAAACGGCTTCTTCCCCGTAAACCGGAAATCTTTCACCAGCAGATTATTACACGCCGTGAATAAAATGGTAGCGGCAATGAGGAACTCTGTCCAGTCGCGCGAAAAATTTACAATGTTCAACGTGCTCAACGCCAGCGTTATAGAATGCCCAACGGTAAATGCAGTAACAAGCACCAGCAGTTTCTTCCAGTCCGCAATTACATACCTTAAACACAAAGCTGTAATGAACAGGATATGATCAATTCCGGTAAGATCTGTAATATGTTCAGTACCCGCAACGAAGAATATGCTGAAATCGCTCATGTTGTCGAACTTATGTTACACTTTTGCAGAAAGAAAAAATTATCGGTGAATGGCAACTGTTTTTAGTCACTGGCTGCTGATGGCCATGGTAAATATCTTACATCCCTTTTATGTTGCAGTAACGGAGATGAATTACAATGCTACTGAAAAAAACATGGAGATCAGTTGTAAACTGTTTATCGACGATTTTGAAAAAGCGCTTGCAACCCAGTATAAAACAAAGGTCGATTTAAGCCATCCCAAAGACAAAGCCCAAACCGATAAAATGATCTTTTCTTATCTGCAACAGCACTTGTTAATAAAAGCCGATAATAAACCATTATCCCTGCAATATATAGGCTATGAAAAAGAAGGCGAAGCCGCCTGGTGTTACCTTCAGTCTTCTCAGCTTCCGCAACCCCGCACGCTAAGTATAAATGCGAATATGTTATACGAACTTTTCGAAACCCAAATGCACATCATCCACGCCACTATCAGCAACAAACGTCAGAGCGCTAAAATAACAGCCCCTCAATCCTCTATCATCCTGAATTTTAACTAAAGAATCGTCCTGCTATGCTTCGCTGCCGGCTCTTGACCTTCACCATCCGTTACTTGCCGTCTGTTCCTTCCTCAACTGTCACCAGTATCTTATCTATCCTCAGTGCATCCATATCAATGATCTCAAAGGTAAAACCGCGCCAGCTAAGCTTTTCTCCGGTTTGGGGAATGCGTTCCAACTGGTGTAATATAAATCCCGCAAGTGTATCAAACTCATGCTCCCCTTCATGCATCCACTCTGTTTGATCAAAACGGGCTAGAAAATCGTAGAAGGGTATCTGCGCATCGATAAGATAGCTGCCGTCTTCACGTTGTATTATCTCGTAGTCATCTTCATTGGCAGGAGCCATATCCCCAACAATCGCCTGTAATATATCATTGAGCGTGATCATGCCCTGCATCGTGCCATATTCGTCAACGATAAAAGCATAATGATTATTGGTTTCTTTAAACCGCTCAAGTACCTGGTACGCCGTATTGTTTTCCGGAACAAACATCGCAGGCCGCAGGAACGATGTAAGTGGAGTGGCAGGATCGGAAAGAAAAAGATCTTTAAGGTACACAACACCCTGCAACGCATCTATCGATCCGTCACAAACAGGATACACCGAATGGGCGGTTTCACTGGTAACGGCCTTTAGGTCTGCTACGGTTCCTTCTGTATTCAGCCACACGATATCAGTACGGTGTGTCATCAGCGAAGTAATATTCCTGTCGCCAAGATGAAATACTCTTTCAATGATCTCTTGCTCAGCCTCCTCTATCGTTCCTTGTTCTGTACCCTCGTTAATGATGGCTTTTATCTCTTCCTCTGTAACCGATGCATCGGAACCTTTGATATGAAAAAGCTTTACCAGCAGGTTGCTCGATTTGGTAAGCAATACAATAAAAGGATAGGTAAGCCTGCTTAACAGCCGCATCGGCGCCGCCACGTTCTTGGCAATGGTTTCAGGCATACTAAGCCCCAGCCGCTTCGGAACAAGTTCCCCGATAACAAGCGACAGGTAAGTGACAACGATAAGTAGTATGGCGGTTGCTATCGGACCGCTGTAAGGCACCAATACTGGTAGCTTCACAAGCTGGCGTACTATATCATCTTTCAGGTTCTCACCGGAAAAAATACCGGTTAAAATACCTATCAGCGTAATGCCTATCTGAACCGTGGAAAGAAATGTTTCGGGATGGGTGGCAAGTTTAAGTGCTTCCTTAGCTTTTAAATCCCCCTTGTTGGCCTGGCTTTCTAGTCTGGCCCTCCGGGAAGATACCAGCGCGATCTCAGCCATTGAAAAAAGTCCATTCAGCAGAATAAGTCCGAGAATAATAAATATTTCTATCATACGAGGTGATCTGTTGTAAAACTAAGGATTCCTGTGATTATTCCTGCACAGGAATCTCCATTTGCCACCTTCTGTTGAAGATCCTGGCCGAAATTAGTCCTATTAAACCACCAATAACAGCACCGCCTATAACATCCAGCGGATAATGAACGCCTATGTATATCTGGCCATAACTTACCGTTGCCGCCCATACAAAGAACAGATAACCCCATTTCTTGAACCAGGGCTTTAGGGTGAGATAAAAAAAGACGGCCGCCCCAAAATGATTCGCAGCATGCGAAGAGGTAAAACTGCCGCTGCTCGGACAACGGCTCAGCAAAAGCCGCGTATAATACATCAGGAAAGGATCGTTACACGGCCTTGGCCTGTTGATCCAGTTCTTCAGCAAAGTACTGCTCACCTGGTCCGTTAACGCAGTAGTTAAAGCTATTGCCAGCAGCCAGGGCACACAACGCCACCCAAAATTCAACACAACAAAAAGAAAAAGGAAAAGATACAACGGAGTCCACGTATTCTGATCGCGCCACCACGGAAAAATGCTATCCAGGAAAGGTACATTCCACTCCTGGTTGATCTTGAGGAACAGCCAGGCATCCAGTAACTTCAGGTTCTCTAAAAAACCGGAAGCCAGGGGGCCGCTGTCCGGCGCATTTAATAATATCATAAGCTAAAGATAAGTAGTTGATAATAATTAGCCCCCGTCATATCACCATATTTACATCCACACGTTATCCTGTTCCATCCTCCCAATCCCGGTATCCACCACCCGCATCTACCATCCACCACTCTGCTGCTTATTCCAATATTATCAAATCCTTACCTTTGCAGCCGCATGAAAAATTTGAAAATACCCCGTTATATTCGGTGGATAGGGGAGCTCGGCATTGTGTTTTTACTGTTGATGACCCTTTTGCGTGTAGCTCTGGTCTATTCCTTCCGCACGCCCTCTCAAAAATTGACCTCTCTGATCGATGCGTATATCCTCGGAATGCGCTTCGACCTCCGTATAGTATGTATCGCCTGCCTCGTTTTATTCCTCGTCGGATCCCTGCCCTGGCTGCACCCCCTTAGAAAAAAATGGGGAAAAAGGGTCGCTTTCTGGCTCTGGAGCGTCTTCGTGATTATTTTAACCATATTTTATATGGTCGATTTCGCCAACTACGCCTACCTCTCTCAGCGTATGAGCGCTACACTGCTCAACTATGCCGAGGATACTAAGATCTCCTTCGGCATGGCCTGGCAAACCTATCACCTCGGTTGGATCCTCCTCGGATTGATCGTCGTGGTCATAGCTGTCCTGAGCATCGTACGTTTAACTTATAACAGGGTGTTGTCACGCCCGGTTTACAATAACCGCAGGATCCAGGTCGCCTGGGCCTTCGGCTTCTTCCTGCTATTGGCATTGGGTATCTTCGGACGTGTAGGCCAATACCCCCTCCGCTGGAGCGACGCCTTCGACCTCGAAAGCGATTACGCCGCCAATATAGCACTCAACCCTTTCCAGTCATTCTTCAGCACACTTAACTTCCGCGGAGCCACCTACGATGAAACAAAACTGCGCGCCAATTACAACTGGATCAGCAGCTACCTGGGCGTAGATGCGCCCGATAGCAATTCCTTTCGCTTCGACCGCCAAATTGCCGGCGCCCCGGTTTCTGCCGCTTCTCCCAACGTGGTGCTCGTTATCTGCGAATCTTTCAGCGCCTACAAAAGTTCCATGTATAATAACCCGCTGAATACTACGCCGTTTTTTAACCAGCTCTGTCAACAGGGCGTTTTCTTCAACCGCTGCTTTACGCCTACTTACGGAACTGCCAAAGGCGTATGGGCCACAATTACAGGTATCCCCGACGTGCAATGGTTCAAAACTGCCAGCCGCAACCCTGCCGCGGTAGACCAGCACAGTATTATCAACGACTTCGATAATTACGAAAAATACTATTTCATAGGAGGCAGCACCAGCTGGGCCAACCTGCGCGGCGTGCTCAATAATAACCTCTCCGGCCTTCACCTCTATGAACAGGACGACTATAAAGCCCCTAAGATCGACGTTTGGGGTATCAGCGATAAAAACCTTTTCCTGGAAGCTAATAATGTCTTGAAACAGCAGTCAAAGCCGTTTTTCGCCGTTATACAAACAGCCGATAACCACCGCCCGTACACCATCCCCGAAGAAGATCGCCAGGACTTTAAAAAGGAACGGGTGCCCATGGACTCGCTTCTTAAATACGGCTTCAAAACTCTCGACGAGTTTAACGCCTTCCGCTATACCGACTACTGCTTCCGTAAGTTTATGGAAGAAGCACGCAAACAACCCTACTTCAAAAATACCATCTTCGTCTTCGTTGGCGACCATGGCATAGCAGGCGACGCCTCTGCTATACTGCCCAGGGCCTATACCGATCAGGTGCTTACTGCCGAACACGTGCCGCTTTTGTTCTATTCCCCTGCCTTACTGCAGCCGAAGAAATACGATATGATCGCATCCCAGATCGATATCTTACCTACAGTAGCAGGACTATGCAATATCACGCATTCCAACACTACACTCGGCCGGAACCTTCTCGATCCTAAACGCCTGGCAGCCGATTCCGGCAAAAGCAACTGCGCGTTTATCATCGATACCGAACGCAAACAGATAGGTGTCATCAAAAGCCCGTATTTCTATAGCTATGGCGTAAATGGTAACAGCTTCGAACAGATCAGCAATATCGTAACAGATGAAAAGGTGGTGCTCACCGATTCTCTCCGCCATCAATACCGCTCCATGACAAACGCCTTTTACGAAACATCCCGCTACCTCCTCCTGAACAATAAAAAGAAACTGAATAAATAACAAAAAGGGCGTTGACCAATGATCAACGCCCTTTAAAATTGTCTTCCGGTATTTGATAACTATTTCCGCCTTGTCTTCCCCGCAACAATGATCATCCTCGGCGACTTCCGTATGTCATAAGCCCCCAGCTGGTAATCACCGTAGATCTCCTTTACCTGCATACCCTGGTAAGCCAGCATATCGGTAAAATCACCGGGCGAAAACTTGGCTACCTTCTCCGTGAAAAGGTGCTTCAATATGCCGCCCTTATCCTCCACCTGTATTTGTTTGAAGAAATGATCTTCATCGTGCCAGCGTGAAATACGGAAAAGGGTATCATCCACTACCTTGGTTTCGGTACGTTGCAGGTTGTCTTCCGTATAGTGAACGTTTAAATAATCGATAACGAAAATGCCATTGGTATTAAGACTTTGCGCAATGGTCCGGAAAGCATTGTCATGCTCCCGCCTTGTCCTGAAATACCCGAAACTGGTAAAAAAGTTGAACGCAAAATCAAAATAGTTGATCCAGAAAGGCAAACGCATATCGTGCTGATAAAAATGAAGTCGCTCGTTCTCAGCACTTTTGGCAGCTTCGATAGATTCTGCCGAAAGATCGATGCCGGTTACGTCAAAACCCATCTCAGCAAGGGCTATGCTATGCCGTCCCTTCCCGCAGGCTACGTCCAGCATAGTACTGCCTTTTTGAGGTTGCAGATGGTCGATCAGTTTTTTGATAAACAGAAACGCTTCATCTTCATCCCGGTTATTATACAATAAATGATAATAAGGGGAATTGAACCAATCTTTATACCATCCTTTTCCAGCCATATATATTCTTGTGTATTGCAAATGTAAATCATCCGCATTCAAAACAGATAGACCCTTCCTTAAAAATCGTTATGTTTGCCGCCTAGAAATTTGAAAATATGCCGCTTATCAAAAGCATATCGGGCATCAGAGGCACGATAGGAGGAAGACCAGGAGATACTTTAAGTCCTTTGGATATCGTAAAATTTACAGCAGCTTATGCTACACTGCTGTTACAGGAAAATCCCGTAAATAAAAAGGTGGTGATAGGCCGCGACGGCCGCATCAGCGGTGAAATGGTACAGCAGTTGGTTGTGGGTACCCTCAGCGCTATGGGTATCGACGTATTGGACCTCGGCCTTAGCACAACGCCCACAGTAGAAATGGCTGTAGTGTTCGAAAAAGCAGCAGGTGGCATTATCTTAACCGCAAGCCATAACCCCAAAGAATGGAACGCCCTTAAACTGCTCAACCATAAAGGGGAATTCATCAGTGGCGAAACCGGGGCCAAAGTACTCGAACTGGCAGCAGCCGATAACTATGAATTCGCACCGGTAGAAAAACTGGGCGCTTATACTGCAGATACGGAGGCATTGTCCAAACATATAGAGGCTGTTGTTAATTACCCCCTGGTGAACAAAGAAGCTATCGCACAACAGTCTTTTAAAATAGTGGTCGACGCTATTAACAGCACCGGCGCCATTGCTGTACCCGCATTATTGAAAGCGCTCGGCGTAGAGGACATTATTGTCTTGAATGCTGATGTGAATGGAAAATTCGCACACAATCCCGAACCGCTTCCACAACACCTCACAGAACTGTGTAACGAAGTAAGCAGGCAGCAGGCACACCTGGGCATAGCCGTCGACCCGGATGTCGATAGGTTGTGCTTTGTTTGTGAAGACGGCTCCCTGTTTGGCGAAGAATATACACTCGTAGCCGTTGCCGATTATGTATTGCAACATAGAAAAGGTAATACGGTAAGTAATATGTCTTCAACAAGAGCGCTAAGAGATGTAACCGAAAAACAGGGTGGACAGTATTCACCCAGCGCGGTAGGTGAAGTGAATGTGGTCAATAAAATGAAAGCGGTAGAGGCCGTGATAGGAGGAGAAGGCAACGGAGGTATTATCGTGCCCGATCTGCACTATGGCAGGGACGCTTTAATTGGCATTGCACTCTTCCTTACTTATTTGGCAAACACGCAGAAAAGCGCACGCCAGCTCCGTAATACCTATACCAACTATTTTATGAGTAAGAATAAAATAGAACTGAATGGAGGGATCGATGTAGCTAACATCTTCGAACACATCAAGTCAAAATATAAGAACCATCCCATTAATACGGAAGATGGTCTTAAAATAGAGTTCGATAGCGACTGGGTACACTTGCGTACCAGCAATACAGAACCTATCATCCGCATCTATTCCGAAAGCACACTCGAAACTACTGCCGATAATATCGCCAAACGTCTGATGCAGGACATCAAAGAATGCCTGTAACCATAATCTAATTGCCCGCAGCTCCCGTTACCACCGCTAACAGAGGAGCTGCGGTAACGATTTAGGAAGCTACACCTGCATAAAAATGCACCCCGCCCCACTTCCTTGACTGCCTTATACCTGTACATTGTAATTTTACATTACTTTTGTAGACAATTCTTAATTCCGAGTACACCACGAACATGAGCAGAATCTACTTCGATAATGCGGCAACAACTGCATTAGAGCCTGTTGTATTGGAGGCAATGATGCCCTATCTGACTACCCACTTCGGTAATCCCTCTTCCATTTATAGTTATGGACGTGAAACCAGGCTTGCCATCGAAAACGCACGCAAAACAGTAGCCAGGACCCTCAATGCGCACCCTGCTGAGATCTTTTTCACCAGCGGTGGTACCGAAAGCAGCAACACTGCTATTACAGCCGCCATACGTGACCTCGGATGTAAACACATTATTACTTCTCCCATTGAACACCACGCTACATTACATGCTACAGAACACCTCTACCATACCGGCGAGGCTGCCCTCAGTCATGTAAAACTGCTGCCCAACGGACACGTCGATATGGAAGACCTGGAACATTTACTCAAAACAAGCGGAGAGAAATGCCTGGTCACTTTAATGCACGCCAATAACGAAGTCGGCAATATGATCGACCTGCAGGCTGTGGGTGCTCTTTGTAAACAGTATGGCGCTATCTTCCATAGCGATACCGTTCAAACAGTCGGACACTTCCCCTTCGATCTCAGGAATACGCCCGTTCATTTCATCACGGGGGCAGGACATAAGTTCCATGGCCCTAAAGGTGTAGGGATCCTTTACATCAATGAAAATGTGAAAATAAGCCCGTTCATTCATGGTGGCGCACAGGAACGCAACATGCGCGCAGGAACCGAAAACGTAGCAGGTATTGTAGGCTTCGCCAAAGCCCTCGATATGGCTGCAGAGAACTATGAAAAAGATAGCAGCTACATCAAAAGCCTTAAGCTTTACATGATGGAGCAACTCGAAAAACACGTTAAAGGTGTTTTCTTTAATGGCGATCCCCTCGGACGTTCTTTATACACGGTCCTGAGCGTAAGTTTTCCAAAAACAGAGAAAAGTGAAATGATCCTTTTCAACCTCGATATAAATAACATCTGCGCCTCCGGTGGCAGCGCCTGTACAAGCGGCGCCGATGCTGGCAGCCACGTTATCCGTGCCATCAATAACAACCCTAACCAGGTAACGGTTCGTTTCTCCTTCAGTAAACATAATACCACAGAAGAAATAGACCGCGTAGTGGAAAAGCTGAAAGATTTGATCTGAGAGAGAGCTCCCCGCCCTGTCGTATCAGGGATCAAAAAAAGCACAGCATAAGATATAAAGCATAATAACATACAGTCCATGCAGAAGATCGCAATTATAGTAGCAGGTGGTGCCGGTGTCAGAATGGGCAGCGCTACCCCCAAGCAATTTCTCTTACTGCATGGCAAACCTGTACTGCAATACTCCTTACAGGCATTTTTAGACGCCTACGACGATCTGAAGATCATCCTGGTAATTCCTGAAGCACATTTCGATAAGGGCAACCAGATAATAGAAGACCTGCAGGCTGCGCATCGGGTAACAATGGTCAATGGCGGGGAAACGCGTTTCCACTCCGTAAAAAATGGCCTGGCCCAAATATCCCTGCAAAACTGGTTAATAGCAAACACTGCAGTAAATAAATCGGAAGAAAGTGCGGAAACACAGAACGCAGTTGTATTCGTTCACGATGGCGTAAGATGTTTGATTTCAAAGGAACTGATCCGCCGTTGTTACGAACAAACCATAGAAAAAGGAAGCGCTATCCCCGCAGTAACCGCCACCGATAGCATCCGTATAATGGAAAATGGCATCCCTAAGGTTGCCAATCGTGATAACATCCGTATCATCCAAACCCCCCAGACATTCTTGAGTAATCTCCTGCTCGAAGCCTTTGCCCAAACCTACAACCCATTATTCACCGACGAAGCTACGGTTGTAGAAGCCGCTAATCACCCCATCTTCCTTACCGAAGGTGAATACAACAATATCAAGATCACCCGCCCTGCCGATCTCCTCCTGGCAGAATCCATCATCTCCGGATCACAGCAATAGATCACCTGCCTGACATCAATTCTTGTCTTCAGAAAAAAGCGGTTATACCGCCCGCCGGCTGCAAACTGCCAGCTGTTACCTGTTCTCTATCTTTTCCAATATCTTATGTGCCACCTCCATTGCCAGGTAACCGTCAATTTCGCTTACCGGCGTAGGTTTATTCTGCCTGATAGCATCGGCAAAAGCAATAAGCTCAGCCTTCATCGCATTACTGGATGCTATCTCAGGATTGGAAATGGCGATGGTTTTGGTGCCATGAGGTGTTTCTAGATCAAATGTGAAGGAATGGTCATCACCTGGCTGTTTAAGCCTGATGACCTCAGTCTTTTTCTCAAGGAAATCTATACCAATATAGGCATCCTTCTGGAACAGGCGCATCTTACGCATCCGCTTCATACTAATACGGCTGCTCGTCAGATTGGCAACACAGCCATTGTTGAATTCTATACGTACGTTGGCAATATCTGGTGTGTCCGTCATCACAGCTACACCACTTGCCGAAATGTTTTTAACATCACTCTTGACCAGGCTTAAAATAATGTCTATATCGTGGATCATCAGGTCCAGTATCACACTCACCTCTGTACCGCGCGGGTTGAACTGGGCCAGCCTGTGAACCTCGATGAACATAGGATTCAGCGGCATGTCCTGTATAGCCTGGTAAGCAGGATTGAAGCGCTCCACATGCCCTACCTGTACTTTTATATTGGCCTCCTTGGCCATATTAACCAGCTTCCTGGCCTCCTCCATGGTATAAGCCAGCGGCTTCTCCACGAAAATGTGTTTACCCTTACGAATCGCCATCTCGCAAAGCGCGAAATGGTGATTCGTCGGAGCAATGATATCTATGGCATCCACAAGAGCTACTAACTCCTCGGGATTCGTAAAACGCTTCAACTGATACTTTTCGGCGACCTCTGCGGCCATTTCATCATTTGGATCATAGAAGCCCGTAATTTCTATACCTTCTATTTCCTTCCAGTTATTCAAATGAAACTTGCCAAGATGACCAACTCCGAAAACACCAATTTTAAGCATGCCAGATATAATTAGTTATAAAGATGCAATCTAACAATTTTTAACTCATATACGACTCTATAGGTTCACAGGTACAAACAAGGTTCCTGTCGCCATAAGTATTGTTGATCCGCGCTACACTCGGCCAGAACTTGTTCTGGGTTACATAGTATAACGGGAACCCGCCTTCCTGGCGCGTATAGGCATGGCCCCATTCGTCTCCGCAGATCACAGCCTGTGTATGAGGCGCATTCTTCAAAGGATTATCAGCCTTGTCCCAACTGCCGTTTTCTATCGCCTTTATCTCTTCATAAATATTGATCAGCGCATCACAGAAACGATCCAGCTCTGCCTTGTCTTCACTTTCCGTTGGCTCTATCATAATGGTACCAGGTACAGGGAAGCTCATGGTAGGAGCGTGGAAACCATAGTCCATAAGACGCTTGGCTACGTCCTCAGCTTCTATACCACTGGTTGCTTTAAATGGACGCAGGTCAACAATGAACTCATGTGCACAATTGCCATTACTGCCGGTATAAAGTATTTTATAGAACTTCTCCAGTCTTGCCTTCATATAGTTGGCATTCAGGATAGCATATGCTGTAGCCTTCTTCACACCTTCAGCGCCCAGCATTTTTATGTAAGCATAGCTGATAAGCAGGATAGAAGCACTGCCGAAAGCCGCCGCACTCACTGCATTACCCGCATTCTGGGCCGACCACTCTCCGTCAACGAAATAAGCGTGTCCTGGTAAATAAGGCGCCAGGTGCGATTTAACGCAAATAGGACCTACTCCCGGTCCACCACCACCATGAGGGATGGCAAATGTTTTATGAAGGTTCAGGTGACAAACATCCGCACCAATAGTGGCAGGAGAAGTTAAACCAACCTGTGCGTTCATGTTCGCTCCATCCATATAAACCTGCCCGCCATACTGGTGTATAACAGAACAGATCTCTTTAATGCTTTCTTCAAACACTCCGTGGGTCGAAGGGTAGGTTACCATCAAACCGCCTAAGGTGTCTTTGTACTGTTCAGCTTTCGCCTTCAGATCTGCAACATCTATATGCCCGTCTTCATCACTCTTCACCACTACCACCTGCATGCCCGCCATAACAGCGCTCGCAGGATTGGTGCCGTGGGCCGAAATAGGGATAAGTACCACATTCCTGTGCGCATTACCCGCTGCCTGGTGATAAGCCATAATGGTCAGTAAACCCGCATATTCACCCTGCGCGCCGCTGTTGGGCTGCAGGCTGCACGCATCAAATCCTGTAATAGTGCACAGGTAGCTGCTCAACTCACCAATGATCTGCTGGTAACCCTTGGCCTGGTCAGCAGGAACAAATGGATGCAGCTGACTAAAAGCAGGCCAGCTTACAGGCAGCATCTCAGTGGCAGCATTCAGCTTCATGGTACAGCTGCCAAGACTGATCATGCTGGTATTAAGAGAAAGATCTTTGTTCTCAAGTTGCTTGATATAACGCATCATCTGGCTTTCGCTGTGATGTGTGTTGAATACAGGGTGTGTCAGGTAAGCAGAACTGCGTACCGCAAAGGCAGGAATGCCTTTTAATTCATATCCCTCTTCGTCAAAACCAATGGTAGCTTCATTCAGCCCGTTTACCTCGGCAAAAACATACACGATATCGAGTACATCTTTCTGGGTAGTGGTTTCATCAAGGGTAATGCCTATATGCCCGTCATTGAAATAATGGAAGTTTACTTCATGTTTTTCAGCAACAGCACGTACAGCCGCGGCGTCAGCCTCTATTTTCAATGTGTCGAAATATTGGTTGTAAACATGCTTATAACCCAGCTCCTCCAGCGATTCGGCCAGTGTCTGTGTAAGTAATGCGACGCGTGACGCAATGTTTTTCAGCCCCGCAGGTCCATGATAAACCGCGTACATCGCAGCCATATTGGCCAGCAGCGCCTGTGCCGTACAGATATTGGAAGTTGCTTTTTCACGTTTAATATGCTGCTCCCTGGTTTGAAGCGCCATACGAAGCGCACGGTTACCTTTCGAATCAATACTAACACCAATGATCCGGCCGGGAATGCCGCGTTTGAATTCATCTTTGGTAGCAAAAAAAGCAGCATGAGGTCCGCCATAACCCAGCGGAACGCCAAAACGTTGAGAGCTGCCTACAGCTACGTCAGCGCCAAGTTCTCCCGGAGGCGTAAGTAAGGTCAGCGACAGCAGGTCGGCAGCCATCACCACAAAACCACCTGCATTGTGTACATTGGCAATAAAGCCCCTGTAATCTTCAATGCTGCCATTGCTGTTGGGATATTGTACAAGAGCGCCGAAATAAGTATCGTCAAGTAATACTTTCTGATATTCTCCGAACACCAGCTCTATATTGATAGGAGTGGCCCTTGTTACCAGTACATCTTTGGTTTGCGCAAATACCGCATTATCGACAAAGAATTTGGGCCTGGTGATCTTATCCGCCTTGTTCACATGGTGAAACAGCATCGCCATCGCCTCTGCAGCAGAAGTAGCCTCATCGAGCAGCGAAGCATTGGTAAGCTCCATACCCGTAAGGTCCGATACCATTGTCTGGAAATTTAACAGGCTCTCTAACCTGCCCTGCGATATCTCAGCCTGGTAAGGAGTGTACTGGGTATACCATCCTGGGTTCTCAAAAATATTGCGAAGGATCACACTGGGCGTGATCGTATTGTAATAACCTTGTCCTATATAGGTCCTGAACAGCTTGTTCTTCGCCGCCGTTTGCTTCAGCTCCTGCAGATATTCAAATTCACTCACAGAGGCAGGTAACTGCAAAGGAGCCTGTAACCTGATCGCTTCGGGAATAGTACGGCTTATTAATGTTTCTACCGAATCAACGCCGATAGTTTCCAGCATGGCCTTGGTATCCGCTTCATTAACACCAATATGTCTTTGTGCAAATTCTGACGATTGGGCAGTAAATAAATTCATAGATGACAAATGAGGTTGACCTTTTTTGAAAGAATGCGCAAAGTTACGAGGTTGCAACGATTTTATTGGCGTATTAATCAAATCGCAAGCTTTCCGCAGCGTTGTTAGACATTTTTTCCTAAACCGACCGGTTCTTCGCAGCCTCGAATGCAAAATAACCCGGTTGTTAAATAAATTTCATTGCCGTTATGGGCTGGCCTTCCCGCCGATTTGGGTTATCTTTGCCCGCATAATCTAAAAATTAATATATTGGAATGCGGCTCCTATGGGCCGCCGATGGGAAATGGAGGAGATTAAACTTGACAACTGGCAGAAGCGTTCCGCCGACCACAGCAAACAGTACCGGCAGTTTCTGCAGAAAGCGGATAAAAACAAGGTATTGAAACGGTTGCCGGCCCTTCATGACGAAGCTTTTGAGAAGATCAATTGCCTGGATTGTGCTGCCTGTTGCAAAAACTATTCTCCGCGTTTTAAAACGCCTGATCTCAAAAGGATCAGCAAACATCTGAAGCTGAAAGAGGGAGAGTTTATAGAAAAGTACCTGAGATTGGATGAAGATGGTGATTTCGTGGTGAAAGCTTCACCTTGCCCGTTTTTGGGAGCGGATAACTATTGCAGTATTTATGAGGTGCGTCCGTCGGATTGTGAGCGTTTTCCTTATACAAATGAGGATGTATTGCTGAAAAGACCGCAGATCACGCAAAAAAATGCCAGTTTTTGTGCCGCCGTTTATTACGTACTCGAAAAATTGATGACCGTGAAATAACATGCGTTCGGTGACAAAACTGGCCTGGGATATTGGTAACAGCATGGTGTAAGTTTAAAAGTATTGTCTATGACGCATTTGCCCAAACTGATTGAAGATCTGGCGCTCATCTTGATCGCCGGTGCCATTACAACCTTATTGTTCAAACGTCTCAGGCAACCCCTGGTGTTGGGATATATCATTGCAGGCCTCCTCGTAGGACCTCATATCTCCATAGTCCCCACCGTTGTCGATACCGATAACATTAATGTCCTTGCCGAAATAGGAGTGATCTTCCTCCTCTTTAGCCTGGGCCTCGAATTTAGCTTTAAAAAACTGGTCCGTGTGGGAGGCACCGCCTCTATCACCGCTATCGTAGAGATCATAGGCATGCTCCTCATTGGTTATGCCGCAGGCAGCCTCATGGGATGGTCGTTGATGGACTGCGTCTTCCTCGGTGGTATCTTATCCGTTTCATCTACTACCATTATCATCAGGGCCTTCGAAGAACTTGGCGTAAAAAGCCAGCAGTTCGCCCGCATTGTTTTTGGCGTTCTTATCGTAGAAGATCTTGTTGCTATTTTATTGCTGGTGCTCTTGTCTACCCTGGCAGTAAGCCGCCAGTTTGCAGGCTCCGAAATGCTGTTCTCCGTTCTCAAACTCTTGTTCTTCCTCTCCTTATGGTTTCTGGCAGGCATCTTTATCCTGCCCACCTTCCTCAGGAAAGCCCGGAAATTGCTGAACGAAGAAATGTTACTCATTCTTGCCCTCGCACTTTGCCTGGGTATGGTGGTGCTGGCTACTCAGGTAGGCTTTTCTCCTGCACTCGGTGCCTTCGTAATGGGCTCCATCCTCGCCGAAACCACGGTCGCTGAACGTATCGAACACCTGGTGAAACCTGTGAAAGATCTCTTCGCTGCCGTATTCTTTATCTCGGTAGGTATCCTTATCGATCCCTCTACCATCATCCAGCACGGCTGGCCCGTATTGATCATTACAGTGCTTACCATAGGTGGAAAACTGCTCTCTACATCACTCGGAGCCATTCTCTCAGGTCAGCCCTTGAAACAATCTATCCAGGCAGGCATGAGCCTTGCACAAATAGGGGAGTTCTCGTTCATCATCGCTACCCTCGGCTTAACGCTTAAGGTAACAAGCGATTTCCTGTACCCTATTGCCGTAGCAGTGTCTGCCATTACCACTTTTACCACGCCTTACATGATCCGCCTTTCAGAACCGTTCTATAACTTTCTGAATAAGGTATTACCCGCACGGCTTATCAACGGACTGAATAAATATTCCTCGGGAACGCAATCTATCCAGGCCGAAAGCGATTGGAAAGCAGTATTGAAATCTTATCTTTCAATCATCCTTACCAACCTGGTAATAGTAATAGCTATCATCCTGCTGTTCTCAACTTTCGTAGCGCCGTTTGTACAGTCCAGGATTGCCAACCCAACGGTAGCCAACATTCTCATCCTCATCATTAGCCTCGCCGCTATTGCACCGTTTTTATGGGCAATGATGGCAAAACGACCCGATTCGTTCGCCTATGCCAACCTGTGGCTCGATAAGAAATACAACCGCGGCCCGCTGGTGATGATCGAAATACTGAGAAACGTTCTGGCTGTGCTCTTGCTGGCGCTGCTGGTCGATCGATTGTTCTCCGGTATAGTAGCTATCCTCGTAGCGATTCCTGTTATCATCGTCGTATTGCTGGTGTTCCGCAAACGGGTGCAAAACTTCTACAGCCGCATCGAAAAACGTTTCCTCAATAACCTCAACGAACGTGAAGCGGAAAGCCCCGCAGCCGAAACGCCCAAAGCCAGCCTTTCCCCATGGGATGCACACCTGGCCGATTTCGAGATCAGCCCCCATGCCAACTACGTAGGTAAAACGCTCGAAGAACTGGCTTGGCGCGAAACCTTCGGTATCAACATAGCCTATATAGAACGCGGCGGCAAAATGATCTATGCCCCCCAGCGTTATGAAAAGATCTATCCCTTCGACACCATAGGCGTCATAGGCACCGATCAGCAGCTGATGCAGCTACGTCCTTTACTCGACGATAACTCCGCCGAGAGGGTTTACGAAGAAGAGAGCGACGACCGCGAAAACATTGTGCTGCAAAAGATCATAGTAGACGAAAACACGAAACTTAAAGGAAATACCATCCGCCTGTCCGGTATCCGCGAAAAAACCAACGGCCTCGTGGTAGGCATCGAAAGGGATGGCCGCCGCATTCTCAACCCGGCCTCAGACACTGTCTTCGCCTGGGATGATGTTATCTGGATTGTAGGCGACCGCCGCCGCATCCAGCAACTGTATGTACGTCACGATCAATAATACAAAGGATCATACCCGGTAGACTCCGGTACTATCGGGTATAGCTGCTTGTCCGGCTAGTACTCCATTTTTCTTAGTGATGGCGCCTTGATCCAGGTAACTATCACCACCGCCAGCGTCATACAGCCGCCAAAGATCACCGAAGGGATAACCCCCATCAGCTTGGCGGTAAGCCCGCTTTCAAATTGCCCAAGCTCATTACTGGAATTGATGAACATGGAATTAACGCTTAACACCCTGCCGCGCATATTGTCAGGCGTCTTCAACTGCATAATGGTGCCACGCACCACAACACTGATACCGTCGAGAATGCCACTGAACATCAGGGCCACGAAAGATAACCAGAACATCCGCGAAACCGCAAACAATATGATGCAAAGCCCGAATCCCGCAACTGCTACCAGTAAACGGGTGCCTTGTTTCTTTCGCAGCGGAAATAAAGTAAGTAATAGCACACTGAAAATAGCACCAATATCTGCGGCGCCATTAAGAAAGCCATAACCTTGCGGACCAACATGCAGAATATCTCTTGCATATACGGGAACCATTGCCACTGCACCTCCGAACAGAACGGCGAACATATCAAGAGAAACCGCACCCAGCAGCTCCTTGGTCTTAAACACAAAATTGACGCCCTCCTTTACACTATCCCAGGTCTTTTTCTCTCCTTTTACATTCAATGGAGGTTTGGGCTTTAGCTGAAACACGATGGCTATGGATATTACGATAAGGGCCGCTATAACGCCAAAGGCGCCTAATATACCTAATCCCGCTATCAGAAAACCTCCTATGGCATGCCCGCTTACCGATCCCATAAGATAGGTGCCCTGGTTCCAGGTGGTCGCATTGGGAAGGTTTTCACGTGGTACAACCGATGCCAGTATCACATTGAATACAGGACCCGCAAATGCACGCACAATGCCCGTTCCGAATATCGTGATGTAAATGAACACCGCTATCCAGTGATTACTGAAATGTCTTGCTGTATAAGGGGTTGCCAGCAGTAAAAGTATCAGCACCGCCACCAGGTAAAGCGAGATCCCCGTGAGCAAAAGCTTGCGCTTCTCACTCAGATCTATCACATGCCCCGCATACAACGCCAGCGAGATGGCAGGAATGATCTCCGATAAACCGATAAGCCCTATCGCAAAAGGAGCATTCGTAAGATTGAATATCCACCAGCCAAGCACAGTGCTCATCATCCTTAGCGACATGATGAAAAGGAACCGCCCCGAAAGAAGATGTCTTAATTCCACTGTCTTGAGTGCAATAAAAGGGTCGTTTTTAACCGTACTGTCACTAGCCATATCTGTTTTTCGTTTACTAAGGCAGCGTAAAAAAATGCTGCCCGGTATCATAATCCTTTTCCAGGGCGTCGAGCACTACCTGGAGATGTGCCTCGTTTCCCAGGAAATCCGCATTGCTGGCATCAATAATGATCGTTTTAATATTATGCTGCCGGATGTAATTGGTATATGTTTCCTGTATGTTAAACAGGTATTCATCAGGTATTTGCTGTTCATACGAACGGTTCCGCTTACGGATATTGGCCTGTAATCTGGTAACAGGTGAATGCAGGTAGATCAGTATATCCGGGAAGGTCAGCTGCTGGTACATGATGTCAAACAGCTTCTGGTATAAACGAAACTCCTCTTCAGGCAGGTTCATCTTCGCAAAAAGCAGGCATTTGGTAAAAAGATAGTCCGATACGGTGACATGCTGAAACAGATCATTGGTATGCAGTAATTCCTTTTGCTGCTTAAAACGCTCCGCCATAAAGAAGAGCTCCAGCGGAAAAGCATATTGCTTGGGGTTTTCGTAAAACTTGGGTAAAAACGGATTATCAGCAAATTCCTCAAGTATTAATCTTGTATTTAGTTTCTTCGCCAGTAAATGGGCCAGCGTGGTCTTTCCGGCTCCTATACTCCCTTCTATCGTGATAAAATGATACTTCATTACGTGATTATGCGCTCAAAATTAAAAACCCCTTGCCAGTTTCTACGAAATTTTATGCACATCCAGTGTATCCGTGCACAAAGCCAGTAACCTGGTTATGGTTTCATGAAGCTGTGGATGAACCACCTCGGCTGCTATTTCCACCAGGGGTAACAGCGCAAACCGGCGGGAGGGAAGCCGCGGATGCGGTACGGTTATCAGCGGCGTAGCCATGATCTCATCATTAAAGAGCAAAATGTCGATATCTATCGTACGGGGGCCCATCTTGAGATCCCTTTTCCGCCCCAGCACCAGTTCTATATCCAGTAATTGCTGCATGAGGGGGCCTGCACTGAGCTCAGTTTCAAGTAAAAGCGCCTGATTGTAGAAATCAGGCTGTTCTTCTAATCCCCATGCGGCAGTTTCATAAATAGCCGATACCTTTGCCAATATGCCACAGCGCTCCTGTATCAATTCCTTGGCACGGTCTAAATATGCCGTTCGGTCGCCCAAATTACCGCCTATCAAAAGGTATGCTCTATTCATAAATTCCTGGGATAACAAGCTTCAAATATCTTTATTTTTAATAAACGCACAGGGTAAAAATTAGTATGAAAGGATTTCTGAAAATATTTTTCGCATCGCTGCTGGCTTTAATAGCCTTCTCCTTAATAGGCATAATAATAGTCGTCTGGATGGCAGGAAATGCAGTGAGCGACGATAAGGCCGACGTGGGCAGTAATGCAGTGCTCGTACTCGATTTGTCTGCCTCTTTCCCCGAGCAAACAAAAGATAATACGCTCAATGCACTGTTCGACAGTGAGGCCGAAGCATCTATTCCCGGCTTGTACCAGGCCATAAGGCTTATCCAGCATGCAAAAAGCGATTCAGCGGTAAAGGGTATCTACATCAAAGCATCTTATAACAACAATGGCAGCGGGGCTAACGAAGAACTGAGAAACGCCATCGTCGACTTCAAAAAGAGCGGTAAGTTCGTAATAGCCTACGGCGAAGTGCTTACCCAGAAAGCCTACCTCGTGGCCTCTGCCGCCGATAAAGTGTATTGCCATCCCAAAGGAGGATTAGATTGGTCGGGATATTCTACCCAGCTGATCTTCTTCAAAAACCTGCTCGATAAACTTCAGATACAGCCGGAGATCTTTTACGCCGGTAAATATAAAAGTGCAACAGAACCTTTCCGGGTAACGGAAATGACCAGCGCCAACCGCGAGCAAACCAGCGTATGGCTGGGCGATTTATACGGCAGCTTTCTGTTACACATCGCAGAAGCCAGGAAACTGGACACGGCTTCACTTCATCGACTCGCATCCGATGGCGCCATAAGAACGGCTTCCGATGCTGTGAATTTTAAACTCATCGATGCCGCCCGCTACGACGATGAAGTAAAGGCAGAGATCTTCTCCCGCCTGAAAACAAAAGAAATTGAAAAACTGAATTTTGTAAGCTTAAGCAAATACGCCAAATCGGTGAACCTGAATAAAGGAAGCTTCGATACAAGAGTGGCTTTGATCTTCGCAGAGGGCGATATCGTCGATGGTAAAGGCGATGAAGGACAAATAGGCAGCGAACCCTTCCGTAACCTGTTTCGCAAAGCGCGTTTCGATAAAAATATTAAAGCGGTTGTATTGCGGGTGAATTCTCCGGGCGGAAGCGCCCTGGCCAGCGATGTTATCTGGCGCGAAATTATGCTTACCCGCAAAGAAAAACCTGTAGTAGTTAGTATGGGCGATGTTGCAGCCTCGGGAGGATATTATATTGCCTGCGGCGGCGATTCTGTTTTTGCCGACGCCAATACTATCACCGGGTCTATAGGTGTATTTACCATGATGGTAAATATGAAGGAATTCTTTAAGAATAAACTCGGCATCACTTTCGACGGCGTTGCTACTTCCCCTTATGCCAATACCGGCTCCGCAACCCGCCCCTTGACCGATGCTGAACGCCGTTTCCTTCAGGCCGATGTCGATTCTGTTTATATGTCATTTAAAGAACGTGTGGCTTCCGGAAGAAAGAGATCTGTAACCTATATCGACAGTATCGCACAGGGAAGGGTGTGGACAGGAAAGCGCGCGATTGAAATAGGACTTGTTGATCGTATCGGCACCTTGCAGGATGCCATAACCTGCGCAGTAAGGATGGCAAAAATAAAAGACTATCGTATCAAGGAGTTCCCCGAACGTAAGTCACTGATCGACCAGCTAATGGGAGGCGGTGCCACCAAGAGCGTAAAAGCCAAAGCTATCAGGGAAGAAATAGGAGAGGAACAGTTCATGCTTTTTCAGCAAATGAAGAAAGTAAAAGGCTGGTTCGATATTCCCCAGGCAAGGCTTCCTTTTGAACTGAGGGTAAACTAATTTCATCTATTCACTGTAGCTGATCTCCGGAGCCTTGAACAGGCGTTCATCGAAACGGAAATCCGCTATTCGCGCTTTTACTTTATGAAAATCCTTGTGTAACGGGTTGCAGAGGATATTGTGCTCCATAGGTATGATGGCCGAAGGGCATTTGATAAGTAAATGCTGATTGGCTTGTAATATCTCGCTGCCTATCCATTGGGTGAACTCATGATCCGTCCACCATTCTTTTTTTAACTGGTTTAATTTTACTTCATGGGTAGCGGCGCTGTTAGGTAGCTCTATTTCTATCAGCCTTATGTTCTGTAGTTCATGTAAGGCTACTCCATTGGCAACCACTTCCAGCAATCCCAGGGAAATATGTTCACTGGTGTATAAAACAGGTATGCCGCTGTTATTCCATCTGCCTCCCCACAATTTCGCCCCTTCTCCTGAAATGTCTGCTGCATACTTCGCATGTGCAAAGCGATAAACTATCATGTATATATTCCGTGTTGAATGCGTCCCAGCTGATCTATGGTGGCCTGGATGCCTCGTGAAGAAGATAATGAATCGAAATTAAGGTGATAACCCATTACTTGCTTGTCACGTTTTAACCAGCTGTAAAAGGTTGCCGCATTGGTGAAAGTGGCCAGCCCCGCCTCAATGAGTTCTTCTATATGCAGGATTTTATCGACGTATATGCCTTCAAAGGTTTTGTTGTCTTTGGCATAACGTTGCAGGGTGCGCTCGGAAAGATGCATCATGCCAGCCCAGTCTTTTTGGGTAAATGGCACCTTCGCCGCTATTTTGGCAAATTTCTTAAAGGTAAAATCGGCAATAACAGGTAACTTTTTTACAGCTTTATATAAAGCTGCCTCCTCCTCAACTTGCCGTTGAGGCGTTTCCTCGTTTTTTTTGTATTTCGCTCCTTTTTTCATTTCCCGTCTTTTGTCTTCCAAATATACGTCTTTTGTCTGGGTTTCTTTTCTTTTTCTTTTTAACATAGCTTTGCTTCTCAAATTTTTGTAAATGCAGGGTTCATATAGCCAGATCAGGGCTATGCTGGCCATTACAAAAGGGAGTTTGCGTTCTACTTTACGCAGCCCTTCTTCTGTAGTGTTTAGTATTGGTTTCCCTTTGATTTTTATTTTGGTTTTTGGTTTTATGGGAGGAGGAAGCAGTGTTTCTTTCAAAATTGCTTTTGATCCCCAAAGTGATACCACCAATGATGTGTACAAACGTCTTACTGCCATTCCGGCTGTAAAGGTGGTACGCAAGTCTCAGTTGGAAGTGAAAGAAGACCTGGAAAAGGGCAGGATGCTCGCGATCGTCCGCATCAGTAAAAATGAAAAGGGCGGCCCCGACTATATCGTCCATCTTACCAGTTCAGGAGCGGTGAACCCTCAGAACCTCCATCTTTTTAAAGGCACTTTCTTATCCGGTATCATCAGCGACATCAATGCCCACCGTTACCCCAACGTGCCTTCTGTTGCCACCGTTGCGCCCGAAATAACCGAGATCCCGGGACGTGTGTACCGCACTATCGATTTCATTTTGCCCGGGCAACTTGGCTTTTCCCTGTTAAGCGCCGGCGTGTTTGGGGTGGCGTTTTTGTTTTTTAACCTGCGCCAGCAATTAGTACTGAAACGCTTTTTTGCAACGCCCGTTACCCGTCCGTATATCATCCTGGGAGAAGCATTGAGCCGGGTGATCTTTCAAATGATCACCGCAGTGATTATCATTGGAATAGGAACGCTTGCATTTCATTTTACACTGGTGCATGGTTTCCGTACTTTCCTGGAGATCATGATATTAAGCTTTATTGCCCTGGTGGTGTTTATGGGATATGGCTTTGTGGTAAGTGGTATTTCAAAAACAGAAAGCACCATTCCGCCATTGGCTAACCTGTTTACCCTGCCGCAATTCCTCCTGGCGGGTACCTTCTTTTCTATCGAGGCATTTCCATCCTGGCTGCAGCCGATCTGCCGCGTATTGCCGCTTACTCATTTTAATAATGCAATGAGGAACATCGCGTTCGAAGGGGCCAGCCTCATCAGCTGCTGGCAGAACATAGGAGTGATGCTCATTTGGGGAGTTATTATATATGCCATAGCAATTAAAGTATTTAAATGGGAATAAGCGTATGAAATTGCTGAAACTCGCGCTGATAAGTTTTCTGGTTTTGTTTGTTGTTGCAACCTTAATAGGACTCATGCTGCCTTCCACTGTAGTGGTCTCACGTGCTGTTGATATCAACAGGAAGGATCCCGGCCGTATCCGGCAGGAAATTAACACATTGAGCCGCTGGCCCAATTGGATAGAAGGCATCCAGGCAAATGGTTTCAAACTTACCTCCGCCGATAGTATAGGGAAAGGAGCAAGTGGTTATGTGAATGGAAACAATATTCAGATCATCCGCGCTACCGATACCGCCATAGTATCCGAATGGATGGGCAAAGGTGGCTTCCGCCAGGAAGCGGTAATGAACATTATTACCAATCCTTCACACGCCGTTACCACTGTACAGTGGTCCTTTACACAGCATATCAAATGGTATCCATGGGAACGCCTGGGATCTATGATGAACGATAAGATCCTGGGGCCAGTGATGGAAAAAAGCCTGGCTAATCTTAAAACCCTGGCCGAAAACAGCGCCAATGAAACGGTGCAGCAGGGTGGGGAAGCCATTATCCCATAAAAAATCCCCGTTTTTTTACCTTTGCCTGCAACGCTTTTAAATGCGCCGTTGTCAACTTAACTGAAGAAATGACAGATACCAGGCAAATGATAAGATCCTGCATCGCAGGAGAAGCATGGGCACAGCAGGCGCTTTACGATGCGTTTGCCGGGCAGATGCTGGGTGTCTGTTATCGCTATACCAAATCGATGGAAGATGCCCAGGATGTGCTTCAGGATGGCTTTCTGAATGTATTCCGGAGTTTGCATCAGTATAGAATGGATGGCGAACTGGCTGCCTGGATCCGGAGAATTATGGTGAACGCAGCCCTGAACTACCTCAAAAAGAAAAAAAGATACCAGGCCGATATGCTGCTTATGGATGATCATCTTCATCCCGTTGCCGACGAAAACCCGGAAATGGATATGAGCGCCAAAGAATTGGCACAACTCATCCGTCAGCTGCCAGCCGGTTATCAAACTGTCTTTAACCTCCACGCGGTAGAAGGATTCTCTCACGTGGAAATAGCACAAATGCTTGGAATTAACGAGGGCACCTCACGCTCTCAATACCTCCGTGCACGAAACTTATTGGTAACATGGATCAAAAAATATGAGCAAGACCATAAAAAATTGAATTATGTCGGATAATTCATTAGAACGGCAGATACAGAAAATGATGGAAGGGCTTGAATTCAAGCCCGACCCTGTCGTGTGGAAAAATGTGAAGGCAGGCCTGGCTCCCGAAAAGAAAAAGCCTGTCATCGGCTGGCGTATCCCTTTATTGTTATTATTATTACTCGCAGGTACCGGCGCCGGTATCTGGAGCTTATATCATAATAATGCTCCCTCACCCCTTACAGCGCAAAACGAAAATGCTGTTATTGCCAATAAAGACAACACCGATTCATTTACAACGAATCAGTCAGCCTCCGGTTTAAACGGGCATAACAGCCGGGCTGAAAGTAATGCCCCGGCTAATAACAGCTCAGGAAATACTCACTCAGTAAACTCAGCAAAGCCTGAGAGCACTGCTGCAGCTGGTGGCCAGCTATTCAATGACAATAAACCTGTAAACGTATCTCCGGATACCTATGCGGGCGCAAATAACAACGGTATCAGCGCTGCTAAAAAGAATACCGATAATAGATCCGTAAACGGGGTACTGTCTGCAAAAAACACAGCCGGCACTACTACTCCCGGCGCCACAGGGCCTGAGAAACTTGCTGCTATCAATGCCCGTAAACCACAGCAGTCCTTGAATAGCAGCAATAAGCACTTGAACGGAACTGCCGGAAATGGCTACCAGATGGAACCAGACAACCTGGAACGGTTGCCCGCTCAATATCCTGTTGACCCGGAAATAGAACATGTACCTCAAACAGCATTCATGACGCGTATGCCGTTGCTCAAACAGCAGAACGCTACGCCTGTAGTAAGTGCGCCGGTTATAACCATCAAAGATCAGCCCGCAAGCCAATGGCACTTTCTGCCATTTGTAAGTGGCGGCATCGCAAAAGTGATAGGTGAAAATGATGGCGGGATCTCTACTTATCAAAAAAATAATGATCAGATTGGGTACAATGCCTCTCCCGGTTCCCAGCAGGCAGTACGATCTGTCGTCTACTACAAAACCGCGTTTAATACCGGAAAAGCCTTCAATGCGGGTGTGCTGGCAGAAAGGTCGCTGCTCGGAAAGTTATCGGTTCAATTGGGTTTAAGATACCAGTATGTTCATTATAGTACACTGATATCAACAACAACAGAGAGCATTGGCGGACTGACAAACGGTTTTTATTCTACGGTGTCAACTTCTGATATTCATGGTACCGAAAACTACAAAATGCATTACCTGGGTGTTCCCGTGCTGCTGCACTACGATCTTACCCGCCCTGTAGGGATAACCGCAGGCGTTGTAAACGACTTCATGGTCGGCGCCAATAAAGATGGAAATTCTTTGGGAGGAACAATGAACGTCTGGATGCCCAATGCCTACTTTGCTTTTGTCGTAAAAATACCGGGTCAGTCCAGGCTCCAGTGGCAGTTGATGCCATACATCCAATATGGTCTTAAAACAATGGCAAAACAAGGCGACCAGCACTTATTGCAAACAGGATTGCAGGTTACATTGAAATTAAAATAACCTGCAGGTAGTAAAAGCGTAAAGACAATATCGGCACAGCGTTTCAGGTATGGCTAGGGGGGTTGCGTAAAGCTGATATTACGCTGGATGCCCTTGAATTTGGCCCTTTTTAGAGGAGATCCTTTAAATAACTGCCGGAAACGATCTTCTGTAAGCAGCTCCCATTCTTTGGTGCTGAGATTTAATATTTCAGGTATTGCCGCAAAAGCCGGTTCTGCTCCGGGTTTGCTGAAGCGGTTCCACGGGCATACATCCTGGCAGGTATCACATCCAAACATCCAGTTGTCAAATTTACCCTTCATCTCCTCGGGTAACAGCATGTCCTTTAATTCTATGGTAAAGTAACTGATACATTTGCTGCCGTCGATCTCTTTATCGGGCAGGATGGCGCCTGTAGGACATTCATCGATACAACGGGTGCAGGTGCCGCAATAATCGCGGCTGAAAGGATCGTCATATTCCAGCTCCAGGTCTGTGATGAGCGTGGCCAGGAAAAAGAAAGAGCCCGCTTTGGGAGAAATAAGATTACCGTTCTTTCCTATCCATCCGGCGCCTGTAAGCTTAGCCCAGCTGCGTTCCAATACAGGGGCAGAATCTACAAATCCACGGCCTTCAACCGCCCCTATATGCTCCTGCATCAACAGAAGCAGCTGGTTGAGCTTGGGCCTTATCACTTCATGATAATCCTGCCCATAGGCATATTTGGAAATACGGGGGGTGCCTTCCTGCTGTTGTTGTTCCGGGTAATAATTTAAAAGCAGTGTTATGACGGATTTTGCGCCCGGAACCAGTTTGGTGGGATCTACCCGCAGGTCAAAATTTTTCTCCATATAATGCATGCTGCCGTGCATTCCCTTATGAAGCCATTTTTCCAACCTGCGGGCGTCATCATCCAGCATCTTAGCCCTGGCAATACCACAGTAACCGAAGCCCAGCTGTTGCGCCCAGCCCTTGATCTGTTGAGTACGGTAGGTAAGATGCATTAGTCAAGTTAACCAATTTATCGCTGGCCAGCGTGTACTTATACGTTAAAACGGAAATGCATAATATCGCCGTCTTTTACGATATATTCCTTGCCTTCGATTCTTAATTTACCATTGTCGCGACAGGCCGCTTCACTGCCGTATTTGATAAAGTCTTCATAAGCAATTACTTCTGCTTTAATAAAGCCTTTTTCGAAATCAGTATGAATCACACTTGCCGCCTGGGGCGCCTTCCAGCCTTTATGAATGGTCCATGCCCTTACTTCCTGAACACCGGCAGTGAAATAGGTATCCAGGTTCAGCAGTTTGTAGGCAGAGCGGATAAGCCTGTTCAACGCCGGTTCAGTCATTTTGTATTCTTCCATGAACATCAGCTTGTCGTCTTCAGCTTCCATCTCGGCGATCTGCGCTTCAAGGGTATTGTTCATCACAATTACCTGTGCGCCTTCTGCTTTAACGGCTTCGGTAAGTGCTTCAGAATATTTATTACCGGTATGCATAGAAGCCTCGTCTACGTTGGCTACATAAAGTACCGGCTTCTCTGTTAACAGGAACAGATCGGCGATAGCAGTTCTTTCCTCTTTCTCCAGTCCTAATGCACGAATGCTTTTTCCTTGCTCCAGCTGGGTTTTACAGCGAAGTAATACCTCCAGCTCGGCTTTGGCCTTGGGATCGGTTTTAGCCATCTTCTCTGTCCGCTGAAGCTTCTTTTCAATACTTTCAAGGTCTTTCAGCTGTAACTCCGTATCAATGATCTCTTTGTCGCTTACAGGGTTAATGGCGCCTTCTTCACGAAGTACATTCTCATCTTCGAAACAACGGATCACGTGAATAATAGCATCTACCTCGCGGATATTTCCCAAAAACTTGTTACCAAGTCCTTCTCCTTTGCTGGCGCCTCTTACAAGACCGGCAATATCCACGATCTCCAGCTGGGTAGGAACAATACGGTTGGGCTTTACCAACTCTGCCAGTTTCGTCATGCGTTCATCAGGTACATCTACCAGTCCCACGTTGGGGTCAATAGTACAAAAACGGTAGTTGCTTGCCTGCGCCTTGGCACTGTTGCTTACAGCATTGAATAAAGTTGATTTTCCGACGTTGGGTAATCCCACGATCCCTACTTGTAAAGCCATATGATTATTGTGGTTTGCGTTCGCAATTTTTCGGCTGCAAAAGTACGGTTTGATTGTTAACCGCCGATAATCAATTATTTTAGACGCTCATAAACCAAAACGGATGGATGGGATTCAGTTTGCAGCAGGTGTTTTTTACGTATTGGCAGCAGTGGGTGGAATTGCAATACTTCGTGCAGCTCAAAAAAGCGGAAATGGCGCCCTGAGCCTGGTATGGATCCTGTTTTTTTATATCGCTGCGGCTATTGGCCTTTATAAGTTTTTCTTTCTTCATGATAATGATGTCTTTAAAACGCTCGTTGACGGCGTTTTCGACAGTGCCAAAAGCTCGGTGATAGATGTTGCCTTCCCGCTGGCAGGTACCATGGTGTTTTTCCTGGGACTGATGAATATTGCCGAAAAGGCCGGGGCTATCAACTGGCTGGCGAGGCTTTTGAACCCGTTTATGAAACGGCTTTTCCCGGGCGTTCCCGATAACCACCCGGCAATGGGACAAATGGTGATGAATTTCAGCGCCAATATGTTAGGACTCGACAATGCCGCCACTCCCTTCGGTCTGAAAGCGATGGAAAGCCTCCAGACGCTGAATAAGGATAAAGAAACAGCTACCAACGCGCAGATCATGTTCCTGGTACTGCATACCAGTGGTCTTACGCTAATTCCTTTGTCCATTATAGCCTATCGCCTGGCGGCGGGTTCCGCCAATCCTTCCAGTGTATTCATTCCTTGTGTGCTGGGAACGGTTTGTACCACACTTGCAGCCATCATATTGGTAAGTATCTGGCAGAAAATAAAATGGGATCGCATTTTGATCACCTGGCTGGGCAGCATTGCACTGGCCGTGGGCTTATTGATATGGTGGGTAAGCGGTATGGATGCCGTTCAGAAAGATATCTTCAGCAAAGTTGCCGGCAATCTTGTACTGCTGCTAATCATTACGCTGATCATTATTGCCGGGGTCTGGAAAAAAGTGAATGTCTTCGATGCCTTTATAGAAGGCGCGAAAGGTGGCTTTGATGTGATCATTAAAATTATTCCCTACCTGGTTGGAATGCTGGTGGCCATCCGCGTATTCAGGGATAGCGGCGCGCTCGGGTATATCGTAGACGGACTCACAGCCGTGATCCGCACTATGGGACTGAATGCCGATTTTACACCATCACTTCCCGTTGCCATTATGAAGCCATTCAGCGGCAGCGGTGCAAGGGGGCTCATGATAGATGTGATGAAGTCTAACGGCCCCGATTCCTTTGTTGGTCAGCTGGCCTGTACCTTCCACGGCTCTGCGGATACTACCTTTTACATTGTAGCCCTTTACTTTGGAAGTGTAGGCATTAAAAAGGTCCGTTATTCCATCTGGGCCGGCATGCTCGCCGATTTCATTGGTGTCATCGCTGCCATATTGATCGCCTATGTGTTCTTCAGGTAGACATTAGATAACGGAAGAGATGAGCGATGCATTGCTAATAATATTAGCGGCTTTTTTTACAAATGATCTTTTGCTAAAAAAACGATCTTTTTCAAGGAAGCTTTAAAGAAGCTTTTGAGATGCTTTAGTGAAGCTTTAAGAGTGCTTTGTCAAAACTGCGCTTTTTTTTAGCAAATAGTATGTGGCTCCATCGGGGCTCCTGATAAAAAAAGGAGGGCTCATCAATAAAATTAGCCGCCGGGAGTCGCTTAAACGGGTATTCTTCGGCGCCGGGGGGCGAATGAAACGAGGCTGTATCCGAGAGTCGCTTAAACGGGTATTCTTCGGTGCCGGGGGGCGAATGAAACGAGGCTGTATCCGAGAGTCGCTTAAACGGGTATTCTTCGGCGCCAGGGGGGCGAATGAAACGAGGCCGTATCATAAGTTGATACGGCCTCGTTTTTAATTGACTTCAGGCAATCGGAGAGCTATGCTTCCGAATGCTGCGATCTGCTATTTATAGTATGCTTCACTCCATTTCAGCTCGTTCTTCAGCTGGCGGAGGTCGGTTTTCTTATCGATGCATACGAACTCGATATCAGCCATATCTGCGAAGTCTTCCAGGTTTTCAGATGTCAGGTTCTGGCTGTAGCCGGTATGGTGCGCGCCACCTGCAAGGATCCAGGCTGCAAGACCTGTTTTCATATCAGGTAAAGGCTGCCAGCATGCTCTTGCTACCGGAAGTTTAGGCAGATCCTGTGGAGGAGCTACTGCTTTTACTTCGTTCACCAGCAAACGGAAACGGTTACCCATATCTATCAGGGATGCGTTGAGGGCATCGCCACCACCTACATTGAATACCAGCCTTACAGGATCGGCTTTGCCGCCAATACCTAAAGGATGTACTTCACAGGAAACAGGGCCTTCGGCGATAGAAGGACACACTTCCAGCATGTGAGAACCCAGCACCAGCGGGTTTTTAGGATCGAAATGGTAAGTGTAGTCTTCCATGAATGCGTTACCGCCTTTCAAACCATGACCCATTACTTTCATGGCACGTACCAGCGCTACTGTTTTCCAGTCGCCTTCGCCGGCGAAACCGTAGCCGGCAGCCATCAAACGCTGGGCAGCAATGCCAGGCAGTTGAATCATACCATGCAGGTCTTCGAAAGTATCGGTGAAACCTTTAAAGTTGCCGTCTACCAGGAACGCTTTCAAACCCAGTTCAATACGGGCTGCGTCTACCAGTGACTGACGCTGAGCGCCGTCTTTGGTGATAGAAGCGGCAAGTTTATATTGTGCTTCGTATTCTTTGATAAGCGTATCAACCTCTGCATCGCTGATGCCATTGATCACCTTAACCAGGTCGCCAATACCATAAGAGTTGACAGAGAAACCGAATTTGTATTCAGCTTCAACTTTATCGCCATCAGTTACTGCTACAAAACGCATGTTGTCGCCGAAACGGGCAAACCTTGCGCCCTGCCAGTCGTGCCAGCCTGCTGCAACGCGTGACCAGCTGCCGATAGAAGCAAGTACTTCCGCATCTTCCCAATGGCCTACTACCACCTTGCGGTTTTTGCGCATACGGCTTACCATAAAGCCGAATTCACGGTCGCCATGAGCGCTTTGGTTCAGGTTCATGAAGTCCATGTCAATTTCGCTCCATGGAATATCGCGGTTGAACTGTGTATGCAGGTGTAATAAAGGCTTACGTAAGATCTTCAGGCCATTGATCCACATTTTGGCAGGAGAGAAGGTGTGCATCCACGCAATGATACCAATTACATTAGGCGCATTGTTCGCTTCGGCGCAGATATGGTAGATCTCTTCTGTTGATTTAACAGTAGGCTTGAATACTACGCTTACGGGAATTTGTGTTGCTTTGTTCAACGCGCTGGCAATGGTTTGAGAATGTTCTGCTACCTGCTTCAGCGTTTCTTCTCCATATAGATGCTGGCTGCCGGTTACAAACCACAGCTCCAGCTTTTTCAGATCAATCATTAGTGTTTATTTTAAAAGTGTTGAATGTTGTGAATTGTTCTTGTGTCAGCTGCTACTGACCGTAATAAGAGTTTGGACCATGTTTGCGCTCGAAGTGCTTTTTGATCAAAGCATCTTTCAAACGGGGAACATCGGGCCTGATCTGTTCTGTCAACAGGGCCATTTTAGCTACTGTTTCCAGCACTGCACTGTTATATACCGCTTTGGCAGGTGTTTTACCCCAGGTAAAAGGAGCATGGTTGCCTACCAGGATCATTTCAATTTCTTCATAGCTAAGATTCCTTTCCTTCAGGGCATTCATGATCTGGAAGCCCGTCTGGTACTCATAATCGCCCTGGATCATTACATCATCCATGGGAGGTGCGCAGGGAATATCGACAGTGTTATGATCGGCATGGGTGGTGCCGTAAATAGGGATGTCGCGCTGACTTTGAGCCCAGGCTGTAGCATAGGTAGAATGTGTATGTACAATACCGCCGATATTTTCCCAATGTTTGTATAATACGGCATGGGTAAGGGTATCGGAAGAAGGACGCAGGTTGCCTTCAACGGTTTTGCCATCGAAGTCAACGATCACCATTTTAGCCGGTGTGAGCTCCTCGTAAGGAACGCCGCTGGGCTTGATGGCAAATACGCCTGCTGCCCTGTCGGCTGCACTCACATTTCCAAAAGTGAATAATACAAGTCCTAATTTAGGAAGCTGCATGTTTGCTTCATACGCAGCTTCCTGTATGTGCTGATAGCTCATTATAACGGGTTTAATTCAATGATTCTACAAACTTGCCTAATGCCTTGTATTTTTCATAACGTTTGGCATAAATAGCTGCTCTTGCAGCATCAGGGAAATATTCGGCATCGAAACCTTGTCCCATTGCTTTCATCGCATCTTCTACTTTATCGTAGATGCCGGCTGCAGTAGCGGCAAACATGGCTGCACCTACTGCACAGGTTTGTTCCGATTTGTGTATACGGATAGGCATATTCATAACGTCTGCCATCATCTGCATGATGAAAGGCGATTTCTTGGCTACGCCACCCATACCAATAAGTCCTTTTACAGTAACGCCTTCGCTGTTGAAACGGTCTACAATAGATTTTGCACCAAAGCAGGTGGCTTCAACAATAGCCCTGAAAATAACCACGGCATTGCTGCCAAGGTTCAGGCCGGCAAGAGCGCCTTTCAACTCCTGGTTGGCGTCGGGGGTACGACGGCCGTTCAGCCAGTCTACACCTAAGACGCTGTTTTCATCCAGTGGTAATTCAGCAGCTTTTTTATCTAATGTAGGGATGATCCTGTCTATGGCTTCGGCGGCAAGGGCCTTTGCCGTTTCTGCGTCTACCAGGCTGGTTTTGCTTAACACCTCGTTTAAAGGCCAGGCCAGTACCTGCCTGAACCATGCATAGCAGTCGCCAAAAGCCGACTGACCAGCTTCCATGCCCATCATGCCGGGAATCACGGAACCAGGCACCTGTCCGCAGATACCTTTTACCAGGATGCCATCCACTTCTTTGGTTGGAGCTACGAGCATATCGCAGGTTGAGGTACCCATTACTTTGCTCAGGTGATAAGGTTCGATCTGACCGCCTACAGCACCCATATGTGCATCAAAAGCGCCAACACCAACAACTACGTCGGTAGAAAGGCCAAGTTTAGTTGCCCATTCCTGGCTAAGTTTACCTGCCGCTTTATCGGAAGGAAGCGCTTCTGTAAACAATTTCTTTGTATAACCATTCAATAATGGATCGAGAGAACTAAAGAACTCTTCAGGAGGTAATCCGCCCCATTCAGCAGCCCAGAGTGCTTTGTGTCCTGCTGCGCAGATACTGCGTTTCATCTCCGATGCTTTTTTGCCTCCTGTCAGCAGGAAGGGAATCCAGTCGCAATGTTCCACCCAGCTTTGGCAGGCGTTGCGTACTTTTTCATCGACACGCAGCGTACGTAATAATTTAGACCAGAACCATTCTGAAGAATAGATGCCACCAACGAACTGGAGATAATTGGTATCGAACTTTGTAGCATGTGCATTGATCTCTGCTGCTTCTTTTACAGCGGTATGATCTTTCCACAACACGAACATGGCATGTGGGTTTTCTTCAAAGCCAGGTGTCAAAGCCAGGGGGGTACCGTTTTCGTCAACAGCTACAGGAGTAGAGCCGGTAGTGTCGATTGAAATGGCTTTTACTTTGGCGGCGATATCGCTGCCAGCCTGCTGAAGACAATGTTTGATGGTATGTTCCAGTCCTTCAACATAATCCAGCGGGTGCTGGCGGAACTGGTTCGCAGAAGGATCACAGTATTTTCCTGCTTTCCAACGGGGGTAATAAAAAACGGAAGAGGCTATTTCCTGACCGTTTGTTGCATTTACGAGAATAGACCTGACTGAATCTGTACCGTAGTCAACGCCTATCACAAAAGTTTCCTGATTCATCCGTGTTTAGATTGTTTAACGTGATTTGTCGGATGAAGCCTTCCAGCTTCATATGGCAATTTAGTGTCAAAATAACACTTGTAGCCTAACATTACAAAATTTTATTCGCCCGTTATAGGTTAAAGTAACTTTAAATCAGTACGAAGAAGCCTATTTAAGGTTATCGGGGTTGGGAATAAAGTTGAGGAAGGCATCAAACTTCTTCTGGTATTTCTTTTTATCCAGTTTAAAGTAGAACGCTCCTTTCTTGGAACTGGCCTTTTCCTTTTCTTTTTGCTTGATTAACAGGCCGGTAGATAATACTTTACGGCTGAAATTCCTTTTATCCAGTACGGTGTCGTAAATGCCTTCGTACAGGTTTTGCAACTGGGGCAGCGTAAATTTTTCCGGCAATAGTTCGAACAGGATGGGGTGGATGGCAGCTTTATAACGCAGTTTTTCCTTGGCCATTTTTATCATGGCCGGGTGGTCGAAGATGAGATCAGGAACCTGGTTTACAGGAAACCATTCTGCATGATATTCGTCGCTTATCTGCTTCTCGTATTTATGGATGTCTATAAGGCTGAAGTAGGTGATAGAGGCTGTTCTTTCCGTAGGGTCGCGATGAGGATCACCAAAGGCATAAAGCTGTTCCATATATACATTCTCGAGCCCGGTAAGCTGATGTAATACACGGCTGGCAGCTTCTTCAAAGCTCTCGGCGGGTTGTACAAAACCTCCCATAAGGCTCCATTTCCCCTTTTCTGGTTCGAATCCTCTTTTTATCAATAACAGTTTTAACTCCTGCCCGTCGAATCCGAAAATAATACAGTCCACTGCTACTACTATCTTATGTTGCCGGCTATAACGTGTCATATGTTGGCTCTGGTAAGGCTTTAGCAATAAAAAAATAAATTTAGTGTAAAATCAACGATTCATTGCTTTTTAGCCTGCAGTGTATTCTTTTTGATAGTTGAGGGGGCTTTTGCCGGTAATTTTTTTAAAATATTTGTAGAAGCCGGTAAAGTTATTAAAGCCACTTTCGTAACACACCTGTTTAATGCTCACCTTATTGTCGATAAGAAGCTTGCAGGCATGGCCCACCCTTATTTCCAGCATAAACTGGGAGTAGGTTTTCCGGGTCCGTGATTTAAAATAACGGCAGAATGAGTTGGGACTTATATTAGCGACGGCGGCGATTTCTTCGAGCTGGATCTTCTGCCTGAAATTTTTCACCGAATATTCATAGATATCATTGATGCGGTCGTTTTCCGACTCCAGGAAATCATATTTGAACCCTATGGAAGAGATGAGGTTAAGCTGGGGGATATTGGCCAGGATCACGAGTATATTCATCAGCAGAAAAATACGCTCCGGCCCCTCAGTCTGAACCAGCTGCTCCAGCAGTTCTGCGATCTCCTGTTTGGGTTTGCCTGTTACCTGGATGCCACGCCTTGCTTTTTCGAGCACGGATTTGATCTTAACATTCTCGGGAAGGTTAAGAAAGGTTTCGCCCCAGAAATTTTCTCTGAAATGAGCTACGCGCGAATCGGCCTGAAGCTTCTGCTGCTCTCCGAAATATTCGTCGTCAAACCGCCAGTAATGTGGTAAATGGGCGCCTATCATCACCAGGTCACCCGATTTGAAGCGTTTGATATTATCGCCTATGAACTGTGTTCCATTGCCTTTTTTAAAGTGAATAAGCTCCACCTCCGGGTGGTAATGCCACCGGTTATTGGTATGGGGAACCGTATCTCTCCGCACGCTGAAGGAGTGTTGGGCTCCTTTTGCCACTTTCAACAATTGGGGTTTCATTCAGCTATTTATGCTTTATTTAGGGCTAAAATAAGTATTTAAGGCTAATATTATAGACTGTCCGCCGGCTTTAGGATTTACTTAAACAAATACGACCGGCCTGAAAGGTGGGTTTCTATTGGTGGGGCGGGAGGACTGAATAAATGCTTCGCGGCAGGTTTCAGTGAGAAAAAGCAGGCCTTCCGGGGCGGGACCGAAGGCAGGACCGGGGCAGGACCGTGGCAGGCAAGTGCGATGCACGTGCGATGTTACTGCGATTCAGGTGTGATTAAGTTATACTTATGGTATAGCTATCGTATAGCGATGATATAGCTGTATGATAGCTGTGATATGCTGGTGGTATGCTGTGATATGCTGGTGGTATGCTGTGATATGGGGGTGGAATGCTGTGATATGGGGGTGGAATGCTGTGATATGGGGGTGGTATGCTGTGGCGTACAGGGTGCGGAAAATGAAAAGCGGCCATATCACAGGGGTGATACGGCCGTTTTGGGGGGATTTCTACAATGGCGCTCCGGATCCGTTAAGGAATCAGCACCTTATCGATAGCGTGAATCACTCCGTTATTGGTTGGTTGATCGAAACTAATGATCTGGGCAGTATTTGTTCTCCCGGTAACGGTAGGAGTGGCTGCGGACATATTTAAAGTAACAGCATTGCCCTGGTCTGTTTTATAGGCGGCGCTTTGCAGGGCAAACCTGAAATTAACAGCCCCTATCGTATGATATTTAACAAGGTTTGCCAGCGTTGCTACAGCTGTTTTACTGATGGTCACGGAATCGTAACCCGCTGCCAGCATAGCAGTATTGGTGGGCGCAAACAGGGTAGTGGTGGTTTTATTGATACCGGTACTGGTACTGGTTAAGGAAGCCCTGGTTGCCGCCTGCAGGAACAGTTTGAAAGGATTGCCGGAATAACGGCCTAACGTAACGCTGGTTGATCCTACTGTAGGCGCCATGTACGAATCCAATACGAACATGGTTCCATTGGAAGCGCTGATATCTTTTTTTACTGCCTTCAGTCCATTGAAATAAACATCGTTGTTGTAGGCCTGGGCAAAAATAGAGGAACCCACCTGTGTTGATATGGTAAGTCCGCTCCCTATAAGTGCATCCGATGTCCGGGAACCTGCTGCGATAAGCCAGGTGGTATTCACTCTCAGGGTATCGATGTTTACCAGTTTAACATCTGCAACGGAGTTGATGCCATATTTTTTGTAAGCAGTGTTACTGGGTGCAAAGAACGTAAACGGGCCAGGTCCCTGGGCAAAGGTGATTAAACCTGTTTCCTTGAGAACTGCGTTAAAAATGCTGAGGCTGCTATCCTGCGCTACAAGCGTTTCCAGTGTATTAATGGGAAGTGTGTTGTCATCGTCTTTGCTGCAGCTGTTAAGTGACAGCATTATCAAACCAGCCGATAACAGATGTATATATATTGATTTTACTCGTTTCATACCTGAATAGTTTATGGATATTTATTTCACAATTACCAATGATACCTTGGGCGTTCTCTGGCCGTCTGTGGATGCAATGCCTGCATAACCACGTCCTAACATGGAATATATTTTCTGGTTGCCGATATTTGTGAACGTGTAAGCTGCTCCTATTATAGTAGTAGTTCCTGTTTGACACATTTTCAGGACAGGAGCTGCTTTCAGGGGCAGGTTTACAAAAGCTTTTGATCCTTTGTAGGGAATATTGCTGGCAACCAGGCTATCGGCATAATAGAAGTCGATAGGGCCGGAGTTAGGGATACAGTTAACAAAATTAAAGCGTGCGTATCCCGAATCAGGTCTTTCGGTATCTACATCTACTGTAAATGCCGCTGTATTGGCAGCTGTATCGCATATGAATACCACTTGCTCTTTGCCCGTTGTAACGGGAACCGATACGCGGAAGAGTTCTTTCGCGATAATGGAGGTGCCGGTACTGGGTGTAGCGAACATGATATTGGCTGTTCCTTTGGAGTCGGGCTGCACCGACAGGTAGCCGTTGTCGGAGTTGCCTCCCGTATTATAACCACCGCCGGGAAAGGGCGTATGATTTGTAGTGATCGTATTGCTTACCCGCTCGTCGTTGATGTACACCTGCACTTGTTGCGCTGCGAAGTAGGGGGAGAAGTAAGCGACTTTTACAAAAGCCTTCCCGTTAGGGGTTACATATTCGTTGGTTCTGAATTCGTTTTTCTTACATCCCAGCATTAACATACAGCTGGCTGCCAGTAATCCCGAAAATATTTTTGAGTACATAAGTAGTTCGTTTTCTGATGATGAAAATGTTAAGGCTGACTGAACCAGCATTCATAGGTGTGATAGTTGCCGTTCATGGCTCCTATTTTCCTTAGTTCCTCCACATTCCAGATGTACTCTGAGTTATAGCGGGGGCGCACACGATAAACAGGCCGTCCTGCATTTTCTGCTGCAAAAGTGGGTAACACCAGGTTCTTGTAAACCTGGATGCCCTGTTCAATTTTATTGGGATCGAGGTCGGTATAATGATACCTGCGCATATCTACCCATGTTTCAAAGAAACCCCATCCATATAATGCGATGTATTTCTGAAGCATGATATCGGAAAGCGTAAGTGAATCGGCAATCTGCTTCACATTGGCGCTGGCCATGTAAGCGTCCCGTTCGGCCGGTGAAATGGCGGTAACATTGAAGAGGGGCGTATTGCCGCGTGGCCAGCTGGTACGGTTGATAAAGTCGAAGTGCAGCCTGATACCGGCCTGATAAGCGAGAAGCGCTTTAGGCTTGTCCGACTTGCGGAAAAGGGCTTCGGCTTTCATAAACTGTATCTCAGCGGAAGTCATGATGGGCATGACGACTTTGTTGGCAAACAGGTATTTACCTTGTGACCCGGAGAAATTGCCGGCGGTAATAACATAGATGCTGTCGCCAAAAGGTGTAGGCACTGCTTTACGGTTGGTGCCCAGGGAGGAGTACTGCGGGTCGCCTACGCCCACTACAACACCTTTATAACCTCCGTTATTGGTACCGCTGCTATCGGCAGAGCGGCTCAACATATGCTTCATCCTGGGGTCGATATTGGCGCCGCCTGTGGTGCCGGTAAGCGTAGTTCCGTCGAGCAGGCTAACGATATAATTGGTTTGGCGGAACAAGGTGAGGTTATCCCTGAAGATCCCGAAGAAGTTGGCATCGTCATTTTTTTGTGCATCGAATGGAATACCAAAATCATCCTGTGCGCTTGCAAGCGACAGATCGCAATACTTGATCACACTATCAGCCTGGTAAGAAGCTTTATTGGTAATGCGATGGAAGTTCCTTGCCAATAATCCATAAACAAACTTTTTCCAGCGGTCTACATTGCCATCATAGGCATAGTCGCCTTTCGATAAGCGTGATACACTTGGATTGTAGTCGGTACGTGACAGGTATGTCAGCGCCATGCGGCAAAGAGAATCAACACCGGCGTAGACGGTTTCCTGGTTGTCGTACTTAAAAAATACCTGGTTTTCATCTGCCGGGAAGGCTTCTTTGAAAATGATATCGCCATGATAATCTGTCGTGTACTGGAAGCTCATGGCCTTTAATGCGTAAGCGGCGCCAACATAATCCCATTGACCGTTCGCTATTCCTTTGGTTATAATATAGTTGAGGTTTGCTCCTAAGCCATAGTAGGTCATACGCCAGATGTCACCGTTAACGTCTGAGGCAGACTGGAAGCCCATTTTGTCCCAGTTGATGGCGGTGGTACTGCCTGAACTCGCCGATCCGAAATTTTGTATAAACCTGCTTACATAACGTGCGTCATATTGAAGGCCACGTGGTATGTTACCCAACTGGGTAGGGAATACGGATGACACATCGGGATCTTGCGGGTTGGAATTGTCTGAGTTAACATCGAGATACTTGTTGCAGCTGGTAGTTGCAAACGCAGCCAGCAACACAGTCACGAATATTTTATATTTTAATTTCATATACTTTAAAGATTTTATGATTAGAATTTAACCCGGCAACCGAAGTTCACACCTCTTGGAGTTGAAAGAGAACCGTAATCTATACCAGCTCCACCGAATCCCCTGGAAGAAGCGTTGTTGACGCTTACGGAAGGATCGGCACCGGAATAGTTGGTTAACATCAGCAGATCAACGCCGGTGATAAATACTCCTGCAGCAGAGATCAGGCTTTGCTTTTTCAGCCATTTGGACGGAAAGTCGTAAGCAAGTGTAAGATCTCTCAAACGCACCCAGTTCACTGTTTCTATGAAAGCTGATTCAGGGTTAGCTGCAACGGAAGAATAGTAGCTTTCCATTGTAAGCGGGTTAACCGTAATTTTATTAGTGGTAGGCGTAGCAGTGTTCTGCATTCCGTCTGATAATACACCATCATAAACAACGAGCTTATCACGATCTACTGATCTGGCGCTTAAACCGAGGTGATATAAAAGGAATTCGTTACCGTTGAATACCTGTCCGCCGCGACGGATATCGAGGGTAAAGCTTAATGAAAAGCCCTTGTATTCAAACCTGTTGATCCAGCCGCCGGTCCAGTCTGGCTGCCTGTTACCTACTGTCACGAAATCGCCGTTATTAGTAGGTAAACCTGTTGAAGGATTGATCAGTAATTCTCCTTTGGTAGTGCGTGCATTGGTATAACCTGCGAGGTTGCCGTTGGCGGCGCCTTCAAACATTTGTGAACGGAGGTTACCTGCTACCCAGGTATCGGACTGATAGAAAGTGGGCAGATTAGCTGGCATCTGTGTTACCGTACCACGGTTCCTGGCGTAGTTGAGTGTTGTGCGCCAGTAGAAATTCCGTGATTTGATAGGTTCAAATGTTGCGAGGATCTCTATACCCTTATTGGTTACTTCACCGCCATTGATGTATTTCTGAACATAACCGGTTCCATAGCTTAAACGCGCATTCATGATCTGATCGGTACTGCGTGTTTCGTAACGGGTGATATCGAGAGAAAGCTTGTTGTCGAATAACTTGAATTCAGCGCCATATTCCAGCGTTTTTGAAAATTCAGGTACCAGGCCGGTGTTGGAGCCGTTTACCGATAAGGAATAACCGCCTCCTGTAAATGTAGAAGCAATAAAGCTGGGGTCTATCTTATAAGGGTTTACAGGACCTTTACCTGTAGTGCCGTATGAGAAACGCGCCTTGCCGAAATTGAGCCATGGTATGTTTTTCAAGGCGTTAAGATCGGTAAACACGAAGCTTAAAGACGCCGATCCGAAATTGTACCAGGGGGTTTTGTCAACTTTTGAAGACAATAAAGTAGAGTTACCTTCTCTCGATCCTGCGAGTGACAGGTATAAGATGTTTTGGTAACCTAATGTGTAATTACCGAAGAACCTTGCTTTCCTGAACTGTCTTGTAGTAGACATTGAATTACGTGAAGAAAGCAGCGTGTTGTTGATTGATTTGAATTCCAGTTCGTATAACCGGCTTCCGTCCTGTGATTGAATATCGGTCAGGTATGATTCATTGTTGAAGCCAACCAGCAAGGTGTTATTGAATTCACCGAATTTTTTTCTGAAAAGCAGTTTCACCTGGTTGTTCACGTTGCGCGTGCTTTGTTCATAAACGTTGTAGTAACCTCCTGTGGTAATACCTGTACGGGATTGCGGGTGGGTGAACCAGTCGCCTATCTGGCTATAGTAATCGAGGCCTGATGTTAATCCTACATTCATCCACGGGAATGGATCGTAATTAAGATTAAGGTTACCTGTTACACGATCGAGTTTATCGTTAAGGGAGTTTTTGTATACATCCCAGAATGGATTGTCGAATTCGGTTGTTCCACTGGAGCCGGCTATCTTACGTGAGCCGTCTGCATTTTTATAATCAGTAACGTCCTCATCGGCAGGGAAAGTTAATAACGTCAGAAAATAACTGCCTGTTCCTTTAGGCGCCTTTTTGTTTTTTGAGTTGGTATAGGTGATGGAGGTGTTCAGGTTCATTTTACTGGAGATCTTCACACTTCCGTTCATTCGGGCGGAGTACTTGGTATAATTGGTATTGGGAACAACGCCATCCTGGTTAAGGTAGTTGGTAGACAGTCTGTAGGTTGCGCTTTCTGAACCGCCTTCCACACCAAGATTGTGATTCTGGGTAAAGCCAGGCTTAAAGAATGCATGCATGTTATCGTACAGCTTTGTTCCCGGTGCATATCTGGCGCCGAAGTATTTATATAATGGAACCGATGAAATAGAACTGATGGTAAGGGTTGCCAAATCATCATTTACGCCGTTGGTGCCACGTCCATATTCTTTTTGAATTTCAGGGAAGCGGTAAACCTTATCCCATTTGAAAGAGTTGTCGTATGAAATAGTGGCTTTACCTTTTGCTCCCTTGCGGGTAGTAATGATAATAACGCCTGAAGCGCCATCCGAGCCATACAGGGCTGCTGCTTCTGGGCCTTTCAGTACTACCATGTTCTCTATGTCTTCGGGGTTGAGATCCATAGCACGGTTGCCGTAGTCGGTATTGCGGTTGGCGCCGCCGCCGACAATGTTTTCCTGGTTAAGCGTCTGGTTATCGTAAGGTACGCCATCCACTACTATCAGCGGAGAGTTTTGTCCGTCGAGTGAAGTAGCGCCACGTAACATGATCTGAGTTGAGGAGCCTGGGGCGCCATTGGATGGTGTTACCATTAAGCCGGCAACTTTACCTGCCAGTGCGTTAAAGAAGTTTTCACGTCGTGTTTCTGATATGTCGGAGCCGGCAATTTCCTGTGCCTGGTAAGCCAGTGAACGTTTATTTTGCTTTACGCCGTATGCGGTTACTATCACATCGCCAAGGCCTTTACCGTCACCTGCCAGTTTTATACTAAGCGGGCCGGTTTCCTGTACAAGGTGTTCCTGGTTGGTATAACCTACAAATGTGAACAGCAGGGTCTGCCCCTTTACTGCGGTGATGGTAAAACGACCACTGCCGTCGGAAATAGTTCTTTTATTGGTTGTTTTGTTGGTGATGGTTACTCCGTCTAACGGAGCTCCATCCGTTGCCGATGTAATGGTCCCGGATATCGTCCCGGTTTGGCCGAACGAGCGGAAGAGAGTAAATAGCAGCAAAAGCAAAACTGCCGTGAAACGAGCACTTTTTCTCATATCAGTTTGTTTGTTTGAATACAGTTTAAATCGTGAACCCGGTATTACAGTAACTTGGGTAATTTTTCATTACAGGCTAAAAACGCAAAAAGCTGCAAAAAAAGAATCGGTACGGCTTTTATTAACAGTATGTTAAATCCCTTCTAATACATAGTTAGCAATTTTATTTAACTCCAACAATTTTTTTCGGGAAAGCGCGGAAAAAAATATCGAAAAGCTGCAAAAAAAAGCAGTTTTAGCGCGCAATAAATAGCCACCAGCCTGTTAGTTTCCTAAAAACAGGGTCTGAAAGCCGGGAAAATTCAAAAGATTGGATCTTATAATACTTCGAGACCAGCCTCTTTAAAGGGCTGTAACCGTGCTTCTGCAGGTTGCAGTTCGGTGATGAGGATCTGTACTTCAGAAAGCGGACATACCTGAAGTCGTTGAACGCTGTTCAGCTTTTCCGATATTGCCAGCGAAACGGTTTTATGCGCTGCTCTTACCATGGCGCGTTTCACTTCAATGATTTCCCATTCAAGATCGGTAATGCCGTTATGGATGTCAATGCTGTTGGTGCCTAAGAAGCAGTAGTCGACCCTGATCTCGGATAAACGTTGTATTACGTCGGCACCTACGGCTATCTGGGCGCTTTTAAGGAGTTTATTACCTACAAAGATCACTTCGATCCCCGGATGGTTCATTAATTCCAGTGCTGTAGGGATACTGGGGGTGATGAAGGTGGCATTGAGATCGAGCGGGAGCGCTTTTATCAGTTCGCGGATGGTAGATCCGCCGGATAAAAGAATGAACATGCCGTCTTTGATCAAACGGGCGGCTTTATGGGCAATGATCTTCTTTTCGGGAAGAGAATAGATGTTATTGTTCTGTAATGTAAAATGGAAGGAATTGCTAAGGGCGCCGCCGTGGACCTTAATGAGCTTATGTTCTTCGCTAAGTTCCTGGAGGTCCCTGCGTATCGTATCTTCAGAAACATTCAGCTGTACACACAGATCGGAAGACAATATTTTATTGTGTATGTTGATCTGTTGCATGATATACGCATGGCGTTCCTTCTTTAACATAGTCTTCCTCTGTTTTTAGGCCCCGGATTTAGTTGCAGGACCTCCTTTTTGCAGTCGATTATAGCGTCAATAATACAAATATTTCTCAATATAGAAGAGGCTAATTGTTTGGAGAAAAGCATTGTGTTAATTGCCAAATAAGGACAGGCCGGTTTTTGGACGGCGGTCTTCCTGCCATTTAAATCCTCTTAGCTTCAGGCCTTCATGATCTGCCTGGTTCATAGGGTATAAGGTACCTTTTACGGCTGTGATCAGTTTTACCTGGTCGGGTTTCCGCTCGGCAAAATAGAGTTCGATCAGGTCTGCGGAAGATTTGTTTACGCCTATAAACTTGTCTTCTTCGTCGGTAGAATAATAAATGCTTTCTGCCTGGCTGCCCTTCACCCGCATGAAGTCTATATTTCCTTCTTTAAAGAAGCCATTCATATTCCTGCCTCTTACCTGGTTATAGAAATTGCTTTTGGTAACTTTATTCAGCATCATGGCATTATCGAAAACGAACATGCGCTCCGGCTTTTTATTCGCCGTGTAGATATAGATGGTATCGCCGGTAACCTGGCTATCCTGTGCCCATACGATAGGGCTTCGGAACAGCCTGAATGTAGTATCACCCAATGAGTAAAAGAGGCTGTCACCGGCGGCCTGAAGCGAATCGGAGAATATTCTTACATGGTTCCAGGCTTCGATGAACCTGTTGTTGTTACTGTCGAGAGGCGCATGTAAAATGGAATCGTTAAGCCTGCCGCTGTCTCTTACATTGGGTACATAGCGATAGGTGATAAGATCGGACAGTTTAGCCGAGTAAAATGTATCGGCAGCTATAAAAATAGAATCCTTTTCCTGTTTCAGGATCATGATGGGCTGCTCCGTTGCAAGAAAGGAATTGTCTTTCTTATTACTTTTTACGTTGTTGGCCAGTAAGGTTGTGCCTTGTACAGAATCCTTATATATTACACGTCCCCTGGCTTCTCCGTAACCTGTAGAATCATCGTTGGCAATTTCATCGGCAATAAGTGATACGCCGGTGCTGTCTTTTAATGTGGAACGCTTGCCGAAATAGCTGCGTTTGGTATTGAAATCGTAGTATCCGTCGGAGGTTTTAACTACGCTGCCGTTTTTAGAAACGATGTCTGTTGGTACTGTGAAAATGGCTTTCCTGGTAAATGTATTGAATAGTAAGGTATCTGTTTTAACAGTGGTTTCCGGGTCTGTCATCACTACCTTCTTCTTGAAATAAACGTCCCTGGTTTCGCCATAGTAATAGCCCTCCCTGCTGGTTAATACACTTTTCTCGCTCACCAGCTTGCCGCCCTGTGTATAAATACCGGTTTTGGTATTTACATCATAGTCGAGGGTAGGGGTGGTTAGTGTGCCCTTGCCATCGGTGAGTTTTACATTTCCTTTCAGAAAGGCTTTTTTGTCGCGGCTGTTATAGCGCAGATAGTCTGAATAGGTGTGTACGCTGTCGTTATCGTTGATATGAACATTGCCGAACGCTTCCAATACCTTGGTGGTTTCATTGATCGCTACGCTATCGCAATAGAACACGGTTTTTTCCTGGATCATTTTTACTTTGCCGGCAGCCATATGAAACTGGGCAGTGTCTTTCTGCTCAAAAGAAAAACGCTCCGCGTGTTCAATTATAACCAGTTTTTTCGCTGCTGAACTGTCTGCATGAACTGGATTTTGCGCGTGAAGCGCCTGCGTTGTCATTACGAGCAGGCTGCATAGGAGCAAATGATGTAAGCGATTCATTATTTGGTTTTACTGGTCGTGTCAACAGGCAATGGTGCTGTTAACGGCGTTCCTTTGTCTTTTTTGCCAAAAACAGAGAAACTTACATAACGTTTAGGATGAACACGCAGATCATCCATCAGGATGTTGAGGCTGCGTACGGTATTATTCATATTGTTATAAAGCTGTTTATCGTTAACCAGGGCGCCGAGCGTGCCGTCGGTAGAGTTTAGCCTGGTCATAGCTTCATTCAACTGCTCAACGGAGCTGCGCAGTCTGTTCACTACCCCGTCGATATCTGCTTTGGCAAGATGTCCGGTAGTTTCTTCGAGGTTTGTCATTACTCCTGTCAATCGCTCATTATTGCCTGCGAGGTTTTTGGTGAAGCTGTTCACATTATTAAGCGACTGGGCAAGCGCACCTGTTTGGGTGTTTAAAAGCTGATCGAGTGATGCTGAGCTGCTTACAAAGCTGGCTGTAGCTTTGCTGAGGTTAGCTACTACACTCTGAAGGTTTCCTTTGGTGTTGGGGTCCAATACGGTATTGATGTTACGCAATACAGAATCCAGGGAACCCAGGGTGGCAGTGAGCTTATCTGCAACAGGTCCTACTTTGGCTGTAAGTTCATCGAACATTCCTGCATTATTGGAGCTTTTGATGGTTGAGCCTGAGGTCAGGAAATTTTTTGAATCACCCATCGCTATTTCAATACTTGGTGAACCCAGGGGGTTGGCCTTGATAGCAGCCACTGAGTTATCAGGGATGTTGTATTTGTCGTTAAGCTTGATGGTGATAATGATCTCGTTCAGGCTTTTGTCGGCAGCTTCAATGTCCTGGATACTTCCTACCTGGTAACCTTTAATGAGTACAGCATTGGAAGGAGTGAGGCCTTTGGTGTTATCGAAGCGTGCATAGATGAAATTGCCGGATTTGAGCAGGCTTTTTCCTTTTAAAAAATTAAATCCTAGAATCAGTAGGGCTACGGCGACTACGGTTAACGCGCCTATTTTGGTTTCATTTGCGACTTTCATCCGGTATTTTATGGTTGTTTATATCCTCAATCAATCATTGTGCCGCACGTCACTTGCACGCCGGTTATGGCATTATTTCCTCTCCACCGGACAAAAATACGTGTTATTGGTTTCCGTGGGTTGGGCAGGTTGTTAAATTAGTTGCCGGCAGGGGCTGCAGGAATGGAATCGGGAGCCGGCGTATTAGGAGAGGGCGCGCCATGTGATTCCAATGAAAACCGGTAGCGTTTCAGGGCATTTACCAATGCGTTTACCAGTTCGTTCTGACCTGCTTCACTGTTCAGATAATCTTCTTCTTCAGGATTTGAGATATAACCGGTTTCAACAAGGATGCTAGGCATAGCTGTGGCCTGTAATACCCAAATACCTACCTGGCGCTGACGTGCCTCGCGGCTAACGCGGCCTACTTTAATGAATTCATCTTCAACGGTAAGTGCCAGGCTGGCGCTTCGGTCGAAATACTGGCGTGTTTTAAGGGAATACAGGATACGTTTCTGTGGTGAATCGGGATCGAAATCCTGCATTTGTTTGCTGGAGGAGCTATCCATGAACAATGCTTCGTTTTCACGCATAGCTACTTCCTTAGCCTCGTTTTTATGTGCGGCCCAAATATAGGTTTCAGTGCCTTTGGCGGGATTAGCCTCTGTCCAGTACTTATATTGGGGAACCTTGCTGGTAACTTTTCTCCGTTTGCTTCCCTTTCCCTTGTAGGAGGTTACTGTTTTATACCCGGTAAGCTCGCGATGCCGGATAGGGTCGGCGCTATTGCAGTGGATAGAAATAAAAAGATCACCTTTTGATTGGTTGGCCAGGTTTGCCCTGTCGTACAGCGAAGGGTAGGTGTCGGTTGTGCGTGTCATCACAATGTTGATGTCGGGCATTTCCTGGGCTATTCGTTGTTGCAGCTTCAGGGATATTGCCAAGGCCACATTTTTTTCAAACGAGTACTTTCCGGGGGCGCCTTCATCTTTACCACCATGACCTGGGTCAATAACAATAGTTTGCAGCGGCTTGCGTTGAAATTCATGTTTAACAGGCGGCTCGCTCACATGAAAAGAACTGCATATTACCCATGCCATCACCATTACCACCAGTTGTTTCATTCCTATATTAGTTGAACTGTTTGTTTTACAAATCATTCCTTATAAAGTTAACACTGCGGCCAGAATAATTTCCCTGGAACTTGCAAGTTATAAGTTAAAATACTTACTTATAACGTATATTCCGGGGGGAGGTTTATTTTTCTAACTGTGCCTTATACTTTAAAACAGCCCGTTTGAGGCAGGCGGCTATTTCATCCTGTCCTTTGGTGCTATTCAGGTAAGCTTCTTCTTCCGGCGTGGATATAAATCCCAATTCTGTAAGAATACTTGGCATTGCCGTTGCCTGCAGCACCCATATAGCCTCCCAGTCGCGCTGTTTCACCCCACGACTGGGGCGGCCTGCTTTTACAAACTCTTCTTCTATTAAAGAAGCCATAAGGCAGCTATTATCGAAATACTTGCGTGTACGGAGAGAAGCCATGATCTTGGCTTCGGGGGAATCAAAATATTTGTAGGACGTATCTGCCTGCTCCTGTTCACCGCCTTCTTCTTCTTCTTCGTGCTGGTTGCCGACAAATTGCTTTTTCAGGTCGTTTTTAGCTGCGGCCCATACATAGGTTTCTGTTCCTACGGTTGTGCCGGGAACTTTATAACGTTTGGTGACAGCTACTTTGCGGGTCTTTTTTACTTTTTTTGCTTTTTTGCCTTTGCCCTGGGTTACATAATAGGTTTCGGTTTTATGGCCTACTACCTTGGTTTTGTAACCACTGCCGGCGCTATTGCAATGGATAGAAATAAATAGGTCGCCATGGGCTTCATTGGCCATTCTTGCCCTGAGGCGGTTGGCTTCGTTTTTATCCTTTAAACCACCGGGTAATCCCGATCCGGTACGGGTATATATTATTTTACAATTTGGTAATGCTTCTTCCAGCAGTTTACCCAGCTTTAGCGCCACCGCAAGTGTAACAGCAGCTTCATTGGTTTCTTCGCCTACCGCTCCGGGGTCGGGAAGGCCATGGCCCGCATCTACTATGATCACTTTAACCGCCGGTTTTGCCGGGGGGGCTTCAACAGTGGTAAACGAAACCAGGAATGCAAAAGAAAAAATAAGATATGACCACCGGGAAGCTTTTTTGAACATATTACTTTTTGTTTAGGGTATTCTTCACAACTCGTTTGTATTTAAGCCCTATTTTTGTCCACCTTAAATTATGAACAAACGTTGTAAAGTTAGTATAAATTGTATTACAGCCTGGTCTGTTTTCGTGTTCATGTTATTTACAACGCTGGCTGTTCAGGCGCAGGTAAGACCTGCTGCTCCCGTTAAACCTCCTGCATCTGTCATCGACAGCGGCAAAATATCCCTTGATTCTGCCAGGTTTAAAATAGCAGGCGATTCTGTAAAGCTCATCACTGATTCTGTCAGGTTTACCATTGATTCACTTACCGGCGATACTTTATGGCAACGTATTGATTCCATTCCGATGTCGAAGGATACGCTGGATGCACCTGTAGATTATACTGCTGAAGATTCTGCTATCATCAGTATTCCCAAAAAACAATTCTTCCTGTATAATAAGGCTGTTGTTAAATACCAGGACAACCAGCTGGAAGCAAATGTGATCCATTACGATCAGCAATCGCAGGTAATGGAGGCATATGGCGGAAAGGATACCAGTAGTAATCCGTTGAATCTGCCTACTATGACACAGGGGCAGTCGAAAGCGATCAGCGACACCATTAAATATAATGTCAAGACGGGCAGGGGGCTTACGAAAAACTCTTATTTCCAGGAGGGTGAGATGTATGTGCAGGCGCAGACGCTGAAACGGATGGATAAGGATGTAGCGTTTGCATTCCGGGCGCGTATGACTACCTGCAACCTCGATACGCCTCACTTTGCATTTCGTACCAGGCGGGTAAAGATCATTAACGACAGGTTTGCAGTGTCGGGGCCGGCTTTCCCTGAGTTTGAAGGGGTGCCTATGCCTGTAGCCATTCCTTTCGGTATTTATCCTATGGTAAAAGGACGGCATTCCGGTATGCTGGCGCCTCAGTTTGCTACCAACCAGAGTGCGGGGCTTGGACTGGAAGGACTGGGATATTACAAGGTCATTAATGACAACTGGGATGTAACTACAAGGGCCAATCTTTATACCTATGGCGGATGGGCGTTATTTGTGAATCCCAAATACATGAAGCGGTATAAATATTCGGGCAACCTGAACCTGACCATTCAAAAGACCAAGCTGGTAAATACATCCACTGCCCAGAGTAACGAATTTATCAAGTATACCAGCTTTCTTATCAACTGGAGCCATAGTACAGACACCAGGGCGCGGCCGGGAACCAGTTTTTCGGCCAGTGTGAATGCGGGAAGCACCAGGTATAACGATTATGTGACCAACAATATTTACCAGAACTTCCAGAACCAGTTGAGCTCATCTATCACTTATAGTAAGACCTGGGGACAAGGGAAGTATAACTTAACAACCAGCGCCAACCATAGCCAGAATAATAACCAGCGTCTGGTGAACGTAACGCTTCCTACGGTTAACTTCACTGCCAATACGTTCTATCCTTTTCAAAAAAAGGAATCAGTGGGTACTGCTAAATGGTATGAAAAACTGGGTATTTCCTATACCGGCAACCTGTTGAACCAGGTAGCTTTCTATGATACTGCATTTAATTTTGCCCGGATGCTGGATACAACCCAATGGGGAGCACAGCATAGTGTGCCTATCAGCTTAACATTACCGGCAGTGGGGCCGCTTCTGTTTTCTCCTTCCATTTCTTTTTCCGAAAAATGGTATGGCCAGCAGATCCTGAGAAGATGGAATCCAGATAGAGATACCGTTGAAACCCGTATCAGCCGTGGTTTCTTTGCTGCGCGGGAGGTGAACTTTGGCATGTCTACCAACACCAGGATCTTCGGTACCTTTAACCTGGGCAAGGATACCAAACTACGGCATGAGATAAAACCTACTTTCAGCATCAACTATAAGCCCGACCTGGTAAAACAGTTTTATGATTCTTTACAGGTAGATACTTCTACCGCCAGAAAAAAGATCAGGATTTCCAGGTTTGAAGGCAGTGTCGTCGGCGGATTTAGTGAAGGCAGTTTTGGTGGCTTTAATTTCGGATTTGACAACCTCTTCGAAATGAAAAAGAGGAACAAAAATGACACAACTGGCGACGACCCATATAAAAAGATCAAACTTATTGACGGTTTAAGTTTTAATACGGGTTATAACTTTTTCCTGGATAGTATGAACTGGTCTCCGGTAAGTATTGCTTTTCGTAGTACTTTGTTTGAAAAGGTCAATATTACAGGCGGGGCAAGTATTGATCCTTATGCGGTAGATTCCGTAGGAGATCGTATAAACAAACTGTTATGGAAACAGGGTAGCCTGGGACGTTTCACCGGTGGGAACCTTGTTATATCCTCTTCTTTTCAAAGCAAGGCGGCAGATCAAAGATCTGATAAAAGCCGTATGCCTGTAGACCAGACGATGACGCCCGACGAACAGCAGCGACAGCTGGACTATGTTAGAGCCAATCCGGCGGAATTCGTAGACTTCAATATTCCATGGTCTGTACAAACCTCTCTGTCTATTAATTTCAACAGGCAAAGATCGGCTGACTATAGAAGCTATGTCACACAGATCAATACGAATCTTAATGTTAGCGGCGATTTCAGTCTTACACCCAAGTGGAAGATGGGGGGCAGCTTTTTCTACGATGTAAGAACGGCCAAGTTAGAAGGCGTTACCATGTATATTACCCGTGAAATGCACTGCTGGCAACTATCTATCAATGTTACACCTATAGGACCTATAAAGAGCTTTAATATAGTGCTGAACCCTAAATCGGGCATATTACGTGACCTGAAAATAAACAGGTCCAGAAGTTTCTATAGTGCTATAGAGCAATAAACATTAAGACAGCTACCTGTCATTTACCGTATAATAGTTCCACATCAGCTCAAAGACTTCCTGTTTGAGATCGGCAACCGTTTTTCCTTTTACTTCAACAGGAGCAAGAAAATGCATTTCCAGGCGATATGGGGCTACATAGAAAGGTTTGTTTGCAGGCAATACTTTATTGGTATTAAATACCAGAGCCGGAATGATAGGTTTCTCCGAAGCTAATGCCAATCGGAAAGCGCCGTCGTAAAAGCTTTTCAGGGGCTTGCCGGTTCTGTTGCGTGTTCCTTCGGGATAGATTAACATATCCAGGCCGGATGAAAGCACTTTACGCATTTTTTCGAAGCTCTTGCGCCTGTCGTCGTTGTCTTTGCGATCAACCAGTACACTGCCAAAGGAATAGATCCATCCAAAGATGGGAATGGCGGCGAAGCTTTTTTTGGCGATAGTTTTATTGGCGCGCGGCATGAAAGGTGTTGTAACCGGAACATCCATCAGGCTATTGTGATTACAAACGATCACATAGTTTTCTTCTCTCCGGAAATGTTCTTTTCCTTTAACCCTTAGCGGGCAACCTATCAGATTCAAAAATACGGTCATCCAAACGCGCGAAACATGCCGGTGCCAGCGTGCCAGCGAAGGTTCTTTCAGCAGAAAGCAAGGCAAATAAAAGATAAAGGCTACCAGCATTGTAGGCACAAAAACAATGACGGCCCATAAAGCCCATATCCTGCCTAACACATTATTCCACCATTTCATCGGGTAATACTTTAAAAATGTCTATAGCGACCAATCTATAGGATCGAGTCCTTCTTTGGCTAGTAATTCGTTGGTTTTACTGAAGTGGCGGCATCCGAAGAAGCCTTTATCGGCGCTAAAGGGTGAGGGATGCGCAGCCTTTAGCACATGGTGTTTGGTGGCGTCTATCAACACCTGCTTCTCCTGGGCAAACCTGCCCCATAACAGGAATACGACGCCTTTTTTTTCTTCGGAGATACGACGAATAACGGCATCGGTGAACTGCATCCAACCTGCTTTGCTGTGGCTGGCTGGTTCATTGGCACGAACGGTTAGCGCTGCGTTCAGGAGCAATACGCCCTGGTTGGCCCAAGGCGTAAGGTCGCCCGTTTTAGGGATGGCCATGCCTATATCTTTATGAAGTTCCTTATAGATGTTCACCAATGAGGGGGGAGGAGGCACGCCGGCGGCAACGGAGAAGCTAAGTCCCATCGCCTGTCCCGGGCCATGGTAGGGGTCCTGCCCCAGCAGCACTACTTTTACGTTGGTGAATGTAGTATGATTAAAGGCATTAAAAATAAGGGGGCCCGGAGGATAAATGGTCTTCCCCTGCATTTTCTCTGTTTTCAGGAATGCGACTATTTCCTGGAAATAAGGCTTGGTAAACTCCTGTTTGAGCGCCGATTTCCAGCTTTCCTCTATTTTTACGTCCATAATGGTCTTGTACAGTTTGATTACAAACTAACTAAAACTTGCCTGTATTTCCTACAGGTAAGCAGAATCTCTTCCCCTGCAGTTAAAGATTTTGTTCCTTTGAAGAAATTTATAAAGGGTATTTCTATGAAGAAGGCAGTCGCTACCAGGCATAATATTCTCCTGAAAGCATTTGATCTTATTTATACAAAAGGATATAATGCAACCAGTATCGACGATATTATCGCTACCACGCAGGTCACAAAAGGTGCTTTCTATTACCATTTCAAAAACAAAGATGAAATGGGACTTGCCATTATCAATGAGGTACTCAAGCCTGCATTGAAGGATAGCTTTATAAAGCCGCTTCAGCAGGAGGCGAACCCTTTGACGGCTATTTATAATATGATGCATCATTTATTGATGGAGAATGAGTTTATGAAGGTAGAATATGGTTGTCCGGCTTCTAATCTTACACAGGAAATGGCGCCCTGGCATGCCGATTTCAACAAAGCCCTTGATGAACTAACTACAGAATGGAACGGTGTATTGGTACAGGCAATTGAAACGGGTAAGAAAAAAGGGCTGGTAAACAAGAAGGTGAATGCCGGACAGGTAACGATATTTATACTGTCGGGCTACTGGGGAATCCGCAATATCGGCAAGTTATCGGGCGACAAGGCTGCTTACGTGCCTTATCTTAAAGAACTGAAGAAATACCTGGAAGGACTCGTATAATCTTTATGATAAAAAAAACATACTAATTGGTATGTTTTTGTATTTTCGCATCAGTTAAACACAATAGCTGATGTATTCTATTCTTCTATTCCTGCATTCCATTATCCGGTGGCTGGTGTTTATCAGTCTTATCTACGCTGTATATCGTGCATTTACCGGGTATAAGCAACAGCGGCTTTTTTCCAGGAAGGATAACGCCGTCAGGCATTGGACGGCTACCATTGCCCATATACAATTGATCATTGGTATCCTTCTTTATGTAAAAAGCCCGGTGATTGGTTATTTCTGGCATAATAAAGCAGAGGCGATAAGCGATTTGCAGGTGAGTTTTTTTGCTTTGATACATCTTTTACTGATGCTGGCAGCTATTATATGCATCACGATAGGATCGGCCATGGCAAAGAGAAGGGCTGCCGACCAGCTGAAATTCAGGACTATGTTATATTGGTTTGTTTTTGCATTGGTATTGATCTTTATAGCTGTTCCCTGGCCTTTTTCTCCATTGGTTGCGCGACCTTATTTAAGATAACAATGAAACATTTATTGAATACCAGCCTGGGCCGCCTACGTATCATTGGCTGGCTTGAAGGAATATCGTTGTTACTGCTTGTTTTTGTAGCAGTGCCGTTGAAGTATATGGTGCATCAGCCGCAGCTCTCAACAGTGATGGGACCTGTACACGGGGTGCTGTTCCTCCTGTTTGTATTTAATGCGCTTAGTGTTGGTGTAGCGCAACGCTGGCCATTCAGAGTTGTTACGGTTAGGGTATTGCTGGCTTGTATCATTCCATTCGGAACGTTTTATATCGACAGGCATATTCTTTCTAAAATGGATGCAGATAAATAAAGAGGTATGAAGACAATTTTGATCATCGCGGGCGTATGCCTGTTCATTTATATCGGTTACAGGATCTATCGTTTCGTTAATCTTGATAAGGGACTTGATGCCAGGATTGCTAATGGTGCCGTGATCCTGGATGTAAGAACAGAACGGGAATTTAGTACGGGGCATATTGAAGGAGCGGTTAATATTCCTTTGAGCAGGTTACATGGCGATGTAATTCCTTTGGATAAAAAGCGTACTTACATTACAGTTTGCTCTCATGGTTTACGAAGCGTAAAAGCTGTAAGCCTTTTAAAGGAAAGAGGATTTGCCAATGTATTTAACGGAGGTGCCTGGTCTGATCTTAGTTTACCTACCGTTTCAGAAACTTCCGGAGATGGCTCCCATCAGAATAAGTCGCCTTTCAGGGAGGAGAGGGAATGAGATGAAACTGCTTATAGAATGTCTTAAAAAATGCTATTGCGGGGTTGGTTGTCGGGTGTAACTTTACACGGGTTTGCATTTGTGAAACATATTAAATGAATGTAAAGATGAAAAAGGTGAAAATCGGACAAACTGATCTGGAAGTAGGCCGCATTAATTTTGGCGGGAATGTTTTTGGCTGGACGTTGAACCAGGAGCAGTCTTTTGAGATCCTGGATGCTTTTGTTGCGGGCGGTTTTAATTTTATTGATACTGCCGATATGTATTCCTATTGGGTAGAAGGGAAAGGGGGAGGACAATCGGAAACAATCATCGGAAACTGGATGAAGTCAAGGGGGAATCGTGATAAAATTGTGCTGGCTACCAAAGTTGGCGGAGAAACCGGGCTGCATCCCATAGATACAAGCAAGGCGCATATACTGAAAACTGTAGATGAGTCGTTGAAACGGCTGCAAACAGATCATATAGACCTATATTATACCCATTTTGATGATGAGAAAACGCCTGTAGAGGAAACCTTATCGGCTTATGACGAAATTATCAAAGCGGGTAAGGTGCGTTATGTTGCGGCTTCCAATTTATCTCCTGCGAGGCTTACAGCGTCGATAGAGCTGGCTGAAAAGGAGGGTTTACCCAGGTACCAGGCTTTGCAGCCACATTACAACCTGGTAGAGCGCGCTAAATATGAATTGGAGTACGCGCCGCTGGCCGCAAAGTATAATCTGACCGTATTTCCTTACTGGTCGCTTGCTTCGGGTTTCCTGTCGGGGAAATACCGTTCTATAGAAGATCTTGGTAAAAGCAAACGTGGCGGTGCTTCAAAAAAATATCTCAATGAAAAAGGACTGGGCGTTTTAAATGCACTGGATGCGGTAGCTGCGAAGCATGAGGCTGCACTTACCAGTGTGGCATTGGCATGGTTACTGGCTCAGCCTAATATAGGGGCTCCCATCGTTAGCGCTACAAGCACGGAGCAACTTCAGGCTTTATTTGCTGCTACGGAACTGGTGTTAGACGACCAGGATCTGGCGCAATTGAATGAAGCCAGCAAATAATAACTTATCCCCTGAAAGGCGGCATCAATTGTGCCGCCTTTTTTATTTACTCCGGGTTCCAGTAATATTTACTACCGAAAGTTTCTGTGTTATCAGTGAATTTGATCTCCGTCATGGTTATTTTCCAAACCGGGTGTGGTGGCAGTGATGAAGCAATGCGGAACTGTTGCTGATAGTATTCACGGGCAGCAAACATTTCAGGATCGTTCAGCTTGGTAATGAAGCCTTTGAACTGTATACCCTGAATTTGTTTTGCTTCGCGGGTGTTATTATGAATGGTGCCGCTGATGATGTTATTTTCAAGCATCAACCGGGCATGGCGGGTTGTTTCTTCCGTTAATACATATAACGTTTGCGTTTTGTTGTGAGGGGCGTAAAAGAGGCATGCACTCCATAGCTCTCCTGCAGCTGATGCTGTTACAGCTACTACATGCTGCTGGCTGATGAAGTTCCAGATATTATCCGGGATGCGGTTTGATGGCATACACTGCTTGCTTTATAGGTGCAAAGGAATGCTTTTTTGTTCATCAACTTCACTGTTCCCGGATTGAATACAAGTTTCAATCATGTTTACCGGATATTGGCGCCTTTCATTTCACGGGAATGGTTTGCCTGGGCTTCTGTTGGTTTATCGGAGGGTTTGGGTTTGGTAAGCAATGTTACCACCAGGGTTACTGATCCTGCAATTACAAATGGCGCGATAAGAGCGTCGGAGAAGTTAAAGAGCCATGGTGATACAATCAGCAGTGCACCGATAATGAAATCGAATACCAGGTGGGTTTTCATTGATATTAGTTTAACAAAACCCAATTCATAATCAGTAATAAGACTATAGACGAGAATGAATAAACCTGCCAACGAAGGCAGTAGCTTTGGAACACCTTCGTAATAAGAGATCCAGGGTGTTACCAGGATGACGCCCATAATGTAATCCAATATGCCATGGATCTTTGTAGGTATGAATCGCATAATGTAAGTTTTTTAAAAGAATGCAGAAAAAACTATTCCCGGTGATAATTCGCATGGTATGATTTTTTTCTTTGTGTAATGAAACTTATTATGGCCGGAACTACCTAATGCGGAAGTCTATGAATAGCCCCAAAATATTTAAAGAAAAAAATAAAAAAAGTGCTGGTAAAAGAGCGTTGGAACAGGAAGTCACAGGAGAAGGGGAGCCATTGAAAACGGAACCATCCAGTTTCCAGTTACCATTGAACATTCCGCCAGGCAGCCCTTCTCCTCTGGGAGCCACCTGGGATGGCAAGGGGGTAAACTTCGCTTTATATGCCGACTATGCAGCTGCGGTGGAGCTGTGCCTTTTTGATCAGCCTTATGATAAGCCGGAATTGGTGAAGATAAATATGGTTGAACGATCTCATCAGGTATGGCATGCTTACATACCCGGACTAAAGCCAGGACAGCTTTACGGCTACCGGGTTCACGGACCTTATAAACCGGAAGAAGGGCACCGCTTTAATCCTAACAAATTACTGCTCGATCCTTATGCAAAAGCGATTGCGGGAATTGTTCGCTGGCACGACTCCTTATTTGGTTATGAGATAGGGCATCCGGATATGGACCTTAGCTATAGTGAAACAGACAGCGCGCCATTCATACCCAAATGCGTAGTAGTAGATGACAGATTCGACTGGCAGGGTGATAAGCAACTTCATCTTCCTTATCACGATAGTATCATTTATGAAGCACATGTGAAGGGATTTACCCAAATGCACCCGGAGATCCCGGAGGAAATAAGGGGTACTTATGCAGCTATTGCGCACCCCGTTACTGTTGCTTATCTTAAAAAACTGGGTATCACTGCTATAGAACTGATGCCTGTACATCATTTTGTTGTAGATCGCCATTTAACCGACCAGGGGCTTTCCAATTACTGGGGCTATAATACTATAGGCTTTTTTGCACCGGATGCCCGGTACGCTTCTTCCGGCGTTATGGGACAGCAGGTGACAGAGTTCAAGCAAATGGTAAGGGAGCTTCATAAAGCTGGAATAGAGGTTATCCTGGATGTTGTTTATAATCATACAGCAGAAGGCAATCATATGGGACCTACCTTGTCGTTCCGTGGCATCGATAATGCTTCTTATTATCGTCTTACGGAAGATAAGCGTTATTACATGGATTATACCGGAACCGGCAATACTTTAAATGCAAACCTGCCCAATGTTCTAAGACTTATTATGGATAGTTTACGTTATTGGATAGAGGTGATGCATGTAGATGGTTTCCGGTTTGATCTTGCAGCTGCATTGGCGCGGGAATTACATGAAGTGCATCGCCTTAGTGCCTTCTTTGATATCATTCACCAGGATCCGGTTATATCGCAGGTGAAGCTTATCGCTGAACCCTGGGATGTAGGAGAGGGTGGGTACCAGGTAGGTAAATTCCCGCCAGGCTGGGCGGAATGGAATGGCAAATTCCGGGATTGCATAAGAGACTACTGGCGTGGAGCGGATAGTATGTTGGGAGAGTTTGCCCTACGATTTACAGGCAGTCCTGATCTGTATCAGAACGATTACAGACGACCTACTGCCAGCATTAATTTTGTTACCGCACATGATGGATTTACGCTTCATGACCTGGTAACTTACGAGCATAAACATAACGAAGCTAATGGTGATGAGAACAACGATGGTACAGATGATAATTTTTCATGTAACTGCGGTGTAGAAGGAGAGACCGATAATGCTGATATCAACTTTTTACGTAACCAGTTAAAGAGAAATTTTATTGCAACATTATTTCTTTCCCAGGGAGTGCCTATGTTACTTGCCGGTGATGAGGCTGGTAATTCGCAGCAGGGGAATAATAATGCTTATTGCCAGGACAACGAGTTGTCGTGGATCAACTGGGCCAAAGCGGATAAAGAACTGACTGCTTTTACTGCGGAGGTAGTAGCTTTAAGAAAAGCACATCCTGCTTTTTGCCGCAGACGCTGGTTTCAGGGGCGGCCTATTAAGGGTGTTGAAGATATTAACTGGTTTTTACCTGATGGCAGTGAAATGCAGGAAGCGCATTGGAATACCTATTATGCAAAATCTATCGGTATCTATTTAAATGGTACAGGGCTACGTTGTTTAAATGAGCTGGGGGAGCGCATGATCGATGATCATTTCTATGTTATTTTTAATGCACATACCGAGCCTCTGGAATTTGTACTGCCTCCTGAGAAATATGGTAAACAATGGACAGTGGTATTCGACACCTCGAAAACTCCTTCGTTTCCTGAAGCGGCACTGCAATTCGGCGCTACAGATAAGGTGCTGTTAGGCCCGAGAGCCATTTTGCTGCTCATTCAGCCCGTTGACAAAGATGAGCTATTACCGCACAACCGTTTGCCAAACGAAACAACTATTTAAATTGCTGCGATCGATGTAGTTTTTGATTATAAAAGCCAATAACGCCTCCTGTTAACTTTGGGTTTCAGGGGGCTTTTCATTTTATATTTTAATGCCGGGCTTCTTGTTTTGCGCTCTTTCCTAATTATATTTATAGGGCTTTTTGATGAGTGAAGTGATGTTTAATAGGTTTTAACTATTAAAGAATAGATATTAACGATTGCGCTTATTTACCCGATATTATAATTTTATCGTCTGCACAAGTACCGGTGCAAGTAATTGTTCATTCAATACAAGAAACTAATGGAAAAAGGAACAAACGACATCAGTAAATGCCCTTTTCATAATGGCAGCATGAAGCAAAGTGTTGGTGGTGGTGGCACCAGGAATCGTGATTGGTGGCCCAACCAGTTAAAGCTGACTATACTGCGCCAGCATTCGCCTTTATCGGACCCTATGGGCAAAACTTTTAATTATAAGGAAGCTTTTGAAAGCCTGGATCTGGAAGCAGTTAAAAAAGATCTTCATGCATTAATGACAGATTCACAGGATTGGTGGCCGGCTGATTTTGGGCATTATGGTCCTTTGTTTGTCCGTATGGCATGGCATAGCGCGGGTACTTACCGTGTAGGTGATGGCAGGGGAGGTGCAGGTGCAGGCATGCAGCGTTTTGCGCCGCTTAACAGCTGGCCCGACAATGTGAGTTTGGATAAGGCCCGCAGGCTGCTTTGGCCTATCAAGCAAAAATATGGGCAGAAAATATCCTGGGCTGATCTATTGATCCTTACAGGGAATGTAGCATTGGAATCGATGGGTTTCAAGACTTTTGGTTTTGCCGGTGGACGTGAGGACGTATGGGAGCCGGATGAGTCGGTTTACTGGGGTTCTGAAAGGACGTGGCTGGGAGGTGATATCCGTTATGCGCACGGCTCCCCCGGCGTGCCTAAAGAGCATGGGGTAGTATCGTCTGATGATGATGATGATGGTGATATTCATTCCCGCAACCTTGAAAAGCCGCTTGCGGCTGTTCAAATGGGGTTGATATATGTGAATCCTGAGGGGCCTGACGGTAATCCTGATCCTATTGCCGCAGCAAAAGATATCCGCGATACTTTCGGCCGGATGGCAATGAATGATGAAGAAACTGTTGCGCTTATTGCGGGCGGACATAGTTTTGGTAAAACGCACGGGGCTGCTCCTGCAAGTCATGTAGGTAAAGAACCTGAAGCGGCGGGTATTGAAATGCAGGGATTGGGATGGAGCAACAGTTACGGTTCGGGTAAAGGCGCTGATACTATTACGAGCGGACTGGAAGTAATATGGACAAAAACACCTACACAATGGAGTAATAATTTCTTTGAAAATCTTTTTGGCTTTGAGTGGGAGCTTACTAAAAGTCCTGCCGGCGCTCACCAGTGGGTGGCTAAAGATGCCGAGGGTATTATTCCTGATGCTTATGACAGCTCCAGGAAACACAGGCCAACGATGCTTACAACTGACCTATCGTTAAGGATGGATCCTGCTTATGAAAAGATCTCGCGGCGTTTTCTTGAAAATCCTGATCAATTTGCAGACGCTTTTGCGCGTGCCTGGTTTAAGTTAACACACCGTGATATGGGGCCACGCGCACGCTATCTGGGGCCTGATGTTCCTGCTGAAGAACTGCTTTGGCAGGATCCTATTCCGCCAGTGGATCATGTATTAATAGATGAAAGTGATATTACTGCATTAAAGGCCAAAGTACTGAATGCAGGATTGAGTATCTCTGAACTTGTTGGTACTGCATGGGCTTCTGCTTCAACCTTCCGTGGTTCGGATAAGCGCGGTGGCGCCAACGGTGCCCGTATCCGCCTGGCTCCGCAAAAATACTGGCAGGTAAATAACTCTGCGCAGCTGCAAAAGGTGTTGAATGTTCTTGAAGGTATTGGCAACGAATTCAACAGCGCTGCCAAAGGCGGCAAAAAAGTTTCGCTGGCCGACCTGATTGTACTTGCTGGTTGCGCTGGTGTAGAAAAGGCCGCAAAAGATGCAGGTTATGAAGGCTCCGTGCCTTTTACTCCAGGTAGGATGGATGCTTCTGCTGATAAGACGGATGTTGAGTCTTTCGGTTACCTGGAGCCTGTTGCAGATGGTTTCCGGAATTATCGTAAAGCAGGTTTCCCTGTGTCTACGGAAGAGTTATTGATCGATAAAGCTCAGCTACTGACGCTTACGGCGCCGGAGTTGACTGTACTGGTAGGGGGTATGCGTGTATTGGAAACTAATTTTGATGGATCCCGTCATGGAGTTTTCACTTCCCGTCCCGGTCAGCTTACGAATGATTTCTTTATCAACTTACTGGATATGGGGACAGCCTGGAAGGCGGCAACTCCTGATAAAGAGATCTATGAAGGAACGAGTCGCTCTACAGGTGAATTGAAATGGACCGGCACGCGTGCGGATCTTGTGTTTGGTTCCAATGCAGAATTAAGAGCCATTGCAGAGGTTTATGGAAGTGCGGATGCCCAGGAGAAATTCGTGAACGATTTTGTAGCTGCATGGGATAAGGTAATGAATCTTGACAGGTTTGATCTGTAGCTTCTGAATTTGTGTATATGAAGAGGCCGTATCATAAGTGCGATACGGCCTCGTTTTTCTCGGGTACCTGATGGAGAAGGTTTCCCGTTTAAGCGATTCTCAGTGGCTATTTTTATTTATGAGCCAACCTCTTTGCATGAACAGTATTTACAAATCTTCGCTTCATTAGTATGTTACAGGGGGGGGCGTGCTTTTATTTACGGTTTTACTGCTCTGAGTATAGAGTGACAACAGGTGGTGCATCCCATGATTTGAAATCGCCGGAAGTCAGCAGGTTGAAGTTTTCGTTGGTGCCGCCCAGTTCGCCGGAGTGTTTGGCGAAAACGACTTCTGCGATCCTGTGGTGGCGTATAACATACGAGCAGAGCAGGCAAGGTTCTACATTTGTGTACAGGATTGCACCGGTCAGTGACGCTGTGTGCTGCGCTGCATTCATTATTGCTACAACTTCGGCATGACGCGTGATATCTTTCTGCTGACGGCTTTTCTCTGTTCCTTCGCCTATAATTACACCGTCTTTAACAACGATGCTGCCGACTGCACTTTCGCCTTCGTTTTCAGACTGCGTTGCAAGCTGGTAGCAGCGGTGCATAAATGTTCTGTGTGTATTCATAACGGGCAAAATTATTGAAACCGGTTAACATTTGTCAGATAAGTGGCCTGTTCTTCTTTTAAGGCCTGATGGCGGGTCAGAGGGGCAAGGCCGTTTACGGCGAAACCGGTTCAAACATAAATTTTAGATATTTAATGGGTATTCACAGTCTTTGAACTACTTTGATGCTGATTTGATGACAAAAGCCTTTAATCCGATCATTTTGCCGTTATGAAATCGCCAGACATCGCAGTAAGCATAATGAATCATTTGCCCGTCTTCGGCGGACTTCATACTGATTTGGCCAAGCGCTGTGACAAAGCCGTCTTCTGCAATTAAGTTTTCGACTGTGAATTTGGGAGGCTCTATGTATGCTGTTGCCATATATTGTCTTACTGCCTCTTTTCCTTGCAGGGTTTTGTCGCCTACAAATGTCCATTCAGTATCATCTGAACAAAAAGACAGAAATTCTTCATAATCGCCCCTGGTAATAGCCGCGTTTGCTTTTTCCAGTATTTCCTTATTGCTTAAATTCATATGGAGTTCCTGATTTTATTTTCCTATGATCACCTTGCGGTGTTTTATTCCCCAATCTGTGAGGTTGTTGATGATCGTTTGTAATGTTTTACCATGCGCTGTGAGTTCGTAGTGAACAGTTACAGGCTGTGTATCTAAAACAGTTCGTTTGATGAGTTTGTTTAATTCCAGTTCTTTTAATTCTTTACTCAGCATTTTATTGGATATGCCGTCTATGTCGCCCAGTATATCGGAGAACCTTCTTTTGTTGTAATAGCAGATAGACGAGATAACGGCTATTTTCCATTTCCCGTTTAATACGTCCATCGAATCCTGGATGGCCCTCATTTCCTTTTTGTGATCCTTTTCAAAATCTTTGCACGTCATCATATGTTACTTGGTTACCTGTAGGTTACTGTTACTTTTGGTTACAAAGTTACTAAAATAAAGCAACCTGTCTAACTTTGTCTCTCAGGAATTAAAACAAATAGAAAAATGAATAAACTAGAGAACAAAGTAGCAGTAGTTACAGGCGGATCGAAAGGGATAGGTGCATCTATTGCTAAATATTTTGCAGCAGAAGGAGCCAGCGTTGTTGTTAATTATGCATCTGCCAAGGATGATGCGGAGAATGTTGTGAAAGCCATCACTGATGATGGAGGTATAGCTATTGCTGTACAGGGAGATGTATCGAAAGAAGCCGATATTACGAGGCTGTTTGATGAAACGAAAAAGGCTTTTGGCGGACTGGATATTCTTGTAAACAATGCGGGTGTTTATGAGTATGCCCCGATCGAGCAGTTTTCGGAAGCTTCTTTTCATCGGCAGTTCAATATCAATGTCTTAGGCTCTTTGCTTGCCATTCAGGCATCTTTAAAACTGTTTGGCGACAAGGGAGGTAATATCATTAATATCAGTTCTGGGGCGGGCAGAACGCCTCTTCCTACAGGGTCGGTGTATTCCTCCACTAAAGCTGCATTGGATGCCATTACGGTTTCTTTATCGAAAGAATTCAGTGGACGAAATATCCATATCAACTCTATTTTGCCTGGTGTTGTGGAAACAGAGGGTTCGCGTAGTGCCGGTTTCATTGGCAGTGAGGCGGAGGCGAAGTTTGTTGCTCATACGCCGTTAGGCAGGACCGGACAGCCTGAAGATATTGCGAAAGTAGCTGTATTCATTGCTTCTGATGATGCGGCGTGGATAACGGGAGAACTGATTGCTGTTTCGGGGGGCATTTATGGTTTATAAATATTCAGGTGTTCATTAATAAGACAGAGAAAAATGGATAAGTTAAAAAATAAGGTAGCTGTAGTTACAGGCGGCAATAGCGGGATTGGATTTGGCATTGCGGAAGCATTTAAAAATGAAGGTGCAGTTGGCGCCATTACCGGAAGAAATGAGGTGACGTTACGCCATTCAGCAGAAGCCCTGGGTGGTGATTTTATTGGTATCAAAGGTGATGTCACGAATATGAATGACCTGGAGCTGGTATTCCGGAAGACGACTGAGAAGTTTGGAAAGATCGATGCGTTGGTAGTAAATGCGGGCGGCGTTGTAGATGGCGTTCCGCTGGCTGCTATAGATGATGTGACGGAAGAACATTATGACCGTTATATGGATCTGAATCTAAAAAGCGCCTATTTCACGGTACAAAAAGCGCTTCCCTATTTAAATGACGGCGCTTCTATTATACTTATAGGGTCGAGTGCCGCGCATCGTGCTGCACCCGGAATGACCATTTATGGAGCGGCAAAAGCGGCTATTGTATTTTTAGCCAAGGGGTTGTCGCTGGATCTATTGCCAAGAAAGATACGCGTCAATACACTTTCGCCGGGCTCTATTGATACGCCTGTTTTTGGTAAGCTTGTACCGCAGGAACAGCTGGAACAGGTAAAACAAGTTTGGATAGATATTACGCCGGCAGGAAGGCAAGGGCTTCCGTCTGACATTGGCAATGCGGCTGTATTCTTAGCGTCGGATGATTCGGCTTTTATAGTTGGTACTGAAATTCTCTCAGACGGTGGCCTTACCAATATCAGCCTGATGAAATAATTGGTTGCCTGTTGGGCGTTTGCGGTAGAGGGGTTGGGTTATGTTTCCTGGTGTTTCATCGTAGGAACAAGTTTGGTAGATTTGGTTTCTGGAATGGATAGTTTAGCCAGGTAATAACTTTAATTCTACAGCCACATGATTAAGATCCTTCTTTCTTTAGGTTTGGCAGCAGCCGGATTATGTTTTAAGAATGACAGCAGCACCCATTCAACGCAAGATGTATCAGACAGACGAGCCGGTATTGTTCTGGAAGAGTTTTTATATACAAGCGCTCCATTTCCATCGTGTCATGCGGTGACAATGGTTGAGCTTGAAAACAAAGAGTTGCTGGCTACTTATTTTGGTGGTACTTATGAGCGGCATCCCGATGTTGAGATCCGTTTACAGCGGAAAAAAACAGATGGAACGTGGACAGCTCCTGTAAGTGTTGCTGACGGTATTCAGCCCGATGGCAAGCGGCTGCCTACCTGGAACCCGGTTATTTTTCAACCCAGAGGCGGCGAACTGATGTTGTATTATAAAGTAGGGCCAAGTCCGAGTGAATGGTGGGGAGCTTTTAAAACTTCCAGCGATAACGGGTATACATGGAGCAAGGCACAGAGGCTTGCAGGAAAGGTACTGGGGCCGATCAAGAACAAGCCCATTCAATTAAGTGACGGTACTATTCTTTCCGGTTCAAGTACGGAGAATGGTGGTTGGTGTGCTCATATTGAACGTAGTACGGACGGTGGTAAAAGCTGGACATTCATTGGGCCATTGAATGATCCTAAAAAAACAGGAGTCATACAACCTACGTTACTTACCTATGCTGACGGCAGTATTCAAATGTTATGCAGAACCCGTAATAATGAGGAAGGGCATATTGTGGAATGCTGGTCGAAGGATAAAGGTCTTACATGGTCGGAAATGAAAAATACTCCACTTCCCAATAATAACTCCGGGCTGGATGCTGTTACGCTCAAGGATGGCCGGCAGGTATTGGTATATAATCATTCTACGCGCAATCAAAAGGGGATGGGGCATAAAGGACGCGGCGTTATTAACATAGCCGTAAGCAAAGATGGCAAGGAGTGGGAGGCTGCGTTGGTGCTTGACTATATTGACGAGCCGAACAAGCAATATTCGTATCCTTCTATTATCCAGACTTCAGATGGCCTGGTGCATGTTATATATACCTGGCACAGGGAACGGATCAAGCATGTAGTGTTAGATCCCAATAAGCTGGTGACATATCCTATAAAGGGCGGGCAATGGCCAATTGATAAATTACCTTTTATCAAGAGTACGGAAAAATAGTTTTCTATATAAAACAGTTTGCAGCATAGTATTAAAGCCGTTATAGTATGTAACTATAACGGCTTTTGTTGGTGTAGCAGTGTTCATTGCTTACCAGCCGGCCCTGTTTTCTTCTTCGTTTCTTTTTGCCTGTTTTGTTTTATAGGTTGACTTTCCAAAACTGTAGCTGACAGTGATGCTTAAACGTTGCATACCAAACCAATGTGAAAGACGATTGTTTATGATGCTTTTTTCACGAAATCCGCGCTTTACACGATACATATTAAACAGGTCGTAGTAATTCAACCTGGTGTTGAGCGTTCCTTTCAGCCATGTTCTTTGCAAACCCAGGTCGATGTTGGATATTGCACCTGCAGTATATAAACCATCGCCTCCGGGTGTGTTATAGTAATAGTAAAGGTCTAGTGTAAATGCCCCGGGTAATGTAAAAACCTGGCTTCCGGTAATGGTAAGATTGTAGATGGGAATTGCATAGGTGACGTTATGGTAGGGAGTTTGTTCTTTTTTATAATACCCTCCCAGATTGTGGCTCATTCGCCACCAGGGTGTAACAGACCAGGGGATGCTCATTTCAATACCAGCAAAGTTGTTGTAAGGCAGGTTCCGCCCCAGGTACTGTAAGATATTGGTAACGGAATCGTATTCGGGATATCGTGTCATGGGATCGTTCTCCCGCCCTGCCTGTAAAGAGAAGGTTAACGATCTGATGTTATAAGTAAACTGGAAGAGCGTGGTTACTGAAGATTTAAGGTAGGGGTTGCCTACCCAATAGTTCAACGGGCTGAAATAAAACCGGAACGGGTTTAGTTGTGCAAAGTTGGGGCGGGTGATACGGCGGGTGAACGCAAACTGCAGCTGCCTGTTTCTTTCCATTGTATAGGTTATATTCAGGCTGGGTAGCCAGTTAATATAGTTTCTTTTTGTTACCTGGCTATCGGTAATACTATTGGCTGTTGTGTGCGTTTGTTCGGCACGCAGGCCCATTGCCAGTTGTAGTTTGTTCCATTTCCTTTCGTAAGCAATATAAGCTGCTGTGATGTTTTCATCATAGTCAAAACGGTTAGTACGAGAGCTGTCGGGTTTAAAAATATTGGCTGTGGTTAGGGTATCGTACCTCAGGTCGTTTTGGGTATTGGAGAATACCAGTTTCGTGCCTATGCTCCATTTGCCTTTTGCCAGATCTCCGGAAACATCCAGTTGTGCAGTTCGTACAGATATGTCGTTTTTAGAGGCTGTTTTCCAGTAATCATTCAGCTGGCTGGTTAATATGTTTTTGTTTTGGATGTCTTCGAGCTGCCTGTTGGTAATACTTAACAAAGACGACTGCAACTGCCATAGGGTTTGGCCCAGTTGTGCCGTGTAGTTGAGATTGACTGCATAATTCCGTTGTTTGAGTGTGGCGTTATTATCGCTATTGGTATTGGATACTACTTTATTGCTTGCAGAATCCGTTGTATACAAGGCGTTATAAGAACCTGTTGTACGGTTTAGGCGGTAGTTTCTTAGCAGCAGCTCCACTTTGTGACTGGGGTTGATATTATAATCGATGCCCAACTGGTAATTGATGTTGTTGTTGCCGGTAAGAGTCCTGGTGTTGGTTGCCATTATATTGGTATTGGCGAGGTGTTGCAAAGCTTCGTAGCGGCGAATGGTTGTGCCGCTGGTGTAACCCCAGCGTGCCGTATAAGCCATTTTACGTGTTTTATAGGTAAGCAGCAAGTTGGGTTCTGCGAGGGTATAGGCATTACGTTGAAGATTCGCGGTAAGCAGGCCTTTCCAGCCCAGCGCCTTGTCTGGTTTCAGGCGGATATTGATGATGCCTTTATATACAGCATCGTATTGTGAAGAGGGGTTATTGATCACTTCAATGGAGGCAATCATGTCGGGAGAAAGTGTAGCGAGGTAATTTTGCAATTCTTCTGCTCCCATAGGCACAGGCTTTCCGTCTATAAATACGGCGGGAGTAATTCTGCCTGACATTTGCAGTGATCCGTCACCTGTTACTTCCAATCCAGGTATTCTTTTCAGGATATCAAGTGTATGGGCTGCCGTGTTAAATAATTTATTGCCGGCGATATTTACAACCAGTTTTCCTGGCTGCATCTGAAAAGCAGGTTTTCGTCCGCTTACCACAACGCCGGTCAGTAAACTGGTGTCTGCAGTCATGGTAATCTGATCCTGTTTCCATACCGTGGAACCGGCTTGTTCCGGCATTACCTGGTGGTATAGTGGCTGATAGCCGATTGGTGAGAAATGTAACAGGTACCTGTTGCTGGGAAGTCCGCTAAGCAAAAACATACCGGTGGAGTCTGTTACCGTGGTTTTAACCAGGGAGCTATCGTGGCAGGATAATAAACGGACGGGGGCCATTTCTATGGGGTTACCGGTTTGGTTATTTACCAGTTTACCGGTAATAGTAACCTGGGCATTCAGGGGCCAATAGCACCAATAAAAAAGGGCGACAGCCAGGATCTGTTTCAGCATAACAAGTATTTGCGTAAACTTAATTATGAGTGAAACAGGCGGGGTTCCGGTTTGGGAAATCAGGCGTACGAATTTATAAATCCGTACATTCGGATTTATTTATGTGGCTGATAATTAATTTGTTGGGAGGGTGTTGTCTTTTCCAGGCTTTCCTTGAAAAAAGCCGGAGTGGTGTCTTTTATCTTTTTGAAAGAGGCATAGAAAGTGGACTTGGAATTGTATCCTACCTCATAGCCGATCGCTTCCAGGGTAAGGTGGTCGTTGACAGAGATCAGCTTACAGGCTTCATTAATACGGTATTCATTGATATATGTTGAAAAGCTTTTGCCAAGGTTTTCATTAAGCAGCTGCGATAAGAGGTGACCGGAGATATTCATTTTCTGCGCCAGGGTATGCAATTTCAGATTAGGATCTTTGTAGAGCTGTTTATCGTGGAGGATCTGCTCCAGTTTTTCGATCCATTGTTGTGCATTGGTATCGGCGATCTTTCTTTTTTCCGGCTTATCGGGGGTGGCAGCTCTTACCTGCAGGATATTTTCGAGGTTGGCGTTGTACAGGTAAAACAGGATGGTAAGATATAAGCAGAATGAAAAAATGATAGCACCACTGATACAAATGCTGCTGAGCGATTTAGACAACACGTAAAAGAAGAAAACCAGGCAGTTGCCCAGGAATACCAGCAACCAGAATTTTTCCGCTGTCTGGAGTTCGCTCCGGTTGGTTTTGAGCACTTTGAAAACCGGTTTTAGCTGCAATCCGGATAATACCAAAAATACAAACCACTGGGTGTAGACGCCGCGCATGATATACCTGCACCAGGCATCGGGGTAGGAGGCATATGGTACGAGGCTGCCGCCTATTAATATGATCCCGGCCAGCAGTCCCCAGTGCCGTTTCCAGGCAACGGGCATATGGGATACTGTTTTTAATGATGCCCGTAGGAAGTAGTACAAAGCGGGGCCAATCAAAAAACAGGCTGAGGCTCCTATCTGGAGGTAGATCTTGGGCAGATCGGGATTGAAATAGACAAAAACAGTTTTTACTATTTCTATACTTAGCGCCAGCAGCAGTAGTCCCAGGAAAAATGCAGGCAAGGACCGGGTTTTCCGGCTGGCAAACAGGTACAGGCTTAACAGGAGGCCATTAACCGCTCCCAAGGCGCTTGCCAGGAATAATATCTGCTGGGTATAATCCATGTGTCGCAACCAAGATACATAAAAAATAAACTTCGCAGGGGAGCCTATTTTTTGCGGTAAGGGTTGCGTTAAGTTTCTGTATTGTTATTTACCTATTTGGTTTTTGAAGTAATTACAGTATGCTTTTTGCAGGTAAGATGGAGTGTTTTTTGTGCTGTCCTGGAAATTGAGGATCAACATTGCGGCTCCTGCTGGTTGCTGCTTGTAATATTTGCTTGTATTGTCAATTCTGTAACTGATGAATTTGTTGCTGTAGATATTTGTCAGGGTTAAATCTTCAGAATTGTAAGTGTTTAGCTCATTGGTATTGCAGTTATAGATAAATGTTCTGTTTTGATACGAAAAGAAGAAGGATGATCCATTAAATCCGGGCCGGCGATTATAAGTATATGGCGAAGAAGGGTAGCGGGCTTTTATTCTGACAGGATATTCCCTGTTGTCGATAATTAAAATACTGTCTTCTTTGATAACAGATGTATATCGGAGGTCTTCTGACAGTATGATATTAACCGATTGGCTATCCAGAAGTTGTAAATCTCTATTCCTGATGTTATATATATAGTACAAGTCGTTGTCCATGCCAGATAAGAAGAGGTTTTCATTTGTTATTCTTCCCAAATTAAAATCTCCAATTGTGTATTTGTTACCTGAAGTGATGTCATAAATAACAAGAGATGGATCCGAATCCTCTTCATTCCTGTATTTATCGTATATTATGTATTTATCCTGTTCAAATGCCAGTATTTCATCCTGTGTATTTATTTTAATAGGGGTTATAGTTAGCTTTTTACTGGTTCTGGCATAATGATATAATTCTTTTTCTGCAGCAATACTAATGGAAGTGTCGGATGAAGAAGTGCTTGAAGAGTAGGGATATATGCTTTTTTTCAGAGAGAAAACTGTATCGGACTTTAAGTCCACAAGGTATCCGGAGGATGCAATTGTTACTACAGTGAAGGAGTGGTCAAGCGATCTTACATTAGTCACGATATTACCTGTGCTATACGGTTCATAATCCTTAGTGAGATACTTTTGCAAGAGTTTGTCTCTTTTTTTTGCTTCTGCTTTTTCTTTTTTTACAGATGACAGATAAACTGAGTCCAGAAATCTATTTGTTTTCGTTAAAGGGGGCTTGCCCGGGAGTGGGTAAAAATATGGATCAATACCAAGGTTCTTTTTATCGGCTAAGCAGAAATACGAGGAATCCTGAAAGCTTATTCTTTTGGATATTAAAGTGTCTTTCTTTACACCATTTTTAACAAAGCTGATTGGTTTATTTAGATTAGCTATGAAGTAGTATACTGATTTTCCTGATGTGTCAGTAGTTTCGAGAATGTCTTGAACCGGTAGAAATGAGACACTATGATTAGGAAATTGTTTTTTTAAGATAATTGAGTCTTTGACAAGTTTCCATATTGCGGCTGAATTATCCATGAACTGCGTTACTACGTAATTGCCGTCCTTTGATACTGAGATGGATTTTCCGGAAAAGGCTCCATAGATATAGGATCTGTTAATCTCCGTATCACTTATTTCTTCGGCCAGGTTCCAGTAGTAGCGTGCGAATTGTTGTTCCCCATTCCTGTATTTTTTTTCTCCTTCATTGGTGTATACCTGTGAGAGCAGTGAACGGTTTTTGTTATTTTTTTGTTTTAGGACTATTACTCCAATTACTGTAGCTATAATAAAGCATGCGAATAATATGATAGTTATGTTTGCCAGTCTTTTTGCTTTCCTTCGGGAAATATCCAGTTCGGAGTTTTCGTGGATAAGTCTTTTTGCTTCGCGTGAATCAAATGAAGCGCCTATTGCGTTTAACAGGTAGTCGTGGCTTATCTCATAAAATATTTTCTTTTCCCTGTAATCTTCTCTGATCAAACGAAGGTTAAGCAGGTCGTTTATGAAGTTTTTGCTGTTAAGAGAAAATAGGCCTAGTTTTCTTTTTTCGGTTTCTATTATCAAGATCACTTCATTTTCAAAAACGATTTTACGGTTATTAGTATTTTTATCGTACATCTTGTCCTCAATCAGTCTTTTGGCCAATTCCTTCTCTTCTGCGGTTTTTAATAAGGCAATTTGATTTCCGTAAAAGTCGTCAATGATCTTTTGGATGCCGCCTATTTGAGCAATGTCATTGGATGTAACTGTATATCCGGGCGTTTTGCCTCTGGCTTTCAATGCCGGATTTGGCTTAATAATCCGGTTTTCTATTTGACTACAAACAATTTGCAGCTGGGTAGTTTCGATAACATCGTTCCCGCCTTTAAGACTTTGTATAATTTCCTGAATCAGCTTGTTGTCGTATTTGAACCAATTTGATTCAAATACTTCGGGGTTATTGATCGTGGCGGGTTCTTTAATGGCTCGTTCTGCGTCTTCTTCAGCTAAGGGTAAGAGTTCAAAGCGGTTTTTTAGGATTTCGGGGAGAAATTGGGCTGTCCGGTTCATTTCATAGATCTTATCGGATCTTATGGCTACGACTATTTTTAGGGTGGGTTGTTCCTGCAAAAATGAATATTGGAGTTCTGTTTTCGCTTTTTCAGGTCTGTTATGGTCTTCAGCGTCTTCGGCGATACGTAAAGGTATTTTTTCCTGTACGAGTTCATTGAGTTGTGTCAGGAATTCGTTTTGGAGAGAGATTTCAAAGTTAAAAAACTGCTCAAATTGATCAAAGATCAGCACTGGCGTACAGCCCAGCGGGAAGCTGCAGCATTTTATATACTCCCATAGTGGAAGTTTATTTAAGGCGGCTTCACTGCCTGGTGTTTCAGACGCGGGCGCCTCTTTGCCGGCGCCGGGAAGCTGGTTTACAATAAATTTATTTTCATAAAGAGCGAGAGCGTCTTTTAATATTTTAACAGGTGAGTCCAGCGATGAGGTAGCGTTGGTATTAAGTCTTACGTTAATGGGCAGGAACCCCTTTTTTTGAAGTAATGGAATTAAGCCTGCATTCAGCAGTGAACTTTTGCCTATACCAGACCTGGCAAATAGTAAGACGAGTTTTTCAGATATCGTTTTGTTGAAGAGGCTTTGGGTTTCTTTTTCCCGGCCAATGAAAAGCTGCTGCTCGTTGGTTTCGAACGAGCGGATGCTCGGATACCTGTTAATTTTTTCCTGCATTTGCTTCTCTAGCTTTTAGTATGGTTGTGATGTGTGTTTTAATTACTTCGCAGGCGGCCAGTCCTCTTCGGTCCAGGTCTTCTTTTACAGGAACCGGTTTGTTGTTTTCGCGGGGGATCCAGCTGTTGTTTGTTATACCGGAGATGTCGTTGTAGAGAAAATCACGAGCATAAACGGGGATCAGCATTTTATTTCCCTCATGAGTTAATGCCAGTGCGTTTTCTATCCTGGAAAAATAGTCGGCGGCAAAAAGATTTGCAGTACCAACTACAATAAACATATCTGCCTCGTTGTATCTTCTTGTTAGCTCCGCTTGTTTATCGGTTCCTCCTGTAGGAAGGTCTTCCGACCACATGCTGATAAATCCGTTATACCGGAGCGGTTGCAGGGTATTGGCAATATGATCGCGTATTTGAGTATCGATTTTACTATCTTCTGTATCGGATAGATCGGAGATAAATACGATATTCAAAGGCTTGTCGGGTATTTTTTTAAGAATATCATCGGGGCTTATGTTTTCCTGCATGCGCTCATAAAGAAATGTTACAAAGCTGGATGGTTCCGAGTCAATGAATACAAATTGAAGATTGTCTTTATAAAAATCGGCGTGGTGCTTTAGCAGGCCATTGTACGTAAATGAGATATTCTGGCCAGGTACATCTTGCGTGAATCCCAGGGATCGTAGCAATATTTTTAGGGGCCAGGAGTCATATTGAAAGCCAAGGAACAGGCAAATTTTGTTGTTTTTTATAAATGTTTTTATAACGTCCGGCATAGCGTTTCCGGTGGTATTTATTTTTCTTGATAAATCAAGAAACTCAGATTCCCTGATGATGACAGAGCTGGCTGTATTGTCGCTTGCATGGCCGTATACGTTGTATACAACATAGTTCTCTGTGTTGATTTCGGCAGGCAGGTCTTTTTCTGCGCGTCCCTCGTTATTGTCCTTGGTTATGTCGTAATAACCAAAGTGACATTTTTGGTTTGTGCCTATGTCTTCTTTTATAAGCTTAAATATCAGATCATCCGGGTTTGTGTTGATTGTCAGATAAAACGGCATCTTAGACAGGTGTTTGTGCAGGTTTGTATAACTGGCCTTATCGTTGATAAATTTGTTGTATTCCCTTTTAATCGTTAGATCGGTTGTTTTTACGTAGTTGTTGCTTTGTAACTTATTGAGTCCGCTTATATACCTGTTGGTGGAATAGTAAATATCATTTTGCTGGGTGGTATCGAAATCGATGTTGGCTTTTTGCATCCGATTGCAGATATCATGCGAATAGGATACGCTCAATGGCATTCCCCGGTTATCAACCAGGATGTCGGGTCCCAGAAAGAGAACGCAATCCCCGTATTTGATACGGTCTAAAAGTTGGTCTATCTGCGCTATGGTTTCGGATGATATGTTCATTATAGTTAGTTCTGGTTACAGTTAGAATTGACGACTTCTTCTATGCCCTCTGCAATCTTTTTTAGTAACTGGTCTTTGTTTGCCGACGATGAAACAAATTGCCCGTCTTTAGGAAGTGGGACTATATTTTCCAGCGCTTCGATCCTTGTCCAAAGGCAATCGATCAATAGTACGGGGATGGTGCATTTCCTCATTTCCAGGGCTGCGAACATCATTTTGTCGCAGTCATTGTTTATGTTGCCCCAAAAGTCCGGCGTTAATAAGAGTAATACTATTGAGGCGTTTTCGAGATTCCTGGAAAGTATTTCTTCCCTGTTAGCTCCTCCTCCCAGATCCGTATGTATGTCAAAAAGTGATATTTTTTTTGAAAACCTGTAAAGTGGTGCCAGGTGTTTTTTCAAGAGTAAAACCATGTCTTTATTTGTATCGTCATATACCAGGAACACTTTTTTACTATCGACATATTGCTGAGCCTTATTATGAGTGTATTGCAGTGGATGGATCATGGCACTGCCGTCCTTTATTCTTTCCAGAATTTCTTTTACCGTTGATAGGTTGGGATGTTCCCGGAGTACTGCTTCTATCAACGGCAATAATTTATTTTGTTGTTCCGCCACAGTTAAAGCTGAGTTACACATTACCAGTGCACTTCCGTTTAAGTTGACGTCTCCAGGCTCTATTTCTGCAGATTTAACTAATGTTGAAATGTCTTCCCTGGTGGGATATCTGGTATACATTTCCTGGAGCAGTTCGTTGTAGTATTTTGAAAAAAGTCTCATAATTCGAATCCCAGGGTTGTAAGCTGGTGTATGATCTTTGTTATGTTGATTCCTTCGTTTCGGAGTGCTTCGGTTGGTGCACCGGGTTCTTTAATCCATCCGCCGCTATGGTGTAAAGCAACCACATTCCAGTCAGAGTCGAATACAGGGGCGCCGGATGACCCTGGCATAGTATCGGTCAGGTATTGAACGATATTGTCATCGGCATATGTAACGATATTGTGGTAGATGCCTATTTTCTTGTCTTCACCGCCCGGATGCTGAATTATATTAACGAAGTCGTCTTTTCTGGTCTTCGTTTCTGTTAATTTCAGGAAGCCATATTTTTCGGCCGGGTTTCCTTTTATTTTAACAATGCTCCAGTCATCGGCTACTGAGGTTTCAAATACAGTGTTGTCAACTTCAAATTCTTCAAAAATAGCCAGCGCGCCGGTATTGGTTTTCTGGTAGTTAAACTGAACCTTGCTAAGCCCGCTTTCTTCCCGGCTGTGCAGGACATGGTTATTAGTCAGGAATAAATTGTCTTTGCTGATCAGAAAACCTGTACCGAGGCTGTCTGAAGTTTCGATCCTTGCTACAGCTCTTGCTTTTATTATGCCTTTTTCCATGAAGCTTACAGGAAGCAAGGTGCTTTTTTCTCCGGTAATTTTTTCCAATGTTTTTTTACTTACCGGGCCGTCTTTCCAATCTATTTCCCTGCCATTATATACTCCTGCATTGGCCTGAGGGTGATCGGCCATTGTAGCAAGCAATACCGGGTTTTTGGGGAAGTCTTCCAAGGCTGCCTGTACCAGTTGTTTTATATTATCCAGCTGTTCCAGTCTGGTTATTATTCCTACCCAGACGACAATTCCCCTGCCTGTTAGATTGAAATCACCGGCTTCGAGCCCGGCTTTTTTAAGGAGTGTTATTATCTCCTCTTGTGTATAATATAAGGCTTTCAGGGTTTGGCATAGTTGCAGGTATTTCCACATACAGTCAGGAGTGTTTTAGAGTATGAATTGTATTTTTTAGTGCAGTTAGTACTCTAAATATAGAATTATATTTTTAGAAATGCTTGTTTTTTTAATAAACAATTCGTTTTTGTATGTTTTCTTTTTGTTATGAATTAACGAATACTATAATAAGCTTGCCGCAGGGTATGATAATACCTATGAGCAGGTATTATTATATTGGCTGATTCCTGTTTGCGGTAAACGGAGCGCATTGAATTGTATAATGCTTTTAGCGCCAAAATCCCGCGCATTCATTTGCCTGCGGGATTTTGGCTGTATTTGCTATGTATCGCAAATAGGCTGGCTTCACTAATGGTTTTAATGGTGTAACAGTTTTTTAGTCTGTAAGCTTAGACATCTCCAGTGTCATAGTTGCCGGGAATTCCAGCCCTGTTGTTGTGGTTGCTTTTACGCTGAGTTTATAACTGCCTGCTGTAAGCGTGGTGTTCTTTTTTACAGTGATTATTCCGGTTTTGTCATTTACTTCGAATATGCCATCCTTGTCTTCAAAAGCTTTGCCGTCTTTCTCGATAGAGGTGAGGCTGAATGTGGATTTGTAATTTTCAGGATAAAGTACAGGTGCGGCTGATACGTAGGCATTTGATAAGCCAATATGCACCAGGTTAAGTAAAATGGTAAGATCAAGTTCGGGATAGTATGCGCCGTAGAAGAACTTTATCTGAGGGATGAAAATAACACGTAATGGCCTGGATGCAATATCAAAGCCGTCTTTTTTCAATGAAGGCGTTAGGTCGTATGCCTTTTCAGTTTTCTTAGCGGGGTCTCCGGCACTTCCTTTAAACTGAATTTTATTGCCGCTTAGCGAAACGACTGTTTCTGCACCTTTGCTATCCAGGTACCAGGAGGTTCCGTCCAGGGATAGCGTACCTGGTTCCAATTCAAAAGTAGCCCCTGCGTTGTTATATAAAACATAAGCATATGGTATCTCGGCTTTATTGTCTGCTCCCTTGATGTTGAATTTAGCTGGTGTTACGGTAATGGCTACTGTTTTTTTACCAATGCGCGTTTTGTTTTCCGAGTTTGCAATAACTGTTATCTTATAGCTCTCCGGTAGCTTTTGTCCTGTTACAGATGATACTGCGCCATTTGGGTAAATGAAATTGCTATTCACGTGGATCTTTCCCTGGGCTCTATTTACAGTGATAGCTTTTGCTAATTTATCGTAAAGCCTGTTTTCTGTGTTGATCTGATTATTTTCAGTTTCTGTAAACTCAAGCGTAAAGTTTAGATCAGTCCGGCCAAGGAGTTCAGCCGGTATATCCAGGTCTTTTTCCTCTCCATAATTTAATGTAAGCGTTGATGGCAGATTGATGTCAACATCACTGATAGCTTCCTGTCCGTCTTTTTTACAAGAGGTGAAAACTGAGAATAATAAACTTCCTGTAACGATTAATAGTCGTGTGTAGTTGTTTGTAATAAGCATCGATAAAAATTTTTGCGAAAGTAGAAGATAAAATTTAAAAATGAAACGTAGTTGCAATTATTAATTTAGAACTCTATCTTTGCAACGCCAAAATATCCGGGCATTCAAATTCTAAACTATCAGAAGATGTTCCTTAACAAGTACTCTTGCCACCTGTTTTCTGTTATTTTCTTTTTAATTATGGGAGATGCTTTTGCGCAGCAGGGCAGTGTAAAAGATTCTCTGAAGGTGGCGGTACTTCCGGAGGTGATAGTATCTACAAAAGTGTATGCAGGCGAATTAAATGCGCAAAAGATATCCCGTAAGGATCTGGAGTTATTGCAGTCTTCGACGCTGGGAGAGACCTTGAGTCATATTGCTGGTGTTCATAACTCTTATTTTGGACCTAATTCCGGGGCGCCCGTTGTAAGAAGTCTTAGTGGTAACCGGGTTAGAACGCTTTCTAATGGATTAGCTATAAATGATCTTTCTGGTATAAGCCCCAACCTAAACGTAGTTACCGATATGGATAACCTGCTGGGGATCGACGTTTATAAAAGTGGTGCGAGCATTTTATATGGGGGTAAAGCTATTGGTGGTGCTGTTAACCTTAGAGACAATACCATTCCTGGAGCCAGGTTTTCGAAGGAGGTATCGGGATTTGTGACGGGGGAGGGGAGTACTAATAATGGATATAAACAATCCGCTGACCTTAATGGAAATATGGGTAAAAACTGGGCATGGCATGTTGGCGTTATGAACCGATGGAACAAAGACATACGCATTCCAGGTAATACCAAGGCTCCTATTGCCTATGATCCTAAAATAGATGATCTCACGCAGGCTATGGCTCAAGTGAATGTAGATAAAGAGGTGGTCAGGAATCTTAGTCTATATCCTTATCTCAGCCAGTTTGTTCTCGAGAACATAAATAATCCGGCCTGGGATCTTAGTGAAGCTGACCTGTACACTTTCCTGGAGACTTCTGTAGTTGATGGTAAAACTGTTCAAAATCCGAGGAATGATAAATATATTCCCGGCCAGGATCCTAATACGCCGCTTTATACAACTACTGTAAAGGGTATTTATGATTATGCGCCGGTTACCAGGGGGATTATGCCTAATAGTCATTCTAAAAGCCGATCGGTTAACTTAGGAGGGAGTTATGTTGGCAAAAACTTTTATGCAGGGATGGGGTATCGTTTCTCTTATGGTTATTATGGTATTCCCGGTTATGCGCTGCTTCAATTGCCTGGGCATGCCCATAGCCACAATGATGGGGCTTCGCATGTTGTGCGCGGTAAAATGGTATATCTGCCTATTAATACAAGGTCGTATAATAACAGTTTTTTGTTTGAAGCTGGTTTGCGTTCACCGATAGCCGGCATTTCCTCTTTAAAGCTGAATTATATGCTACAGCTGGGAGATGACAGAGAGCTGACCGGAAATTACAGCGCAAACAGGTTCGTTACAACGCGTCATGTAGTAAGAATGGAAGTTGAGCAAAAACAAATAAAAAAATTGAAAGGGATAAGTGGGGTTGATTTATCGGCTGTAAATATGAGCGGGTTTGGGCAGCACCGTTATCTGCCAGATAATCAGAGCAAGGACTATGGTGTGTTCACGCTACAGCGGCTGGAAGTAAAGCAGCTGAATATAGAACTGGGCTACAGGCATGATATTGCAAACAGGCGGGCCAGAAGTGGCAATGGTTATACGCCAGGCCGCGGGCTTGCAGGAGGGGAGTTGTCGCAGCGGGATTATCATTTGAATCACTTCAATGGTTCTATACAGTGGGATGTGTTTAGGATTGGCAACCTGAAAGGTTCTTATGTTCATGCTGAAAGGGCTCCTGATGTGAACGAGCTATATGCCGGCAATAACCACTATACCATTATGCTGGAGGAGAATGGCGATGACAGGCTTAAGAAGGAGATGTCTCAAACTGTTGAGTTAGGAGGGGGTATTAATTATCGTGGTGTTCGTATTGCTGTTAGTCGTTATCTGACCAGGTTTAAAGATTATATGTACCTGGCGCATACGGGTATATCCCGGTCAGGCGGCTTCCTTGTAAAGGAGTGGCGGCAATCAGATACTAAAATAACGGGCTGGGAGGCTGAGTTGGGTTATAAATATTCAAAAGAAAAAAGGTACAACTGGGAATTGACTTCATTCTTCGACCTGGTTAAAAACATCAATACCTCCGACGACAGGATGAGGCAATGGGCGGAAGGAGATTACATGCCTAATATGCCTACCAGCAGGTATGGGATTTCGTGTAAGGCAGGTTATAAGAAAATAGAAGCTGCCTTACTATTTGATCGTTATCTTAAACAGCGGTACCTGGGTAAGAATATAAATCCGGAACCGCCTATGCCTGCTTATTCGATATTGGGGGCAAGGATATCTTATAAAAGTGAGATCAAAAGTGTTGGGATGGAATATTATCTGAGTGGAAATAACCTGATGAATGTTGAGGCGCGTCCGCAGAATTCATTTTTGAAATACCTTGCACCGCTGCCTGGGAGGAATATTGCCATTGGAGTTAAGGCAAGAATTTAACAGATGTTTCCTTCAATTATTTAGCAAGGGAACTATTGGGGGAAAGAAGATTATCTTTGGTCTAAAACTGTAGCGAATGAATGCGGAAAATTCCTCAAAAGATCCTTTACACGGCTTAACGCTGGAAAATATTATTACCAGGTTGGTAGAAAGCTATGGCTGGGAAGAATTGGGGAACAGGATCCGTATCAATTGCTTCACCAGCAATCCATCCATTCAGTCAAGCCTTAAATTTCTACGCAAAACACCCTGGGCGCGTACCAAGGTTGAGGACTTCTACAAATATTCACTTAGGCATAACAGGTTAAAAAAGTAGTCTTTTTTTCAACGTATACTACCAGCTATTTTAGTTATCTTACAGGATGTCAAAATATAAAGATATAGTAGTTACACTTTCTAAAAAGCATCCCGAAACCGGTGATGCTGTTCAGGCCGGACACACTTATGTAATTGGTGTATTAGGCCATAAAAAGAAATGGTATGAAATTGATAGCCAGTCGTTAAACGAACTGTCAAACGAAGATCTACAAAAGGAGCTGTTTAAAATATTGCATCCACAAACACATCATTAATGATACATATGCGGGTTTCAGGATTGTTCAGATCTTTCACGCCAAAGAAAGACGCATCGGCTGGGATCGCTTCCGTCCCTTTGGCTTTACCGTAGGTTTTCTGTTATTCATTGTTTTACAAGCTCCAGTGTTTTAGTCAATTCGGCAATTCTATTACTGCTGATAACTTTTTGATAGTTATCGTAGGAGTTATTTATTGTCTGGTCACGGATCCTGGTCAATTGAGACAGGTTCTTTTTCCAGCGGTTAATTACCTGTTGAGAGATCTTCAAGTTATCTGACGGGATAAAAAGGCGTTTGGGTATTTCCGCGTGGAATCCCAACGCCTCCAGCTGTCTTTTTATTTGGGGTACATGAGCCGCTCCGAACACAAACACAACGACACTGCTATCGTTCAGATATTTCAAGCTATTTTCCACAATTCGCCTATTACGTTCGTGCCAGCTTCCCATTGCTATCTCGGAAACAGGATTGCTTCCTACCACTTTTTCGAAGAGGGAATCCATTAGCCCAACACTTTCAGGGGCATGTATAAAGTCGTATAAGGACGCTCCATTAAATTTATTTATTCCGTCTAAATAACTGCTATCAATATCCGACTGCCTGTTTTCAATGTCCTTTGGGAAGATGCTTGCAGCCAAAGCCTGAGTAGATGCATCTATTCTCCAGTCGGCAGGTATAAAACTATACTTGTGCTTCGTTGCCATTTCTGCCAAAAATGCTGCTTCCACGGGGTAGTAACCTTCCATGTCCTTTTCAAACGCTTCGGGCGTGATTTCACCACATACTACATTCGGCTTTAGCTGAATTACCTGTTCCAGCAAGTCGTTGACAGAATAGTGAAAACCAGGATTGAAATGCATGGAATGGACGGCGCCTACCAGGTAGATCTTAGGCTTTCCCGAATGTTTTGTTGCGCTATCAGATTGAGCGAAAACTAAGCGGGGGATTGAAATAAATAGTATTCCAATAAGGAAATGTCTTATCAGGGTTGAAATCACTTTGAGTATTATTTTCTTTAGTACAAGTAACACCTACCTGTTAGCACAATTTACCTGGTTATACAATAGGTAAGAGAAATTAGGGATCAACTGTTATTGGAATGCAGTATTAAGAGAATGATCGGGCTTTTGTGGAATAACCGCTGGTAGATATATTTTATTAGCTTTACAAGAACAGGCCATATGTCTAAACCGGGCAACTCATTTCAGTCAGCAGGGGCGATTCCTTCTGATTAAAATGCCTGGCTTACAATACGGCAATGCCGTTTCTTTTTTTATAAATATTCGCCAGTGCTACGGGGGATGGAGCGGCTGCTTTTGGTTATTAAAAATAAAAATTTATCAAATGAAAATTTTGACGTTTGGAATGATCGTACTGATCACTACTCAGTTATTGGCCTGTGCTGGTCAGCGGAAAGGCAAGCCTGTGGATGCAAGCGGAGCGTTACAGGTTTCGCAGGATAAGGGATGGGCATTTGAGACTAAGCCTGTGTGGGCGGATGAATTTGATAAGGCAGGTAAGCCAGACTCCACCAAGTGGGGCTACGACCTTGGCGGCAATGGATGGGGAAATAACGAGCTGCAATACTACACGGACAAAGCTGCCAATGCTTCAGTAGCGAATGGCATCCTCACCATTACTGTAAAGAAGGAAGCCATTGAAGGAAAAGAGTATACTTCCGCCCGCCTGGTTTCGAAGGGCAAAGGAGACTTTCTGTATGGCCGTATTGAAGTAAAAGCAAAGCTGCCCATCGGCAAAGGCACCTGGCCTGCCATCTGGATGCTGCCAACAGACCGGGCTTATGGAGGATGGCCCAAATCCGGTGAGATCGATATTATGGAGCACGTGGGTTACGCCCCCAATAAAGTGCATATCAGCATACATTCAGAAGCATACAATCATGTAATCAACACGCAGAAAACGGCCACTAAAATGGTGGATAATGCTATGACGGCATTTCATGTTTACCGGGTGGACTGGACGCCTTATGCGATCCGCGGTTACATTGATAATGCGCTGGTTTTCACCTTTGTGAATGAGGGTAAAGGCGCTGCTGCATGGCCATTTGATAAAAGATTCCATTTGCTTCTCAATGTTGCCTATGGTGGCAACTGGGGTGGTGAACAGGGCATAGACCCCTCCATTTTACCCGCTAAAATGGAAATTGATTATGTGCGTGTTTTTAAGATGGTGGAAAAATGAGGAATGGGTTAGTTTCAGCAGTTAAGACAATGCTGCCGGCCTGCGGTATCTTATTGTGATTACAGGTATGGCCGGAAGGTTTTGCTGGAATAAAATCGTATAAAAAAAGCGCAATTTTCAGATTGCGCTTTTGTGAACCGGATTGGATTCGAACCAATGACCTGCTGCTTAGAAGGCAGCTGCTCTATCCAGCTGAGCTACCGATCCAATTTATGAGGGTGGCAAAGGTAAGGGGTTCGTTTGTAATTAACAAATCTGGAGATTAATTCATTCGTTTACAGTGTATTTTGTTTGTGATGCGGAATAAAGTTGAAAATGGCCCGGCCTTTATTTAAAGACAGCTTGTTTATAATGAGGTGCTATGTTGGTGGCCGTTTATGGCTCGTTCATAGTTCGTCGATCGTCCGTATATAAAGCGTACTTTTTCGTAGATGGGAGGGGGAGGAATATTTGATGAGGAAGGGGATTAAGAGCGTAAAGGCTACCTGAAGGTAGCCTTTACGCGGTGTGAACCAATATTTTACCGGGATTACTGGATCTTGCTGTTCTTATTGGGAACCCGGACAGTTATTTCCTCTTTTAGCTGGGCAACCTCTTTGTGGGTGCGAAGCTTTTCAATGGTTTGATCGTCGGCAGTGCCTGTGATCACACCTATGGGGTATACACTTTTTACCAACAGGCCTTCTTTGCCGTAGTCTTTAGCCAGATCCCCCGTTCTTTCTATACAGGACTCATCCAATGTGATTACGATCTCTTTCATCTCAGTAAATTTTAAATATTACTTTAATATTACTTTGCCATTACTAACCCAATTCCGACATCGATTGATGGAAGCGCCAGTCTCTTAGCAAATTTAAACAATTCCACGGTAATTTCTGAGGGGGAATAGTTAGGGTACTGTTCCCATAATAGTGCCAGTATTCCTGCGACGTGCGGGGTTGCCATGCTGGTTCCGTGAATCCTGTTGTAGCGCTGGGGCAGTGTCCAGGAGGAATAGATGTCGTAACCGGGGGCCGCGATATCTACCTGTGCGGTGGGGTTGATACACCTGTTTGAGAAGTCGGCAACATTCATGTTGGAGTCGAGTGCGGCAACGGCGAGAACTGAAGGGCAGTCTGCAGGGCTGCTAACGGGTGTAAAGTGGCCCCAGTTGCGTTTACTGCCATTACCTGCTGCCGCAATTACGATCGCTCCTTTTGCGCTTGCATACTTAGCAAAGCGCTCATAGGTGAGGTCGTAATTCTGTCCTGGGAAAACGGGGCTTTCGAGCGACATAGAGATCACTTTGCAGCCGCTATCGGCTGCCCATAGGATGCCGTTCCAGATAGACTGTTGTGAGCCGCTGCCGTTGTTACCCAGGACCTTTCCTATATAAATATCGGCTTTGGTGGCTACGCCGTAACGAAGACCGTTGGCATCTATACCGCCGCAGGCGGTTCCGGTACAATGTGTGCCGTGGCCATGATGATCCATTGGATCGGTGTCGCCGTCTACGAAAGACTGGGCTGTGATGTTGCGGCCGGCAAAGTCGGGGTGGTTCATTGTGAAACCGGTGTCGAGGATGGCTACTTTAACGCCATTGCCGGTATAGGTTGACTTCAGTACGTCGGTGCAGTTCAGGCCCCATGTAGCGACATCCCTGTCGGCGAGGGCGGGCAGGTCTTCTGGCACATAGGCGATCCTTTCGGGGATGATGATGTATTCATTATCTGCCATTGCCGACACTGTGCTGATCTGTTCCGGTTCTCCGCTGATAAGGGCTACGCCGAGCTGGTCGTAGGTGATAACATCCGCGTCAACTTCGTTTGCGGCTGCATAGTTGTTTGCGTTAAAGTCGTTGATGCTGGAGATCTTCATGCCGGCGTTGTTGGTAAAGACTTTCCTGGCGTGTTTGAAATCGTCGGCGCCTTCTTTTAAAACGGCAATATATCTTCCTGTGTATAATGGTTCATTCTGTTCTTCGCCGGCTGCTATGGAGAAAGTGTTTCTATGACGTATGGTCATTGCTTTCTCGAAGGCTATAGCCGGTACGGTGTTATCGCGCAGGAAGGTTCTTTTACCCAGTATTGGTTTTTTCATGTAAATGTGGTTTTATAGTTAAGGGTTATGAACGGTTGTATTCTTCCAGGTAGTTAAACTGGATCTTTCCATTGTTGGCAGGATCTGAGGCGTCTTCGGGTGTGAGCATATCGAGCGGGGAGACGCCTGCGATGCTGAATTCAAGGGGGCTAAACAGCTGAGATCTTAATTTCATGAGGCGGAACAATGGGGTAAGGCCCTGGCTGGCTACTATTTTTGTTTGTAATGAACTGGAACCCTGGAGTGTAAAGCCGAATTGGGTGTCGGCGATATTCAGGGAGGCTGCTGAGATGTTTGCATTGGCCTTCAGTTCCACTTTCATGTTTTTGCCGCTGGCTATAAGCAGGGTTTCGCTTTCAGCAGATACCAGTTCTGTTATTACTACCCAGTTCTTATCCCATTTGCCTGCTTTGAATAGTTCTATGATCTGCGCGCCTACTTCCAGTGTGTCTTCGATAGCATGCACCAGTGTGCCGTTTGCCTGGAATATGATGGCATTTTCCTTCGAAAATTCAATGATGACACCGGCATCGACATCTGTAAGTGCGCTGCCGACCGGGGCTGCTTTACCGGCTAATTTTGTTGTCATAGATACCGCGCCTTTTGAGCTGTAATCTATGTCGGCAGGTTTGGGGTTTGTTTCAGGGAAACCTTTTTGAAAGCTTACGCCACGTGCGGCGAGGTCGGATACTTTGATGAAAACATCGCCTTTCATAATACCAACGTCGCCAAGCGCCAGTGGCGTGTTAGGGAGCCAGGTGGCGTGATAGCCGAAGTGTTTTCTCATTTCCCCGGTATACTGTCCGGCAGGCCCTGCTGCGGAGGCGCTTACCGTACCGGCGATGCCTGCTGCTGTGGCTACTCCGGCAGGGGCGGTGGTTGCGGCGTTGGGGAGTGCGATTGTTTTCATGTTGGAGAATTGAAAACGGAAGGTTTCATTTTCGTCCATATTCAACGCTTCCTGGTCTGAGATGGCTGCGATATGCGGGCCTACCTGGACTTTGTCGACGACCAGTTTGAGGGGGCGGTCGTCGTGGTAGGGTTCCAGTGCCGGAGGAAATTTAAGTTTTGAGAGTTTTTCGATAGTGCTGATGTTCACCTGGTAAATGGCTGCATCTTCAAAATCCTGGAAGTAGCTGACTGAAAAATCGGCTGCTTCTGCGATGGCGGCTTTTGTACGGCGCACTACGATCTTCTTTTCGAATAAGGCATTTTCCTGGCCCATAAGGAAGCCGGCGCGGCTTAAGGTGCCCGTTTCATCGAGGTAATAAACAATTTTCCAGAACAGGGTAGGTATCTGCACTTCATAGCCGTCTACTTCCGTAACGAATACCGGGTCGTTAGCGGATAGTACCGGCCCTGTAAATACGCTGACCTTTAGTTTTTCCGGTACACTTTGTTTGGTTAAGATATATGTTTCGAGTTTGCCCCAATCTTCTGTATTGAGTTCGCCCATTTGTGGTACGCAGTTGGCGAAACGGAATGTTGCCTGCGCTGCTTCTCTTGCTATTTCAACGGTTTCGCCCCATTGGGGGTCTTCTCTTTTAGTCATGTGACCGCGCTGAAAATCGCTTTTCTGAGCGGAGTACAGGTGAGCGCCCCATTGGAAGTCGGCAGCCCTTTCATCAAGCGACCATTCGTCGTTGCCGCTGGGGAAGACTTCTTTTCTTGGGATCTTTTTAAACAGCTTTCCATCGATGTTTGTGGCGGTGAAGAATGGGAAACACCGGGAGCTGCTCAGGAATACACTGAAATGCGGGTATTTCAGCTCCCCGGTTTTCTTTTCATCTGTTCTTGCCAGGTCTTTCAACTGGCCAGCGCTCAGCTGGGGAAAGGGTACAGATACGCCCATGAAGTTGATTTGGTAACCGGTTTGTTTTGCCATTGTTTATTTGATTTGAGTATGTATATAATTGCGTTTTTGTGTGAAGGCTTTTTGAGCTGGTAAAACCGAGGCGTGGGGGGCTTTGCTAACGCACAGTTGTGAGGGCCGGGCTGATGCGGCCCGATGACTTATGGCGCTGCCAGTGCATTGTTGTATTGGAGGAGATACATCCGGGGGGGAATAGTGCAGCACATAGGTATAAGGGTGTGTTTGCATAACTGCGGTTTTAGATACGTATAGGCAATGTGTGTTCTTGTTCCAGTAAGCAATCATTCTGGTCAACAGCAACAGGTCCGGTAAGCAAAAGAAGATTGTTCAGGTGTTACTGCGATGAAAATAATCATAAAATTTGTTTTAAGAAAAAAGTATTCTATTCGCCGGGATGTTTCATGTAAAGTTAACCGAAGAGCGGTTGCCAGTGTTGGTGGTTAAAAGATACCGGAAATACTGAAAGCTGGGTATCGATGGGAGTGAGGTGGTATATTGCTGTACGGGTTGGGATCCAGTAAAATGTTACCGGGTAATATATTACTGTTTTGTTGGCGGGGGGGATGAGTGATTGCGGCCACAGGTACCGGTAAGCCGGATTGGGCAGACAGGTGGTGTATAACTCCTTGTTTGGGAGGGAGTTTGCCGGGGGCAAGGACAGGGCTGCTTACTGGAGGCAGGGGTGAAAAAGCCAGATTAAATTTATTTAACAATTTGCTATTTGTACTATTTTGTCAACTTCCTGCTATTTTTGATGTCAAATCATGAAATGGCTTATTAGGTTTTCGCTCCTATTGTGTGTTCTCCTTTACGGGGAGAACAGCCATCTTTTTGCCGCTACCGGTCAAAATACTATCAGGGCTGCTTCAGGAAAGGCTGGTGTAAAACAGCCGGTAATATACCACCGGAGCACACTGCAACAAGGGGTATTGGCCCTTTTCTATGCGGCAGATTTTCCAAACCCGGAAAATGGAAGCGATTATTTAAGCGAAACAGAAATTGAGGAGGAGGAAGAAACTTCTTCCTGCAGAAGACAGTCGGATGTAGACGAATATTGTATCACCTTCTTTAATGCCCGGCCTCCTGTTTGCTGCTATTGGTATTCCAATAACCGCCTGCCGTTCAGTTACCATTCTTTTCATAACGAGTCCTGCCGGTTTATCCTGTACCGGGCGATCCGGATCTGATGTTATCAGCTTCTTCCAGGTTATAGGTTAACCTGTTTATTTCTCAAACTGTTTTTACTGCTTTGCTTCCCGTAGCGTTCATGCTATTGGGTTTATGCACCTCTAAATAGAAATTATCAAGAAAACCGGAATGCTTTAGAAGGCATACTTATTTATGAAGAGAATTCTCATGCTTATGAGCTTGTGCGCCGTTTTGTGCCATACAAGCTGTAAATCCAAAAAAGAAGAAAAGGAAGGTTCAAGTAGTTATTTCGTTACCAGTCCTTTGAAAGTCGATACTTCTGTTGTGCAGGAGTATGTTTCCCAGATCCGTTCTATACGGAATATAGAGCTGCGGGCGCAGGAAAAGGGTTACCTGCAAAATATTTATGTTGATGAGGGGCAGTTTGTAAAAGCGGGGCAGTTGTTGTTTAAGATCATGCCGAAGATCTATGAAGCTGAGTTACTGAAGGCCCAGGCCGAGGCTAAAGTTGCCGAGATAGAAGTTCAGAATACCAAGGCGCTGGCCGACAGAAACGTGGTATCGAAAAATGAACTGGCTATGGCCAATGCGAAACTGGATCATGCCAAGGCGGAGGCAGCGTTGGCTAAGGTTCATCTTGAGTTCACCGAAATAAGGGCGCCTTTTGACGGTATTATAGACCGTTTGCCTTTAAAACTTGGCAGTCTTGTAGATGAAGGAGAGCTGTTGACCAGTTTGTCGGACAACAGCCAGATGTATGTTTATTTTAACGTTTCCGAGCCTGAATATCTCGATTACCAGGCTAATGCAAAGTCGGCTGGTAAAACGAAGGTGAACCTGTTACTTGCTAATGGGCGTATGTTCACTTCGTCCGGCGTTGTTGAAACCATAGAAAGCGAGTTCAATAACGAAACGGGCAATATTGCTTTCAGGGCTGTGTTTCCTAATGCCAGCAGGCTGCTCAGGCATGGTGAAACCGGTAAGATACAGATGACAGTTTCCCTCAAAAATGTGTTGGTTATTCCTCAGAAAGCGACTTATGAAATACAGGACAAGCGTTATGTGTTTGTAGTAGGTAAAGATAATGTTGCCAAGTCGAGAGAGATCACCATCGGTGCCGAGCTGCCAGATCTTTACGTGGTTAGCGGCGGGCTTTCGGAAGGTGATAATATTCTGCTGGAAGGGGTACAAAAGGTCAAGGATAACGAGAAGGTGTCTTATAAATACCAGGATCCCAAGGAAGTAGTCACCCATTTAAGATTGAGAACGGAATAAAATAAGTACCCAAACACATTTTGCATGTTTAGTAAATTTATTAGAAGGCCTGTCCTTTCTATAGTCATTTCACTTGTTATTGTTTTCCTGGGTGTGCTGGGTATCATGCATCTGCCGGTGACACAGTTTCCGGCGATCTCTCCGCCCACGGTGAATGTTACCGCCGAGTACCCTGGCGCCAATGGTGAGTTATTAATTAAATCTGTTATCATTCCGCTGGAGCGGGCTATCAATGGCGTTCCGGGTATGAAATATATGGCTTCTGATGCCGGTAACGACGGTGAAGCCTCTATACAGGTTGTGTTTGATTTAGGTACTGACCCGGACCAGGCTTCTCTGAACGTTCAGAACAGGGTGGCCTCGGTAGTGAATAAACTGCCGCCGCTTGTAGTTCGTGAAGGCGTTCAGATCACGAGGGAGCAGCCAAACATGCTGATGTATGTGAACCTGTACAGTTCCGATAATCATGCTGAAGAGAAGTTTCTTTATAACTATGCCGATATCAATATCCTGCCTGAATTACGCAGGATCAATGGCGTAGGTACGGCCAAGATCCTGGGTACGCGGGAATATGCGATGCGCATATGGCTGAAGCCGGACAGGATGCTGGCTTATAAGATCTCTGCCGAGGAAGTGATGAAAGCGCTGGCAGAACAAAGTCTTGAAGCCTCTCCCGGTAAAACGGGCGAGAGCTCCGGGAAGCGTTCGCAGGCTTTTGAGTATGTATTGAAGTATTCGGGCAGGTTTAGCACCAAAGAGGAATATGGAAATGTAATTCTTCGCTCTAACGCAAACGGAGAGATCCTGCATTTGAAAGATGTAGCGGATATAGAGTTTGGCAGTGCGATGTATGATATTTATTCCAATCTTAATGACAGGCCCTCTGCTGCGATTGTATTGAAGCAATCGTACGGCAGTAATGCAAGCCAGGTCATTAAAGATGTAAAGGCGAAGCTGAAAGAGATCAAGGCGAATTCATTCCCGAAAGGAATGGATTATGAGATCAGCTATGACGTATCGAAGTTCCTGGATGCTTCTATTGAAAAGGTACTTCATACCTTAGGTGAGGCTTTTATACTGGTAGGGCTTGTCGTGTTTTTGTTCCTTGGCGACTGGCGTTCTACGCTTATTCCGGCGCTGGCGGTGCCGGTGTCGCTGATCGGGACCTTTGTATTCATGCAGTTTTTTGGGCTTACCCTGAACCTGATCACTTTATTTGCGCTGGTGCTGGCTATCGGGGTGGTGGTAGATGATGCCATTGTGGTCATTGAGGCGGTGCATGCCAAGATGGAAGAGGAGCATCTTTCGCCATATGCCGCTACCAAAAAGGTGATACATGAAATCAGCGGGGCCATTATAGCGATTACGTTCCTGATGGCTGCGGTATTTATACCGGTGGCGTTTATGTCGGGGCCGGTAGGTATTTTCTACAGGCAGTTTTCTATTACGATGGCAACGGCTATTATCCTGTCGGGTATCGTTGCGCTTACGCTTACACCTGCCCTTTGTGCTATTATCCTGAAAAATAATCATGGTAAACCGAAAAAGAAAACCCCGCTGGTGCGGTTCCTTGGTGGCTTTAACAGAGGGTTTGATAAACTTACGGGTAAATACCAGTGGGTTCTGGGAGGTATTGTCAATCGCAGGGTAGTTACTTTCGGTATTCTTATTCTTTTCTGTATTGGCACCTGGTTTATCAGTAATGATGTGCCATCGGGATTTATTCCCGGTGAAGACCAGGGTATGATCTATGCCATCATTCAAACGCCACCCGGTTCCTCACTGGAGAGGACGAATGAGATCTCCGGCAGGCTGCAAAGGATTGCGGAGCATATAGAAGGAATACAATCAGTTTCAGCACTGGCAGGGTATGAGGTACTGACAGAAGGTACGGGGTCGAACTCCGGTACCTGTTTGATTAACCTGAAGGACTGGAGTGAACGGAAGCAATCGGCCCAGGATATTATCCTTGAACTTGAAGAGAAGTCGAAAGAGATACCAGGCGCTACTATCGAATTTTTCCAGCCGCCATCTGTACCTGGTTATGGTGCTGCCGGCGGATTTGAATTGCGTTTGCTTGATAAAACGGGTGGTAACGATTATAAAAGGATGGAAGATGTAAACAAGGAGTTTATAAAAGAGCTGGCAAAACGTCGCGAGCTTACATCTATCTTCTCTTTCTATAGTGCCAGCTTCCCGCAATACATGCTGAAGATCGATAATGAAATAGCGCAGCAGAAAGGCGTTTCTATCGATAATGCTATGACCACATTGTCTACGTTAATAGGCAGTAACTACGAAACGGGTTTCATCAAATTTGGCCGTTTATACAAGGTAATGGTTCAGGCAGCTCCGCAGTACAGGGCTTTGCCGGAGGATATCCTTAAGTTGTATGTAAAGAACGACCGCGATGAAATGGTGCCCATGTCTGCATTTATGAAAATGGAGAAGGTATACGGACTTAGCGAGATAACGCGGTATAACATGTATACAGCTGCCGAGATCAGCGGTTCGGCTGCTCCCGGGTACAGTAGCGGGGAGGCTATTAAAGCTGTTAATGAAGTTGCGAAGAAAACCCTTCCCAGGGGTTATGGCATAGACTGGGCTGGTATCACCAAAGACGAAGTGGCACGTGGCAACGAGGCGATCTTTATTTTCCTGATATGTCTTGGGTTTATCTATATGATCCTTTCGGCACAATATGAAAGTTTCGTATTGCCGTTTTCTGTGATACTTTCTTTACCGGCAGGTGTTTTTGGTGCATTCCTGTTATTGAAGCTAATGGGATTGGAGAATAATATTTACGCACAGATTGGACTGGTGATGCTGATTGGTTTGCTGGGTAAGAACGCTGTACTGATCGTTGAATTTGCTGCGCAGAAACACAGGGCAGGCTTATCGGTGCTTGACGCTGCGATACTGGGCGCCAAGGTTCGTTTCCGGCCGATATTGATGACTTCGTTTGCATTTATCGCAGGTTTGATACCGCTGGTATTTGCTTCTGGTCCCGGAGCGGTAGGTAACAGAACCATCGGATCTGCAGCAGCAGGTGGTATGTTGTTCGGTACTGTCTTCGGTGTAATTGTGGTGCCGGGGCTTTATTACATATTCGGCAGTATTGCCGCCAAACGCAAGCTCATCAAAGATGAAGATGAGAATCCCTTAACCGAAGAAATTGATCATAATGTTTAGAAACAGAATATGCAGGGTGGCGGGGATAGCTTGTATCTCATTGGCTGCGGCCTGCCATGTGCCGTCGCTGGTAGAAAAGACAGCTAATAAGGAGGTGCCTGCCAGTTATAACGGCACAAAGGATACTACGAATACGGCTGCTGTGAAATGGAGCGAGTATTTCAGGGATCCCTATTTAAATGCTTTGATAGATACGGCTCTTAAGAATAACCAGGAACTGAATATTACGCTGCAGGAAATTGAGGTAGCCAGGAATGAAATCAGGGCCAGAAAAGGAGAGTTGTTGCCTTCTGTTGGTATAAAGGCAGCTGCGGGGATAGAAAAAGTGGGAAGGTACACCAGCCAGGGGGCTGGTGATGCCACCACTGAAATAAAGCCCGGGAAAGAGATGCCTGATCCGCTACCGGATTTTCTTGTAGCGGCCTATGCTCAATGGGAAGTTGACATCTGGCATAAACTGCGTAATGCCAAAAAGGCTGCGGTAATGCGTTTCCTGTCGACTGTAGAGGGCAGGAATTTTGTGGTGACCAACCTGGTTGCTGAAGTGGCGAACTCCTACTATGAATTGCTGGCATTAGATAACCAACTGGATATTGTAAAGCAGAATATCGATATTCAAAGCAATGCGCTTGAGATCGTGAAGCTGCAAAAAGAAGCTACACGGGTAACAGAGCTGGCTGTACGTAAGTTTGAGGCTGAAGTTTTCAGTACAAGGAGTCTTTTGTATGATATACAACAGAAGATCACCGAAACTGAAAACAGGATCAACTTTTTACTGGGACGTTATCCTCAGCCTATTCCGAGAGATGGCCAGGCTTTTGGCAATCTCCTGCCTAATACTGTTTACGCAGGCCTTCCGTCACAGTTACTGGCGAACAGGCCGGATATTAAGCAGGCGGAGCTGGACCTAGCTGCTGCGAGACTGGATATAAAGGCGGCCAGAGCTGAGTTTTATCCTTCGCTGGGAATCTCTGCGGCATTGGGATACCAGGCTTTTAATCCGTCTTATATCGTGAGAACGCCTGAGTCTATGCTGTATTCACTGGCGGGTGAGCTGGTTGCGCCGCTGGTAAATAAAAATGCTATCAAGGCTGCTTATTATACGGCTAATGCAAAGCAGGTACAGGCGGTGTATAATTACGAGCGCACTATTCTTAATGCGTATGTAGAAGTAGCCAATCAATTATCGAAGATGGGAAACCTGGAGAAAAGCTATGACCTGAAATCCAGGCAGGTACAGGCGTTGACCCAATCGATAGATATTTCAAATGATCTTTTCAAATCGGCCCGTGCAGATTATATGGAGGTGCTGATGACACAGCGTGATGCACTGGAATCTAAATTTGAGTTAATAGAAACAAAGAAGCAGCAGATGAATGTTATGGTAAATATTTATCAGGCACTGGGAGGTGGCTGGAAGTAAGGCAGAGGAGAAAAGAATAAAAGAGCCGGCATTTTGCCGGCTTTTTTTGTTTTATAACATCCGGGGTAAATTTTTTATTGCCAGTGACGAAATGTTACTCTGGAATCTGTAAAAAATACCATTTTATTGCTTCTGTTCCGAATAATTTACGGAAAATATTGAAGTCCATTGGAAAATATTCTACAGGTAGGATATTGCATACTCATCTGATAAAACTACTAAATGCCAGCGCTGCTATGAACCGTGAGATGCTTGTACTTGCTGCCGAAGGGAATAGGGAAGCTTTTCATCGCATGTATGAGAAGTACAGTCCTTATGTGCATCACCGGTTGCGGAAGCTGGTAACGGATCCGGATACCTGTGCTGAATTACACCAGGCAGTATTTGTGAAGCTTTGGGAAAGAAGGGCATTATTGAAGAACGTGGCAAACCTGGAAGCTTATATTAACCAGCTGTTGCGGAACATGGTTGTGAGTGATGTGTACAGGAAGCAGCGCAGGGATGCGTTATTGCATTCGTCTTATGAACCGGGTGATGCTTACTGGATATGCCAGGATCATACAGAATTCAGGGAATGCAGGCATTTGTGGCAAACGGCGATAGACCGCCTTACGCCCAGGCAAAAGGAGGTATACGAATTGGTGGAGCAGGAAGATCTTAGTTTGAATGAAGCGGCAGATACTTTACAGATCGCTAAACATACATTGAAAAATCATCTGGAAGTGGCGCGCAGGTCGGTTCGCACTTATCTGCAGCAATACCTCTGATCCCTTATAGGGCGCGTACAAAGAAAGCAGGTTGTTGCCATCGGGTAAACAACCTGTTCTTATTATAGCCGTGTTGATATAACTTAAATAAGTATTGCTTTGATTATATGATAAATATCAGATACTGATGCATGGCTAAGGGTTAATTTAGGCATAGTATTTATTAATAATTATCAAGTGACGCCGATGTGGTAGCGGTAGTTTTGGATCATCAACGCTGGATTAGTTTTCAACAAATATGATGTATTTTAAGTGTTAAGCGGGGCTGAATTCTTTCAGCCCCAATTTTTTATAGCTTCACCGGCATGTGTCAGTTGCTGTGCTATGTAGCCTAAAACCTTAGATTTGCCTGTAGGTATGAAAAATAGGATTCCCAGGCAGCTTTTGCTCGATAATAACCATGTTCAGCTTATTAATCTGAATAGCTATGTTCATGAGCTATCCCCGGTTTCGCACCGTCATGATCATTATATGATCATGTGGATCACGAAGGGACATGGGAGCCAGCTGATAGATGAGAACGAATACCAGATGCTCACTAACCGGGTATTTTTCGTGCATCCCGACCAGGTACATCAAATGAAAGATTTTGAACGTGAGGGATGGATGATCATTTTTGACGAGTCTATTTACCAGTTATACCTTCGTTTTCATACGGCAGATACCGGTAATGGTATGATGCGGTTGGGGCGAAATTTACCCTATACCGATTTAGATGCGCTGGGGGCTTCGTTCTTTCATCATGTTATTGAAATGCTGCGTCTGCAGCTTTCAACAGCAGCAGGTGATATTTATGCGCTTACCCATCTTATTTCGTTGTTGTTCCTTCATGCCAGCCGGCATAGAAGAAATGAAGCTTCGGCTGCCCAGCTGAGCGATGCCAAACAATTAATGTCGCGCCTGGAATTGTTGATTGAAAGTAATTTTACTACCCGTACGCCAGTGTCGTTTTACGCCAGTGCCTTGAATATGGATACCCGTAATCTGAACCGTATGGTTAAAAAAGAATCGGATTTTACGGTGCATGAACTTGTAGAAAAAAGGCTGCTTACAGAAAGTAAGATCTTACTGGCATCGTCGGCGTTAACGGTTAAGGAGATCAGCTATCAACTGGGGTTTGCGGATCCCGCTTATTTTAACCGCTTCTTCAGGAAGTATATGAATGTGACGCCTGTTGAGTTCAGGCGGTCTAAAACGCAGGTGTAAAAAAATACCATATTCTTTCCGGATAGTGCAATGGTGGCTGCTTTTGAGCCAGTAGCTTTGTTATTACTATGGTTAACTTTATTATGATCGTAGTGTGTATCGTTGCGGGTATGATCTTCAGATCGGCAAAGCTCATTCATCCGCAGGCACATAAAGGTATTAATACCTGGATCTTATATATCGCATTGCCGGCAGTTGCTTTTAAATATATTCCCAGGGTAAGCTGGACGTCTGAAATGATCCTGCCGGCTATTGGTTCTTTGGTGGTGATGGCTGCAGGATGGTTATTCATTTCCGTCTACTGCCGTATAAAGGGTTATTCGAAACGCACGCGCAGCACGCTGATTCTTGCAAGCGGCTTCAGTAATACTTCGTTTATAGGATTCCCGCTTATTGCTGCCTATTACGGCGAACAGTATATTAGTATAGGCATTATCTGCGACCAGGCCATGTTCCTGCTGCTTTCAACTTTTGGTATTATCTGGGCGGTGAAAGGAGGAGGGGAGCATGCTACTGTTTCTGCGAAGCTGGTTGCAAAGAGGTTATTTTCATTTCCGCCTTTTGTTGGTGCCTTGCTGGCGCTGTTACTATCGGCAGTAATAGATATTTCACCTGCTGAGCCTTTTTTTGACAAATTGGCGGCAACTGTGGCTCCGCTGGCATTGTTTTCCGTTGGGTTGCAACTGAAGTTCAATGGCTGGAAAAGGGAGATCTCGCAGGTAATGGTAACACAGGTATATAAACTGCTCATAGCTCCTGCATTGGTGATAGGGCTGGCATTGCTGGCGGGCAAAACCGGCCATGCTGCCAAAATAAGTGTTTTTGAAGCTGCTATGCCCACACTTATCACATCCAGCATCATCGCTGAACAATTTAAACTGAATACGAGGATCACCAACCTCATCATTGGTATCAGCATCATACTTGGATTTTTTACTACTGCAGCCTGGTTTAAGATCATGGAAATCATCTTTTAAGGAATGCTCCCCGTTTGAAATCATTATAAGTTATGATCATCGTCATAGGTAAGAGCGCAGTTTCCCATTAATTTTGTCTCATTATCAATAGATTATTTAGGAGCTTAAACAGGCATACATGTACTTTCCACTACAAGATATTGAAGCAGCCAAATTGAATATAGATGACCCCGGTCATCTGAGAATTCATTCTCTTGAAACATTTGGTACTCATGATGGCCCGGGTGTAAGGATGGTAGTGTTTGTACAGGGATGCCAGTTTCGTTGTGTTTACTGTCAAAACCCCGACTCGCTTGATGTGAAGGCAGGAACGATGGTTGAAATAGATGAACTTGTAAAGAGGGCGAAAAGGCAAAAGAATTATTTTGATGAAGAAGGTGGTGTTACAGTGTCCGGTGGTGAGCCTTTACTGCAACGCAGTAAACTCACCACCTTTTTTAAGGCCTTACATGCAGAAGGCATCAATACCTGTCTCGACACCAATGGCCGGCTTAATGATGCCGGCGCTCATGAACTTCTTGAACATACCGATATACTGCTGCTCGATGTAAAGCATATCAATGACGAATGGCATCATAAGCTAACAGGCCTTACCAATAAAAATACACTTGGACTGGCGGCTTACCGCGAATCTACCGGTAAACCTATGTGGCTTCGTTATGTACTGGTTCCGGGCTGGACTGATCAACCCGAGTATGTTGAAGAATGGGGTCGTCATTTTGCAGATTATAAAACAGTTCAGCGTGTGGAGATCATTCCTTTCCACCAGTTAGGCGCTCATAAATGGGAGTTGCTTAAAATGGACTATCCACTTAAAGAACTTTCTTCTCCTTCTGATGAAGTAAGGCAAAGAACGCTTGCTATTTTCAATAAATATTTCGACAATGTAATATTGAAATAGAAGAATACTATACCTTTGCTGTCATAAACAATATTGTGTAACCTTTTAAATACACAATACCATGACTGAACGACTCTCCATATCATCCCCTTTTGTGGCTGCCTGACGCAGGGCAGACTTCTTTTCTTTTTATAAGAACTATATACTGTTAAGCAGTTTGTCTGCCCTTGTTATCTCCTGGTAGCATGTTAATCATTTATTGATCATATGCCTGTATACATAATGTATGGCAGGTATCGGAACTGTACGTATATGCACAATCTTAAATTAAAAGATCTGAGCAGGCTGGGGTATACCAATAACATCACCCGTAGCCTGGTTATAAACATACTATCTAAACATTACAAACATCATAGTAAGACAGAACTATTAGCGTTATTAACACGTATCAAAGCGCATCCTGCTGAATATACCGGGGATCCTGTATTGGGAGATATTGCAGCCACCTTTGTAACCGCAGAGGAAGCATGCATCTTTCAATCTTTTGATCTGCTGCAGGAAGCCGGACAACTAAAAGTATATGGAGGAAAAAATATAGAACAAACGGCAAGGGCACAGATGGAGGTTGCGATGTCGCTGCCTGTAAGTGTTCAGGGGGCTTTGATGCCCGATGCGCATGCAGGTTATGGATTACCCGTTGGCGGTGTGCTTGCTGCAAAGAATGCGGTGATCCCTTATGCTGTAGGAGTAGATATCGGGTGTCGTATGGCGCTTTCCATTTTAGAGGAAGGTGAAAGCTTTATGAAAAGCCATTCCTGGCAAATGAAGACGGCTTTGAAAGAGTTTACGCATTTTGGAATGGAAGGAGGACTGGATTTCAGACAAGAGCACGAAGTGTTGGATCATCCATCTTTCCATGCGACGTCGCTGTTGCGGCGTTTACATGGTAAGGCTGCACGGCAGCTGGGTTCTTCAGGCAGCGGTAACCATTTTGTGGAATTCGGGACCATAGAGCTGTTTGAAGATAATGCGCTGGGATTGCCTGCGAAAACATATATGGCCTTGTTGTCGCATTCCGGCAGCCGTGGCCTGGGCGCTAATATTGCGCAGGAATATACCCGCATTGCTATGGATAACTGTAAACTGCCAAGACATGCGCAGCAGTTGGCCTGGCTTGATTTGAATAGTGAAGCCGGTATAGAATACTGGATGAGTATGCAGCTGGCAGGTGACTATGCAAAAGCTTGTCATGACCAGATCCATAAAAATGTTTTGAAATCGGTTGGACTGAAGTGTTTGGCGAAGGTGGAGAACCATCACAATTTTGCCTGGCACGAAGTATTACCTGATGGTTCCAATGTGGTGATACACAGAAAAGGAGCCACTCCTGCTCACGATAATGAGTTGGGGATTATACCTGGCAGTATGACCACTGCTGCTTATCTGGTAGCAGGCAAGGGCGTTGCACAGGCATTATTTTCTGCAGCCCATGGAGCAGGCAGGGCCATGAGCCGCAAGAGAGCAAAGGAAACCACAACGGTTTCGGCTCTGAAAAAGATGCTGGCGCAGGCCGATGTAACACTTATAGGCGGCAGTGTTGAAGAAAGTCCTTTTGCCTATAAAGACATAGATGCTGTAATGGTGGCGCAGCAGGAACTGGTTTCTATCCAGGGAAGATTTCAGCCACGTATTGTAAGAATGAATAAAGAATAATGAAATGGGCAGTTATATTATACAGATAACATCGGGCCGCGGACCCGTTGAATGTTGCAGAGTGGTAGCCAAAGTACAGGAGCGGCTATTAATTCAGGCAAAAGAAATGAGCATACCAATAGAGGTGCTGGAGAATAAAAAAGCCGGCATGCGCGGTACACTTGTATCCGCTACCTTACTGGCGCACGATAATGGTTTATTGGAGACATTGATCCGTGAGTGGCAGGGATCTGTTCAATGGATTGCAGAAAGTCCTTATAGAACCATGCACAAACGTAAGAACTGGTTTGTAGGTGTAGCCGCTTTCGAAGTGCAACAAAAATTTCGCTGGGATGAAAGGCAGGTTCGTTTTGAAACATGCCGTGCTTCAGGACCCGGCGGGCAAAATGTGAATAAGGTAGAAACCGCTGTACGCGGAATACATATTCCTTCAGGTATACAAGTGTTGGCTATGGATAGCCGCTCACAGTTGCAGAATAAGAAAAACTGCCTGGAACGGTTAAAGTTGAAAGTAATGGCCTGGCAGGCAGAGCAGCTTACTGCACAGCAACAGGAACAATGGCAATGTCATAACGAGCTCGAAAGGGGTAATCCCGTAAAAACAATAAAGGAGAGGCTGCTCTAATGCAGCCTTCTTTTTTACAGCCATAAAACACTTGTACATTTGCTATATGAGTAGTAACCATATTGTAGTAAGAAAGGCGATAGCTGAACTGGATCTTCAGGCGGCATTTGGTGTGCGGCACGAAGTATTTGTTGCAGGACAAGGGCATGCTTCTTCATTGGAACAGGAGGGAAATGAACAGTCGGTACATTTTGTTGCTATGATAGATGGCATACCTGCAGGGGCCGCACGTTACCGGCAAACCGGGAAAGGGTATAAGCTGGAACGCTTTGCTGTGTTGCCTTCCTTCAGGAACAGGGGAGTAGGTGATGCGCTGGTAAAAGCAGTATTGAACGATCTGCAGCAATATGGTCTTCCTGTGTACCTGCATGCGCAGCTTGCTGCTGTTTCGTTATACGAACGCAATGGCTTTCAAAAGGAGGGGGATATTTTTGTGGAGGCGGGTTTGCAGCATTTCAAAATGGTGCTGAAGTCGATTAGCTAAGCAGTTCCCTTAAATCAGGTGCATCGGGCTCGCCACTATAAGAAAGAAGGGGGATGTTATCCATTGCCTTTTCATTTCGGATCTTCCTGATCCATTGTGCCGGTGCACATTCGGGCTGTACCAGGTAAAGCAGGATGGTATCCGGTAGTTCCTGTGCTATCAGTTCATGCAGTTGTTCCAATGTATTTACTATAGCAGTGCGCGCTACAGGCGGTTGTTCCTTTAACGATTGATCAAGTTGGCGGCATAATTCCTCGTCATCGCAAACTATGATAATATATTTCGACGTTGTAAGTAGCATGGGGGAGACGTAATGCGCAAGAATAGCTATTTTATACGTAAGTATGCTTATGTTTTTGATTTTGGATAAAAAAAGGGGATATGGACCAGTTTTTTTAACAGCTTCCTTTAGAATTCCTTTATTTTGATATTTGTTAGCGCAAATTATTTTATGGCTATATCTACTTACGAATCGACACACGTGTTAATGGCTGAGGATGACGATGATGATTACATGTTTTTTTCTCTGGCTGTAAACGAGTTATCTGTGAAAGTGGTTTTAACCAGGGCAGAGAATGGTGACATATTGTTCAAGCTGCTCGAAAAAGATGAAGAACATCCTGATATGCTTTTCCTCGACCTCCTGCTGCCTTGCAAAAATGGCAAGGATTGCCTGAGAGAGATAAGAGCAAACAGGAAATATGATTCCATGCCCATTATCGTGTACTCTTCTCTCGAAGACCTGCAAAGTATAGAGTTCTGCTACCGTGAAGGCTCTAATCTTTATGCCATTAAGCCTCATTCCCTGGTAGAACTGAAAGATGTTCTGGAAAAGATATTCTCCGTTAACTGGAAAAAGATGATGTACTATCCTCCTAAATCCAGTTTTGTGATAAATGCATAGAAAGGTCTATACCAGGAACGATAGCCTTCCTGGTTGTAACAGGATCTGTATATTGGTTTTCTGCGTTATTGTAGTCAGCTGATCATCTATATGTAAAAGAGCGGCAGGTATTTCCAGCGTCATTTCCCGGCATTGTATTGCAGGGAACGGAAACCTGGAAGGAATATCTTTTAATTGCTCTTCTACATATAGCGCCAGCTTGAAACGATCTTCTTCGGGAACTAATATCACATCCAGAAAGCCGTCTCCGGGGTCGGCATGGGGTGCCAGTAATAAATTGGGACCTACCGATCTTATATTCAGGATTTCGATCATCAGGTACCGTCCTTTATAAGTAATATCATTTATTTGAAGAGTGGCGTCCAATGCTTCGAATTGAGGAATAAGCCGGTGCAATTCTTTCAATGCAGTCTTTAGCTTTGCAGGAGTATCCAGATGTTCTATCTGGTCATCAATAGGCTCCATATTTTTTATAAGCTGTGGAAATACACCACATCCAAGTCCTTCAAGAAAGAAGAAAGAGCCTGGTACTCCCTTTACAGATCCTGTGTCATAGTTACGCATATGGCGCTGGTGCCAGCTCCTGATAATTTCTTTTATAGAGCCTTCTATCGATATAGCCCTGGCGATATTATTTGCTGTACCCATTGGCAATAATGCCAGGGGAGGGATAGATGCAGTATGATCGCGCTCCAGCAACTCTTTAACAGTTTTGCGAACCGTACCATCGCCACCGGCAACAATAATGAAATCATTTTCTGTTGCAAATTGTCTACACTCAAAGCCCTCTTCACGTAAAATGGCGCATAATGCCTCTTCGCTAAGTCCCTCATCTCCGGCGCCTGGGTTATGATGCAACTGTGCTTTTTTCATGGGTCATTCATTAATAACCATATATGCCTTAAAAGTGTACCATTTTTCAGCTGTTATCGCAGGGATTTGATGGCATGATAATAGAAATGCTAATCGCAGACAGTAACAGCGAAAAACATATCTATGAGAATACTGGTAACCAATGACGATGGGATCTATAGTCCCGGCCTGAAATGCCTGGCTGCAGTGGCGGCTAAATTTGGCGAAGTAGTAGTGGTAGCGCCTGATGTGGAGCAGTCTTCAATGGGACATGCTATTACCGCTACAAGGCCCCTTTCTTATCGTAAATCACCTGTAGATTTTGATGGCATCCCGGCCTATAAAGTAAACGGTACTCCGGCTGATTGCGTAGCACTGGGTACGCATCTTTGGAACACCACCGATCTGGTGCTTTCCGGCATTAATATGGGCCTTAACCTGGGAAATGGTATGTGGCATTCCGGAACACTGGCCGCTGCCAAACAGGCGGTATTGCTGGGCGTTACGGGAATTGCGTTAAGTATGCCATACGATAATACGCCGCCAGAGTTCGATGCCATTGTTCCTTTTGTGGAAAAATCGCTTGAAATGGTGCTCGAAAACAAAGAATTAACATTGGCAAATATCAATTTTCCAAAACAGCCCAGAGGGATGCGATGGACAAGGCAGTCTGTAAGGCTCTACGATGGTAAGATCATGCCGGGAACCGATCCGCTGGGGCGTAAGCATTACTGGTTTACCGTGGTGCCGCTTGAGGCAGCAGAAGAGGGAACCGACAGGCATGCAGTTGAAAATGGTTATGTATCCGTAACGCCGCTGCGTCTCGATCTTACAAACGAAGCACAACTGGCCAAAGCCTTGAAGCAGCAAACGGTATAGCTTTTGCATTTATCTTTAAAAACACGCTATATGCAGATACCTCATGAAATGACCACCCTTAGCGAAGTCCTGGAAAAACTAAGGGTTAAGAAAATGGACAATGAATTCAGGCTGGAACCCGAAGGATTCACAGCCGGCAAAGGCAAAACCTATCAGCCGGAAGACCTTGAAATCATCAAAGTATTTCGTTTCGAAGGCATGACCGATCCCTCCGATATGTCGATCCTGTACATCATACAGGCTAAAGACGGATTGGTGGGGTATAGTCTCGATGCATACGGTATGTACAGCGAGCATGAAGAAGACTATGATAATTTTATCCGTCTCATACCTACCAGAGGACATGAAGAGCAATTGCTTTTCGAGTTATAGATGATTGGCTATGGCCTGATCCAGGAATACAGATAATAGGTGATCGTAAGTCCACCTGATCTTATCCGGATCATCCAGCTGTGTCACCATGCTTTGCCATTTCTCCTGGCCATACGTTTCAATGATCTTCTTTTTCTTATCGCTTCGCAGCAGGTAGCGGCTCATACCTTCCGCATCTGCTTCGGGATGAAACTGCGTTCCTACGCAATAAGGGCTGAAACGTATGGCCATTAATGCCCTCTCGTAGGGTACATGTGGTCTTTCCTTTTCAATGGCAAGAACTGCTGCTCCCATGTTCTTCATCTTCTCAGCGTCCGGCGAAATCACCTGGTATAGTCTGGAGTCCATAGCGTAAAAAGGATCTGCCAGTTCTTCCAGTAACTTATCATTTTTACCTGCTTCGGTAGGATGAACAGGAAATACGCCAAAAGCCTCCGAATGGCGTTTGCATACCGTTGCTAATTCATAATGCCGGCATGCCAGCTGAAAGCTATGACAAATAAGAAATACATGTTTTGCCGGCAATATGTCCCTGTTTAAGTTGTAAGTTTCTACGGTATGCAGCCAGTTGAAATAGGCCTTTTCCCAGGCCTCATTGGTTGTAAGCGGTGAACCGGGACCACCGGAAGAAATATAGATCTGGTAAGAAAGACCTGGTAGTTGTATTTTCCTGCGAACATCGTATTCATTCAATACGAGCTGGAAATTATTTTTTTCGGCCCATTCATTTACAATAGCCCTCAGACAGCGCATTCCTTCATTCGCCTGCCCGTTATATAGATCCAGTAAAGCTATTCTTACCTCCATGAGGCAAACATAAAGAATAGATGGTAGATATCTAGTCCCTGACGAGCAACCTGGTAATATCTTTTAAAGCAATGGGCTTTTCTATGAACGTTACATCGGGGTAATTCTGCAGGTGTGCAAGATGGGTATAATAAGCACTCATAAGATTGATATGAGTGGAAGGGAAGATTTTCTTGATGAAAGGCACCTGTTGCCAGCCGAGACCATCAGGAAGATGGTTGTCAAGGAAAATAATATCAGGGGAAAACGATTGAACAGCGTTAAGGCCATCCTGAAGGGTATTGGCTGTATCTACCTCATGTCCTAATCTTGCCAGATAGTTTTTTAGTAGCAGGCAGAAATCAGCTTCGTCATCTATAATCAATATCCGGTAAGGTTTCATTTCTAATTGTAATTCGTCAGAAATATCTAATCCACCTTCATGCAATATGCATTCCATAAACATTTCTTATCTGTAAGACGCGGTTGATATCCCCAATATTCTACACAAATGGGTAGAAACTACCCTCTATTTTCCCTAAAAATAGGGTCTGCAATTGGTATTGCATCTAAAATGAGCCGCATGCGCATAAAATGACGTTGTGGAAACAATTCTACAATTTTATTGTTATGTTGCAGGATCGCTTTTTTTTCTGAATTGTAATTGTTTGATTTTTAATTGATTGTGTTTTTTCTTCTGTAAAGGATCTTTGGATTGGTCATTGCAATTACAGGTTCATTCCGTGCTTTTCAAAAATACCCTATGATACATCAGCAGTTAGGACAGAAGGGGCAGTTGAAAGTGTTGCCACAAAAAATACAATTTTTAAATTTTTTATATCTGAACAGGCAGGAATTGGAGATGAGAATACAAAATGAATTGATAGAAAACCCTTTACTCGATCTGGCGCCCGCCACCGATACCGGTCCGGAATCATCGGAGGCTGTGGCAGATTTCAAGGGGCTGGAAGAATATATGTATGACGATATCCCGGATTATAAGGCAGAATATCAGAATTATCTGCCCGATAATGCGGCGGTAGACAAGCCTGTGGAAGATACGGTCGATTTCAGAGAAGATCTTAAAAAGCAGCTTCGGCTGGTGGAGGCAGATGCCGATATCCACGAGGCGGGGGATTACGTGATAGACTCGCTCAATGAACATGGCATGCTCGATGCCGATGCAGAGGCGCTGGCAGAAGAATATTCTTTCCAGGTGGAACGGTTTATAGACACCGCCACCATGCAGAAAGCGATAGATATTGTAAAAACGCTTGAACCTCCCGGGGTAGGCGCCGCATCTGTTCGCGAGAGCCTGCTTTTGCAGTTACAGCGTACCAGGAAAGATCCGGTTTGCCGCAAAGCGTGTACATTGTTGGAGAGCTACTACGACTTGCTTACCGCAGGCAGTTTTGATAAGGTAAGAACCCAGATGGGATTAGACGAAGAAGAATTCCAGATTGTGATGCAATATATCACCCGCTTTAATCCGCATCCTATGGTAACAACAGATCAGTTGCAGGAAAAGAAACAGTTTATTATTCCGGATCTGTTTTTAACAAGTGAAGATGACCGTTTGGTGGTAAGCCTTAACAATCCTTATAGCGGCAGGCTCAGCGTTGGTGATTATAAACTCGCCAACGTAAATAGTACTCCCAAAGAACAAAAACAGGCAAAACAGTACATTTCAAATAAAACAACCGCTGCCAGTTGGTTTATAGGTGCTGTACAGCAAAGAGAGGCTACAATGCTGAAGATCATGGAAGCCATAGTTGCTTTCCAGGAAGCTTATTTCAGAACTGGTGATACCGACCAGTTAAGACCAATGATCCTGAAACAGGTGGCAGATAAAGCGGGCGTGGATATTTCCACCGTGTCAAGGGCTACTGCCAATAAATATGTAGAAACAGAATTCGGAATGGTATCCCTGAAGCGCTTGTTCTCCGAAGGAGTGCATAATACAGCTGGCGAAGTTGTAAGCAACAGGATTATCAGGGATAAAATAGCTGCTATCATCGACGGTGAAAACAAACAACAACCGCATACCGATCAGCAGTTGGCCGATATCTTAAGGCAAAACGGTATTGTTATTGCCCGCAGAACGGTTACAAAATACAGGGAACAGTTACAACTGCCTGTTGCTCAGTTAAGGAAATTATCAGCATCTATACAACCTAAATAACAATTATGGCTAAAATTCTCGTCGTAGACGATGACAAAGACATGTGCTTGCTTCTGGAACGTTTTCTAAAGAAGAAGAATTATGAGGTAGTGGTAGCCCATTCCGGTAAAGAAGCATTGAATTGCCTTTTCAGGAATAAGATCCATCTCATACTTTGCGACTATAAACTGGAGGATGTTACCGGTGCAGAATTACTTACTTCAATAAAGAACGACTATCCCGACATCCCGGTCATTATCATCACTGCCTACAGCGATATCAAAACAGCTGTTGACGCTATCAAAAAAGGTGCGCTCGATTATGTTACCAAGCCGCTTTTCCCCGATGAAATTTTGCTTACTATAGAAAAGGCCTTGCGTACAGGAGCCGGAGCAGCACATCAGCCTGTAACCGAAGGTACGCTTGCCGCAAGAAACCAGTCTGCCGATAACTCGAAAGACCCTATTCGTCTCTCCGATAATTTTGTTGCAGGCAAAAGCCCGCTGTTTAAAAATATACTGGAACAGGTGCGCAGGGTGGCCCCTACCGATTACAGTGTGATCATTTACGGTGAGAGCGGTAGTGGTAAAGAAGTGCTTGCGAAGGAAATACACCAGCAAAGCAGGAGGGCTAAAAGCCCGTTCGTGGCTGTTGACTGTGGCGCATTATCACGCGAACTTGCAGGAAGCGAATTGTTTGGCCACGAAAAAGGCTCCTTCACCGGTGCAGTTGGACAAAAGGTAGGCATCTTTGAAATGGCCGATGGTGGCACTGTTTTCCTGGATGAAATAGCCAACCTTTCTTACGACATACAGGTGTCTTTGCTGAGAGCCGTTCAGGAGCGTAAGATCAGAAGGGTAGGAGGTAACAAAGACATCGATTTCAACGTACGTATTATCGTAGCGAGTAACGAAGAACTGTGGGAAGCTGCTAAAAAAGGCAAGTTCCGTGAAGACCTCTTTCACCGTTTCAATGAATTCAGCATTAAAATACCGCCATTGCGTGAACGCAGGGAAGACGTGCTTCAGTTTGCAACGCATTTCCTGCATCAGGCGAATGAAGAGCTGAATAAGAATATCAAAGGATTTACACCTGAAGTAGAAGATGTACTGAAGAAATATATATGGCACGGCAACCTGCGCGAACTCAAGAACGTGATCAAGCGTACTTCCTTGCTGACCGATGGTGATTATATAGAATTGATTTCGCTGCCTTTTGAAGTTACCAACTTTGCGAAGCTGAATTTTGATGTGGCGGATGAAGGCAATGCAGCAGCAGCTGCTCCGGCTAAGGAAACACGGGAAACGCATGAAGAAATTATTCCCAAAAGAGAAGAAACGCTGGGGGAAAACAGCTTACGCGACGCTGCGGCAGATGCAGAATATATGACAATATTGAAGGCGCTGAAAGAGGTGAACTTTAATAAGAGCAAGGCAGCCAGGTTATTAAATGTAGACAGGAAAACCCTGTACAACAAGATCAAGCAGTTCGATGCCAATAATAACCGTTAATATGGATGCCTATGCCCACTGCATTACCTTTTATTGAGAACAACATGGAGCATTTTACCCTTGAAGAAATTGACGTGCATGATAATGAGGCGTATCTGCAGTTTGGAACCTGGTCTTATACCATTGGTAAGCCGGTTATTACCTGGTCCGATGGTATGTATCTGCTTTTTGGATACGATCCTGTGCAGGACAAGCCGGCGTTGCTGGTAAACCACGATCTGTATTATAGTCATATGTTTCCTGAAGATATTGAGCGCGCAAAGAAGATCAATGCTTCGTTCAACGAATATCCCGGGCGTTATGGCTGGGAGTTCCGCATCAGGGACCGGCAGGGCAGAATAAAAACCCTGGAAACAAATGCACGTATTATCCGCGATAACAAAGGTGCTCTATTACGCGTGGTGGGTACCACCCGCGATATTACCGACCTCCGTTCTTACCAGGAGGGCCTGGAGGGAAAGATCATGGAGCTCAACCGCTCTAATAAAGAACTGGAGGAGTTTGCCTATATCGCTTCACACGATCTGCAGGAGCCCTTGCGTAAGTTTAATACGTTTGGAGAAAGGCTGCATATGAAATATGCAGATGTGCTGGGCGATGATGGTAATTTCTACCTGTCCCGCATGATGGCGGCCGCAGGTGTCATGAGAGCACTCATTGAAAACCTGCTTGAATATTCACGTGTTACCGGCAGCAATCATGAATTCCTGAAAGTATCGCTCGACGATATCGTAAAACAGGTGGTGAGTAACCAGGACCTGCGTATCGAAGAAGCCGGTGCTGCGGTGGTCATCGAAAATGAACTTCCGGAAATAGAAGCTATTGCTTCACAAATGCACCAGCTTTTCAATAACCTGCTGTCTAACGCCATCAAATTTCGCCGTAAGGATGTAAAATCACAGATAACAATTTCCGCCAGGAAAATGCAGCCCGGAGAGCTTTCCCGATGGCCGTTGCTGCAAAAGAAACAGGTGTTAAGGATTGAGGTGAAGGACAATGGTATTGGCTTTGACCAGTCCGATGCACAACGCATCTTCCAGATCTTCCAGCGGCTTCATGGAAAAGCAGAATATGAAGGAACCGGTATTGGTCTCTCTATCTGCAAAAGAATTGTAGAAATGCATAATGGCATTATCTACGCAGAAGGAAGACCCGATGAAGGCGCTTCTTTTATTATTCTATTACCCGAAACCAGATAAAATATTATAATGCCAGCAACGAATGATGTAATGCCAGTACAGGTTCTGATCGTAGACGATGATGAAGATGATTATATGATCATTAAAGACATGTTGCAGGCGATCTCCTATCCTGTGGTTACAACCTGGGCCTACTCTTATAACGATGCCCTTGCTCATGTAAAATCAGGTAAGTTCGACGTGTTTATTGTAGACTTCAGACTCGGCGGTAAAACAGGGCTTGATCTGATGTCCGACGCAGCACAGTTTCATTCCGATACACCCTTTATCTTCCTTACTGGTGCAGGTAATGCAAAGATCGATGCCATGGCCATGAAAGCCGGCGCTACCGATTACCTGGTGAAAGGCGAAATGAATGAAGAAAAGCTCGACAGAAGCATCAGGTATGCAATAGAACGGAGCAAAGTTATCGCTGCTCTTCGTTTAAGTGAAACAAAATACCGTACTGTATTTGAAAACTCAAAAGACGCGATCTTTATTGCCGATAGCTCAGGCGTGATCCTGCAAACAAATACAGTGTTCCGCGAAATGCTGGGATTCTCTGTAGAAGAAGGCGGCAGTTTTTCTATTGCCGACCTGGTAACTACCGATCATCAGAAAGCATTACTCAACGATATTATTACACACTGCAAGGAAATAAAAGACCTCGAAACCGAATTCGTTCTTCCCGATGGCGTCATTAAAATAGGACTTTTATCTATTTCATGCTCTACCAATGAAAAAGGGGACCGTTTCTTCCAGTGCTTCCTGCACGATATAACTGAGCTCCGTAAAAGTGAACGTAATCTCTTTCAGGCCGAAAAACTCGCGGCCGTAGGCAGGCTTGTTAGAACGCTGGCGCATGAAGTGAGAAACCCGCTCAACAATATTAATTTATCTATCGACCAGATGGTTGAGCTCATCACCGATGAAAGCCTGCTCACCTATACCGAAATTGTATCACGCAACTCCGGTTATATAAATTCCCTGATCACCGAGTTGTTGCATTCTCTGAGGCATACGGAGATCAATATTCAACGTAGGCCTGTTCATGATATATTTTATGCTGCAATGGCAAAAGTAAAAGACAGGCTGGACCTGAAAGGAATTCAGATTAAAGTGGCGCTGCCTCCGGAAGATCTCTATGTAAATATAGATCTCGATAAAATGACCTCTGCTTTTCTTAATCTGCTTACCAATGCAATAGAGGCTATTGATCATGACAACGGCATTATTACACTCTCCGCTGAAAGAGGGAAAGATGCTATCCTTGTTAAGATCCAGGACAATGGCATGGGAATACCCGCAGAAAGCCTGGGCCGGTTGTTTGAACCTTACTATACCACTAAGCGTAATGGCATGGGATTGGGCATGGTAGCTACCCTTAATATACTACAGGCGCATAATGCAACTATAGAAGTAAGGTCCGAAGAAAAGAAGGGTACTTTATTTACTATTTTGTTTTCAATTGCAGCGTAGTTGATTGTTTAAACATTCCTTTAAATTTCTTTCCGGGAATTTAAATCTCATTAAAAGAACAAATATGTGTTTTCCGGGTTTGCAGTTTTGAAAATGAATTCTTACGTTTGTTTTAGAAATTAATTGAAGGTTCACACCAAAAGAAGGTGTTTTTCATAGGTTAGCAACGCCCCATCCTTTCTAGGTTCAGGGGCTTTTTTATGCCCGTAAAAAAGGCCGTCTCCTATAAGGAAACAGCCTTTCTTTAATCACCACTCTATACACTACTCTTTAAATTTTGCCTTCAGCTGCGTTAATTTATCCAAATGGGCACGTAACGCAGGAAGGGTATTGCCGGCCCAGGTTTTCATTTCACCGTCGGCTTTAGAATCATTTACAATGCTTTCAAATTTGCTGATGCTTTTTTCGTGGGCGTCTGTCATCGCTTTTACCCAGTCTTTATTGAAATCGGCTGCTTTTTTATCCCGGAACTCCTGTGATGCTTTTTTACTGTCATCAGATTCTGCAACAGGAAGCGTAACGCTTTTCTTCGATGCCATATCTTTTACCTCAGCCAATACTTTATTATGATCTGCTATGAGCATATCCGATAAAGTGCGGATGTCATTGTCCTTGCTCTTTTCTTTCGCAATAGTGGCCATCTCTATTTCATGATAGTTGGCTGCAGCAACATCTACCAATAACTGTGCATTTGATTCGCTGGAGTCTTTAGTGAATTTTTGTTCGTTCACATCTTCAGCAACTTCTTTGCTGTCTTTTTCTTTGGCTTTGTCATCCCCGCCATTACACGCAACACTCATACTAATAATGGCAAGTGACAGGCAGGTAATAATGTTTTTCCGTAGCATACATTTCTGTTTAACAATAAAGCTCAAAAAACTGTTCCATTAGGCCTTTTTTAATGAGAAAATAGGTGCTAACAAGTGGATCTGACGGTAAATTACCTGCATTTTGTAGAACAGGTTCCGCAATCTTCCGGTTTTATTCACATCCGGCCGGCACTCTCAGCAAATGGAATGAACTTTGAATATTGGATGGATATAATCATCAACCTATGGAAGAAAATTCTAACCACTCACTGAAACACCGTATTGAATCGGTCAGGACCGCTTTAATGTACGGTACGCTGGAAGAAGGCATCAACATGCCAACTGCTTTAACCACTACTATCCGCTACGAGGAAACTGAAGAGGGCGACTTCATCTGGCTCATGATGAAACAACCCTGGAATAGCATCGCAAGCCGCTTCCCGGTAACATTACAGTATTATCAAAAGGGGGTACCTCATAAGGTAAAAGTAGAGGGGGCTGCAGAAGTATCGTATCTGCCATCTAATATAGCTGTAATAAAAGTAAAGGTGGAGCAGTATGAATGGTGTGATCTTGCTTTACCTCCGGTTCAGGGAACCTCCGGTAGCTGGATTACCGTTGTACAGCAATGGTTCAGGGAAAGTATTGTGGGTATGTTCCGCCAGGAGCCCGCTGCCGCCCGGTATACTTCTGCTGCATAGTTATAGTAACGTACACAATCTGCCGCCGGAATACGCTTTTTTCGCTCATTTTTTAGCCCATTTGTCTCAGGCTCTGTGAGTTGGCAGCAGAAGCATCATTTTGATTTTTTAATTGTAGGAATTACATTTAATTTAGTTCCTCATTAAAACGATTCAAAATGAAAATTGCTTGCCTGCATTTGAAAAAGCGTTTGTCTTTTGCTGTACTAGCTGCTTTTTCATCTGTAACCTGCTTGTCATCAGCTACTGCCCAAACCCAGGTTCTTGTAAATGGGTACGATCCTCAACAACAAATCAGCCGTCACATTTACGGCCATTTTTCTGAACATCTTGGAAGGTGTATCTATGGTGGCTTTTGGGTAGGCGACAGCATTAAAGTCCCCAAACAAGGGGGGATCAGGCTGGATATAGTAGATGCACTGAAGAAAATAAAAGTTCCCAACCTGCGTTGGCCTGGCGGCTGCTTCGCCGATGAATATCATTGGCGCGATGGTATTGGCCCCCGAAACCAGCGCCCTAAAATGGTAAATACCAACTGGGGCGGCGTTACTGAAGACAATAGCTTCGGTACGCATGAATTCCTCGAACTCTGCGACCTGCTGCAATGCGAACCTTATATCGCAGGTAACGTAGGTAGCGGCACCGTAGAAGAAATGAGCAAATGGGTAGAATACCTGAACTTCGATGGTTTAAGTCCCATGACCACAATCCGTAAACAAAACGGCCGCGAAAAGCCATGGAAAGTCGAATTCTGGGGTGTTGGCAACGAAAGCTGGGGATGCGGTGGTAATATGACCCCCGAATACTACGCCAACGAATTTAAACGCTATGCAACCTACGCCAGAAATTACCCGGGCGCAAGACTGAAAAGAATTGCCAGCGGCGCCAATGTTGCCGATTATAACTGGACAGATGTATGTATGCGCAACATCCCCGCCGGTCAGATGTGGGGCATAACCCTCCACCACTATACACTCCCTTCAGGACACTGGAGCGATAACAAAGGCTCCGCCACTGCATTCGAAGAAAAGGAATACTTCACTACAATGAAGAGCTGCCTTTACATGGAAACGCTTCTGAATGGTCATGAAGCCATCATGGATAAATATGATCCGGCAAAAAAGGTAGCCCTGGTAGTAGATGAATGGGGGATATGGACCAATGTGGAACCCGGCACCAATCCCGGTTTCCTGTACCAACAGAATAGTATGCGCGATGCCTTGGTTGCCGCAAGTACACTTAATATCTTCAATAATCACTGCAACCGTGTAAGAATGGCAAACCTGGCACAGACAATAAACGTACTGCAGGCCCTTATCCTTACCGAAAAAGAAAAGTTCCTGCTAACACCTACTTATCATGTATTTGATTTGTATAAAGTTCACCAGGACGCAACCTTATTGCCTGTCCAGTTTAAAAGCCCTGAATATGTTTCAGGCAACGATAAACTGCCTGCTGTGAATATCTCTGCCTCCAAAGACAAAGAAGGCAAAGTGCATCTCACCATTGCCAACATCGATCCCAACAAGGCTATTCCATTACAGTTGAATCTGGCCGGCATTAATTTTAAAAAGGTGACAGGCCAAATCCTAACTTCTCCTAAATTTACCGACATTAACACCTTTGCGAAACCTGACCTGGTAAAACCCGCAGCCTTTAACAATGCTGTTGCTTCAGGTAACACGCTGCAGGTGCAGATGCCGGCATTATCCGTTGTAATGCTGGAACTCAATTAATAAATTCAAAAACAAAAAAGAAACTAATATGAACAAATGGACCAGTTATGTGGCAGTAGCTGCAATCGCTGCCGGAACACTGCTGGCAGGCTGCGGCGGAGCAACTAAAGAAGAGAAGAAAGACGTGAAAGCCGGTATTACCAAAGCAGCATGGGGCAAAGCCGATGGCCAGGATGTAGATCTGTATACACTTACCAATAAAAACGGTGTACAGGTAAAGATCAGCAGCTATGGCGGTACGGTAACTTCATGGACCGCTGCCGATAAAGCAGGTAAGGTTTCCAGCATAGTGGTAGGTTTCGACAGCCTTTCAGGATACCTGGCTAAACCACCATTCTTTGGCGCTATCATTGGCCGCTATGGCAACCGTATCGCCAAAGGCAATTTTAAACTCAACGGCACCACTTATCAGCTGGCGGTAAACGATGGCCCTAACCACCTGCACGGCGGTAACAAAGGATTCGATAAAGTGATATGGACGGGCACCGTTCTTTCAGATACTATCCCCGCCCTGGTACTTACCTATGTAAGCAAAGACGGCGAAGAAGGATATCCCGGCAACCTGAAAGTAGTCGTGAAATATACACTCACCAATGACGATGAACTGGCTATCGACTACACCGCTGAAACCGACAAGGCTACACCGGTGAACCTTACCAACCACAGCTATTTCAACCTTTCCGGCGACGTGAACAACAGCATCCTGGATCATGTGTTGCAAATGAATGCAGCCAACTATACGCCTGTAGATTCCACACTCATTACTACAGGTGAGATCAAGGCAGTAGCTGGTGGTCCTTTCGACTTTACTTCCCCGCAAAAGATAGGAAGCCGTATAGCACAGGTGCCCGGTGGATACGATCATAACTGGGTACTGGACAGAAAAGGAGACAGCACTTCGCTGATGCTGGCTGCAACCCTTACCGATTCTATCAGCGGCAGAACCCTGGAAGTATATACAACTGAACCCGGTTTACAGTTCTATACCGGAAACTTCCTCGATGGTACCTTCAAAGCGCCTAACGGCACACCCATCAACAAGAATTCAGCACTTTGTCTCGAAACGCAACACTATCCCGATTCGCCTAATAAACCTGGATTCCCGTCTACTATCCTCCAGCCGGGACAACAGTATCATACTGTTACCAAGTATAAGCTGATCGTGAATAAATAAACCCGGGCAACACGCTGCCGGTTTGCCGGCTGAACAAGGCTGGCTTATTCCTGGTCTTGCGACAATGCCGGCAGTATTGCCTTTACTTTACCAGGGTTGACCAAATAGCGGTCAGCCCTTTTTTTATAGCAGCGCATACCCCGAAATCGCTGTCATTCTGGCTTTTTTACTGCAAAACCCCGGGCAATGGAGCAAGCCACACTAAAGCCACACTAAAGCCGTCTTAAAGCCGCTTACGATCCATCTTAAAATAATGTCATTCTGTCTTTAATAAGTAAAAGCATTTGCCTCTAACCCCTTGTATAATGTAATGAAAAATTTTCTTCTTCATTGTTTAACTTTGATAGAAACTCGTTCTGTTGCCTGTATTTTTGATTGCATGCCATATGGTAATTGAAACTGAGAATATATGATACAAAAGCCCGGAGCATTTCTGTTCGATATGAACGGTACTATGATCGATGATATGGCCTTTCATGGCCTCGCATGGCACGAAGTACTGAACAACCAGGCTAACGCAGGCCTTACACGCGAAGAAGTCGATAAACAGATGTACGGCAAGAATGCAGAAGTGCTTGACCGTATATTTGGCAAAGACCACTTTCCCCCCGAAAAGGTCGCCGCACTTTCCATGGCCAAAGAAAAGCGCTACCAGGAAGCCTACCTGCCACATCTGTGCCTGTTACCAGGACTGGAAGCCTTCCTGGCCAAAGCCAGATCTCATCATATTGCCATGGCAATAGGCACTGCTGCCATCTCCGATAACGTAGACTTCGCCATCAACAACCTCAACGTAAGACATTACTTCAAAGCAATAGTAACAGCCGATGACGTTGCGGTCAGCAAACCACACCCCGCTACATTCCTGCAATGTGCCGACCTTTTACAGGTGCCTTACGAAAAATGCATTGTATTCGAAGATTCGCCTAAAGGAATAGAAGCTGCCCTCAACGCAGGCATGCAGGCGGTTGTATTAACTACCATGCACCCGGCATCCGATTTCAGCCATTTTCCCAATGTGATCGCCTGCGTAAGTGATTATAACAATAAAGCACTTGATGTCTTGTTCAGCTGATCTATCAGTTGAGTAATGCTTTTGGCGATAGCTTCCTTTGCTGTCTCAAAATGAGGTTTTAGTGCTTTGGCCCCGGAGGTGTTACTGAGGGCGGCAAGCTCATTGGCATGCTTTTTCACCGTGGCAGGTACTTCTTTCTTGAGCTCCTCATCCAAAGCAGCATCATAAATATAACCGGCAACCCGGCGGGCAAGCCATACCAGCTCAAACGCCGAATCTTTATTGCTATAAGGCAACTGCACGATCTCGTTTTGGTAGGATATAAGGTTGTTCAATACCTTCTGCATAAAGCAAGATTTGTATTGCTTAAAAGTAAGCTATCCCGCTTGCTTTTTAACCCCGGTAACAGAATATGTTTCCCACCCCAATAAGGGGGATAAACCCGGACATCCTCATCTTGCTGAACTGTATAAACATATCTGTTATCTTTGCGCAAATTTTTCGTTTATGCCTTCTTTTGATATCAGCAGTAAAGTAGACCTGCAAACACTGGATAACGCTATCAATACAGTTAAGAAAGAAATCAGCGGCCGCTTCGATTTCAGGGACTCACATGTAGTGGTAGAGCTGAATAAAAAAGATTACATTGTTAACCTGGAAGTAGACAGCGATATGAAGATGAAGCAGCTCATCGACGTGCTTATCAGCCGCTCGATGAAGCAGGGGATCGACGCCAATGCATTTAACTTTGAAAAAGATGCCTATCCCAGCGGTAAGGTCGTAAAAAAAGAAGTACCCGTTACCAACGGCCTTAAACAGGATGACGCCAAAAAAATAGTAAAGCTCATCAAAGACTCCGGCCTTAAAGTACAAGCCCAGATCATGGATGAAATTGTAAGGGTTACCGGCAAAAAAATCGACGACCTGCAGGAAGTAATAGCGCTCTGTAAAGGCGCAAATCTCAATTTTCCCCTGCAGTTTGTAAATATGAAAAGCTAGAATTTTTCATAACTGACTGAAAATCAGTTTGCATGGGATTGTATCTTCGTTGATTTCTATTTTGTGATTAGCAGAGAATATCCTAATTTTGCATTCCTTATAATAATAACAGTACGGCAAAAACCGTGCGGCCTAAAATCAAAATAAAATGAAACAAGGTCTCCATCCAGAAAGTTACAAGTTTGTTGTGTTTAAAGACATGAGTAATGGCCATACCTTCCTTGGTCGCTCTACTGCTTCCTCTAAAGAAACTATTCAGTGGGAAGACGGAAATGAATATCCTGTAATCAAACTGGAAATTTCGAATACCTCGCACCCTTTCTACACCGGTAAAAATGTACTGGTAGATACTGCAGGTAGAATTGACAAGTTCAAAAAACGTTACGAGAAGAAAAAATAGTCTTTTTGAATACGAAACTTACAAATCCCTCCGGCAGTGCAGTCACACGGAGGGATTTGTGTTTTAAGGCATACTTACATTAGTTATCTTACTTCAATTACTCCATATGAGCCAACCAACTAGCTACCCCAAAGAGAAGATCAAAATACTGTTCCTCGAAAATATCAGCGACAAGGCAGTAGAAAAGTTCAAACAACAGGGATATACCAACGTTAAAAAACTCACCGGTGCCCTGAGTGAAGAAGAATTGATCAAAGAAATTAAAGATGTTCATCTCCTGGGCATCCGCTCCAAAACAAAGATCACTAAAAATGTACTCGACCATGCTCCCAAACTGCAGGCCATAGGCTGCTTTTGTATAGGTGTGAACCAGGTCGATCTTGGTGCCGCCCTCCACCAGGGTGTAGTAGTCTTTAATGCGCCTTATAGCAATACCCGTAGCGTTGCCGAACTCGTAATTGGCTTGTCCATCATGCTCATTCGCCGTATTCCGGATAAGAACAAAGCCGCCCACGAAGGTATCTGGATGAAAGAAGCCAAAGGCAGCTATGAACTGCGTGGTAAAACACTGGGCATCATTGGATATGGCAACATTGGTACACAGGTTAGCGTGTTGGCTGAATCTCTGGGTATGAACGTTATGTTCTACGATGTGGAAACCAAACTGCCGCTGGGTAATGCACACGCTGCCAAAAACCTGAAAGCGCTGGTAAGTGAAGCCGATATCATTTCCCTGCACGTTCCCGAAACCGCACAAACAAAGAACCTGGTAAATAAAGAAGTGATCCGGTCTATTAAGAAAGGAGCTATCCTTATCAACTATGCAAGGGGTGAAGTGGTCGATCTCGAAGCGCTGGCCGAAGCGCTTAAATCTGGCGCACTCTCCGGTGCAGCAATAGATGTCTTCCCATGGGAGCCCGAAAAAAATGGCGATCGTTTTGAAACGCCGTTACAAGGCCTTTCAAACGTGATCCTTACCCCGCATATCGGAGGCTCTACCGAAGAAGCACAGGTAAATATAGGCGACGATGTAAGTAATAAATTATACCAGTATCTCGAAAGAGGTATTACCAACGGTTCTCACACAGTACCCGGTATCAGCCTGCCGCCGGTAGAAGGCGCACACAGGATCCTGCATATTCATAACAACAAACCCGGTGTGTTGAGCGCCATCAACAGCGAACTGTCTAAACATAACATCAACATCCTCGGTCAGTATCTTAAAACCAATGATGCCATCGGTTATGTGGTGCTCGACGTTGATCAGCAACTGAGCACCCAGGCGGTTGAATTGTTGAAAGATGTAAAGGAAACGATCAAAGTAAGGATCCTCTACTAATATCATTCAGGGCTATCGCTGTAGCCGCTTTAATATCTTTTTGGCACGGCTGCGGAATGCAGCCGTTTCCTTTTCCAGCTGTGTCTCGATAATGAGCTGCAGCTCGGGTTTTATCTCGGGATACTCGTGCGATAAATGATCCAGTATAGTAAGACTGAATGCCTTGATGGCAATAGGCGTGGCAGGGTTGGTTACCAGCTCAAAACAGGTGTTCATAACTATGCCCTGGTAAACTTCAGGTATGCTTACATCCTGTAGTATGCTCGCACAGTTACGCACCACCGCTGCAGGCGCAGCTGGCTGCTGCAGCAGTTCCGCAAGCACGCCAACATGAGGCTGCACATACGACGGATTTCTACGGGCAGCCCAGTTAAGACACCACGATGCCCGGGTAGCAACAACTTTGTCTTTATCCTGCAGGTAACGGACTAATGCCGCAAAATACGACGGCGAAGCCGCCGCTTTTGCGGCATGATCCAATACATCTGCCTTTTCAAAGTCTTTGACCAATAAGGCTGCTCTATTTAATAAAGAAGACATTGAAATATACCTGTTATATTTTAACAACCTTCGTCCTGCTTATCGAATCATGCCAGGGAGAACCGCTGAACATGCTGAAGGGCTCAAAAGGAATACACCTGCACAACGCTCTTACAAAGGCGTCTTTGAAGGTAATAGGAGAGCCGTCTTCTTTTACAGCACGCGTACGCGTAATTAACTTGCCGAGCGACCTGCCTTTTGATAGACCCTCCATAAGCGAAAAATAAAGGACGGTCACGATGAAACTGATAACGTAAAGCACCAGGTCCGAAGCAGCTGTCGATTGCCCGCCATACGAAGTGCTGCTTACAGTAGAAGCTACAATGAATGAACCCAACACAATGGCCACCACGAAAATGGTAGCATACATGCCAACAATATCCACTATAAAATTGGCAAATCGCTGACCCGGTGTGGCAGGCTCCAGTATTATTTCTTCTTCCAGTTCTGCAAGAATGTCGATTTGTTCCATGGTTTTTGGTTTAGGTGTAATTTAATGAGAAATATAAAGCGTTTTACTTAACGGAAAGATGGTTATAATCTTTTAAAAGTGTTTCCAGGAAAATGATATTGTCCTGGTGGTTGGGGATGCCAAGCGCCGCGCGGATCGTATCCGCCGTACGTATGATCATGTCCAGCGAAGTTTTGCCGGTATGATAACGGTCCAGCATATTCTTGATCGTGTTCATGTCCCGGTCTGTCAGTTTCAACACGTTGGCATACACAGGCTGATAGCTTTCCCCCAGCTCAAAGAAGATGGTGTCATCCAGGTTGCTTTGCATCTTCAGTTTAATGACCAGGGTGCCCGCAGCAAGGTCGCCCAGGCGCTGGTTTTTGTTGGTGACGGCATAACTGATAAGCGCGCCAAATCCAAAACTGCTGATGAAATCGATAAAACGAACCAGCCAGCGAAGAAGGAATTGGTATAAGGCAGGCCTGCCGCCGTTTTCACTGATCACACGCAGCTTCAGCATTTTTTTTCCCGGTGTTTGCCCGTTCATCAGTAGCTCGCAAACAAGATGATAAACAAGACAAGGCGTGAACAAAATCATCTGCAATGCCGAAAGATTGAACCAAAAACCATCTCCCGCCGATTGCCTGCCATTACTTGCCTCGTACTCAGCCAGAAAATGCATGCTCACAATAAAATAGGCCATAACAATCGCAAAGTCTATGAGCCAGGCCACGAGCCGCTGCAGAAACTCTGCTGTCTCAAATTCCAGGTCTATATTGAAGGCGGTAGGAATAGTTATTTTCTGCATCGTTTCAATAAACTATTTGGAGTTTGTAAAGTAATCAATAAATTTCGGATTCAAAATCTTCAAATTGAGGGAAGCACAGTTTATCAGGAAGAACAAAGATCGCTGGCAGCAAATGAAGGAAAACCCTAGCCAACATCCCGACGAAACCGCTGAAGAATTTATTCAGCTGGTCGAAGATCTGGGCTATAGCAAAACCTTTTATCCCTCCAGCGGTATTATAAAATACCTGAATACCGAAGCTGCCAAACGTTACCTTCATATCTACGCAAACCAGCGGCAACGAACCAGCCGCGTCTCCCGCTTCTTTAAATATGATCTCCCGCTGGTGATAGGTAAACACCATGTATTGCTGCTGGTAAGCTTCGTTACTTTTCTCGTGTTTATAACCATAGGCTTTTTCTCCGCCGCAAAAGACCAGGGCTTTGTACGCCAGATCCTCGGCGATGGCTACGTGAATATGACGGAGCGTAACATCGAACGCGGCGCCCCGTTTGGCGTATATGCATCCGGTAACGAATTCCTGAGCTTTGTTTACCTCTTCCTTAATAACATTGGTGTTGCACTGCGTGGCTTCGCAGGCGGCATTCTCCTGGGTATTCCCACCATCCTCATGCTGGTGCATAACGGTATTATGGTGGGCGCTTTTGAATACCTCTTTTACAGCAAAGGATTGATGCAGGATAGCTTGCTCACCATTATGATCCACGGCACCATTGAATTGGGAATGGTGGTGGTGGCGGGTGCTGCCGGACTTGTACTCGCAAAAAGCTGGCTTTTCCCAGGCACAAGCCGTCGTGTAGACGCATTGAAACAAGGCGCAAAAGAAGGCCTTATCATCGCCCTCGCCAACCTGCCCATGCTAATGATCGCAGCCTTTTTCGAAGGTTTTGTAACCAGGCACGCCGATATGTCGGTATGGCTTAAACTGCTTATCATAGGCTGCTCTCTGGCTATTATGATTGGTTATTTCGTTGTATACCCCATAATGCTGAAAAAAAGATGAGAGTAAAACTGCTGTTCTTTCTTTTGCTTATTACAGCCTGCTTTTGCTCCGCCGCTTACGCACAGGAACAGGAAGAAGACTACGACTATGATCATGCAGAAAGCAAAGCCACACATATCTACGATACCTCACACCTGCTCTTTAACTGGCGCTATCATACGCAGCCCTTTAGCCAGGAACAGATCCCTGCCGGAGTTACAACCCAAAAGAAGGTAAATACGCTCAAAAAAGAAGAGGACTTCTGGTATGTATCCGCTACGGAACAGGCAGTTGCAACAATCGATTCGGCTATGGAGCGCAAACGCAAAGGAAATGCACCCCCTCCCGAGATCGACATGCAGACCAGCAATAGCAGCGGAAGCAGCGGAAATCTCATTTTCATCTTGGCGGCTGTCATCTTTATAGCAGCTGTACTCTACTTCCTGGTATCCAATAAGGTCGCATTCTTTGCACCGCGTAATGTGGCCGGCGAAGATGACAATATCTCCATAAACGAAATTGGTGACAATATTTTCGCCCTCAAATACAATGAACTCCTGCAAAAAGCACTGAAAGACCAGGACTATCGCCTCGCTGTACGCATTCTTTACCTGAAAACATTAAGGCAGCTGAGTGATAAAGGACTTATCCGTTTTCAACCCGAATATACCAATATCGACTATCTGGTTCAGTTAAGAGGAGGTGGCAATTACGATGAATTTGCCCGTATCACCAGGCATTACGAATATGTATGGTATGGAAGATTTGAAGTAAGCCGTGATCTATATGAACGTATCAGCCAGGATTTTATAACCGTACAAAACAAACTCGGGTGAAACTGCTGAAAAAACTGATACCATATATCGCAGGTGCAATAGCTATTGTATTGCTCATCATTTTCATGCCGCACAGAGAAAAAGAGAAAAAGTTTGTCGGCCGTGTTACACTTGATTCCAGGGATAAAAATCCCTATGGTTGTAACGCCGCTTTTCAGCTGCTGCAGGAACGTTTTCCCGGAACGCATGTGGTACGAAACCAGCAGGAACCCGCGCAATGGGAAGAATTAAGCTGGGATACGGCAAAAGCAGGACAGGTGCTGATGATCGTGGCTAAATTTTTCGATCCCTCCGAAACCGATCTCAACTACCTCACCAGCTTTGCGCAAAAAGGAAATTATGTTTTCATCAGCGTACTGGAAATGAGCGATATCGCTAAAAAGTTTTTTAGGGTAGACCAGGACCCGCTGAGAACAGAGCAGCCCTGGATCCGTCTGGAAGATAATTCGGTTACCTGGGTTAACAGGCTCGCAGTGAAGCTCGATTCTGCAACATTCCAGCCTCCTTATTTGTACGGCTATCCCGGTGCGCCTTTCTCCAATACCTTTTTCGGCATGGATAGCAGCTTTACCTACCAGATCGGAACCAATGCCGCAGGTAAAGCCAACCTGCTTGCCATGAATACACTCGATGGCACTATCTTCCTGCATAGCGCACCGCTTGCGTTGTCTAACTTTTTTATACTATACCGCGATAATCATGAATACTTCGAAAAACTGATGTCGCTCTTCCCCCGGAAACCAACAAAGATTGTATGGGACGAATACTTTTTGTATGGTATCAGGAAAGAAGAAGAACCCAAAGGACTGCTTTCCGTGATCCTGCAATACGAAAACTTCCGCTGGGCATTCTGGTTAGTACTGCTGGTCCTGGGCTTATACCTTGTCACCGCTGTAAAACGTAAACAGCGTATGATACCCGTATACCGCAAACCCGCCAACGATTCTCTTGAGTTTGTCGAAACCATAGGAAAACTCTATTACGAGAAAGGCGATCACCGGAACCTGGCGTTGAAGATGACACAGTTTTTCCTCGAACATGTAAGAACGAAATACAAGATAGATACGCATTACATTAACGACGATTTTGCAACCGTGCTGTCAATGAAATCGGGAGTAACAAAAGATACCACCGGCGCCATCGTCGATTACATCCATAAAGCCCAGATGGGGTTGATAACCCGCGACGAGCTCATGAAATTCTATTACATTTTAGACCATTTTTATAAACACACCTGATATGGAAGAAGATTTATTCAAACAAAGAGTAGACCTTGGCGAACTCAGTGAAGCGATCGTGCAACTGCAGGAAGAGATCAGAAAGGTTATAGTAGGACAGGAGCAGATGGTAAAATTGATCGTCACTGCTATCCTCTCCGATGGCCACGTACTTATCGAAGGGGTACCGGGTGTTGCTAAAACACTGGCGGCGAAACTGGTGGCCAAAAGTATGCAGGTGAACTTCAGCCGCATTCAGTTTACACCCGATCTTATGCCGAGCGACGTATTAGGTACAAGTATCTTCAACCCCGGCAGCAGCCGTTTCGAATTCAGGGAAGGCCCCATCTTCGGCAATGTTATCCTGATCGATGAAATCAACAGGGCCCCCGCTAAAACCCAGGCCGCCCTGTTCGAGGTGATGGAAGAAAAACAGGTGACAATGGACGGCACCACACATAAAATGAAACATCCTTTTATGGTGCTCGCCACCCAAAACCCCATAGAACAGGAAGGTACCTATCGGCTTCCCGAAGCACAGCTCGACCGTTTCCTGTTCAAAATAAAAGTGCCTTACCCTTCCGAAGCAGAAGAGGTCGCCATCCTGCAGCGTTTCCAGCAAATGGATAACCAGCAGAAAGTAATGTCGGTACAACCTGTGATCAGCGGCGATAAAATTGTACAACTGCAGCAGCTCACCAGGCAGATCATCGCAGAAGAAAAACTGCTCAGCTTTATTGCTAAGATCATTGTGGCTACACGTAACGACAGATCTGTTTACCTGGGAGCTTCTCCAAGAGCTTCGCAGGCATTGCTCAATGCTGCCCGCGCCACCGCCGCACTGGCAGGACGCGATTTCATAACGCCCGATGACATCATCTACGTTGCTGCGCCGGTATTACGCCATCGCCTCATCCTTACCCCCGAAAAAGAAATGGAAGGAGTGAACGAAGATGATGTCATCCAGAATATTGTACACGCTATAGAGGTGCCCAGGTAAAATATGAAGAAACTGCTTTATCAACTGTCGTTCTATTTCTCCCGGCTGTTTTATATAACGGCAGGCGTTATCGTGGGCTTGTTTGTACTCGCCTTCTTTTTCCCGCAACTGGAAATCATAGGCAAACTGGCGCTCTTATGCCTGGCGCTGATGGTATTGCTCGACTTTATCATCATCTACGCCAAAAGAACACCTGTATCGGTGCAAAGGCGCTGTGGCGACAGGTTCAGCAATGGCGACGATAATAAGGTTACACTGGAGGTCACTAATAAACTCCCTTACGGTGTGGCCCTGGTGCTTATCGATGAATTACCTTTTCAGTTTCAGAAACGTAACTGGCAGGTAGCGGTTTCTATTCCCGCCGGCAGCACTAAGCTGGTGCAGTACAACGTTAAACCTACCGAAAGAGGTGTGTATCAGTTTGGAATAACGAATGTATTGCAGCGCGGTGTGTTGGGCATGGTCATCCGGCACATCAAAAGCGGCACGGAAAAAGAAGTGACTACTTATCCCTCATTCATCCAGATGCGGCGTTATCAGTTGCTCGCAGCTACCAACCAGCTCATGGAAACTGGCTCACGCCGCCTGCGTAAAATAGGCAACAGCCTCGAATTCGAACAAATAAGGGAATATGTCCTCGGCGATGACTATCGTACCATCAACTGGAAAGCTACCGCCCGCAAAAACGCCATCATGGTCAACAGCTTTATGGATGAACGCAGCCAGCAGGTCATCTGCCTCATCGATAAAGGTCGCACCATGAAAATGCCCTTCGAAGGCATGTCGCTGCTAAACTATGCCATCAATGCAAGCCTCGTGCTTAGCAATATCGTATTGTCTAAACAGGACAAGGCCGGTATACTGGCCTTTGGAAAAAAGGTCGATCAGTACATCGCTCCGGATAAAAAAGCCACTCAATTAGGGCTGATCCTGGAAGGGCTCTACAGGCAGGAAACAGATTTTGCAGATAGTGATTTCGACAGCCTTTATGCAGCGGTCCGTTACAGGATAAAACAACGCAGCCTGCTTATCTTGTTTACAAATTTTGAAAGCACTTACGGGCTGGAACGCCAGTTGCCTTACCTGCAGAAATTGGCCAGTCACCACCCGCTGCTGGTCGTATTCTTCGAAAACACCGAGCTCGCAGATGTACTGCATAAAAAAGCGGCCAGCCTCGAAGAAATATATACCCAGACCATTGCCGCCAAATTCGCCTTCGAAAAGCGGCAAATGGTAAAAGAACTCCAAAAACACGGCATCATGGCCATGCTCACCCCCCCGCAAAAACTTACCGCCAACACCCTCAACAGGTATCTCGAACTAAAAGCCCGGCAGGTAGTATAGATAAGTGTACCTTGACCGCTCTTGCCTCGCACTTGCATCGCACTTGCATCGCACTTGCTCCCCCGGACTCCGCCCCAAAACTGCCATCTGCCATCCTCCGCCAGGTTGCAGCCACCTGCCGGCATTCCATTATTTCGATTTCGGTAATATTATATTGATCTTTCAGTAATTTTTGAAAATTAGACTAGCTTTGTATAAAAGGAAGTAGTCTATGAAAATGGTTATCATTGGCGGCGGGTTTGCCGGTTTAAAGCTGGCCCGCTCGCTAAACAACAGGCAAGATGTAGAAGTGCTCTTGATCGATAGGTTTAATTATCATCAGTTTCAGCCGTTATTTTACCAGGTGGCCACCGGCGGCCTCGATGCAAGTAATATTTCCTTCCCCCTGCGCAAGGTTTTCCAGGAAAGCAAAAATGTAAGGTTCCGGCTGGCCGAGGTACAAAAAATTGATACTGGCAGCCAGCAGGTGATCACCGATATCGGCAGCTTTAACTACGACGTCCTGGTGCTGGCAATGGGAGCGGGCACCAACTTCTTTGGAAACGCTGCCCTCGAAGCCAACGCCTACCCCATGAAGTCAACAACCGAAGCATTACAGCTGCGGCACCACCTCATCCAAAACCTCGAAGATGCACTGGCGCTGTCCAATTCAACCGATCTGCACCGTAAACTCAATATCGTGGTAGTGGGCGGCGGACCTACAGGCGTGGAAGTAAGCGGCGCACTCGCCGAAATGCGTAACAATATTCTGCCTAAAGATTATCCCGAACTCGATTTTAGCAACATGGATATCTACCTGCTGGAAGGCTCTCCAAACACGCTTGGTAATATGAGCGAAAAAAGCCGTTCGCAAAGCAAAAAATACCTCGAAAAGCTGATGGTAAAAGTGCGCACCAATACCGTAGTGCAAAATTACGACGGCAGCGATGTTACGCTTAACGACGGTACTACCATACCCGCTTCAACGGTGATATGGGCCGCAGGCATTAAAGGAAACGTGCCCGAAGGCATCGATCCAACCCTCATCGTAAGAGGAAACAGGATTAAGGTCGACCGCTTCAATAAGGTCCTTAACACGAATAACGTGTATGCCATAGGCGACATCTCCTACATGGAAACTCCTTTGTTCCCGCATGGTCATCCGCAGGTGGCCAACGTGGCCGTAAACCAGGGCAAAAACCTCGCGAAAAACCTGCTCGCACAACTGAAAGGAAGCACCGCGCCATGGACCCAATTTGAATACAAAGACAAAGGCAGTCTGGCTACAGTAGGACGTAACCTTGCTGTGGTAGATATTCCCAAACCTAAAATTCATTTCGGCGGTTTCTTTGCCTGGGTATTCTGGATGGTGCTCCACCTGCTGCTGATAGTAGGCGTGAAAAACAGGCTGCAGATCTTTGTGAACTGGATCTATAAATACTTTACCTACGATCAAAGCCTGCGCTTACTTTTCAAAGAGTTCGATCGGCACCCCATTCCTAAAAAAGCGGCTCCCCAATCTTAGGTATAACTGTGTATTTTTTTGCCCATATGCAATAGCAACGCATGTACGGGTGCTATGCAGGAAATGAAACCTGGTGTTTTATTTCGATTAATTAATTGATAACCAGTTAAACGAACAGTTTTTTGCGCTCTTATTGCATAACTGGCATAATTTTCTAATATATACAAACAGGACTGAACTAAGTTCCTTTGTAGACATAACCTGCTTTTCAACTCAGGGGAAGAGCTATACATGAGACAACGGATAAAGTTCGGACAGGAGGTGTGTCCCAAGTCGGGGTACACCTTTGTTTTAAAACAACCCGACATGCTTGAGCTATCATGATTTTGATCGTAGACGACCGGCAGGAAAATATTTATTCGCTGCAAAAAATCCTGGAGCTGAACGGCTTTGAGATAGATGCGGCTACTTCAGGAGAGGAAGCGCTGAAAAAGATTTTGAAAGTGCAATACGACCTGATCATCCTCGATGTGCAAATGCCGGGTATGGATGGTTTTGAGGTAGCTGAAACAATTAAAGGACACAGCAAGTCAAAAGACATTCCCATCATATTTCTTTCTGCCGTTAACATTGAAAAGAAATTCATTACAAAAGGATATACTTCCGGTGGCATCGATTACATCGCTAAACCTTTTGATCCCGATATCCTGCTCCTGAAAGTAAAAACTTTTCATAAACTAAGACGGCAAACCATAGAGCTCAACGAGACTCAGAAAACGCTAAGGGCAGAGATCGAATACCGTAAACAGGCCGAAAGTGATCTCTCCGAAAGTGTCGATGAATTACGTTCCATTCTGCAATCTATTCCCCAGATAGCCTTTACCGCTAACGCAGGTGGCGCCGTTGAATTCATTAACCAGCACTGGTACCGTTATAGCCGCAGTAAAGATGTATTGCCCAAAACATTACCAGGCAAAACTTCTGTGGCCGATTGCATACGTAAAGCCATTGGGTCAGGAAAACCGCTGGTAGAAGAAGTATGCATTCGCGACCTCGAATTTCATCTGTTCCGCTATCATACCCTCACCATGACTCCGGTGAAGAAAAACGACATCATCACCAAATGGGTGGGTATGTTCACCGACATTCATGAACAGAAAATGGCTAACCAGCTGCTCGAACAAAGAGTGGCAGAACGTACGCTGCAGCTGCAAAGCAGCAACGCCGAACTAGAAGCCAGTAACCACGAATTACAACAGTTTGCCTACATAGCATCGCACGACCTCAAAGAGCCGCTGCGGAAAATTCATTTCTTCAGCGATCTTATCAAAAGCCGTTACCTCAATGGTAACGAAGATGCCGTAGCCAACATGGATAAAATTATCCGCTCTTCCGACAGGATGCGTAACCTTATCATGGATATCCTCGATTATTCTAAACTGTCTATTCCCGAATCATTTGAACGCGTCGACTTAAATGCCGTGATCAATGATATCCTGGTAGATATGGACCTGCTGATCATCGAAAAAAAGGCCATTATAGATGTCTGCACCATTCCTCAGCTGGAAGTGAATGCTTCTCAGATCAGGCAGGTGTTTCAGAACATCTTAAGCAACGCGCTCAAGTTTACACGCACAGGCACACAGCCCGTCATTAGCATAAAAGCAAGCCTGGTCGCCGATAAGCAACTCGATAGCCCCGAAACGCCGGACGGACCTTTTTGCAGAATTGAAATAGCTGATAATGGTATCGGTTTTAATGAAAAGTATCTCGACAAGATCTTCGTGATCTTCCAGCGGCTTAACTCCCGTGAAGAGTACGAAGGAACAGGCATAGGCCTCGCCATAGTGAAGAAAATTGTAGACACGCATAAAGGATTGCTGACTGCCAGAAGTGTGGAAGGAGAAGGCAGTACTTTCGTCATCATCTTACCAGTACATCAAAACAACTCATAGCTGCAACTCAATAATGGAAAAGAAATCGAAATTAATGACCATCGGATTCAAAAGGAACCTGCTTGCAGGTTTTGGCGTATCGCTGTTATTGCTGATCGTTAGCTCTGTCGCCTCTTACAACAGTATTGTGAACCTCATCGACAGTACAAAATGGGTAACGCACACATACAATGTGATCGACGGCTTAAACTCCTGCATGTCGTATCTCAAAGATGCAGAAACCAGCCAGCGCGGCTTTCTGCTTACAGGAAGAGAAGATTTCCTGAAGCCATACCAGGGCGCTTACGATAGCGTTCTCGCACGCATTAATGATGTGTCTGTACTTACCGCCGACAGCGAGGCCCAACAGGCAAATGTCAACAAATTAAAGGAACTGGTAACAGGCCGTTTTAACCAGCTTTCTATCCTTATCGATAAAAAAAGAAATGACGAAGCAATAGTGCTCGCCGACCTCGAAAAGGGAAAGTCTTTTATGGACGATACCCGTGCACTGGTACGCAAAATGAGAAAACAGGAAGAAGCCTTGCTGGCCGAGCGTACCGATAAGCTCAACCAGCTTGTTGGATTTACGCCGCTGATCATTCTCGTAGCAACTATCCTTGCATTTGTGATCACGCTTTATTCACTCATAAGGGTGAACAGTGACTTTAATAAACGCGCAGCCATGCAGCGCGCACTGGAACAAAAGGATGAAGAGATCACACATCGTATTAATATCATCAGGGATATCGCCGATAAGATCTCGGCGGGCGACTATGAAACCCGCATAACAGATAGCGGTAAAGACGACCTGGGCGATCTTTCTTTTTCACTGAATACAATGGCTGAATCGCTTCAATACTCTTTTAACCTGCTATCGGATAAAGAATGGCTGCAGGCCGGTGTTGCCAAACTCAATGAAAAAGTGATCGGTGAATACGATATCAATGTGTTAACGCAAAGCATCATAGAATTTGTAGCCCTGTATACCGATAGTCACGTGGGTGCCTTCTATTTAAGGGAAAACAACGATGTGTTGCAGTTGGCCAATGGTTATGCTTTCGCAGGACAAAAACACAGAACTACATTACATATTGGCGAAGGACTGGCAGGTGAATGCGCCAGGGCTGGAAAAGAATTATTGCTCACAGATGTGCCCGCTGATCAGGTGATGATCAGCTTTGCAACCGGTGATATCAAACCCGTTAATATCATTGCATTCCCATTACTGTATGAACGCAGGGTGGTGGGGGTCATTGAACTGGCATCCCTCGTGCCCTATACAGCCCGGTCGCTTTCATTCATAGAAGCCGCTTCTCATGTAATAGGTGTGGCGCTGAATGGCGTTGAGAACAGGAAAAAATTGCAGGAACTGCTCGAAGAAACCCAGGCGCAGGCCGAAGAACTGCAGGCCCAGCACAGCGAGCTCGAAGCCATCAACGAAGAAATGGAGGTGCAAACCCAGAAACTCCAGGCTTCAGAAGAAGAATTGAAAGTTCAGCAGGAAGAATTGAAAGAATCAAATGCCGAACTGGAAGAAAGAACCAGGCTGCTCGAAGAAAAGAACCAGCTGATCTTCGAACGTAATGTCGAGATCCAGCGCAAGGCAGAACAACTTGCACTAAGCACAAAATATAAGTCCGAGTTCCTGGCCAATATGTCGCACGAGCTGCGCACGCCATTGAACTCTATCCTGCTGCTTTCACGCCTCATGGCCGAAAACAACGAGCATAACCTCAATTCCGACCAGGTAGAATACGCCAATGTGATCCTTAGTTCAGGACAGGGACTGCTGGCGCTGATCGATGAGATCCTCGATCTGTCCAAGATCGAATCCGGTAAAATGGAACTGGATTATTCCAACGTGCTCCTGGGCGAAATTACAAACGACATGAATGCCTTGTTTGTTCCTATGGCTAAACAAAAAGGCATCAGCTTCGATGTCTCGGTAGCTCCCGATGCACCGGGCATGATAGAAACAGATAAAATGAGGCTCGAGCAGATCTTGAAGAACCTGCTGTCCAACGCACTGAAATTTACTTCGCAGGGATCGGTTTCATTACGTTTCCAGCCCTCAGATCGCAGGGATATATTAGCCATCACCGTTCGTGATACCGGAATAGGCATTTCAAAAGAAAAGCAACAGCTGATCTTTGAAGCCTTTCAGCAGGCCGACGGTTCTACCCGCCGGAAATACGGTGGTACAGGACTCGGATTATCTATCAGCCGCGAACTGGTGAAATTACTGGGCGGCAGCATTGAGCTGCAGAGCGAGGTGAACGAGGGTAGCGTCTTCACGGTATATGTACCCGTATCAAAAGCGGCAGCAGCATTGCAGACGCCAAAAGAACCCGCTAAACCCGTTATCTCCACTACCGAGGAATTGGTGGAACAGGAATTGAAAGCGGTTGAATTCCCCGCAGCAGCCGAACGTTATATTGCCGACATCATTCCCGAAAATGTCCCCGATGACCGCAAAGTGATCACGCCTGCCGATAACACCATCCTGATCGTGGAAGACGACGTGAACTTTGCAAAATCATTACTGGAATACACGCGTAAAAAAGGATACAAAGGCATCGTATCTGTAAGGGGCGATGAAGCTGTGCCGTTAGCGATGCAATACCAGCCTGCTGGTATTCTGCTCGATATTCAGCTGCCTGTTAAAGATGGCTGGGAAGTAATGGAAATGCTGAAGAGCAACCAGCAAACAAGGCATATCCCGGTACATATTATGTCGTCATACGAATTCAAATATCAGAGCATTTCCAAAGGTGCCGTTGACTTCATCAACAAACCGGTGGCATTTGAACAAATGCACGAGATCTTTGAAAAGATCGAACATGTGCTGAATTCCAACCCGCGTAAAGTGTTGATAGTAGAGGAAAACCCCAAACATGCAAAAGCATTGGCCTACTTCCTCGAAACCTTTAAGGTAAGCGCCGAAATAAAAGACAACGTGGGCGACAGTGTGGAAGCGCTGAGCAAACAGGAAGTGAATTGCGTGATCCTCGATATGGGAATACCCGATCAAAGCGCATACGATACGCTGGAACAGGTGAAGAAGTCTCCGGGACTGGAGAACCTGCCTATTATCATCTTTACAGGTAAAAGCCTCTCAAAAGCCGAAGAACTGCGTATTAAGAAGTATGCCGATTCTATCGTAATTAAAACAGCGCATTCCTACCAGCGTATACTCGATGAGGTATCGTTATTCCTCCACCTGGTTGAAGAGAAAAAGGAAAGCGAAGAACCCGTAAAACCTTATAAAAGCCTCGGTTTGCTGCAGGATGTGCTGAAAGATAAAAAAGTGCTGATCGCCGATGACGATGTAAGGAACATTTACTCGCTCAGCAAATCACTGGAAAGTTTGAACATGACCGTTGTGTCGGCTATGGATGGTAAGGAAGCACTGAAACAGCTTGAAGTGCATCCCGATATCGACGTAGTACTGATGGATATGATGATGCCCGAAATGGATGGCTACGAAAGTATCCGTCATATAAGGGCCTTGGATAAGTTCAAACGTTTACCCATTATTGCCGTTACGGCTAAAGCAATGACGGGCGACAGGGCAAAATGTATCAGCGCAGGCGCCTCGGATTATATCACCAAACCCGTGGATATCGATCAGTTACTGTCTTTACTGCGGGTATGGCTTTACGAAAGATAGATTTGCTTTAATAGTACAATGTCGTTATTTATTGAAGAACGTTTAATGAAACTATGGATATGGCTTCCGGACAAAAAATATTGATCATTGATGACGATGCACGCAACATTTTCGCGTTAACAGCCGTCTTGCGCTCAAAAGGATTTACCTGCATTACGGCAACGGAAGTAGGAGAGGCATTACATATGCTGGAAAAGCAACATGATATCAACGCTGTGCTGCTGGACATGATGATGCCCGATATCGACGGCTACGAAGCGATTCCCAGAATTAAACAGCTGGAAACCAGCGCAGAATTACCCGTTATCGCCGTTACAGCCCAGGCAATGAACGGCGACAGGGAAAGATGTCTTGCAGCAGGAGCCGATGGATATGTATCCAAACCTGTTGATATAGACCTGCTGGTAAATCTGATGAATGAACTGATAAAAAAAAACTAATTGGATTCACAACAACTGATAAGTGACAGGGATATTGAAATGCTGCTGAACGATGTCATAAACCTCTATGGTTACGACTTTACAGAGTATTCCAAAGCTTCTTTGCGGAGAAGGATTCAACGGTTGTTTTCCATTGATAAGTTTCCGGCATTTGCCGAATTCAGGTATCGCATCAAAAATGATCCGGAATACTTCAGTCGTTTTGTCGAAGAGATCACAGTGAACGTAACCGAAATGTTTCGCGACCCCTCTTTTTACCAGGCGTTGAGGGAAGAAGTGTTACCGGTGCTCGCCACGCATCCGTTCATCCGTATCTGGCATGCAGGTTGCTCTACTGGTGAGGAAGTGTATTCAATGGCTATTCTACTGCACGAGGCCAACCTGTTGCACAAATCATTGTTGTATGCAACAGATATTAATCCTACGGTGCTGGAAAAACTAAGATCGGGTATTTTCCCGCTGAGCCAGATGAAGCAATATTCAGAGAATTATATCCTGTCGGGAGGTAAAGACGAGTTTTCACGCTACTATACCGCTAAATATGACAGGGCTAAGTTCGATGAAAACTTAAGCAAAGGAATGATCGTTTCCACCCATAACCTGGTTTCCGATCGCTCTTTTAATGCGTTTCAGCTTATTGTTTGCAGGAATGTACTCATCTATTTCGATAAAGGCTTAAAGGATAAAGCGCTGAGCTTATTCGACGAAAGCCTTGAAAAACTCGGATTTCTCGCATTGGGGTCAAAAGAGAACATAAAATTTTCACCCATCGCTCATAAATACAGGCAATTGCCCGACAGGCAAAAAATATGGCGCAAAATAGAATAATACCAGCAGCAGCATTGATTGCTATAGGCGGTTCCGCCGGTAGTCTCGACGTATTGCTCAAAACCTTGCCCTTTCTCGAACCTTCACACAATAAAGCTATCCTCATCATTCTGCATCGCAAACCTACCGACGATGAAGTGTTGGTTGAATTACTCGCTTTCAAATCGGCATGGCCCGTAAAGGAAGCCGAAGAAGGAGAGCCCATCTTACCAGGTCATGTATATGTGGCTCCGCCCGATTATCACTTGCTGATAGAATCCAACCGTAGCTTTTCTCTCGATGCTTCGGAAAAGATCAATTATAGCAGGCCCAGCATCGATGTCAGCTTTGAATCGGCGGCAGAAGTATATGGCCCCACGCTTGTGGCGCTTATTCTTTCCGGCGCAAATACCGATGGTACCGCTGGTATGAAAATAGTTAAAAAAAGAGGCGGCACCTGTGCCGCCCAGTCTCCCGCATCTGCGACTACACCTTATATGCCGCAACATGCAATAAAATCAGTTCAAATGGAACGGGTATTGCAACCCGATGAAATACCGGCTTATATTAACCAGCTTTTTTCTGGTTTGTAAATACCAGTACCACGCCTACTCCGGCTATGATAGCCCCCGCATACGTAGGCCAGCCTATCCACTTGTTTTCCTTCTTATTTACTTCCAGGGGGCCAAGATCCACTACTTTCTTTTCAGTGGTAACAGAAAAACCTCTTACCAGGATCATGGCAATTCCAATGATAATGAGTACAAGCCCGAATGTTTTCATGCCGCTTAGTTTATTTATTTTTCATTCAATCTACATGCCATTAATTGAAGGTCGAGTGAGATATAGTAATAAAAAGCTTATTTGCGGGCTGCGTCGCCTTACCTCATATTAATCCCTGGGCTTACCCCAATCAACCTTTCAGCACCTGTTTCAACATCGGGCGGCAATTACATTCCGGTAACCTGATTTTTATCAGTTCCTACATCTTCTTGGTAACGATTGCGTAATAATTTATGTGTTTATTGGGAAACTAACTGGCGTATACTGCCTACATTGCCACATTGAAGTATGCATAAATTGCTTGTTATGAGTTTACTACGATGTTTTAGCACGCTGCTTTTAGGTGCAGGTCTTTTGTCTCAGGCAAATGCCCAGTCAACAAAGGCAAAAGAATACTCCTGGAAAAACCTGCCCGTTGCCAAACTGCCGGTTTTTAAGAAGGATACAGTGAATATCCGCTCTTTTGGCGCAGTGAACGATGGCTTTACATTGAATACAGCAAGTATCAACAATGCCATTGCAGCCTGCAGTAAAAAAGGGGGCGGTGTAGTGCTCATTCCCCAGGGATTATGGCTTACTGGCCCCATTGTGATGCAAAACAACGTGAACCTGCATGTAAGCCGCCCCGCAGTGTTACAGTTTACAGCCGATTTCAACCAGTATCCGCTTGTCGAAGGCAACTACGAAGGGGTAAAAAGCGCCCGCAACCAATCTCCCATATCAGGAGCCAACCTGGTGAATATAGCAATTACCGGCAGCGGTATCATCGACGGTAACGGCGGTGTATGGCATCTCGGCTACCGCGACAGGTACACCGAATCTCAATGGAAAAAGAAAACAGCAGCGGGTGGTATCATGCGTGACGATGGTAAAGTGTGGTATCCTACCGAAAAATCAAAAAAAGGTGCGGAAACAAAAAATAACGGCATCCTCACAGAAGGCAAAACGCTGAAAGACTTTGAAGATGTTAAAGACTTTCTGCGCCCTAATATGGTGGTCTTTACCAGCTGTAAAAAAATATTACTCGAAGGTGTTACTTTCCAGAACTCTCCCGCATGGTGTTTACACCCGTTAATGTGTGAAGACCTCACGCTCCGCAACGTATTTGTGAAAAACCCCGAAACAGCACCCAATGGCGATGGTCTTGACCTGGAATCATGTAAGAACGTGCTGGTAGAAGGTTCTACTTTTGATGTAGGCGACGACGGCATCTGTATTAAATCAGGTCGCGATGAAGAAGGCCGTAAAAGAGGAATGCCTACAGAAAACGTGGTGATCCGCAACAACGTTGTTTATCACGCACACGGTGGCGTGGTGGTTGGTAGCGAAATGAGCGGTGGCGCCCGTAACATCTTTGTCTATGATTGCTCTTTCATAGGCTCCGATATAGGCCTGCGCTTTAAAACAGTTCGTGGCCGCGGCGGTGTTGTTGAAAAGATCTATGCAAAGAATATCAGCATGCGCAACATCGTTGGCGAGGCCATCCTGTTCGATATGTATTACTTTGTAAAAGCTCCTGTAGGTGTAAACGCCGACGCTGTCCCTCCTGTAACAGAAGCTACTCCTCAGTTCCGTGACTTCTATTTCAGTGATATCGTTTGTAACGGCGCTTCCAAAGGCATTTTTGTAAGAGGTATTCCCGAAATGCACGTGAAAAATGTGAACCTCGAAAACATGACCTTACAGGTCGATAAAGGTATTGAGATCATTGAAGCTTCCAATATCAAGCTTAAGAATATCAATATCATCTCTAAGCTGAACAACCCGGTCGTATATGTTCAGAACAGCAAAGATGTAGTGTTCAACGGCGTGCAGTTACCCAAAGATGCAAAACAGCTTTTCAAAATAAGCGGTGGTAATACAACCGGCATACAAATATTGGGTGCAAAAGATGTAGACCAACAGAAAGATCTCAGCTTTACAGACGGCGCTATCCCGGCAGCCGTTTCTAAATTCTCGAAATAAGCCGGCGGTCACACACACACACACTATTGCTGAAATACAACTGCATTACATAACAAAATAACAGTAGAAAGACAGCAGTAAAATAGCGGCAGTAAAGCAGCAGTAAAATAGCGATAGAAAAAGCAGCGGTAAAATAGCGATAGAAAAGCAGCGGTAAAATGACGATAGTAAAAAGCAACAGTAAAAATGCTGTGGCGGAATAAGCATAAAAATATCGGGCGAATATAATTGCATTATTGAGCGCAGTGGTATTCGCCGGATGCATATCGGATCATTCGTTTTAAACTGGCAGTATGAATAAAATACTCTTGCTTTGGAGCTTTCTTTTACTCACTACGGGGGTAATGGCGCAGCCCAAAGTGTTCCCCAACAGGTTTACAGTTGCCCAGGATGGCAGCGGCGACTTCAAAACGATACAGGAGGCCGTAAATGCCGTACGCGACCTGTCGCAACAGCAGGTAACTATCCTTATCAAAAAAGGCGTGTACCGCGAAAAGCTGGTCATCCCTTCCTGGAAATCAAGGATCTCATTGGTGGGAGAAAATAAGGATAGCACCATCATCACCAATAGCGATTACTCCGGTAAAGCAGCCACAATGCCGGATGCCTATGGCAAAATGCAGTTCAGCACTTACACATCCTACACGGTTTTGATCCAGGGGAACGATTGTACCGCCGAAAACCTGACAATAGAAAACGCAGCAGGCAGGGTAGGGCAGGCAGTAGCGCTACATGTTGAAGGCGACCGCTGCGTCATTAAAAACTGCAGACTGCTCGGTAACCAGGATACTTTATATGCTGCCACTGAAAATAGCAGGCAGTTATATATCGACTGCTTTATACAAGGCACTACCGATTTCATTTTCGGAGAAGCAACAGCCGTGTTTCAGAACTGTACAATAAAGGATCTTTCTGATTCCTATATCACTGCTGCCGCTACCACACAAAGGCAGACCTATGGTTTTGTGTTTATAGGTTGCAGGCTGCAGGCCGACTCTACGGTTAAAAAGGTCTTCCTGGGACGCCCCTGGCGGCCCAATGCGAAAACAGTTTTTATAAACACTGAAATGGGCAGCCACATCCTGCCCGAAGGCTGGGATAACTGGCGTAACCCTGAAAACGAAAAAACAGTGTTGTATGCAGAATACAATAGCACAGGCGCAGGAGCCGGTACAACTAAAAGAGTACCCTGGTCCAAACAGCTATCAGCCAAGGTTATAAAAAACTATACGCTGAAAAACATACTGGGCGACTGGGCTGCTGCATTCTAACCATAGAAAGCATACAGGCTATCAGCGACATAACCCTTTCAGCATTTGGCTCATTGTAAAAATGTTGTAAGCAGTAAGTCAGCCGGATAAGCAATATAAGTTAAACAAGCCTGCAACAAACTCTATGTTGCAGGCTTGTAGTTTTAAGTACACTTATTGATCTCAGCTCCAATGCCAGTTTGCAATTTCCGGCATATCATCCATATGTTCTTTTATATAGGAAGTATGCTCCTGCAGCTTGCGCTCAAATAAGGCAATAGCATTATTGGCTTCTGTCGTATCATTCAGAACAGATTCCCTGATGGCTTTAATGGCAAGGTGGTAACGACTCATGCTGTTAAGGACAACCATATCGAAAGGTGTAGTAGTGGTTCCTTCTTCTGCATATCCTCTTACATGGAACCGGCTGGTGGAAGGCCTTCCGTGTACAAGATCATGGATCACGCGCGGATAGCCGTGAAAAGCGAACACTACAGGCTGCTCTTCCGTAAAAACACGCGCAAAAGCATCTTCCTCAAGCGCATGCGGATGTGTTATGGCTAGCGACATTAGGTCAACCACGTTTACCACTCTTACAGCAAGCGCCGGCAGATGTTTACGTAAAAGCCAGGCTGCCGCTATTGTTTCCAGTGTAGGTACATCACCGGCACAGGTCAGTACTACATGAGGCAGAGAGACTGCCTGGTTATTTTCAATACCTTCCTCATTTTGTTTTTCATTACCAGCCCATTCCCATATCGAAGCACCCTGTTCGCAATGCCTGGCAGCATCTTCTACGGTAAGCCATTGCAGGGAAGGCTGCTTGCCGGCTATAATAACGTTAATATAGTTGGTAGTTTGCAGGCAATGATGGGTCACCGCCAGTAAAGAATTGGCATCCGGTGGAAGATAAATGCGGATAATATGATTCTTCTTGCTGATCACCGCATCAATAAAACCAGGCCCCTGGTGGCTGTAGCCATTATGATCCTGCCGCCACGCATGTGAGGTCAGCAGATAATTCAACGAAGGAATGGGCCGGCGCCAACTTACTTCATGGCATAACTTCAGCCATTTGGCATACTGCGTCATCATTGAATCAATGATGGTAATGAATGCTTCGTAACAGGCAAAGAGGCCATGTCTGCCGGTAAGCAAATATCCCTCGTACCATCCCTGGCAAAGATGCTCACTTAATACTTCCATGACACGCCCGGTAGCGCTTACTTTATCGTCTCCTTTATCGAGAGGACCGGTAAAACACCGCTCTGTAGCTTCAAATACAGCGTTGAGTTTATTGGAGCTGGTTTCGTCGGGGCAGAACAGGCGGAAGTTTTGTGCCGGATCATTAAAACGGAACACGTCTGCAAGGTATTTGCCAGTCTCCTTTGTGGCGCCTGCTTTGGTAATACCTGGCTTATCTATCTCAACAGCATAGTCACTGTACTCGGGTAACTGTAAAGGTTTTGTCAATATGCCTCCATTAGCGGCGGGATGCATCCCCATCTTTAATTCAGACGGCGGTACAAGCGACTGTATTAATGGCTGCAAGTGACCTGTATCAGTAAAAAGCGACGCAGGATCATAACTCCGCAGCCACGATTCCAGCAGCTTCAGTTGTTCTTCGTTCTCTCCGGCATCGGGTATAGGAACCTGGTGCGAGCGGAAACTGCCCTCAAGCTGTTTGCCTTCCAGCATTTCAGGACAGGTCCAGCCCTTTGGCGTGCGCAGTACGATCATTGGCCAGGCCATTTGAGGTCTGGATAAGCCTTCCTGTCTTATCTGTTGCTGAATATGTTTTATGTCTCTGTAAGCCTGGTCAAGCGCTGTGGCCAGTATCTCATGAACTTCCACCGCATCGTCGCCCGTAACAAAATAAGGCTGATAACCCAACCCGCTGAAAAGCGAAGTGATTTCAGCATCGCTCATCCGTGCCAATATGGTAAGACTGGAGATCTTATAACCATTGATATGTAAAATGGGCAGTACCGCGCCATCGCGCGCGGGATTTAAAAAATGGATCGATTGCCAGCTGGCAGCCAATGCGCCGGTTTCCGCCTCCCCGTCACCAATAACACAAGCTGCAATCACATCAGGATTGTCGAATACAGCCCCAAAAGCATGTACCAGCGAATACCCCAGTTCGCCGCCTTCATGAATGGAGCCTGGGGTAAGGGCAGTAACATGACTTGGCATACCATAAGGAGTGGAGAACTGTCTGAAAAGCAGGTTCATTCCGGCCTCATCCTGTGTTACCTGGGGATAGAAGGCTGAATAAGAGCCTTCCAGGTAAAGCTGGGAAAGTACAGCAGGCGCCCCGTGGCCAGGACCTGCCACAAACAGTACGGAGGCCTTGTTCTTAATGATAAGCCTGTTGAGGTGGGTATAAACAAGGTTTAATCCCGGACAGGTTCCCCAATGTCCTAATAGCCTGGGCTTGATATGAGCTGATTTCAGCGGCTCCTTCAATAAAGCATTGGTGTGTAAGTATATCTGGCCCGCAGAAAGGTAATTGGCAGCCCGCCAGTAAGCATGTAACTGCTCTGATTCGTTCGGTGAAAGTGTATACATAGGTTCTTTTTTTATTGGTAAAAACAAAGCAGGTAAGCTAAATGACATTCAGTATAACAGCCGTACTGCTTTCTAATGCCGGTGCAGCACTTCTGTGGCTTGTCTTATCATCACTGCCTCTTCATTGGCAGCGATCACTTTTACTGCAACTGTGTCGTTATCATGGCTAAGCAGCGGGTGATTCACCTGGTTCCTGTTAAGGTCTATGTGCACGCCTGCAAACCCTAAATGTGCGCAGATCTTTTGCCTGATGAAAGGCGCTTTTTCTCCGGCGCCACCAGTGAAAACCAGGATATCTAACCCGTTCATGACGGCTATCATAGCACCTATGTGTTTGGCTGCCTGGTAGCAGAAAATGTCAATGGCCTGCCGCGCAGCAGGATCTGAGGAGGCCTTTTCCAATAGCTCCTGTATATTGCTGCTGCCACCTGATAACCCTTTTAATCCCGACTGGTGGTGAATGATATCGTCCGTGGCTGGTATATCCAGCTTTTCTTCCCTCAGCAGGTATAATACTACGCCGGGGTCAAGATCACCCGTACGAGAACCCATAACCAGGCCACCATTGGGAGTAAGCCCCATAGTAGTGTCCACGCTTTGTCCGTCTTTAACAGCGGTAATGCTGGCGCCGTTGCCCAGGTGGGCGATGATGATCTTTTTTTGCATGAATGCAGGGTTTTCCTGTACCAGCGCCGAAACAATATAAGCGCATGATAATCCATGGAAACCATATTTCCTGATTCCTTTATTCCTGAATGACGCAGGAAGGGAATAACTGGAAGCCTCGGGAGGCAGCGACTGGTGAAAAAAGGTATCAAAACAGGCGATCTGTTCCAGTTGGGGATTCAATTCCCATAATTGCTCCACCGCTGCCAGGGCAGGAGGTAAATGATCCGGCGCCCAACTGGAGAATCGCCGTATTTCGTTGAGCAGTTCAGGCGACAGAACCAGGGGAGCCGAATAGTGCGGTCCACCATGCACCAGCCGGTGCACCGCTGCCGTAAATGAAACCTGGTGATCTGATAACCAGGTCAATATCACAGTAACAGCTTCCTTGTGCGTACTGCACGGATGCGAAGTATTGGTATCTTCACCATTATAACTTACTTCTAACTGGCAATCTTCCCGGCCTATATCCTTCACCTGGCCCCGCAACAGCAGTTCAGGTTTGTCCGCCTCCGCTATCGAAAATTTGACACTCGATGATCCGGTATTGACAGTAAGTAAGCTATTAGTCATCGCCCCGCGTTATTCGTATGATAAATAGAATGATTCCTAATGCAGCAGAAAAATACCATACCGGGTTTAAAAAGGTAACGCTTTGAAGGGCTACATAAGCTACAAATGAAATAAAGAACAAAACAACTATAGAGAGATATAAAGAATTTGAACGTGACATCTTTTTTTTAACTATTCCTTCTCAAAACCCATGCTATAGCTTGTTTTTTTATGATTTTCTATATAACTGGGTTCAGGAACGGCATATGATGCCATCCTAAAGCGATTATTCCCTCAGGCACGTACTGCTTGTCATAACATGATGGCACTAACAGGTAGTAGCTGTCATCTTGTCCCTATGTCCCGCATATTAGCCGGCGCTTTTGCGCTATAAGTAACTTCTGAAAAGGTACCGCTAAAACTATCTGTTTTGGCGCGTCTTGAGCCATGTACAGCAAATCCTATAGTCATTTGGTCATTGAGTCCCTCGAGTCTGAAATGCCTTACCAGCTCCCAGCTTTTGTAATCGGGAGAGCAGAAAAAGGAGAATTCGGCCCCCTTGCGGGCTATGGCAAAATAGATGTGATCCTTATCGGGCTTAATGGAATTGCAGTCGTCGGAATATCTATTGGCCGTAACCACGGAAACTATTGTTGTTTGTTTGAGGGCTGAGTTTTCGAAGCATAACTTGGCCCATTTGTCTTTATCCTGGTAAATAACAAGTGCTGCAACATCATATATTTCGGTGAGTCTGGCCGATACCCTGGCTGTTAATAAGAACGCGTTATCGGGTTTAAAACATAACCTGGGTGCATTTTGTACGTAATAACCGCTGTCGGGCGCATTGAACAGGTTGGTTCGGCCCGGCGCAGTAATAGTTACAGCAGTATCGCCCGCCACCGCTATCTTGGTGGGGTTGTTGACCACCAGCAGCGAATAGGGTACGCCACGAAGCGTAACTGGTTTTACAGGAATACTATCCTGTTCGGAAGAAACAACAGGATGAAACAGCAGGGCCGTAATACAGCCGCAAGCTGCAAGGGTTGATTTTAATTTCATCTGGCGGTTTTACTGCTAAAATTAAGCGAACCCCGTACGCCGGATCCAATTATGGGGGGAATGGGATCAGGCGGCTGGAGCGGCTTTTTTAAGGCTGAACTTGCCCGACAGGAAATGCCAGCATCCTGCAAGTGACACAACAGCAGTAATAAGATAGAACAATAAGCTTACTGTAACAGACACATCCTGTGCAAGAAAGAGCCAGCGGCTTCCATATAGGAACACAAGTTCACGCGCACCAATGCCTCCTAAGGTAAAGGGCAGTACTGCCACCAGCGACGATAGCAGGAATATAAGCATGTATTCAGGTAAGGAGGCGTGTACGTCAAAGGTCTGTAACAGGCACCACACACATATGCATTGCAGCAGTTGCACACCCAGCGAATAGCCGCTGGTAGTAAGCAAAACGGGATAAAAGCTTTTGAATTGTTTTTTTATCAGCCATATATAAGCCAGGCAGCCGGCTACTGCGGCAGGCAAACTCGCAAACCGCATCCAGTTGGGGAGTGGCGCTATAAATGGCGCCAGAAGTAACATGATCATAACTGCCGCCATCATCCCGCTGATCCTGTCGAGCAAAACAGCCCTGGTGGTTTCCGCTACGGGTATATTGGAACGGCTTTTCCTGAGCCACAATACCTTATAGGCGTCGCCGCCAATGCCTCCCGGCAAAAACAGGTTATAAAACATTCCCAGCCAGTAAAGCTGACGGTTAAGTACTGCAGGTATGTTTACCTGTATGCTGTTGAAGAACAACTGCAACCGTACGGCCGATAACAGCTTCGACAGTATAAACAGGAGTATGGCAGCCAGAAGCCAGAGTATATGCGCCCTTGCAAGGTTATCGCAGGCCAACTGGCCGTCAATCTTCGTAAAGACCCACCGGATCAACAGAAAGCTTACGATTATCTTCATCGTAAGCATCAGCGGCTTTTTTATCTTTTCCATCAAAAGTGGCGCGTATGCGATAAGGTTTTTTGTTTTGCGACTCGAAATAAGTACGCATATTCATCTCAGCCAGGATCCCTATGGTGAAGAACTGGATACCCGACAACAAAAGTATGACACCCAGTATCATCAGCGGTTTCCCCCAGATAGGCTCACCGGCAAGCTTTAATACCAGCAGGTAAAGGTTGACCAGGATGCCCCCACCAAAAGAAAGTGTCCCCAGCGCCCCAAAAAGATGCATAGGCTTTTGCAGGTATTTCTGGAAGAATACCATTAGCAACAGATCGCTGGTTACCTTAAACGTGCGGTTTAACCCGTATTTCGACTGGCCATGTATACGGGCATGGTGCTGCACATTTACCTGTGTGATACGTGCCCCCTGCATCGATGCCAGCACAGGAATAAAACGGTGTAATTCGCCGTATAACCCCAGCCCATGTGCATATTCCTGTTTAAAGACTTTTAACGTACAGCCATAGTCTTCAATGTATACGCCAGTCATTTTGCGGATCAGCCGATTGGCGATGCGGCTGGGCAGTTTACGTATCAACGCATTATCCTGGCGGTGTTTCCTGTTGCCGGCTACTACGTCCCAATCGCCTTCTTTCAACACCCTTAACATCATGGTAATATCTTCCGGATCGTTTTGCAGGTCACCATCAAGCAATGCTATATAATTACCTTCCGCATAGTCAATGCCTGCAGCCATGGCAGTGCTCTGACCATAGTTTCGGCTTAACTGAATGAGCCGTATGTTTTTATTAGCGAGTTCCCGGATGATCTTGGGAGTGCCGTCTTTGGATCCATCGTCGACAAAAATAATTTCATGATCAACAGACCTAAGTGCCTGGGCTAGCCTTTGCATTATAGGACCAACATTATCCTTCTCGTTCATGACGGGTATTACTACCGATAACTCTTTCATGGTCTGTGTTTTATTGTTTTTTTACAGCCGGCGCCAGTACTACTGTTACCGGAAGTTCAAAAATGTCTTTGTCTTCACTTACAATGGCAAGTGATTGCTGTCCCATCACCGTCAACTCGTCTTTTCTTGTTATTACATATGTCTGCGGATGATTGTCCAGCCAGGTTTTGAGTTCCACCGAATCCTGCAGCACGGGAATGGGGCCTGGCAGGTAGAAGTTAAAACCAGGATTGTAAGAACGGAATGCAACATATTCCTTCCTATCGCCTGTTATATGCAGTGCTTTTTGTACAGGGTTGCTTCTGTAGATCCGTGGATAGGCCACCAGGTTAAAAAGCAGGATCGTGATCATGAAAGAACCGGCTATCGCAACGCGGCTGCTCCATGTATATTGTTTTTTCCATAACCATCTGCCTGCAATAGCGCCCATAGGAAGCAGCAGGAATAAAAACGCTAATGGAGTATGTGTGCGTATCGCAGGTTCTATTACAATGGCAATATAAACGCCTATGGGTAATAAGAACATCAGTACCAGGTATACGATCCACTGGATATTTTCATTGTGTCTTTTAGGTTCAAGTTGCAGCCAGTACCGGGCAAGCAACAGGGTAAAGAAAGGATAGGCCGGAATTGTGTAGTTAGGCAGTTTCGTTCTTGAAATCGTAAAAAACAAAGTAATAAAACCGCCGGCTATAAGCATAAACATGTCATGTTTACGCAGTAGTTTCTTCTTTAGCATATTTACAAGGGCAGGCAGTAACCATACTGCAAACGGAAGCAACCCCACTATTACAAAAACAACTGTAAGGAGGAAAAAGCCGCCATGTCCTTCCATGATCGTCGAAAAGCGATGGATATTATGCTCGAGAAAAAAGCCACGTGTCCATAATCCGTTTGTTTGCAGATGAACCAGGATATACCAGGGCGCCGCAATAACTGCAACGATCAGCAAACCTGCCAGAGGCCGGAGTTGCCTGATCTTTTGCCAGGCGAGCTGTTGGCTGAGCAGCAGGTGAAAAAATACGATACCGCCGGGCAGCAAAATGGCGGCAGGTCCCTTACTTAACACGCCAAACCCAACCCACAGATAGGCGAGAAGCAGATGCTTGCGGTGACCCAGGTTTTCGAAAAGGTAATATTCGTAGATAGCCGCTGTTACAAAGAAAATAAAATAAGGATCGGGCACTGCAAAATGCATTTCGAGCGACAAATGAAGTGCTGCCAGCAACAGGATGCATGTCCAGAAAGCAGTACGCCGGTCGTATATCATACGTGTAAAACGGTGTGTGTAGCTAATGAGCAGTATACCCGCAACTGCCGAAAAAAAGCGCGCAGCAAAAGCAGTGGTACCAAAAAGCTGGTAAGCAATGATCATCATCCAGTAATGAAATACGGGCTTATCAGTACGTAGTTCTCCATTAAAGAACGGGACGATATAATTGTGATTCTGCAACATTTCCCGCGCGCACTGTGCATTTTTTGCTTCATCTAGAATGTAAATGGGGGCGCTGTCAAGGCCGCTGCCAAAAAGAAGTCCTGCCAGTAATAATAATAATAAATAACTGCCTGTGGTTTGTTCCAAACTGTGCTCCCAGTGATCCAGGCGCCTGTATAACTCTTTCCTTGCCATAAAAATCTAAGCCATTGTAACAGCAGACTGGTGCATATGCTCCTGCAGATACCAGTGATAAAATTGAGTAAGCCCATCTTCCAGCGACAAGGAAGGCACATAACCTAATACGTCCACAGCTTTGTCTATAGATGCATACGTATGGGGTACATCTGCGGGATGCCTCTCCTGGCGTTGTATGATTGCTTTTTTACCAATAATGTTTTCGAGCTTCACAACCAGTTCCGATAATGCTATTGCCTGGTGATTACCAAGGTTAAAGATTTCAAAACTGGTCTTGTCGTAATGTAATGCCCTGATGATTCCGGATGCAATATCATCAACATGCGTGTAATCGCGCGTGGTATCGCCATCGCCATATAAAACTACCGGATCGCCCTTTTCTATGGCTTCCGTGAATTTATGAATAGCCAGATCAGGACGCTGCCCTTCACCATACACGGAAAAGAAGCGAAGCGACATAAACCGCAATGGATAAAGGTGGCTGTAGGTATAACCCATGGCTTCCGCTGCCAGTTTTGAACTGGCATATGGGCTTACAGGCATGGGTTGTGAATCTTCTTTCCAGGGGATAGAAGGATTAATACCGTATACACTGCTCGACGAAGCAAATACAAACTGGGGTATTTTATGGTATACGGCATATTCCAGCATCCGCATGGTACCACCAATATTTACCTCCTCGTATGTTAAGCTTTCTTTGATACTTTGCCTGACGCCCGCCTTGCCTGCCAGATGTATAATAGCATCGTAATCGCCGTTTAATTCAGGTTGTTCCGGCCTTATATCCCGGATATCATATTGCAGAAACCGGAAGCCGGGAAAACGGCTGAGTTTTTGTAGCCTGTCAAGCTTGATAGTAGTATCGTAGAAATTGTCCATTGAGTCTATTATCGTCACAATTTCCCCTGCTTCCAATAGCCATTCAGCCACTCTGCTTCCAATGAATCCTGCTCCGCCTGTCAATAAAATTCGCATGGAACTATTTTTAATGTGAAATACTATTCAAACGATCGTTTAATGCGAAATTAAGAAGATTTTCATTTATTCAAACGATCGTTTAACTTATTTATATCATCCATCTATCAAAATTCTTGCTACATTGGTGGCACCAACTGTAGATAATGTCTGTGAACGTAACTAAGGAAAAGATCCTGCGGGTGGCTGAGGAATGTTTTGCTCTTTATGGTTTTGATGCTACGAGTACACGCCAGCTGGCGCAGAAGAGTGGTGTTAATATGTCGATGCTGCAATATTATTTTGGCTGTAAAGAAAAACTTTTAGAGACCCTGCTGATCAATCAGAGTGAATTAATACGAGAAGAACTTTCCCCTTTATTGGCCATGGAAGGTTCGGCCTGGCAACGGCTTGAGAAAATGCGCCACGTTATTGTTGAGCATGCCTGGCAGCATCGCAGGCTTTTCAAAATTGTGATGCAGGAACTGCTGCTGCATCAGCGCGAAGTGATCGCCAATATTTCGCATCAGTCATTTTCGGAAACCTTTAGTATCATGAGGGAGGTGATTGCCGACGGTATTGCCAGAAAGGAGTTCCGTGAAGGGGTTGATGCTGACCTGGTGATCAGTATGGTAAAAGGAACGCTTTTCTTTGTGCTTAACCTGCAAATGCCTTTAGTGCCGCAGGAACAGGAGATGGAAGCAACCAAAGAACGGGCACACGCCTTTTTTAAGTCGGTGCTTGAGCGTTATCTGTTGCCTTGATGCGTGACCTGTCTGCACATGTATCATCGATGCTACCAGCCGGTATTAAGCCCGCCCTCCAGTGCTTTATTGTATTTCTCCGTATCAAAGCTGTAGAGGATAGGGGAACGGTGTGCACCGCCTTTTCTCGATTTGTCGTGTTTGATGAGAATATCGTAAGCCAGCATTTTACGCTGGAAATTTCCCCTGTTGAGTGTATAACCTAAAATGATCTCATACAGTTTCTGTAGCTCGGGCATGGTAAACTCTTCGGGTAGGAGATTGTAACCAATTGGTTTATAATTGAGCTGCTTACGCAGGGTTTCCAATGCGGTTTTGTAAATGAGCTCATGATCCATCATCATCTCCGGCAGACCGGTGATGTCTTTCCATTCACAGGCATCGGATATATCATCTACCTGGGGAACAATGTCTTTGTAGTTTACCAGCGCATAATATCCTATGGATATAAAGCGTTGCCTGTACCACAGGTCCGGAGGCATATGCGTGAGAGAGGGTTCGGACCGGTTGACCGTTCCAAAAACTTTAAACTGTTCCAGGAAGATTCTTGAAACACCTGTTCTGGCTTCCAGTATACGATGTGCGGCCGCATCCACATCTTCATTCTTTTGCACATACCCGCCTGGCAAGCCCCATGATTCCAGCCCTTTCAGTTTCAGCAGTAACACTTTTAAGGAGGTGTCATGGAAACCAAAGACAACACAGTCTATGGATATATGAGGCAGATAGATCTCATATGCCTCATTACTCCTCTCTTTAAATAGTTGTAAATCATTCATGTACAACAAATTTAACCGGAAAATTTTAAGGAAACCAAAAAACTTGCTATCATTGCTTCTTTGTGAATCAATGGTTTTGCAATAGTGTAGCATCCCCCCGATAGCAATTCGTTTTATTATTCATGCGAAAACGAGTCAAAAAAAATCCCCGCATTTGCGGGGATTTTGTATTTATAAAAATCTTAAAAGATGGATTACCTGTGCTACTTGAGTTTGGCAAGCGCAGTTTTAATTCTTTCCCATGCTCTTTCGATATTCGTGAGGTTGTTGGCAAACGAGAAACGAACACAGTTAGGTTCTCCGAAAGCATCACCCATTACAGAAGATACATGCGCCGTATTCAGCAGATACATGCTGAAATCTGCTGAATTGTTAATGGTAATGGTGCCATCTGTTTTGCCGTAGTAGTAAGAGATATCGGGGAAGATATAAAATGCACCTTCAGGTTCGTAGCATTTAAATCCCGGGATATCTTTCACCAGTTCAAGCACACGTGCCCTGCGGCGTGTAAATTCAGCCGTCATTTCTTTGGAAGGCGTGAGGTCGGTTGTTAAAGCAACTACTGCTGCTTTTTGCGTGATAGAACAGGTGCCGCTTGTCATTTGGCCCTGGATCTTTTCCATCGCCTTTGCTATCTCGGTAGTGGAAGCGGTAAAACCAAGGCGCCAGCCGGTCATGGCAAAACCTTTACTAAGGCCGTTGATGATAACAGTGCGGTCTTTTAAAGCAGGGAATTGTGCAATGCTTTCATGTTGGCCTACGAAGTTGATATATTCATAGATCTCGTCAGAGATGATATAAATGCCGGGATATTTCTCAAATACTGCTGCCAGTGCCGTCAGTTCTTCTTTACTGTAAACAGCGCCTGATGGGTTACAGGGCGAAGAGAAGAGGAACAGTTTTGTTTTAGGTGTGATGGCAGCCTCCAGTTGTGCAGGAGTGATCTTGAAACCGCTTTCAAGCGTGGTATGTGCTTCTACCACTTTACCGCGTGCTATCTTCACCAGTTCGGAATAAGTTACCCAGTAGGGAGTAGGAATGATAACCTCGTCGCCTTCATCAACCAAAGCCAGGATGGCGTTGGCAAGACTTTGTTTGGCACCGGTGGAAGCTACTATATGCTCGGGTTTGTAGTCCAGGTTATTGTCGCGTTTGAGTTTGGTGCAGGCGGCTTCTCTAAGATCAGGAAAGCCGGGAACGGGAGTGTAGTGGCTCCAGTTGTCGCTGATGGCTTTTACTGCTGCTTCCTTAATGTGAGCGGGAGTATCAAAATCAGGTTCACCAAGGCTTAAGTCGATAACGTCAACGCCCTGGGCTCTCAGTTCACGGCCCAGTTTGGCCATTTTTAAAGTTTCCGGTTCGTTGAATCGCTGCAATAACGAAGATAGGGACATAACTATTTTTTCAATTTGGCACCAAAAGTACGCAATAAGGAATTGTTTTCTTTTGAATTTCATCAAAGAAAACAGGCGCTTTTTGAAAAGTTTTCAATGATTATCAGGGCTTGAGCAACTGGTCTATATAATGTATGACGCCATTGATGGCTATAGAGTCTTTTTTTACAAACGGAATAAGTATGGATTGCCCTTTGGGATAGGCTTTCAGGAAGGTTGCTTCCGTACCAACGCTGGTATAAATAGCGCTGTCGCGCATATTAAGGTATCGGGTGCCGTTTATAAAGTCTGTTGTTAGTAAATGCTGCTTTTCAATGATGTGGTACTTGATCAGTTTATCCAGTGAGTCTACCCCTAAGGCCGCTACCGCAGCTTCATCGGCCAGCCCGGCGTCTTTGAAGGCCTGGTTTACCGGAACCAATGCCGTATTGAAGCTGGTCAATGAACTGAAGATGATCAAAGAAGTATCCGTTTTAACAGCCTTCGCAAAAAAGCTGAGATTATTATCGGTATCTATGATCTGTTGCAGTGTTTGAGCAGGTGGTGTCAGTAGCTTGTTTAGCCGGTAGATAACACCGTTGGCGGCTGCTTCGTAGGTAGTAGACAGGGCAATACCATTGATAAAGATGCCTTTTGCGGTATTGCTGGTAAAAATATAGTTGTTCAGTGTTTGAAGCTGGCCGTTGGCGGGAATCTTGTTGGGTGCAAGTGCTCTGCCTGCCAGGTGATAGCCGATAATGTAAGTGAGGTCGGTTAAGTTGGCAGCATCTATCGCTGCATAGGTGGGATAGCCTGCGGCAACGAAAGCCTCATTATTGGGCGCAAATAGGGTTAGGTTGGGCGAAGAGCTTACAAACTGAAGGTAACCAGTCCGTTTTAGCGCATGATACAGGAGGGAATCTTTATTCGGATCACTGGCAATGATCTGCGCTACCGATGCGCCTGGTGGTACATTCAGGTCGTTTTTACATCCTGTAATACTAACTCCTGCGCAAAGCAGGAGAAGGACAATCACTTTAACGGGCCTCATAAGCGCGAATTTACAGGAATGACTTCTTATAAAATAGCCAATTCAACAAAAGATAATTACGTTTGCTACTTTAAAATCATTTTGCTTTAAAACTGTTTATGCCGCACGAATCGATCTCAGTATTCGACATGTTCAAAATAGGTGTAGGTCCTTCAAGTTCCCATACCCTCGGCCCCTGGCGTGCTGCCCAGCGTTTTGTTGATTCATTGCAACAGCAATTCCCGGGCATGATACCAGTTTCCGTAAAGATCCTGTTGTATGGCTCTTTAGCCAAAACAGGAAAAGGGCATGGTACCGATGTGGCCGTGTTAATGGGACTAAGCGGGCAGGACCCGGTTACCATAGACGTTAATGAGATCGCTCCCCGCGTGTCGGATATCCATACACAAAGAAAGCTGCATTGGGCCGGTACGGACTGGATCGATTTTGAACCGGCAACGGATCTGCAGTTCCTGTTCAGTGAAACATTACCTTTCCATCCCAATGGTCTTAGTTTCCTTGCATTGATGCCCGATGGCGAAGCTATCAGTGAAACCTATTATTCTGTAGGAGGCGGCTTTGTTGTGAAAGAACAGGAAAATGCTGCCGCCGCCAATTCAGTAGACCTTCCTTTTCCTATTAATACTTCCGGCGACCTCCTGCACTGGTGTATGAAAACCGGTATGGCTATTCATGAAGTAGTTATGGAAAATGAAAGCAGCTGGCGTCCGGAAGCAGAAACCCGCGAGGGCGTATTAAAGATCTGGTATACCATGCGTGATTGCACTTTCCGTGGTTGTCATAATAAAGGAGAACTGCCCGGGGGGCTTCATGTAAGACGCCGCGCTTTCGACCTTAATAAAAAGCTGGTGGGCGCCAATACCTATACCGACTATGATAGCTGGCTGCAGGTTATCAGGCAAAAGAACAATAGTTTTCAATATATCCTCGACTGGGTAAGTTGTTTTGCGCTTGCGGTAAATGAAGAAAATGCTTCTTTCGGCAGGGTAGTGACTGCCCCTACAAATGGGGCTGCCGGCGTTATTCCGGCTGTTCTGCAATATTTTATCGCATTCTGCGATGGTTATACCGAAGAAAAGATCATCCGCTTTCTTTTAACAGCTTCTGAAATAGGCAGCATCTTTAAGAAAGGGGCTACTATTTCGGCAGCTATGGGTGGATGCCAGGCAGAAATAGGGGTGTCTTCCGCTATGGCCGCTGCCGCTCTTACCGAAAGCCTGGGCGGCACTCAAAAACAGGCCCTTATGGCCGCAGAAATAGCCATGGAGCACCATCTTGGTCTTACCTGCGATCCTATTGGCGGCCTGGTGCAGGTGCCTTGTATCGAACGTAATACCATGGGGGCAATAAAAGCCATCACTGCTTCACAGCTGGCATTACAAAGCGCGCCCGACTATGCCAAGGTTTCTCTGGATAAAGTGATCAGAACCATGTGGGATACGGCCCTGGATATGAACAGCAAGTATAAAGAAACTGCCGACGGTGGCCTGGCAATACATATTCCATTGAGTTTACCCGAATGTTAATAAGCCGGTACTATGCACACCGACTTTTAGATTTGCGTTATTTTGCGTATTTTGATCCGAAAAAGCCGCAAAAATGAAAAAACTAATGGCTTATCTATGTCTTTTTTTGCTGGTTGCTGCTTATTCGTGTAAAAAATCGGCAACAACCCCCAAGAGTTCAGGCGTGATTGCACCACCGGCTCCGTTTGGTTTTTACGTAGTGGGGTATTTCCCTTCATACCGATCCGTTGCTTCAGTAAGTGATGCGCGTTTTGGGATGTGCAAGGTGGTTAATTATGCTTTTGCTACGGTGGGGAGCAGCGGCACACTTACTTTGGCGAGTCCCTCCGTTTTGTCGGCTGTGGTGGAAAAGGCGCATAGAAACGGTAGTAAAGTGTTTATCAGTCTTAATGGCGACGTCGCCAACTGGAAGGCTATGGCTGGTACGCCGGCCGGCCGTAATAACTATGTGAAACAGGTGATGAATATTGTACGCAGTTACAACTTACAGGGCGTAGATGTAGACTGGGAGTTTCCTTCTACTTCCGATGGTACAGATACGCTTTATACAGCCTTAATGAAAGAGCTGAGTGACAGTTGCCATATGGATTCTAAATATTATCTCACCGCGGCAATTACAGCCGGAAAATATGCAGGAGGTTACAGGGATGCTATCAAGGCGGAATTGTGGACAGGCAACTATGTCGACTTCTTCAATATCATGGCCTATGACGACTTTAATACGACGGTCCCATATCGTCAGCATAGCAGTTACGATCTGGCGGTAACCTGTCTTAATTACTGGTTGAATACACGTGGTATGCCGGCTTCGAAAGCCGTGTTGGGCCTCCCTGCATATGGCAGGGCCAGCGGTTTACCGCAAAGCGGTACAGTGCTTATCTATAAAGATATCCTGGCGAAGAATGGCAGTCCTTTATCGGATAGCGCTGTTGTGAGCAATGGCAGTTACACCAATTATACGATCTATTATAATGGTCAGCCTACCATACAGAAGAAAGCTTTACTGGCAAAGCAACGTGCCAACGGTGTTATGTTATGGGAGCTGGGCCAGGATGCGGATGACGACAGGAGTTTGCTGAAGGCGGCCTATGATGCCGTGAAATAAGGAGGCAACGGAGGCATAACGGAGGTGGAGTAGGTGTGACAGGTCGACGGAGGTATAACAGATGAGGTGTGGGAAATGGTGGTACATAACGAAACATGGGCTGGTCCAAGCGGGCAGCCCATGTTTTGTTATTTTAGAGTCTTTTGCAATTAGTTATAGATGGGGTTCACTTCTATTTCAGCGATATCTATGTCTTTATAATTTTTGATCTCGTTGTAAAGCGTGTCACGCTCTACAGGTTCTCTTTTCACCTGTTTAATGAGGGTTACCAGCTGGGCTGTAGACAGGGCTGGCGTTTGTTCTTCGGCGCCTGCCATGGAGTAGATCTTAGTAGTGTCGTCGATGGTGCCGTCGAGATCGTTTACGCCAAAGGAAAGGGTGAGCTGGGCGTTCTGCCGTCCCAGCATCGGCCAATAGGCTTTGAGATGCGGGAAATTGTCCATATACAACCTTGCGATGGCATAGAGGCGCATGTCTTCGATAACGGAGGTTTCGGGAACGTTGCTCATTTCATTATCGCCATTGCGGAACTTCAGGGGAATAAAAGTGTTAAAGCCGCCTGTTTTATCCTGCAGCTGTCTTAATTGTTCCATATGATCTACGCGATGCCAGAATTCTTCGATATGTCCATATAACATAGTGGCATTGCTGTGCATACCCAGTTCGTGGGCTGCCCTGTGGATGTGGAGCCAGCCTTCAGCATCTACCTTGTCATGGCAGATCTTGCTTCTGACTTCGGGGTTGAATATTTCGGCGCCACCTCCTGGTAAAGATTGAAGGCCGGCGTCATGTAATACTTTCATACCCTCTTCAATGCTAAGCTTGGCCTTGCGGAACATATAATCAAGTTCCACGGCTGTGAATCCCTTGATATGAAGATCGGGGCGGTGCGCTTTTATCTTTTGGAGCAGCTCTACGAAGAAGTAGAGGTTCATTTTGGGATGAACACCGCCTACGATATGCACTTCTGTTACTGGTTTACCGTCATATTTTCTGACGATATCCATCATTTGCTCAATGCTAAGTTCCCAGCCTTCTTCTCTGTGGGCGTAACCCATGGAATAAGAGCAGAACTTGCAGGTAAAGAGGCAAACATTGGTTGGTTCTATATGAAAATTACGGTTGAAATAGGTTTTGTTGCCGTGTTTTTGTTCACGCATCCAGTTAGCCAGTGTTCCTACGAACGGTAAGGTAGCTTTTTCGAACAGGACCACGCCTTCGTCATAAGAAACCCTTTCCCCGGCCAGTATTTTTTCGCCTATCGCTTTTAATTCCTTATCTGTAGTGGCGGTTACCACCATCCTCGGATCTGTACTTTCGGAATACATATCATCAATGTTTATTTTTCAAAATTAAGTAAAATAGAGATTATTGAAGTGTAGTGTTCTCTGCGCCGTTTTTTGACTGGTTATAGCCGGTGGTTAAGCAGTATCGCATTGGTGAGAAGAAAAGCCGTACAAAGCTTTTGGGAGCTTAATCATTCCGCTTTCTTTAATGTAACAAAAAAGTTCCTGTTTAAAGTAATGGAAGGGGAACCGGTTAAGGAAATTTCTTTCCAGTTTGCGGACGGGTAAATCAATTGCTCTTTGTTTCCGCCGAGGGTAACCTTAACGGGCATGTCGAATTCCGGCACACAGTTTTCCCAACGGTACCGGATCGTGTTGCCTGCAATGGCGTAGGTAAGAGCGGGCACCTGGGTTGTGCGCAGGTATTGTTCAAAAACTTTACTAAAATCCTTTTGGGTAAAATGATTGAAGTAGGCGAGGATCTGGCTTGTGGTAATGGCCTGGTGATAAAAATCCCTGTTCATACCGGTTAGCAGGTCCCGGAAGGCCGGGTTGCCTATGATCTGTCTTATCATATGCAACATTGCGCTGCCTTTGTAATAGACGTCCGATGTGTTATGACCTATTACGGGAGCATCATTTTTTATCCTTTTCCACGTTCCCGTAGCGTAGTCATTTCCTGCTTCAGTTCCAAATACAAAAGAGGTGTAAAGGGTTTCCAGGTATTTGGTAAAGCCTTCGTGGATCCAGCTTTCCCCGTCCCTGGCGGCGGTAAGGCTATTGCCAAACCATTCATGGCCGCTTTCGTGAACGAGGATGAAATCCCATTTTAAGCCCCAGCCGCTGCCGGAGATGAAGTCTTTTCCATGATAGCCGTTTTCAAATTCATTGCCATAGGCTATGGCACTTTGGTGCTCCATGCCCGGCATGGGCGCTTCAACCAGTTTATAACCGTCTTCGTAAAAGGGATAGGCGCCCATCCAGTGTTCAAATGCCTGTAACATCGTATCGGTTTGTCTGAAATGCTTCCGGGCTTTGGTGAGATTATAGTTCAGTACCCAGTAATTGCAGTGGAGTTTTCCTTTCAGCCCGTTGTAGACGGAATGCCAGCTGGCATATTTACCTATATAAGGTATAATGTTGTAACTGTTGATGGGGTTCAGCACTTTCCATTGCCAGGTAGCTGTATTGTTTTTATGATGAACTTTATGCATGAATCTGCCATTACTTATCGCGTTAAGGGTATCTGGTACCGTTATATTGAACTCGATACCATTGTCGGGCTCATCGTAGGCAGCTTCTTTACAAGGCAGCCATATACTTGCTCCTGAGCCTTCACAGGCAACGCTGATCCAGGGATTTCCTTTTTGATCGTGTTGCCATATCCAGCCATTATCGAAGGGAGGACGGTGCGCTTCAGCGGGGATGCCTTCGAAATCGATAATAATGCTTTGTTCGCCGTTCACCGGAAGCTTTGAAGGGAAGAGAAGCAGATAGGTTGATTTGTCGGGGTTTACTATGGCGAGCTTTTTATTTTTCCATGTTACAGCTGTGATGTGCATAGGTTGCTGCAGCCGGATGCGCATTACCGAATCGCTTTGCAGTGTAACGAAACGTATTTCATTTGATCCCGAAATAAATTTCCTGCTGTAGTCGGGGGTTATGGAAATCTTATAATGCAGCAGGTTCCACCACAAGTATGTAGCCGGTGTATGTTCCGGTGGTGTTTCGAAATACTTTGCTGTTTGCGATAAAACGATGTTGGCGCTTAGCAGCGCTATGCTTATTACAATAAGCAGGAACCTGGTTTTACTCATGGCAGATGCTGATATTTTGTGCCTGATGATACAGACGGCCTTAAATCATCTTTGCAGCAAGATACTCCGGATAGATCGTTTTGTGGGATTGCTCTTGTATGGAGAACGAAAAAGGCTGAGATACAATACTGTATTTCAGCCTTTTTTACTGTTGTTAATAAGTTACTGCTTTATGATCTTTTCCGTAATCACGTTATCGGTATAAATAAGCCTTACCAGGTAAATACCGCTGGCGTACGATGTCATGTCCACTACTTTATAAGCGGGCGCCTGTCCGGTGGTGTACGATTCGCGGTAAAGTATACGGCCTGCCATATCTGTAATGTAGATCCCTTTGAGCGTGGCAGGAGCCAGGTAATGCTGGATCACAACGGTGCTGCGGGTGGGATTGGGATATAACAGGTAGCCCTTTTCTTTGAGTGCTGCGGGTAATGTTTTGGTTTTTATATTGATGTTGTCGATATAAATGTTATTCCTTCCGCTGGAGATGTTCCGGAATGATACCTGGAAGCTGCCTGAACCTGCAGGTACAATATCGGTGAGGTTGATAGAATCGCGCCGGTAGCCGCCCGATGTTTCCGGAAGGAAGGCGGTTGCATTGCTGCCGGTTTGGGTTGCCAGGAACACTCCTGTTTTACTGTATACCGTCTGGTAGCTGGTGCCGCAGTCGGTTGTAACAAGCACCTGCAGCGTGTCACTTACCGCCGTAATGGCTGAGTAAAGCGCGGCTACGTCGAAAAGCAGGAATACTGAGTCTACGTTGTTATAGCGGACAACAGGTGATATGAGTTCATCTGTTACATTACCGGGATTATAGCCGAAGTTAGGCATTACAGCGGCAGCGATATCGTTTGTCTGAAGCAGGGTAGTTGCTTTGCGGCTCCTGGTCCAGGTGGTGTTGTTATCAGGATTATTGACGCCCCAGCCTGTTGGCGGGAAGGTGTTTGTTTCAAATCCTTCCGTCAGAGGCGCATTTACAGTGCCAAAGATGATGAAGGGCGCGCGTGCCGTGTCGTTACCCGGGTTTTGATCGGTTTGCCCGTTAGGGTTGGAAACCCGGGCAATAAGGCTGTGTTGTCCAATGCTGCTGGTTATATCCGGCAGTGTCACCAGCGCGGTATCACCTGTGGCGAGGTTACCTGTCCAGTTAAAGACCTGTTCCGTTCCGGTGGTATCTACCTTATAATGAATGCTGGCCGATCGCAGCGCATCGTGTCCGTTGTTACGGATGGCCACACCGGCTTGCAGCGTAGTGCCTGAGCAGGTGAATGTTTTGGCTGAAACGGCGGCTATCTGGGCATCGGATGACCAGAGGGCTGTTTGCGTAAAACGGATGTCATCGAGATAAATATTGTTGCCGGCGCCGTTGATATTACGGAACAGGACGATCATATTTTCCCCGGCACGGCGGTATGGGGTAAGATCTATGCTATCGAGCCGCCACTGACTGGCAGTAGGGGTGAAAGAGCCGGAAGTAATTCCGTTTACGCTGGAAATGTCTGGTGAAGCTTTGCGGTAAACAGGTCTGAAATCGCTGCCACAGCCACCGGAAACCCATATTTCCAAACCGTCGAAGTACGAGCCGGGTGTATTGGAGATAGCACGATAGGCTACGCGAAAACTCATTTTTACACTATCGGCGTCGGCGCTGAAACGGATGGGAGGCGATATAAGATCGTCCCACTGGCCTGCTGTGGAAGACTGGGAATAGTTGCCGATCCGTGCTGATGCAGCGCCTGCATAAGCGGCAAGGGAAGAACGCTGCCAGGTAGTGCTGTTATCAGGATTGGAGAGCTGCCAGCCGTTCGACGGGAAGGTGGTAGTCTCGAAACTTTCGGTATATGGGGCCGTAACGGCATCCCCGGTAATGTAGAACTGTCTTGTGAGCGTATCGTTGGCAATATAACTATCCGTAGTACCATTGGGAGCAGTTGTGTACACCTTCAATGTATGGCTGCCGGTAGCTATGCTGATGGTTCCCAGTGTTATGGTAACATCGGCGCCGGCTTCCAGGTTGCCGGTCCATGGAATGGTGGTGATGGCGCCGTTATCGTATTGCAGGTTAAAAGTTGCGCTGGTGAGTGTTGTGCTGCTTTGATTACGTATCAATGCTTTTACGGCAGTGCCGTTACATACGGCCTGGGTAACTACGCCTTGCCTGTTGCCGGGCGTTAGGGCTGCCAGGCAAAGATCGGTAATACCGGATGGCGGGAAGTCTACAGCCGATGAGGCCAGCGTACTGCGATAGGTATTGAGCGCCGCTTCCATACGGCATACCTGGCTTTGGGTGAACATGCCATAGCTCACATCGTTGGTGTAGTCCATGTAGTTCTGGTAGTTGATGCCGGGATTGATGGAGGTGCAGTTATCTGTAATATAGCCACCGAGGAAACCTGAGGAGGAGTTGCCTTGTCCGGGGGTATCATCGGTACAGGAAGAAGGAAGCGGGTATCCTGTGGTGGTGGTAAAGTCGCTGCCTGTGCATGCGCCGTTATCGTCGCCCCAGATATGATAGAGGTAAAAAAAGTGACCGGTTTCATGAACGAGTGTTCTGCCGAGGCAGAACTGGGGATTTACATAAGCCGGGTTGGTGCCAAAGGAGCGGTAGTTGACAACAGTTCCCTGTTCTGCGGCTGGCGTCATATATGGGAAAGTGGATACGCCTAAGATGCCGTCGGAGAACTGTGTTACCCATATGTTATAATAACGGTTCACATCCCACGCATCAACGCCACCGGTAGTGAGTCGCTTAACCCTGTCGTAGGTGTTCTGGGTATAGGATGTAGAGGAGATCTTGCGGTCGATACCCGTGGTAAAGTTGCCCGAAGCGTCTGTTCTGGCCAGCGCGAAGCGGATACGTGTATGTCCGAACCTGGCCTTAAATTCCGGGCTGATGACGGCACTGTCTTTATTGAGGCCCGCGAAATCGATGTTGAGGATCTCTATCTGTTCCTGTACATCACGGTCGGTAACGGTATTGGGATTGGCTAATACAATATGCACTACCACCGGGATCACTATTTCATTGCCCGATACGCGGTAGGGGGCGCTGCCGGTGGTACGTGCCGCAACTGCTGTACTGCCTCTTTGAAGATACTGCTGGTATTTGATTTCGCCTTCGCGCTGCCATTGTTGGGGCAGGGATGGGTTTTGGGTGATCATTTTATTCAGCACTTCCATAGTGGCGCAACGGCGACGGATAATGGTGTCCGCTGATTCGCTGCTTTGTGCAAAGGCGGCTGAGTACAGTAACAAAGCAAGGCCACAAAGAACCTGTTTATACGAGGGCATAGTTGTAATTAAAAGTAAATGCATTTAAAGACCCCACCGGGGAGTTGACCGCTGCCCTTAAATATAGCGCTTTTATGAGCAGCCAGGGTACATATCTGTTAAATGAACAATTATGCCGATCGTTTATATTAAAATACCGGCAATTGTTGCTGAAAGATAAGATGCCAATGTTCCGCATAATAAAGCCTTCAATCCAAGTTTAGCCAGATCGGTACGGCGGCCGGGCGCTATCTCCCCGATACCACCAATTTGCATCCCTACGCTACTGAAGTTTGCAAAACCACAGATGGCAATGCTTACTATAAGCAACCCCTTATCTGTAACAACGGGGACAGATTTGTCGGTCAGGTGCTGGAATGCCACAAATTCATTGATAGATAGTTTTTGTCCGAGCAGCGTTGCCACACTGTTCACATCTTCTGTAGGAACCCCCATGGCCCATGATACGGGGTAGAAGCATTTTGAGAAGATCCAGTTAAGAGAAAGGTCAAAGCCTGGGTTGAACAGGTGACCGGCCCATAACAGAACAGCATCGAGAACAGCGATAATGGCAATAAAACCTATTAACATGGCAATCACGTTCATGGCTATTTTAAAGCCATCGCTGGCGCCGTGCGAGATCGCATCTATAACATTGGTATAGTTGCTCTTTACTTCGAGCTTTACCTTTCCCAGTGTTTGACTTTCTTCTGTTTCAGGAAAAACTATTTTTGAAATAACAAGGGCTCCGGGGGCTGCCATAAGACTGGCGGTAATGAGTTTGGGAGCAAGATCAAGACCTGCCATAGTGCCCATGTTGGCGTATACTACGAGGATACCACCGGCAATACAGGCAAGACTACCGCTCATTGAGGCCAGTAATTCGCTTTTGGTCATGGTGGGAAGGTAAGGGCGGATCATCACCTGCGCTTCTACCTGTCCAACAAAGGCGCTGGCGACGTTGCTGAGCGCTTCGGCGCCGCTTACGCGCATCACAAAGTTCATGGCGCGGGCAATGAGCGCTACCACGCGCTGCATAATGCCAAAATGATAGAAAACGGCTACCAGTGCACATACGAGGATGATAGTAGCAGTAACATTAAATGCAAAGACAAAACCGCCGCCTATATAATTACCGGCGGTGCCGTTGGGCTGCTGTGCTATGATGCCTCCATATACGAAAGAAGCACCCTGCCGTGCAAAATGCTCAATTTTTTCCATGCCATGTCCCAATACCTGGAAAAAACGTGCTACCGGCGGCACCTTGAACACCAGCAATGCGATCACCACCTGTAAACCTATACCACTGATAACTAAACGATAATTAATGCGTTTCTTGTTGTTGGAGAAAAGATAAGCAATGCCGAGAATCAACGCAATGCCAACGAAACCCTGTAGTCTTCCCATAAACTATTAAAAATAGATTATATATAAAGGGGGAAGATAGACATTTTTTATACAGCAGCAACAGTATTAGAATGTTTTACCTTTGCCGCTTATCTTTTTATATGGAAATGCGTTTCGAAGATTTAAACCTGAATACGGCACTGCTCAAGGCTTTGGATGAACTGGGATACGAACATCCTACTACGATACAGCAGAAGGCTTTTTCTGTGATCATGTCCGGGCAGGACGTTTGCGGTATTGCGCAAACCGGTACTGGTAAGACTTTCGCGTACCTGCTGCCTTGTTTGCGGCAGCTTAAGTTTTCGAAAGAAAGGCATCCGCAGATGCTGGTGCTGGTTCCTACGCGCGAGCTGGTGGTACAGGTGGTAGCGGCGGCGCAGAAGTTATCGGCTTATCTCTCCTTACATACAGTGGGTGTATACGGCGGTGTAAATATCAACCCGCAGCGTGATGCCATGGAAAACGGGCTTGACATACTGGTAGCTACGCCCGGCCGGTTGTATGACCTGGCCATGAGCGGCTCGCTGAAGTTGAAGGATATAAAAAAACTGGTGATCGATGAGGTTGATGAGATGATGAATCTTGGTTTTCGCACACAGTTAAACAATATCCTGGAGTTGCTTCCTGCCAGGCGTCAGAATCTGCTGTTTTCCGCTACCATCACCGAAGAGGTGGAAGCGCTTATCGATACCTGGTTCAACAATCCGGCACGGATAGAAGCTGCACCTACCGGCACCCCGCTGGACAATATAAGACAGGAGGCTTATGCCATTCCCAACTTCAATACCAAGGTGAATATGCTGGAATACCTGCTGGAACGGGATGAGCATATGTCGAAGGTGCTGGTATTTGTGGCCACAAAAAAACTGGCGGATCAGCTTTTTGAACAACTGTCGGAGAAGTTTCCCGACAAAGCGGGTGTGATACACTCCAATAAAGAGCAGAATAACCGCTTCAACACGGTTAAGCAGTTTCGTGACGGGAACTACCGTTTTATCATCGCTACAGATCTTATTGCCCGCGGGCTGGATATTGCCGGCGTATCGCATGTCGTGAATTTCGACTTGCCGGAGCAGGCGGAGAGTTATATTCACCGTATTGGCCGTACCGGCCGTGCCGATAAAAAAGGCATCGCTATTTCTTTTATTACAGAAAAGGAAAAAGAGCAGCAGCAGGCAATTGAAAACCTGATGAACTATGAAATTCCTATGCTGCCGGTTCCCGGAGACCTTACGATTTCTACTGTATTAACGGAAGATGAGATCCCGAAGGTACATATGAAGGTGATACAGGTAAAGCTGCCCGACAGGGAAAAGGGCGGTGGTGCATTTCATGAGAAGTCGGCTAAGAACAGTAAAAGGAATATAAAGGTGAGCCATGCCGAAAAGATGAAGAAGAAATACGGCAAGCCCAAAACAAGGGGCGGCAGGAAATAAGCTTTTCATGGGGCGGATGGTTGCTTTATGCCCATAACAAACGGACAAAAAAATCCCGCATATATACATATGCGGGATTTGCTAAACCCATGGGAATATGATTAAGACAGGTGTGCCTGTATCTTCTTGTCAATAACAGATTTAGGAACTGCTCCGATCTGTTTGTCCACTACCTGGCCACCTTTAATGAACAGGATAGCAGGTATAGAGGTAATACCGTAGTTTACACTAAGGTTGGGATTATTATCAACGTTTACTTTACCTACATTCACTTTACCATCATATTCTTTTGCCAGTTCTTCGATAACTGGTCCTATAGCGCGACAAGGGCCGCACCACTCTGCCCAGAAATCAACTACTGTGAGTTTCTCGCTGTCCAGTACGGTAGACTGGAAGTTAGCGTCTGTTAATTCTAAAGCCATATGTCTCGTTTTTTATATTAAACTAATAGTTAAGGAGGGCAAATTTAACTCCAAAAACGAATATGGCAGTTTTGACTTTTCCACGGCTGGTAATTCTGACAAATTGATGTGAAACCGGCTTTTAGGATGACAGAAAGCCAGTATTTTTGGGGATGACCTCAGAACGACAGGAAAAACTGGAGCGTGTGTTACACAAACGTCAATCCGCGCTCACGGTAGTATTGGAGAATATTGAAGATCCGCGTAACATTTCGGCCGTGATGCGCAGTTGTGATGCGGTAGGCATCCAGGATGTATATGTGATTAATGATCGCCCGGTCCGGGAACGCAACTGGGGATTTAAAAGCGGCAGAAGCGCCGAAAAATGGGTGAGCCTGCACTATTTTGACAGCGTGGCCGCCTGTGTACAGGAATTAAGGCAGCATTACCGGCAAATATTGACCACCCGGTTATCGGAAGATGCGGTAAGTGTTTACCAGGTGGATTTTACTATTCCAACGGCGCTGGTATTTGGCAATGAGCGTAAAGGTGTATCGGATGAAATGTCCGCATTGGCAGATGGCAATATTATCATCCCTATGGCGGGTATGTTGCAGAGCCTCAATATTTCCGTGGCCTGTGCCGTTTGTATCTATGAAGCTTACCGGCAAAAGCAGCTCGCCGGGCATTACGATAGCCCCGGACTGCCTGAAATGAGGAGGGAGGAGCTATGGAAAGAATGGAAGGCATGGAGCGCCGATGAAAACGGGTTAAGAACGCATCAATAGAAAAGGAGTTGGCCCAAGATTTCAGACCTGAGCGGTGGCGGTAAACCGGGGAGCGGGTGGACCAAGTGCGATGCAAGTGCGATATAAGTGCGATACAAGTGCGATGCAGGTGCGGTTATCGTATACTATTGGTTCGTTCATCCTATGTTTCTTTAGGTAAAAGGAGGAAGTCAATTATTCACCAATACATAGTATAGTTATGCATAAGGTATTATTGATGATGTTGCTGCTAACAGGCGTGAATGTATCGGCGCAGGAGATAAAGATTGTGAAAATGGACGATGTGGTGACGATGATCCGGGAAAGCAAAGAACCCATTATCGTTAATTTCTGGGCTACCTGGTGTGCGCCATGTGTGCATGAAATTCCCTGGTTCGAAAAGCATGTGTATGCCGATAGCATGCCTAAAGCGAAATTATTGTTGGTGAGCCTTGATTTCCAGGAAGATGTTCCGGCTAAACTAAAGGCTTTCGTGAAAAAGAACCATTACCGATCGCAGGTAGTATGGCTTAGTGAATCGAATGCCGATAGCTTTTGCCCCAAAATAGATGCCAGCTGGGAAGGTGCTATTCCTGCTTCGCTTTTTGTAAATAATGCTACAGGATACCGTAAGTTCTATGGCAGGCAACTGACCGAAGAACAGTTTAAACTGGAGCTTGCTGCATTGGTACAAAAAAAATGACCGGGCAGTTATTGCAAGCTTGGTTGCTTCACTGCCCGGCTATTGGGATAAAGTCTGGAGGATCTAAGATCTTTTTATTGTGCATCCTACTGATTTACTTTCTTTTATGGTGACATCTTTTCCCGCCACCGTTTCATCGATAGCCAGTTGAAGATGATGCCTTGTTACCTTGGCTGCATCTGCAGGGCTGTCGTCGATAGCGCCTTTATAGGTAAGTATGCCTTTGCTGTTGAACAGGAACACTTCGGGTGTGCGTGTAGCACCGAAAGCATTGGCCAGCTTCGATTCCTTGTCGAGGGTATAATACCATTTATAGCCTTGTTTTTCAGCGTAGGTTTTCATTGCCTCATAAGAATCGGCTTCGCTCCGCTGCGCTTCATTGGAATTGATAATGATGATGCCTATGTTGTTTTTTTGCGCGTAGGCGATTACTTCCTTCGTTCTGTCCTGGTTCTTTAGTACATAGGGACAGGTGTTGCAGGAGAACATGACCAGTAAACCGTTCTTTTTGGTGGCATCGGCAAGGCTCACTTCTTTTCCTGAAATATCTTTCATTTTTACCGTGGCCAAAGGTGTGGAAGAACCTAATGCCAATGAGGTATAAGTCTGCTGCGCAAATGTGTAAACTGCACCGGCAAGCAGGAGGGACAATAAGACCAGCTTTTTCATATAGATGTATTGATTTGATAGAATAAGTTACGATTTATCTCAATGCCAGAGAAGGCGTTTCCTGTTTCTGCTTTTCCGCCGTTCTTTGCTCTTTCAGATGGGTGATACTTACATTAAGCTCAAAACCTATCAGCAGGATCAGTGAATTCAGCGAAATCAGCAGCATAATGATGAGCAAAGTGCCGATAGAGCCATACACTTTGTTATAGTTCGAGAAATGCTGCACCCAGATAGAAAACACCGAAGTGACGGAAATAGTTAAGAATGTAGCAAGAAAAGCACCGGGAGAGAGTAGTTTCCATCGTTTTTTAACAGAAGGTGCATATTTATAGATCAGGCCGATGGAATAAACAAAAAGCGCCAGGATAACGAGCCAGCGCAGCGACTGGATCCAGAATCTTAAGTTGCGGTTTTCAATACCCAGCAGATCCATCAGCCAGCGGAATAAAGTGCCTTGTCCCAATGATATCAGCGAGGTGGCCAGGATCAGTACAATTACAATGGTGGTAAGCCGTATGGCACGCAGGCGTTTGCTGAAAAAGCCGCCTTTGTAGGTGTTTTGAAGTGAGCGGTCAAAGGTGCGTATAACGCCCATCATGGCGTTTGAAGAGTAAAATACAGCCAGGAGGAAACCCACAGAAAGCAAACCGGTTTTGGGTTTGTTGAAGAAGTCGTCGAGGAACGAAATGATCACCTTTCTTGTTTCACGATCGGGCGTAATATCTCTTACAAACCTGAACAATTCATGATAGATCTGTTTTGAAACGGGCAGATAGGGTAACAGCGTGAACAAAAAGATACAGGCTGCGGGGATAGCCATTATAAAGTTAAATGAGATAGCCGCAGCCCGTTCGTTAAGGCTTATTTTCTTTGATTGCTTCATAAAGTATACGAAGACATCGTAGAGCGGTAAACCTTCAAAACCGGGCAATATGGTGTATTTGCTTTTTTCTCTTATAAAGACAACGGGTTTCCAGTTGTATATGATACGTTCTAATTTGGTCATGCTCCTTACTTCGTCTTTCTTTCGTTCAATGCCTTCTGATACACTTTTGCGTATTGTTCATGCTCGGCATAGTTGCTGCTGAAATGGTGTGTGCCATCAAAGTTACTGCTTGCCACGAAAAAGAGGTAATCGGTCCGGGGTGAGTTGAGCACTGCATCGATGGTGATTGTGGAGGGCGTACAAATAGGACCGGGGGGTAACCCTTTGTTCTTATAGGTATTATAGGGAGAGTTGACGGTGAGATGACCGAAATAAATACGTTTCAAACCAAAATCTCTTAACGCGTATTTAACGGTGGGATCTGCAGAAAGTGTCATGCCTTTGGCAATCCTGTTCAGGTATACACTGGCGATATTGCCTTTTTCCTGGTTGGCATTGGTTTCTTCTTCTACAATGGAGGCCAGGGTATAAGCTTGTTCGGTGGTAAGCCCTAATGCAGTGGCTTTCGATTTACGTTGGTTGGTCCAGAATTTATCGTGTTCGTCCTGCAAACGCTGCATTATTTTTTTTACCGGGGTTTGCCAGTTGAAGCTATAGGTATCGGGAATAACGAGGGTCATTACCGTATTGGTGTCTACGCCCAGTATTTGCAACGAGTCGTTTGATGTTAAGAAGCGGATAGCTGTAGTTGAATCGGTACGGAAGTTTTTGCCGATGAGTTTAGCCAGGTCTTCTTTGGTTCTTATTTTGTTGATCACCAGTTTCACGGGAGCCTGTTGGTTATTGCGCAGGCTGCGGATAATGGACAGCATGTTCTCTCCTTTTTTGATCTCAAAGCGGCCTGGTTTCAGCTTGTCCCAAACATTCAGCGGGCCTGCCAGCCACTGGAATACGCCGGGGTAACGCAGTTCAGGCGCCTTGCTTTCTCCTATATGGGCACGGCCGCGAAACTGCGGCATTACCTGCCCCTCGATATTTTCGGGCTCATAAACATACAGGTAGCGGCTTTTCTGATCAAAATCTGTAGCAGGGGCCAGTAAAAGCCAGGCTATGGAACAAATGGCTACCAGCAACAGTACCAGGAAAAACAGAAATATTCTTTTCATATAATGGGGAAGTAATAAATGATCGAGACTGATGGCAAGATAACAAAAACCCCGCCTGCATGACGCAGGCGGGGTTTATATAAAAATAATTACTGGTAATTTATCTTACACTACTGCTTAGGGAGCAGGAGTGGGGGCTGGTGTTGCCGGAGCCGGTAAAGCAGGCGCTGTTTGAGCAGGAGCGCTGGTATTAACTTTCTGTAGTAGAGTGTCTGAAGTTGCGCCGCCGCCTTTGATGAACAAAGAGGATACCAGGCATAATACGCCAATGAGGCAGGCAAATAACCAGGTACCTTTTTCCAGTACGTCGGTAGTTTGCTTCACACCCATAAACTGGTTGTTGAAACCTGCGATACTTCCTGAAAGGCCACCACCTTTAGGATTCTGCACTAATACAAAGAAGCCCAGGATTAATGAGGCCAGTACGATGAGACTAAAAAACAGGATTATCATTTCAATTCCCTTTTAATTCTAAGATTTTGGCAGCAAAGTACGCTGTTTTGTCCGGATTCAGAAAACTTAATTTTGAATAAAGCAGAACTGCCTTGTCTATCCGGCCTTGTTTTACCAGAACTTCGGCCATGGCCTCAGTCACAACTTCCTTAGCTTCAATAGATGTGGCGGCTATTCCATGCACCACCTGCTCCAATTCCGCATCAGTTCCCAGATCCGAAGGGAGAGGGGCCACTTTCTTCATTTGTTTCAGCCAGTCGGTGAACTTGCGTACCTTTTTGGCGAGGCCATCTTCGGCATTACCTTCAGCCTTGATGCCCTGTGACGCGAAATAGTCGATGGTATGGTAAGGCTCGCTTTCAATAGGCAACACTTCATTTTCTGCTACAGGTTTATTAAAGGTATTAGCCTGTTGCTGCATGATCTCTGCCAGTCGTAACGAAGGCGCTTCCATATTGTCTCCTGTTTCGCCGAGGGCGTCTACAGGCAGATCGTCTTCGTCATCACTGCCGAAATCATTGCTGGTATTGTTGGCAAAACTTTCTTTTATCGAATGCTCGTAACCGGCAGCGGCTTCCTGGGTATCTTGTGCCAGTGCTGCCGGAGGGGCTTCTGCTTCTATTGAAGCGTCGGTTACCGGAGGAGTGGCTGCGGCTTCGGGTTCTGGGGCAACATACGGAGCTGTTACCGGGTTTGTGATCACCTCAACGGAGGTGGGGGTATCGCCTGTTACTTCTTCTATTACGGCGGTGGTATAACCTGGGTATACAGGTTGGGGGTCTTCACTTGTTGTAATATGTGCTGCCTGTTCTTCCCAGGCGGCTGCAACCGGCGCTTCGGTAGGCTGCTCTGTTACCGGTTCATCAATTCTGTCGGTAGCAACTGCCAGCAGTTCTTCAGGAGAAGATGCTTCGGCAGTATCAATAGTAGAAACCGGTTCAGGCGCATCAGCCGGAGTAGTTGCCTGTTCTGCCGGCGCAGGGCTTGTAACTGCTGTCGCCGGATCTTGTTGCCCATACTGTGCGGTAATGGGATTTAGATCATCCTCTTCTTCCTTATAGTAGCGGGGATCGGAGGAGGCGGTGAATGCTGCTGCCGGTGGTTCCGGGATCGCATTCGTTGCAGTATCATATGAAGTAGCTGTATTGGTATTTACAGCCGGGGTATGGATAGTTGTTTCAAACGACGGCTGCTGTGTGGGAATTGCAGCAGGTGGTGGTGGTGCCGCCGGCTGTACCTGCGGCGATGATTCCTGCAGATGTTTATCCAGCCAGAATATATTAGGAAAAAACAACGCCGTTTTTTGTAGCTGTTGTACAAATCCGGGGTGGTTTACCTGTTTCATTTTTTGGGTTAGCAATAACTGGGCAACCGAAAAGAACGGCTGCTCGTCAGAAATAGCCTGTAACTCATCTACTGATACTTCAAACAGGTTGTGTTTGCCTGTCAATAAATGCACTATTTTGTCTTCTACCAGGTTCATACCATGAAAATACTATTTCTGTTACCAGTTTGAGAAAATACGGTTGAAAATTTCATCCGATAAGTTTTTTACAACTTCATCCAGCAAACGTCCTTCTGCTTCCTGTAAACTTAAGTTTGCCGAAAAATCAAAGTCACGGCTTACGTCAAATTCATTTGTTTTGTCGTTCACGATGTCTTTGAAAATGATGTGTGCACCTACTGTTAACCTGTTGGTAGCGGCTTTCTGTTGTGCAACACCGGATGTAGACACGTTATACGTGCTTATATACCCCTGAACCTGGTAATGTGCATCGTCGTTGGTGGTTCTTGTTAACTTGGTATAGCTGGCTACTTTCTGTGTAAACTGGTCTGTTAACCTGGGACTTAACAGCGGGTTATTATAACGGGCTTTATTCTCGAAGTATCCGATCTTGATAGTTTTGATCTTTGTATAATCGATAGACACATCCTTGAAAGTATACACCCCGCAGGAAACCAGGAATAAAATGGGAAAAACGAAGAGGAGCACCCGCAATGCACCGGTGTACTTTAAGAACTGCCTGCTTTTATTATTGTTCATTGGTTTGATTGCTGTATTTGTTTCCTTAAGCTAACGTAAGTTCCTGCCTTATATGCGCCGTATGGCATAGAGGGCTGTTATATTCTTCCTAAAGATCCTCGATATTGTATTCCTTCAGCTTACGGTAAAGTGTCCGTTCGCTGATGCCCAGGTCCAGCGCAGCATCTTTACGTTTGCCTTTGTGTTTCCTGAGTGCTTTTTCTATCAGTTCTTTCTCCTTGTCTATGATATTGAGCGACTCTTCTATTTCTTCGTGCTGGTGAATTTCGTCGTGATGATCATGCGAAAGCAATACGGTATGAGCGCTGCCCGGGTTGTGATGCATGGGTTGCGGCAATGCAGGTTGCATGGCGGCGGGAGCCGTTATCACACTGTTTTCGCCATTGCTGGTGCCCATATAGTCGTTCATCAGCGATTCCTTGGTATAGTTGGCCATATTGCCGGCTAACGAAGGATTCTGTAATATTTCCAGGAACATTTTCTTAAGCTCCGTAACATCTTTCTTCATATCGAAGAAGAGCTTATAAAGGAGTTCCCTTTCGTTGGAGTAGTCGCCGCTGTTGCCGTGTGGTGCGGTTGACAGTACGGGCATGCGGTTGGGAGTAGAGTGGTCCGGTAAGAACCTGCGCAGTTCAATAGCATTAACGAGCCGCTGCGTACTTAATACCGAAATCTGTTCAGCTATATTTTTCAGTTCCCTGACGTTGCCCGGCCAGCTGTATTGCATCAACAGGTTACGTGCTTCATCGTCTAGTTGTACCGGCGTGGTTTTATAACGTTCTGCAAAATCGGTAACGAACTTGCGGAATAAAAGAGAGATATCTTCCCGCCGGTCTTTCAGGGCAGGTACCCTGATAGGAACAGTACTTAAGCGGTAATACAGGTCTTCCCTGAAACGTCCTTTCTGTGTAAATTCAAGGAGTTCGCGGTTGGTAGCCGCTATTACGCGTACATCTGTTTTCTGAACCTTGGAAGAACCTACCCTTATGAATTCCCCCGTTTCAAGCACCCTTAACAAACGGGCTTGCGTACCCAGGGGCATTTCACCTATTTCATCGAGGAAGATGGTGCCGCCGTTTACCGTTTCAAAATAACCTTTCCTGCTGTCTACTGCGCCGGTGAAAGCTCCTTTTTCGTGGCCAAATAACTCTGAGTCTATCGTGCCTTCCGGAATAGCGCCGCAGTTCACTGCGATGAATGAATTATGCTTACGTGCCGACAATGCATGAATGATCATCGAAAAAGCCTCTTTACCTACACCACTTTCACCTACAATCAATACGCTCAGGTCGGTTACTGCTACCTGTACTGCCACGTTCAACGCATGGTTCAGCGCAGGTGAGTTACCAATGATCCCAAATCTGTTCTTAATACTTTGTAAATCCATGCTTGAAATTTAAAAACAAAGCCTTTCAGCTTTTGAATTTTTAACCTTTACTGATTCTTCCTATCAGGGTACCCTGTGTGCGGTCGTGTATGGTTACCCAAACATAATCGCCCGGCTGATACGCATATTCTTCTTTCGGAAAAACAACCACTTTATTCTGGCTGTTACGTCCTTTCCATTCTTCCTGGTTGCGTTTACTGTCGCCTTCAATGAGCACTTTAAATGTTTTGCCCAGGTCGCGTTCATTGCTGGCTAACGACAGTGCACCCTGCAGATCAACAATCTCCTGTAAGCGGCGTTTCTTCACCTCTTCAGGTATATCATCCTTATAACGGCGTGCTGCAAGCGTGCCGGGGCGCTCACTGTAAATGAACATATAACTGAAATCGTATTTGCTGTACGACATAATATCCAGTGTATCCTTATGCTCTTCCTCCGTTTCTGTACAAAAGCCTGCTATAATATCGGAGCTGAGGGCACAGTCGGGCATGATACGCATGATCTGGTCTACTTTAGCCATATACCATTCGCGCGTATAAGTACGGTTCATGAGCTGTAATACACGCGTACTGCCGCTTTGAACCGGCAGGTGAATGTATTTGCAGATGTTCTCGTAACGTGCCATTGTTGTTAAAACCTCTTCTGTGATGTCTTTAGGATGAGAAGTGCTGAAGCGCACCCGCATATCGGGATGCACCTGCGCCACCATCTCCAGGAGGTTGGCAAAGGTGACTGCTTTTCCCCATCCGTTATGCCCTTCATTTTCGGGACTCCAGTGGTAGCTGTCAACATTCTGACCGAGCAATGTAACCTCACGGAACCCCTGGTTAAACAGCTCTTGTACTTCGGCTACTATAGACTGGGCGTCGCGGCTGCGCTCACGGCCCCTGGTGAACGGCACCACACAAAAGCTGCACATATTATTGCAGCCGCGCATGATAGATACAAATGCGCTGATGCCATTGCTTTCCAGCCTTACAGGTGAAATATCGGCATAGGTCTCTTCCCGGCTCAGTAAAACATTTACCGTTTTCTGGCCTGTTTCCGCTTCTCCTATTAATCCGGGTAAACTGCGGTAAGCATCGGGGCCTACTACTATATCAACCAGTTTTTCTTCCTCTAATAATTTGGCTTTCAGTCGTTCCGCCATACATCCGAGTACGCCTACCAGCATACCGGGCTTGCTTTTCTTGATCTTCCTGAATTCGGTCAGGCGTTTACGTACCGTTTGTTCCGCCTTTTCGCGGATCGAGCAGGTATTTAATAAAATAAGGTCCGCTTCCTCAAAATTCCGGGTGGCGCCAAAACCTTCACCCTGTAAAATAGAAGCTACAATCTCGCTGTCGCTGAAATTCATAGCACACCCGTAACTTTCTATATAAAACCGCTTGTGATAAGACGAAGGATCCACTGCAAAAGGTGCAAAGGCTTCTCCCTGTCTGCTTTCATCATGCGTTTTATCTGCTACTTTCAGCATTTCCATTTCCCGTGACTTTTTTTGAAGGGCAAAAATAAACAAAAGATTCGATGTGCCAGTTTGGCAGAGCCTTAACAGTTTTTTCTGTACGCCAAAAACTATATTTGCGTTTAATGACTGGTATTCCCGCATGATGAAGTTTTTGACGCTTTTTTGCCTGTTTTTTATCCTCCTTTTTGCCGGCTCCGCTCAGGATATGCCGGTTCGGACACTCCCGACCGAAGTTTTCAACAAAACCATTAAAAAGGAAAATGATACAGCCCACTGGAACTGGAAACGGGGAGGGCTTGTAAATCTTAATGCCTCACAGGGCTCGCTCAGCAACTGGGCGGCAGGCGGTGATAATTTTACACTCGCGATCAATTCTTATTTCAACTACTTTGTTTTCTATAAAAAAGGAAGACATACCTGGGATAATAACCTGGATATGAACTTCGGTATTATGCAAACCACCAGCCTGGGCAGCCGGAAAAATGACGATAGGTTCGACCTGCTTTCAAAATATGGTTTCCAGGTCGATAGCGCCCAGAAATACTATGTATCTGGTTTGTTTAACTTCCGTTCCCAGTTTTTCGACGGGTACACCTACGCTAATAATGTTGGAACAATATCTTCAACACTCCTGTCTCCGGCCTATCTTTTATTTTCTTTGGGTATGGATTATAAACCTTTGCCCAATTTTTCAGTCTTTCTTTCTCCGATCACCTCCCGTGCTACCATTGTAGCCAACAGGAAATTGGCCGACAAAGGGGTATATGGGGTGCCGGCAGGCCAAAGGATCTTTAACCAGGTGGGTGCTTTTTCTACCATCAACTATTCGTTGACCTTGGGTAAAAATGTAACCTATAAAGGAAGAATGGACTTGTTCTCCGATTATAAAAGTAAACCCGGAAATGTTGATGTATACTTTACCAACATCATGACTTTTAAGATCAACAGGTTTCTTTCCGCCAGCTACAACCTGGATATGATCTATGACGATGATGTAAAGCTGTTTGGTCCTGATAAGGATAGCCCGGCTTTACAGGTAAAAAGCCTGCTGGGTATCGGTTTCCAGATGAAACTGGCTCAGGTGACGCACCAGGCCCAATAAAACCAATTCAGTAAGTGAGAAAAATTGCTATTGCCCTTGCCTTTACACTTTTTGTGTTGCTTGTTCATGCCCAGCAGCCGGATACGGTAAACCAGATCTCTAAGAAAAATAGTCTTGGCCTCATTGTAGGCAACCTTATCGATACCCCGGCAGGACAAGCGGTTATGTATGCGACCATCAGGCTGCAGCAGCTGGCCGATACCAACAGGCAAAAAACTGTGGTGAGCGATAAAAATGGTGCTTTCGAGTTCAATAAAATAGAATTAGGCTATTACCGGCTGAAAATTACCGCTATTGGTTACAACCCGCTTATCCTCGATAGCATTCATCTGCGTGAAGAACGTTACGATTTTAATCTTGGCGACCTTAAAATAAGTGCGCCGGGCACGCAGCTGGCAGAGGTGATCGTATATGCCGAAAAGCCGCTGATCGAAAATACCGATGGCAAGATCACTTATAATGTTGGCCAGAGTGCGCTCAGCGATGGCTCTTCCACTTCCGAGATCCTCAAAAACATGCCACTCGTAAGCAACGATCCCGAAGGTAAGATCTTACTGCGTGGCAAAGAGCCTAAGATCCTCATTGACGATAAACCTGTTGAATTAAGTGGCGACCAGTTGCAGGATTTGCTGGAAAGTTTGCCGGGAGGCTCGGTGGAAAAAATAGAATTGATGATGAATCCACCTCCCGAATATGCAACCGAACAAGGCGGCGTCATTAATATTGTTACTAAAAAAGGCAAAATAGGCTGGATAGGAAGGATCACTCTTGCCGGCGGCACAAGGGGAGAGGGTAACCTTTCAGCCAACGTTTCGTACCGCAGTAAAAAGCTTGCCTTTACCGCCGTTGCCGGTACTGCTGCCAGCCAGGTGAAAGGCAACAGTTATTCGCGCCGTGAAAACATTTATGCCGACTCTTCCAACTACCTGAATACCGATGCAGGTTTTACGAATAAGAACCTGCGTCCCAATCTTCGCCTGCAACTGGATTATGAATTCGATAAACACCATTCCTTTTCCGGTGTTTACCAGGGTAACCTGAATAGCTTCGATAATAACAGCCTTACAACATATGCCAATAAGAACAGGTTCCTGGATACTACAAGGCTAAGTACCCGGAACAGTGCTACGGATGGACTGGGATATAATAATTCTGTTACAGTTACCTATCAGTACAAAGGTGATAACCCTGCTGAAAAATTAAGGGTGATCATAGGAACCAACCTGAACAGGAACGACAATAACAGGAACTATTTCCAGCGCTTTTATTTTAACGACTTCACGCCCAATGGCAATGATTCAATGCAGGAGCAGCATACGCTCAATAACAGTGATAATTACAATATCCGTATCGATTACAACCGCCCTGTATTCAACCAGGGTTCAGCCATCACAACCGGCGCCACTTATAGCAGCGCCCAAACGCATAATGTGCTGGAGACCGAATTTCTCCGCCAGTCCGATGGTACAATGGTGCCCAATGATGGTTTGAGTAACGACTTTTATTTTCACCAGAAGATTTTTACAGTACGTGCCGGTTTTACGATAGCATTGCCGGCGAAATGGAAGATCATCAGTGGTGTTCAGGCAGAACAAACCAGCCTTGATTTCAATTTCATAGAAGGCAACACACCTGCCGTGAGTAATAGTTACTGGAAACTGATGCCGAATTTTACCGTGCGTAAAGAGTTTGATAAAACCCTGAATACCTCATTGGTTTATCGTGCAGCTATCCGAAGACCGGGCATAGGACAGTTGAACCCCAGTATCGATTATAGCGATCCTTATAATATCCGCTTTGGTAATCCCTATCTGGATGCTTCTATCGCCGATAATTTCGACTGGAATATCAGCTATATCAAAGGTAAATACTACATCAACGGTTCGGCAGGATTTAACAATATCAAAGACGTGTTTAACTCCATCCGTACCCTTGTGGGCGATGGTAAGACCCAGACAACTTACCGTAACATCAGCAACCGTAAAGAGTACGAAGCCAGCGTATGGGGAGGGTATACCATCAGCAAGCAATTGCGTATAAATACCAGCGTTGGCTATACTTACAATGTTTATGATCAGATGGGGAAGGAGTTGTATAAATACCGCGACGGAGGCTCTTTTTATTCAACGCTGAATTATAACTATACTCCCACAAGCCTGCTGCGTTTCGAAGGCAATGCCCGCTTTAACAGCTTTGCCGATCCGCAGGGCAGGGCAAGAAGCAATGTATCGCTTAACCTGGGCGTACAACGTAAATTCTTTGATAAAAGGCTGATCATGCAGTTGAATGTGATAGATCCGTTTGCTTCGCAGAAATATACCACATTTACCTATGGGCCAAACTTCTTCCTCGAAAGCTTTAGAGCTTCACGCACACGGAATTTCAAACTTACCGTCACCTACCAGCTGAATAAGATGGTACAACGGAAGATCAGCGATAAAGAAATGAAAGCAGCGGTTGACCGTGTAAGGCAAAAAAGCTAGACCCGTTGATTATTAAACGGTTGCTTTGGGAAGACGTGCTGCCAGCCAGCTGTTTTTAACAGCAACCAGCCAGTTATTTTTCAGTGCGTCAAGCGTTGTTACCGTATTATTGAAATACAGGGTGTCGGCTGTGATAAATCCATTCGATGCGGCGTACGCAAACTGTGGTAAAGGCAGTAACTGTAGTTTGTCTTTTACCACAAATGCGAGTAATTGCCTGTCGAACAGGTTCACAGAGAACCTTTTTTCTATTTCTTTCATCACTCTTACAGAGCTGTCGGTACTGCAGCCGCTCACGTTGCCAGCCGTTTCGTCGGCAATAAGTACAATAAACTGGCCGAAGAGGAGGTTTGCATAGCCTTTATTGGCCTTGCCATGCGTATTCCAGCCACTCACAAATTCATTCAGCATCTCTTCAATTTCCAATGCTTCGGGAATAGAGAACATACGGTTGCTCTGGTAGATCCATACCCGGGAAGAAGCATCAAAATCCTGCGGCAATAAATGGGAATAATTCAGGTTCATATTGCAAAGTTAATGTGCTGAAACCGATTTTCCTTACTGCTCCATGCTGGAGGCGATCAATTCAGCAACATCAAGTACGGCTACATCACCTTCTTTTTCTTTGCTTTTGATCCCGTCGGTCATCATGGTGTTGCAGAAAGGACAGGCCGATGCTACCACGGTAGCGCCTGTTTCCAGGGCTTCGGCTGCACGTTCTATATTGATCCGGGTGTTGCCGGGTTCGTCTTCCTTGAACATCTGGGCGCCGCCTGCTCCACAGCAAAGGCCGTTTGAGCCACAGCGCTTCATTTCTACCAGCTCCCCGTCCAACGCCTCCAATACTTTTCGCGGAGCTTCGTAAATATTGTTGGCACGGCCCAGGTAACAACTGTCGTGGAAGGTTATTTTTTTGCCTTTAAAGCTGCCGCCTTCTTTTATACGGATCTTGCCCTCATCAATTAATTCCTGTAACAGCGTGGTATGGTGCACAACATCGTAGGTGCCTCCCAGTTCAGGATATTCATTCTTGAGTATATTGAAACAATGCGGGCAGGTAGTAACTATTTTTTTAACACCGTAGCCGTTCAGGATCTGAATGTTATTGTACGCCATCATCTGGAACAGGAACTCATTGCCTGCACGTCGTGCAGGATCTCCTGTACAGGCTTCTTCTTTCCCCAGTATGGCGTATTTGATGCCGGTTTTATCAAGTATCGTAGCAAACGCCTTCGTTATTTTCTGTGCCCGCTGATCAAAACTTCCCGCACAACCTACCCAGAATAAAATATCAGGCGTTTCTCCGCTGGCTGCATATTCAGCCATTGATTTTATATGCATCTTTCTCTTTGTTTAAAATTCTCTTCTGTTTATGATTCCATCTCCGCCACCCATTTGTCCCTTTCATCGGGAGAGAACTGCCAGGGGGCAAAGTTGTTTTCTATATTACTGAACATGCCATTCCATTCCTGTGGCGCATTACTTTCTTCCATCACCATATAGCGGCGCAACTGAACAATGATGTCCAGGGGAGAAATGCTTACAGGACAGGCCTGAACGCAAGCCTGGCAACTGGTACAGGCCCTGAGCTCTTCGGCTGTTATAAAATCGTGCAACAACGCCTTGCCGTCTTCTTCAAACTGCCCTTTGTTATTGATGATGCGTCCTATTTCCTCCGCCCGGTCGCGCGTATCCATCATGATTTTACGGGGACTCAGCTTCTTGCCGGTGATGTTGGCCGGACAGGCTGCCGTACAGCGGCCGCATTCTGTACAACTATAGGCATCCAGAAGGTTCTTCCAGGTAAGGTCCGTAATATCTTTGGCGCCAAACTTATGTGGTGCAGGCTGCGCGGCATCGCCGGCAGGAGCCAGCTCCGGTTGCATGGCATACAATACTTCCTTCTGGATTTCAGGCATATTATTCATTTTGCCCTGTGGAACCAGTGGCGCATAGTAAGCATTGGGAAATGCCAGCACTATATGCAGATGTTTGGAATAAGGCAGATAATTAAGAAAGGCAAGGATCCCAATGATATGTAACCACCAGCAACTGCGCTCAATGGCTACCAGGGCACTGCTGCTTAGCCCTGTAAATAATGGCTGTAACCAGCCCGATATAACGAAATTGCCGGTCAGGTGTTCTCCATAATGACCATAACCACGTTCCTGCAAAATAGTATCGGTGGCATTCATGGTCAGGAACAGGCTCATCAGTACTATTTCCGTGATAAGAATATAATTGGCGTCGCTGCGGGGCCAGCCTTTCAGATCACTATGTACCAGTCGCTTTACCTTAACTATGTTACGGCGTACCAGGAAGATGGCGCAACCTATGGTTACTCCCGCTGCCAGTAATTCAAAAGAATTGATCAGCCAGCTGTAAACCACACCTAACGGAGAAGAAAACAGGCGATGCGTGCCCAGGATGCCATCCAGCAATATTTCCAGCACCTCGATATTGATGATAATGAAACCGGCATATACAATGAAATGCAATACTCCCACAAGCGGGTTGCGGAACATCTTCTTTTGCCCGAGTGCCAGCAATAACACATTGTTCCAGCGCTTTCCGGGCTGGTCATTGCAGGAAACCTCCCTGCCTAAAAGTATATTCCGGTAAATCTGCCGTGCTTTTTTGGTAAATAAGACGATGGCTGCAACCAGGATAATAATAAAAGCTGTTTCCTCAATAATACGCATACCGGCATTGGTTATGGCCGCTAAGGTAATATTTTCTGCAACTTTCTGATATGTAATTTGCCAATTGTGAATTGTAGTTTAATATTGCTGTTCAGCGTAATATACACACGATGGCGGATAGAAATTATTTATTGAACCAGGCTACGGCAGAACAAAAACTGCAGCGTATGGCCCTGGAAATTGCGGAGCAGCTTAGCGAAGATGAGGCGCCCCTCGTTTTAATCGGTATCAGGCAAAGTGGTATGGTCATTGCCGGCAAAATAGGCAATATGCTTAAACCATATATCAACGCTCCCATCCAGGTGCTTTCTGTAACCCTGGATAAACATAAGCCGCTGAACATTACTTTGAACGAAGAAGTAGACCTGAATGGTAAAAACGTCATCCTTATCGACGATGTCACCAATACAGGAAGTACGCTCATGTATGCATTAAAACCCTTACTGGCATTTTTCCCGAAAAGAATACAAACGCTGGTATTGGTAGAACGTATGCACAAACATTTTCCGGTGAAAGCCGATTATGTCGGACTTTCAGTAGCAACCACACTTCAGGATCATATCCAGGTGGTTGTTGAAAACAATGAAGTGCTGGGCGCTTACCTTTAACCCTGATACGCAAAAATCAATAACAATCATATCGTATGGACGCAAACATATCAGCAAAAGTAAATGAGTGGCTGAATGGTAATTATGACCAGGCTACTAAAGATGAAATTCAGCGTTTACAGCAAAGCAGCCCCGATGAGCTGGCCGATGCTTTTTACCGTAACCTCGAATTCGGTACAGGAGGCCTTCGCGGTATCATGGGCGTTGGTACCAACCGTATGAATAAATATACTGTGGGCATGGCCACTCAGGGTTTTGCAAACTATTTGCGTAAAACTTATGGCGATTCTCCTGTAAAAGTTGCTATTGCACACGATAGCCGCAATAACAGCCGCTTTTTTGCCGAAACTACAGCTAACGTCTTTGCTGCCAACGGCATACAGGTATTTCTTTTTGAAGCGCTCAGACCTACGCCTGAACTTTCTTTTGTGATCCGTACGTTGCAATGTCAGGCTGGTGTGGTTTGTACCGCTTCACATAACCCTAAGGAATATAACGGGTATAAAGCGTACTGGAACGATGGCGGTCAGCTGGTGCCCCCGCACGATAAAAATGTGATCAAAGAAGTAGAAGCCATCAGCAGCGTTGCCGATGTGAAGTTCTCCGGTGGCGAAAACCGCATCACCCTTATCGGTAAAGACATCGATGACGCCTATATCGAAATGGTAAAAGGCCTCAGCGTTTATCCCGAAGTGATCAGCAAACAGCACGACCTGAAAATTGTTTATACGCCTATTCACGGAACAGGCATTAAACTGGTGCCGCAGGTTCTCGCAGCTTATGGTTTTACCAATGTTACCATAGTCGACGAACAGGCTACGCCCGATGGTAATTTCCCTACCGTTTCCTATCCCAACCCTGAAGAATCCGAAGCTATGAGCATTGGTCTTCAGAAAGCAAAAGCAATTGATGCCGATATCCTGGCGGGGACTGACCCCGATGCCGACCGTGTAGGAATTGGCGTTAAAAATCATAAAGGAGAGTGGGTGCTTATGAATGGTAACCAAACTGCTGTTCTTGCATTTGCCTATATGATCGAAGCTCGTAAGAAAAAAGGGCTCGCCAAACCAAACGATATGGTCATCAAAACCATCGTTACCAGCGAAATGATCGACCAGGTAGCTAAAAAGAACGATATCTCCTGTTACAACGTACTTACAGGCTTTAAGTGGATCGCCGAGTTGCTGAAAGAAAAAGAAGGCAAAGAAAACTATGTGATCGGCGGAGAAGAAAGCTTTGGTCTGATGGTGGGCGATCAGGTGCGTGATAAAGATGCGGTTTCTGCCGTAGCGCTGCTTTGCGAAATGGCGGCTTACGAAAAAGAACAGGGAAGAAGCCTCTACGATAAACTGATAGATCTTTATATCCAATATGGTTTCTACCTCGAGCACCTCATCAGTATTACTAAAAAAGGAATGCGCGGACAGGAAGAGATCGCTGAAATGATGCAGGGCTTCCGTAATAACCCGCCTGCAACCATCAATGGTTCAGCCGTGGTGCAACTGCTCGACTACCAGTTGCAGGTAGGCAAAAACCTGAAAACAGGCGAAACCTGGGATATCACACTCCCCAAGAGCAACGTATTGCAATTCATCCTCGAAGACGGCACTAAAATCTCTGCACGTCCTTCCGGAACGGAACCAAAAATCAAATTCTACTTCAGTGTTAACAGCACCCTGGTCGCTAAAGACCAGTTCGATGCAGTATATGCTGAGTTGAATGATAGAATTAAAGCAGTTATTACTGATATGAAACTGAAGTAATTACAACGCTTGATATCGCTAAAGCGCCTTCGTGGAAATTTAATCCGGGAGGCGCTTTTTTATACCCATTTCTGAATTGTTAATTTTAAGTAAGATTTTGAAATGCTACCTTTGCAGCAGAATGAGAAGGTTTGAAGATTCATATCAGCACAAAGGTTTACGTAAACAACTGGTAAATCTGCTAAGAGAGAAGGGAATTATAGATGAAAATGTACTCGACGCCATCAACAGTATCCCACGCCATTTTTTCCTGGATTCAGCATTTGATAAAATAGCTTATGAAGACCGCGCCTTTCCGATAGGAGAGGGTCAGACTATTTCACAGCCTTATACAGTTGCTTATCAAACGCAGCTCCTGCAGATCAATAAAGGCGATAAGGTGCTTGAAATAGGTACCGGAAGCGTTTACCAGGCAACTGTGCTGGCCGAAATGCAGGCCCGCGTTTATACGATCGAACGCCAGAAAAAACTGTACGAGCATAACAAACAGTTTGTTTTCCGCAACAAATATCCCAATATTAAGTTCTTCTATGGCGATGGTTTTGAAGGATTGCCCGCGTATGCTCCCTTCGATAAGATCATCATTACCGCAGCAGCTCCTTATATTCCACCAAAACTGGTAGCACAGCTTAAGATCGGTGGCTACCTGGTTATTCCTGTTGATGAAGAAGACGGCCGCCAGAGAATGCTGCGCATTACCAAAGTCGCCGAAAACGCAACAACGGAAGAATGCTTCGAATATTTTTCGTTTGTACCTATGCTTCAGGGAAAGAATGGCTAAAATGCTGTGATCCTACTGCTATTTCATTTGGGAGTTATATGCTGAATGGTACTGGATTACAAAACGGGTAGGCCATAAAATTGCGAAAAAAAACGGGTAATGAATATTACCTCCGGAAATATTTTCATGCCTGCATGATAAGCGGTAATATACGTGGTTGTTTGGTTAACGATAGCTTATTTCTACCGATGCAACGCCCTGTTTTACGATATCAATGGCATTAGCCGCCGCCCGGCTGAGGTCTATGATACGCCCGCTTACAAACGGCCCCCGGTCATTCACGCGTACTGTAACTGTTTTGCCGTTGGCCAGGTTCTTTACCGTTACCATAGTGCCAAATGGCAGCGTACGGTGAGCCGCGGTCAGCTTATTCTGGCGAAAGATCTCCCCGCTGGCGGTCTTACGGCCATCGAATTTATCCGCGTAATAAGATGCTTTCCCCTTTTCCCGCCTGAATTTACCGGAACCGGTTTCGCTACCCGCAGGTGCCGTTTTACGGCTGCAGGACGCCATTGCAAGAACGCTTAATAACAAGAAGGTTAGGATGTTGAATCTATATTGCATAACGCAAAATAAGATACTGGCATCAAATTTTAAGCAGCTTTTTAAAAGCACCAATTATGGCCGATCCTGCTATCAGGTTAACACATACCGACCTTTTACATGTACATCAGAATTATGAAGATGCAGCCTCCCTGGTGAAGCTGGTTTATGTGAACGATGCTCAGCCGGGTATTTCACGCATCAAAGCCGGAAAAGGTTTTTCCTATAAATACCATAACCGCACTTTAAAGGACAAATCACAGATAGAACGTATAAAAAAACTGGTGATACCGCCAGCCTGGGAAAATGTATGGATCTGCCCCCTTCCTAATGGCCATATACAGGCCACTGGCTTTGATGTCAGGAAACGCAAACAATACCGCTACCATACCCGGTGGCAGGTGATCCGTTCCGAAACAAAGTTTCACCATCTCTATGAATTCGGAAAAAAACTACCCTTGCTCAGAAAGCAGGTCCGGCGCGACCTGCAGCTACCCGGACTTCCTGAAAATAAGGTAATAGCCCTGGTAATAAGCCTGATGGAACATACGCTTATAAGAATAGGAAGTAATGAGTACGAGAAACTGAATGGCTCTTATGGCCTTACTACACTTAAGGATAAACACGTTGCCGTCAGCGGCGATAACCTTAGATTTTCTTTTAAAGGAAAAAAAGGCGTTGTTCACGATATTAAACTGCATCACAGGAAACTGGCGAAACTGGTAAAACAATGCAGGGATATACCAGGTAAAGAACTGTTCCAATATTACGACGATCAGGGCATGCACCGATCCCTGGATTCAGGTATGGTAAACAGGTATATTAAAGAAATAACAGGCGATGAATTCACGGCTAAAGACTTCCGTACCTGGGCAGGATCGGTTCAGGCGCTGCAGGCTTTCTGTGCATTGGAGGCTGCCGGTACAGCTACCTTATGTAGAAAAAATATAGTTGCTGTGCTCGACCAGGTAAGCGCCAGGCTGGGCAATACAAGAGCCGTATGTAAAAAATACTATGTCCATCCCGGACTGATAAGATTGTATGAAGAGAAGCAGTTGCCGAAGTATCGCGAACAGCTTAATGCGCCCGCAGGCGCCAGTAAAACCGGCCTCAGTTCCGAAGAAATGACCCTGATGAAGCTGCTTCGCCTTATGAATCGGGGAATTGCTTCTACATAGATACAGGTATAACAAGCGGATATAACTGGCATATATTTTTCATTACTTATTTGAAAACTAATCATATGATAAAAAAAGAATACGCACTAAGCCTTATCTTATTTTCCTTTTTATTAAGCAGTTGCTCTGTAGTATCGGGCATCTTTAAAGCAGGTATGTGGTGGGGCATTTTTCTGGTGTTGGGTTTTGTTGCTTTGCTGTTATACCTGATTACACGCGGAAAACGTTAAGCATTTACATAATAAATAAAGCCGCCATATTTCCCCTATGGCGGCTTTTTATTTTATGTTTTTTTAAGGTCTGACGCTGCACAAAAAGCCGGTAAAATATTTAACTTGTAACTATGAACCGATTGCCCATACCCCCTGATGACGACGCTCGCGTGCAGGCTTTAAGGAATTATCACCTTAACAGCCTGAAAGATGCCGAATTCGACAGGCTCACTCAAATTGCCTCCATCATTTGCCAGGCCCCCATTGCACTCATCTCACTGCTCGATAAAAATAAACAATGGTTTAAATCTGTTATAGGCTTCGAATCGGAGATCAATGAAACAGAACGGGAAGTTTCTTTTTGTCAGTACACTATCATGAAGCGGGAGATCCTGCTCATTGAAGATGCCTTGCTTGATGAACGTTTTCGCGAAAATATTTTTGTTACAGGTGAACCGCATATCAGGTTCTATGCCGGCTACCCGTTGATCGATACAAATGGCTTCGCATTGGGCTCCCTGTGTGTGCTCGACTTTGTTCCACGTACTATAAATGAAGACCAGCAAACAGCACTCAAATTGCTGGCAGAACAAGTCACCAGTCTTATACAGGAAAACAGGAGAAAGGAAGAAGCCAGGCATTTCGAGCAGCTCTTCCAGGTATCCAACGACCTTATCTGCGTAGCGGGATTAGATGGCTATTTTAAAAAAGTAAATCCTGCTTTTACAAATGTGTTGGGCTGGGACCGTGACTTTCTTCTTCATACATCTTTCTTTGAAATTACCCATCCCGATGATATCGAACCTGCTAAAGAGGAATTGGCTAACCTGGCTTTAGGTAAGGCTACCATAAACTTTAGCAACCGTGTTAAAACAACGGATGGGCGGTACAAAACGCTTCAATGGGTAACTACTCCCCATCCTGCCACAGGCGAAATATTCGCGATAGCCAGGGATGTCTCCGAGATGATCAGGAAAGAAAAACTGCTGCAAGCCAGTGAAAACAGGCTGCGCTCTTTTTTTGAACATTCGATCGGACTCATGTGTACGCACGACCTGCAGGGCAATTTCTTATCAGTAAATGTCGCAGGAGCAGGCTTGCTAGGGTACACTGTTGAAGAACTCGAAGGCAAAAGTTTATTTGATATCGTGCCGGAAGAAAGACATGCTTTTGTTTCTGAATATCTTGAAAAAATAGTAAAGGACGGAGTCGCCAAAGGCCTTATGACCACCCTTAAAAGAAATGGCGAACATAGGGTATGGATGTATAACAATACACTCGATACAGCTATCGATGGATCTGTTTATGTGATCGGAAATTCTATAGACATCACCGAACAATACCACCTCGAAAATAGCCTCAAACGTACCTCGGAAATGCTGCAGCAGACAAATGAAGTGGCCAGCGTGGGAGGGTGGGAGTTCGATCTGCTAAAGAAAAAGATTCATTGGTCTAAAGTAACCCGGCAACTACACGAAGTGGAGCCCGACTTTGAACCGCAGTTAGACAAAGGCCTGCAATTCTATAAAGAGGAAAGCAGGGCTGTTATCATAGAAGCACTGAACCGTGCTATAAAAGACGGTACTCCCTGGGATTTGGAATTGGAAATAGTAACGGCAAAAGGAAACGAACGATGGATAAGAACTTTAGGTAATGCAGAAATAGAAGATGGCCAGGTAAAAAGGCTTTATGGCACCTTCCAGGATATAACGGATAGTTATAAACAAAGGCAGGAGCTGCAAAACGCCAAGCAACAGGCAGAACAGGCGAACATCGCAAAATCCGAATTCCTGGCTAACATGAGCCACGAAATTCGTACGCCGCTGAATGGTGTAATTGGTTTCACCGATATTCTCCTGAAAACAAAACTTACGGAAATTCAACTGCAATACCTGTCGGTCGTAAACCAGTCGGCGAATGCTCTCCTGAGTACCATTAACGATATCCTCGACTTCTCTAAAATAGAAGCAGGTAAACTGGAACTGGATATAGATAAGACCGACTTGTTCGAATTGGGATGCCAGGCTTCCGATATTATTACATACCAGGCCCAGAAAAAAGGCCTGGAAATTTTGCTTAATATCAGTACCGATCTCCCAAGGTTTATCTGGGCCGATGCCGTACGCCTGAAGCAGGTGCTGGTAAACCTCCTGGGCAATGCTGTCAAATTTACCGAACAGGGAGAAATAGAACTCAAAATAGAGGCAGTGACCGATATTACCAGGGAACAGGTGACTTTCCGGTTCGAAGTCCGTGATACAGGTATTGGTATAAAACCCGACCGCCAGCAAAAGATCTTTGAATCCTTTGCACAGGAAGATACTTCTACTACAAAAAAATACGGAGGCACAGGCCTGGGATTAACAATCTCCAACAGTCTGCTCGGACTTATGGGCAGCAAGCTCCACGTACGTAGCACACCAGGCGTAGGAAGTACTTTTTATTTCGATCTGAACCTGAGAACCCAACAGGGCGAGCGGTTACCGTTTGCCAACACCGAACAGATCAAAAGGGTGCTTATTGTCGACGATAACAGGCATAACAGGGAGATCCTGAAGCAAATGCTGATGTTCAGAAATATCGCTTCAGATGAGGCTAAAAATGGCTTTGAGGCATTGGAGATCCTTTCCGCTGCAGAACACCAATACGATGTTGTAATGATGGACTACCACATGCCCCATATGGATGGCCTCGAAACAATCCGTAAGATCAGGATGAGTAACCTCATCAACAACAAATCGATAGTAATAGTCCTGCACAGCTCTTCCGATGATGAAACCATGCTGCGGGCATGCGAAGAACTGAACGTCGACTGCCGCCTGGTCAAGCCCATCAAGATGCAGGAAATGTATCAAACGCTTTCCAGGGCTTTGCGCACCGAAAAGAAAAAGCAACAGGATGCTATTCTGCAAACCGATTCAGATAAGTCTGTATTTACGGTATTGGTCGCTGAAGATAATGATGTGAATATGCTGCTTGCACGCACTGTCATTAAAAGAATTACCCCCAATGCGATCATTGTGGAAGCAGCAAATGGAATAATGGCAGTAGAAAAATTTAGACAGCAATTGCCGGACATCATTCTCATGGACGTACAGATGCCGGAAATGAACGGTTACGAAGCCACGCGCGCTATCAGGGGACTTGAAACCAGTAAACATGTTCCCATTGTTGCCCTTACCGCAGGCAATGTAAAAGGAGAACGCGAAAAATGCCTCGCAGCAGGTATGGACGATTTCCTGGCAAAACCTTTTGTCGAAGAATCCATCCGCGCTTTGTTTGCCACCTGGTTACACGATAGTAAAACTTCAGCAGCTACACAGGAGCCCGTTGCAGAAAGCAATCAGCACTTCGATGTCAATATTGTCAAAAAATACCTGGGCGATGAAGATGGTATCATTAATGAGCTTTTGGTGCTGACGACAAGTGAACTCAATAAAACGCTACTCCTGCTCGAAAAGCAGGTAAACGAACAAAACTTGCAGGGGGTGAATGCCATGGGCCATAAAATGTATGGAACCGCCGCTACCGCAGGCATGGTACAGCTTGCCGAAATGGCAAATAAGTTCTCACACTTGCCCGTCTTCCATCCCGGCGAAGTTGACAATATGTTTAACGAAATTGCTGATGAAGTAAAGATCGTATCTGATCAAATCAAGGAGTATCTATCTCAGTTTGTTGAATGATAGTTGACTCCTTGGCGTCTGGGGCTAACGACCGCGTAACTTTATTATGGAAGTTGATAAATCTTGATATCGCTGATTTCCTGTCTTGAAAAGGTAGATCTGAATCCAAAGTAACCTTCTTTGAGTGGAGCAGGATCGGTATAATGAAAATAACGTTCGCCATTTACCCAATAACTGGTGGTGCCGTTTTTAACGATAATGGTAACCTGGTACTCTTTATTCGGCACCAGCAAATGAGCGCTGTCGGTATACTCGGCAACGAGTGGTTTGCTGCCGTCTCCCACGTACTTACGGAAACGGGTAGTGCTGTTGGTGTTGCCGCCCATGCCAACATAATACAGTTGAAGCGAATCGTAAGAACTGAATGCGCCTGACCGCGTGAACAGGTTGGTCTGCCTGGGATCGCTGGCCATCCAGAACTGGTTGAGATCGGATACCCGGTCATTGACGCCATCTCCAAGAACCACCTTTCTGCTATATTCAATGCGAAGATTTCCTTTTAATTTTTTAGCAAGCCACACGGTAACGCCTCCTTTTGTGTCTAATACCAATTGCCCGTTTTGTATCGCTACTTTTGAAGCCGGAAGCGCTTCCATCTCTGTATGCCATTGCTGTAAAGAAGATGGATCGGAGAAATGGGACGCATAGAGCAACTTCCCTTTTTCATTTGCATCTTTTGAAAGGCGGTTTTCGCTACCACGCGAAGAGGCTAAACCAATCTCTTGCCCGGAAGGCGTTGACCGCATACCTGCACCCAGGTAAAAGCCCGGATGAGGAGGCTGGTTATAGCCAACATTCTGCCAGGCTATGGCCACGCGATATTGTGGATCATGCATTAATGTAGTAAGACGATGAGAGGTCGGTATAGTAGTGGTATAAATACGTAACTCTTTATTATCTGCCGTGCGCCATATCACTTCTTCACGCCAGTCGCCGAATAAATCGGCACTGAGAGCCGGAGTGGCTTTCGTGCCGTTGTTGGAAACACAACCCTCCGCTGTAAACAGGTTAATGGTTTTGTTTTGTGTCCAGTCCCATTTATCGATACGGTTCTTATCGAGCAACTCCCGCGTAAGATCGCCATCCCACCACACTACGAAATTGGTAGAGGAGGGGGCTACGGGCGAAATCTCTTTGCCGTAGAAATCACGTAAGCCACCAGGGCCGCCCCAGTTCTCGAAACCCGGATGCCTGGGATCTATGTCCGCAGCAACGCCGCGGCCAACGTCTTCACCGGGGAAAAGACGCCATAATATTTGTCCGTTGGCGGCATTGAACAGGGCCACGCCGGGCCTGCCGGTAGCATCGGTAGCACTGTCTTCGTTTTCATGTATGCCATATACCTGCAAAGCAGTACTGTCCGGGTGCATCACGCTAAGATGCAACGCATCGCCATGACGCAAACCTGTGGTATAAAGCCCTTGACCATTGTCATCAACGGTCATGGCGCCTACGCATATTTCATCTTTACCGTCATGGTCTACATCACCTACTGTTACACTATGATTGGCCATGCCGGAATAAGGATTCTTGCCATCCTTCGTATCAAATACCCAGCGGCTGGTTAAGGCACCATTTCGCCAATCCCAGGCAGCTACAACAGAACGGCCATACCAGCCCCGTACATATACAATGCTGGGGTGAATACCATCAAGATAAGCGACACCCGCAGTGAAACGGTCCGAACGGCCACCACTGTTATCATTTCGCCCGTTACCGCCAATACCACCCCAGCCGTCCAAAGGATAGCGGTTGGGAATGAAATCGGAAGTAACCATAGCAGCGCCCGTAATGCCATCGAATACGGTAAGATATTCTGGGCCATCAACGATTTTACCATAGGTAGCTCCCTTTGTATAGGTGCGCCAGTCTTTGGTACTATCCCCAATTACTTTACCGCTGCCGTCAATAGTGCCGTCCGCTGTTTTGCACACCAGCTCTGCTTTTCCATCGCCGTCGAAATCATACACCAGGAACTGCGTGTAGGCGGCTCCTGAACGGATATTTCGCCCAAGATCTATACGCCATAAGTGTGTTCCGTCAAGTTTGTAGGCATCGATGAGCTGGTTGCCCGTGAAGCCTGTTTGTGGTGGATTCTTGGCGTTCGAAGGCTCCCATTTGAGTATGATTTCATAAATGCCATCACCATCGAGATCTGCTGCACTGGCGTCATTGGCACTATAACTATAAGATTGCCCGTCCGCACTTACGCCTCCCGCCGGTTGCTGTAAAGGAATGGACAGGTATTGACGTATAGGTGTTCCGGCCGGTAATACATATTGCCCGGCCACTGCTGTCGCCAGCTGGTTCTTCGGTAATACTGGCTTTACGATATACGTGTTGTTGTATTTAAAATCCACCAGGCTGTCGATAAAATGTGTCGGGCCTTTCAGGGGACTTTTGTTTAACTGCACAATCCTGCCTTTCCCCGGTTGCTTATAAATATCGAAGCCAATATCCGGCGACTCAGTCCCAAGTAAACGCCAGCTTACAAAAGCGGTGTGTTCTCCGGTTCTCACAGCTACAATACCCCTGTCCAGTTTTTCCATCTGGCGTTGCGATAGTAACTGGTAAGGAAGAAATGAGCATAACAATAATAAAACGCAGATATATGGTAGGCTTTTCATGAAACGATATTGAATTAGGGATTCCAGTTAAAAGGCAGGTACCAGTTCGATGGATCGAGCAATCGGCTATCACCGGTTTGGGCAGCCAGGTAACCTGCGTCATTTCTCCGCAGCGCAATACGCAACAGATCCGGCCAGCGATGCCCTTCAAACGCTAGTTCAAGCGCGCTTTCATTTACCAGTGCATCTTCCAGTGCTGTTGTGTTTTGCTGTAACGAAATGCTGAGCGGCTGCAGGTAAGCACGGCCCCGGATACCACCATTACGGTGCCAGGGACCCCGGAAATAAGGAGCGGTGCCATTGCGGGCATCAAAATCATATGGAGGGCTGTCGAAGGTTTGCATCAGGTTGGTTTTATCAGTCTGAGACGCATCATCATAAGTACTGCCTATGCCGGTATTCAGCAATGCCCAGGCTATCTTACCACGACCGTCCCTGTTCGCTGCTTCTGCATAACGCAGATGAACTACCGCTGCACGATACAAAAACCAACTGCTGTTTTTCACCAGCGGCTGTTCAATATTGTAATGGTACGTATATTTCCTGACAGCAGGAACGGCGCTGGTAGTATCGGCACTAAATATACCTCTTGCGTCAAAGGGAAAGCCATTGTTTTGCACCTGGCTGTTCCAGTTATGCAATGCCCGGGCAGAGGGTTTCAATAAGTAGCCGGCATATGGCGAGAACAGTTCTGCAAAAGGTTCTTCCGGGGCAAAGTTGCTGTTGAAAGGCAGCACCCACAACCATTCTGTATTCCATAAGTCGTCGCGCGAACGGATAAACATCGATTTCCAGCCCTGCGTGTTGTTATTGATCAAAGCATTGATGTCTTGTTCGCGATAACGGATATAACCAACCGCCAGATCGTTATTGGAAGCTACATCCGCTATCCTGATCTTATAGGTGTCGAAATCGCCGCTTGCTGTATTGGTTTCCATTACGGCACGGTAAGCGGTGGCTGCTTTCGTGTAATCATTGTGCCATAGGTACAGGTCGCCCAGCAGGCATTGTTTATTCACGAAAAATTTGTTGGTAATGGTATTGTCCGCCGTGGTAAGCAGGGTGCTGCCGGTAGGATATACTTCCAATGTAGGCAATCCCTCCATCGTTCCGATCAGGGATGTCAACAACTGGCGGAACGATACACGGGGGAAACGGCTGGCGTCCTTCAGATCATTGATGTTTTCAATGGCATCTGTAACATAGGGTATTTCGCCAAAATGAATGCCCAGCTGCAGGTATAGCCAGCAACGTAAAGTGGCGATGTCGGCATAACGGCTGTTATATTCAGACGTCGTCATTTTTTTATCCCGCAGCATGATGTCGAAGTTTTTTAGTACATCGTTACAGTTGAGGATAACCTTATAAAAAGGCCTCGGATCGGCATAAGGGTTGCCGCTGGAAACCCGGTGTCCGGCTATCTGCTGTAACGATGTGTCGGCGTTCGATGTCACGGTAAGCAAATCGCCACGCAACTCGTTCAGCACAACATATTGACGTGCAAGCCCCGAAAGTTGCCCGTAAATACCTATTACTGCTGCATCCGCATCGTAAACATTCCTGTACACCTGCGATTCGTCCAGTGTGGTCTCTGGTAACACCTCCAGCGTTTTACGGCAGGAGCTGAACACCAAAAGCAGCAACAGCGAAAGAATTATATTTTTAACTAGCATAATGAATAATGAATTAAGCGGTAAACGATGATTACAAACCAACTCTCAGCCCTAATTGAATAGTTTTATACAAGGGCTCGGGACCGGTGTCGCTGCCCATGCTATAAAGGCTGCTGTTGGCAGCGTATTCGGGATCATAACCAAGATAACGGGTAAACGTAAGTAGGTTGTAGGCGCTGAGATAAACTTTCGCATAACGGAGCAGCCGTGTTTCAACAGGTATATCGTAAGCCAGTGTAACAGTACGCAGGCGCAGATAAGAGCCGTCTTCTATCCACCGGTCCGAAAAACGGGCGTTTCCTGTCGCATCACCCATCGATACACGGGGTATATCAGTGTGCTGGCCATCTGCGCGCCAGCGGTTGACTACGCTTAACAATTGGTTATTGGTACCCGAGGCCGATTCAAGTACAGCGCGTGTGTAGTTGAATACATCATTACCTTGGCTGAACGTAAACAACAGATCAAGGCTCCAGCGTTTATAGTTCAAAGAAGACCCGATACTACCTGTGTAATCAGGGTTGGGGTTGCCTATGACAACTCGGTCTGCCTCGTCTATACGTTTATCGCCATTGATATCGTCGAAACGTATATCGCCGCCCTGAAACGCCACTGTGTTGCCATTGGCAGTTATCACGCTGTACCCCTCGGCAGCAGCTGCCTCATGTGTAGTGTAAATGCCTTTTGTACGCCAGCCATAAAACAGGTTGGCCGCACTGCCTTCCTGCGTAATATAGGAAGCCCCGCCATAGCTCGTGATAATGGGTGAACTGCCTGAAAGACTGGTGATCTTATTACGATATGTTGAAACCAGCAAATTGACATCCCAGGTAAGGGGGCCGTTTAAAACACGTCCGCCAAGGCGAATATCTATACCGCTGGTTTGCATGGCGCCCCGGTTGGCTTTAACGAAATTGAATCCTGTTGCAGCCGCAAGTGGTTCGTAAAGCAATAATTTACTCGTGTTGTTTTTATACACGTCCACGCTGAATTGAAGACGTTGTTGAAATAACGCTGCATCCACACCCAGGTTTAACTTCTTTACCAGTTCCCATTGAAGACCCGGATTGCCGATGTTGCCACGTACCAAACCTTGTAACCCCAGCAAATTTTGCGATACATAATACTTGCGGGCATCGTAATTGCCGATATCATCATTGCCGGTAAGGCCATAGCTACCCCTTAATTTCAATAGGTCTATAAATGCCGCATGATCCATAAAAGGCTCTGAAGAAAGCAACCAGCTGAGGCCCAATGCCGGTAATACAGCCAGTTTGTTGCCTCCTACGGCAGGTACGCCGGAAATGTCGCGGCCAAAGCGGGACGAGGCATCTGCAGTTAACGTGAATTGAGCAATATAACGTTGCTTCAATTGTTGTTCTATGCTAAGGTAGGTATTCAACCACCTCGACCTCCCGATATCGCCGCCTACTACCCGTAAGGCATTGGCGCCATTACCTACACTGATGAGATTGTCGGTGGCTGAATTGTAACCAAGTGTATAGTCTTCTTCGGCTTCTGTTTGTTGATAACGTAAGCCGATAGCCGCATTCACGCGATAGTTCTGATGATAGCTGGCAGAATAGTTCAGTCGGGTATCGTTGTAAATGTTGAATAAACGTTGAACCCGGCTGCCAAGCCTGCTGTCGGCTACCGCGTTATGCAATGTATCGTCGGCAATGCCTTTACGTGGTAGAAATGTATTCTCCCGGATCTTGCCATAGATAAGGCCCGTAAGGGAAGACAGTTGCCAGCGACTGTTAAAACGATAATTAGCTTGTATCGATCCAAAGAACCGGTAGTTCTTATCGGCTGCTTTGGCAGTACCTGTAAGACTTTGGGGATTACTGACGCCAAATATATCGGTATCTGCCAGGTTAGGCGATCTTACCCCGTTTTCATCGATATCATGAACTGCCAGTAGGGGAGCCTTTACCAGCGATACATATATCGGGTTGGTTTTAAAACTTAATCCCTGGTCTTTTAAAGACTGCTCATTATAGGAAAAAGATAAATTGGCGGTCGCTGTAAGCTTGGGACTAAGGTTGAGATCGGCATTGAAACGGGTACGGTAAGAAGAGAGTTGTGTATTATCGGTAATACTGCTGTTACGGCCGTAACCCATAAACAAAGCATAACGCGCAATATCATCGCCGCCGGTAACTTTCAGGTAATAATTGTTGATGCTGCCCCGCCGCAATACCTGGTCCTGCCAGTTGGTATTATTGTGATAGGTATGATAAGTGCTGCTGGCAATATCATCATTGAGATAGGGAAGATTGGCCAGTTGTTCACTCGTGTAGCCGCCGCTTTTGAATAGGTCGGCCAGGTAAGTGCGGTAATCGGAGGTGCCCATAACAGGTAATTGAGCAGGGGTGAGGTTCATGCCCTGGTAAGCGGCAAAGTCTATACGCGTGGCAAGTTCTTTGGCATGTTCTGTTGTAATGAAAATAACGCCGTTGGCAGCTTTGGTTCCGTAAGTGTTCACTGCGTCTTTTACAACAGTAACCTGGCTGATATCTTTTATGTCTATATTTTGAAGTGGATTCGCTGTATGTCCACCAATGATGGAATTCCCATAGCTGCTGTTGTCATAAATAACGCCGTCAACTACAAGTAAGGGCTGGTTGCTGGCATGTAGCGAAGTATAACCACGTAATAATAAGTTGGCGCCTGCTCCCGGCGTTCCTGACCGCCGCGTAACAGTAAGCCCTGGTATCCTGCCCTGCAAATAGTTGTCGGGCGATTCGGTTCCCGCTTGCCAGGCACCGCCGGTATTCACTGTCCCAAGGCTACTGGCTGACTGATGTAAAGATCTTGTTCTGTCTGGAAACCTAACCTCGCTGTAGAATGATGTAAATCCCGCTTCATACAGCGATACATGTACCTGTTTCCGGTTTTTTAAAGGCAGGGATAAAACCTGGTAGCCGCTGCCTGAAATAGTAAGAGAAACAAGATAGTTGGCAACCCGTAGCTGAAAGCTGCCTTTGTCGTCTGTAAGCGTACTGGCGCCATCTTCATAAGCTACTGTAATACCGGCAATAGGTTTGCCGGTATGGGCATCGGAAACGGTGCCGGTAACCAGCGCCAGATCCTGGGCCGGCAATGACGTACCTGTTGAATGTAACAGTAGCAGCAGTGTGAGTATTCTTAATATTTTCATGATCATAGCAATTAAAAGCTGGGTACCAGCTTTAGGTAGTCAAGTGATAAGGTATTAACCCCGGCTGTGGCGGAGTTGGCTGCTACCAGGTAAACAGGCAACGAACCAAAGCGTGTAACGGTATATTCTCCCAGGTAAACCTCCTCGTAGTTGTTGAGTGTAACTGCTTTGTAACTAAACCCGGTAGCATCTGCCTGGCTAAAAGCAACCCGTTGCTCGAAGCTTACCGTTTGGGCATCGCTGTTACCGGCTACGGCACGCCAGTAAACTTTATAGGTGCCTGCAGGTACCTGCGCCGGTTGATAACGGATATAAAACAGGGGAGTAGCATGCCCATAAACCTGTATATCTCTGAACACCTTACCCGATGGATCTGCCTTAACACGATAAAAGATATTTGCTGTTTTATCCGTACGGCTGAATCCAGCCGGATTTTCTCCCTCTATAATGAGTGTCGGGAATTTAAGAGAAAGAGGTGTAGCAGGCCTGCGAAGCACATAAACAATGCCGTTACTGGCTTTATAGGAAGAAACGATATTGTTCTTGTCTACCGGTATCTTTACCTGCGATACGGAGAGTAAAGTATCAGGCAAATTGTCTTCTTCATACAACCCTTCTGCAACCAGGTCCTTCACCAGCCACCAGTTGGATAATGAGTCGGTGCTGTCAACAGTACTGGTAATGAAATGAGGCTTTAACGCTGTTATAGCTTCCTCGTAAACAGCATCCTGCAAAACGAAATAAGTATATTGCTTGGCTTCATTATGTATACCGGCTACCTGCTCCAGGAAACGGTTTTTGATGACAGTTTTTCCGGAAAGGCTATCTGTTCCGTTGTAGCTGAGCGATTGCAGAAATACCTTCTGACGTTGTCCTGCAGAACTATATTGTAGATATTCCCAGATATTCCGTCGTGGTACAACTACGCCATTAATATGATGTAGAATACCATTACGGGCGTATTCATTCGCAGCAGTAATAACCGCATGGTCTTCTCCAAAGCTGGTTGCAGTGAAAGAATGATATTTGCCGGCGAGTGTTTGTATGCGTAAGGAAGGAGCAGGCTCCGTTGTTTGATAGGCCAGCAGGCTGATATGCCCGGCAACTAGTTGTTTTACGATACTGTCATTGGCTAGTAAAGCAGGATCAATTTTGCGTAACGCTTCATTACTGGGCGCCCACACCGTATAGGAAGGCGATGTGTTGATGATCGTATCATAACCAGATCTCACTAATAGGTCGCGGAATAAACTGAGGCTGCTGTCCCGGCCAATCTTTTCAAACAGGTTTTCTTTTACACCTTCATCGGTGATGCCGTTATGGCTGTTCCATTCTTTTTTGCAGGCGCTGAGCAGGAAAAGCACCAGTATGAAATAAGTATAAGAGTATCTATTCATAAAATGGATTCTGTTTTAATAAAGAATTCTTCAGTAACTCAGGCTCATACACAGGGAAATAATGGCTGTTATAATCGCGGTACTTGCCTAGTGCCGACTGTTGTCTGTCTGCCGGTACAGTCCCCGAAACCATATCCAGCAGGTTGCCCAGGTTGGCATAGTTGTTCCTGCGGGCATTACGTAATACATCATACCAACGTTTGCCTTCGAAAGCAAATTCACGTGCCCTTTCTTCAAGTATATAAGCGGCTATTTCCTGTGCATCGGTAACAGCAGGATGGCGCTCCGTGGCTACCAGCGCATGGCTTCGGTCTCTGATGGTTTGTACTATTTCCAATGCCTCCGCACCTCTGCCAGACTGTGAGCAGGCTTCTGCTTTCATCAGCAGCACATCGCTGTAGCGGTATACGAACCAATGCGCATAAGAGGCGTCCTGCGCACGCAGCGTATTGTAGGTAAAACCGGTATATTTCCAGATAGAGTTGTCGCTGGTACGAACAGCGGCGGCAGCACCTCGTAAGTCAGTTAAGGTCTCATCATTATAGTCTACCGTATAAATATCTTCCATTACCTTTTCTGAAGCCAGGAACCTTTTCGAATTGGTAGCGAATAGGGGATAGAAGGTATTCAGTTTCTGTGCGTCGAACTGGAACTCGAAAATACTCTCCGGCGAATTGCCATTATAATACAAGGTGGTAAACCAGGCACTGTTGCCTTCAACAAGTTGGTATTTGCCGGCTTTGATTATTTCATCACAGGTGCTGATACATAATGCATATTCTTCACGCCAGAGATAAACATCGGCGAGTATGGTAGCAATGGAATACTTGTGAAGCCGGCCTGCATTGTAAGTAACGCTGCCATGTGTTTCCGGGGCTTTCTCCAATGCATCTTTCAGGTCGGTAACGATCTGTTCAAGAACCGCGTCTTTGCTGCTTTTGGCAATAGGACTGATATCTTCATCCGTTGCGGTAGACTTGAGTACCAGTGGTACATCTCCAAAACTGCGTACCAGGTAAAAATATAAAAGTCCACGCAGCCCTTTTGCTTCTGCAATGTAATTGTTCAATGCAGTTTGGGTAAAGGTATTGTCGTACTGTTGCACTTCGGCAGCATGGTCTATGATCGTATTGCAATAGTTGATGGTACGGTAAACAGCGCTCCAGCTGTTGATACTGTTGCCGGGGAGAATATTGACGTTGATGACTTGTTGCTCCTCATTGGTAATGCCCGGGCCGGGACTGATCATGTCGGCCCTCAGCTCCCCCCAGAGGAAAAGATATTCTGCTAAAGAGCGGTCCGAAACGCCTGCCGGAGAGCCTAACAGCGACGCATAACATCCTATTACTGCAGATTGTACCTGCTCTTTTGTTTTCCAGAAGTCGGCACTCACAATACCGTCTTCAGGTTTCAGATCCAGCCATTTATTGCAGGAAGAAATGCCAGATACCAGTACTGCTATGAATAGATAGTATTTGAAAGATTTCATCATTTTATATTTATGCTTCAATGATCACAAGGTGGCGCTGATGCCGATGGTGAAATTTCTTACCGGTGGCGTCATAGACTCGTCTACTGTTGTAGAAAAAGGACTCGTTATGCGGGTGGTAACCTCAGGATCTTGCCCCGTATAGCGCGTAAACGTCAGTATGTTTTCGCCGGTAACATAAAAGCTCAATGCCTTGAAGCCGGTTTTCTTTAACGCCTTGTCCGGGAGGTTATAACGTACGGTGAGCGTTCGCCAGCGCAGGAAAGAACCATTTTCTACATAACGGTCAGAACCCAGCCAGTTGTACCCGGCATTGTAAATAGCGCGTGGCATATCTGTTACATCGCCTTCATTACGCCACCTGCGCAGCACGGCTGTACTTTGATTGTCGTAACCATACATGTTGGTGGTATACATTTTCGTGGCATTGATGATCTGGTAGCCGGTTCTGAAACTAAAGAAGGCGGTCAGACGCCAGTTGCCTTTCCAACTGATAGTAGGACCAAAACCGCCTGTTAACTTAGGATTACCATTACCTAAGTACACAATGTCACGGTAATCGATATTACCATCGTGGTTGATGTCTTCATACTGCGCATCGCCAGGTTGAAATATATAATCTGTAGAAGGATAGTTGAAACGCATATATACTTGCTCCCCGTTTAAACCCACGATGGGTTTACCATTGGCATCTGCCGCAACAGTGGCAGCTTTGTCTTTATATACTCCTTTGAAACGGTAACCATAAAAAGAACCAAAAGGATTATCCGTTTGCAGGTACGATTTATAAACGCCGTTCAGTGTAGTAGACTTCGAACTTTCAATAGGATAAAGGGGCGATATGGAGCGGATCATATTTTCATTATGCGCGAGATTGATATTGAAACTGAGTTGCCAGTCTTTCTTTTTTAAGGCAACGATATTCATATTAACTTCCCACCCCTGGTTATCCATAACGCCAACATTCATATCTACTGCATCGTAACCAGTGGTCGACATCAGCTGAAGTCCCGGGAAGATCATGTCTTTGGTACGGTTGCGGTAAATATCGAAAGAGCCGGATAACCTGTTCTTGAATAAAGAAATATCTACTCCAAGGTTCTGCCCCTCGATAGTTTCCCATTTCAGGTTTTTCAATTCCATGTTCTGGGAGTAAACGCCGGAGAATCCCGTATAAGTCCAGCCGAATGTGCCGTATGTATTGAAGTATGCATAGTCGGTTTTCGGGGCGTTGCCGCTCTGGCCATAACTGGCTCTGATACTAAGATCATTGATGAAATGAGCCCGGCTGATAAAGCTTTCACCCGATACCCGCCACCGGCCCGATAAAGAAGGAAAAAGCCCGTAGCGATGGGCAGGACCAAAACGGGAGTTACCATCTGCTCTTAAACCGGCATTGATGATATAACGGTCCAGGAAGCTGTACTGCCCGCTTACTAGTAAACCTACTGATCTGGTCCGGGTATTGGCCGCACTTACACTTAGCTCTTCATTCTGGGTACGCGATGGAGCCGAAGGATCCTGCATAAAAGAAGAAGCCGTGTTCGATGTCATGAGCTGCTGATCTACATAACGGTAATCGTTGGTTTGCAGCGACAGCAGGCCCTGAAAGCTGTGTTTAGGGCCCGGTCGCGGCGTGAATAGCAGGTTGGTTTTGGATTGCACATTATAAGCATCGTAGTCGGCATCGGTTGCCCGGTTTACCACTGTTTCGGTGAAGGGCCTGCCCGTTGCTATCTGGGGCAGGAATGTATTGATCTTGCTGGTATTGATATCGAACTGGATATCGCTGGTCATCGTTAAAACCTGCGGGATGATCTTATACTGGATACTGAAATGCGGCGTGATCCGGTCGCCCCGCTGGTGGTTCTTGGCCGCATCGGCCATAGCAAGTGGATTGTAGGTGCTATTGCTTGCATTGCCATTATAATACCCCTGGATATTGGACAGCGGTGAAAAGTAATTGGGGGTCAGGTTGCCATTGATATCATATTCATAGATGCTCATATTCGGCATCTTCCGGTACGCTACATTACGTACCTTATTGGAATAAAGCTGGTGATTGCTGATATGGGTATACGAAATATCTGTTCTGAAACTAAGCAGTGCCGATACCGTATAATCTAGGTTGATACGTGTGGTGATTCGGTTTAGATCGGTTCCCTTCGTAGTGCCTTCCTGGTTGAAATAGCCGAAGGATGCAAAGTATTTAGCCCGTTCCCCACCGCCGGAAATAGAGATATTATGATCCTGCAGGTAACCCGTTTGTGTAATCGCATCTATCCAGTCCGTATTATTACTGTAATTGTAATACCAGTATGGATCACGGGGATCATAAAGAAACTCTTTCATAGAGGCAGTATTGAGCGGCCGCCCGGTAGCATTCATGTAAGCTTCGGGTATCAGCGTAGAATACTGGCCTCCGTTTAACATCGGTAAGGCCCGTGGCTGTTTCGATGCAGTTCCTTTGAAGGTATAGGTGACGGAAGGTTTCCCTGTTGTCCCTCTCTTGGTATTGATGATAAGTACGCCATTGGAGGCCCTGGCACCCCATACGGCCGTCGCTGCAGCATCCTTTAATACACTGATATCCCTGATGTCCGAAGGTGCGATGTTTAGAAGTTGCGCATAGCCTTGCTCATCGGCCGTTGCAAAGTTGAATCCGTCGGGAACTGTTGTCTCATAAGGCATGCCATCTACTACGATCAAGGGATCTGTGCCCGCATTGATAGAAGAGGTGCCGCGTATCCGTATCTGCATACCGGTACCGGGATCTCCCGAACTGGCAGCAATATCTACCCCCGGAAGCCGCCCCTGTAATGCCTGGTCTATGGAAGAGGAAGGCATCTCTTCTAACTCTTTGGCATTGATGGAAGCCACTGATATCGTACGGTTCAGGTCATCTACATTTAACCCGGTGCCGTTATTGACAGTTTTACGTGATGAAATGATCACCTCGCTTAATTGATCTTCCCCCGGCGATAATTCAATATTTATCTGCCGGCGGCTACCTATCTCAACAGTAGTGGTTTTGTAACCGATATAAGAGAAACTGATCCTGTTGCGTGTGCTGGAAATTCGGAGTACAAAATTACCTTGTTGGTCTGTTGCGCTGCCGCCGATAACCCGCTGGTCTTTGTCAACCTCCATTACCGATACGTTCGCTAATGGATGCTGGTTCTTGTCTGTCAGCCTGCCTCTGATAACAATGGCGCCACCGCTGTTTTGTGCATCGGCATGGTGTGGCATCAGTGTCGCCAAAGCGATTATAAGGAATAGAATTGCTTTCATGTTCTAAGCTGAATTAGTATTGGTATTGCAGAAACTGATCGATCTGGTGAACGACAGCCCGGTTCGATAAAACATTGCTATAGGCAGTAACAAGGTTGGCATTGGGAGAAGCATGCCGTGCATCGGTAATTTGCAGCGAACCGGCTTGCCCCGAAATTCGCACGGATACGGCATCGCCACTACTGTTCTTAAGCAGCGTCTCAAAACTGCCCGTCTTCTGCCCATCCGGAACTACCGTATTCTTGTTGAGTATATGATATTGGATGAACCTGCTTACCTTATCGATGTCTTCACTGGTCGAAGGGGCTGTTGACGAAGGCAGCCATCCTTGGTCTATAGCAGTCTGTATCGCCGCATTACTGGGAATGAATACGGTATAAAAATTACCCGCCGATACGCCCTGGATTGCCCCGGTAGCAGCGGTGTAAAGAGGGCTGCTTTTCAAATATTGAAAAAATCGATAGTAAGGATCACTGCTCTTGGTGGCGTACTTCTCGATGTCTTTTCCAATGTTCTGTTCCGAAAAGTTGAGTAGGTTGTGCAGGTAATACCCGGTACCATTACTCGCTGTTTTAAACGAATCGATGACAATGCCCGTTTCAGCGCTACCGGCAGCAAATAGCTTATTCTGATTATACCTGATATATTCGCCGTCATAAGTTTCAATGATGCCTTCCCCGGAAAAATCAGGTGCAGTATTGCCGGCATAAGCAATGATATGAAGGTTGAGTAGCCTTTTCAGCCTGTTCACAGCATCGGCGCCTATAACGGTTGATCCGCCGGGTGCTGTATATTGAAAGGTGCTGTTGGCAGTATTCCAGGCAAAGCCAGCCTGCGTTAGCGTAGCATCCGATAATAAGCATAGCGCAAAACGGAGATTGGGATTGCTCACAACCAGCTTCAACTCCAGGTCCAGCGCACGTGTCAACAGGCTGTAGCCGGGGTTTAGATAGGCATGGCCATATACGGAATGAAATACATTTGCCTCCTGTACTTTGCTGGTTCCATAAAAGATGCCGTTGCTCAGCACTTGTTTATCTACAATGTCGGTACTCGTAAACCTGGCGGCTTCTCCATGATAATTAAGTGTCGTAGCAAACTTCGAAGGCCATACGGTAGTCTTCCACATATGGGCATTAAGAAAGTCCGTAACAATGCCTATGGGCAGTTGCGACAGCGATTTAACCGGGTAATAACGCAGTAATACGTTTTGCTCGTAATTCAGTAACACCTCATTGGTAGGAATGAATAAGGTATATCCATCAGACTGCCCGTCGTTGTCTTGTAACTTCAGGAAGTTTTCGTTGTTGGGCGAAAAGGCAAGTGTGCTGCTGTAGTTTTTAACATACACCTGGTCCGGCGATTGGGTAAGGGCGCGGTAACGCGCTGTGATCTCACTATTGGCAGTATAGGTTACCAGGAACTGGTCATAGATCTTCTTGAACTCACTGTATTCCGGGTGTGAAGCCAGGTACTGGTCCAGGCTCGGCAGGGGAGATATCACCTTGTCGGTTTCATGTATCACGCCGTTTTCTGCAACGATATCTTTGTTCACAACCTTTGCACCTGCAACATTAAAGCCCGTATAAGTGACACCCGGGTAGAAATACGCATAGTCATCGGAACTAAGCTTTTGGGTATTGAAATAAGAAGAAACAAAATAGGGGAGATACTTGTTGTTATTATCCGAAGAAACATAGCTCCCGTTACGGTTGGCTGCAATCAGCTTCCGGTTGTTTTCAGTATAAACAAAGTCGTAATAGGCGGTGCGGCGTTTATAGGCAGCGCTGGTAACCCAGCCTGCATTCGACTGGTAGTCTCCCAATGTTTGCGCTTTAAACGCATTATATACCAAAGCATATTGCACCAATGCAGTAGCGCTGTCTGCCGATATATTTTCGATACTTTGAATGCCACGTGTCTTAAGATAGGCTTCAAAAGCTTCGTCGTTGGGTGCAAATAAGGTCCAGTAGCCTGCCGTATTCAACGTGGTCTTATAGCCCGCTTTGTCGATCAGCGCAAGCAGATGTTTAAAATTGCCGCGCGACTGTAGCTGCTGGTAAATGGGCTGCGCAAGATTGTCAGGGCGACTGTAATAAGCGTCGAATTCCTTTTTCTGGCAACCGGTAACTAAAGCCAGCAGAACCAGTAAAAGGCTGCCGGCATTTTTATGTATGAAATTCATTGTAGCGGTAATAACAGGTATTGAAATGACTATTTGTATTCCATCGAACCATCGCGGTTGAAGCGGGGCCACTTTTGTTCTTCTTCAATAGGAATGAAATGTACCATGTCCAGGTTGAAGGTATTCGCAGAACCGCTTTCATTGGTTAAAGCAATGAACTTGATGGTATGCTGCTGGCTCGTGGTGATATCTACCGTCCCCACAAGTTTGCCGATATGATTCGAGTTGGAAGCAGCAGTGACCATGAAGCGCTTGAAGCCCGCAGCTTCGGCATTGTCGTCGTCAAGTGCAACAGGATAGTAGTCTGCTACCGATATCAGTCGCGGCATTATCTGGTCGTCAACCTGTACTTGAATGGTTTGTGCTCTTGCACGGCGGAAACATACCCACACTTTATACTTGCCTTTTACTAAAAAAGGCGTCTTGAATTCTATCCACGGTGTTACAGCCGTCCTCATATACAACGAAATGAAATCATAGTAACAGTAATAGTCCGAAGAAGAGGTGGCTGTTACATTGTATTTGATGCTGCCGCCGGACCAGTTGATACCCGAGAATTGATCCGGATCTGTAAACTCCTGTACCTGCCCGGGTTTGCGGAATAACGAAACCAGCTTGCGTAATTCAGGTTGGTCCGCTACATCCCAGTACACTGGTACAGGTTTACGCACTTTAATACTCAGGTTGCTGAGCGCGGAATGTAATGCCCCGTTGTTGGCAGTGATATCGCTGTTCGTCCTGTCTAACTGAACGCCGGGTTCCGTGATGCCATTGAAAATATCTTCATTGAGTAGTACTTCCTGCCCCGATAATTTTGAAGTAACTACCTCTTGTGGCGCAAGTGTACTGTGGGAGGTGGCGCTTACGATATCGGCAAGAAATCTGATGCCGGGAAGTATATGATAAGCCACATATAAATGAAGACTATCCTCAGCCAGTTTAGGATTGCCTGTCTGGCTGTAAAGAGCTTTTAGCGCAGGGTAATCGGCGATGTTATTGGCCCGGTACACGGCATCGGTCTGGGCAATCAGCGTAAGCCACCTGCGTGTACTGTCGCTGTTGTTCGCTATATTCAATGAATCATAATAGCCGGTCTCTTTAAGCGCCTGCGTAAAAATGGAATAACGGCTGTCCTGCGATAACAACTGGGCCAATGTCGATTGGGCAGGTTCAAGTACATGATCGATCGCATGAATAATGCCGTTTCCGGTAACGATATTGGCTTTCGTTACTATCGCCTGCCGGTTGATAAGATAACTCGATTTGCCATCCGTTGTAGCTACACTGGTAATGAGATACTGGCCGTACTGCGTAATGGCAGGTAATTTACCATCGGTAAAACTGCTGGTGGTAAGTGTGTCTGCTATCAGGTGAAAACGAAGCAGATCCTTTAGAGCATCAACGCCTATATCGTCTACTGAAGTTTTCCCCTGCTTGCTGAGATATGTTTTTACGGCAGTATTGGTAGGCGCAAACAAGGTATAGGCACCATAGGCATTTAAGTAACCACTGGCTTCTGCACGTTCTATGATCCTCGAAAAAAGCGAGTAGTCCGCTGCGTGGTTATTCAGGTAACCAACAATGTTCACATCATCTGTTGTATTTACCCTGATCTGGTTTTTCTGGCACGCCATATAAGAGCATAACCACAACAGGAGTAGCAAAAGCTTGCCCCGACGAAAAATAGTTTTCATCTGAAATTGATTTTATTGCATTTAGTCTATTCGAATAATAGGCTAAATAGGCATATGTTGACAATAGCAAGCTTTCGTTACAATACAGGATGTATTGCAGTGATATTTAAAACAAGGAAAAATCGATAAAGTAATGAGTCTAACAACAACAACAATACACGCAGTCTATCTCTGGTGAAAGGAAACGTAGATATTGGCTTACGACTAAATTTTTCATAATGCAGTTATTGCTTTATAAAAACAAAGATAGGGAATAAGTGTTTAGTCTACAAATATTGTGGGCTTATTGATTGAGCGCTTCTCCGGCCAGCCCCAGGCATTGAATCGCTGATAACGCCCACTGCGCCACGCCATTGGTGGATATCGAACTTACTTCATCTATAGGCTGTAGCACCTCCGGTGTATTGATTCTTTGCTCCTGCGGTATCGCAGCAATCGGGTCTGTAGTGTCATCTGCATAAAACTCCTTCCAGGCACGTTGTGCAAGCGCTTTATTGCCTGTACGATAGGCAGCATAAGCAGTAAGCCGGGCATGTCCCTGGCGCAATGCATTCTTCGTCAGTGGCTCGCCCAGGGCTGCTTTTTGTTCCGCTGCAGGAGCATTATAAAGGGTACAATATTGAACCCATGCCTTTTCAAAAGCAGGAACCGAAAGATGTTGTACCAGTTCGGCACATATTTCTGTAAGACCAAAAACAGCATTCAGATGCGGTGCTACAGGATGTGTTTCATTACTTAATTCATAACGCCCCGTATCCAGATCCATGACGGCGCCGCCTGCAAAAAAGCCCAGTGGCTGTGAGGCGATCGTGGTCATACTGTTTTCTAATTTTTGCTTTATCTTCTTATCACCCGTCCTTTCCCATTCGGTAAACCAGGCCGCAGCAATGGCGCCCCAGTCTGTTCCAAAGCTGATCTGTGCCTTTGTGGTAGTCGCCGGAGGGGCAGGAGGAGCGCTTTTTTGACCACCTAGTTTTCTGCCCGGCTGTATCGTTACAAGCGTATGGGCGGCATTTACCTGCTCACGCATAAGATCACCCGTACGTTCATCTGCTGTAAGATAAAAATAGAAACGTCGGTTGGCAGCAGTACTTATCCGCAGCTGTTTGGCAGAACATCCCCAGTGTAATACATTATGCCGCGAGCCAAGAGGGGCAAACCGGCCTATGTGATGAACATCTACTTCTCCCGTATGCCGTGTCATGGCTTCAGCCATGCGGAATACATCTGTTCGTCCCGTACGTAAAAAATAATACCATAACCACAGATCTGTAGACAACTCCGAATTATCCCACGCATAACCTCCCACGTCATAACGCCATACATGACGGTCTGTATCATAAGCATGCATGACATCTCCATAATTCCAGAAGCCATACCAGTGGCGTTGTTCTACTTGTTTTTTATAATAATTGAAATAGAAATCAAGCTGTGCCTCTATACGGGTCTTGGCAGCAGTAGAACGGTCGGGAAGACTCCAGTTGTTACCAAACACTCCAACGGAATGTAAGTACGCCGGCATACATATTAGTACCGGGGGATGACTTAACTGCTGGGCGAGTTCACTGAACGCCACTGCCGAAGGGGTAGCCGCCAATGCCCATAGCTGGAACTCACTGGTACGTGCTACACCATGGGGTGTTCCGAATCCCGGCTCATAATCTTCATAGGTGATATCTAAACCTTCCCTTTGTTTTACAAAATCGTCCTGTCCAAGACCATCATGATAAAACCTGAGATCCATGGCAGGTGCATCGGCAGCCCAGGCCCATAAAGTCACAGTGGCACTATCCCGGTCTGCGCCACGTATGTCTAATTGCCCCGGATGGCTTTGCCAGAAATTACGGATACCGAAAGCCAGTCCGCCGGAAGCGCTTCCCGTATAAGCCAGCCCCGTTGCGCGATGCCCGGTTGCCGCTTGTAACCACGTATAGCCTTGCTTGGTGCGTTTCCGTATTTCAAATGCTTCAGAGCTCGACTGTAATAACGTATAATCACCAAAAGCAGGCACTAATTGCAGATGTTCGCCTACGGGCGCCGGCAATGCAGCAGCATTGGCAACAGCCTCACCTCTTACCTGCGCAGCGCGTGCATCTTTGCCCGCATCCCTGCGAAGTCCGGTAATTCCACGAACCGCTTCCGCAAAAACGCCATTATCCTCTCCGCTGAAACGGATATGACGATTATGTAATTCCCCTTGCATAGGCACCGAAAAACGAATACCTATTCCTTTAACGAAATCCTCGTACTCATTGCCATCATAAACAATAGTATGTACAATCCGGATCGCTTCGCTATTGGAATAGAAATAAAAGCGAAGCACAAAAGGCAGCAGTTGTTTGCCATCCGCCGGCCTGTTATGTGTGCCTTCTATCTTGATCACACCGCGTACAGGCCCTTGCTGTTCTACGATTACAGAACGGATGAGGCCATTAAAACTCGTGGTGCGTGTGGTGCCTTCTGCTGCATCGGAAGGTTGGTCCTGGTGCAGTAACACCAGTTGCCCCTGTGCTGCAATCGTCTGACTGCCGCGCTGAATGCCTGAGATGACCTCATTTCCTTTCCGCAGAAAACGACAGGTAATGATACCGGTAGAAACAACGATCTCTGTTGCTGTCTCTTTTATATGAAGTGTAGTAGCCGGACTGGTTTTACCTGGCAACAGTTGCCAGTCTTTTTCAGGCAATGCGGCAGCAGCATGGCCACTCCATTTTAAAGAACCATCAGGCCAGTAGGCCAGGGGCCAGCTTTGAACAGCATGCTGCGTATCGTTTGCCGCCTGTAACACAAAGGACGTATCGGCACGCACGGCACCCGCCGGCCAGGGTGTTCCCCACGTTACATTCGCAGCAGTAAAAGCTTGTTCATGCAACCAGTGTAAAGGCACAGCAGCAGGCACCGCCGCACCGGCTTTATAGGAAGAATCGGTTGACCCCAGTAAACGTGATACCGGTAAGGCAGCCGTAAGTAAAAGACCATTACGAACAAATTGACGGCGGGAGTGGTTGTGGTTTTCCATTATTGAACCTCTGTTTAAAAGAATTACAATTTGCGGTGCCAAAAATAAAGTCTATTATTTATATGGACTAATAAAAAAGAACGTATGTTTGCAACATAAATGAACAAACTTCTTTCTTATATCGTTGTCTGCTCCGGCTATAAAAGCTGTTGTTGTTGCTGATCTTCCGCTGCTGTTCATAGCGGTTTGTTACTGTTGCTGCTTTCATTGTCTTTATCCCCTTTATTATTATTCCCGTTAATGCTATAAATGAATAACGTATGAGTTATACAAAAGAACCTGTGTTGTCTGTAGTAGATAACCCCTATGAATCTATGCTCGCCCGTTTCAATAAAGCAGCAGATATGCTGCGCCTGAGCCAGGAAGAGCGCCATCGTCTCAGTCGTCCCGCCAAACAGATCTTACTTAACTTCTCAATCACACTCGACAACGGTAGCGAAAAGAATTTCGAAGGCTATCGCGTCATTCACTCCACGGTACTCGGGCCTTCAAAAGGTGGCATCCGTTACGATACAGAAGTCAACATCGATGAGGTCAAAGCCCTCGCCGCATGGATGACCTGGAAGTCAGCATTGGTAGGCATCCCCTTCGGTGGCGCCAAAGGAGGCATCAACTGCGATCCGTCAAAACTCTCCCGTACCGAACTGGAAAAACTTACAAGAGCCTACACCCAGGCCCTTGCCGATACTTTCGGCCCCCACAAAGATGTTCCCGCACCCGACCTCGGCACAGGCCCCGATGAAATGGGCTGGCTCATGGACGAATTCTCTCTACTGCACGGCAAAATAATACATGCAGTAGTAACAGGGAAACACTTATATGCAGGAGGCTCTTTGGGTAGGGTAGAAGCCACAGGGAGAGGGGTAAGCATCATAACACTGCTGGCGCTCGATAAACTTAAAAAGAGATCCACTACTACTACGGTGGCCATCCAGGGCTTCGGAAATGTGGGCCTTCATACGGCTTTATTTCTCTGGGAACAAGGGGTGAAGGTTGTAGCGGTGAGCGATGTATCGGCTGCATTGTTCAACGCCGATGGAATCGACATACCCGACCTCATCGCTTATGCCGGACGCAACGATAGGTCTATATATGGTTACTATCATGCCTATCCCATCCTGCATAACGAATTACTAACTTTACCCGTTGATGTGCTGATCCCCGCAGCCAGGGAAAATGTGATCACCGCCGCCAATGCCGCCGCCATCAAGGCCGGCATTATTGTAGAAGCGGCCAATGGCCCCACTTCCGCAGATGCCGATAAAATACTCCGGGAGAAACAGATCTTTGTAGTGCCGGATATCCTGGCAAATGCCGGCGGTGTCATCGTCTCTTATTTCGAATGGCTGCAGAATGTGAAAAATGAAACCTGGAATATCCTGGAAGTCAATAGCAAACTGGAAGAGATCCTGGAGAAAAGCTTCCGGGAAGTGTACGCTACAGCCCGCAATAGCAACGATTCGCTGCGCGATGCCGCTTACCTGCTGGCAGTAAAACGCGTAGCCTCCGCCCAACAAGCGCCTGATAACTAACCCATAGCCGCTGCTTCGCCTCCTTCCCCCGCAAAAAGGGGAAGGAGTGCTGAACAGCGATCTGCGAAAAAGAACGCTTTATAAAGCCGTCTTAATGCCGTCTATAGTCCGCTTACCTCCGCTCTCATTGCCACACACTAGTCAAACTCAGCGCTCCACATGACGCAAGTCATAGTACAAACTTGCTTTTTGTGCTTTTTTTGCCATCGGTCGAAACCTTTCATTCGAACCGCTTCATTATGAGAATTGTTCCCTTCTTGCTTCTGTTCTTATGCTATCATACCCTTTCATTTGGCCAGCAGACAAGCCAGCCCGATACAGCCGTTAAAAACTATTCATGTTATAAAAGGGGCTTCTCCTGGTCAGGATTGCTCCAGACGCGTTACACCTATTCTTGTACAAACGATGTCGATGTCAATGGCCAGCAGTTTAATAGCGACAAACCCGGCGTCACCAATAGCTTTTCTCTGAAACGTGTCCGCGTTCAGGCACTGGCAAGAGTCAACGATCATTTCGATGCTGCGATCCTCGTCAACCTTGCCGATTTCAGCAACAGCAATCTCTCAGGTAAAGTCCTCGAAAACGCATTTATCAGGTATTCCTTCAGCAGGCACTGCCGCATCATAGCAGGACAATACCGTCCTTTCTTCGGTATCGAAGAAGAAATTCCCGTAGATATCATCAAGTCCCTCGATTACTCCAATAGCTACTATGCCTTCGGCAGCAACGGCTGGCAAAGCTTTCAGACAGGCTTATGTGTGTACGGTGATATCAATGGCGAAGGAAAAATGCCGCTGCGTTATTACGCCGGCATCCACAATGGTAATGGTAAAAATCAGCCCACCGATAACGACAATACAAAACACATCTATGGTCGCCTGGAAGCAGGTCTTATGAAAAACCTCACCATAGGCGTCAATGCAGGCAGAGGTAGCGTCAAAAACCAGGCAGGTGATGCCTGGGGCGGCGACCTTAAATATGTAGCTACGCTTTGTCCCAAATGGAAACTCGAATGCACCGCCGACTATAAAGAAGGAACCAACTTCAATGCCTTCGCAGCCTATACAGGAGAGCCGGTGCATAAACTGAATGATTTCAGGATGAAAGGGCTTTATGTCTTCCCAAATCTCCGGTACGAATGTAATCACCCGCGTCTCCGCACCGTTGAACTCTCTGCGCGTTACGAATACCTCAACCTATGCACCAAATTCAACAGCAACCCGCGACAAACCATCATCCCAATGTTATCCACGGAATTCGCCGATGACTATTTTGCCTGCCTCCAATTGGGGTTCATCTTCGATATCTATAAGAATAATATCCCCCTGTCCTCAGAATATACGCATAATACAGCAGTAGCGCAGTTACAAATCAGGTTTTGATACATACATATCCTTTGCAGAACTGAAGTCGATTCTTCGAAATCTATTTCTAAATGTTCTTTCTTACCGGTTTGCTGGGGCGGCTGTTCTGTAAAACATTTGGATAGCGACCGGTATGCCTTGCATGAACAAATACTTCTTTTGCGCATTCGTTTTTATGGCTCTGTCTTGAACAGCCAGTTTGCTTCTGAGTTCATTGTCATCTTTAAGTAAGGCTTCCTTTTGAGTAGACGTTAAGCCATTCCACCGGTTTTCGAAATCAGGTTCGTCGAATTTTAATTTATCGATAATTCTGCGAACGGTAGGGTCTTCTGTAACGCTTTTCTTAAGTATATAATAGATCACGAAACCCGCAATTCCAAGGATGGCAGGCAATGCAGTTAGAAAAGAGACGGATGAAAGCATGTGGTAAGATTTCGGTTGAATAGGTGTTCTGTTGAAGTAAGATACTAACAAAAAGGCAAATGAAGTAATAACCTTTAATGTTTAAATAATATTATTATTAAAATGTAAAGCATTTTTTTCTATCTCTGCGGGGCCTTTATCTTAAACGTTATTAAGTATGGAGATGTACCCGTTTATTTCCTTTGTGTCGTTATTTTGCAGGTATTTTGCTTTGCTTTTGCGTTTTATTGCGGTTTTTAAGGGCGGATTTCGTAAAATTGTATCTAAGCTTAATAAACTGCCGCAAGAAAATCTTGTTCAAAGCACTGATCAAATAAACATACCATGACTATCCTGCACACGGAAATCTACAAGTTGAGTATTCCAACCGAGCCCTTTAAAATAGCGACAGGTACCATGCACTTCCTGCAAAATACCTTCATAAGGGTATATACCGATACGGGCATGTATGGGGTAGGAGAGTGCTCCGCTTTTCCAATGATAGTAGGAGAAACGCAAACCACCTGCTTCGAAATGGCGAAGGAATTTGCAGCGATCTGGAAAGGAAAAGATGCAACCGATATTCCCGCACGTATGCAGGAACTGCACGCCTTCACAGCTTTTAATGCCACCATCAAAAGCGCCTTCGATATGGCTTTGTACGATCTCAAAGCCAAAGCCGCAAACCAACCGCTTTACCGCTTATTGGGAGGACAACCCAAACTCTTGGAAACCGATCTTACCATAGGTATCGATACCCCCGCTAAAATGGCGGAAAAAGCCATCCAGTTCAAAAAAGATGGCGTACGTATTATCAAAATAAAACTGGGTGTTACTCCCGAAGAAGACATCGAAAGAGTAGAAAAGATAAGGCAGGCCGTAGGCCCCGAACTAACCCTACGAGTGGATGCCAACCAGGGATGGGACTTTAACGGCGCACTGAAAGCCCTTAACGGGATGGCGCATTCTAACGTGCAGTTCTGCGAACAGCCCATGCGTACCTGGTATAACGATCTGCTTCCCAAACTAAGACAACAGGCCGCCGTGAAAATCATGGCCGACGAAAGTGTCTTCAATCATCACGATGCGCGCCAGCTCATCAATGCCGGGGCCTGCGATTACATCAATATCAAATTCGCGAAATCCGGCGGTTTCCTCGAAGCAACTGAGATCATCGATATCTGCGAACAAAAGAATATCCCCTGTATGATGGGCGGGATGCTGGAGTCAAGAGTGGCCTTAACAGCCTTTGCCCACTTCGCATTGGCACACGATACCATTCAGTTTTACGATATGGACACCTGCCTGCTGGGACAGAAAATGGATCCTGTCAAAGGTGGTGTTCGTTATAATGGTTATTTCCTGGAAGTGCCCGATACACCCGGCTTGGGTGTTGATGTCGATCAGGATTTCCTCGACACTTGCGAAAGTTGTACGGTTTAACAAATCGCTTTACTTGCTCAAACCAAGCGTTTCTATCAATTCCTGCACCGCTGCCCGTCCCGCACGATTGGCGCCGATGGTGGATGCGGAAGGGCCGTATCCTACCAGGTGAATCCGCGGCTGCTTGGCAACCCGGGTTGCCAGCCGGCCATCTATTAAAATACCGCCGCCTTCTTCTCTGGGGACAACGGCGGCTAAGTGATCCAGCGCTCCCTTGAATCCTGTATTCCAAAGTATCACGTCTGCTTTTTTCTCAGCCCCGTCTGCCCATTTGACACCATCTTTGGTGATTTCGCTGAACATAGGTAAGCGATGCAGTACACCCCTGGCTTCCATTTGTTTGACACTGTCGTTTACAGGAAGGCCCGTCACCGAAACCACGGATAGCGGCGGCAAACCTTTACGTACACGCTCTTCTACCATGGCGACTGCTTCATGTCCAGCCGCATCGTCAAAAGGACCTGCTCTGAAAACAGGAGGCCTTCGGGTAACCCAGGTTGTCGTAGTTACTTGTGATATCTGGTCCAGGAGTTGGATGGCCGAAATACCTCCGCCAACGACAATAACATGTTTTCCTTTAAAATAGGAGGCTGTTTTAAAGTCTTGCGTATGCAACTGCTCTCCTTCAAAAGTTTCAGCGCCGGGATACACCGGAATATAGGGATTGAGCCAGGTGCCTGTGCCATTGATGATGCCATGAGCCGAGAATGCCGTAGATGCAGTATCTATATAAAAAAGCGGTTCGTGTAAACTAACCCTTTCTACTTTTAGTGGGCGAAACACTTTTAGTCCGAATGTTTTTTCGTACAAATCGAAATAATGCGGGACGGCTATATTGGCCTGTACTTCCGTAGCCTGCGGATTGGCCAATGTCTCTTCGAATGACATACTTGGCAAATCGTGAATTCTATTCACCGTGCTAAGCGTTAACGAATCCCAGCGATCCTGCCACGCCCCGCCGGCATGTGGCGCATCATCCAAAATGATAAAATCACGACCAATTTCCCAGCCCAGCTTTTTAAGATGATAGGCGGCGGAAAGCCCCGCCTGGCCTGCCCCGATAACTGCTATCTTGGTTTTGTAACGAATTGAACCAGCCATGGCCAAATGTAAGAAAGAAATAGCTGCCTGGCTTAAGAGAGCGTTTCTCTTGCCAGGCAGTTTTGCAACGGGTGTTACCGCCTATCTGTTTACACCCTGTACCTTTCTTAACGTCGCTTCACTGATCTTGTAACTCACCTTTGCTTCTATCATATCGGTAACCGCCTGCTGCCATATCGATTGAGCCTCCAGTACATCCTTACCTACAATAGTGCCGGCCTCGAAACGGTCATTGCTGAGCTTTAAATTCTCATTCGCCTGCTGTAACGATGCTTCGGAGAAAGAAACCTTCTTGGCTGCTTGGTTAAGCGCTATATAAGCTTGCTGTAATTCCAGTGTCAGCAACTCTTTTGTTTCCTGTAACTGGTATTGTTGTGCGGCAATGGCAAATTGCTGTTGTTTTATCTTCTGCTTTCTGCCACCCCAGTCCAGCAGGGGAATACTCAAACTCACCATCCCGTAATAAGAAGCCATCCCGTTTTTTCCCGGGTCTGTAGGGTTGATTCCTTCCTTTCCCAATGCCCCAAAACCACCGGCACTGATACCTATCGATGGCAGGAAATCCGCTTTCAGAAGTTTCTCCTGCAACTGCCCTGCTTCAATACGTTTTTCCATCATTCGGATCTCCGGCCTGTTCTGGTACAATTGCGCATAACCGGTGTCTCTGTTTACCGGTGGAAATAATCCTGCAATGGTATCTGTGATAAGAAACCCTGTCTGCCCGTTTCTGCCCGTTAGCTGGGCCAGCGCCAGCTTTGAAAGAGTAACCCCGTCCTCGGCACGTATAATATTCAGTTCGGCTTCATTCAATTGCACCGCTACTCTTAACAGGTCGTTCTTATAAGTTAAACCGGCCTGGAATTGATTGTTCAGGTCTGTATGTAATGCCTGCAGTTGCTTTTTATATTGCTGCGCCAGCTTTACCTTTTCCTGCATCGAAACAATGTTCCAGTAAGCTTGCTCTGTCTGAAAGACAACCTCTGTTGCAGTCAGCGCATGTTGTTCTTCCTGCACCTCTATATTTTTCGCAGCCGACTGCTGACCCAGCTTTATCTTGCCGCCGGCATAAATAGCCTGCGACGCCGTCAGCGATGGCGATACGCCATATTCTGGTAACAACTGGTTCAAAGGCTTACCTACATAGAATCCGGTGACCGATCCGTCAAGATGTGGTTTGGCCGCAGCATCTGCCTGTAGCTTTGCTGCTTTGGCTGCCAGCACCTGCTGCTGTGTTATTTTAAGCTGGTTATTTCTTTCCAGTGCCATTTGTTTGGCCTGTTCCAGCGGTAGTAATTCCTGTCCCTGCAAACCGGTAAACCAGGATAACAGGCCTGCCAGTACTACCGGGCGCAGATATCTCGATTGTTTCATGTGCGCTTTGTTGAATTAAGAATGAGAAGGCTTATACTGTATCGGGTCGTGGTAGTCCGGCTGCAGCTCGGATGTGGTATCGGCAACAGTTTCCTTTACAAACCGGTAATACAATACTGGTACTACAAATAGGGTAAGTATCATCGATACAATTAACCCAAAGGCGAGCACACTTCCCAACGGCGCCCATAAAGGCGACTTGCTGATGATCATGGGAACCACGCCAACTGCTGCCGCTGCCGATGTCAGGAAGATGGGACGCATCCGCCGCTTGGCCGCTGCCAGTGCAGCCGATTTAATATTGTAGCCATGATCGTGTACCAGCTCATCGGCATAATCCACCAGTATAATACCATTACGAACCACGATGCCTATCAGGCTGATGATGCCCATGAAGCCGGTCATACCTATCGGGTTGCCCGTAACAAGCAGCCCCAGGAAAGCACCCAGCAGGCTTAATGGAAACGTCGATAATATGATCAGCGTTTTGCCGAAGCTCTTGAACTGGAATAACAGCGTAAGGAAAATTAAGATCAGGCTCACTCCTAAGGCAGTTATCATACCCGGCTGGTTCTCGGCGCTCGACTCGGCATCGCCGCCATAGTCAATACGTATGCCTTCCGGTAACGATAGTTGTTCTATCTGTGGTTGTACCTTTTTCAGAATATTCGAAGGACGTATACCCAGTTGTGCTTCCGATAACACAGTTAAAGTCCTCAAGCCGTTCCGGTGGGCAATAACACCTGTATGCCACCCCGGCGTTAGTTCCGCAACCTCTTTCAATGGCACCTTGCCGCCATAGTTGGTACTGACATGCAGATCTGCCATGGCATCAAAATTCTTGCGGCCATTCGAATCCAGTCTCAGGAAAATATCGATCGGTTTGTCGCCCTCCCATATCTGCGATACCGCATAGCCTTTCAATCCTGCTCCTAACGTCTGTGTAATCGCCTGGTTGCTCACACCCAGCCTGTTGGCTTTGTCTTCCTTGATTGCCAGGCTTACGCCGAAATAATCGGCTTCATAGTCGGTATGTACCCAGTTGGTGCCGGCTGCTTTTTGTAGTATCTCTGATACTTGTGCAGCTACCTTTTTCTGCGCCTGCATATCTTCTCCTATAATCCTTACCGCTACGGGAGAACCCTCCTGGAAACTCAACTGCCGCAGCCTGATATAGCCATCCGGAACAAAGCCCTCGAACCGGGGCAGGTACTCATGTACAATTTCATTAGTAGCATCGGCGCTGGTGGTGGTAATAAATACCTGCGCAAAATTGCGGCGTGGCGGCTCAGGTGCATAGGTTGTCTGAAAGCGCGGCGAACTCGTTCCTATGAAACTGGCAACGCCGGCTACACGCTTATCCTTCTGAAGTACAGCCTCTATTCGTTTTACCGTGGCCTCCGTTTCACCCAGCGAGGTGCCGCTTGGTAACCAAACTTCTATATTGAATTGATTTCGCTCCGTGGTAGGAAAAAACTCCTGGTCTACACGGCCGCCGATGAACAAGGCTAGCACTACTGCCAGTACTGCTCCGGCAATCGTGGTCTTGGGCCAGCGGAAACAGGCCTCCACGGCAGCATTGAATACATGCTGCAAACGATCCAGCAGGCTTTTCCTGTTATTCCGTTCACTCACCTTATGTTTCAGTCCTTTTTTGATGAACAGGTAACAGGTATAAGGCGTCAGCAACAATGCCACAGCCATGGAGGTGATCAAGGCTACCGCAACCGTTACAGGTAATGCTGCCATGAAATCTTTGGCTATGCCGTCCATGAAAAAAGCCAGCGGTGCAAAAGCGAATATGATGGCCAGTGTAGCGGTGAAAATAGGTAGCGACAACTGCTTGGCGGCTTGCCATGCCGCTGTCCACGGCGTAATACCTTCGTCTAATTTTTCTATGTAATTGTCAACGACTACAATCGCATTGTCTACCACCATACCCAAAACAATGATCAGTCCCGCCAGCGTTACCTGGTGTAATTCAGTACCGATAATGCTCAGTAATCCAAATGTGATGATGATGGAAAGCGGTGCCGCCAGCGAAGAAACGGCAGCCACACGCAACGGCAACAGTAACATGACGACAATAATCACCGAAGCAATCGCCATTCCAAACTCTATCATGAAATGACGGATGCTTTCTCCCACAACCTCAGGCTGGTTCACGATCATATTGATCTTTACATCCGCAGGAAAGCTTTTCTGTATCGCAGCTATCTTATCCTCTACTTCATGACCAAAATGTACAATATTGTTCCCCGGCTGCATCTCTATGGAAAGTATCATCGTTTTATCCTCTCCAAGTCGTATGAAAGAAGATTGCTCTTCATACCTGCGTTCTATGGTGGCTACATTCTTTAGTCGGGTAACAATGCCTTCTGGCGTCGTATAAACAATCTGTTCCGCAATATCGGCTTCCGACTGGTAACGGCTGTTGGCAAACACCGGAACATTGCTGGCAGCTATGGTCAGCTCCCCGGAATAACCCGTAACATTCTGTAATTGCAGTACCCGGGCAATATGCGATACATCGAATCCATATTGCTGCATCTTCTGGTCATTCAGCGTAATATAGATCTGCTGCTTCTGGCCGCCAGCCCTGTTTATCTTCGATACGGTGGGTATCACTTTTAAACCATCTTCCAGTTTGTCCAGGTACTTTTCAATCTCTGCATAACTCCGGTTGGGCGACGATACCGTTATAATCTGGGCGGTAACATCCCCGAAATTGCTGTTCACGATAGGCCCGGTCACACCGGCCGGCAGGTTCGGACGCAAATGCGTGTTCAGCCCGTGTTGCAACGTACTCCAGAACTTCTTCCGGTCTTTTACCTCGGTATGCAATTCCACGGTAATGAATACCTGTCCGTCTTTGGTTTGCGACCGGGTCTTCTTCTTCTTAACTTCTTCAAACGAAAAAAGATACTGCTCTATCTTGTTCGTTACCTGCTTCTCCATCTGTACTTCATCAGCACCTGGATAAAAAGCATAGACCATCGCCACAGGCATATCTATCTTCGGATCTTCACTGCGTGGCATATTCATCAATGCCCATACACCCAGTAGCATCAGCAAAGCCGTAACCACAATGGTCACTTGCTTATACTTCATCGCTGCCTCTATGAAATGTAGTTTTCGTTTACTGCTCATCAGTTATTGTATATTGGTGGTGAGTGAAAAGGAACTTAGAAGCGGAGCGCACTACCTTCGCTAAGATTCGTTTGCCCGGCTGTTACCAGCTGATCGCCGCTCTGAAGCCCGCTCGTAACAACAACCGCATTGTCCCCGGTAACACGCCCTACCGTTATCCGCTTCCGCACGGCTGCACGCTGTTCATTGGCAACAAACACATAGGTGATATTATCTGCATCACGTAACACAGCTTTTGCAGGTATCACAATCGCTTCAACCGACCGGCCATTGCCAATACTAACCTCCGATAACATGCCCGGTAACAAACGGCCATTGCCATTGGCAAGCCTGATCTTTACACTGTAAGTATGAGTGGTGTTATCGGCCTGGGGGTTGATGATACTTATTTTCCCTTTTAAAGTATCCTGTAAAGTACTGATGGCCACCTGCGCTTCCTGCCCTTGCCGCAAGGCGCCTACTTCCGATTCTGGAACCGTGATACGCGCATATACCTGATCTGTTTTGGCAATGGTGAAAGCAGGTACGCCAGGCGCTGCCGTACTGCCTCTTTCCGCAGCTTTAACCGTAATGATTCCCGGCATCGGGGCATATAACCTGCAGTCGGCAAGTCTTTTCGCAGCAAGGTTTTTATTCGCCCTGGCCTGCTCCAGCCGGCTTTTGATCTCTATGTAATCTTTGGCAGGTAAACTTCCTTTTTCATATAAACTATGTAAACGCTGGTACAAATCCTCCGCCTGCGACAGGGCTGCATTGGCAATGGCCAGCGCATTGGTATATTCTGTGGCGTCGATGGTAGCCAGCAACTGACCCGTACTTACACGCTGGCCTTCCTGTACCGCTACCTGGTTCACGACGCCCGGAACCGCAAATCCAAGCTGTACAATATTATCCGCTTCCAGTGTGCCGGAATAAAACAGTGATTGCTGCAAACCTGTTGCCTGTACAGCTTGTACCGTTACCACCCGGGGAGCTTCCGTTGGTGCTTTGGTGCCTTTCCCTTTGCCGCACGACGTTAAAAACGGGCATAGCAATGCCATAGCGGCTACCCGCTGATACTTGAATCGCATCATTATTATATATTTAAATGGAGGATGAAACGATACTAGCCCATATACCGGAAGGTTTGAAATGTTTGAACCGTTTCCTGTAAACGGTTTTCATACAACTGCATCACAAAATCACCAAGAGCATCGATGTCTGCCGCAGCATCGGCTTCAGGCTTTATAGGATGGCTCTTGCTTTGCCTGGCCACAATCACATGATAAAAACGTAAACCGTCTAATGCCGCCTCCTGTGCAAAATGATTGCTCATTTCCATTTGCGCTACCGCTGCAATATTCGCCAGGCTGCTGTAAGGTTTGTCGATGAAATTGTCCTGCTTTACTACATGTATGAATAGCCCCGACTTGAAAGGCTTGCTGTGTTCTATATACAGCTTGCCGGCAATGAAGCAGGGGGTAAGTTCGGCAGTTAACATATTGTCCCACTCCGCAATCTCCACTTCGCTGAGAAAAGGCGAACGCCGTGCTTCGTCCGATACATATACGACCAGCGATATATGCCCATACTCGTCCGATACAATGTCGCTCATGCACTGCACCGTATTGTAATCCGATTTATCCGATAAATAAGTGACCAGCCTGCCCGACGTAATATCTCCCGTCTGCGTCTGCAGCAGCTCTATCTCTAATGCATTGTTTACCGGGGCAATCACTGTCGCCTTTTGCTGTAATAATGTTCTTACAATACCAATGCTCATAGGGCTCGAAGCGCCTACAACCACCGCATTGCCCACACCTGGAAACGGGTTCATCTAACCTTTATTTGATGATGCAAAGTTGTAGCTGCCGCAATTCCCGGAAAAGGTCGGTTTGTAGGATTTACTTGACTATATGTAGGATTTTAGGAAATTACCGCGTCCGGCATTCGGAAGGAGAAAGCCCCGTACGTGTTTTAAAAAACTTACTAAAGAAAGAAGCACTGCTGAAATTAAGTTCCTGTGTAATGCGCGATATATTATACCCCGGATGTAATAATAACACCTTAGCCTCCTGTATCACCGCATCTTCTATCATCTCTCCCGCAGTCTTGCCACTAACTTCCTTTACCACCTGGCTCAGATGCCTCGCCGATATGAACAAGGCGTCGGCATAGAACTGCACACTCCGCTCTGTTCTGAAATGAGCTCCCACCAGCTTTAAAAAGTTAAGCGTGATCTCTTCTTTACGCGTCAGCTTCACCTGCTGGTTGGAAGAAAAACGGCGGTAAATAGAGGCTGCTTCAAATAATAAAGTAAGAAAAGAGTGGCGGATCACGTCCTGCAGGTATAGTTGCTCTTGCTGCAGCAGCAACTTGCCCGATAGAAAAGATAACATCGAATGAATAGAATGTGTTTCTGTATCATTCAAAGGAAAACAAGGATAAAAACCGGCAGAAAAAAACTCAAGCACTTCAGGCGTCCCTAAATGTATCCCCGATTCGCCCAGGAAATCCGAGGTGAACGATATCCCCAGCATCTTGAAATCTTTGCTGATGGAAGTAAACTCATAGATCTTGTTCGGGTTCACGAAAACAAGATTGTTCCTGGTCGCAACAAACTCGATAAGATTGGCCTTCAGGTGTATCTCACCCCCGAGTACCAGTATCAGCGCCAGCGTTTCCGAACGGTAGGGATACCCCGGATGTATAACCTCCAGCGTATCTTTTTCATTCATCGTCTGGATCTGTTTATCCTGACGGAAGCTTTGTATAGGTGCCTGCTTCGCCGCCATGTTATATTTTCTTATGTTTCCACCTGCCGCTCATCATATACCAGAACGATGGAGTGAATATGGTACACCAGTACAAACATTCACTCAGCCAGCCCCAGGTGATCGATAAATGAAAGTATTCCAGTACCAGGTAAACATAGATCACATAAACAACGATCGCCAGCGATTCCGAAAACAGGTTGAAACGGCTGTTACCCGTTCCTACCACCGCATTCAGCCATATATTGGCGATAGATTGTAATACCAGTCCTATAGATACCACCCTGGCTACAGGTGTCGCTGCTGCTATGAAATCAGGCCCCTGCTGGTACACCTGCAGGAAAAAGCCCGGAGCCAGGTTTAACACCAAACATACCAGCAAAGCAAAACCGGCGCTTAGGCGCACGATCTTCCATATCAGCTCCATCACCTTATCCGTAAGACCCTGGCCTATAACATTGCTCACCATGGCATTGGTTGCGGCCGAAAAAGCCCAGGTGGCGCAGCCGAATAGCCCGAATATATTACGCATAGCATTCGATATCGCCAGCTCCTGCTCCCCATGATGTTCTATAAGTATATAAAAGAACTCCCACGCAACAATACTAAGTACATATTGTAGTATCAGCGGCGACGACTGGCTCAGTATCAGCCGCGTGTTCTCCTTATGATAACCGCTGTTCCGGAACAGCTGCAGTGCTCGGCTGATGCCCTGTTTCCGCATTACCAGAAAGATCACGATCAATCCGGTTGCCTCCGCTATCACCGACGCCAGCGCAGCGCCGTTAAAACCCATTTCAGGCATACCCAGCTTGCCATAAATAAGCCCGTAATCAAGCACAATGTTCGTAACCGTCTCCGCAAGCGTGCCTATCACCAGGAAACGGCTTTGGTTGGTCCCTACAAGCAGCGCATTACGCATCTGGTATATGAACAAAAAAGGCAGACCCCATATCCTGATATAAAGAAAATTAACCGCCATCGTAACATTGCTCTCGTTATGTAACGACCAGCGTAATACCACCGGGGCCAGTAAATAGGTGAGCGCTATTCCCACCGCAGCCAGCACCATCGCAATCCGTAAACCCTGCTGAAACAAAACGCCTATCTCCGATACCCGGTTTTCCCCGGCCCGCCGTGCTATCAGCGCCTGTAAGCCATTGTTTAGTCCAAGGCCTATCACCGCAAATATCAGGTAATACACACCCGTGATCCCCGCCACGGCCAGCGATTGTTCCCCCGTTCCTCCCAGGAAAATATTGTTGGTAACGAAATTGATCTGGGGAACCGCCACCGCCGCCATAATCGGTAAGGCTAGCTTGAAGATCTGCCGGTAACTGGTCGAAACCTGTAGTTGCGTGGATGCGGTTGACATAAGCCTGCAAAAATAATAGGATTTTTTTACATTCGATAGCCACCTCTTTTCCTGCTGCTCAATCCCTTATACAAGGGTTACTTTCCCCAATCGTTTCCACCGCCCATTCTTTCTACTCCCGCCGCTTTATAGTATCATTGCAGTTGAATTGGAAAAAATGGTACAGAAAACCTTTGGCATTTATACAACTACAGATACGACTGCGGAAGAGGAAAGGCTTTATGTGGAACTGGGCCAGCGGCACATTGCCCTGTGGACGGCAGAAGAAACCACCAGGCAGATCCTCGCTTTCGAACTGTTTGAACACGAAATGTCTCCGCTCGATAGCCTTGCCGAAGTCCTCAAACAGGTAAAGCTCTTCTCCAGGCTCCTCGATAACCGTTATGCCAAAACCCAGGTCATCTGGGAAAACCAGGAATGCCTGCTCGTTCCCAACTCTTTCCACGACAGGGAAATAGCCCCCAATTACCTCGACCTTATGTTCGGTAATTCCGTCAATACCCTCGTCCAGGAACAACAACGCCCGGCAGAACAAATGACCGCCGTTTTCCGTATCCCAAGAAACTGGAAAGATGCCGCACAACAGTATTTCCCCGGAGCAGCATTTGAACACAAATACCTCCAGCTCTACTACCGCTTTTCCAACGACCCCAAAGGCATTTACACCCTTTTCTATCGCAGCCATTTTATCCTCATTCTCGTAAAAGGATTTAAGGTGCAACTGCTCCAGACGTTCGACTACCAGACGCCCGAAGACGCACTGTACCATATCCTCAATACCTGCAACCAGTATAAAATGGATTATGATACCACCCCCGTACACGTAGAAGGGCTCATCGACCTGAACTCCCCGATGTACGAGGAATTGAAAAAATACCTGCGCGACGTGTCAACTGCGGAACCATCTGGCGAATGGCAGATAGGTAGTGAGTTTGCGCAACACCCGCCGCATTATTTTTTACCGTTCTTTAAAATGATGTCATGAGGATTATCTCGGGAAAATGGGGCGGCAGAAGAATCAACCCGCCTGCACATATGCCCTATACACGACCTACTACCGATATAGCGAAAGAAGGTCTCTTTAATATTCTGCAGCACCGTATCGACTTCGATGGCGCTACCACGCTCGACCTCTTCGGAGGTACCGGCAGTATCAGTTACGAACTGGCTTCAAGAGGCGCCGCCAAACTTACCATCGTGGAAAAAGACCCGCAGATGTTCGCATTTATCAAAAAGAATGTCGACATGCTGGGCATCGAAAATTGCCAGGTGCTGAAGATCGAAGTCTTTAACTTCCTCAACACCTGCTCAGGACAGTTCGATTTCATCTTCGCCGGCCCGCCCTATGCCCTCGGTACCATAGATGATCTCCCACGCATCATTGTCGAAAAGCAATTGATCGCCCCCGGTGGCTTCTTCGTGCTCGAACATACCCCCCGGAATAACTACGAACAGTTCCAGGGCTTCAGCTTCGTCCGTAACTACGGCACTACGCTCTTCTCTTTCTTCGAACCGCAGGAATAAAAACGGATAGGGCCTGTTACCGCTAAATCATATAATTCCGGGCAGCCGCCATCCGTCATCCGCCATCTGTTTCAGGAAATATCACCGTTTTTATCGATATTTCCACCCTGTAAAGCTCGCTGGCATACACTGCGTTTGCGAAAAGAGCTGCTGCTGTACTTTATGACCAAGAAGGAGTTACGTAAACTATATAAGGAAAAAAGGGAAGGCATATCCTCCCGCGATAAGCTCAAACTGGACGACCTGCTGCTCATCCGGTTCCAGCAACTGGCTTTCGAAAACGTGCATAACCTGCTTACTTACTGGCCCCTGGCCGGCAAGGCAGAACCCAATACCCACCTTTTCTCCGGCTACCTCCGCCATATGATTCCAGGCCTGCGCATCTCTTACCCCGTCTGCAATCTAAACGACTTCTCGATGAAAGCCGTTATCATCGATGAAGACACTACCTATACCACCAACGATTACGGCATCACCGAACCCAAAGACGGACGCCCCGTTGCCCCCTCCGAACTCGACCTCATCCTGGTACCCATGCTCGTATGCGACCAGCAGGGCTTCCGCGTCGGATATGGTAAGGGATTCTACGACCGCTTCCTCGCTTCCTGCCGCGAAGACGTGCTCACCATAGGTTTCAGCTATTTCCCGCCAATTGAAAAAATCATTGATACACAGGCTTTTGACGTACCTTTAAACTATTGCATTACCCCAGAAGACGTTTATGAATTTTAATGCTTTCTTTTTGAAATCTTTCAGGGTGCTGTTACTCCCTTTTGCGCTGCTGTACGGACTGGTGGTAACTATCCGCAACTACCTGTACAATAAAGGCGTGCTTCGCTCGGCACAGTTTAACCTGCCCCTCATATGTGTAGGCAACCTCGCAGTAGGGGGAACAGGCAAATCGCCCATGGTCGAATACCTCCTCAACTTGTTGCAGCACAACTATAAAATAGCCACCCTGAGCAGGGGGTATAAGCGTAAAACAAAAGGATACGCCCTGGCAAACGATCTCAGCACCGCATTGGATATCGGCGACGAACCCATGCAGTTCCACCTCAAATTCCCCAATGTAGCCGTAGCCGTAGGAGAAGAGCGCATCGTTGCCATCCCCCAGTTGCTGCACGACCGGCCAGGCATCCAGGCCATCATCCTCGACGACGCCTTCCAGCACCGCGCCGTTACCGCAGGATTGAACATCGTCCTTACCGACTATAGCAACCTCTTTACAAGAGATTACTTCCTGCCAACAGGCGACCTGCGCGACCAGCGCTTGTCCTACAAAAGAGCCGATATCATTATCGTAACCAAATGCCCGCCCAACCTCGATACGGCAACACGCGATAATATCCGGAAAGAAATTGCACCCCTGCCCAAACAACAGCTCTACTTTACTGCTATCGAATATGGAACGCCCTATCATATCATTCACCGCTCCGAAAGACCGCTGCAGTTGATCGATGAAGTGCTGCTCGTTTGCGGTATCGCAAACCCAGCACCGCTTCAGCATTACCTGGGCGACAACACTGCTGCCTACTACCAGCAGGATTATAGCGATCATCATATCTTCCGTATCGATGACCTCAAAGACATCCGTAAACGATACGACCAGATACAGGCCCCGCAGAAAATGATCGTCACAACAGAAAAAGATGCCGTACGGTTACTTAAATTCAGGCAGGAGCTCGATAACCTGCCCTTATACGTATTACCCGTCCGGCACGGTTTTTTGTTTAATGAAGGCGGACAATTTAACCGGCAGATCCTCGATTTTGTCGATAACTTTCAACTACAACCTGCATCAGAATGAGCAGAAAAAAACATCACAAACACAAGACCGGAAAAGGAAAGGCAACACAACATCACCAACAACATCTCCTGAGCAAGGGTACCCTCGAAATTACCCGCTCCGGAATCGGTTATGTCGTCATTGCCGATGGCAGCGGAGATGTATTGGTACGCCCCGGCGACTTTAACAATGCACTCCACGGAGATACAGTTAGGGTCAAAGTCATTCGTGAAAACCTGCGCAGCGGACGAAAAGAAGGTCGTATTACAGAAGTGGTGAGCCGCAAGCAAACCGAATTCATAGGAACCCTGCAAATGGCTGCCAACTTCGCTTTCGTCGTTGTCGACGGCGAACGCCCTATGCCGGATATCTACGTCCCACTCGATCGTATCAACGGCGCAAAAAACAAAGACAAAGTGGTCGTGCGCATGATCAAATGGGATAAGGACGATAAAAAGCCGGTAGGTGAGGTGGTTACCACTATGGACGCCACCAATGAAAACGACCTGGCAATGAAAGAGATCCTTGCCAGCAACGGCTTCTCGCTTTCTTTCCCCGATGAGGTGATGGAAGAAGCTGAACGCCTCCCCGATAGCATCAGCCAGTCCGATATCGATAAAAGAAAGGACTTCCGCGATGTGCTGACGTTTACAATAGACCCCGTCGACGCTAAAGACTTCGACGACGCGCTCTCCCTGAGGCTGCTGCCAAACGGCTGGTACGAAATAGGAGTGCACATCGCCGATGTAAGCCACTATGTTGAACCAGGTAGCGCCCTCGACGATGAAGCCTATCGCAGGGCTACATCTGTCTATATGCCCGATAGGGTCAACCCTATGCTGCCCGAAAGAATATCCAATGAACTTTGCTCCCTGAGGCCGCATGAAGATAAAATGAGCTTCTCCGCAGTCTTCCAGATGAATAAGAACGCAGAAGTCAAAGAGTTCTGGATAGGTAAAACTGTGATCCACTCCAATCACCGCTTCACCTACGAAGACGTACAGGAGATCATTGAATCTGGTGAAGGCAAATACCTCGATGAAATTTTCCTGCTCAACAATCTTGCACAAACAATGCGTCGCGAACGCTTCGCAAAAGGTGCCATCAACTTCTCTTCACAGGAAGTACGCTTTAAGCTCGATGAAAATGCAAAACCCATCGGCATCGTCGTAAAAGAAAGCAAGGAAGCGCACCAGCTCATCGAAGAGTTCATGCTGCTTGCCAACCGCACTGTGGCAGCTTATGTGTCGCGTATCAAGGTCGGCGGCAACGACCTGCCGTTCCCATACCGCGTACACGATCAGCCCGATGAACAAAAGCTGACGCCTTTCATCGCCTTCGCCCGCAAGTATGGCCATACTTTCGATATAAGTACCCCGGAAAAAATAGCCGAAAGCTTTAACCGCATGCTCGAAGCCGCCAAAGGAAAGCCCGAACAGCACGTGCTGGAACAACTGGGTATCCGCACAATGGCCAAAGCCGTTTATACATCGCAGAACATAGGCCACTACGGACTGGGCTTCGAAGATTATTGCCACTTTACTTCTCCCATACGCCGTTACCCCGATGTAATGGTCCATCGTATCGTCGAAACTTGCCTGGCCGGCAAACCGGAAGTAGACAAGAAGATGGAAGAGAAATGTAAACACAGCAGCGAACGCGAACGCGCCGCCATGGAATGCGAACGCTCCGGTAATAAATACAAACAGGTAGAATACATGAAAAGCTACCTGGGCGAAGAATTTGAAGCTGTTATCAGCGGCGTAAGCGGCTTTGGCTTCTGGGCCGAAACAGTCGCTCATAAATGCGAAGGCCTGGTACATATCACCAGCCTGAGCGATTACGACGATTTCAGGCACAATGAAGCCGATTACAGCCTCGACGGCCTCCGAAGCGGCCGCAGGTTTAGAATGGGCGACAAAGTAAGGATCAGGGTGGTAGCCGCCAACCTCGAAAAAAGGCAGCTCGATTACGAATGGGTACTTCACGCTACAGAAGAAGCAACCGTTACCCCTCAGGCAACTGTGGCCAGCCCGCCCGCCAAATACATCGCTTCCAGGCCATCACCTGCACAGCCTAAAACAGAAGAAGCAAGGCCAGCTGCCCAACAAACCGCAGAGCCGGGAGATCCTGAAAACATCCCCCAAACCGAAAATGCTGCACCGGCCCCCGAACATACCGCTGAAGCGAAAGACGCTGCCATCGCTCCTGAAGCTAACGCAGCCGCTTCCGAAATAAACGCAGCCGCTCCTGAAGCTAAAGCAGCTGCTCCCGCAGCCAACGCAGCCGCTTCTAAAGCCAAAGCAACTGCTCCCGCAGCTAACGCAGCAGTTTCTAAAGCCAACGCAGCCGCTTCTAAAGCTAATGCGGTTCCTGCGCCTAAAAAAGCAGCTCCGGCCAAAACAGCGCCCCAAAACAAGGCTAAAGCAATAACACCTTCAGGTGAGGCTAAAACGGCCTCCAGTGCCCCTGGAATGTCTAAAAAAGCAACTCCTGCGAAAGCCTCATCAGCCGCCGCCGGAAAGCCATCAGCATCCGGAAAAGCTATAACAGCTAAACCTGTAAAGGAAACAGCCATAAATAAGCCTGTTAAAGCCGCTCCTGAAAAAGCGTCGGCAAAAGAACGGCCTGCAAAAACGAATCCTAAAAAGGCATCGGCAAAAGAACAGCCTGCAAAAACGCAGCAGCCAACTGCTGTAAAGTCTGTCGCACCCAAAAAAGCGGTAGCGAAAACTAAACAGGCTGCTCCCGTTAAAAAGGTTACCGGCACAAACACAACCTCCCGTAAAGCCGCTGTAACAGGCAAATCCAGTGTTGCCGTTAAAGCCTCAGGGGGTAATGTAAAAGCAACCGGCAAAGCCACGAAAACAGGCAATACAAAAACAACCGGCAAAGCCGCAAAAACCACGAAGACAGCTAAACCTGTTGCACCGGTTAAAACAACAACGGTAAAAAAGCCGGCTGTATCGGGCAATGCCACCAAAGTAGGTAAGCCTGTTGCCCCTGTTAAAAAAGTTGCAGTGAACAAACCCACTGTGCCCGCCAAAACCGCGGCAGCAAACAACACCGCAGCAAATAAAACAGCAGCAAATAAAACAGCACCCGGCAAAACCACTACAGGAAAAGCAACAAAAAAAGCGGCTGTACCAAACAAGCCCGCAGCACCTGGAAAAACAGGAAATAACAGCAAAGCTAAATCCGCCAAACCCAAACAGGTCACCGGCGGAACCGCTAAAACCGTTGCTTCCAAAACACCCGCTAAAAAGAAAGCGGCAGCTCCTGTAAAGAAGCGTAAGAAATAAAAACAAGGCTTATAAAATGAGCAAGGGCTTTACAAACTACGAAACAGTAAGTAAAGCCCTTCTTATATTAGCTATCTCAGGCAATTCCAGCCAGCTATGCAATCTTCTGCAACTTGGTAAGCCTGTGATAAATACTTTCCTCCGATTGTATCAGCTCATCATGACTGCCACGCTCTACAATACGGCCTTCCTGCATAATAATGATTTCATCGGCTTCCTTGATAGTACTTAAACGGTGAGCGATCACCAGCGTAGTACGCCCTTGCATAAGATTGTTCAACGCTTCTTGTACCGACTTTTCCGATTCCGTATCGAGCGCCGAAGTGGCCTCATCCAATATCAATATCGATGGGTTCTTGAATACAGCCCTCGCGATACTCAAACGCTGACGCTGACCACCCGATAAACGGATCCCCCTGTCCCCGATATTGGTATCATAACCATTTTCTGTCTCCATGATAAAGTCATGCGCATTGGCAACCTTGGCAGCATGTATCACATCTTCCATCTTGGCGTCAGGACGGCCCAGGGCAATATTGTTGAAGATGCTGTCATTGAACAGTATGATCTCCTGCGTCACAAAGCTCATATGACTGCGCAACGATTCCATCGTATACTCTTTCACATTTTTTCCATCAATAAGCACTTCTCCACCCGTAGCCTCATAAAAACGGGGCACCAGGTCGGCGATAGTCGATTTCCCTACACCCGAAGGCCCTACCAGCGCCACGGTCTTACCCTTTTGTATCGTAAGGTTTATATGCTGTAATACCAGCCTTTCGCCATAACCAAAATAAACATCCCGTAATTCTATCTTATCGGTAAAAGCCGGTAACGGTACCGCATTCGGACTGTCTTCTATCTCAACAGGTTTGTCAAGTATCTCAAGTATACGCTCGCCCGATGCCTGCCCCGCTTGTATGTTCGAAAGCGCTACTACTATGGCTTTGGCCGGACGTATCACCTGCGAAAAGATCGCAATGAACGCAATGAAAGCACCAGCTTGTAAACCGCCGTTATTGGCAAGTACCAGGCTGCCGCCATACACGAGAATACACGCCACAACCATAACGCCCGCAGCTTCCGAAAACGAAGGAGCAAGCTCTCTTCTGGCAAAAGAAGCTAAACTCGCCTGGCGGTAAAAATCATTTTCCTGGCTGAAACGCTTTAATATAAAACCTGTAGCGTTGAACGCCCTGATAATACGCATGCCCAGCAAAGTTTCATCTATGATCGTCAGCAATTTGCCGGCAGATGCCTGCACCTCACTGGCTTCCTTCTTTAACTTCTTGGTCACCGCAGCGATCGCCACTGCCGAAACGGGTATAATGATAAGTGTGAACAGGGTCAGCTTCGCCGAAATCGCAAATAATGCAATAAAATAACCTATCATAACATAAGGCTCCTTGAACAACACCTCGAGCGAGCTCGCAGCAGCGCTCTCTATACCATATACGTCACCGTTCAATCTTGCTATGATATCACCCTTATGCTCCTTGGTGAAAAAACCAAGATGAAGATGGTTGATCTTTTCAAACAATGCTTCACGTAACCTCTTAACCAGTAACGTCCGCGTGCTTATCAGGCAACGTTGTGCCAGGTAACGGCATATGTTGGCCATGATCACAGATGTTACAATCATCCCGGCAAGAAAATAAAGAGCATGTATCGGGTTGCTTGTCTTGAAATGATATATTAAATAATAAAAATAATCTTTAAAGAATGAGGAGGATACCCTGAACTCCGGAGCCGTCGCATATTTAGCTGCATCAGCAGTATTCACGGGATCAAAAAGAAAGTTGAGCAGGGGAATGATCAGGGCAAACTGGAAAACACTAAAAAAAACTCCTATCAATGTAAAAATAAAGAAGGGGACCACGAACTTGCTGAATGGACGTGCGTATGCTAGTAACCGGCGATAAACTTTCATGTAACGAAAATAATTATAACTGTCTTTGGGTCAATAATATTAAGGCTTTTTCACGTATTATTAGTAAAGAGAACGATATACTTCCATATATTCCCCGGCAGCCTTATCCCAACTGAACGAAGCACCGTGCTCCCTGATCGCCGTATGCATGTCGTTCCTGATATATTCCTCCATCCCCGACAGGAATACATTCTGCATATGATCCGCACTGAAATCACGGAAATAGAATGCCATATTCCTTCCTATTTCAGGTAACGCCGTTTTATCCGATAAAAAAACAGGCTTGCCAACAGACATGGCCTCCGCTACCGGTAACCCAAAACCTTCGGCAATAGAAGGAAAGGCAAATGCATAACAATTGCTGTAATACCACGACTTCTCATGCTCATTGATAGGACCGAGGATCCGCAGATACTCCGCTACCTTAAGCTGCTGCGCCGATTGACGAATGTACTCGAGATAATCCAGGTCGTCAGGCCGGCCGGCTATGATCAGCTCCAGGCCATTGTTCTGGGTCAGCAACTGTAACAACACATGAAAGTTTTTCTTCCTGCAAATGCTGCCAAGTGAAAACAGGAAAGGCTTCTTGGGCTTGTACGATAATTGCGTCAACGCAGGAGCCTTTAATGAATTGGTGCCATTATAAATAACATGAACAGGCTTGCCATGGGTATCACAATGTTGTAACACATCCTGCCTGCAAAAATCAGAAATGCATATGATGGCATCACTGCGATCTACATTTTGCTGCAAATGCCGCAGATACTTCTCTCTCTTTTTCTCAGACTTGTTTTCATAAAAAAAATTAAGATCATGAATGCTCAATACCACCTTTATCTTCTTATTCCGCCTCGGAACGTAATCCGAACTCTGGTACGTAGCATGCCATATGTCAAACTCCTTTAAAGAAGGGAGATACAGCTTTTGTAACGAATGCTGCTTGAGATAGGATAGATCTTTTCCAAACGCACCTATAGCATTAGGAGGAACAAAGAATGTTAATGCCTCTTCTCCCTCGATAGCCTTCTTCATCAATGCACTGCCCAGGTTTAACGAAAAATGATATAAACCCGTACTGGCATACTTCATGCGTTCACAATCAAATACGATTTTCTTCATGCTTGCTGCGTGTTGTAAGTAAAAGGGCTCTATTCAATATAAATAATAGAACGCTGACAATTAGTTTTTGGTATCCGTTGCACGGAATGATAAATAATTTTTTCAGACTTTCTTTCGCACCTTGCATACGCTTTGATGCACTTCTCTTTAGTTTTGGTCTCTTTATTGCGTACTCCTGAATCAGTCTATGGCTAAAATTATTCTTGATTGTGATCCCATGCGCTTCCCGTATTCCGGGCTTTATTACTATTGCCTCAACCTCGGCCTCCATATAAATCAACTGCTGGCTAAGCAAAACCAGGAGCCGATGAACTTCTATGTACCGCCATCACAACAAACTGCCTTTGGTGCTCCCGGTATCCATATCGTTAAAAGCAAATGGCATAAACTCCCTTATTTCAGGGCCTTCCTCAACGATTGTAAGGTCTGGCATGCTCCTTTCCAAATGGGACGCATCATGCCCGCAGTACAAAAGAACAGGAACACGAAGCTGGTACTCACTATTCATGACCTTAACTTTCTTCACGAAGGAAAGCCGCTAAGCAAACAACAGCAAAACCTGGAACATGTTCAAAATAATATCAGCAAAAGTGACGCCATAGTTTGTATCTCTGAATTTACTAAACAGGACGTTCTCAATAACTGTGATGTGGGAAATAAACTTGTGCGGGTGATTCATAACGGCGTAAATGTGGATAACACCATGCCTCTTACCCCCCGGGCTTATACGCCACGCAAGCCCTTTCTCTTCGGTATCGGCTATTTGAACAGTAAAAAAAATTACCATGTGCTGCTGCCATTGTTAAAAGAAACCCCTGAATACGAACTGGTCCTGGCTGGTAAAATCGACGACCAGGATTATGTTGAAGCAATGCGCCAGAAAGCGGTAGAACTGGGCATCAGCAACCGCCTGCACATTATCGGCACCGTCTCCGACGAAGACCGGGCCTGGTATTTTAAGAATTGTAACGCATTCCTGCATCCCTCTCTGGCCGAAGGCTTCGGCATCCCCATCGTAGAAGCCATGTATTTCGGTAAACCCGTATTCCTGTCCGATAGAACATCTATTCCCGAAATAGCAGGTGACCTGGGCTTCTATTTCCGCTCTTTTGAACCGGAACATATGACCCTCACCTTTAAAAATGGCATGGAAAAATTCAAAACCAGCTCCGGTATGTCCCAATCTTTGCAGCAGAAAGCCCGCTCTTTTAGCTGGGAAAAAGCCGCCCGCGAATACCTGGCGCTCTACCAATCCCTCTGCTGATGCGCATTCCGGCAAATCTCACTAACAGTATCCGCCAAATCAGGGAGCCCGCCGCAACGAAAAAGAACAAGTCCTGTTGAAACAGGTTGGGGCAAATCTCGTTACATTTGCCACCATTAATTTAATGGATGCACTCATTTAAAGAACTGGTTGAAATTTTTTCTGAAAAATTCAACGCTTCACATTTTCCGGCACAACCGGCCACTTTATACGAGCCCGGTAACTATTTCCTTAATATTGGAGGTAAACGTATAAGACCCGCAGCCTGCCTCATGGGTAATGAACTCTTCGGAGAAATTCATCCCAACGCCTACGACGTAGCTACAGCTATAGAGCTGTTTCATAACTTCACCCTTATGCACGACGATATCATGGATAAGGCAACCCTCAGAAGGGGACAGCCTACCGTGCATACAAAATACAACGAAAGCACAGCGCTGCTTACAGGCGACGTTATGATGATCGTCGCCTACGAGTACCTCGCGCGCCTCGATAAAAACTTCCTGCCACGCATCCTCCAGCTCTTCAATAAAACCGCTAGAGAGGTCTGCGAAGGACAACAGCTCGACATGGACTTTGAACAGCGCAACAACGTGTCACTGACGGAATATATCAGGATGATCGAATTGAAAACATCCGTACTCCTCGCCGCCAGCTTGCAAACAGGCGCCATCCTCGGCGGCGCCAGCGAAGGTAATTGCCATCATGTTTACGAATTTGGTCGTAATCTCGGCATCGCCTTCCAGGTACAGGACGATTACCTCGACGCATTCGGCGATCCGGAAAAATTCGGCAAAGAACCCGGCGGCGATATCCGCCAGAATAAAAAGACTTTCCTCTTACTCCACGCCCTCGAAGTGGCCGACACTCCACGGAAGGAAAAACTGCTCCGCTTGATGCAGGAAAACCCCGCCGGTAAAGTACAGCAGGTTTTGTCTATCTTCAGGGAATGTAATGTCGACGAATGGGCACGTAACCTTAAACAACAATACCTTAACCAGGCACATCACCACCTCGAAGCGGTGGCGGTGACCTCAAAACGTAAAATTCACCTGGCTCAGCTGGCCGACTTCCTGGTAGCACGGGAACATTAACCAAAACTAAGTTCATGAGTAAGTCTTTATTCCGCAAAAAAAGTATTGACGGTATTCTTAAAGACCAGCAGGAGGGGATCGGAGAACATGGTGCAGGACTTAGAAAAGTCCTCGGCGTACGCGACCTTACCTTTATGGGAATTGCAGCCGTCGTCGGCGCAGGTATCTTCTCTACCATCGGAGGCGCAGCTTATCACGGTGGCCCCGGTATCTCGCTCTTGTTCATCATCACAGCCGTAACCTGCGGATTCTCAGCCCTCTGTTATGCCGAATTTGCAAGCAGGGTACCCATCTCAGGTAGCGCATACACCTACTCCTATGTGACCTTCGGCGAACTTATCGCCTGGACCATCGGCTGGGCCCTCATCCTCGAATACGCTATCGGTAATATCGTAGTGGCCATCTCCTGGAGTGGTTACTTTAATAACCTGCTGGTGCATATCTTCCATATCCACCTGCCCGACTGGCTGCTGATCGATCCCGCAACAGCCGCTTCAGCATTCCACGAAGCTGCCAAAGCCCTCGCAACAGGTAAGATCACAGACCCCGAATTACTGAAGAAATACCAGTTCGCAATAACCGCCTGGAACGAAGCCCCCATACTCGCAGGAAAACATGTTTTCTTTAACCTGCCCGCTTTCATTATAGTGGCGCTTATCACCTGGATCGCCTACATAGGCATCAAAGAAAGTAAGCAGTCCGCCAATTATATGGTCATCTTTAAGATCGCAGTCATCATCTTCGTGATCATTTCCGGCGCCTTCTTCGTCGACGTGAACAACTGGACGCCATTCCTGCCCAATCGCTTCGAAGGTGTCCTCAAAGGTGTATCAGCCGTCTTCTACGCTTACATAGGTTTCGACGCCATCTCCACAACCGCCGAAGAATGTAAAAACCCCCAGCGCGATATGCCAAGGGCCATGATCTATTCCCTCGTCATCTGCACTGCCCTTTATATTCTTATCGCATTGGTGCTCACAGGAGTCGAAAATTATAGCCGCTTCAAAGATGTAAACGACCCGCTGGCGTTTGTCTTCGCCAAAAGAGCCCCCTGGATTGAAAAAATTATCTCGGTAAGCGCCGTCGTCGCCACAACTTCTGTACTGCTCGTCTTCCAGCTGGGACAGCCACGTATCTGGATGAGCATGAGCCGCGATGGCCTCCTGCCAAAAAAATTCCAGCAGGTACACCCTAAATACCACACGCCGTCTTTTGCAACCATCATAACAGGTATCCTGGTTGCCGTGCCTTCCCTGTTCCTGCAAAGCGGGGTGGTGACCGACCTTACCAGCATAGGCACACTTTTCGCCTTTGTCCTGGTTTCCGGGGGGGTATTATTGCTGCCACCCATTGAAAAACAAGCAGGTAAGTTTAGCCTGCCCTATATCAACGGCCGCTACATCGTGCCCGTAGTATTTGCATTGTTTGTCTACTTCTTCCGCTATAGGATCATCAACGCTGCTACGCACCTGACAACAGAAAACCATCAGGAGATCCTCTTCCTTTTGTTCATGCTCATAGCCCTGGCGCTTAGCATCATAACCATTGTAAGAAGTTACTCCCTCATTCCCATCCTCGGCGTCCTGTTTTGCCTCTATCTCATGATCGAGATCCCGACAGGCAGCTGGTTCCTCTTTTTCGCCTGGATGGCGCTGGGCCTCCTCGTTTATTTCCTCTACGGTTATAAAAACTCCAAACTAAAACCCGCAGCTGGCAGGGAATAGCATATTGGTGCGCACTATATATAGCCCCAAAGCCGGCGTAAACCCGCTTTGGGGTTTCTTTTTCCCTTCTCTCATCTGTCATCTTTTTAACTAATTTTGCAGCATGAAGTATCAGGTAGGCGACGATATATTAGTATTACACAGCAACGAAGAAGGTAAGGTCATTGAAATCATCAACGATAACATGGTGCTCATTGAGGTGCGGGGCGTGAAATTCCCCGCCTACATGGACCAGATCGATTTCCCGTATTTTCATAGGTTCACCAAAAAGAAAGTGGTCGAGGCGCCAAAGCCGGCCCCAAAACAATACGCCGATAACATTCCCAAAGAAAAACCTACTCCCAACCAGATCAAGGTGGAAGACGGTGTCTGGCTTTCATTCCTTCCTAAATTCTCTTACGACGAGTTCGACGATGAAATAGTGGACTATTTCAAAGTGTACCTGGTCAATAAAACCGATAACGCATACAAATTCAGCTATCGCCAGCAATTCGCGAACGGTACCGAAGGCTTCGGCCTCGATAACGAAATTCACCGTTTCCAGGACTTTTACCTGCACGACGTGCCTTTCGACGACCTGAGTAATAACCCCGCTTTCATCTTCGAGTTCTCCCTCGTCAAACCCGATAAGAAAAAGGAAAACTACTACGAAACCAACGTAAAACTCAAAGGCAAACAGGTCTTCAAACGCATCGAGGAAATGAAGGAGAAGAACGAACCATCTATTTCTTACCAGCTTTTTGCCCGCTACCCGGAGAAAAAAGAAGACGATAGGATAGAGGTAAGCGCTCTGGCGGCCAAAGGGTATAAAGTCTACGATCTCAGCAATATCCGTCAGCACCTGCCACAGCCCCGCTCTGTGGTCGACCTCCACATAGAAAAACTCTCGAACAATTGGGAGCAAATGAGTAACCTCGAGATCCTGAACATCCAGCTGAGGGAATTCGAAAAATGGTACGAACTGGCAGTGGCGCACCACCAGGCCACCCTCATCATTATCCACGGCGTTGGCTCCGGCCGCCTCCGCGATGAGATCCACGACCTCCTTAAAGTACGCAAAGACGTGAAAACTTTCATCAACAAATACGACGCCCGCTTCGGCTACGGCGCCACAGAAATATTCTTCCAGTACTAAAAAGTAAAATGGCTGGCAACTGCGCCAGCCATTCTTTGTGCTCCATCTGATTCCCTCCCGCGTCCAATTCTTTCTGTCATCTGTCATCCGTCTTCAGCGATCTGTTCTTATCTTTGCCGCTTACTACAAACCCGAACTATCGTGTCGCAGCTTCTGCGGCAAGGAAAGTCCGGACAGCACAGGGCAATCTACCGGTGAAGAGCCGGGGTTTGGCTTCCGCCATTCACAGCAAGTGCCACAGAAAATAACCGCCGCCTCCACGCGGTAAGGGTGAAAATGTGAGGTAAGAGCTCACGTCCGGTGATGGTAACATCACCGGAGGGTAAACCTTAGATGCTGTAATGCCATGTATAGGCTCGCCTGAGGGCGGCTCGCCCAATGAGCCAGGGTAGGCAGCAACAGGTGAACAGCAATGTTCATCGCAGATAAATGATAGTTTAGAAACAGAATCCGGCTTACGAGGTTTGTAGTTATTTTTTCTTTATCGTAAAGGGTACATTCGGTATCCAGTTAAGTACCCTGTCTATCATCTTGGTGATCAGTAATTTATTGGGTAACCCCTTAAGAAATTCCCTTACCTCCCGCACATCTCTTAGGTAAAAACGCGCAGCCGATATACTGCTGTTCACCTTTATCGAAATAGCATCAGGCTTCAGCGCCTTGAACATATCTTCATCTGTATTGTCATCGCCAATAGCCATTACAAAATCATAATTGCCATTATGAAGATATTGCTGCGCCGATTTGCCCTTGTTTACCTCCACATTTTTGATCTCTACCACTTTATTGCCCGGTAACAGGTGTAACCCCAGATCCGCAGCCATATACCGTAAATTATTGATCATCTCCGACGCACGCATTTCTCCAAGCTCCTTCTCAGCCTTGCGATAATGCCACACCAGCGAATAGCTCTTTTCTTCGATCAAAGAACCCGGCGTTCTTTCTGTATAGGTATTCAGTATCGGAAACACGGTTTGCTTCCACGAATTGTTCAACCCCTTTTTATCCTCCCATTCACTGCCGTAATAACGGTTCCATACACCATGCTCGGCTACCATATCCACCTTAAGATGACCAAACCATTCCTGGAGTGTTACATGATTACGCCCACTGATGATCACCACATGATTACGCACATCACGTGTCAGCTCCTCGAGTATATTGTATAATTCCTTATCAGGACGCGCCATGTTGAGGTTCGAATTAAACTCAACTAAGGTGCCGTCATAGTCTAATAATATCAGGCGCGAATGCGCCTTCGCATATTTGTTCCTGATATAGTTCAGCGTCTGCGTGCCAATATATCTCGCCTGTAACGATAATTGCAGGCGTTTCGTTTCCTCTAATCGCTCCATAAATACTTTTACCCAGTTTGTAATATTGTATTTGCTCACCAGCATCCGCATTTGCGTCATCCGCCTTACTTGTTCATCTTCACTCATATTAAGCGCCTCCACTAGAGCGGCACTCATCTGGCGAACGTTGTTCGGGTTAACGATAATCGCGTCTATCAACTCCTTCGACGCGCCCGCCATCTCACTGAGTATTAATACACCATCATTATGCGTGCGACTGGCAACATACTCCTTACAAACAAGGTTCATGCCGTCCCTCATAGGGGTTACAAGACAGATCTCGGCAAAACTGTATAACGCCGATAACATCTCCAAAGGAAACGAACGGTAGAAATAGTTCACCGGCGACCAGGTGTTCGTCCTGAAACGCGCATTGATATTTCCTACCAGCTTATCTATCTCATCTCTTAACTCCTTGTATTGCGTCACCGTATCTCTCGACGGTACCACTATCATGTATAACGAAACTTTCTCCTTGTACTCAGGATGCTCCTGCAGGAATATATCAAAGGCCTGTAAACGCTGTAAGATCCCCTTACTGTAATCCAGCCGGTCTATCGATAATATCATCCGTATATTAGTGAACGACTCCTCCAGGTGCGATATATTATTCCGCACCTCGTCATTCGTTAATACAAGGTCATTGAACTTGGTATCGTCAATACCCATAGGAAACGACTCTACAACTACAGAGCGTTGGTTATAGGTCACGATGTTCGAAGACGACTGTAATTGCAGGATCCGCGTGGCAGCCGATAAAAAATGCCGCGCATCATCATAGGTATGAAATCCTACCAGGTCCGCACCCAGCATGCCCTCTAACAACTCGGAACGCCATGGGATAAGCCGGAACAGTTCATACGAAGGAAAAGGAATATGCTGAAAAAAACCAATGGTGATATTAGGTAACTCACGACGGATAAGCCCCGCCAGTAACAGTAATTGATAATCATGTATCCAAATGGTATCACCTGCCTCCGCAACCTGTAAAATAGCTGTCTTGAATTTCTCGTTTACCTGCCTGTACGACTCCCAGTACTCGTCTTCATAACGCGCGTAGGTCGACATATAATGAAATACAGGCCACAATATCTCGTTCGAAAAACCCTCGTAAAAAAGAAGGATATCCTCCTTCGTAAGAAAAACCGGGCTGAGTCGTAGATCCTTTAATTGATTCGTAACATGCTTCTGCTGCTCTTCCGCCACTTCCGTTCCGGGCCACCCGATCCATACATTATTACCTTCCTTGTAAATCGATCCTAATCCTGTTGCTAACCCGCCTTCGCTCGCCTGCATGCTTAGTTCTCCATCAGTAATATTGACTTTTACGGGCAATCGGTTCGATACTATAATAGTCTTACTCATACTTCTCGCTAGTTTACAAAAATGATTCCATTATGTATTCCTACACAATAAGAAATAGAGGTATGTTAATTGGTTATCAGAAGGTTACAGACGTTTCCTTACCAACCGCTTTGGGCTATGATCGCTGTTATATTAGCATAGGTGTTCTGCAAACGGGCCGAAATGTCGTTTTTATTAACCCATTCAATAATAGTGATGTCTTCTTCAGTCTGGGGTATAAGGGCCTGTTGACCAGGAGCGGTCATGCGGAACCAATGCGATTCCTTTTCTATTGCTTCGCCCTTTTCAGTATAAGTGTGGAGTGTGATCCCCAGTTTCTCCATCAGTAATACATGCTGGAGACCTGTTTCTTCAATTACTTCGCGAACGGCGCATGCTTCAATGGTTTCACCATCATCAAGTTTGCCCTTGGGCAAATCCCACTTGTCCCGGCGAAAGATCATTAATAACTCGTCCTGGTCGTTGAATACCAGTCCGCCTGCTGCTATAATTTTCTTCATTGCTGCGAATTTCCGTAATTTATACGAATCGGTAGCAAATAGCTTTTTATTTTCGCGTTCTCTTTTCCAAGTCGAAATAATAAATATGACCTCAAACGAAAAAGCAGTTGCTGAAAAATTACTCCAATCCGGTGCCGTCAAATTAAACCCACAACAGCCTTTTACATGGGCCAGCGGATGGAAAAGCCCTATTTATTGCGATAACCGCAAGGTATTGTCCTTTCCTTTTATACGCGATTTCGTGAAAAGCGAAATGTGTAACGTTATATTCGAACAGTTTCCCGACGCCGGAGTACTCGCAGGAGTGGCAACAGCAGGTATCCCCTGGGGCGCAATGGCCGCCGATCAGCTCAAACTGCCCTATGTATATGTTCGCCCCAAACCAAAAGAACACGGACTCGGCAACCAGATCGAAGGCGCACTCGAAGCAGGTCAAAAAGTACTGGTCATCGAAGATCTTATCTCTACCGGTAAAAGCAGCCTCCAGGTGGTCGACGTTCTCCGCAACGCCGGGGTAGAAGTTGTGGGCATGGTCTCTATCTTTAACTACGGCTTCGACCTGGCAGTAGCTAATTTTGAAAAAGCAGGTGTCCCCTTTAAATCCCTCACAAACTATAATGCCTTAATTCAGCTTGCGCTTGAAAAAGGTATCGTAGCGCCCGAAATGGAACCGCTTTTACTCGAATGGCGTAGCAATCCCGCCGAATGGGGTAAATAAGTTGTCTCATACCTCCCGCTATAATATTAAATTGCATTCAACTTCATTGAAAAAGCAGATATTATGATGAAAAGATCCCTCGCTTTATTGTGTGGCGTATTCTTGTTCCTGGCTACACAGGCGCAAACGCCAAAAACACCGCAATGGGTAACTTTTAAATCGCCTCAGCTGAAATGTTGGGAGTGTAAAGACAGACTCGAAAAATACCTCTTCAGGGAAAAAGGCCCCAATAACGATTCAGGTATCATGAAATGGCAGATCGTGATGAGTACAGGTACCATCCGTATTCAGTACTATCCCACGCTTATCGATGCAGGTTACCTGAAAACGGTGATCAACAACGCAGGATTCGATACCGAAGACTCCAAAGCCACCGAAGATTCATATAAAATGCTGCCGCCGGTATGCAAACGCCCCGAAGAAGGCGGCGGACCTCAAAAAGGCAAGCCCTGCAATATACCGCCAATGCAATAACAGCCAGCCGCCAATAAGGGTAGCAATAAAATAAAGTTGTTACCTGAAAAGTGGTATATCATATTTACCGGTGAAATCAAAGGGGACATTGATAAAGATGCCCCCTTTGCCTACACGGGTACTCCCTTTTACACTTATCTGAACTTTTTGCCCAAGCAAAGCAAATAATCCGCCCCTCAGCAGGTTACGCATATTTACATCCATCCGCGTAGGGATCGTAAAAGTAGCCTTGCGGTCTATATGCATCATGGTGTCCAGTGTATATTTTCCAATAAAATTGCTGTCTACATATACGTCACAGTCAACATGCTTTAAGTTCACGCCAAAACTGTTGGGATTATAATACAGCATATCCAATATTACGGTCGACTTATCCATGCTCACGTTTTCCAGCTGCACGTTATTGATACCTCTGTATTCAAATCCCATAGGCTTTTTACAAGCGGACGCAAATACTGCCAGAACTAACGCCATAATACCGGCGGCCTTATACATTGTCTTCATGGCCGCAAATTAGGGGAGAATCGATATTCAAATTTGTTATAATTAGCTTTTAATAGCTTCCAGCGGAATAGTGGCCGTATAGTCTACGCTTATCTTTATTTTCTCGTCCAGCTCATTTACCGCCTCCTCCATATAGGGCAGGTAAAAAGCGGCCTCCTCGTAATTGGAGTCCTTAATAAGATGCATCAGGCCTAATATAGAAGCCACCGGCTTCCGGAATTCATGCGATTGTATATACGCAATTTGACGAAGCGAACTGTTTTGAATTAAGATCGCCTGCTGCTGCTTCTTATTCGCACTAATATCTATAGAGTTGAAACTCACGCCTATGATCTTCCCGTCATGATCCTTCGCCGGACTAAAATGCATCTCCCACCAGATCGCCTCATTTTCATAATAACCAACAGCCTCATTTTTGCTGCTCTGGCCCGCTAACGCCTCCGCAACGCCCTTTTGAACCGCCGGTAAAAGATTGGCATCAATGAAATTTTCCAGTGGCCTGCCAACCCACAGATCCTCCCGCTGCAGCTGCTTGAACAGGGCAGCAGCTGCATGATTGAAATCCAGCAGCCGGTTTTCCCGGTCTATCAGCAGATAACAGCTGTTAAACCCCTCGAAGAAAGCCCGGAGGCGTATCGACTTCTCCTGCAATTGCTTCTTCTGGTATTCCGCTTCCGCAAGTGTTTGGTTAAGATGTTTGATGGTAAGCAATAACTCCAGCTTGTTGATCGCCTGTTGCGATAATAGCTCCAGCATCATCTGCTGCTTTTCGGTCAGCTCCCGCGGCTTTTGATCCAGTATACACAATGTGCCTACCTTATACCCGTTTAACGTGGTAAGCGGCGCACCGGCATAAAAGCGGATCTGGTGCTCGCCGGTAACCAAAGGATTCAATACAAAGCGTTCATCCTGCATCGTATCAGGAACGATCATCATCCCTTCCGCTTCTATAGCATGTGTACAAAAGGAGATCTGCCGTGGGGTGGAGTCCATCGCAACACCTCTTTTAGCCTTGAACCACTGCTTGTCCTCATCAAGTAGGGTGAGAAGCGCAACAGGGGTTTCCGCAATTTCGGCTGCCAGATTGACAATATTCTGTAGCTCTCTATCTGCCTCCGTATTAAGTTGCAGAAACTGTTTGACCGTTTCTAGCCATTGATCATCATTAGTTTTCATTGAGCATAGGATTAGGATTCTTTCCCTGGATTTTACCTATCTACGATAAAGCGTCTTAAAACGATTCAAATCTGCCGTTTTTAAATAGCGGCGTTCAACATTTCACTCAGGCATATATCCCCATGCTCATATCCGCTTTCTGCTATTTACCATCTATTCACTATGTTTGCACTATTCCCGGCAGGGTAGGAGTACACTCCGTTTCGGCCAGCTTTAGCGGCCTATACTTACCTCTTCCACCCACAGTAAGGGTATCAATATTGATATGTATATTTTGATTTTGGATGCATTAGGATTTTTTGAAATGGGTGTCGGGGAAAACGGTGAGTGCGCGAAAACATGGAAAATGGAACCATATTAGAAGAAAATCACATTGAAGAAAAGATTAATGTCCGCAAGAGGCAAAAGGGCATGTGGGCATCTAGTGAGATGGATACCTTATCTGACGAATGGAAGGGTAAGAGGGTAGAAGTTTTAGCTATAGTCAATGGAATGCCCCTTAAAGAGATTAAGAACCTCTTTTCGGATGTTGTGAAAGATATCGAGTTGTTTTTGCCGGTGTCTTTATGACGCTTCAATCAGGTCTTTGATGGTCTCATAAGACTCTTTTGCATTTAAATACGGTGTTCCGTTTGGATTTGACTGAGATAGTTTTATATAAGCCCCTGTAGTGCCTGGTGATATGTATTCAATACTATCAATATTTAAAAGCGCTTTCTTTTCTGGGTTGGTGTCTAGGATTATCTCAATAAACTTTGCCATTTGGGAGTTTTTTAGGTCATACAATATAATCAAAAATGGAAAATAAGCCCATATTAGATGAAAATAATATTAGATTGATAATTAATATGTTTTGTACTCCCAAGTCCCAAACTGCCCCAAAATTGTCTGGAAAAGTTTATGTCATATGGGAAAATGATTTAACAGAGTTATTGCTCTCTTGTTACAGTAACAAGAGCTAATTTGTTTACATTAACTATATCACCCAGCATTGTTAAAAGCCGAAAATATATACAAATTAGCGGGAGACTACATAAAAGATCATCCTGATTCAATAGACGTTCATTTAGCGTATATTGCTGATTTCGGTATATCTTATGACGAATTGGCTTCTGAATATATTTTTAAAGGGGAGCGGTTTAAGGATGTTCGTCTTCTGTGGGATACGGTTCTCCGGGGCAAAAAATGGCCCACAACTTTCTTGAGAGATAGGCTGCGTCATTTAATTGAAAGCAATCAGATAACTTTCCCGAAAGTGAATCAGTAAAGTTTTTAAATATTATTCCAGTAGGCCCATAAAAAAATTGTATTATAATTTGCCCGTTTGGTTGTCTTTCTATTTCATCTTTTAATACTGCTACTCTGCTTTTGACAAAATCTCGTACCAAATCTATTCCAAGTTGAGCTTCTGGATCATTAAATTGTGCACCTTTGGGAATTTCTCCTGATTCTTCAAAATCGAAAAATATATTCATTCTAGGATTTTAGCGCTTAAAAATACCCAATCGTTTAATTTTATGGCCGGTTTTGTCTAGCTTTTGTATTTTGCGCTGGTAAAATATTGAAGTAGCGTTTAGCTAGTCCTTTTTGCAATCTAAAATTGGCGTTTTACAAAGCAAACTAAAAGGGATTGAGCAATGACGCTCACGCTATGGCGTGGGCTTATTGTATGTCCTATAGTTTGCAGGCGCGCCAATGCCTAGATTGCTGTGGGATTACTCTAAAAGTCCCACGCTATTTTATTTCCCTGTGTACTACTTCTTGGGACGGGAGTAATAAACCGCCCTTACGGGAATTTACCATGAAAATCAAACTCAAGGTTTGGCATTGGATTTTATTTTCTGTCCTGTTCCTCTTCATTCTAACAAATCCTTCTTCTAGCAATTTTAAGGAGTACAGTGATGATCTAAACGTAAAGCAGCGTAAAGCCATTTACCAGCGCCGTTTCAATGGATTGCTTTTTTCGATTTACGAGAAAAGAGTTGTGACATGGGATGACTATAACGAACAGTATGAGACCGCAGCCCCTGAAAAGTATGTGGGTATTCTAAAAAACTTTATCCCCTTGAAATAGCATGGAAAAGAAAGCATACACATTTAGTGAGCGCCTGCATGGCGTGATGGCTTTGATAGGGTGGGGTGCTTGTTTATTTGGTCTTGTATATTATTTAGATCACAAGAATGATAAGCATCCCCGTGATTTAGGCCCCATATATCGCATAAGCAAAGGAGATTCCATCTATACCTATAAGATAAAACTAATTGGGGTTGTTGAAAAGCAGTTTGATGTCGAAAAATATGACCCAAGATACTAAAGTAGTTTCATATGAATAATCAATTCACCACATTAGGGCAGCTAAAAGCTAATGACTGTTTCTACTTTGGAGAGGTCTTATTTAGGGTAATAACCCCCTCAGTGGGAGATCCAGAAATGATACAATGCCAGATAGTAGGCTATAATGCTTACGTTTACATAGCTGTAACAGCGTGGATAAGACGGGCTGAGTAGGTGCTATTTCTTCTTTTTGGGTGTATTGACAGCCAATTTAATAGCTTCTCCAAAGCTCATACCTAATTTAACGGGCTTCTTTTTAGGGGCCTGTTTTACTTCATTCTTTGGTTTTGATGCTTTTGCCATTTCCTGAGTGTTTATATGTGAATTTCGTTATTTAGCGTTGTTTTTGCTAACATTTATTGCATTTCAACGTTATTATATCGAACTTGCAAACGTAAAACATTCTACATTCATGGAAAATCCATTAGCAATAGCTAACTTCTTTGTTAATAAGTCTTTCGAGACTGGCAAAGAATTGACACCCATGAAGCTGGTTAAATTGACCTATATAGCTCATGGTTGGCATCTCGGTCTCACAGGGAAGCCGCTTTTAAGTGAGCCGGTAGAGGCATGGAAATATGGCCCTGTTGTAGTCTCTGTTTACAGAGAATTTAAGAAATTCGGAAATGGTCAAATAAAAACGTTTGCGGAAGCGCCATTTACTGATAATATACCCATGCCATCTGACAATGACATGTATCCGTTTCTTAATAAGATATGGGATGTTTATAGTAAATATGATGGGCTTCAATTGTCGGCGCTCACCCATCAAAAAGGGACACCGTGGGATACTACTTGGAATGAGATGGGAGGTTGTAATAGGGAGGGTGTAATCATTCCTAATGATTTAATTCAAAAACATTACAAGATTAAGGCAAATGCCAGCCAACAACCAGCCCAATCCACTGTCTAGCGATCTTGCTAATATAACAGAGCCTATAGATCCTGCACCTTTAGATAAAAAAACCGCCAAAGAATTAAAAGAGCGGTATGAAATGAGTGGCTTAAAACGTCACAATACGGTACAGGATGTACTTCATTGGGTATTTATAATCTTCATGTTAATTGTTTCGCTAGTTGCTACGGGTATTATAAGTTGTCGTTTAATACATTTAGCACTTCCTGATTGTTATCAATGGCTAACTAATGAACAAATTCAGGGAATTGATAAACTGTTTTTTAGTGGTGCAATTGGTGGGGCAGTAGCTACCTATTTCAAAAAGGTAACTAGTAAAGATTAGTTAATAGCTGTTATTAGGCGTTTATATGTTAGCCTGCCTTCCGTTTTTGTAAGTGTATAGTAGAATCTTTCTGCATCTTCCATATATCTGGTATTATACCGGAAGCTAATTTCATCGCAGTACCGTTGCAGGTGCTTTACGCTTAAATGGTGGAATATCCCAAGAATAGAACGCTTTAATATCGAAAAGAACCCTTCCACGGTGTTTGTGTGATAGATCCCGCTTATGTATTCATTTTGGGAGTGATTTACTGTAACATGTCCAATGTATTGATCTCGCAGCCCGGTATATCCTGAAAAGGAATCGGTAACTATAATGCTCATACGATCCGCTGCTTCCCGGACTAGCCCCTTTAAAGTGCCTCCCGTAACGTCCTTAGCTACCTGTAGGTAAGCCATACCTTTGCGTTCTACTATTCCTATTACCGGGGTCTTTTCTGCTTTGCGCTTTCCTTCCGCGAATGCTTTACGTTCTGCATTGCTCTTGTTCCGCTCTTTTCCCCCTACATAGGTTTCATCTACTTCTACTATTCTGGTCATTTTAGCCCGGTCTTTTACCTTGGTCATTTCCTTAATTCGCATGAGCATAAACCAGCTTGTTTTCTGCGTTACTCCCAGATCCTTAGCTAGTTGTATAGAACTAATTCCTTTTTTATGCGCAGTACACAGATAAATAGCAGCAAACCAGGTGCTTAAGGGAACTTTGCTATTTTCAAAGATAGTTCCCATTGTAACGGTGAACTGCTTCCGGCATTTGGCACATTTATATAATCTTCCATCGGTAAAGCGGTAGCACTTATCATGCTGGCAGTGTACACAAATAGGCTTATTCCCCCATCGCTCTTTAGCCAGGAAGTCCCGGCATTTCTGTTCGTCATTGCCGAAATATATAACCAGTTGTTTTAAGTTCTTGAATTGCATAGATTATATTTAGCTAAACAAAATATTATGAACCCTATTACTTTTAAAGTAGATTACCTGAATGAATCTGGAACAGTGGGAAAAGCGACTGATATTGAAAAAATCCTTTACAATATCAGTCAGCTATCAGAGGCCAATAGAAATCAGATAGAAGAGGTGCTAACCAATCATGAGACAGACCCTGTACTGTTTCAAATAGCCCCCTATAACTTCAATTGTATACTGGAGATAAATAAGACTAAAACTGAGGGTCAAATGGCCTTCATTGCCGCTCCGTCTGACAACCTCCAAAATATGCGCTCATTTGTATTTGATAGCGATCTATTCCCATCTGAAAAATTGTTGAATACTTATAAGCATCTGCCAGTTGAATACAGCCCTCAATGGCCTGAATTAGCTATCCTTTCTCTGGATTAGGCATGATTTCTCCTTTTGAGTTATATAGCGGCCCTTTTTTCTCAATTACAAATTTTTCCAATTCTGTAGGCCATTCTTCTAAAACTGTTACACCGGGAGTTTTAAATACTGCCAATATGTCTTCATAGCAAAAGTCAAGAACTAGAATATTGTTTTTATAGTACGCTTTTGTAGCTACCCCATATTTTTCTTTTGAATAGGATTCAAACTCTGATAAGTTATTTGCAAAATCCCTTTCCGCTTCTATGCGCATTTGTGCGGCTGTCTCTGTAAAGAATTGATTGCTTTTTTGTGGATCTAAATGATGCATAATTGACACTATTTAATAGTTATTAAAAGCGTCTTTTACCCCTTACTATTCCTCTACTAATAATTTTAGAAATCCACATCAATAGGGGAGTTACCCACATTCCACTACCTCAATTTTTACTTTAAACACTTTCTAACTAATTTAGCCAGTCGGTCAGATTTTTGGGTGGATGTGGGATGTAAGAGCCGCTTTAGCCTGGCCTTTATTAGAAATAGCACTGCTAAAAAAATTGGAAATCGGCCATCCGACATACCAAAAAGATTGGACTAATTTATTTAGTAAGCTAAAATAATAATAACTACTTCATTTTTAGACATATATGAGGTATATTGAAATTAAGTGTAACCCTTATTGGGAAGCTTTTTTTAACGAAATAGGCGCTTTTTAGGGCGCCTGACCTCATAATCGCATTTATGGAATCTGAAAAAGTATTAATAACTGATAACCAATACTTTCCATGCATTAGCTTAATAAAAATGTGGTTTGAATATTCATATGTTGAAATAGAAGCATGTGATACCTACCAGAAGAACAGTTTTCGCAACCGTTGTATCATCGCCGGCAGCAACGGACTCATTAATTTATCCGTCCCCCTCGAAAAAGGACGCGATCAGAAAGCCTCCTACCGCGATATCAAAATTGCCTGGCAGGATAAATGGAACGTCCAGCACTGGAGGTCCATTACCTCATGTTACCGCCGCGCACCCTATTTTGATTTTTATGCCGGCAGCGTCGAAAGCCTGCTCCAAAAACGGCACGTCTACCTTTTCGATCTTAACCTCGAAATAGCAGCATGGATTCAAAAGCTGTTTAAAACAACCGCTTCAGTTAAACTAACCGATAACTTCGTACAGGAATATAATCCTGCCGTAATGGCAGATTTTAGAAATTACTGGCGCCCCTCTAACTTCCGGAACCATACCGGTAACCTGCCCCGTTACTTCCAGCTTTTCGAAGATCGCAACGGCTTCCAGCCTAATTTGAGTATCATCGACCTGCTCTTCTGCGCAGGCCCTAAGGCCTTAATCCCCTGATCTAAGGGAGGAAAAACGGCCTTTTTCAGCTCCGGCCTCTATAGCTGATTGTCTATTTTTAAGACATGAAAAGACGACTGGCTATTGTTCTTGCAATGGTAGGAGTAATTCAGTTACATGCGCAGCAACGCCCCCAATACACGCAATACATTTTGAATAGTTTCATCATCAATCCCGCAGTCGCAGGTATCGAAAACTATTGGGATGTAAAAATGAGCCACAGGCACCAATGGGTAGGTTTGAACGGATCGCCGGTAACGACTTACGTCACTGTTCACGGACCACTTACCAAAAGCGACTACGACAGGCCTACCATCGCAGGCACCCACGCTTCCGGCACCAACCCGCGCGGAAAAGCTTACTGGAACGAATACACCGCTCCACCGCCCCATGCCGGAATGGGATTTTCATTTATCAACGACAGAACAGGGCCTATGAACCGCTTTTCTGCCTACGGCACTTTTGCCTATCATATCGCGCTTTCACCCTCCATGAATATCAGCGCCGGCCTGTCTGCAGGCGTACAGCAAATGCGCCTTAACTCCGAAAAACTCGATTTCGGTGTTGAATATCCCGTAGACCCCATCCTGCAGGGCAGCGGCGAATTGAATAAATTGAAAACGGATTTTAACGCAGGTATTTGGTTGTACTCCTCAAAATTCTTTGTCGGCGCATCAAGCCTTAACATCGTTCCACAGGGTATCGGCTTCGACGGCGGCAAACTTACAGGCGATTCTATCGCAAAACTGAAAGGAAAACTCTTACCTCACTTGTTTCTGTCCGGGGGCTTCCTTACTTTTCTCGGAGAAGACTTTTCCCTCCTGCCTTCTGTTCTTGTAAAATATGTAACGCCAACTCCCGCCAGCCTCGACCTCAATGCAAAACTGCAATACAGGGATGACGCCTGGGTAGGATTAAATTACCGTTTTAAAGAAGGATATGCCGTAATGTTAGGTATGAATATCAGCAATAACCTCAATATTGGCTATGCGTACGATTTTACGGCTTCTAAATTGAATAACGTCACCAAGGGAACACACGAGATCCTCATAGGCCTCGCCCTGGGTAATAACCACGATGATTGGTGCCCGAAGAATATTTGGTAACACAGCAACCTCAATAGATCCTAATCTGCATGAATGAGTAACGACTGGCTCAGCGGAGCTTCCGGTCCCGCCGGCACCGCCTCTTTTTCATCAACCAGCATATTCTCCTGCTTTTCTTCCTTGGTCATCTTCCGGATGGTGATCTGACTGCTTTGTGTGGTAACGCCATTTAAGCTGTTCGAAATAGTGATCATCACATCTTTATATTGATAAGTGACCACTTGTGGCTGGCGCTCATTATACGACGATGGGGGTGGAGGCGGTACAGGCTGGGTATAATAGGTAGCCGTGCCTTGTTGCAGCATGGTAGCCCCTGCCGTTGTGCCATTGGTATTATTGGTGGAATGATCTTTCCTTTTTTTGATGGTAACATTAACATCCGGCCTTACACGGTCTTTTTCCTTAACCGCAGGACGGCAATAGGCCCAGATCGCTTCCTGGCGTTCCAACATTTCAAAGGCGCGTTCCAGCATCTCCGTGTCCAGCAGCTCCAGGTCGGCAGGCAATTTGGCTAATAACCGGAACTGGCGCGATTGCGACAAACGGCCGGAATCTGCTATCTCTCTCAACAAATTGCTGATGGCACGATCTATATTTCTATGATGCATTCTTACATGAGCGCTGTCCATGGTACGGCGTAGGCTCGCTGCAGTACCGGAAGCGTAACTCCGTATATTGTCTGCGCGCTGCAACACTCTTGCCCTTGGCGGGGCTGGCGGAGCCGCTATCCTCACTTTTATACTTCTGGCTGTACGGCCACCTGGTTGGGGAGGGCGCATGGGCAAACGGTAATAAAATACTTCAGGAGCAGGAGGTACCATGTCCATGTTTTGCAGCTGTACCACAAAATTAGGTAACGGCATTACCGTAATATGCTCCGCCATAACAGGTTGCAATATATTGCTGTCTATCCTGGCGCTTTCTTCAATGACAGTTGCAAGGGTACTTTCCGGCTCTTCTTTATAACGCGCGGCCGCAGCTACGGTAGTACGAATTTTGACGGCAGGCTTTTCCGCTGTATGGGTTCTTTCCCCCTCGTCGCGCTTATGATTCGCAAGGAAAAAAACAGGATTGAATAAAGGGTTGTCTACCCTTGCAGTGATCGGTTCCAATAATACCGGTTGCTGTGTTTTGCCATTGCCAGCCTGGTTATAGCTCGATAATCCTGGCTGCAGCCAGGCTATAGTGCTTAACACCCCCGTCATAACTACCAGGGCAATCAGGTGTTGTTTATAATTAAATGCCTTTTCTTGTTGGTTCAGCATGCGCTTTACCCGGGGCAGCAATTCTCCCTTATTACCACTGGCCTGCATGGCTAGTACCGGGGCCGCCTGTAAATGCGCCATACGCAACAGCGCTTCAGCATACATCGAAGGATTATATTGAAACTGTAATACCCAGTCGTCACAGGCGTTCTCCCTTTCCTTCCGCGTTAAACGGCTCAGCAGTTGCATAAACGGATTGAAGAACAATGTGATCTCTATGACAGATTGTATCAGGTTGATGAAATAATCCCCCCGTTTAATATGCGCCAGCTCATGTAATAACAATGCCTCCAGTTGCTGCGGAGTAAGATGGTTGATACTGGCTATGGGTAATAAGATAATAGGTTTAAGATAACCCACTGTTAAAGGACTGTTCACCACAGAAGATAGAAAGAGCTCTACCTTGGGTTTTATATGAAGCTGCACGGCAACCTTTTGTACAAACAAACGCCACTCCACATCAATTTTATGCAACCCATCCTTACGTATCTGCTGCGCCTTGCGGTAGGTCCTGATCCATTTAACCCCCAGGAACACCAGCAGGAACAGGTAAGCTATCGATAAAAACGGTAGCAGCTGCTCTATTTTCAACGTCCACGCCAGTAAGCTGGAACGGAAAGATGTTGCTTCCGGCGCTACTATCCACGCATTCTCCGCAGGCATGTTCAACGACTCCAGGGCCGAAGCAGCCACCGCACATTGCTGAAAATATACCTTGAAAGTGATAAGAAACCAGCAAAAGGCCCCCAGTTGCGCAATAAGTGCTAACCGGTATTTAACCGCAGCCGATAAAGGAACAAGACCCGTGATCAATGCCACTGCCAGCCATAAAAGGGCTGCCTGCCACAAACTGTTGGCAATGGCATAACCCAATGCCTGTAAAAAAGGAGAGTGGAGCAATGCCTGCATACAATGCGGTTTATTGTTTTTTCAGATTGTCCAGCAGCTGCTGAATCTCATCCAGTTCTTCCCTGGAAGGTGGTGTACTGCCCAGCGCCTGCATCACCAGCTGGCTGGTAGAACCTTCAAATAAGGAATTCACCATCTTGCCCAGCAGTTGCTTCTGGGTGTTGTCCCTCGATATGTTGGGCCGGTAAATATGTGTCTTCGCAGAATCATCACGCACCACAATACCCTTTTCAAACATGATCTGCATGAGTTTGAGAGTGGTAGTATAACCACTTTCTTTATACTGGCTTAACTCCTCATGCACTTCACGTACGGTTGCCTGCTCTCTTTTCCAGAGTATCTGTAGTATCTCTAGCTCACTTTCTGTCGGTTTCACACTTTTTAGATTGCTCATGTTACGAATTATTTCGTATCAAATGTAAGTATTATATGCGCTTTCAAACATAAAATTTCGGTAAAATTCCAGCTTATTGTACGCGCGAAACGGTTGAAACCGCATAATGACCAATGGTTTTGATATTTACCTTCCCGTTCTTCGCCGTTACCAGCTTATATTCTTTGAATAATCCTTCCTTGTCATGAAACCCGATAACGCAACTATAATCCTCAGGCCCCTTTTTGATGGAAATAACAGGATTGAAACCTAGATTAGGAACGGTAAAATTGTCTTCCGCCCTCAGTTCCTGGTATTGCAACTGTATACGATAACCAAAAGTGGCAGAGGTTTCATACACCTTAACCGTAAAATACCAGTCGTTTAGCTCATCAGGAACTTTCTGTTTGTATTCTGCCACAGGTGTACTGCTTACTTTTTCTCTTTTCTCAGATACCTGACTGGCTGGTTTTATAATAACGGTTGAATCGGAATGCTTGTTATTTTGTTCACCGTTATTACAGGCCGGTAATAACAATAAAGGGAGTGAGTAAATTAAGTTTTTCATAGACACAAGTATATAAAAAAGCGGGCCGGATAACTACATCCGGCCCGCTTTTTTTTAACAACGAAATGTTATTTATAAGCTGCAACATTGCCTTGGTTGGCAGGAACAGCAGCTTGTACGGTTTGCTCGATAGCTGGCTTTTGTTTCACACGAACTGCATCTTTTGTATGGAATAACTGCGCTAACGTTGGAGCTATTACCAGTGATACAATCGACATCAGTTTAATAAGGATGTTCATTGATGGGCCGGAGGTGTCTTTGAAAGGATCACCTACGGTATCACCGGTTACCGAAGCCTTATGGGGTTCTGATTTCTTATAGTAAGTCTCACCATTGATTTCAACACCTTTCTCAAAGCTTTTTTTAGCGTTGTCCCATGCACCGCCGGCATTGTTCTGGAACATACCCATTAACACACCGCTCACAGTAGCGCCTGCAAGAAAACCGCCCAGTGCTTCAGGTCCCATTAAAAAGCCGATGATCAGCGGAGAAATAATAGCAATAGCACCGGGCAACATCATTTTTTTGATCGAAGCCTGTGTTGAAATCGCCACGCATTTGTCGTATTCAGGTTTTCCGGTGCCTTCCATGATACCTGGAATAGAACGGAACTGGCGGCGTACTTCTTCAACCATCGACATCGCAGCTTCACCTACCGCACGTATGGCCAGTGAGGAGAAAATAAAAGGTATCATCGCTCCTACAAATAAACAAGCCAGGACATCCGCTTTATATATATCGATCCCGCTGATGCCAGCTACACCCACAAACGCAGCAAACAATGCCAGCGCCGTTAAGGCCGCAGAAGCAATCGCAAAACCTTTACCGGTAGCAGCTGTAGTGTTACCCACCGCATCCAGAACGTCGGTTTTTTCACGAACTTCTTTAGGTAACTCGCTCATCTCGGCAATACCGCCGGCATTGTCGGCAATAGGACCAAACGCATCGATCGCCAATTGCATCGCAGTAGTCGCCATCATACCCGCAGCTGCAATAGCCACGCCATATAAACCAGCACAGGCATAAGAACCATAAATACCACCTGCCAGTACCAGTATCGGGAGCAGGGTCGATTCCATACCTACTGCCAGACCACCAATTACGTTGGTAGCATGCCCCGTAGCAGACTGCCTGATAATGCTCATTACAGGACGTTTGCCCATCGCTGTATAGTATTCAGTAATGATACTCATAAGAGTACCTACCAGTAAACCAACACCAATCGCGCCCAGTACTCCCCATTTGGTGAATTCAAGACCACGTAAGGTCATTGTTTCCGGTAAAATATAATATACAAGTCCAATACAGGCTAGGGCCGTTAATACGATAGAACCCCAGTTACCCATGTTTAAGGCACGTTGTACATTGCTGGTATTGATACCGGCAGCATCACTTATCTTAACGAAGAAAGTGCCGATGATGGAAAACAGGATGCCTAAACCAGCTATTATCATTGGCAACAATATAGGGCCAAAACCTTCGAAATTATCACTGGATATAGTTTCTTGCCCCAGTACCATCGTTGCAAGAACGGTTGCCACATAAGAACCGAATAAGTCGGCGCCCATACCCGCAACATCACCTACGTTATCACCAACGTTGTCGGCAATAGTGGCAGGGTTACGCGGATCATCTTCGGGGATGCCAGCTTCTACTTTACCTACAAGGTCAGCGCCAACGTCGGCTGCCTTGGTATAAATACCACCGCCAACACGCGCAAACAACGCAATAGATTCTGCACCAAGTGAAAAACCGGTAAGTACTTCAATAGTCCGCAGCATTTCCTCCGATCGAACTTCAGCTCCGGGCGCCAGTATTTGTTTGAAAATAAGGTATAACCCTCCTAAACCTAAAACGGCTAAACCAGCTACACCCAGTCCCATAACAGAACCACCTGTAAAAGAAACGGATAAAGCTTTCGATAAACTGGTGCGTGCCGCATGTGCTGTACGTACATTGGCCTTGGTAGCCACCTTCATGCCTATATAACCGGCGGTAGCGCTGCAAATCGCACCCAATATGAAGGCTACAGCGATCAACCAGTTCGAATGCGGGTTACTTTGAGCCATTACACCCAGCAACAACGCAACTATAATTACAAAATAGGAGAGGATCTTCCATTCCGCTTTCAGAAAAGCCATAGAACCATCAGCAATATAAGTGCTGATTTCCTTCATCCGTTCGTTGCCGGCATCCTGGCGAGATACCCAGTTGAATTTGACAAAAGTGTACAAAAGGCCTATTACGCCCATCACAGGCACGAGATAAAACAGTGAGTTGTACATAAGCAAGGATGTCGAAGATTTAATTGATATAAAATCGAAAGGTAGTGAAAAAATGCACTGTACCACCTATAACATACACGTGATTTATATCATTTGTAATTAATTGATAAACCCCTGTCTGCTTTTCTCCTCCCGAATTCCACATTAGAAACCTATTAGAATTATCGGAAAAAAATGTGAAAATGTATTTAATATTTTTTTAATCCTTTAATATTTTTTTAAGTTTGCTCCAATAAAATAACTATCCATAGGGGTATGGATTGTTTATGAAGGGTTACAGAGAGGTGTTTTCCAACACCTCTATTTTTTTACGCTCTCGACCGGGAAACCGGTTGTTTTGAATTCCTTTTCAATAACTAATTGATTCTCTCCATTATAGAGCGCTTTATCCGTCTGAATCAATCCATAATACAGGTCAAACCACTCTATCTTAGCGGAAGATGATTCCTCCTTGCCCGCCCGGTAGAATTGATCTCTCCTGTCAAAAAATGAATTTAATCCCAAAATAGTCTGAGCTACAAGCCGGTCGGTTTTGTCTTTTCCGAGTTTTTGCCTGATACGCCATAAGGTAGAAGTGATAATCAAACCGGCTCTATGATTATCCAGCACGTTTGCAAAGTATTTTTGATACCTGGAAACGGAGAGATAGTAATACTTTGAAATGTTATTATGCTCATTTTCGAGTTCTGATTTATAAAACGCTTTCAGCTTATCGAAAAAAGAGCCGATATAAAGGGAATCGGCAGCAGGATACTGGCATAATCGGGAAGCGTCTCTTATCAGATTTGAGGGAACGAAATCTTCTCCAACAACAGGGGAATTGTTTAACGAAACCGTGAAGTATTCCAGAAGCCCCATATGTATATAGGTAAGCCCTCCGAACTTAATGTTTAATCTATCCTGAAGATACCAGAAGGCCCTGTGTCCCATCTCATGGTAAAACAAAGAAGGCGACGGTTGGCCCCCGGGCTGAATAATGAATTCTTTGGGGGAGGTTAATAACGGTATATCACCATACAAAACACTTATCTCCCTGTAATCCTCCTGGGAATTGAAGTCTATCTTATTTTCAAAAAGCTTATTATAGTATTTTATTGCCTTGTCGATATTATAAGCTGTATACACGGAATAATATGCTTCTGAATGTCGCTTTATTCTCTTACTGAAATCGACTGCAACAGGAGTGCTGTATAGCTTCTTTCTATCAGGATTTTTATCGGGAAAAGAAATGGAATCTAAAATGCTAAATTGGAGGCTTTTAATAAAAGCGCTATTTATCTTCCCGTTCTTTATAATGTCTGCAGGTATCTTCTGGTTGCAGGTTTGACCATTGTTCAGGTAGTCAACCGTAGTAATAGGCTTTTGATACCGGCAACTGGCAAAAGCTAAAACCGGTACCCAGAAAAAAAATCTATTCATATAGCTGCCCCATGGGCTTTTATATAGTTGCAATACTTTTACAAGCCCCAAGGCTTCCGATATTAGGCTATAGCGTAAAAAGCACGCCCAAGCGAGTCGATAATATCCGACGGTAAAAGGCTTTCCATAGAATGAACTTCCGTATCCAGTGCAAGATCTGCCGCCAGCCCATGCAAATACACCCCTAGTAAAGCAGCATAATGAGGCTGTTTGTATTGCGCCATCAGGGCCGTTAAGATGCCGGTAAGCACATCGCCGCTGCCACCGGTGGCCATCCCCGCATTCCCGGTAGTATTGAACCAGCCCTTGCCCTGCCAGGCCACAAGACTATGATGCCCCTTTAATACAATAACCCAGCGATATTGCTTCGAAAGATGAATGGCCTTTTCTATCCGCTTCGATTCATTCTCATGTTCCCCGAATAACCGGTCGAATTCTTTGGGATGAGGAGTTAAGATGCTGTTCTCAGGTATGCGCTCCAGCCAGCCGGCATGCCGGCTGATAATATTTAAAGCATCTGCATCTATGATCATTGGCTGACTGGCGCCCTGCAGTAACTGGTCTACCAGTGTTACGGCAGCCTCGTGTGTGCCCAGTCCCGGGCCAACCCCAAGACAGGCATAAGCGCTCGTAGCCGCAGCAATGCTGGCCACTACCATCGCTTCGGGAACCGCAGTCTGCATAATAATATATCCTTCTTCAGGTATCAGGGTAGTTAATAAACCTATCCCGGATCTTAAACAGGCCCTTGCTGCCAGTACAGCAGCACCCATTTTCCCGTAACTGCCCGCCGCAAGTAAAGCATGGCCATAACTGCCCTTATGCGCAAATTCATGGCGCGGCTCATAAATAGCCAGCAGATCCGGCACAGTGATAAGATGATAAATAGCCTCCTCCGTAGGTTGAAAGCTCTCTTTTAAGCCAATATCCAACACCTGAACACTGCCGGTATAAACAGCATTCTCTGCCAGCATAAAACAGTATTTCTGTATCTGGAAGGTGAGCGTATGTGTTGCCTGAACTATAATATTGCCCTTCGATGAACCTTCCGTGAACATCCCGCTAGGCACATCTACCGAAAATACTCTCACATCGGCATCGTTGATATGCTGAACCAGTTGGGCCGACAAATCCTGGAGTGGCCTGTTTAACCCCGAGCCAAATAAAGCATCTATCACAATATCATCTGCATGTAAAACCGGGAAGGCGCCGGCATGTTCTATAAAGTAGAGCTCATCGGTAATACCGCGTAACCGCTGTAGGTTCGCTTCAAAATCATCAGACCCCCTTGCCCCAAACTCCAGTATGTACACCGACACGTCATACCCTTGCGCCAGTAACTGCCGGGCAATGGCCAAACCATCACCGCCGTTATTGCCCTTTGCACAAAATACTTTTAATATGGAATCACTCCCCGTAAATAAGGTAATATGGTTGGTGCAGGCAAGTGCCGCTTTTTCCATGAGGTCAATGGAGGATATAGGTTCATGGGCAATTGTATAAGCATCCCACTCGTGTATTTGTGCAGCCGTGAGCAGTTTCATGGAACGAATGTACAATTTTGCAACCTCTATTCTTCTAACTTATTATTGTCTTGATGGCCCGAGAATATATCACCAAGTTTCTTCGCCTGGTAGATAGCACGGTTGTACCGGTTGCCCAATACAATGATGGTGGCTGTATCCTGCACCTGGCGCGTGAATACTGTATTGCTGCCATGCCATTTCCCGTTATGATATATAATGGTATCCTGGTTATTGATGAACAGCCGCCAGCCAAGTCCGTAATTATGCATCGACTTGCGCTCGTTGCTTTGTGGCCTAAACGCACTATCCAGCGTCGCAGCATGTACAAAACGATGCTGGTACAATGCCTTGTCCCACAAAAGAAGATCCTGCACAGTACTGTAAATATTTTTATCGCCATAGGTGCAATCCAGGTGATCCATAGCATAAGGAATGTTGCCAATATAAGTAGGTACATATTGACTGGTATCCCGTATCGAAAACACAAAACTGTGGTTCATCCCCAAAGGGGTGAATACACTGTCTTTCATGTATTGCGGATAGGCCATGCCCGTCACTTTTTCTATGATCATCGCCAGCAATACATAATTGGTATTGCAATAATGAAAATTCCGGTTGGGGTTGTTATCGGGCCTCGGACGATTGGTGATCATCCAGTTCAACACATCTTCGTTGGTGGCTTTTACTTTTTTATTCCATCCCTTGTCCAGGAAATACAGGTAATTAGGTAAGCCGCTGCGGTGACTTAACAACATGCGAACAGTAATGCCGGAATACGGAAACGCAGGAAAATAATGCTGTAATGAATCGTCCAGCGATAAACGTCCCTGCTCCCAGAGCTTCAGAACAGTAGTACCGGTAAAGGTCTTGGAAACAGATGCCAGGTGAAAGGGAGTGTTCGCATTAATGGCTTCCTTCGTGCGGGTATTGCTGTAACCCCTGTAGTCCTCATACACAACTACTCCATTCTTGGCTACCAGTATGGCGCCGCTGAAATTATTCCCCAGTATTGCGGGAACAGCCGATTCTATTCTGTGATGATAATAATTAACCTGGCCTGGTGTCAGCGGTGCAAACGTAAAATCACTCGGCTCATTCGCAATTCCGCCCAGCAGGGAGGCATTTTTACTGGCTGCCTGCTCGTTACATGCAACAAATCCTGCAAAACATAATAACAATACACCTAAAGAAACACCAACCACTTTCATGTCAACGATTATATTTATGCATGGGCTGCTACGAATTTCATGCCTGTACTTGCCCGGCTGCCTGTTTTTTTGAAAGCCGCAAAAATAGGTGAATTGTTTTCATATAATAACTTTACGGCAAACAAGCTTTACACATATGAGCATTATATTATTTGATCCGCCTGGCAGGGAAAGCCTGTTCCCCCTTACCCAAACCCGCGCTGTCGCCGATCTGCTGCTCGGAATGCTCACCATAAAGCAACGATGGCAGCACTGGAGTAAGGAGCAGGTCTTTGTCCTTACCAGCGAATACCTGCAGCCATTATATCCCCTGGCTGCACCCGGAACTCACCTCTTTGTCAACGCCGCCGTATTGCCCGATGAACAACTGCGCCACAGCATCCTTCAACTGGCCGAAGGCGAAGCGCTGCAAGACGAAATGGGACTCATTGCCTGCCGTTTTAACCTGGGCAAAAATGCCTTCTCCATGGCGGCGCTTTCCCCGCACCTGCACCACGTCGTCACCCGCACAGGCGTCACGCATCTTCAGTACCCATGGGAAATATTTATGTGGAACGATACCTGGGCCAGAACTGATTTTCCACTGCTTACCAATGGTAAAACTGCCGCGGCAATATCCGCGTCTAATAAAGTGCTCGGCGAAAACAACCTCTTTGTCGAAGAAGGCGTCGAAATGGAGTTTGCTACCATCAACGCCGCCACCGGACCGGTTTACATCAGCAAAGGCGCTGTTATCATGGAAGGCGCATTGTTGAGAGGACCTTTGTTTATAGGTGAAAAAACGGTGTTGAAAATGGGGGCGAAGGTCTACGGCGCCACTTCATTGGGACCCGCCTGCACCGCTGGCGGCGAAATCAAAAATGTCGTTATGCAGGGCTATAGCAATAAAGCGCACGACGGTTATCTCGGAGATGCTGTCATTGGCGAATGGTGTAACATGGGCGCAGGTACTACCAACAGCAACGTTAAAAACACAGGGGGAGAAGTAAAGATCTGGCACCACGCCACCGGCAAGTTCATCCTCGCCGGTTTTAAATGCGGCCTTGTCATGGGCGATTATAGCCGCACAGCCATCAACACAGCCATCAATACCGGCTCCGTTATCGGGTGCTGCGCCAACGTCTTCGGCGAAGGTCTTACGCCTAAAGTGGTCCCCGCATTTACCTGGGGCATGAAGGGGATCACCCGATATGAATTTGAAAAAGCTTTGCAGGATATCGCCAACTGGAAAAAAATGAAACACCATGCACTCTCAGAACAGGAATCTCGCATTTTGAAACATATCTTTGAGCACCTTTTGCAATAGCATAGGCGCAGTCTTCGAATTCAAAACAGAATAACATAAGAGTATGAAAAGTCAAATTGCAGCAGCCAACTGGAAAATGAATTTAACCCTGCAACAGGGTGAAACTTTACTGGACGAGATCCTCGCTCAGCCTTACCAGCTGAACCACAACCGCCTGGTCGTTTTCGCAGTTCCGGCTCCTTACCTGGCAATGGCACAGCAAAAAGTAGCAGGAAAAAGCCACGTCTTTATAGCCGCGCAAAACTGTTATAGCAAAAAATCCGGCGCCTATACCGGCGAAATCTCGGTAGAAATGCTCCAGTCCCTCGGTATTAAATGGGTCGTATTGGGCCACTCCGAACGCCGCGAATATTTCCAGGAATCAGATCAGTTCCTCGCCGAAAAAGTAAATATCGTTCTCGAATATAATATGACCCCTATCTTCTGCTGTGGCGAACCCCTCCAGGTAAGGGAAGCTGGTACGCAGAACAACTTCGTTGCCAAACAGTTGGAAGCATCTCTGTACCATTTGTCCGCCGAACAGCTCCAGAAAGTGGTGATCGCCTACGAACCAATCTGGGCCATCGGTACCGGTAAAACCGCCACCAGCGAACAGGCACAGGAAATGCACGCGCATATCAGGGCCGAATTAGCCAATAAATACGGCGCCGACGTAGCCAAAAACGTTTCTATCCTCTACGGCGGTAGCGTAAAAGCAGCCAACGCAGCCGAAATCTTCGGCCAGCCCGATGTCGACGGCGGCCTCGTAGGCGGCGCTTCCCTTATCGCCAAAGAGTTTTCAACTATTATTAATGGCCTGAAATAGGCGGAGGCCCTTAGTTTAGTTATCTTTGCAGCTTAACTATAGTATGAAGCATATTCGGAATTTTTGCATTATTGCACACATTGACCACGGGAAAAGTACGTTGGCAGACCGTTTACTCGAACACACGAAGACCATTGGTGAACGGGATATGATGAACCAGGTATTGGATGATATGGACCTGGAAAGGGAAAAAGGCATCACCATCAAAAGCCACGCTATCCAGATCAATTATAAACACAAAGGCCAGGACTATGTGTTTAACCTGATCGATACGCCCGGTCACGTTGACTTCAGCTATGAGGTAAGCCGCGCACTGGCAGCCTGCGAAGGCGCCCTTCTACTCGTCGATGCCTCCCAGGGCATCCAGGCGCAAACCATCAGTAACCTCTACCTCGCCATCGACAACGACCTCGAGATCATACCCGTTATCAATAAAATTGATATGGACGGCGCCATGATTCCCGAAGTAAAAGATCAGATCATCGATCTTATCGGTTGTAAAGACGAAGATATCCTGCTGGCCTCCGGTAAAAGCGGTATCGGTATCGAAGAAATCCTTACCGCCATCGTAGAACGTATCCCGCCGCCAACAGGCTCGGAAGAAGCTCCCCTGCAGGCGCTCATCTTCGATAGCGTATTCAACAGCTTCAGAGGTATCATCATCTATTTCAGGATCCTCAACGGCGTCATTCGCAAAGGCGATAAGATCCGCTTCCTGGCTACAGGTGAAGACTACGAAGCCGATGAAGTAGGTATCCTGAAACTGGGCATGGAAGAAAAGAAAGAAGTGCGCTGCGGCGACGTAGGTTATATCATCACTGGTATCAAAAACGCCAAGGAAGTGAAAGTAGGGGATACCCTTACACTTGCCAACAACCCCGGCGAAATGATCCAGGGCTTCGAAGAGGTGAAACCCATGGTATTTGCCGGCATCTTCCCGGTGAGCACCGATGACTTCGAAGTATTACGCGACTGTATGGAAAAACTGCAGTTGAACGATGCTTCCCTCACCTTTGAACTCGAAACCTCCCAGGCCCTTGGCTTTGGTTTCCGCTGCGGTTTCCTGGGCCTCCTCCACATGGAGATCATCCAGGAAAGGCTCGAACGCGAGTTCAATCAAACGGTCATCACCACGGTTCCCAACGTAAGTTTCATCGCCCACTCAAGTAAAGGCGATAAAATTGTGGTGAACAACCCTTCCGAAATGCCCGATCCTACCAAGCTGGCCAAGATCGAAGAACCTTTTATCAAAGCACAGATCATCACTTCTCCCGATTATATCGGTAATATCATGACGCTTTGCCTGGGTAAAAGAGGCTTCCTCATGAACCAGTCTTACCTGACTCCTACACGTGTCGAACTCATTTTCGAAATGCCACTCACAGAAATCGTATTCGATTTCTATGATAAGCTCAAGAGCCAGACACGCGGTTACGCGTCATTCGACTATTCTCCCATTGGTTACCGCGATGCTGATATCGTAAAAATGGATATCCTCCTGAACAACGAAAAAGTGGATGCCTTAAGCGCATTGATCCACCGCTCCCGTTCACAGGATTTTGGCCGCAAACTCTGCGAAAAACTGAAAGAGTTATTACCACGTCAGCAGTTCCAGATCGCCATCCAGGCCGCTATCGGTGCTAAAGTAATAGCAAGGGAAAATATCAGCGCTATGCGTAAAGACGTAACCGCTAAATGTTATGGTGGTGATATCAGCCGTAAACGTAAGCTGCTGGAAAAACAAAAAGAAGGTAAAAAACGTATGCGCCAGATCGGTAGCGTTGAAGTGCCGCAGGAAGCATTCCTCGCAGTACTGAAACTCGACTAATTGGCGTCGTAATAAAGTTCTCTCTTCCGGGCTGGCCAAACCAATGGTCAGCCCTTTTTTTATGATTGTTGATATCACACTTCCGCCCCGTCTTTTTTTTAGCAATGCTAATAAGATTAGCACGTACGCCTGAAGCAACTTTAAAGCATCCTTAAAGCTTCTCTAAAGCTTCCTAAGAGCATCCTTGAAATGGCGTAAAAAAGCACCGCAGCGTCATTTTTGCTAAAAAAAAGCGGCTTTCATGATAATGGCGCAGAAGCGCCGCAAAAATCTTGTCAAAGCGCCGCAAGTCTCTTGTCGAAGGTCGCAAGTGTCTTGTCAAAGGTCGCAAGTCTCTTGTCAAAGGGTCGCAAATCTCTTGTCAAAGGTCGCAGATCTCTTGTCAAAGCGTCGCAAATCTCTTGTCAAAGCGTCGCAAATCTCTTGTCAAAGCGTCGCAAATCTCTTGTCAAAGCGTCGCAAGTGTCTTGTCAAAGGTCGCCAGTCTCTTGTCGAAGCGCCGCAAATGTCTTGTCAAAGCGTCGCAAGCCTCTTGTCAAAGCGTCGCAAGTGTCTTGTCAAAGCGTCGCAAGTGTCTTGTCAAAGCGTCGCAAGTCTCTTGTCAAAGCGTCGCAAGTGTCTTGTCAAAGCGTCGCAAGTCTCTTGTCGAAGCGCCGCAAAATGTCTTTACGGGCCGGAACGTTGGCTAGTTCGACGGAGCCTCTCTCGGATCTGCACGTTGGTTTTGCTGTAACTTTTTCTTCTGTGACGATGGCTGCTGTTCCTGCGCCTTCGCCTTCTCTTTTTCCATATTCCTTAGCGACTGCTCCCATAACTTCTTCTCATCCGAAGCCCCTCCATCGCCTTTGATAGGAAGAGGTACAGGCGCCTGCCCGTCCTCGAGACTTGAATTAAAGACCTTTACAATATGCTCCCAGCGGCCATTCTGCCACTTGAAACCTTCACTGTCGCCATCGGGAATAAGCGTGTATTTCTTGCTCTGGTTACTGCTTTCGCTTACCAGGTGATCAAACAGGATCATATCCATATCCTGGTCATAGTTCAGCCGCGCACGTGTGTCCTTTTTATATTCCAGGCAAAACCGGAATGCAGGTTGCGCAGGTTTTATACTGTCGTTTTTATAAGCAAAATAGGGACCGCCAAATTGAGGCTGGCCATTGCTGTTGAACGTGAGTACATCAATCCACTTTTTGGTAGTGCTGAACTCGTTATCATCGAGTCCTAACAAGGTGTAATAGGTCTTGTTGTTATAACGCTTCTCTATCAGCTTGTAATAAATAGCGCCTATCCAGTTCAGGTTCGAACGAACAGAATCGGTAGGCGTACTGGTGAACTCGGAAACATCGATAAGGGGAAATAACTTTAGCGAGCCGTCCGCTGTCTTCATCTGTATCGCCCCCCGCTGACGATAAAAGCTTTCTCTTTCAAACTGCCACGTAAAAATTCGGAAACTACTATCTGCCGGGTATAACTTCGATATCATGCTTACAGAATCGAATGGATATTGAAACGACCCCTGTAATTTTAAAGCACGCACCAGCACACGTATGAACAAACTGTCTGCCGCAAATCGTTTGATAGGGCTCTGGTCATAAGCCATTGTCTGGCCAATGACCTTCAGCGAATCCTCCATCATCGATGCCTGGCTGCGTACTATACGGCTGCCTCCTTGTGAATGAACGGTATTGATTCCCAGGGTTGCAAACAAACAAACCCATATCAGGCGGGGTAGATACTTCATATTACTCCGAAATTACAATCTTCAACGATAAGCTGTGGCGAACTGGTATTTGCCCCGGCACTTTTATGCTTTTATTAATGGTGCCAGGTGGTCTGCATAGGCTTTCAGGCTCCCGTATCGTTCATCTACCAGTAGATGCGGATAAGGTGTTTCAGGATTGGTGGTTGCCAGAAATACAGTATGCATCCCGGCATTTCTTCCGAATTGCATGTCCGAAAGCTTGTTGCCTACCATGATACTGCGCGAAAAGTCTATTGTTGGGAAATCAGCCTGCGCCTGGAATGCCATCCCGGGATTGGGTTTCCGGTTAAAACTGCTGGAGTCCAGGTCCGGTGCGTAATAGATCTTATCGATGACGCCGCCGAAACGTGCCATCTCCGCAAGCATATGACTATGAATGCCTTCAAGATCTGCTACTGTCATCAGCCCTTTGCCTATGCCTTTCTGGTTCGTAACCATTACAACCGTTCCAAAAAGCTGGTTGAATACAGGAATGGATGCTAAAACGCCTTCATAAATACGGAACTCGCCAACATTGCGTACATAATCATCCACCTTCTCATGGTTGATAACACCGTCACGGTCCAGGAATAGGGTCCAGCTTTTGTCTATCTGATAATTCATGCGTTGTAGTTCAACTTAATTCTGCCTGCGCGCGCGCATAATCTGCCGGGATACCAATATCGATAAAATAAGCATCCTGTGGTACGCCACACATAATACGGCTGCGGTAAAAGGCCTCCAGGTAGTCTTTCTCAAAAGAAAACTTCTCCGGTAATGCCTCCGATAAAAAACGACGGGTTCGTAGCAGGTACATGCCTGCATTGATCAGCCCCGATTCATAATATTGTTTTTCTTTGAAACTGGTGATCAGCCCGTCTGGCGACAGTTCCACCACCCCATACCGGCTAAACTGTTGCATGGGCTTTAACAACAACGAACAATCCGCTTTCGATTGCTCATGTACGCGCAGCAACGAAGGAATATCGCCTTTGAACAGGGTATCCCCATTGGTGACCAGCACGTTTTCTTCGTTAATCAGGCTGCAGGCCTGTCTTATCGCACCACCCGTGCCTAACGGCGCTTCTTCCATCGATAAGGTGTAATTGCCTTCCGGAAAGGTCCGCTCCAGGTAATCCAGGAAATATTCATGTTTGTAGCCCAGGGCAAAAACAAAATGCACGATACCCTGTGCTTTCAGATGCGCTATAACATAATGCAGAAAAGGCTGCCCATGAATAGGTGCCATACATTTGGGAAGATCGGGAACAACGGAACGTAACCGGGTTCCAAGACCGCCAGCCAGTATAATGGCGGTACTACACATAGAAACGCTCATATCACGAAAACAGTTTTTCTTCCACAAGCTGGCAAATGATATGCCCTATCAGGATATGACTTTCCTGTATACGCGGTGTATCAACGCTGGGAACATTAAACAGGAAATCACTGTAATTCTTCATAATGCCACCGCTTAACCCGGTAAAACCAATCGTGATAAGTTCCTTTTCTTTGGCTGTTTCAAAAGCCCTTACAATATTCGATGAATTGCCCGAAGTGCTCAACCCTATCAAAACATCTCCTTTTACGCCCAGCCCCTCTACCAAACGGGCATAAATAACATCGTAGCTATAATCATTGGCAACAGCTGTCAGGTACGATGTGTTGCAATGAAGCGCCTCTGCCGGAAGTGCCTTCCGGTCCTTATAAAAACGTCCCGAAAACTCCGCTGCCAGGTGCTGGGCATCGGCAGCACTGCCGCCATTGCCGCAAAACAACACTTTACCACCCTGCTGAAAGCAATGGGCAATAGTGGTCACCGCAGATTCCATTGACTGCAGCATCGCCTCGTCTTCCAGTAACTGTTGTTTAACCTGTATAGAGGCTTCTATGATCTGTGAAATATGATTTTTCATCTGTATGCAAAGATAAGGTGCTTTCAAAAATTTACTATAGCGTAGTCCACGTATGCAAACCATGCGTGGTGAATTGATAAGGACGTACCTGGCCGCCAAAGGCCTGCAACGCCCTTATCACAGGATAACGTGTTGTCCCCGGACAATAAAATACCATAAAACCACCGCCACCGGCTCCGCTGATCTTACCGCCTACAGCGCCGGCTTGCTTTGCTGTTTCATAAATGCTTTCAATCAGCGCATTTGAAATATTATTAGCCATAGCGCGCTTCTGCTGAAAACCATAATCCAGTATTTGCCCTATATCATTGAGCTTGCCTTTCAATAAAGCTTCTTTCATCATCTGCGCCTGCTCCTTCAGGTGATGCATGGCCTCTATCGATTTCTCGTTGTTCTGGGTTACGTTCTTTTGTTGCTCCTTGATAATGGCAGCCGATTCGCGGCTCGTTGCCGTGAAATAAAGTACCAGGTTATGTTCCAGCTCGTTCATGTATTCCTGCCTTATACGAAGCGGATTTACGATCACTTTGTCGTCGGCATAGAACTCCATAAAATTAACCCCGCCAAAAGTAGCGGCATATTGGTCTTGCCGCCCCCCGGCCAGTTCAAGGTCTTCACGCTCTATCTGGTACGCATAATGCGCTATATCATAATCTCCCAGGGGTAATTTCAGCATTTCCGTAAATGCGCCAAGTATAGCTACCACAAGGGTAGAAGAAGTGCCCAAACCACTGCCCGCAGGCGCATCTACATAGGTCGATAACTTGAAATGGGCAGGCGCAAAACCATAATCCTGCTGTATACGGTTATATACTCCCTTCAGAATATCAAGCTTGCCATTGATGGGTAAACGGGTATTCCATTCAAAATATGCTTCCTCCTGCCTGTCTAATGCCTGTAAGGTGATGCCGGGAGCACCGTCGGCGATTTCTATACTGGCATGGGCATACAACGAAAGGGTGGCATTGAGTATCGCACCGCCATAAGTATCGCTATAAGGACTAACATCGGTGCCACCACCGGCGAGCCCTACCCTTAAGGGCGCCCTGCTTCTGTAAATCATATGGATCTGTTAATCAAACGCCAGCTGCTTTAAGGCGGCTGTAAGTTTTTGCCAACTATATTTTTGCTTCTCCGTGCGAAGATGAGGCAAAAACCATTCTTCTCCTAATTCATACAAACGAATGATATGTTGAGCAATAGACGCAGGCTCCGGCTCCGCTACCAATCCGGCCTCCCCGTCTGGTACAAGATCAGGTAATCCGCCTACATTGGTAACCAGCATCGGCTTTTCAAAATGATAGGCCAGGGGCGTAACCCCGCTCTGGGTGGCGCTACGGTAAGGTTGTATCACAAAATCCGCAGCGCTGAGATAATAACGTACTTCGCTGTCAGGAATAAAATCGGTTCTCAGTATCAGCTGATCACTTATACCCAGCGTTTCTATTTGTTGCTGATACAATGCAGCATCCGCATAAAACTCTCCCGCAATTAACAACCTGATATTTTCATGTCCCTGCTGCTTTAAAAGCGCCATGGCCTCCAGCAAAAGATCCAGCCCCTTGTACTTACGTATGAAACCAAAGAACAAAATAACAGGTATGTCAGAGGCTATTCCCAGGTGTTTGCGCGCTTCTGTTTTCTCAGCCGGCGCTCCAAAATTATCATACAGGGGATGCACCACCTGCTGCACAGGCTTTGAAGTAAATGAACGCAGATCCTCCCGCACTTTGCTGCTCATGGTAACAAAAGCATCAATAGGCTTTACAAAATACTGCGTGAACGGCTTGTCTCCGGGACGGTGCTCGTGTGGTATTACGTTATCGGCTATACAAACAATCCTCGTAAAACGGTTCTTTTTAACCTGCCGTAATATTGTGCCCAGGCAAGGCCCCATAAACGGAAGCCAGTATCTTACCACGATCAGGTCAGGTCTCAGTTCCCTTAAACGCTTCCCCACCTGTAGCCAGTTAAGCGGGTTCACCGAATTGATGCACACCGCTATTGTAAGATCAGAAGGCGCAGGGTCCGATGAATACTGCGTGGTACCGGGAAACAGAAAACCAGGATATTGAAGAGAAAAGGTATAAATAGAAGTATCGCAGCCCTCACTGCTGAACTGCCTGGCCAGCCGCTCATTGAAAGATGCCAGCCCGCCTCGCAAGGGATACGCAGGACCTATGATCACCACTTTTTGCATAACTACAGTCTTTTTTCTATCAGGTAGGTATTGCGCTCCGCTGAATTACGCCCTATAAGCTCGGCTATAAAACCCGCCAAAAATAACTGCATGCCTATCACCATTGCTATCAAAGCCACATAAAAAGGAGGCCGGTTGGTTAAGGCAAAGTCGGCGATAGTAAGCTTGCCGATGATTAAATATAACGTCATGCAAAAGCCTATCAGGAAACACAAGGTCCCGTATAAGCCAAAGAAATGCATGGGCCGCTTGCTGAACTTACTGATGAAAGTGATCGTGGCCAGGTCAAGAAAACCATTCACAAAGCGTTCCCACCCGAATTTGGTTACTCCATATTTCCGGGCGCGGTGCTCCACTACCTTTTCTCCTATCTTACTGAAGCCCGCCCATTTCGCAAGCACAGGTATATAACGGTGCATTTCCCCATATACCTCGATACTTTTTATCACGCGCTTGCGGTAAGCCTTTAAGCCACAGTTGAAATCATGCAGCTTAATGCCGGAACTCCGCCGGGCAGCTGCATTGAATATTTTGGAGGGAAGATTCTTGGTAAGGGTATTGTCGTATCGTTTCTTTTTCCAGCCGCTCACAAGGTCAAAACCGTCTTCTTTGATCAAACGGCGTAATTCCGGTATCTCATCAGGCGAGTCCTGCATATCCGCATCCATGGTTATCACAACCTCCCCCTGAGCCGCTTTGAAACCTTCATTCAGCGCTGCCGATTTTCCGTAATTACGCTGAAAACGGATCCCCCTGAAATGATTGTTCGCCGCCGCCATTTCCTCTATCACCTCCCAGCTGCGATCCGAACTGCCGTCATCAACCCAAATAACTTCATACGTTAGCTGGTGTTCGGTTGCAACGCGTACTATCCACTGGCCAAGCTCCTGGATAGACTCATCTTCGTTATATAACGGAACAATAATGGAAACGTCCATGTTCAATATATTCTGATATGAATTACAGCTCGAAAGATACCGGTTTCTCTTTTCTTATGAATAAAGTTACAATTAACGATTTCACAAAACAGACGATTAGCTCTAAACCAAGACCAAGGAATATCGTTTTTACAGAGGTCTCCGATTGCTTCTTTTGTGCATCAGCCAGCGTTTTCTCTATAACCTCCTCCGACGCATGCATCTTCTCAAGCATCTTCTGCGACTGCTCCAGGCCTATTTCAAACGACTTTTGCGTAAGCGCCGGGTCTATCAGGTTGTAAAGAATATAAGTTGCTATAGCAATCATCACCGCACTGATAACATACGATAAGAAGGAAAAACGCAAACCCTCTTTGAAGCTCAGGTAACCCCCGTTGGCCTTGCGTAACTGAAAACCGCCGATGATCAGTAAAATGATCATATACGGGATCACAGTACCATAAAGCTGGGCCCAGAAAAAAGGCTTCATCCCGGCAGCCCAGGTGCCATACAGCACCAGAATGCCTATCAAACCATTGATGATGCCATACTTGTATGCCTCTTTATTGATAAGAGCGGTATTCATAAGCTTTAGTTTAAAAAGAGTTGACCGTTATTTACAATGCCAACGACATTTCCCTTTAAAGTTTTGTCAAGGAAAGCCGAATTGGCCGATTTGCTCCTGTTGTTTTGTTTGGTAAAGGTGCTGTCCGCTGCAGGTTGAAATAAGGTTAAAACAGCCGCAGAACCCTCCGCTACGCCGGAATGTGTTAGCCCGAATATTTCTGCCGGGCGCACAGCCAGTAATTGCACTATGGCTTCCGGTGTAAGTGCCGGAAGCGCAGTTTGCACCGCACTGTAAACTGTTTGCAGCGAAAGCATGCCATTCTTCGCGTACTCGAACTCACAGGTCTTGTGATCCCAGTCCTGCGGAATATGATGCGAAGCAATACAATCCACCACACCTTCAGTCACTGCCGCACGTAACGCCAGCATATCACTGTGCAAACGCAGGGGAGGGGTCAGCTTCAGGTTGGTATCATAATCGCGTAAGTCTTCATCACAGAAATTAAGATGATGAGGCGTAACACTGCAGGTTACTTGTAACCCTTCAGCCTTGGCTTTCCTGATAAGCGCAATGCCCTTGGCGGTCGACACCCCCGTAATATGCAAACGGCTCTCAGTATACCTTACCAGCTCAATGTCACGTTGTATCATCAGCTCCTCGCCAATAGCAGGAATACCCGGTAAGCCCATTTGGGTCGATACCACCCCTTCATGCATCAGCCCGTATTTACCAATACTGTCATCAACAGGTAGTTGTATCAGTACGCCGTCAAATGCCTTTACATACTGCAATGCCTTCAGGAATAACCCTGGCGACTGAACAGGATAAATACCGTCACTGAACGCTACAGCCCCTGCATTGTACATATCATACATCTCCGCCAGGTCTTTTCCCTCCAGGTTCCTCGTAACAGAACCTAAAGGACGTATTTGTACCGGCAACGAAGCAGAACGCTGAACGATATACTGCACCTGGGTTTTATTGCTGACAACCGGCTGCGTATTGGGAAGGGTAAATACCTGCGTATAACCGCCGGCAGCAGCTGCTGCCGCTCCCGACTCCAGCGTTTCCCGGAATTCCAGCCCCGGATCACAGAAATGAGAGAACACATCTATCCAGCCCGGCGACACAACCAGCCCTTCTGCCTCAACTACTTTTATATCATCGCCACCAGCCGCCAGGTTGGCGCCAATAGAAACAATTACACCATTATCTATGAAAATATCCTGGGTCGAGCCGTTAAAAGAAGATCCCGGGTCCGAAATAAGCGCCTGCCTGATTAAAATCTTCATGAGAAAGATTGAAAATTTTTCGCAATATAGGCCGAATTTCCCAAACAGGGCCGCCCGCCCGGCCACAGGCAACTCCCCGCCATCACCGGGTCGCCCTGTACGTAATACCTTACCGCACAGAGGCTGATCTTTTTTGCTTGAATTATTCCTATCTTTGCCCCGTCTTTAAGACTTACTCCAATGAAGTTTACTAAGTAATAATAGCGCTCGCAATACAACGCCTCTCTCATGGCGTCCCCGCTGCTTTTGGCCGGGGCACTTGGTAACCAGTTTTTAGCATTCTTAATTTTCTTGTTCTATGAGTATCATTCTTGATGATATCATGTATTGTCACGACGACCGTACTTTGCTTTTCCGCCATTTAAGCTGCTCCATCACCGCCGGCCGGCACGTAAACCTTATCGGCAACAACGGCGCAGGCAAATCTGTATTGATGCAAATAATTACCGGCCGCCTGCAACCGGCAGCAGGAACAGTCTTGGTCAGCGACAAACCCTATTACCTGCCACAACAGCACCAGGGCCATTCCCGCGAAACTGTAGCGGAAGCATTGAACGTCCACAACGTGTTGAATGCCCTTAAAGCTATATTGGAAGGAACGGAAGACCAGTCCTGCTACGATATCCTCGCCGATCAGTGGGACATAGAAGAGCGCGTCAGCCAACAGTTGCTGAACTGGCAGTTGCCACAGGTTGGCCCGCATACGCCAATGCAGCAATTAAGCGGCGGCGAACAAACAAGAGTATTGCTGGCCGGTATTGCTTTGCATCAGCCGTCAATAGTATTGTTGGACGAACCCACCAACCATCTCGATAAACAGGGAAGGGAATTGCTGTACCGCTTCATGCAGGCTTATAAAGGCACGCTGCTGGTAATAAGCCACGACAGGCAACTGCTCCAGTTGAACGATAGTACGCTGGCATTGGAGAATGGCAAACTGGAATGGTATGGTGGCAACTATACCTTTTACAAAGAACAACGCGAAGCGCAGTTGAATGCCCTGGAACACGATATCCAGCACCAGGAAAAAGAACTGAAAGCTGCCAGGAAACAGGCTCAGCTGGCCTACGAACGAAGAGAAAGACAGGCCGGACGTGATAAAGATAAAACTGGGCTGCCTAAAATTGTAGCTAATTCATTGCGAAATGCTGCAGAAGGCAGTACCGCAAAACTGCAGTTGGTGCATACAGCCAAAATGGATGGCATCAATGAAAAGCTGCAACAACAACGCACTTTATTATACCGGCAACAGTTATTGCAACTCCGTTTTCCCGGAACGCATTTGCATAAGGGGAAAATTCTCGTGAAAGCCAGCGAATTGAATTATAGCTACGCTAATGGGACCCCGCTCTGGCAACAACCGTTGAATTTCCAGATCGATAGTGGCGATCGTTTTGTGATAGAGGGTAGTAACGGTAGTGGAAAAACCACATTGTTGCAGTTGATGATGGGCAAACTACAACCGGCTTCCGGCGAACTGTTTAATGCAGCGGCAGAAATTATTTATCTCGATCAGCACTATAGTTTCCTGGATGAAAATGCAACAGTGTTCAATCAACTGCAGCAGTTTAACAGTCAGTTGATGCCGGAACATGAGTTGAAAAGTCTCTTACACAAATGCCAGTTGGGGAAAGATACCTGGGATAAGAAATGCGGACAACTAAGTGGCGGCGGAAAAATGAAAGTCTCACTTTGCTGTCTGTTGGCTTCCAATAAAAGCCCTGATATGATTATACTCGATGAACCTGCCAATAATCTGGATATTGCCAGTATGGAGGTGCTTACCGCAGCGCTTAAAACTTATGAAGGAACTATTATATTGGTGTCTCACGATGCAACGCTGGTAGAGGAAATGAATGCGCATCATACGCTAATGTTACATGCAGCCTCTCATCATGAATAATAGAAGGAAACGATTGTTAAAATTCGTGCACTTTCCGTCAATAATTGAAAATAATTAAAGGATCTTTCGGTTTAAGTTTGACAAACCCAAACGGGTATCATTTAATACCACTTACTATGCAAACTGCTTATCGTCTTCGGCTGAGCGCACTATACGCTGCAGCCCTTTTGCTTATTGTCCTTACGGGTTACACAAGCTGCAAAAAAAACGGCGCAACGGAGACGGCCGCGATCGTGGATACTGTTAAATCTTTAAAGATTTATAAACCTAAAGATATGGCGGCTATGAACTGGAATGTCGATACAAGCCAGTTTAGTTTCAAACGTTCAAAACAATCCGATCATTTTATCCTTTTCTGGTCTAAAGAATATGGTGCAATGCTACCTTCCGATCCTGGCGTGCCCGACAAATACAAAGTCGATATTGAAGAGCTGCTTGCAAAGGCCGAATCGTTTTACACCATGAATGTCAACAAGCTGAAATTTGTTGAAACAGGCCGCCAGTTGTCTAATCTTGACACCTATAAAATGATGATCTTTCTTTATTATGAAGATGGCTGGCGGGCTACCGGATCAGGATATGATAATATGATAGGAGCGTTATGGATAAGCCCGGCAACCTGCCATCCGGTAGGAGCTACCATCGCACACGAAGTAGGGCACTGCTTCCAGTATCAGGTGAGTTGCGACCTCGGACTTACACACGGTTTCCGTTATGGATATGGAGGAAAAGGTGGAAATACCTTTTGGGAACAATGTGCCCAATGGCAAGCCTTTCAGTCGTATCCGGAAGTTGCTTTTACAGGACACGACTTTAGTGTTTATACCCAGAATTACAATAAACATCTCTTGCATGAAGATTACCGGTACAGCAGCTATTTTATCCATTATTATTGGACAAAAAAACACGGAATTGACTTTATCGGGAAACTATGGCGACAGTCTTCGCAGCCTGAAGATGCTATTCAGGCTTATCAGCGGCTTACCAATATTACCAATGAGCAGTTCAATGATGAGATCTACGACGCATCTTCAAAAATGGTTACATGGGACCTCGATTCTATTCGAAAGAATGGAAAAGCGTTTATCGGAACACATACTTATAAAATGACAAGGCTTTCCGATGGCTCTTTTCAGCCAGATGCAACTTTCTGCCCGCAGGCAACAGGTTATAATGTTATCCCTTTGAATGTACCGGCATCTGGCACAACAGTGAACGCAACTTTTAAAGGTATCGTAAATGCATCGGGATATAACCAGGTAAAAGACCCTGCTGTTGCTGGCTGGCGCTACGGATACGTTGCGCTGCTGAAAGATGGATCAACGGCTTACAGCGCCATGTATAAAAACGCATCCGGTGACGCTGCTTATACCGTCCCTGCTAATTGCGACCGCCTCTGGTTCGTGGTAACAGGGGCCCCGAAAACTTATAGCCAGCATGCCTGGGATGACGACAATTCCAATGACGACCAATGGCCTTATAATGTAAAATTCCAGAATACCAACGTGCTTGGCTACCTCGATAATGGCGGCAGCACAGAACCTTCAGATATCGCATTCGAGTACCAGGCTTCTATAACGCATGACAATGTAAACTATGCCAACACCACTGTTCAGGTAGATATTTCCAAACTTACCAAAGCCTTTCAGTTGCAACCCGACGATCTTATTGCCAAAATAGGAACTGATATTAAATTTTATGCAGTGGAAAGCAACGGCAACCTTAATCCTGCAACAACTGCTAACGGTTACGGGCATTGGTTTAGCGCCAAAGGAGATGTCGTTAACTGGGGCAGTTCGGCCGTTGTATATAGCGAATATGATCAGAAGAAAATGATATTCACGATAGGCCAATATCCCGGACATGTAAAAGCAGGAGATAACTATCAGGTTAAACAGGCATTGGTCTATACATTGTCTAATGGTAAGAAAGTACAGGCAACCTTTACGTTTAAAGTGTCTATATTATAATACCACAATTGTTTATTACCCGGTATCCCTATGCAGCCAGTTAACGAGCAGCCGCATAGGGATACCAGGTATAATCCTGAACTTCATTTTCCGCAGTTATTCGCAATAATTGCTGCGTGGATTAGTGGAATTGCCGCACGAAAACAGGTATCGGCTTTGCGGGTACCGGGCAATAGGGGCGTCCGTAACTTCCAGCGGTGCCATCGCTTGTCCTTTATAAACGGGCATTGTTACCTGTGCCGCAGAACCGTTCCCCAATGCCACATCTTTACCGGCGGCACTTCCATTAAAACAATAGTCCATCATAGCGTCTAGCAGGCGGTAAACACCATAGTAATCTAACGCATCATAGGCTTTTCGGGAACTCGGCATTACGTGGTCGGTGACATACTGATAGCCGTCGATCGTGGAAGATCTGAAGTAAATGAAATCCTTTTCACTGTTTGATATGTTGATATTCTTGAAAATATCTATCGCAAGGCGGTGATCATTTGTAACATCGTCATCATATACCTCGGTTATCATTTTCGTATTTGCGGGAAACCGTTCTAATTGCTGTTGCGTAGTAAGCGTACTGCCCCAGTTGAAACTATACCAGGGAGCCATTGTAAAAAGAAATCGTCCGTTTTCTCCCCATCCCTTTTCTGTGAAAGCTTTGTAGGCCAGGTCTATACTCGCACCACCCCCAAAGGAATGTCCCATAAATCCTACTTTTCTGGTGTCTATAATATTCGGATTGTCCGAAGCTGCTTTAACAAAGCCTTCCCACAGGGTCTGGTAACGGTGATCTACACTAATATCTATCGTCCGGTAAGGTACAAAAACAACTGCATATCCCTTCCTTGCTATGAAGTTGAAAAGTCCCATATTATAAGCCTTGTCTTCCCCGCCATAAGGATGTGAAAAGAAAATGGTAGGAAGGGGTGAACTCGTACCCTGCGGATAAAATATCGAAACTTGTGTCTCGGTATACTGCGGATTGGTAAAATTGATCTCTGCTACTTTAAAAGAACCGTCAGCTCCATAGCCCGATACAGGCTTCTGTATGGGCCCCTGTATGGTGTCGGCGGAAGAGGAATGATCCGGGCCGCTGCTGTTACTTTGCTTTGAACATGAAGTAAGTAACTGCAAAAATACTATCATTGGAAATAATCTCATAGCTGCTATTATTTGTTGACTGTCTTGATTGATACAATAAAGCTACTGGGATCGGCGATAACAGGCTTCAGGCTTTTGGACGAAACTGCAATATCGGCTGGTTAATCGTCTTGGTTAACAGGTGAATTAATAAGCCCCATGCAACCGGGTTGTAATAATTCAAATGGCTTCTTTTTATGTTTTAAGCTACATTTGAAAAGTGAAACGGTTACTGGCACTTATATTATCATTGATTGTTCTTGCAGAAACAATCACTCCCTGTTGCTTATGGGATGATTGTGAACAGGAGCAGCCCGGCTCGTTTCATAGCGATAGCAAAATGAAAGATGGCTGTTGCTCTCCCTTTGCTCCGGCTTGCGCTACCTGCGTTCCGGGCGTCGATCTGCCTCAGTCCCCAATTGTAGAGTTGCTATCTCCTCAGTCTGCATTAACACATATCGCGGCTGGTTTGCATTTCCATTTATCTTCCTTTTGTGAGCCGCTTTACCAGCCGCCACGGCCAACCTCCGCCGCCCCCATTTCTTAAAACAGTGTATCCGTTTGTCCGGCAGCACAAAAACGAATGCCGTAAACAGGCCACTGTGTTTTCCCTATCGCAATGAATACTTATGTCATGGTACATCGGTTAGCTACCGCTATTGGCCCCGGTGAATAGCATACATCTGGTTATTCAGCTGCTAATTCATTACAGATATGTTAAACAGGATCATTAAGTTTAGTATTCAGAATAAACTGGTAATTATTTTCTTTACCATACTGCTTATTGTCTGGGGCGTATGGAGCGCCTTGCGGTTACCCATAGATGCCGTTCCCGATATCACCAACAACCAGGTGCAGATCATCACTCAGGCTCCCGCCCTGGCTACCCAGGAAGTAGAACAATTTGTCTCTTATCCCGTAGAACAAAGTATCGCCAACCTGCCCGATCTCGAAGAGATCCGCTCCATCTCCCGTTTTGGGCTATCGGTAGTAACAGCCGTATTCGATGATAAGGTAGATATCTATTTTGCACGCCAGCTTATTAATGAACGGCTGCAGAACGTGAGGGCAAATATTCCCGAAGGAGTAAGTATGCCCGAACTGGCACCCGTAAGTACCGGCCTGGGCCAGATCTATGAGTACGTCCTGCACCCCGCAAAAGGCAGCGAAAACAAATACAGCGCAGCCGATCTCCGCACCATGCAGGATTGGATCATCGCCCGCCAGTTATATGGTACACCCGGCGTGGCGGAAGTAAACAGCTTCGGTGGCTTATTGAAACAATACGAAGTGGCAGTAAAGCCCGATCGGCTGAAAGCAATGAACGTAAGCATTGCAGAACTGTTCAATGCACTAAAGAACAACAACCAGAATACAGGAGGCGCCTATATCGATAAAAAACCGAACGCCTATTTTATCAGGGGCATCGGGTTGGTAAACTCATTGGAAGATATTGGTAGAATCGTTATTAAAAACCCGGCAGGTATCCCCGTCTATGTCAGCGATGTCGCAGAAGTGCGCTTCGGCAGCGCCGTCCGCTACGGTGCCATGACACGCAACGGCGAAGGCGAGGTCGTGGGAGGTATTATCATGATGCTCAAAGGGGCCAATAGCGCCGACGTGGTAAAAAGGGTGAAGGAACGCCTGGAACTTATCAAACGGTCCCTGCCGGAGGATGTCACCATCGAACCTTACCTCGACCGTACCAGCCTTGTAAATCGTGCTATAAGTACAGTAGAACGAAACCTCCTCGAAGGCGCCCTTATCGTCATCTTCGTACTCGTAATGTTCCTTGGGAACATTAGGGCAGGCATCATAGTAGCCTCTGCAATACCCTTATCTATGCTTTTTGCCCTGGGCCTGATGCATGTCTTCGGCGTATCTGCAAACCTCCTGAGCCTCGGTGCCATAGACTTTGGCCTGATCGTAGATGGCTCGGTAATTATAGTGGAAGCCACCCTTCATCATCTGTCGTCACGAAAAGGGACCGCCCGCCTGACGCAGCAGGAAATGGACCAGGAAGTCTTCATCTCTGCTTCACGTATCCGCAACAGCGCAGCTTTTGGTGAAATCATTATCCTGGTGGTATATATCCCCGTGCTTACATTGGTGGGCATAGAAGGTAAAATGTTCCGCCCTATGGCGCAAACGGTAAGCTTTGCTATCCTGGGCGCCTTGATCCTTTCGCTTACCTATATCCCAATGATATCGGCATTACTGCTGCCTAAAACGATAACGGATAAAGAAAGTTTCGCCGACAAAATGATGCGTTTCTTTCAACGTCTCTATCGCCCGGCACTCGAACTCGCAATACGTTTTAAATACGCAGTGATGACGGCGGCTGTAGCCTTAACCGCAATGGCGGCATTTATCTTCAGCCGGATGGGAGGGGAGTTCATCCCGCAACTGCAGGAAGGCGACTTTGCATTCCACTGCATTTTACCCGCAGGCGCTTCGTTGAGCCAAAGCATAGAAACATCTATGCAGGCTTCCCGTATCATCCGCTCTTTCCCCGAAGTGAAGGAAGTGATAGGGAAAACCGGCAGCGCCGAAGTGCCTACCGATCCTATGCCGCCTGAAGCCTCGGATCTTATCATAACATTGAAGGATAAATCTGAATGGACTACCACGAAAGATTATAATGATCTCGCACGGAGAATAGAGGAAAGGCTCGAAGTCATCCCCGGTGTCTTCTTCGAAGCAAACCAGCCAATTCAAATGCGGTTCAACGAACTGATGACAGGCATACGGCAGGACGTAGCAGTAAAGATCTTCGGCGAAAATGTAGATACACTGGCCGCATTGGCGCCTAAAATTGCGGCCATAATTAAATCGGTGAAAGGATCTTCGTCGCCCCAGGTAGAACAAACCACCGGCCTTCCCCAGATCACCATCCAATATCACAGAAGTCGTATCGCCAACTATGGGCTCAACATAGCTGAGGTGAACAGGGTTGTCAGTACCGCTTTTGCAGGCGAAGTAGCGGGAACGGTTTTCGAAAATGAAAGACGCTTCGATCTGGTAGTGCGCCTCGATTCCGCCAGCAGAACTTCTATCGACGACGTAGCCAACCTGTTTATTCCATTGCCCAATGGCAGCCAGATCCTGTTAAGCCAGGTGGCAGATGTAACTTTTAAAGAAGGACCGGCCCAGATCAGCCGGGAAGATGCCAAACGCAGGCTGGTAATAGGTTTCAATGTTGATGGCCGCGACGTGCAGTCTGTTGTGAAAGACATTCACGCCCAACTCGATAAATTTAAATTGCCTACAGGGTACTACTTCACCTATGGTGGCACATTCGAGAACCTTCAGAAAGCCGCTGCCAGGTTAAGTATTGCAGTGCCTGCCGCACTATTACTCATTTTTATGTTGTTATACTTTACATTTAATTCTTTTAAACAGGCCACCCTCATCTTTACTGCCATACCCATGGCCGCAATAGGCGGTGTTCTGGCGCTCTTGTTACGAGGTATGCCCTTTTCCATCTCAGCAGGCGTGGGTTTCATAGCCTTGTTTGGTGTTGCCGTATTGAACGGCATCGTGCTCATCAGTACCTTTAACCAGTTGGAGAAAGAAGGCGTGACCAATGTTATGGAAAGAATACGGAGAGGTACGCTGGAACGGCTGCGCCCGGTTTTAATGACCGCTATTGTAGCCTCACTTGGCTTCCTGCCAATGGCCATTTCAACAGGTGCAGGCGCCGAAGTACAGAAGCCTTTGGCTACTGTTGTGATAGGCGGCCTTATCTCGGCAACCGCACTGACACTAATCGTACTTCCCCTGTTATATATGTTCTTTACCAAACCTGCTGTGCAACTGCCTGCCAATACCGGCAAATTGTTGCTGCTGCCCTTATTGCTTTTGGCAGCTCCGGCATTGTTCGCACAGGCTGGCCCTTCTGCTGCACGCATTTCGTTCGATACCGCTTATGACATGGCCATGCGCCAGAGCTTGCAGATAAGAGCCGTTGATGTCGAAGTGCAGCGCGCACTGGCGTTAAGTAAAACAGGATACAATATTCCCAATACCGGCGTATTTGCAGAAAACGAAGACCTGCGCCCCGATGATAGCAGGGGAATCTTGAAAATAGGTGTGTCCCAGAGCATAGATTGGCCCGGCCTTTATAAAGCCCGCAGGCGGTTGGTCAGTGAGCAGGCAAGAGTAGCAACACTGAATAAATCACTGAAAATACTGGAGCTGAAAAAGGAATTGCAAAGCACCTATTACGCATTATGGTATGCACAAAGCAGGCAGCAGCTCTGGAAAAAGCTCGATAGCATCTATGCATCACTGTCAGCCGCGGCAGTACTGCGCGTACGCACCGGCGAAACTGCCGGCCTGGATAGCATCGCAGCAATCGCCAAAGCCCGCGAAACAACAGTTCAGCTGAAGCTGATAGCACGCGATATGCAATCGTATCAGGAGATCCTGAAAAAGCTGATGAATACAGATAGCCTTTTCCTGCCTGTTGATGCCCCCTTGGCAAAGATCCCGCTGGAACAAACACCTGGCAGCAGCCCTCATCCGATGTTGAATATCCAGGAACAGAATATCACCATCGCGAACAGGGAGATCGATGTCGCTAAAATGTCCCGTATGCCCGATTTTCAGGGACGTTTCTTCTCCCAGCGGTTATACGGTTTAAGTAATCCCTTCACTGGTTTTTCATTCACCGTAGGCATACCGCTGTTGGGTAGAAATACTTACAAACATGCTATCCGGGCGGCTCAACTCGAAAGGGAATACCAGCAATATCTATTGGATTATCAGAAACGCACGCTTAATACCGAATACCAGCAGGCAATGCAGCAGGTGAATAAAAACAAAGACCTCCTGGAATATTATGAATCAACCGGCTTGAAACAGGCCGAAGCCATCATGAAAGCAGCGGACCTGAGCTATAGGGCAGGAGAGATCAGCTTCGCAGAGCTTTCCCAGTTCCTCACACAGGCGATAGATCTGCAGCGTAACTATCTCGATGTGCTCAACCAGTACAATCAGTCCGTAGTACAATCGAATTATTATATAAACAGGTAAAAGATTTGACAAATGAAACAATTCATAATAGCATTGCTGGCCTTTGCACTATTAACCTCCTGTGGTGGTAATGAAAAAGCGTCGGAAGAAAAAGAACACGCGCACGAACATGCAGGTGACGAAGAAACTACTGTTGCTGAAATTACGCAGGAGCAGGTCAATGCCGTAGGCATTACCTGGGATACCATCCAATATAGGGATCTTATTACCTCTATCAGGGCCAATGGTCTCCTTTCCGTTCCCAATCAAAACAAAGCCATTGTAACCGCTGCAACCGATGGCTTCGTTAAAACACTGCTGGTATTGCCCGGCGATCACGTACGCAAAGGACAAGTGATAGCCACCCTGGTGAATCCCGGTATAGCCCGCACACAACAGGAACTGCAGTCTGTTCTGGCGCAGATAAAGCTTACAGAACTGGAACTGCAACGACAGCGCGAATTGGTGGAGGGAAATGCGGCGCCGCTCAAAAACTTACAACGGGTTCAAACAGAGCTTGCTTCCCTGGTTGCCTCCCGCAATGGATTGCAGCAGCAGCTTTCCGCAATAGGCGTTTCAACAGCAGCAGTTGCTTCCGGCAAAATCAATACTACCATTGCCATACTGGCCCCTATCAGCGGCGCCGTAAGCGCTGTTTCAGCAGAAATAGGCGCGCAGATCAACGCAGCAATGCCTATTGCACGGATTGTCAATAACTCAGACCTGCACCTCGACTTGTTTGTTTATGAAAAAGACCTGCCGCGCCTGAAAAAGGACCAGTCTATTAGTTTTACCCTTACCAATAACCCCGGCGAAAACCACGAAGCCCGCATTTTCTCTATCGGCACCGCCTTCGAAAACGATACGAAAACGATTCCCGTTCATGCTGTGGTGAAAGGTGATAAAACAGGCCTCATAGAAGGTATGAACGTAACGGCCGTTATCAATACCGGCACCGGCTTGCTGCCAGCTGTTCCTTCCGAAGCTATTGTTGCCAACGGGGGACAGGACTATGTATTCGTATTGATGAACCATGGCGGTGCTGCTGAGGCAGACCACCACGGACACGACCACGCGAAAAGCAACTCCCCCGTAAAAGCTGAAACCGGAGCTAAAAAATATACTTTCGAAAAATGGCCCGTGGCAAAAGGCGTTACCGATATGGGATATACAGCCATCATCCCGGTGAAGCCTCTTCCCGCCAACGCAGGAATTGTAACCAAAGGAGCGTTTTTTGTAATGGCCAAATTGGTGAACAAAGGCGAACATGAACACTAGAAATAAATAAGCCAAAGCCCGGTATTGTTTTATATACCGGGCTTTTTGTCCGATCCGTCTTATAATAGAGGTGCATAACCGGGAATTGCTATAATTTCACTAGCTTAGAAACTTTATACATCCATCCGGAACCAAAGCTATCCTGTATATAAATGCAGGAGGTGTTGTTATATATTATGCTTGCAGTATCTCAGTTAATAAGAACCATATCCTTTATCACTATCTGGCTTTTCTGTGCAGTTCCGCTTCTGGCACAGCGTATTACGCATCTCGGCGGTGATCAGGGCATCAATGGTCGCCAGGTCTTTAATATCGTTCAGGATAAAAAGAAATTTGTCTGGATCTCAACGCGCTTCGGGGTTGACCGTTTCGACGGACTCAATATCAAGAACTACCCCATGAACATCCTCTTTAACGGCAAAACCCCCATCCGCACCATTAAAGTAGGCCTCGACCGCGATTCCGCGCTATGGGCATATACCGATAGAGGCACTGTCTATAAATACGACGCACGGCGCGATGAATTCATTTGCTTTAAAGACCTTGACACCTACCTCCGCTCACTTTGCTTCGATGCAGGCAACGGCATCTGGGCGATAACAGGTAAAGGGGTAGAACACCTGGTTGGCAACAAATTGCAGCTGCAAACCGCCCTCCAGTTGTCAAAAGGACGATATCGCGCAGTTTCCTACCTCGATAAAGAACACTTATTGCTCGTCAGCGATTTTGCGATCTATAAATACAATATCAAAACCGCCACGCGTCAGCCTGTCATCAAAAACGAACTCCTTGAAAAAGAAGGCTTGAGTATCGAAACCTGTCTCTTCGATCCCTATTCAAACAGGCTTTGGGTCGGAACTTCCAATAAAGGCCTCTTCGTTTACGATATAGCCGCAGGTACGCTCCGCGCTACAGGCGAACAAAGACTTTGGTTTCATCCGGTACTGTCTTTAGCCTCCTTCAATAGTGAACGCCTCCTCGTGGGTACCGACGGGTTGGGCGCTTATCTTCTTGATACAAAGACGTTTGCCGTAGAAAAGTTTTATAACCAGCTGAACGACACTAAAAACCGTATCAACGGCAATGTCGTTTACGATATCTATAAAGACGCCGGTGGAAAGGTCTGGTTATCTACATTTACCGACGGCTTGAATATCCTGGACTTCTCCGATCAGGGATTCCACGTCATACAGGAAAATAATGAACAGCCGAATTCCCTCACCAATAGCATCGTCTGCGACCTGCTCGAAGATACCGACGGTAAGCTCTGGCTGGCCACTAATAACGATCTTTCCTTTTGGAATAAGAACGCAAACAAATGGCAGCGCGTCCTCAACGAAAAAAATGTGCTCACCCTCTTCGAAGACTCCCGGAAACATATCTGGGTAGGCACCTATTCTTCAGGTGTTTACGAGATCAGTAAGCAGGGAGCAATCATCAATCATTATATTGTTCAGCCCGGAAATGAGAATTCTATTGGAACCAACTTCATTTACGCCATTTGTGAAGACGCAGAAGGAAACATGTGGTTCGGCGGAAGAAGGGGAGCGGTTTCCAGGCTTTCTTTATCCAACAACACCTTTTTAAAAGTGCCGGTAGAACAGGTGAACCATATGATGAATCGTCGCCCGAATACCATCCTGGTTTCTACAGAGTTAGGTGTCCATGAAATAAATACCCAAACCGGAAAAAGCAAGGAATGTCTCTTTAATAAAAATCTCAAAAGCAGGTACATCAGTGACATGTATCTCGAATCCGATTCCATTATCTGGCTGGCATCCTATGGCAACGGGCTCGATAGGTGTAACCTGCTTAACGGAACTGTTACAACCTTTACCCAGGAAAACGGCCTCCCTTCCGATATTATCTACGCCATAGAAAGAGACGATAACAATAACCTTTGGCTTAGCTCCGAGAATGGCATAGGTTGCTTCAATCTGTCCACGCATAAAGTCAGCAACTTCTCGATAGCCGATGGTATCTCCGGTAATAGGTTTCGCCAGTGCTCCAAAGCAAAAAGTATCAGAGGCGATATCTACTTTGGCTCATACAGCGGCGTAACCTATTTTAATCCCAGGGAAGTAAAGAAACGCGCTAACGAAGCCCACCTGTCATTGCAGGGACTGCGCTTGTTTAATAAAATGGTTAAACCCGGCGACAAGGATGCGCCGCTCAAACAATCGCTGGACAGCACTAGCGCCATTACACTCAATTACCAGCAACATTCGTTTTCAATCGACTTTGTAGCCATCGACTATTCGTTGGGAAAAGCCCGGCGCTATGTCTGGATGTTGGAAAACATGGATAAAAACTGGGTAGGCCCTACCACCGAACATATTGCCAATTACACCAACCTTAGCCCCAACGACTATGTCTTCAAAGTAAAATACCTCGACGACAGCAATAATGTAATTGACGAAAGGGAAATTAAGATCACCGTTACCCCTCCGTTTTGGAAAACTGCCTGGGCACGCATCATCTTACTGGTGATACTATTGATAGCAGCTTGGTTTATATATAAATATGCACAGCAAAAGCTCGAAGAAAAGCAAACGGAAGAAAAGATCCGGTTCTTTATCAACACAGCTCACGACATTCGCACACCGCTCACGCTTATCGGTGCGCCCATCTATGAACTGAAAGAACAGCTCAAATCTTCTCCGCAGAACAACTACCTGATGTCCCTGGTCACCGACAATCTCGACAGGCTAAACAAAATGTTCTCCCAGCTCCTCGACTTCCAGAAAGCTTATGAAGCCAAAGACCAGCTGGTGATCAAAAAACAGGACCTCAGACGTTACCTATCCAACAAACTGATCTACTGGCAGTCTGCTGCGGCATCAAAAGGCTTATCCCTTGAAATGCTGCTGCCCGACGAAGAGCTCATTGAATGGTTCGACCTTGAAAAAATGGATAAGATCCTCGACAACCTCATGTCTAACGCCACGAAATATACGCCGGCAGGAGGAAAGATCACCATAACACTCTCTGCCGACAAAAACTCCTGGCAGCTGAAAATAGCCGATACCGGCATCGGCATCTCCAAACAGGATCGTAAAAACCTGTTCAAACGCTTTTACCGCGCCGGTAACGCCATTAATAAACAAATAACAGGCTCCGGCCTGGGTTTAATGCTGGTAGAAAAGTATGTCGCCCTTCACAATGGCAGTATCGAGGTCAGCAGCGCCGAAAACCAGGGAACTGAATTCTGTATGCAGTTTAAACGCGGAAACAAACACTTCCACGATACAGTAGTGCTCGATGACCACAACCTGCCGGTACTCGGTGAAAAAGAACTGCAGGAAGAACATACCCTCACCGGTTCGCTGAAAATGAAACTGCTCGTAGTCGAAGACAACGAAGATCTCAGATCTTTCCTGAAACTGTCATTGGGACATTATTATACGGTCTACACCGCCGAAAATGGCCGCGACGCCTGGGATAACATGCTCAAAATAAACCCGGATATCATCGTTTCCGATTTGCATATGCCCGAAATGGACGGTTTCCAGCTTTGCGAAAAGGTAAAAAGCACTTTTGAAACCTCCCACATCCCGGTTATCCTCCTTACCGTTGCCAGCGACAAGCAATTTGTTGAAAAAGGATTGCACCTGGGAGCCGACGACTATATCGGCAAACCGTTCGACGCCGGCTACCTCCGTTTGAAGATCGACGCCATCATCCAGAATAGAAAACTGCTCCGCCAGAAATTCCTTGCCGCCGGCAGCAAAGAACAACCCGAAACCACCACCTCGGGAAACGAACTTAACGATGGTTTCCTCGAAAACGCCACCGCCGTGGTGGAGAAAAACATGGCAAACCCGGCTTTCTCAGTCAACGACTTTGCCCGCGAACTGGCCTTGAGCCGTACCCTCCTGTACACAAAATGTAACGCAATAACAGGCTTTTCGCCAAATGACTTCATCAAGATCGTCCGCATGAAAAAAGCCATTACCTGCTTCCAGGAGAAAAAATACTCCATTAATGAGGTGGCCCTGATGGTTGGTTTCGACGAGCCGGCTTACTTCAGCACCTGCTTCAGGAAAATCTATGGTAAGTCGCCTAAAAAGTTCATTGAAGAGGATCTTTCATGATAAAATACCCCTAAAATCGTACAAAATCAGCGTTTCTGTACGATTTTATAAGTCTCCCGAACGGGATTATAAGCCCCTAACCCCACTACTGAACTTACTTTGTCCGTACAAAAAGTTGTTTTGCCATGCGAATAAAAAAACTATTGCTGCTCTTATGGCTACTGTCTTCTCTTGTAGTAACTGCACAAACAGGAAAAACGGTCTCCGGTAAGGTCACCGACGAAACAGGCGCCCCACTTCTTGGGGTAAGTGTTACGCTTTCAGGCCGCACTACAGGTACAGCCACAAATGCGGAAGGACGTTTCAGAATTGCTGTTCCGTCCGATACCGCCCAAATCACATTCTCTTATACAGGCATGCTCGACCAAACTTTCCGGGTCGGCACTAAAAACGTAATCGATGTCGTAATGACCCGCGCCGACAAGGTCCTCGACCAGGTGGTTGTCGTTGGTTACGGTACCCAAAAGCGGCGGGATGTTACCGGTGCGGTTGTCTCCATTAAGCCGGCCGACCTCGAAAACATGCCTAACGTAAACATTGTCCAGTCGCTTCAGGGTAAACTGCCCGGCCTTACAATCGTAAATACCGGAACCAGTGCCGAGGGTAGCACCAAAATGAGGGTCCGCGCCCAGAATTCTATCAGCGCCGACGCCGGCCCATTGATTGTGCTCGACGGTATTCAGTACGAAGGGTTTCTCTCCGAGATCAACCCCAACGACATTGAATCTATCGAGGTCCTCAAAGACGCTTCCTCCGCTGCCATCTACGGTGCCCGCGCTGCCGGGGGGGTATTGCTCGTAACAACAAAAAGGGGAGTAGCGGGTAAAACCACCATCAATATCAACTCCACTATCGGTATCAGCAACATCATTAACCGCCCCGATATGATGGATGCCACCCAGTTCTATAATTTCAAGGAAGCCCGCCTTGGCGCCAGCTCCTATGAAAAAGAACAGTTTGAAAAAGGCGTCAATACCGATTGGCTCAGCCACGCCATGCAAACAGGTATCATGCAGGAATATGGCGTAGCCGTATCCGGTGGCGCCGAAAAAACAAGATATTATATCTCCGGCAACGTGAACAGAACAAAAGGTGTCGCTAAAAACGACCAGTTCAACAGGTACACCTTCCGTGTGAATATGGAATCCGATATCACCAGCTGGCTGAAATACGGAACCAACACGGTCCTCGGTTACCACGATCGTCCCGGTGTTCAGGCAAATATTAGCAATGCCACCCGTATGAACCCGCTGCTCGAACCTTACGATGCCAACGGTAACATCAAACTGCAGCCAAACCCCGATGACATGGGCGTAACAAACCCCTTGGAAGGCCTCAATACAACTAAGGAAGACGTTGCCAGAAGTATTAATACAACCAACTACTTCCACATCAAATTCCCTTTTATCAAAGGTTTGTCCCTCAAAACCATCGCGGGCTACAATTACCGTAACAGGCTTATCGAAACTTATGAAGCCTCAACGGCTACGCTCGAAGGTCAATCTAAAAAAGGTGTGGCAATTGTCAACAACCAATACAAACAAGACTGGTCGCTGGAAAATATCTTTAACTACAACCGCAAATTTGGTTTACATAACCTCGATCTTACTTATGTATACACTGCACGTGAAGCAACCACCAAATACCACGATAACACAGGGGTGGGCTTCCTCGGCGATTACATGTCCTACTATCAGTTCAGGCTCGCAACCTCACTTACACCAAGTGATACATACGAGAAACAAACACAACTCTCACAACTGGGACGTGTGAACTATAACTTCAATAGCAAGTACCTGTTTACGTTCTCTGTGCGTCGCGATGGCTTCTCTGCCTTTGGCGCCAATAATAAATATGGTGTTTTCCCATCCGTAGCATTAGGCTGGAACATGGAACGTGAATCTTTCATGCAGGCCACTTCGGCATGGCTTACCCGTTCTAAGCTCAGGCTTTCTTATGGCGAAAATGGTAACCAGGCAATCGCAGCTTACGCTACCATGCCTACCATGTCTACCGATTATTACCTGAATAACGATAAAACAACGCTCGTAGGCTTTTATCCAAATAAACTCGCCGATCCTTCTCTTGGATGGGAAACAACACGCCAGATCAACATTGGCTGGGACTTCTCCATGTTCAACAGCCGTATCACCGGTTCTATTGATTATTTCGCAGCCAATACTTTCGACCTGCTCCTGAACAAGAATATCCCCCAGATCAATGGCGTTGGCTCTATTCGTCAGAACACTGGTAAAACAAAAAGTAGTGGTATAGAAGTAGCCCTGTCAACTATTAACATTCAGAAGAAACGCTTCTCATGGCGCACAGATGTCAACTTCGCACGCAACAGAAATAGTATTGTGAATGTTGGCCTTTTCGGAGCAAACGGTAATGCCCTCGATAACCTCGGTAACAGGTGGTTTATCGGCAAACCTATTAACGTAGTTTATGCCTATACTTTCGATGGCATCTGGCAGGAAAAAGACAATATCTTAGGCTCTCACATGCCCGAAGCACGCCCCGGCGACGTAAGAATCAAAGACATCAATAACGACGGTAAGATCACTACAGCCGATATGTCTGTGATCGGCTACGCCGATCCCCGCTTTACGGTAGGTTTAATGAACACATTCACCTACGGCAACTGGTCTATGAGTTTCTTCATCAACGCAGTAAAAGGTGTAACGCGTTACACCGAATACATGAACACTTTCTTCGACGGTAAAACAAACATCAGGCAAAGAGAATGGTGGACGCCGGAAAATGCATTGAGTGGCTACCCTGCAAACAGGGACGACTCCAACCCTTATGGCCTTAACTATTTCGGAAAACCCAACGATGCCTCTTATATCCGTCTTAATGATGTCTCTGTTAGCTACAGGCTGCCACAAAGCCTGCTCAACAAGGCTAAGATCAGCAGGGTAGAAGTATTCGGCAACGTGAAGAATGTTCTCACGCTTACCAACTTTATAGGCCTCGACCCCGAATTCACTTCCGATTATGGTATTCCCCAGGTAAGGGCATTCTTGTTCGGATGCAGGGTGGGACTTTAATACAATCAGGTACTATCTATTGTAAAGAAAAAAGAATTACTGATGAAAAAATTAATATATGCAGCCGCGTTCACTATTGCTGGTTTTATGTTCACCGGCTGCTCTAAAAGCTTTCTCGACGAAAAGGCAAAAGATGAAACTTATGCCGATAACCTTTTTACCGACTATAACGGCTTCCTGTCTGCTAAGTATGCGTTACTGAACTTTCCCCGTCAGGAACGCAGAGAACCCATCCAGTCGGCAGAACTGGGCATTATATGGAAAATAGGTACCGATGTGGCCTGGGCCAATACTGAGTTGTCATGGACACGTGGCCTCAACCGTTATACAGTTGCCGATCTAACTCCCATGATGCAGTTCCTGAACGGCGACGTTAGCGCTTCAGACAGACCCGGTATCTTCCTTATTTTATACAGGTGTATCAGCTCTGCCAACCTCATGATTTCCCGTGCAGAGCGCCCCGAAGTAAACTGGCTTGGCGGTAGCCCGGCAGCAGATGAAGCCCGCAAAAATGAGATCATTGCACATGCGAAATTAATAAGGGCATGGGCTTACCGCCACCTGGTAATGACTTTCGGACCCGTTCCTAAAAACACTACCGAAATCACCGGTGAAACATACAGGGACGACTGGGAAAGAAGCTCCGTTCCTGAAATACAACAACTGATCGAGGAAGACTTGCTGTTTGCCGAACAATGGTTGCCCAACAATTCTCAGGATGTAACACGCTTATCAAAAGCCATTGCACAACATTACCTCGCAGAACTGTACCTCTGGGAAAACAAGCCGGCCGAGGCCGAAGCCAAAGCCCGCGCTGTTGTAAACAATCCTAACTACAGGCTCATCACTGCACGTTACGGTGTTAAGGCAAGCCAGGCAGGATGTGCTTTTATGGATCAGTTCTACAACGGTAATATCTTGCCCAGCCAGGGCAATACCGAAGCCCTGTGGGTATTCCCTAATTCCGAAGTGAACAACCAGTTGGGACAATATTCCAACACCTTACGCCGTACATGGGTTTCTGCATATAATAACCTGAACATCGCTTATTCTCCCGAATATGGCGGAAGGGGTATTGGCCGCGCAGGTATCACCGCCTGGGTATTCTCCATCTACGAGCCACAGGACGATCGCTTTAGCGAATACGCCATCAGGAAAAAATATATTACCCGTACAGGCGCTACAGTGACCTGCGATATGGGTAAAGCACAAATGACCACCAATAACCATAAATGGGCCAGCACGCGTAAATGGGACTGGACTTTCGCCGACCCCGCACGTTATGGTGAAAACTACTCCTATGCCGATCAGGCTTACCTCCGCCTTTCCGATACTTATCTGTTACTGGCAGAGGCGCTGTTTAAACAAGGTAAAAATAGCACCGCCGACGGCGCCGCCTTCTACATCAATAAAGTAAGAGAACGCGCGCATGCCACGCCTGTTTCCGCTGCAGATGTAACGCTCGACTACATCCTCGACGAAAGGGCGAGGGAACTGGTAACAGAAGAAAACCGCCGCGAAACATTGGTGCGCACCGGCAAACTTGTTGAACGTACCCGTAAATACAATCACATCGCATCTGGCGAGCGTGATGGTGTGGCAGGTATTCAGGACTTCCACGTGTTATTACCTTTCCCCCAGATTGTGATCGACGCCAACGTAGGAAATGTCCTCGATCAAAACCAGGGATATTAATTAAATAACGCTGCCATTTTATTAATGCCAAACGCTGAAAAAATGAAAATAACGAATATGCATGCCATCATAATATTACTGTATGCGCTTACATTGGGCGCATGCAGTAAACAGGCTAACTTTGATTCCGATAACAGCAAGCAAACATATCAGAAAGCAGATCTTCAAACCCTGCGCCAGGCGCCTTTTCCCATAGGAGCTGCCGTAGTGCCGTCAACGCTTAAGAGCAACGCAAATTACCGTAACATAGTAACTACGGAAATGAGTAGTATCTCAGGCGAAAATGCCATGAAAATGAATTCGATCAGCCGCGGCAGAAAATCTTATTTCTGGGACGATGCCGATTACCTGGTGAACTTCGCTGCAGAAAATAAACTGCGTGTTCATGGTCATACGCTCATCTGGTATAAACATACGCCCACATGGGTGGCCAGTTTCTCCGGCACCAAAGATGACTGGAAAACAATCCTGAAAGAATACATCCAGGATGTGGTAGGACGCTACAAAGGAAAAGTTGCTTCATGGGATGTCGTGAACGAGATCATCAACGACGATGGCTCCCTGCGCGATTGTATCTGGCTGCAGAAAATAGGGCCGGAATACATCGAACTGTCCTTCCGCTATGCGCATGAAGCCGATCCGGCGGCGCTTCTCTTCTATAACGATTACGGTCAGGAATGGAGCCACGCACGCAGGAAAGCAGCTTATCATCTTGCCGATAGCCTGGTAAAGAACAATGTTCCTATTCATGGCCTCGGCCTGCAAATGCATACGAACGTAGCACGCTCCGTTAACGACATCAGGTATGCCATCACAGCAGCGGCTGTTACCGGCCTTAAAGTTCACGTCTCTGAACTCGATGTGGCGGTTAACCCCGATAAAAAGCTGACTGCTTTCAACGAAACAGTGGCACAGCAACAGAAAGAACGTTATCGCGCTGCGGCTAAAGCAATGCTCGATATACCGGAAAATCAGCGCTTCGGCATTACCATGTGGGGAGTACATGATCCCAGTTCTTGGCTGAGCCCTAATCCCGATTGGGCGCTGCCTTTTAATAATCTGTTTGAAAAGAAACCCGCTTACGATGGCTTGTTAGAAGGCCTCTATCAGGGTAAATAATAAATCAGGAGTTATAATTGCCTGTTTGGTGATCCGCTTTCTTCCTGGATCTGTACTGCAACAGCACAGATCCGGGAAGAGTAGGGGAACCCTTGCCTGGCGCTACAGGTAAGGAGAGTACGTCCGGTGTTGTTTGATCTAAAGCCGATATCTTGAAAATGAAGTACATTGTATCAATCCCCGCCGCATTACTGGCCATCTGTCTGGCCGGATGTAAAGCACAGTATGGAGGAAAACTATTCATAGAATCCAGGAAAGACAATAAGGATTCTGTCTGGTCAAAGTATGAGGCAAATACTGTGAATACCTTACCTGGCTTTACACAGCGGAAGGAACCACCAACCTCCGGATATGGTGGATGGAAAGACTGGAGAGCTAAAGCCACAGGCTTCTTCAGAACAGAGAAAGTAAAAGACCGGTGGTGGATTATAGATCCCGATGGTTATCCTTATATTCATAAAGCTGTTGTGGCATTTAATCCCGGCAAATCGGAAAAACAGAAACAAACCTTTCAGCATAAATTCGGAACGCTCGATTCCTGGGTGCAGCAGTCCTCTGATATGCTGAAAGGTTATGGTTTTAACGGCGCCGGGGCATGGACCAATGTAGACCTGCTGCGCCAGCAAAAACAACCTCTGGTTTACACACTCATCATTTCTCCTATGGGCGCATATCATAAAGATCATCTGAAGAAATTCGGAGGCAAATATGAAGAAGCCGGGTGGCAGGGCTATCGTTACGATCTGGCGATGGTCTTCGATAAAGAATTCGATAACTATATCGTAGAAGCGGTTAAACCGATAGCAAAATATAAGAACGATAAATACCTGCTGGGATACTTCACCGACAACGAATTGCCCTGGGTGTTCGATGCGCTCGACCGCCACCTCACAAAATTGGGTAAAACAGAACAGGGCTATATCGCCGCCGAAAAATGGTTGAAACAGCGCAAAGGAAATAACGCTACAGTAAACGATATCACCGATGAAGACAGGGCTGCTTTCACCGCTTTTTATTTCGATACATACATGAAAAAAGTGGTTACAGCGCTGCGGAAAGCCGATCCTAATCATCTTTACCTGGGATGCCGTTTTAACCAGGATAAAGAACGACAGGAACTAAGTAATCCCGAGATCTTTAAAGTAGCAGGTAGGTATATGGATATCATCTCTGTAAATCATTACCGCAAATGGGAACCCGATCAGCAGATCTTCGATAACTGGGCGGCATGGTCCGGCAAACCGGTAATTATCACGGAATGGTACACCAAAGCCGTGGATTCCGGGCTGCCTAACAATACCGGTGCAGGATGGCTGGTACATTCTCAGAAAGATCGTGGCATATTTTATCAGAATTTTACGCTCGGATTGCTGCGTAACAAAAACTGCGTGGGATGGCACTGGTTCAAATATATGGATAACGATCCGGAAGATAAAACGACCGATCCCTCGAACAGGGACTCCAATAAAGGCGTTGTCGACAGGTACTTTAGCCCCTACACTCCGTTGTTGGAACAAATGAAGATCGTTAATACAAACACCTATAATCTGATCAGCTACTTCGATAAAACACAGCAATAAGAAGCTGTCACGCAAATAGAATAGATAAGTTTTAAAAGCTAAAAATGATTGATATGGCACTTTCAAAGAGAATACTGACGCTAATCCTTACCTTCCTGTTATCCGGCAGCCTGCTGGCCAAAGAAATTCCATTGGTAGCTAACATTTATGCACGCCAGCATATGACCCTGAACGGTAAATGGAACTATATCGTAGACCCGCTCGAGAACGGCTACTACGACTATCGGCTGCAACCCCATACAAAAGGCGGTTTCTTTGAAAATAAAAAACCTAAATCGCCATCCGACCTGGTGGAATATAGCTTCGACGCTTCTCCTGTAATGGATATCCCCGGCGACTGGAATATGCAAAATCCACAACTGTTCTTCTATGAAGGAACGGTTTGGTTTAAAAAGGACTTCCAGTTTAAAAAACAATCCGGCACAAAAAATATTCTTTATTTCGGCGCTGTTAACTACGACGCCAAAGTATATGTGAACGGCGAATTGGTAGGTGCGCACGTGGGCGGTTATACTCCCTTTAACTTCGACATCACCGATGTCCTGAATGACGGCGAAAATTTCGTGGTGGTGAAAGTCGATAACAAACGGGGAAAAGACTTTGTTCCCACGCAAAACTTCGACTGGTGGAACTATGGAGGCATCACTCGCGATGTATTATTGGCAAGTGTTCCCGATACTTTTGTAGAGGATTACACGGTGCAACTGAAGAAAGGTAGCGCAAACACTATCCCTGGTTGGATCAAGCTTAATACGGCAACAGCCGCTCAGTCAGTAACTGTTGAAATCCCCGAGCTCAAAGTAAAGCAAACGCTTACTACTAATGCCGAAGGCAAAGCCAGTTTCGAATTAACCGCCAATCCCATACTTTGGTCTCCCGAAAATCCGAAATTATATGAGGTGGTGATAACTGCGAAAGGCGAAGTAATAAAGGATAACATTGGCTTCCGTAATATCGAAACTAAAGGCAGGGAAATTCTCCTGAACGGAAAGAAGATCTTCCTGCGTGGTGTGAGTATTCATGAAGAAGCGCCATATGCACGTGGCCGCGCACACTCCGTAGAGGACGCAACAACTTTGCTTACATGGGCAAAACAAATGGGATGTAACTACGTTCGGCTGGCGCACTATCCGCATAGCGAGAATATGGTCCGCCAGGCTGAAAAAATGGGTATCATGGTTTGGTCGGAGATTCCTGTTTACTGGACTATTTCCTGGGAAAACGAAGCTACCTACGCCAATGCACAGCAACAACTGCACGATATGATCCGGCGCGATAAAAACCGTAGTGCTGTCATCATCTGGTCTATCGCCAATGAAACGCCGCATAGCGAACCACGCGACCGCTTCCTGGGCAAACTGGCCACTTATGCACGTAAACAGGATGATACCAGGCTTATCAGCATGGCTATGGAAGTTACAAAAGACGCCAACAACCTGAACCGCCTCGAAGATAACATGAACACTTTTGTCGACGTTATCAGCTTTAACCAATACATCGGCTGGTACCGTGCTTCCAACGAAGATGCAAGAAAAATGAAATGGGAGGTACCTTATAACAAACCCGTTATCATCAGCGAATTTGGCGGTGAAGCCCTGCAGGGATTACATGGCGATAAAACTGCCAAATGGAACGAAGAGTACCAGGAAGAATTATACATCCGTAACCTCGAAATGCTGGAGAAAATAGATGGTTTATCAGGCCTGTCACCCTGGATCCTTGTCGACTTCAGGTCTCCCCGCCGCCAGCTTCCAAACATCCAGGACTTCTTTAACAGGAAAGGATTGATCTCCAGCTGGGGAATTAAGAAAAAGGCATTCTTTGTAATGCAGGATTATTATAATAAAAAAACAGAACAGTATAAATAACACAAATGAACCAGCCGTAAAGGCTTGCTCTCGCTGCTAATCCTGCTACCCCCAATACATACACAGAAACGAGGCCGTATCATAAATGCGATACGGCCTCGTTCTTTCGGCCCCCCCATGGAGAAGGATACCCGTTTAAGCAACTCTCGGCGGCTAATTTTACCTATGAAACCGCCCTCTTTTATTGGGAGCCTCAATGGAGCATATACTATTTTGCTAAAAAAAAGCTCATTTTTGAGAAAGCACCCTTAAAGCTTCTCTAAAGCATCTCAGAAGCTTCTTTAAAGCTTCTTTGAAAAAGATCTTTTTTTTAGCAAAAGATCTTTTGTAAAAAAAAACTGCTAACACTATTAGCAATGCATCGCTCGTCTCCTCTGCTATCTAATGTCTGCCTAAAGAACACATAGGCGATTAGTATTGCAGCGATGACACCCGTAAATAGGCGGGTATGCCGGCCCAGATGGAAGAACGGACCGTTTTGATGCCTGCGCTTCCAAAGTAGAGCGCTGCAATGTAAAAGAGGCCGTATCATAAGTGCGATACAGCCTCCTTTCATTCGGATCCCTGGCAGAGAAGCTCCCCGTTTAAGCAACTCTCGGCGGCTGATTTTATTTATGAGCCATCCTCTCTCGCTTATTGCGTGATGACTGTTTCAATAACCTCATAAACAAGATCCAGGTCTTCAGGACTGATGCAGTAGGGCGGTACAATATAAACTACACTCCCCAGCGGGCGCAGCAATACGCCATTAGAAAGGAATTGATGGTATAAACGCTGCTGGTCTTTGTAAAAATAACCCGTACCCTCGCTCTCCTTCGGCTCTAAAGCCACGATAGTGCCACATTGTCGGGTAACACCAATTCCTTGATGCTGCCGTATGCGCTCGATAAAATGAGCATGCTGCCGGCATATCCGGTGAATATTATCTTGTGTACTCTCGTTAACCAGTAGGTCGAGGCTGGCCAGTGCAGCCGCACAGGCCAATGGATTAGCCGTGAAAGAATGCCCGTGAAATAAGGTCTTGTAACGGTCGCTTGAATAGAACGCCTCATATAGCATTTCCGAACAACTGGTAACTCCCATAGCCATAGTACCTCCGGTTAACCCTTTCGAAAAGCACATGATATCAGGCTGCTCAGTTAAATGATTGGCGGCAAATAATTGACCCGTACGTCCAAATCCTGTAAAAACTTCATCCTGGATCAGTAATATTCCCTTTTGCCGGCAATAAAGCATAAGCTGGCTAAGTACATCGGCTTCATACATTAACATGCCGCCGGCTCCCTGCACCAGTGGCTCATAAATGAAACAGGCCACCGCTTCCGCGTAAACATCTATTACCTGTTTTATGGCTGCCAGGTTGGTGACAGAAGGTCTGTCGATAAATACCACCTCGAATAGCAGATCATTAAAAGGCACCGTCCACCGGCTGCGCCCGCTTACCGACATAGCCCCGAATGTATCACCATGATAAGCGTCTCTCAAAGCCAGCACCTTCAACTTCCTGGCGCCATTGTTAAAATGATACTGGATGCTCATTTTTAAGGCTACCTCTACAGCCGTAGACCCATTGTCGGAGTAAAATATTCTACGCTGGTTACCCGGTAACAATGACAATAGCCGCTCGGATAACTCTATTGCAGGCCTGTGGGTAAAACCCGCAAATATCACATGTTCAAGCGTATGTAGTTGTTTGGATACCTGGCTGGCAATATACGGATGCGCATGACCGTGCAGTGTTACCCACCACGATGAAATAGCATCTATATAACGTTTCCCCTGCTCGTCAAACAAATAGGTGCCCTCCCCGCGTACTATCGGTATAACAGGCGAGGCTGTTTTCATTTGCGTGTAAGGATGCCAGTTTACCCGCTCGTCCCTGGCTGCTAAACTGCTTGTTCGCATGATGTTTTTGTTTGGGCAACGGCTGCATTTAATCCCAGTCGCATAAACATTTCCATATCTTCCGATATAGCAGGATTAGGCGTAACCAAAAGTGTTTTCCGTTCGCCTGTAAAAATAGAATTGGCGCCGGCCATAAAGCACCATGCCTGCTCCGCTTCGGTCATTTCTATTCTCCCCGCACTTAACCTTACCATGGAGGCAGGCATGATGATACGTGCGGTGGCTATCATACGAACCATTTCCCATACGCTTACTTTAGGCTGCGCTTCCAGTGGTGTTCCTTTTACTCTTACCAGCGCATTCACGGGTACCGATTCGGGGTGCTCGGGCAGGGTAGCCAGCGTTAGCAGTAACGATATCCTGTCTTCGTCTGTTTCTCCTAATCCTATAATGCCGCCCGAACATACCGATAAACCTGCTTTTCGTACATTATCCAGCGTATTCATCCGTTGGTCGAATTGTCGGGTTGAAATGATTGCTTCATAGTACTCCGATGAAGTGTCCAGGTTATGATTATAGGCGTATAAACCTGCCTCACGAAGACGCTGCGCCTGCTCTTCTGTTAGCATGCCCAGCGTACAGCATACTTGTAATCCCATTTCATTCACTCCCTTTACCATCTCGAGTATGCGGTCAAAATCGCGGTTATCCCGTACTTCCCGCCAGGCAGCCGCCATGCAGAACCTTTGCGCCCCGGCATCTTTGGCCTGCCTGGCATGTGAAAGCACCGTTTCTGTAGGCAATAAGGCCTGCACCTTGATGTCGGTATGATAGCGCGCAGCCTGCCCGCAATAAGAACAGTCTTCCGGGCAACCACCCGTTTTTACAGATAACAGGGTGCTTACCTGTATCGAAGAAGCGTCATGCCACTGCCGGTGAACGGTTGCTGCCTGGAATACCAGTTCCAGTAAGGGCTGATGATAAATTGAACTTACTTCTTCTTTTGTCCAGTTTGTTCTGGGTTCATTTCTTTTTGTCATGATCTTAAAATAGGTGGAGTGTTTTTACGAGCTGCTGAATGGCTGCACGATCAATGTTTTCTATATCCGGTATCTCTAATACCTTGGTTCCCGGTGAGAGCTGAAGACTTATAACGCGTTTGGCATCTGCATCAAAACAACCGTTGAATATAAATAGCGGCATACAAATATGCCTCGCGCTAAGTAGCGCAATAGATAACAACGTATGATTAATGCATCCGAGATAATCACGCGCAACCAGCGCCACAGGAAGTTGCCATTGGCTTATGAGGTCAAGCATAAAATAATGGTCGTTTAAGGGAACCAGCAAGCCGCCTGCACCTTCTACAATAAGTGGACGATGGGTTGCCGGTAATTGCCATTCGCTTGGCTGTAGTTGTAAATTTTCTATACGGGCTGCCTTATGGGGAGATGCCGGCAGCGAAAGACGATAACGCTCCTCGTGAATAATACGGTCTTCACTCACCAGCGCTTGAACCCGCATACTGTCAGACCGATCCAGATCCCCGGCCTGCACAGGCTTCCAGTAATCAGCCTCAAACGCTTCCGTCAAAATAGCGGCGCAAATGGTTTTGCCTACACCAGTTCCTATGCCGCTTACAAATAGTTTTAAAGCTTCTTTCATCTTTTTATTGGCGTTAATAGGAGTAACCTTACAGGTAATGTTTTATGATACTGGTCAGCAGCGCTACTTCTCTTTCACTGTTAAAGGCATGCAGGCAAACGCGTATGCGTTCAGAACCCGCTTTAACAGATGGCGCTTTTACCAGGTAGGTCGCCATTCCTTCAGCGGCCAATGCTGTCTGTAATTCTTCCAGTTGTTGCAGTGAATAATGTTCTATTACCTGGATAGGACTGCCAGCCATAGACTTAGTTGTCAAAGCAGCGTTCCGGAATTGTTTAATTATTTCCTGTAAGCAGGCGCTGGCTGTTGTATTTTGCTTCAAATGATCATATCCCAGGCTTATACTCACTGCTGCCAGGTCGCCAGGTGCTGTGGTGTAAATAAAGGGAGCTGCATAGTTAACGAGGTAGTCTTTGGTGAGCTGTTGAGTTAATATAGCCGCTCCATGTAATCCCATTGCTTTACCGTAAGTAACTACAGTAGCAAGCACCCGGTTCTGCAATTGATGCTGAGTTGCCAGGCCATAACCCCAAACTCCGAAGGCATGCGCCTCATCTATGATCAATGCGGCTCCATAGCGCTCAGTAATTGAAACCAGTTCTTTTAATGGAGCAAAATCTCCTTCCATCGAATAAAGGCTTTCTACCGCTACGAGGCATTTCCCCTTGGCTTTCTTTAATAACGTTTCTAAATGGCAAAGATCATTATGCTGAAACTTCCATTTTTGCGCCATGGAAAGCATACAGCCATCGTGCACGGAACGGTGTATATATTCATCCACCAGTATAGTATCCCCGCGCTGAGCCAGGCTTGAAAACAACGACAGGTTTGCAGTATAACCCGAAGTAAAAAGCAGGGCGCTTTCAACGCCATGTTCACGGGCTATCGATGCCTCTGTCTCTGATGTTGCTCGGGAAGTGCCACTGATTAACCTCGATCCGGTACTGCCTGTTAATTGTGCCGGACACCTCTTAACGTTTTCCCATATCAACTGCTGAAATGCCGGGTCTCCCGCAAAACCCAGGTAATCATTCGAGAAAAAGTCAATGCGGCAATCGTTCGCCTTCAGTTTTCTCTGGTTACCCCGTTCAACCCGGTTAAGGAGCAATTGCGACATGAAGGTGAGATGTTCATGCATAGGAAGGGTGTTCTGTTTCCTGTGTCACAGCAAGCCACCATTCGGTAAACAACGCCTGTTCCAGTTGCTGCGCTATGGAGGCGTGTTGTTCCCATATGTCCGAAAACAAGCGTAACTGGGCCAGCATTTCTTCCAGGTGCCCTTCCTCTTCCAGGATAATCGATTTTACTGTCACCTTATGTCCGGCTTCACTAAGCACCTGCTGGTATTCCGGGTATAAAGCATCCGCACGAACTTCTATGGCATAGGTAACCAGCAGGTACGCTGCATCTTTAAGCAACTGACCGCTCAATCCTAATCTTTGTTTAAGATAACGGCACACCTGCACATCCAGTCGGTGTAAGTACCGCCGGGTGGCATAGGCGGCAAGCAGCTCCTGCGGCCGGTAGGTAGCACAAAGCTGGTCAGACAGCTTGCTTATCTGCTTTTTAAGGTAATAAGCATGGCGATGCTCCTCGGCGGCATGTTTTAGCTGCATAAGGCTCACTTCCTCCGTAGCCTCGCATGCCGAGATCTTTCGGGCGCCCGCATTTTCCATAAATGAAAGCGTGTTTAACCACCTGGCGTGCAGCTCGTCATCTCCAACGATTTTACTTAATAGGTCCTGCATCTCTCTTATTTTTAACCAAAACTATTATCTTGCCGGATCATGTAACTGTGCCAGTTTTTAGTTTATGGGTAGTCCGGTTGAAGTTCCTTACCTTAGTTTTATCCTCCTCGACAGGGAGTCGGCTACGGCTGTCTATATGCAGATAGCCCACCAGGTGATCAATGCCATTCAGCGGGGCTACCTCCCGAAAGCAACAAAATTGCCGGGATCCAGGGTATTGAGTGAGTTGTTGAAGGTCCACCGGAGAACAGTTGTTGCCGCCTACGAAGAACTGGAGGCACAGGGCTGGGTTCAATCACGTCCCAATCAGGGTACTTTTGTGGTAGGGGTAGAGGAAGGAAAAGCACAGCGCATTGCCTCTCCCGTTAAAGCCGCTTTAAATGGATATCCTGTGAAAACAGGCTTTAGCTTTAAACAATCCAACCTGCTTGATAACCCTTTTGAGCATGCTACCTGTGAATATGTCTTTAATGACGGCATCCCCGATATAAGACTTACGCAAACCGATTTGCTTTCACGTCTATACAGCTCAAACCTTAAGCGTAAAAGCAATTATCGTAAAATGGGGTATTACAACAGGGATGGAAGTGAGTTTTTGAAAGAAAATCTTTCTCACTACCTCAACCTGTCAAGAGGATTGCATATCTCGAAAAATAACCTGCTCATCACCCGCAGCACGGAAATGAGTGTTTATATCATCTCCGAGATCCTGCTCGAACCAGGCGATACGGTTGTGGTGGCCGATCTGAGCTATTTTTCTGTCAACATGATCTTTCAGAAAGCAGGCGCTAAGATCTGCTCCATCCCAATGGATGAGGAAGGCATCGATGTACAAGCCCTGGAACAGCTTTGCCGGCAGCAGCCCATACGTATGCTTTATCTTACGCCCCATCACCATTACCCCACTACCATAACGCTAAGTGCCGGACGGCGCATCGAAGTCCTTCGCTTGGCCTCACTATTCGGATTTATTGTGCTGGAAGATGATTACGATTTCGATTTTCGCTACGATAAAAAGCCGGTTTTGCCCATGGCAAGTGCCGATACCAGCGGCATGGTAGTATATGTTGGCGCCTTTGGAAAATCATTGGCGCCGGGATTTCGTACCGGCTTCATTGTGGCGCCCGAAAACCTGATGGCGGAAATGAGAAAATACCTGGGCATTATAGACAGGCAGGGCGATATTCTTGTCGAACAGGTGCTGGCAGAAATGATCCGCGAAGGAGAGATCCACAGGCATCTGAAAAAATCGGTCCTGGTATACAAGGAACGCCGCGACAATTTTGCACTCCTGCTGCAGGAACATTTTAGTGAACAGCTTTCTTTCAAATTACCCGCAGGAGGACTGGCTATATGGGCGCAATGGAAAGAACCGGTTAATTTACTGAAACTAAGCCAGGAATCAGCCCGAAAGGGATTATTCGTTCCTCGCACCTTACTTTACCAGCAGAAAAACCTTACCGCCATGCGATTGGGCTTTGGGCATCTCAATCAGGAGGAAATGACTAAAAGCATCCTGCTGCTAAAAAATTGTGTGGAAAGTCTTCGCTGACTCGTGGCTTCGCAGGTTAATGCTTTATTATATATTTGCTGCACAACGCTAAATCAACAAACATACGGCTGGTTTTAGGTATGAAAAAAAGATGGTCGCTGAGTGTGCTCCTGTTACTACAATTATTGCTTTCGTCCGATATCCTGAGCCAGGACTATTCCTTTCCCATAACGGATCTGCTACCGTATATCCGGCATAATCCCAGTGATTCGGTATGCGCACTTCATAATATCCCGCAAAGAGGAACGATATTCGATCGCAACCGTAAGATGCTCGCCTCCGATTCCATTCTTTATGACTTGATGGTACGCCCGGGAAAAGTAAAGCAACAGGATACAGCTATCATCTGCAGTTTGTTGAAAATAAGCCGGAAGGAATTTCGCGACCGGTTGAAGTACGCACGTAACTGGTCCGATCCTGCACAGCCATTGCCAAAAAGAACAAGCGATCAGCCGGCCCCTTTTAAAGGCCTGCTTTCTAAAGAGATCACCCGTATTTTCCAAAAAAAACTTCCGGAACTGCAACCCGCATTCTCTTTAAAGAAAAGGCCTGTACGGCATTATCCTTTTAATACAGCCGCTCACCTGCTCGGATACATCAAAGCAGGCGGTATCGGCGAAACGGGACTCGAAGAAAGCTACGATCATTTTCTGCGTGGCACAACAGGACTGCAGTTTTGGACCTGCGATCACAGGAACACGCCTTCAAAACGATGGGCGGCAGGTTCTTTGGACGTCATGCCCGAAAAAGGGAAAGACCTTTATACTACAATAGATCTTCGTTTGCAATTGATGGGAGAAAAGCTGATGCAGGGTAAAAGAGGAAGCATTGTTGCTATAGATCCTCAGACAGGGGGCATCCTGGCCATGATAAGTAGCCCTGCTTATAGTCCTGTTAAGCTGGCGTTGGATCGGAATGCTTATTATCCCGCGCTCAGGCTGAACAAAGATAAACCTCTGTTAAATAGGGCTATCAGCAGTTACAACGCTCCCGGCTCAGCTTTTAAATTGTTCCAGGCTCTGGTTGCTTTGCAGCTGGGAGTGGCCGATCCCTATACTACGTTTGTTTGCAAGGGTAGTTATACGTTGTGCGGCAATCCACCAAAACCCAAATGCCATGTCGAAGGTGCCCACCAGCCTAACCTGGTGAAAGCACTGGCGATTAGTTGCAACAGCTATTTTGCCGATCTGTTCCGGAAAATGATAGGACCCTTTCCCGGATCAGGGCTTTCACAGTGGGCCGAACTGATAAAGCATTTCGGATTCGGTACGCGTACAGGTATTGATCTGCCGGGCGAAAAGGCAGGAATGGTTCCTGATACTACCCTGTATAAATTGAAGTACCGCTCAGGGTGGAATAGTTGTACCATTTTATCAAATGCAATAGGCCAGGGCGAGGTAAGCGCCACAGTATTACAGTTGGCCAATGCTATTGCTATTGTTGCCGGAAAGGGTTGGTTCTATCAGCCACATATCGTAGATAGTATCGCAGGAATCCCGGGTAGTAGCTTTTTGGCAGGTCATCAAAAGATCAACGCTTTTGTCTTGCCCGATAGTAGTTGGAACTTAGTGCATCGCGGAATGTATGAAGCAGTAAATACAAAAGCGGGAACTGCCTATAATGCCCGCGTCAATGGTCTGGAGATCTGTGGTAAAACGGGTACTGTTGAAAATGGAAAAGGAGAGAAGGATCATGCCGTATTTGCTGCCTTTGCCCCACGTTCGCGACCGCGCATTGCTATTGTATGTCTTGTAGAAAACGGAGGCTTTGGCGCTCAGGTAGCAGCGCCTGTTGTTACACAGCTTATAAAACAATATCTCAGTAACGCCCGATAGAACGCTGCTAAGAAAACAAGCTGCCTGCCGGCAGCTTGTTTTCTTGAAAATAGCTTTCCTGTAAAACAGATTACGCTGGAACTTTCCTCGGACGTTCTCTCTCCCAGAAACGATGTTGCTTAATAGCATCTATAAACAGCGACGCAAGTTGCTTGGCATTTTTCTCCACTACAATTCCTTCGGTAAGGACCGATTCCCTGCTGAAATCAGGCGGAAGCTTTTTCGCAAAATAGGTCGCCTCAATTACCTGGATAGCACTGGCGTCAGCAGCAATCGCTTTACAATGTTTAAAAGCTTCATTTAGAAAATGAATGGCCTCTGCCTCGCTTTCCAGTGTAGCGGCGCTATTCGTTCCTCCTGGTACATAAACTGCATCGTAAAATACCGATGCAGCGGTAAGCAGACTTTTATCTACCGGTATCTGCTCATCATTCTCTGATAATATAAAACCTTGTCTGGGAGCAATTACTTCAACAACGGCGCCTTCGGCGATCAATGCATTCTTTACGGTCTTTAACGACTGTTCATCAACACCGTCTGCCGCCAGAATGGCAATCTGTCTTGTCCGGATATTGTCCTTGACGGTATTCGCCATACTCAATGCTGCTGAAACAGCAAGCGGGCTGTCTTTAATAATAGGAACATAATGCTCCGGGTCCCCATCGGCAGGAACACCCTGGTTCATGGGCGCTGAACTGTCTTTGGGTATATGATGACCTAAAGCATAGGCAACCTGAGCAGCAAGATGTTTATTTACATGGAACAAAATGTGTAGCATACGCTCCCTTACAGCTACTGTTTGTACTTTGCCGAGTTCAAATGACAGCGCCTGCGCAATATGTTCTTTCTCTGGTTCTGACTGGCTTTCGAAAAAGAGTCTTGCCTGGCTGAAATGATCAAAGAAACTGCGGCTCCGCTCCCGGATCTTATGCGCATCAATTCTTTCGGTATAAGAGGTAAAGCCTCCTTGCAATTTGCCGGCCTGGAAAGGGCAGCCACCTCCTAAAGAATTGGGATTGTAGCTGGTTTTACTCTTGTTGATGGTCTGGCGCATATGCCCGTCACGTTGGTTATTATGTACTTCTACGATAGGCCTGTTGATGGGTATTTCCTGGAAGTTAGGACCGCCAAGGCGTAGTAATTGGGTATCTGTATAAGAAAACAGTCTGCCTTGTAATAAAGGGTCATTCGTGAAGTCGATACCCGGTACAATATGTCCCACGTGAAAAGCGATCTGTTCTGTTTCCGCAAAGAAATTATCCGGGTTACGGTTGAGTGTCAGTTTTCCAATGCGTTGTACCGGCACAAGTTCTTCGGGAATGATCTTGGTAGGGTCCAGCAGGTCAAATTCAAACTTATGCTCATCGGCTTCCGGAACAACCTGTACGCCAAGTTCCCACTCAGGGAAATTGCCGCTCTCAATGGCATTCCACAGATCGCGTCGGTGAAAATCAGGGTCTTTACCCGAAATGTTCTGCGCCTCATCCCAGGCTACACTGTGCACGCCTAACAGTGGCTTCCAGTGAAATTTTACAAAATGCGATTCGCCGTCGGCATTAATGAGCCTGAAAGTATGAACACCAAATCCTTCCATCATCCGGTAACTTCTTGGAATAGCACGGTCACTCATCAGCCACATAATCATATGGGTACTTTCTGGCATTAAAGAAATAAAATCCCAGAAAGTATCATGTGCAGAAGCCGCCTGTGGTATCTCATTATCGGGCTCAGGTTTTACCGCATGTATCAGGTCGGGAAATTTCATCGCATCCTGGATAAAGAAAACGGGCATATTATTACCCACGAGATCAAAATTGCCTTCTGTAGTGTAGAATTTTACTGCAAAGCCACGTACATCACGCGCCAGGTCTGTAGAACCACGTGAGCCTGCAACAGTAGAAAATCTTACAAACACAGGTGTTTCAACGGTAGGGTCCTGTAAAAACGCAGCTTTGGTAATAGCGCTTTGCGATTCATAAACTTTAAACACGCCATGGGCTCCGGAACCACGCGCATGTACAATGCGCTCGGGTATGCGTTCATGATCAAAATGTGTCATTTTCTCCCTGAAAATGAAGTCTTCCAGCAGGGAAGGGCCTCTTTCTCCCGCCTTTAGCGTGTTCTGATCATCATTGATCTTAACTCCGTGGTTGGTCGTCATCAGTTCATTGGTAGGGTCTTCTGTAAACGGCGCCAGGCTTTCAGTTTTAGCGTTACTTGGGTTAACAGCACGCTTGTCGTCCGGTTGAGGATGAATGCTGTCTCTTGCAGGTATTTTCTTCGGCATAGTATTAATTTGAAGATTCTGTTCACAAAAAGGATGCTGAACTAATCCGTAAAAAAAAGTGCACACCTTTTGATAATCTTAAACTATGAACTTAGAAGGAAATCCATTACAGGTATACGGCAGCCCCGTTGCAGAGCAAGGCAGGCGCCGCAGCAACGATCGTTTGATGAAACTACTTACCCGTCTGCTCGAGGGTATTGTACAATTGGGGGTAATAGTAATAGCAGGGCTATTACGCCTGATCCTCTTAACGCTAAAGCAGATCGTGCGACCACGGTAAAAGCCTGTAAGGCTGTTATGGCATCCTATGATTTATTCGCTCCTCGTAATAAAAGAGAAACCCGCTCATTGAGCGGGCTTCGTTGGTCGTTTATGGGCAATGTTAAATAGTGCTACATTAAAGGAGCAAATGCATCCGCTTTCCAGGAATGCATATTCTCATATGTCTGCCAGCGCAAGTCTACCAGTTCCTGCGCCTTACCCAGCAGGTATTCAGCTTCCTGGGGATTCGCTTTCTGCAGGTTTTTATACCGTAGTTCATTGTAGGCATAGTCCTTCAGTGTGATCGTAGCAGCCGGCGAATCAAGTACAAAAGGATTACTGTTAGCCCTGCGTAACTGTGGATTATAGCGCAGCAGCGGCCAGTAAGCGCTTTTAACCGCCAGTTCCTGTTGGGTAAGCCCCTTGGTCATATCAATGCCGTGTGCAATACAATGACTATAGGCCAGTATCAGCGAAGGCCCATCGTAAGCCTCTGCCTCGCGCATCGCCAGCAATGTTTGCTGCGGATTGGCTCCCATGGCTACCTGGGCTACATATACGTTGCCATACGATATAGCTTGCAACGCAAGGTCTTTCTTCCCTACGCGTTTACCCGAAGACGCAAACTTAGCCGTGGCGGCAGTAGGCGTCGCTTTTGAAGACTGGCCACCTGTATTACTGTAAACCTCCGTATCTAAAACCAGCACGTTTACATTACGGCCACTTGCCAGCACATGATCCAGGCCGCTTGAACCTATATCATAAGCCCATCCGTCACCGCCGATCAGCCATACGGTACGCCGTACCAGGTGATCCTTCAACGAAAGCAGTTGTAATACCAGCGGATCTTCTTTATGGTCTTGCAGTAAACCCGTCAGTTTTTCAACCCGCAGGCGCTGCAATGCTAATTGCGATTCGGTAAGCTGGGGAGCTTCCAGTAGCTCACTGGTAAATTCTGCACCAATTTTATCTTTTAACTTCAGCACCAGCTCACGCGCTATAGATAGTTTCTTGTCTTCAGCCACACGCATGCCAAGTCCGAACTCAGCATTATCTTCAAAAAGAGAGTTGCTCCACGCCGGCCCTCTTCCCTGGCTGTTTTTAGACCAGGGCGTAGTGGGCAGGTTGCCGCCGTAGATCGAAGAACACCCCGTAGCATTGGCTACCATTAACCTGTCACCAAACAGTTGCGTCAATAACTTGACATACGGCGTTTCACCGCAGCCGGAACAAGCTCCTGAAAATTCAAATAATGGTTCCAGGAATTGGGTGCCTCTCACAGATGAGAAGTCAACCTTCGAGCGGTCATTGTTATCGATAGATTCAAAGAAGCGGATATTTTCTTTTTCTTTTTCCAGTATAGGCTGCTTCTCAGCCATGTTAATGGCCTTCTTGCTGCGGTCATTGATATTGTAGGCAGGGCAGGCGTCAACGCAAAGTGTACATCCTGTGCAGTCTTCTACATATACCTGTAAACTGTATCGGGTCTCCGGAAAACCTCTTGCAGAGATACGTGCAGAAGGAAATTCAGCAGGAGCATTTTCCAGTACATCCTGGTTGTAGAATTTAGCCCTGATAACGCTGTGCGGACAAACAAAGCTGCAGTTACCGCACTGAATACAGGTCTCGGCATCCCACACCGGAACAGTATCCGAAATATTACGTTTTTCCCATTGCGTAGTGCCGCTCGGATATGTACCATCGATCGGCAGCATACTTACAGGTAAAGCGTCCCCATTGCCACGCATCATTTCCGCAGTTACCAGTTGTACAAATTCAGGCGCTTCAACAGGTACTGTAAGTGGAAACCCCGATTTATTGGAAACAACTTTGGGTACTGCTACCTCGTGCAGGTGACTTAACGACTGATCAACAGCATTGAAGTTGAGATCAATGATCTTCTGTCCCTTCTTGGCATAGGTTTTTTTGATGGCCTTTTTAATCTCGTCGATAGCCTCGTCTTTAGGTAAAACACCAGCCAGGGCAAAGAAACACGTTTGCATGATGGTGTTGGTGCGGTTACCCATACCGGTAGCTTCCGCTACCGCTGTACCATCTATAACATAAAACTTGAGCTTTTTGTCAATGATGGTCTGCTGTACAGGCTGTGGCAAATGATCCCATACTTCGTCTTTTCCGTAGGGACTATTAAGTAAAAATACAGCGCCAGGACGGGCCTGCTCTAATATATTCACTCTTGAAATGAAGTTGAATACATGGCAGGCTATAAAATTGGCCTTATTGATAAGATAAGGAGCTCTTACAGGTTTTTTGCCGAAACGGAGATGTGATACTGTTTGAGACCCCGATTTTTTAGAGTCATACACAAAATAACCCTGTGCATAAAAATCTGTATTCTCACCTATAATCTTGATACTGTTCTTATTGGCGGAAACAGTACCGTCAGCCCCAAGACCATAGAACAGTGCTGTAGTTACATCGCTTTCATCCAGTTCAAAATGAGGATCGTAGCTAAGGCTTGTATGGGTTACGTCATCATTGATCCCTATCGTAAAATGATTCTTGGGAATATCATTCTTCAGTTCATCAAAGATTCCCTTAACCATTGCCGGCGTAAATTCTTTCGAAGAAAGCCCGTAACGGCCGCCTACAATCCTGGGTAGTGTATTTAATTGGCCGCCGGTATAAGCTTCTGTCAATGCTGTTACAATATCCTTGTAAAGGGGCTCGCCTTCCGCTCCCGGTTCTTTGGTGCGATCTAATACCGCTATCTTGGTTACTGTTGCCGGAATGGCAGCTACGATCTCCTGTAATGGAAAAGGGCGGAAGAGACGCACATTGAGAACACCTGTTTTTTCTCCGTTTTTATTCAGGAACAGCGCCGTTTCACTGGCTGTTTCAGTGGCCGATCCCATAATAACGATCAGGCGTTCTGCATCGGGGCAACCGGTGTATTCTGCCAGATGATATTGTCTGCCTGTAAGCTGGGCAAACTTATTCATCTGCTCCTGTACCATAGCGGGAACTTTGTCATAGAACGGGTTCACCGTTTCTCTTGCCTGGAAATAAACATCCGGGTTTTGCGCAGTACCTCTGATGAATGGATTATCCGGATTCAGCGCTCTTTGCCTGTGCGCAAAAACCTGCTCATCGCTGATCATTGCACGCAGATCATCATCGCTCAGCATCTCTATCTTGCTCACCTCATGAGAGGTCCGGAAACCATCAAAGAAATGAATAAAAGGTACACGTGAAGCAAGTGTGGCTGCCTGTAATATCAATGCGAGGTCATGAGCTTCCTGAACGGAATTCGAGGATGCCATCGCAAACCCGGTAGTACGTGCCGCCATAACATCACTGTGGTCGCCGAAGATCGAAAGCCCCTGCGCTGCCAGCGCACGCGCCGCCACATGAAAAACTGTGGAGGTCAATTCCCCCGCAATTTTATACATATTGGGCAGCATCAGCATCAATCCTTGTGATGCCGTAAATGTAGTAGTCAGTGTACCGGCCTGTAAAGCACCGTGTACGGTACCGGCAGCACCACCTTCACTCTGCATGCCTATTACGTCGGGAACATTGTCCCATATATTTTTATAGCCAACGGCGCTCCACTCATCAGCCAGCTCGGCCATAGTGGAAGACGGCGTGATAGGGTAGATCGCACATACCTCGTTTACCCGGTAAGCTACGGACGCCGCTGCCTCGTTGCCGTCAATGGTTTTAACTATTGTCTCTCTCATGGAATAATTATAAAGTTTCCGGTACCATCTCTATGGCATGACAAGGGCATTGCTCATAGCATACGGCACATCCTGTGCATTTGTTGTAATCATATTCATAACGGTTGCCCTTGCCCAGCTTCAATATCGCATCTTCAGGACACGAACCGTAACAGCCGTCGCATTCAAAACAGTTGCCGCAGCTAAGACAGCGTTGGGCTTCGTAAAGCGCTTCCGCTTGTGTATAACTGCCAAGTACCTCCTGGAAGCTGGCTGTACGTTCTGCAGCATCAAGTATCGCCTGTTCCTGCTGGGGTGCAAGCGTTTTATACCATACATGCAGCTTTTCAAAACCTACTAATTCATTTTTAAGCGCCTTTTCCCACTTGGAGGATTTCAGGTGAGCATCGATATGACGCGCAGCTTTCTTACCATGACCTACGGCTATGGTAACTGTGCGCTGACTGGGCACCATATCGCCGCCGGCAAATACGCCCTTGTGCCCGGTCATCATGGTATCATCTACCTGTAAGGTGCCGTCTTTGGAGAGTGCTATACCACTTAATTTGGAAAGAAAACCCGCATCGGTATCCTGGCCCAGCGCCATAATAAGTGCATCTGCTTCCAGGGTTTCAAACTTCCCCGTACCGGTTAACTTGCCATCCTGTATTTCCATTACCTCAACAACAAAATCGTTGTCATCTACATTCTTGATACTGCGGAGCCAGTTTATTTTAACGCCTTCAGTCAGGGCGTCATCAGCTTCGGCATCATGCGCAGGCATATGTTCCCTGTCACGGCGATAAATGATAAAAGCATCGGCTCCCAAACGTTTGGCAGTACGTGCTGCATCTATAGCAGTGTTGCCCCCGCCATATACCGCCACTTTACGACCCAGCTTCGGCGCAGTACCCATCTCTACATCCCGCAAGAACGATACCGCATCAAGCATCTTGGCAGCCGCCTGACCAGGTATATCGATCTTCTTGGCAAGCCCGGCGCCTATAGCTACAAATACAGCATCAAAATTGCCGGATGCCTTTTCCTTTTCTATATCATCAACCTTACAGCCTAATTTTACCTTGATACCAAGATCCAGGATCCTTTTTATCTCGGCATCAAGGATATTGCGGGGAAGACGGTAGGCCGGAATGCCAAATCGCATCATGCCGCCCAGCATAGGACCAGCTTCATATATCTCAACTTCATGACCCAGGCGTGTAAGATGATAGGCGGCAGATAAACCGCTCGGACCGCCGCCAATGACCAGTACACGTTTGCCGGTTTTAACAGCTGTATTCCGGATGGCCCAGCCTTCTTCCAAAGCCTTGTCGCCAAGAAAACGTTCTACAGCATGAATACTTACAGGAGCATCAACAGAAGCACGGTTACAGGCCGATTCACACGGATGGTAACAAACACGGCCATGTACAGCAGGCATCGGATTTTCTTCCACCAGTTTCTGCCAGGCCTCGTATAGCTGCCCCTCCTGGGCAAGTGAAAGCCAGGCCTGTATGTTCTCTCCGGCCGGACAGGCATTATTACACGGAGGCAGAAAATCTTTGTAAACGGGATGCTGGGAGCGTAAAGCACCGGTGCCCTTTGCATGAGAATGCAAATCGGCCGGTTTCGTCATATCTACACTGAACATATGTTCCTTTTTTGAAAATAAAAGCGTACAGTTATTAAAAGGACCGACAAGCTGACCCATTAAAAGACTCCTTTTCGGCTCTCACAAAACTAACGCTCACAAATAGTTAGAAACCTGTCATTTGTCATATGCTGGTATTAGTTTTTGCCTTTTTTTATACTGGAAACAGTACTTTAGAGCCGTTTTATATTACTAAAGACGCTTCAAATATGTCTCTCACAGAAACAGTGACGCTTTACTCGATATTTAAGGCAAATACCAGCTATGCGCTCTTGGGAATAGTATTAACCATCCTTGCAGCTTGTACAACTCCGGATCGCGCTGTCAGTTATCAGAAATTGGCGGCGCCGGCAAATAAAGAAGCCGCTTATGCCATAAGAGCCGGGATCAATAAGATCAGTAATGATAGCTTCACCGCATACATTTATACAGGAAAGGTCAACGATACGGTGCGTTATCGTGCATTAAAACCGCTTAAAGAAAATGCTGCACGTAAATTCCCGTTGGTCTTGATCCTGCCCACTTCAGGTGGTATAGGCACAGACAATACCAGTCAGCTCAATGCATTGGTGAAAATGTGGGCGCAACCCGCATTACGCAGCGCCTACCCGGCTTATGTAGTGGCACCGCAATTCAGCCAGCGCTCCTCAAACTATACAATGAACAGGCAAAAAGGTATACTGGTTTCAATACCTTCGGTTTGCCTCGCTAACGCACTGGACCTGGTAGATTCTTTATGCAATGTATGGCCGGTAGATAAAAGCCGCATATATGTAATGGGTTTCTCCATGGGCGCGTCTGCAACAATCAACGTATTAGGATTACGGCCGGATCTCTTTACTGCTGGCATTGCAATTTCGGGTATCCCCGACTTCGATTACATACATCCGCTGCTGAATAAGCCCATATGGTTCGTTCACGGAAATGCCGATGATGAAAATCCGTTTGCTACCGATAGTGTCATGCTTCATACCTTACGGGAAATGCACGCCACGCATAAACGTTTCTGGGAAATCGACAAGTTGGCGCATGAAGTATATCCACCGTTATACACCACCAACCTTATCCCCGAATGGCTTTTTAAACAAAGATCGAATTAGCCGCATAGCTATTCTATATTTCAAAGCAGATCCGAACCTTAAACATAAAACTAAATATCCGTGGAAGTAAAAAGCAGATTAAACGCCAGCGTCAACCAGTTCCTGGACAAAGCCACCCGGTGGAAAGATGAAATGACGCTATTGAGAACAATTGTTCTTGAAGCTAAGGAGCTCTCCGAAGATTACAAATGGATGCACCCATGTTATACCCTGCAGGGGAAAAATGTGGTGCTTATTCATGGGTTTAAAGAATACTGTGCATTGCTGTTTCACAAAGGAGCCCTGTTGAAAGATGATAAAGGCATTTTAATCCGGCAAACCGAAAATGTGCAATCCGCCCGGCAGTTGCGGTTTACAGAGCTCAGCCAGGTAAAGAAACTGAGATCCGTCATCAAAGACTATATCCAACAAGCTATAGAAATGGAGAAGTCGGGATCAAAAGTAGCCTTGAAGAAAACATCAGATTATGCCGTCCCTGACGAATTTCAGAAGGTATTAAAACAAGACCCCGCAGTAAAAACAGCTTTTAATGCATTGACTCCCGGCAGGCAACGCGCATATTTGTTTTACTTTTCGCAGGCGAAACAGGCTAAAACACGTGAGTCAAGAATTGAAAAATGCATTCCTAAAATACTGGAGCGAAAAGGATTAGATGATTAAATTAATAAGCCATAAGTATGAATGTTCAAACTGATGTAATATCCGACCTGCAGTCTAAACTATTACTGGCGTTTCATAACGCGCGGCAAAGCATAGTCAAACATGCAAGCTATGAACAGGTATTGCTTTACTGGACGATAAGTAAAGAAATGGCGATCATACGCGAAACGGCCTTGCAGGAAGGAAACGGTATTTCCATGCTTGAATTGCTGCAAAAGGCAACGCTCCCAGCTATTAACTTTAATACGGCAGAATTAAAGGCTGTCATCAGGTTTAGTGAAGCTTTTCCAACAGAGCCTGCCGCACGAAGCCTGGCAATCTATTTCGACTGGAGATCTATTCAACTACTGCTCCGTTTAAAACACAGGAACGATCTCTGTGAATTCCTGTCTGTCATGCTTGATAACCGCAAGTCATTCGGCGAAGCGGCAATTCAGGTTTCGTCTCTGTTAGTTAATGATGCCGATGCATTTACTGCAGAAGAACATCTGCTTATCTGTTTTGAAGAGCAGGAAATACTACGCATGCTGCCCCTTGCGGCTTTATCCGAATTCCGTCCTCTTGCAAAAGCCAATCCCTTTTTAAGCGAAGGGGGAGGGGAATATAAGGGTTTTTACTGCTTCGGTAACGGGCCCGAAGGGTTATGGCAAACCAACAGGATGCAGCATCCTCAATTAGCCGCTTTTCAAAAAACGTTGTCCGGAAATTTAAAGCGAATATCAGTTTTGCTCAACGGTGAGCTCAACTTACTAAATCTTACAATAGGCCGTATATTGGCCGACAGTATAGACAGCGCCAATGGAATAAGTCGTGACCTAATAATGGATCATCTGGCAGTTGTTCTAAACGAACTGTTTGGCAACGGGGAGTATGGTTTGGAGCAACTTCAGGATTCCCTGGCTTTCTATACCTTTTTCTCTGGTCATCGAAACGGTATGTATTCGGTTGCGCACATTCTTGAATGGTCACAGCTAAGAAAACTACAGTATTTGGTTGATATGGATGATCTCCTGGTTTATGCACGATTACTGGCAAAAGAAAAGATAAAACTTACTGTGCTTTATCAAAAAGACTATAAGGCAATACTGCATGAGATAGTTGAAAAGGAAAAAGATGTATGGCGTGCCTATCAGGCGTCTGCTCTTGCTCCTGAATCCATTACGCACATAGAAAAGACAAGGAATTCGGAAGTCCGTATTACTGAATCTTTCATCGACTTGCAATACGATATTCTGGATGAAGCCAGGCCAATTGATATAAACGCGAATCCTCAGTTCCAGGCCTTAATGATGCTTAGGTAAATTTCATTTACTGCCAGAGCTGATATCGCAACGTTGCATACCGGCAACGTCTCAAATGCTAAGGCTGCTTATTATTTATTAAAGCTGTTTTATTGCCTTTATCATCTATAATATAACGGCTATGACCTTCTATCAGCAAGGCCGCATGATGCCCCTCATGCTGATTTACGTCTACGGCAATAACTTTCCCCTTATAGTGCATAGTAATGGTCGTGTCTGTAATGGTATGTCCCACCACGATGGTGCGGCAAGCGTACTGTTTCAGCGTACTGTCTATTAGTGTTTTCGGAGCTTGTGGTTTCATAAAATAGCCGCGATACCAGAATGGCGAACGTGCATCAAAGAACATATGCATGCTATCCGGCATCTCCTTGCGCGACATCCCATAATAAGGACGGCAGATCTCGTTGATGGCCTGTAATGAAAGCTGCTTTTGCAATACCTCGGGAGAAAGTCCTGCATGCATGAACAGGTAATCTCCTCCTTTTTCTATAATGTTCTTACTTCGTAACCAACGTCCCAGTTCCGTATCAGCGCCAAACAGGTTCCGGATTTCTCTTCCCATCACCCACGCATGTTTGAAATAGCGGGCGTCGGTATAACGATAGTCGCCACTTAGCTGCATGATATCATGATTTCCCAGTAATACATGTACCCAGCCGCCTGCCGCTGCCGCCTTGGTTTCCAGGCTGTACAGCAGCCAAAGCCAGGGAAGTACATCCTGGCCACGGTCAAATAGATCACCGGCTACTACTACCTGCCCTTTGCCAAATGTCCAGTTATATGTTGTATCTATTACGCCGGCTGCAATCAGCAGTTGCCTTCCTGCTTCAAACTCTCCCTCAATATCAGATAATACAAGTATCTTTTCGGATGCCGGATAAGTCACCGGAGCTGGTAGTAGAGAAGCATGTGCTTGTATAGGAAATGCCCACTCAGGATGATTCGCTACCGGTACTGTGAAAGAGGTGCCAGGCAACGCCGAAACAGCAAGAACGCTGGAAGCTGGCCTTATCAGGTCTTCCTGCTGTAAAAGCACCTTCACCACAGCGCTGTCATCATTACGATATATAATATAAGGACCATCTGTTGCATGTTGCGCAGACAGGTACATAGGAAGCAGTGCCAGTAGAACGGCAATCGTTTTCATATCTATAAGTTAGGTGCAGTGTCAAATATAATCCCTCTCCATCATTTATGGAACATATGGCATCTTCTTTGCCAGCAGCTGCTTCCTGAAACCGGTTAAATGATGATTTAAATAAATGTGTTGTGTTTCCTGTATAGATTTTTATTTTTTATATCATAGCTTTTAATAAATTGCTCTTGATAGATCGATTTATATAATACGTATTTGTTCACTGGCCTGGGGTGCCGGGTTGCAAGAAGCTGCTATGAAATGGATAATAGGTATTCTAATATTGGAATTGCTCTCAGTAAATGCAATGGCTCAACAGCCTGATACATCCAAAAATGACCGTTTCTCTGTCCACGCACAAACCACTGTCATAAGCCAGTCGAAGCCGTCTTTTAACGCAAAATATACCGGTGATAACAGTCTTCTTACTCAGGGAGAAAACCAGACATCCATTACTGCTACCTTATTTGCAGGAACACGGCTATGGAAAGGAGCAAGCTTGTTTATTAATCCCGAAATTGCAGGAGGAGCAGGATTAAGCCAGGCATTGGGAGTCGCTGCTGCTACAAATGGCGAAACATTCAGAGTGGGTGACCCCGCTCCCAAAATCTATTTAGCCCGGCTTTTTTACAGGCAAATAGTTGCGTTAACAAAAGAAACAGGTTATCAGCAAGCTGATTTTAATCAATTGGACGGAAATACGCCGCTTAAATATTTTGCTTTCACAATAGGTAAAATAGGATCGACAGATTATTTCGACAACAACAAATTCAGTCACGACCCCAGAACGCAATTCATGAGCTGGGCGCTTATGGCCAACGGAGCTTGGGATTATCCGGCAAATACAAGAGGTTATACGCCTGCCATTGTACTCGAATTCGTGACGCCACAGCATGAGCTTCGCTATGGCGCTGCATTGGTTGCTAAAGAGGCCAACGGCAATGACATGAATTGGAATATCTCGAAAGCAAGCTCACACACCATTGAATACACGCACAAACACAAGTTTGCAGGCCTTGATGGAGCTATCAGGATCTTGGGCTTCTTTACCACTGCCAATCTGGGCAACTACAAACAAAGCATAGCGCTTAGTCCGGTCAATCCCGAAATAGAGGAAACACGGCAATATGGAAACACGAAATTCGGCTTCGGTTTAAATATGGAACAAAAGATTACAAGTAGTTTGGGGTGTTTTGCCAGGGCAGGTTGGAATGACGGACGAAATGAAACCTGGGCGTTTACTGAAATAGATCACTCTTTAAGCTTCGGATTATCGATGGCAGGTGAACGGTGGAAGAGAGCGGCGGATAATGCCGGGTTGGCTTATGTTGCATCGGGTATTTCAAAGGCACATGAAGATTATCTGAAAGCAGGTGGAAAAGGTTTTATGCTGGGCGATGGCAACCTCAACTATGGCTGGGAACATTTAACCGAACTATTCTACGCTGCAGAGCTGGTGCCATCACAACTTTATCTGACCGGAGCATACCAGTTCCTGCTTAACCCAGGTTATAATAAAGACAGACACGGACCTGTACATGTTTTTTCGGTACGACTTCATGCAAGAATATAAACCACCCTTGCTCGCCACACTGGAACTAAATTAAAAAACATAAAAAAGCCCGAAAGGAACCGTAACTCCTTTTTCAGTTTTGTTTATACAGCCTTTTCAAAAATCTGGGAATTGAGATGAAATATTGGGGAAATATAATTCCCTATTCTCCGATTCACGACAAACGAAAGCAACGAAAAGGTAAAATTGACGAGTAAGTTAAATGAAATACAACAAGCAAAACGGAATTGAGCGATAGGCGTATTCACCTTATCGATGATTGTCGCACAATCAGTTTGGTAGGTAGTATCCTGTGTACCGGTTTGTATTTGCCAAAACCTTTTGAAATGTGATCTATCAGCAGCTTCATGGCCACGCGGCCCATTTCCTGAATGGGCTGTTCTATGGTAGTAAGTGTCGGTTCTACGTGGGCGGAGAAGGGGTTGTTGCTGAAGCCGGCAATACCCAGTTGCTGCGGTACCTGTATCTGTAACGATTTGGCTACAAAAAGCGTTTGGGTTGTACTGATGTCGTTAAGGCAAAAAATAGCATCTGGCCTGTCGCGCATCTTCAACAGCTTTTGAGCGCATTGTTTGGCATGGTGCCCGGTAAGGTTGTAGGATACGATGTATTTTTCCTGTACGGGAATACGGTATTTCTTTAATGCATCCAGGTAGCCGTTCAACCGGTTCTGGCTTAGCAGCAGGCTGGGAGGGCCGCCTATGTAAGCTATTCTTTTATATCCATTTTTTATAAGGTGTTCCACGCCTTTGTAAGCTCCTTCATAATCGTTAACGGTTACCCGGGAGGTGTTCATGGCTTCACAAATACGATTAAAAAAAACGACAGGGATGTTGTGCTGCTCCAGTGAACGGAAGTGATCATGCTGCTTTGTTTCCTTGGTCATGGAGGCTATCACGCCCTCTACGCGTCCTGATAACAATACATCTACATTGGCCTTTTCCGTACCGGCAGATTCCTGCGACTGGCAGATGATGACATTATAGCCTGCTTCGGTAGCTACTTCCTGAGCAGCGATGATGAGGGCGGGAAAGTAATAGTTAACAAACTCGGGTACAAGAATGCCGATGGTTTTACTCTTTTTGTTCACCAGGCTTTGGGCCATGTAGTTGGGGTGGTAGTTGAGCTTTTGCGCCATCTCAAGCACAGCCTGGCGCGTTTGGGCATTGATATCGCTGTGTGCCTGAAGGGCCCTTGATACGGTAGATTTAGAAATGTTGAGGGCCTCAGCAATATCACGGATGGTAGGCATAGACTGCTGCTTTTCAGGGCCGGTGGCACTGGCTGCTTCGGGAATGGTGAAGTATAGGTGGCAGTCTTTGCAATGATAGCGTTGACGGCCTCTTACTATGCCTGCTTTGGTGATAGCATGCACCTGTTTGCATTGAACGCATTTAATCATGCCGGTGGATAGTATTGGTTTTGGGTACAAAGAAAGCAGCATTCCTGCAATGGCTTGCTACCATTTTATGCATTGGGAACGATACCGCAATCGTTCCCGGTAGAAGCTGTGATTTCACCTGCATACAACGGTTTAAATTCTTTCTAATATTGGCTAATGATGTTGCAGACATGCCTATGCTTATGAGTTTCTTTTGAATGTTTATGTAAAAAATTATTGCCATATGAATGTAATAAAATTAAAGGAACTGACTACGGTTCCTCTGGTAACTCTTTTGCTTCTTTTATTCTCTTTTTTTGCCCACGCCCAAAGCGGCAACCTAACTGTAGGCGGACAGGTGACCGATACCAGCGGTGTGCCGCTTTCCGGGGCCAACGTTGCGGTTAAGGGTACATCGCAGGTGACTACCACCAATGCCGAAGGCCGGTTCAGGCTGGCCGCTGTATCGCCTAGGGCGGTATTGGTGATCTCTTACAAGGGATACAGAAGCCAGGAAGTGGCGGTGAATAACCAGCGCACCCTCACCGTTACCATGGAGGTGGAGGTAAACAAACTGGACGATGTAATCGTAGTAGGGTACGGCACCCAGCGTAAAGCGGCCACCACCGGCGCTATAGCCAGTGTGAAAGCTGCTGACATTACCCAGACTCCGGTGGTGAATGTGGCCCAGGGGCTACAGGCCCGGGTGTCGGGTGTACAGATTACGCAGAACAACGCGGCGCCAGGGGGCAATATTAGTGTGCGTATACGCGGTACCAACTCCATCAACGGCTCTTCCGAGCCCTTGTACATTGTGGATGGCATACAGATATCCAACGAGGCCAGCGTAACGGATGCCAGTCCGCTGTCTACCATCAATCCGAATGATATAGAATCGGTAGAGGTGTTGAAGGATGCTTCGGCCACCGCTATTTATGGTGCCCGTGGTGCCAATGGTGTGGTGATCATCTCCACCAAACGGGGTAAGAACGGCCCAACCAGGGTACAACTGGAGACTTACCAGGGTATTCAGCAGGTGACAAAGACTATTGATATGCTCAACGCCGCCGGCTTTGCCAAACTGGAAAATGAAATATACAATTCTGCCGTCTACAGTAATCCCGACTCACTGGGCAAGGGCATAGACTGGCAGGACCTTCTTTTCCGCGAAGCTATTATACAAAACTATCAGCTTTCCGTATCGGGTGGCAGTGAGAAAACACAGTTCAGTATAAGCGGTAATTATTTCAACCAGGATGGGATCATTATCAACTCCAACTTCAAAAGATATTCGCTGCGCCTCAACATAGATCATAAGATCAGCGACCGTTTTCGCATGGGAGCCACGGTACTGAGTAGTTACTCCATCAACAATACCATTCCTACCGGTGCTACCGGGTTAGACGGTCTGGCTACCGCCAGTATTGTAGGCGCTGCTTTAGGCGCTCCTCCCACTTTGCAGCCTTACCGGGAAGATGGTTCCATTTACCCTTTCTCCGACCAGTTCAATGGCCGTTACCGCGAAGTGGTAAACCCGCTGGGTATGGCCGAGGTGCTGAATCAGAAGGCCATTAAACGTACTATGGCCAACCTCTTCGCCGAAGCTAAAATTATAGAGGGATTAACCTACCGGGCCTCTTTCAATGCAGACCTTTCTTCCACCCTGGCAGACAGGTATTCGCCGCTGTACATTCTTGGTAGCCTGGAAAAAAATGCCAGTTCGGGCAGTGCTTATAAAGGCAACAGTAATGGCACGGCGCTGCTGCATGAAAGCATTTTGACTTATTCGCGCAACCTGGGAGAACATTCCCTGAAAGTGACCGGTGTTTTTGGTACGCAGAAAAACCTGGGCAATTCCAACAGCATTGAAGCCAGCGGTTTTCCCAACGATGTAACTACCAACGAAGCCATTGGTCTTGCGGTAAACAGAACGGTGGGCAGCTACCGTACCGAAGAAAGGCTGGACAGCTATATGGGCCGCCTGAATTATGGATATAAGAACCGGTATTTTATAGATGTAACGATGCGTTATGATGGCGCTTCCAAATTTGGTGAAAACAATAAATACGGCTTCTTTCCGGCCGTATCTGGGGCCTGGCGCATTATAGACGAGCCTTTCCTGCAGCAACAGAATTTGTTCACCGATCTTAAACTGCGGACCAGCTATGGCGTAACCGGTAATGCCGCAGCTATTGGCCCTTACAACTCACTGGCGCTGGTGGGTTCCGGCAGCAACTATCAGTTTAATCATATTTATACCATAGGGGTAAGTCCAACGGGTATTCCGAATAAAGACCTGCGTTGGGAAAAATCGACCCAGCTGGATGTGGGTGTGGATCTTTCTATACTCAACAACCGCATTTCTTTCATTGCTGATTATTACCACAAACGTACAGATGACCTGCTCTTTGTACGGAACCTTCCATCCTCTTCCGGTTATCAGTCTGTAACAGGCAACTTTGCCAGTATTGAAAACAAAGGACTGGAGCTGAGTGTAAGTGCCCGTATACTGGAAAAGGAAGTGAAGTGGACGGTAAACGGTAACATCACCTTTAACCGCAACAAGCTCATTCACCTGGCTGATGATGTAAAAGAGTATGTGGTAAATAACTATGTGGTGTTGCAAACAGGGCAGCCGCTGGGCATTTACAAAACCTACCTATTCGATGGTATTTACCAAACAGGGGAAACGATACTGGAGGGATCGGGCAGTCGTACCGGTGGCATGAAGGTGGCCGATGTGGTGAAAGACGGCCGCATTACAGCCGATGACCAGGTGATTTCCGGTGATGCAAACCCTAGCTTCATCTTTGGCTTCTCCACCAACTTATCTTACCGAAAATTCGACTTCAGTGCTTTTGTTTCCGGTGTGCAAGGCAATGATCTGTATAACCTGAGTCGCTATACTTTCGAAAATCCGCTGGGGCAGCGCAATGTAGTAGCGGGTATGAGTAATCGCTGGTCGCCCACCAATGCTGCCAATGAATATGTAAGTGGTTACCAGGGCGGCCGTTTGCCGATTACCAACCGCTTTGTGGAAGACGGTTCTTTTGTTCGGATAAAGAACATTACGCTTGGGTATACACTGCCACGCATAAAAGGTGTGAGCAACATAAGGGTATACCTGAGCGGCAACAACCTGTTTACGTTTACCAAGTATAGTGGTTATGATCCGGAAGTGAATGCCTTTGGCGGTTCCAATACGCAGGTAGGTATTGACAACCTGGTGTATCCTATGTCGCGCAGCTACCTTGCCGGCGTACAGTTCACCTTCTGATTTTTGCTCTTATCATCACCGCACAAAAACAATGTTATGAAACCACTTACTATAAAAATATATTTTATTGCTGCTGCCCTGTCAGTGCTGGCTTCTTGCAGCAAACTCAACGAGCAGCCATTCTCTTCCATCTTTACCGATCAGTTTTACAAAACTGCATCAGATGCCGAAGCGGCTTTGACGGCTGCTTACAGCCCTATATCCGGCCTGTACAATACGGCGGCTATCTGCGCTTCTGACTGGAGTGCCGATCAGATTTATCCGCGCCCGGTAGTAGGCCGCAATACGCTTACGCTGTTTAACTACGACGCTAACTATACCACACAAAAGAGTTTTAGCCGTCAGTTTGAATCGCCCCAGCAGATATGGGAGAGCTGCTACCAGGGTATTGAGAAAGTGAACTGGGTACTGGCGAAAGTACCCAATACCCAAATGGACGTGGCGCGTCGTGACCAGATTATGGGAGAAGCTTATTTCCTCCGCGCTTTTTACCACTGGACGCTCACCAAAAATTTTGGAGATGTGATACTGAAAACATCTGCCAGCAACAGTCTTACCAATGCCGTTGTGGCCAAAAGCACACAGGCGGATATCTACAAACAGGTATTTGCTGACCTTGACGTAGCAGTAAACAGCTTGCCTTCTTACAGTAGTGCTTTGCAAAAGGGCAGAACCTGTAAAGAAGTGGCCCTGCTGTTGTATGCCAAAGCGGCCCTGTACAGCGGCAACTGGCCGCTGGCTTTCGAAAAAGCCCAGGCGGTGAGAAGCTCGAATAAGTATACGCTGATGGCAGAGGTGACCGACCTGTACAATGTAGCCAGAGAAGATGTGGCGAGGCAGGAGAACATGTGGGCTTTTGAATGTGAAAGCGCCACACCAGGCCTGAGCAACCAAATGCTGAGTCTGTACGGCCCCAAAAACAGCGATGGACCCGCCTATGGTGCTTCTACTTTCGGTTCTGCCTTTGCCTACCAGGCTTTTTTCGATTCTTTTGACCCCAGCGATGCCAGGCGTAAACTGCTGGATACGTTTTATGTAAACAAATCGGGACAGGTTGTTCACCAGAAAGATATTACGCCCATTACGCCCAAAGGAGTATTGGTTAAGAAGTATATGGACGCCAATTCGGTGGGCATCAGCGGTACTATCAATGTACCCATCTTCCGGTTTGCTGATGCCTTTTTGATTGCAGCAGAAGCGGAGGCCCGGCAGAATGGCGCTACCAAGGTAGCTTATGATCTTATACATGAGATACGCTTTCGCGCTCATGTGGATGATCTGCCGCAAGGGTTGTCGAAAGACCAGTTTATAGAGGCTGTTTTGCAGGAACGTTCGTGGGAGTTTTTTGCCGAAGGCGACCGCTGGTACGACCTTACCCGCACCGGGAAATTTCTTACCGTTATTCCTGCTGCTGTAAATGATGTATATCCTGTGCGCGCACCGCAGGCTAAACATAAATACTTTCCTATTCCGCAGGATGAGATCAATGCCAATGTGTCGATACAGCAGAATGATCCGTGGAAGTGATTTTTAATATATGATCAGAGAATCCGAAAGTATTCACTCCCCCAAAAGGGTAAGGGGCTGACCAAAAAGGCTAGCCCCTATGAGTCTCCAGCGCTTTAAGCCGCTTTTCAAACACCTCCAGGTTATGGCTTAGCCAAACGCTCCGGACACCACCCGCAAAGATAAAAATGCCTTGTTTCCGCAGTTCGTTACTGGTACGTTGCTGCCCATAAGCAGGATAGTCAAAGGCCATTTTTACAACTGCTTTCTCAATAGCTGGTTCGACACGGTTTTTAACAATGGGCTTTTTACGGCTGATTTCATGCAGAGCATTCTCGCCACCGTTATCATACAGCTCTTTGATCCTGTAGAAACTGTCGCGACTGTACCCCATTACTTTGCAGGCTTGCGATACATTGCCTAAATGTGACGCTAAATTCAACAGCTCTAACTTGGTTTTGATTAATTTAGTTTCAGATTTCATGGTCTGACATTTTGGGATTCGTTTAAAAGTGTGGTTACTTAAAATTAATCCCATTTGTCAGATCAAATCTTAACTTCTACAAATAAAGCGACCCCCTGGCAGGTGAAGGGGGATGAACAGTATTCTTTCTATTTCTTTCCATTTGTTCTGTTGGCCCTTCCTGTCTAGGAAGGGTTATTTTACCACAATAATTCTGTTGATAGGTTTTTAGGTCTTTATTACATTGCAGAAAATTGAATAACCTAAACTCTTATTATGAAAAAAATAATCAGCCTGATTTCATTAAGTTCTCTTATTCTTAATTTCAGTGCCGCTCAGGAAACCTTGCAATCAGTTACAACAGCCGGAAATACTACTGACCAAAGGATAACTGTACAAACGTCATATGGTGGACCGATGTATACAGGTCGGCAAATGGGTACTAGTTATGGTTTCCCCAACCCATATGCAGCGATATTTTATGCCAAAACTGATGCTCTTTCGTCCAATAATGTATATCTATTCTCCGGATACCACGGAACAAATTCGGAACTAGGAAGTGGTACTAATTCTTTTTATGTTAGAGGGGATGGGAGTGGCTATTTTGCGGGAAATTTGGGCGTTGGAACCGCTACTCCTTCTTATAAGCTGGTGGTTCATGGCAACGCACTTTTAGGCGGTGGTAATCTTGATCCTGCGATACCTGACCAGCTTTCTCCATTAGCGAACACCGGAAAATTACTTATAGGCTGGAATCGATCTGGAAGCGAAGGAGAAACTGACTTTATTACCAATAGAGGTGGTGGAGGATTGGGCGGGTTCCGTTTTTTTGATTACGACAACAACGGTATTCTTACTTCACTAATGAGTTTAAATGGCTCAGGAAACCTATTTTTGAATGGTAATCAAACCATTGGAACCACCGCAACGCAACGTGACTTAAATGTAAATGGAAATATTAAAACCCGAAAAATAAAAGTTACACAAACCGATTGGGCTGATTATGTATTCGACTCGTCTTACCAACTAAAATCCCTTGCTTATGTAGAAACATTTGTTCAGCAAAATAAGCATCTTCCAGAAGTGCCCTCCGCCATTGAGGTAAAAGAAAATGGACTTGATCTGGCCGATAATCAGGTTGTCCTTCTTAAAAAGATAGAAGAGTTGACCCTTTATATCATTCAGCAGAATAAAGCGATAAGCCAACAAAATGAAAAGATAGAGCAAATGAGAAAGGATCTGGAAGGAATAAAGGGTAAGTAGATTTCAACAATGTCTAGTAGATGGTTTTCTTGTATAAGGAAATAGAAAAAAAATATTAGGCGGAATAATAATGAACGATAAAATAAGAAATAAAATTCAGAATTTTCTGAGGTCAGAAACCTGTTTGCTAATTATTAATGAACCTGATTTTTATTTTCAAAAAGCAAAAGATACATTGGATGAGTATCTCAATTTGGAAGTAACTGGGAGAGGAAAGGAATTTTTGCTTGATAATAAAAAAGATTATCATAAACTCAAAGACCTTTTTGAGAATAACGATGAGTTTTATGAATTTGGACGTTTGATATTTACTCTGATCTCATATTGTGATACTAATGCTAATAGGAAAAAAGAATTTAATCTGTATGAAGACAAAAGAGTGTTGGCTTTGGCTTCGGTAAGAATGAATAGTTGGGTCGAACAATTAATTGTCTTCAAGTTTACAGGTGAACTCCAGGCTGGCTCTATAAGAAATGCGATTAACTATTTGCAAGCACCTGCTGATCATTTTACCATGCTAAGTGAAAATCATAGGAATCAAATTTGTGAGAATTTATTTGGTAAGACATATAATGAAGCAACCTTTAAAGGTGATTTTTTCGAGTTTTTCTCAGAATTTTATATATCAGTACAAAACGATAACAATTACACCCACTTACTAACCAGAATGAGTTACGATATTAATACCGAATGGAAAGGTAATATAATTGGCCTGGTATGCCCTGATGACACCGTACGAAGTATTAGGCATTAGCCCGGAAGCCACACCGCAGGAAATCAAAAAAGCGTTTCGGCGACTGATTGCACAATGGCATCCCGATAAAAACCCGCACCCGGAAGCGGAGGCCATGAGCAAAAAAATCATAGCCGCTTATACCATTTTAAGTTAACCCATTGTTTCATCGCAAGCAAGTTGCACGGCTGCACATAGCCGGGGCAACTTTTTTTACAGGCACGAAAAAAAAGTTAACAAAAAAACGCTGGTGCCGAAAGGTAGTGCTATCGCAAGCTATGAATAGGATTTGCTACTCGTCAGTGCCGCCAACACAAAATGATAACGCTTATCCGTTCGCGCCACCTCTTTTCTTACGCTCCACCTTCGCATAGGCTTCAGGGTTTGCCAGGGCTTGCGCAGCCAGGTAATCCAACGGATTGATACCACGGGTATCTTCCATCCCTAATTCTTCTGGTCTCATTTCCTTGCCCGGCCACATTCTGTTAAATAACACATGGACCAGCCGGGTATCAGTAATCTGTTGGGCAAATGCATCCTCCCGACCTGTGGCTGTAACATTGAAATAATAGTTAAGATAAGAGGCCATCAGGTCGGCAAGCTGCAATTCTACACAAGTTTTGCTATCTTCCAGAGTGAGGCTTTTTAAGGGAAGCGGATACTTATGCTTGCGACTTCCAAAGCCAACTTCGGCAGGCGGTAAATGCCGCAGGTACTCGATGTAGCTTTTCCAATGCTCAATTTGTTTGGAATTATCAAAGGTGGCATCCACATCAGCATTCAATGACCGCGACCAATATTGTATCTCTTCTATGAAGCAGGACAGGGTAGCATCTGTACCAAACTTCTCAAAACTTTCTGCAATATCCTCCTTGAAGGGTTCGCTATCCAGTATCCACTGAACAAGTTCCCGGTCCTTTTCATGTTGCAAAGTCCGATACAATGCTTTCACCGCATCGTAAAAAGTTACGGCATCCTGGTTATCGGCAGTCCTTGTCCATTGTACAAATGACACGCAGACCCGATCATACAACGTGGTATCCCACACAGACGTTCCCAGGATCGCAAGGATGTTGGCCGTTGACAAATTGAAGCCTCCTTTGTAAATATCTATTCCTCTTTTATGAAAAACATACTCGATCAATCGGTCAACAAGATGAATCGTAATCATAAATTTTTTATGGGCAACATAGAAATAAACGCGCCCCTCTTGAATCAATGGATGTTTGAAACACTCGATCAATGCCCGTTGCTGCGCTGCATATTTTTTGACATTTTTGAAATGCAGTTCTTCTGCTTTTGATATCGCCTGCAAGGGCCGCAGTATTTCTTTTGCCTCTGTCAACGTGAAATTATGAGAGAGCAACAGGAAAACAGGTTGCTGTAAGTCGAGCAGGTTTTCACCGGAATTACCGGCTTCATCGAAATAAATCATATAACATCTTTAGGTGAAAAACATGGGTACCTAAAGATAATTCAATACAAGATTTTTATCCGTGCGAACAGCAAATATCTTCGCCCAGCTACCTGATAACAGGTACAACAATCACATTATCCCTGCCCTCTATGGCTTAAAAAACTCAATTCCTTTCACCCATAACCTATACGCCACACACACATCTTGTCTGATGTTCATACACCTGTTATTTTTACTGCATTGTGTGACCTGAAAATGAAGTGTATGAACCTACAGCAAACCCGCGCTGCCACAGCACTGCGCATTGAACAGCAGTACCTCCCGACAAGCCTTCCCGCCGTTGTTCATCGAACCCGATTGCCTGGACCGCAATCGACCTCGCCCCCTGATGCCTCCGAAGTCGGCGGGGGCGGGCAGGCCTTCGGCCTGCCGGAAGCAGTAGCGGCTTGCAGCCGCTGATAACCTATAAATGTGAAGAGAGAATATGAAGCAGCAAGAACCTGGTTATACACGCCGGATCACCATCCAGCTGCGGCCTGAAGAATTCGAAAAGCTCGATGCCAAACGCAAAAAATCAACGCACCAAAGCCGGAGTGATTTTGCCCGGAATATCTTACTCAGTAAGCCGGTCACGATGAAATACCGCAATCAATCTGCCGATGAAGTATTATCTGCATTGCTGAAGATCAAAGCGGCAATTGCTCCTGAAGAAAACAGAAGAAATCCGTATCCGTCTCATTCAAATTCATGAAGTATGCGCCCGCAAATAAGTTACCCGAAATCCTTGTCCCGGGTGTTGAACTATAACGAAAACAAAGTCAAAGATGGCAAGGCATTGCTACTGGCGGCTGTCAATTTTTTGAAGAACCCCGACGAATTAAAGTACCGTGAGAAGTACGACACCTTCAAAGATCGCATGGATCTGAACACCCGTGCTGATACCAAATTGCTGCATGTATCCCTGAACCTTCATCCGTCCGAGACACATAAACTCACGCCTGAATTTTCTAAAGTATTGGCAACGGAGTTCATGGAAAAGATGGGCTTTGGTGACCAGCCGTATCTTGTCTACCAGCATTTTGACGCCGCACATCTGCATCTGAACATAGTGACTACACTCATCAAAGAAGATGGCGAACGCATCAATACCCACTACCAGGCGAAAGAGAAATCGGAGCCGATACGTAAGGAACTGGAAGAAAAATACGGGCTGATAAAAGTGGATAAACTGGATAAGGCTGCCGAGAAAAGACAGGCGCTTGCACTTGATACGCGCAGTGTTCAATACGGCAGATCAGAAACATTGCGGGGTATTACTAATGTCCTCGATCATGTGCTTCTTACTTACCGTTACACATCACTGGAACAACTCAACACTGTTTTAAAAGGCTTCAATGTCATCGCTGATCGTGGTAAAGAAGGGTCCAGTATGTATGAAAACCGTGGCCTGTATTATAGGGCGCTTGATGAAAACGGGCAGAAGATCGGCGTACCTATCAAAGCCAGCGACATCTACAGTAAGCCGACACTCGATGAACTGGAACGACATTTTAAAGACAATCAACAGCAAGCAGAAAAAGGAAAGCAGTCTCTAAAAACGAAGATTGACTGGCAGATCAGTCAGCAACCCCTAAGTCTGCGCGCCTTCCAGCAGGGATTGGAAAAGGAAAACGTTTCGCTCGTTATCTGGCAGAACGAGCAAGGGCGCGTATATGGCCTGACCTTTGTCGACCACGATAAAAAAACAGTCTACAACGGCTCTGACCTCGATAAAAATAAAGAATACGGCGCCAAAAGGATTATGGAACGAATGGGGCTATCCCTTTTTCCAGAAGAGGGCAAAAAAGCGGAAAAGCTGTTTCAGAAAGATCTTAATAACTCCGCTGCCCATGAACGATCCCCGGCCAATTCCACAGCAAAACAGTCACAGCCTGATCGCAATGAAAGATCAAAGCTACCGGAATTGTCAAACGACACTTCGCCACTAACAGAGCTGATGCAGCCGAAGGGAGGCGGTCAATCTTTGAATCATGCGCTCAAAGATGACGAAGAAGAACGTCGCAGAAACCGCCACCAACATACCAACGATAATTCCCTGGAACGCTAAAATCAATGACAATGAAAAACGGAACACCTGAAATCGGATTGAAGAAAATCCTGGATATGACACGTGGGATCAGCATTTTTATCTTGCTCCTGCACTGCTATTATTTTTGCTATGGTGCTTTTAAAACATGGGAACTGACCGCCGCACTTTCCGACCGTCTGCTTGGCAATATTATACGGACAGGGCTGTTCAGTTCCATTCATAAATCAAAATACCTGGCACTGGCCTTCCTCGTTGTCTCCCTTATGGGAGCAAAAGGAAAGAAGTCTGAGAAATTGAACTACCCCATCGCCCTAGCTTATTTAATTACCGAGCTGTTGATCTATTTCGGTGCAGGTCTGATCCTGTTCTGGCGCGAAGCGCCTCAACTTGTTGGAAGCACATACATGGCGATCACCAGCATTGGTTTTATCCTGATCCTGACCGGTGGCACACTGCTATCACGCATCATTAAGTTGAAACTACAGGGCGATGTATTCAATAAAAACAACCAGACATTCCCGCAGGAAGAACGATTGCTGGAAAATAAATACAGCTTTAATTTTAAGGCGCGCTATGAATTGAAGGGAAAACAACGGCGCAGTCAAGTATCTATCGTGAATCCCTTTCGCAGCCTGCTGACAGCCGGACTACCGGGCAGTGGTAAAACAAGACGGATCGTGAAACCCATTTTGGAGCAAGCCGTCCGAAAAGGCTTCGGTATCTGCTTGCATGATTTTAAATATCCAGACCTGACACCTACCAATATTATTACGGTATAAGCACCTGTATAAAGTCGAACCGAAATTTTTTGTGCTGAACTTTGATGAAATCCAGCACCGCTGCAACCCACTGAAGATAGAATCCCTCAAAGATATTACCGATGCTGCGTCCGCCTCCCGCAGTATTTTACTTGGCTTAAACCAGGACTGGATCGACGAACAAGGGGATTTTTGGGTGGAATCGAGTATAAATTTTGTAACGGCTATCATCTGGTTTTTGCGGTTGTATAAGGATGGAAAATACTGCACCCTGCCGCACGTCATCGAGATGGCGCAAACCGATCTGGATAAACTATTGACCATCCTGCGGGCTGAACCACAATTGGAAGCATTGGCAAAACCTTTTGTCCAGGCACTGACGGGTGATGCGGGTAAACAATTGATCGGGCAGATCTCCGGGGCTACCATGAGCCTTGCTACTTTAGCTTCCCCGAACCTTTACTATGTATTATCCGCCGATGATTTTACGATGACAATCAATGATCCTAAAGCGCCGAAGATCGTTTGCATCGCCAATAATCCGATGAAGGCGAACGTATACAGCCCCATTGTTTCTCTTTACCTTAATAACCTGCAAAAGCTCGTGAAGGAACAGGAAGAACAGCCCTGTCTCATTATGCTGGAAGAGTTCGCCAATCTTTCCTGGCCCGGCCTGTCTAAGTTCTTAGCTTATTGCCGGTCTTATCTCGTTTCCGTTGTGATGGTCATACAGGATTCCAGCCAGTTGGTGGCCCAATATGGCAAACAACAGGCAGATGTTATTCTGAACATGGTGGGCAATATTATCTCAGGGCAGGTTACTGGTCAACACGCCAAAGATCTGGCAGAACGCTTTGGGAAGATCATGCAGGACAGAGAGAGCATTGCCATCAACAGCAGTGAAACCTCCGTTACCAAATCCAAACAATTGGATTATGCCATACCGCAATCGGTTATTGCCGCCCTGTCAGCCGGTGAATTCGTTGGTGTCGTAGCCGACAATCCGGATCAGAAGATTGAACAGAAAATGTTTCATGCTGAATTTATCCTAGATGAAAATACAGTGATTAAATCAACCGCAGGGGATGATAAATCGAAGGGGCAAATAGACCAAAAAACGATACTGGCTTCCTTCCTCCAAATTAAACAGGATGCAAAAAATATCATTTCCGATGAACTTGAACGAATCCTGAACACCCCGGAGCTGAGGCGATTGGTAATTTCGTCCAATAAATAATCGCATCTGACAGCCATTAAAATAAAAATGACAAGTCTCGAATACTAATAGCCTCACATAATGTACTAGAAAAAGTTGGCTTAATTAGTTAAAAACTAGTCGTGAACAGTTGAAAAAAGAGGTATATTTCAGATATTTGTTGATATCTTATTTCACGGAATGAAGTAAGATGTATTTATTTCATAACAAAAATAACCACGTCTCTTTTGAGCAAGCTCCTTATTGAACCAAAAATAACAAGTGTCAAAAAGTTTTACTTTCTTGAATACTTTTACATTTTGCTCAAAAGCGTAGAGCAACATCAAAGTAAAAAGGAAATTTTTAGTGACTTTCGGAGAAGAAAGGACTCTTTTCAATTAGGCGAATCGAAATATAGAAAAATAATTACTCCAGATGAAGAAATGTCGAGTAAAAAGCTGAAGAGATATGAATATACTTTAAAAGAAGTTATTGAAGAATCCAAACTGTACAATCTAATTGAAAGTAGAGGTGAAGATTTTTTTCTTACCACTACAGGAAAAAATCTGATTAATAATTATGAACGAAACTTGGATGAATACCATTTGGCTATTTTCAATTTGATGGAAAGGGAGCTTCACGGATTCTATTATCTGATACAGAAGTGTTATTCCGCCAGTAAATCTGGCCTATTAATATTTCCAGTTTATTCTCCTCTAAGATTAAATATTGCTAAAGAGTCTTTCAAAAAGACGGCAGACGTTATTAATTATATAAACCTACTCGTTGAAAAACTAAGAAGTGACATAAAGGAGCACTTAAATATCGAACAGAATCTTTCCTCGACAAAAGAAAATTTAATAGCGAAGTTGGTGAGCGCTGGGCTTATAGACTTGTCCCCTGAGGCTCCACTTAAGAATGCAGACTATAACGTCATCGTTAAACGGATAAGGGATCACTGGCTCAACTATTTTTTAAATGATATTTATAAAATGCAAATGAGCCTTAGCTACTTTGATATTTGGTGCTATCGAGGAAAACAATTAGGAATTATAAATGCAACTGAATTTTACTACAATTTTAGCGGAAAAATAGTGTATCCTATATCGATTTTGACACCAAGTGTGTCTAATAGAGATTTTCTTGAAATTTTTCAATATCCAGAAAATATAAAACTGTTTATACACTCTCCCTCTTTTGAAAATATGATTGAAGAATTTACAAAGTGTGTTTATGAATCGTACATCGATCTTAAAAGCAGAGTTAAAACTTACTTTGTTAATCTCGCTGACTTGAGGGATCTAGTTTGTTTTAAGTTAAAAATATCTTACAATAAGTTTGTAGAGTTTTTAGAAAGCCTATACCAGCTTAATCTTAGAAATGAAACCAAAATAAGCATTTCGTTAGAAGCTGACAGATTACCATCAGAAACAAAAGCGATGTATTTAAAACGCGAACCGATAGTTGTGGATAATAAATCTCTAAACATAATAGCAATAGACATAAAAAAATAACAATGAGCAAACTGCTAAAAAAAGCAACATCATCAATTGATGTGATACCTCAGGGTAAGTTTGAAAGGTATTTATTAAACGAAAATCCTTTTCCCTCTCAGGCTATTCTCAATAAAGATTCAACAGAGCGAAAATTCAATGGCAGTATTTATGAACCCGAGATCCGGAGTGTCGAATGGGAAAAAATGCTTACAAACTTTATAAAGGTTCCTCAAAACGATTTGAATCATCAACGTTTAGGTTTTATTCTCGACTCTTCCTATATCGGAAGAGGAAACGGAAAGACTGCTTTTCTTCTAAATCTGACAAAAAAAATAAACGAAGAGTATTGCTTAGATCTTTCCGATAATGTTAATAAATGTTTTGCAATCTATTTTCAACCAGAGTCCGGAGGGAAAACTAAATCATTTGACAACTTTGTTGATATTCTATTTACTGCAATTATTGACAGTAATATAATCAGCAACGCTCTTGCTATTTTAAGGATCGAAGCTATATCCACGTTACTAAATTCATCGACATTTTTAGAGTCATTCACTGATGAAAATGAGATTGTAGCAAAATTCAACAACAAAGATTGGTTTTCGAGTAAGGAAAGGAACGAGATATTTGAATGCTCAAAAACAGATATAGGTAAACAAATTCTCAAAAACTCTCATTTACAAGGAATATCCAGTGACTTTCCTCTTTATAAAGAAGCACATCTAGTTCTTACTAGTATCGTTACTCAGAAAGAATTTATCGAATACTTTAATTCTCTAAAAAAGGGTAAAGATAGGATGGATTTTATCTTTACGGATTTAGTAAATGTTTTTTTGGCAGCTGGTTTTAATGGAGCTTATTTGTTTGTAGATGACTTCGAGCGGATACCGGATCATCAGAGTGCAATACAAAAGAAGGACTTTGTAACCCAACTTAGAACCATCTTATATGATGGACTTTACTTAAATTCAAAAATAGGCTTCTATAATATTATTCTCGCACTTCACGCGGGTGTGCCGCGAATTCTTCAAGATGCATGGGGACTTTCCGGGCTAGAACAGCGGGTTTCATTGAATCCCTCCATTGATAATCCGCGTCACATGATCCTTTTTGACAAAATTAATGAAGTTCATGCCATAATGCTTATTCAGAAATATTTATCGGAATACAGAACGTCAGATTCGGGTAAACCCTTAAGTCCCTTTACTGAAGGAGCAGTTAGGCAAATTGGCCTAACCGCAGAATTTAATGCAGCCAAGATTCTACAAATGGCGTATAATATCATTGAGAATGCTGCAAACGACGGTATTGAGGAAATTGACGAGCCTTATATAGGTAGCTTAACTAAGCAAGGTGCTATAAACATACAATCAGATACATTGCCGGATTCAATCTCGACGACAAAAACAGTAGACTTACTTAACAAATCAAATCAGACGGATTAGGATGAAATATGTTCTAAGCAAAAACAATCAGGAAATATTCCTTAACTCGGTTTTAGGACAAACCCTTTGTGATGATAAAGAAATCTCTGAGTTAGTGGAGGGGTGTAAATATTTTTATCATGAAGTTCATGGCAACTCCTATTTCCTTTCAAAAAGTAATGAAACTAATATACGCAAGAATGGCGTTAGTAAACAATTTATAACTTCGGTCTTTTCTCTTGCCAACGAAAGCAACTTTGCTATTGAGGAAATGACTGTTGATTTTATAGAATTCCTAATATCGCAGCCTTCGAATGCGGAAGTATCATTAGATGAAGAAATCCATTCCGTACACCAGAATTATTTGGAAAGGTATGAATAGAATATTTGTAATTGATACTGTAGCACTCATTAACTATTACAACATTTTTTTTCATGAAAAGGATATGTTAAGTCCTAATGTCAGAAATGCTATTTCGAAATGCCTGGATAGATCTTATGATTATTTCAAACTAATAATCCCATCTGTCGTCTTCGTAGAAATATACAAAAACTTTTTACGTAGCGAAGAAATGGCCCGAAAATTTTACTACGAAATCTTTATTCAGCTTAAGGAATGCGAGGATGTGGAGATTAAACCAATTGAGCAAGAAATTGTTAGTCTATTGCTTGATGTTGATTCGGAAAGAACTCTTGAACTACATGACAAAATCATTTATGCTTCGGCAGTACAAATGGAATGCACATTGATAACTAATGATCCTAAAATTATAAAAGCAAACAAGAGAGATAAGTTTATTCCTGAGATTTTGTTTTGAAGTTATACAGTTATTATTTCTGTATATTACCCATTGGAAACATTTGTCAAATTAGTGGCTACAAACTATGAGAGTATGCAACCTTATGGCGAGATATACCTGAATTTGAAAAAAATTCATGAAAAGACTTAAAAAGGTTACTCAAAATGAGTAACCTGAGCTATAATACAATATGTAAATAATATGGCCGCTATTTTACCTTGCAGATAATTTTATCACGCAACCCCCAAAAACTGCTGCTTCTTTGCAGCGAATCGTTGCTGAACCTGCGCCGTATCTTCCAAGATTTTCTCTTCGTCAACATCTGCATAAACCTCTTTAGTAGTCGCAAGTTTGGCGTGTCCCATCATTTTACTAACTGTTTCAAGTGGAACTCCATTCTTTAAGTTTAACTCCCTGGCAAAAAAAGCTCTTGCCTTTTTGGTATCCAGGTGTATCGGAATGTTAGCTGCCGAGGCAATTACCTTCAAATACCGGTTGAAATCTTGGTTACTGATATAAGGAAAAATTTTACCTCGTGATAATGCTGCCGGTGTATTGCTGTATTTAGCCATAATTTCCCTGGCAATGGGCGGGACGGGAATCGCCGCCAATTCGGTGCTTTTCTGACGATAAAGCGTACATAAAAGATGCTCCCCGGAAACCTCAAAATGAGTTTCATTGAGATTCATTAAATCTACACAGCTGGCACCGATATAACAGTCAAAGACAAACAGGTCCTTAACTAAAGTTAGCTTTGGATCATCAAATTTTAGATTCTCGATACGTACAAAATAAGCGAGGGTTAATCTTTCGCGAATGACCTTCTTTCGATCTGGAATGTATGGATCAAAAGGACTGTCTTTTATCCATTTCATGTCTTTGGCCATTCCCATCATTTTGTTTACGCGTTCCATGTGTTTAAATAAACCGTTTCCTTTACATGGGTCATGCTTCTTTAGCGGTTTGGTGCGAATATGTCTTTCCAGTTCCAGAATGGCTTCATAATCGAACATCAATAAATCTACGTCTTCCTTTTTGAAGTAATCCAGCATAAAATTTCCCAGATACTTTGCTGTTGTTACATAGTTTTTTAGTGTGCCGCCCTTCAGTTTATTGGTTTCGCCTTCCAGATTTTCATGCTTTTGGATTAAATCTTTCATGGTATGCCCTGACGAGGGGGGGACGCTGGCTGATATGCCTGTTTTCGTAGTGCTGTCTTACGCTCTCAGCCGTCACTTCGTATCTACCTGCTTCTAATGTTCGTTTACTCTCTTTAAGGCGAAAACGAACATCGTCGATATAATCGTTCAAGGCCTGAACTTCGACATTTCGGCCTTTCAATTTTTCGGCCTTGCTGTCCCACGATGCAATAGGGATTTTCTCATTGAGAGAAATTTCGGTTTCATCGCCGTTGACAGTGACCTTCACTATCAGATAGGCAAACGAGCGGTTGCTTTTGGTCTTTCTTGCTTTAAAGTCGATAGCAAAACTTTTGTCTTTTTTCATACACACGATTTGAAATGATTTAAAATGGTTTCATTTCTCTCTTCTAAACCTCACTTAAGACGGGAAAAAGGTGACTTCAAAATGCAATAAAATATGTTATATCAAATTAAACATCAATCAGTTACGCAGATTTCCGGGAGACAAATCTATCTTAAAAAATGTCTCCCCGATTTTCTCCCGAAAAGGATGCTATATTGGATCAGTTCGAAAATTTGGGGGATATTGTAAAAAAGGTTTGATTTGCCGTCGATACAAAACGGTAATAGGAAATTGAGTACTGAAAGAGAGATATTAGGCTATTTTTTACCAGAAGGGACACTGGAATATTTTGACATCGTGCATATAGTTAAAGACAAAGCTGGCCTTGTCCTGTTTTTAGAAGAAAAGAACATTCCTGCTGAAGAATACAAAGAACAAAAGCTTCATTCTAAGGGCTTCTATCCTGAAGTACGTGTCCAGGACTTCCCTATTCGCGATAATAAAGTAGAATTAAGCCTCAAACGCCGCCGTTGGGAGGTTCAGTCAAGCGGAGAAATTGTATCGCGCAACTGGGATCTGGTAATGAAAGGAGCACGACTGACCAAAGAGTTCGCGCTTTTTTTAAAAGCAGCATTTGGATAATCATCCTGTCAGCTGCCATCAACTGGCCAGAATGTATCAAATGGATGGCCGGCAACTTCAGCAGCAATACAAACACCATATCTCAGACTACAAAGAATGGGACCAGCGTGACCATGCGAGTCAATGGATGCTATTTGAGAAGAATATGGGCACTCATTTAAGCATTGATGAGACGGCATTGTCTAATGATGAGCTTTATACAGTGGTAACGAATAAATCTGCCAAAGGCCAAAAGGGAGCGATCGTAGCGATGATTAAAAGTACCCAGGCTGACAAGGTTATCGAGGTGTTGCAACGTATTAGCAGGCGATTGCGACAGCACGTAAAGGAGGTCACCCTCGATATGGCTGCCGGCATGCATGTGATCGTCAAGCGCTGTTTTCCCTATGCTCACCGCGTAGTAGACCGCTTCCACGTACAACAACTGGCATCGGAAGCAGTGCAGGAAATACGTATCAAGTATCGATGGAAGGCGCTGGATGAAGAAAACGAACAAATAGCCAGGGCTAAAAAACAAGGACAACTTACATACCTCAGCTATTACCTAACGGCGATTCTCCCAAGCAGTTACTGGCGCGCAGCCGTTATCTGTTATTCAAACACAAAGACTGCTGGACAGATACTCAAAAGCAGCGGGCTATGCTAATGTTTGAGCATTATCCCGGCATAAAGAGTGCCTATGACCTCTCTATGAGGCTGTCAAATATCTTCCGTCATTGTAAGTGCAAGGAAGAAGCCTTTAAAAAACTAGCCCTGTGGTTCAACGAAATAGAAGAGGCGGGAATCGAATCTTTTAGAACCGTATACAAGTCCATCGAAACTCACTACGAAAGCATATTGAATTACTTCAATAACAGAAGCACTAATACGTCAGCAGAATCTTTTAACGCCAAAATCAAGGCTTTTAGGGCCTCCGCCAGAGGCGTAAGAGATATTAATTTCTTCCTTTTTAGACTTGCGAAGATTTATGCCTAAAAGTTTAATCCCTCAACTTTTTGATATGATCCTATATTTTGATATATCTTCAAATGCCCAAAAACAAAAATGCCTGTAAATCAATTATTTACAGGCATTTTAATCTGCTTTGAATAGCTAAAAGTCGGGACGACTAGATTCGAACTAGCGACCCCTTGCACCCCATGCAAGTGCGCTACCGGGCTGCGCTACGTCCCGAACATTTCTTTGACACTTTTGTCAAACCGGGCTGCAAATGTATTGTGTATCATTGATATTGACAAAATTTATTACGCAGTTTTTCATGGCCGACTGGAAATTTTCTGTCTAAGCTACTGGAAACAAAAAAAATGTGAATGGAACACCTTCCTCTTGGACGTTAGTACGTCTGGTTAGGTGGATGGGTTATTGCCTGCTCGCTTGCTATAGGAATATGAGTAGCTACAGCTCATGCTTAACGAGGCTATTTTTCAGTTGGGGGCTGATGCTGATAGGCAAACAGCATTCATAGAGGACTGGCCGGCTTTCTGAAGCTGCATGGTGGATAAAGACTTAGGGGATGTTTGGTATTCAATAGCGGGCTTGGTCAGGGTATTTACCAGTTATTAAATGAATCTTATGAAGAAGTCTTTGGTCTGGATTGCCTGCTGTTGCCTATTGTTCGGGCAGTATGTTTGTGCGCAGTCTGTTGTTTATGTTGATGTTTGTGTATATGGTGGCAACTCTGCGGGCGTTATCGCTGCTTATACTGCAAAACAATCGGGTAAGTCGGTTTTACTGGTAGAGCCGGGGGCGAGATTGGGCGGTCTTAGTTCAGGGGGACTTGGCTATACTGATATTGGAAACAAGTATGCCGTCACAGGGTTAGCGCTGGATTTCTACCGTCGAATGGGGAAACATTATGGCAAACTGGAGGCCTGGATCTTTGAGCCGCATGTGGCTGAAGAAACTTTCCGCTACTATATTGAAAAGGCGGGAGTGGATGTTCTGTTCCGGGCGCCGCTTCTAAGCGTTAAGAAGGAAGAAAATGCTATTAACGAAATTACTGTCGGGGAAAAGATCATAAGGGCCAGGGTGTTTATCGATTGTTCTTATGAGGGGGATCTGATGGCAAAAGCTGGTGTGGGTTATGTGATAGGGCGTGAAGCCAATGAGTTGTATGATGAATCTTATAACGGGGTACAATTAAGAGGCGAACACCAGTTTCCTGATGGCATCGATCCTTACAAGATTCCGGGCAAGGCTGAATCTGGGTTGCTATGGGGGATTAGTCCGGGGGAACTCGCGCGGCAGGGGAGTGGTGATGATAAGGTGCAGGCTTATAATTTCAGGATCTGTCTTACTGATAACCCTGATAACAGGATTGCTATTACGAAGCCGGCGGGATATGCACCGGAAAAATACGAGTTGTTGCTGCGGGTATTGGAGAAAAGACCTGCAAAAGATCTTTGGGCTTTTCTGAAGTTCGATCTTATGCCAAACCATAAGACCGACATCAATAATAATGGCCCTTTTTCAACGGATATGATTGGTATGAATTATAATTATCCTGAGGCTGATATGGCTACGCGACAACAGATCATCGATGAACATACGGTGTATACAAAGGGGCTTCTGTATTTTATTGGTAACGACCCGCGTATGCCGGAACATATTCGCCGTCAAATGCAGCAATGGGGGTATCCTAAAGATGAATACCAGGAAACAGGACATTGGTCGCCACAGTTGTATATCCGCGAAGCCAGAAGGATGAAAGGGGCTTATGTCATGACGCAGGCCAATTGCCAGGGGAAGGAAATTGTTGATGATGGCATTGGCATGGCAGCTTATACGATGGATTCTCATAACTGTCAGCGTATCGTTGTCGATGGTATGGTGAAGAATGAAGGGGATGTGCAGGTGGGAGGCTTTGGTCCTTATCCTATTGCTTATCGTTCTATTACGCCTGTTAAAAGCGAGTGTACGAACTTGCTGGTGCCTGTTTGTCTCTCGGCTTCTCATATTGCTTATGGTTCTATCAGGATGGAGCCGGTGTTTATGGTGCTGGCGCAATCTGCTGCCGTTGCGGCAGTAATGGCAGTTGATGGAAAGGGTGCTGTACAGGATATCGATGTGAAGGGCTTGCAGGCGCGTTTGAAAACTGATCCGCTGGCGGATGGTTCTGCTCCTGAAATTGTTGTAGATAATGATGATGCCAGGCATGTTGTTATAAAGGGTAGGTGGTTGTCTCAGTCCAGGGGATATGGCGCTTCGTGGTTGCTTAAGGATAGTGCTTCGCAAGAGCCGGCTTTTGTTCGTTTTGTGCCTGAAATTGGTAGGGCGGGTGTATACCAGGTATATACTTATTTGCCTAAGCTGGGAGCTGGGGCAGGCAAGATGCAATTATCGGTATTTGATGGGGTGAGAAAACATAAGATCGTTATTGAAAATGATAAGCTGGAGGCTGCGGGGCAGACTTCAGGCGCGTGGGTGGAATTGGGGACTTTCCGGTTTGGAGCCGGTAAAGACAACTATGTTGAAATTGTTGCTGGTAGTGGTTCCGGTTCCGTGGCGGCAGATGCTATCTTGTTGATTCCACGTTGAGGTCGGGTATATCAAAAGCCTTTTCCCTTGTTGACAGGAGCGTGTCTGCAGGGTAAAAGGCTTTTGATAAAATAAGGCGCGAATCGTAAGACTAAATTAGTGGACCAATAGTTCGTCGAGGTTGCTTAGGCCGGCCTGGAATCCTTCTTCGAAGCCTAATTCGATAATCTTTTTCATCTCGACTTCACTCTCGAAGTTTATCTGGATGGTTACTTTGGTGCCATTGTCTGTTGCGACAAAATCGTTTGACCAGTTCATGTCGGGAAGATCATGTGTGCGGTTGCCTTCTGCATCGGCAAAACCATTGATCACTGTAAAGCGTTGTTCGGGCACGATGGTGATGAAGTCGACCCGGCACCATTGTTCGCTGCCGTCGGGTCCAACCATGGCATAATGCCATAAGCCGCCTTCGCGGAAATCCATTGTTTTGGTACGTGCTTTCCAGGGCTTAGGTGCCCACCACTGATCCAGTAAGGCTGCTTCTGTCCAGGCTTTCCAAACCTGCGATACAGGGGCATTGAACTCTTTCACTACGGTTATTTTACCGCCTACCGCATCTTTAGTGAAAATGGCTTGCTTTTGTGTTGTCATAGTCCGGTTTTTGAATTTTGTAATAAATCGTCCAACTGCTGAAACCTTTGTTCCCAAACCTGGCGAAACGGTTCCAGCCAGTCGGCTATCTCTTTCATCGAGTTGGCGTTGATATGATAATAAATTTCCCTGCCAGATTGTTCTTGCCGTAGCAACTGGCATTCTGTTAAAACCTTGATATGTTTGGATACGGCCTGCCTGCTGCTGTTAAAATGCTCAGCGAGTGCATTAGGTGTCATGGCCTGAAAAGCAATCAGGCTCAGTATCGCCCTGCGTGTTGGATCGGCTATTGCCTGGAATACATCTCTTCTCATGATTTGCGCAACTGTTCGGTTGCAAATATATATGCAATTAATTGGTTGCGCAATATTGAGAGCCTATTTTTTGTTGAATGGCCTGTTTTCATAAAAAAGGCCCGCAAATAATTGCGGGCCACTGGGTATGATTCGGAATAGTTGCTTATTTCCTTGTGAACTTAATTTCCATCATTTTGTACTCTTTGCCTGTTTTGGAGTCAGGGCCGTACATTTCCATGATCTCTGTCTTGGCATCAACGATCTTATATACTTCACGCATCTTGCATTCTTTTCCATTGGCAGGATTGATAGAGCTGCCGGTCAGTGTCATCGACTTGCTGCTTTCGTCCCAGGGACCTTCCATCTTCATAATGCCTGTTCCCATATTGTCCACCCAGGTGCTGATAAACTTCTTAAGATAGTTGTCATAACCTACGATGCTCATGCCTTCAAATGGCATTCCCATGAAATTACCACTGAAGTTACTCTGCTGGTAGCGTCCTCCCAGGATCATTTTGTTCGTAATGGTGGCCTTGCTGCTCATAGGAGCGCCATCGGCGGAATGCCACATGGTAACTTCTCCGTTCCATGACCCGTTCGATTTGGCTAATGCTTCATGCGAAGCGCCGGGAGTAGCGTATTCCTGCCAGGCTTTCATTTCAGTGGCGGAATCTACTGGTTCCCATTTTTCCTCCGTTGCAGGTGGCTTGGTGGCAGTGGCGGCAGCGGGAGCGCTGCTGTCCGAAGTCGTTGTGTTGGAATTGGTGCTACTGTTACAGGCGATAAGTGTGATAGCAGCTGTACAAAAAACAGCCATTGTCTTTTTCATAAATGCAATTTTCTCCAAAATACAAAAATATAGGAGAAAACAAAATAGCTGTAAGCCTTATTATTATTGAGTTTCATATAAGAATACTTGTTGCGGTTGTAAGGGAATTATAGTTTATTATAAATTATAAGTATGTGTTTGGGTCGTATGAAATATGTTCCAAAAAGCTTCCCGATCTGCTGCTGCCAATTCCCGGGATGATAAAGTACAGCCGGCTGCCATACATGACAAAGAAGGGTAGAAGCAGATAGGAAATACAACGGAAAAGCCGGTGAACGTTAAAGAAAACAGAATGTTGTCCGGGGAGGGATGCTCGATCTGGGATAAACGGTTTTAAAACCTCACGTGGTATAGCCATCAAATAATAAAATGATATATATCATTGTTACTCATAGCGGGGAAACAGACATTCGCTAAAAATTATAGCCCCCACACGATGAGTTCTGTACCACATAGCTTTCATATACCGGTTTTAGGATTAGGGTATACAATGGATACTCCCATAAAAGTAGCGCGTTATGGCATCTCTTCTGTGATCTCTATTGTAGATGATCAGCTGATAGAGAAAATGAGGGGATATTATGCCTTGCATCATGGCAAAGCCTATACGCCCATTACAGAAGACGAACACGACTTCAGAGCCAAACGTACTACCAGCTACCTCAACCTCGTACAGGAATTGGTGCAGGAGCAGATGGCAACCCTCAAAACCCTGCCTTTCGGAGAACAGAACGATCTCGCCAAATACTTTGAGCTCTTACCCGAAGACGCTGCCCTTAAACTGGCTTATCAGCAAATGCTGCAGTTGCCCGGGGGAGAGCAGAAACAACAGCAGCAAGAAATGCTGCGTAATTCACTGGTAGCAGGCTCCATCGATGTGAACATCATGGTGAAGGTAGATAAAATGAATACCGACGCCGATGGTAACATGTTGCCTTCCGAATATTCCGATGCCCTCGCTTCTCTGAGAGGTTTTGCACAAAGCGATCTCAACGCAGGCGTCGTTCTATCCGCAGGATACAACCCCCGTTTATACAATTACATAGATCAGTTTCCCGATTTCTTTCCTGATGAGAACGGAAATTTCAGAAAGAAGATCATATTGAAAGTTAGTGACTACCGCTCTGCGTTGGTTCAAGGAAAAATTCTTGCAAAGAAAGGTATTTGGGTATCAGAATTCAGGATTGAATCGGGGCTGAACTGTGGCGGTCATGCCTTTGCAACAGACGGACTGCTGCTGGGACCAATACTCGAAGAATTTAAAACAAAGAGAACGGCATTGGCAACGGAACTGGGCGATCTCTGTAACAACGCCCTTGCCGCAAAAGAGCTGCCGGTATTCACAGCTGTACCGGAACTCAGGATCACGGTACAAGGTGGTATAGGTACTGCAAATGAACAGGCCTTCCTGCTTGAATACTACGATGTAAATGCTACAGGCTGGGGAAGCCCATTCCTGCTGGTGCCCGAAGCTACTTCCGTAGATGCATCTACCTTACAGCAGTTGGCCACCGCCAGCAAAGACGATTACTTTATGAGCGACGCATCTCCGCTCGGCGTTCCCTTCCATAATTTCAGAATAAGCAGCTCTGAAGATCAACGTAAAGAAAGAATTCAGAAAGCACGGCCTGGAAGCCCCTGTTATAAAAAATTCCTGGTAACAGATACTGAATTTACCAGTGCGCCTATCTGTACCGGCTCCCGTCAGTATCAGAACCTGAAACTTAAACAGCTTAACAAAGACGAAATGTCTGCCGAAGAATATCAGGCAGCCATGGATAACATCGTTGTGAAAGACTGCCTCTGCGAGGGCCTTGGCGCTTCCGCTTTATTGAAGAACGAGATCCCTTTATCGCATAACCTGGGCGCTGTAACAATTTGCCCCGGCCCCAACCTGGCTTATTTCTCCGGTGTGTTTTCGCTGGCCGAAATGGTAGGACATATCTACGGACGTATCAACCTCCTGAATTCCCTGCCCCGCCCGCATATGTTCATCAACGAACTGCACCTGTATATAGATTATTTCAAGAAAAAACTCGATGCTACAACCGTACTTAATCCCAAACAGGAAAAGTACCTGCAGACGTTCAAATCAAATCTGCTCGAAGGCATCCAGTACTACAAGGACAAAGTTTCACTGCTGAAAAAAGAAAGCAGCCAATACCTGGCTACTATGAAAGAAGATCTTGAAAAAGCAAGTTGTGTTTTAAAGAACCTTTCTCTTACAGCACCACAACCTGTCCCTGTACCCGTAGCTGCGCGTTAGTATAAATAGATATAGTAAACTGCAAAACCGGTAAAAAGTAGCTTCTGCTCACTTCTTACCGGTTTTCTTTTTTGTGCAGGTGACAATAACATTTAGTGCTGGTTGCAGCCTGTAATGGAGGCTACACTGCCGGTCAAATGGTTAATCCTTCTCGTAAATACGATAGGTTTTATCCAGCTTTGCCCCAATATCGATAATAGCCTTGTTCATTGGTAAATTGTTCTCGAGTATCCACGAAGCTTCCGTTTCCACCAGTCGCGGATGTTTCATGAAATAATCGATGATCCCCATATAAAACATCGTTTCTATACCCATCTTACGATAGCCTTCAATAACGCCTAACAATGGTATACGTAATGCCTTTACCTTGTTTTTGCGCAACAACAGCTTGAAAATACCTGTAGGCAAAAGACGTCCTCTCTTGATAGTGATCAATATCTCGTTGATATTCGGGATCGCGGCGCCAAACCCCACCATTTTGCCGTTATGCTCCGCAATAAGGCACAACTCCGGATCCAGGATCATCTTAAGATCCTTCGCCATATAATCAAACTCCTTATCGCTCATAGGAGCAAACCCCAGGTTTTTATCCCATGCAGAATTATATACCTCCCGGATACGGCTTGCTTCATTCTTGAAGTCCTTCATGTTTACAGGCCGGATCGTAATATTTTTTTTCTTGAGCTTTTCCAGGAACACCGCCTGGAACCTGCGTAAACGGCTGTCATCAAATGTCTCCTTATGATACAGGTAAGCATAAATGTCGATCCGCTTACGAAAACCAGCCGCCGTTACAAGCTTCTCGTAATAAGGCTTGTTATACGTCATCAATACCTTGGGTGGAGTAGTAAATCCATCCACCAGCAAACCACAGGTCTCATTGGTAGAATGGTTTACAGGACCTATGATCTTACCCGTCACCCCCTTGTCTCTCAGCCATTTCTCTGCCGTTGAAAACAATAGTTGGGAGGTCTCAACGTCATCAATGCAATCAAAAAAGCCGAAGAAACCTTCATTTACATTATTGAACCTGTTATGATTGTGATTGAGGATGGCGGCTATCCGGCCGGTGATCTTCTCTCCATCATAAGCAAGGAACAACTGCATTTCAGCATGTTCAAAGAAAGGATGTTTCGGGCTCAGAAGATCGCGCTGCGCGATGAACAACTCAGGAACATAATTGGGATTTCCTTCATTAAGATCATGGGGGAAGTCAATGAACTTGGCAGTTTGCTTGGAGTTTTCTACCGGAACGATCCGTTTCATATATTAAGTAATTGCAATTTAAATGGGAGGTGAATCCCGCTAAATTATAGATACTTAATATTATTTCCGAAAGTAAATTTGAAAACAGGGATAGGCGGTAACGCCAGTCGTGCTATTTCTTTAGAAGCCCGTACCTCATTTCTCATGGAAAACGTTACAGGATGGCTCCCTATAACGGACAGTTCTCATGATAATTGATCAGCTCGATAGCCGTACGCTGAATTTCAAAGTCACCATACTGTGTTACTATTGTATCAAGTACTGATAATATCTCCTCCTGTGTCTTAAGCGTCACCAGGCGGCTGCGCCATTCTTTCAGTTCAGGTAGTCCTTTAAGGTATTTGGTATAATGCTGGCGCATCTCATAAATGCCTGCTACCGGCCCTTTCCAGTCAAGTAGTTTCTCCAGGTGCATCTTGCACACAGCCACACGATCCTGCACCGAAGGGGGAGGAGGCAGCTCTCCCATAGCAGCATAATGTTTGATCTCACGGAAAAGCCAGGGATAGCCAATGGCAGCCCTTCCAATCATGATACCATCAACGCCATAACGGTTTTTATAAGTCAGCGCCTTTGCAGCACTGTCTATATCTCCATTACCGAAGATCGGGATATGTATACGCGGATTGTTCTTTACCCTGGCAATAAGCGACCAGTCTGCCTCGCCTTTATACATTTGCATGCGCGTACGGCCATGAATGCACAGCGCCTTTATACCCACATCCTGCAAACGCTCCGCCACCTCTTCTATGTTCTTGTTTTGCTCATCCCAGCCAAGACGTGTTTTTACGGTAACCGGCAGTCGTGTGGCATTTACACAGGCCTTGGTTAGCCGTACCATAAGAGCTACATCCTTTAATACTCCGGCGCCAGCCCCCTTGGTCACTATGCCTTTGACAGGACAACCGAAGTTGATATCTATCAAATCAGGCTGCGTAACATCGGCAATCTGCGCTGCCAGTGCCAGCCTGCCTTCGTCCCCGCCAAAAAGCTGGATCCCCACCGGCCGCTCCTCCTCAAGCAAATGAAGTTTACGGCGGCTGCTGATGGCTTTGTTGATCAATCCCTCGCTCGAAATGAATTCCGTATACACCAGGTCGGCCCCGTTAGCCCTGCACACCGCCCGGAAAGGAGGGCCGCTTACATCTTCCATCGGGGCTACCAATAGTGGAAAATCCGGAAGTTCAATATTGCCTATCTTCACCAAAACTGCTAAGTATTAAAGAGTTATATTGTTGGGGCCTTGCCCTTGAAACGCAAAGATAACAACGGATACCCGAACTGAACAATGCCTCCCGCTACCAAAAAGTACGCTTTATATAGCCGCCTCTAAGCCGCCTTAAAGCCGCATTACCCCTGCAAACGTTCCATGCGCTCTCACTGCCACGCCAATGCCAGTTTCATCTTTGATCTATTTCCCTATCTTTGAAATATATAAGCGCTTATATATTTTCTATGAACTTCTATCAGTCACTGGGATTCCTTGTATTTGGCAGCCGGCTTAAAAGGTTGGGAGATACCTTTCTGGGCGATGTGAGCGCCATCTATAAAGCCCACCAGATTCCTTTCGACGCTTCCTGGTTTCCTGTATTCTATCTTCTCTCTCGTGAAAAAGAGGTAAGCATAAAAGATATCGCAGAAACGCTCAATACCTCGCATTCCGCTGCCAGCCAGATGGTGAGTAACCTGGAAGAAAAAGGCCTTATCAAAACAACTGCATCGGCATCGGATGCCCGCCGTAAAGTGGTCACCTTCACCTCAAAAGGCAGTAAGCTGTTACAGAAGATCCAGCCCGTTTGGGAAGCCCTGCAGCAGGCTATGCAACAACTGGCGCACGAAAGCGCCGCCAGCGCACAGGTGCTTACAGCATTAACGGAATTGGAAAATAATATCCAGGCAAACTCCCTGTTCAATAGGGTAGAAGCCTGCCTAACAAAAAAGGAAAGTCAACAAAATGAGCTATAACTACCTGCCTTTAGACAGCAAATGGTTAAGTTTTAACCAGGTAAAAGACTTGCTGGATTACCATCAGCTGGTTTCTGTCACATTCGACGCCCATGAGAAAATTGCAGCCTGCCGCGCTTATCTCGATCAGAAAATGGATGAGCCCGGGGCGCTCTATTATGGCATCAATACCGGGTTCGGATTCCTGCAACACGTTAAAATCGACAAGGACCAGATTGAACAGCTCCAGGATAACCTCATTAAATCGCACGCCTGCGGACTCGGAGAAGAGGTGCCCCACGATATTGTGAAGCTGATGATCATGCTCAAGATAAAGTCGCTCAGCTATGGCCACAGCGGCGTTCAGGTCGATACGGTGAAGCGGCTGATGGAAATGTATAACAAAGGTGTCTTGCCCGTGATCTATACCCAGGGCTCACTCGGTGCCTCAGGCGATCTTGCCCCTTTAAGTCATTTAAGCCTGCCGTTGATAGGTTTGGGCGAAGTGTATTACCAGGGAAAGAAACGCCTTGCTCAGGAGGTGCTCAAAGAACTGGGATGGGAACCTATTCACCTGCAAAGCAAAGAAGGCCTGGCATTGATCAACGGCACTCAGTTCATGAGCGCCTATGGTATGTACTGCCTGAAAAAGGCCGAACACCTGCTTAAAATGGCCGACCTCATCACAGCGCTGTCTTTTGATGCCTTTGACTGCATTAAAGGACCGCTCCATCCCTTTATTCATGAGATCCGCCCGCATAAAGGACAGGTAGCTACCGCGCGCGCCATCAGGCAATACCTCGCGCAGAGCGAGATCGGCGACCAGCCTAAGAAACAGGTGCAGGATCCTTATAGCTTCCGCTGTGTGCCACAGGTACACGGTGCCTCCAAAGATGTTTTCGACACGGTACTACAGGTCTTTATGACGGAAATTAATTCCGTGACCGATAACCCTAATATCTTCCCGCACGACGACCTGATTGTTAGCGGCGGCAACTTCCACGGACAGCCGCTTGCCCTGCATCTCGACTTCCTGTCCATCGCCATGAGTGAACTGGGAAATATCAGCGAACGCAGAACCTACCAGCTTATCAGCGGTCAGCGCAATCTGCCTTTGTTCCTCGTAAAAGAAGCAGGCCTCAACAGCGGCTTTATGATCCCGCAATACACAGCCGCAGGCATTGTGAGCGAGAATAAACAACTCTGTACGCCAGCCAGTGTTGATAGCATCTCTTCCTCCAACAACCAGGAAGACCACGTAAGCATGGGGGCCAACGCCGCAACAAAATGTTTGCGTGTCATGAATAATGTTGAAAAACTATTGGCGATAGAACTTATGAGTGCCGCACAGGCATTGGATTTCAGGAGACCTTTAAAAACTTCTCCTGTTCTCGAAGAACTATATGCTGCCTTCCGCCAGGTGGTTTCATTCAATGAAGTGGATCGTGTGTTACACAACGATATGGTGAATTCCATTGAATTCCTCCGCAACTGGAAAGCCGCTTCCAATGAGATCATTTATCCTAAAACTGCTTAAAACCTTATCATTATGGCAACTTACGATGCATTGAAATATAAAACCCCTACAGGTACAACGCTCAATTGTAAAGGATGGCTTCAGGAAGCAGCGCTGCGCATGCTCCTGAACAACCTCGACCCCGCCGTTGCGGAAAAACCGGAAGAACTTATTGTCTACGGAGGCCGTGGTAAAGCCGCCCGCAATCTCGAAGCGCTTGATAATATCATCGCAGCGCTGAAAGTCCTGGAAAACGATGAAACCCTGCTTATCCAGAGCGGTAAACCCGTTGGCATCCTCAAAACGCATCCCGATACGCCCAGGGTGCTTATCAGCAATTCTCAGCTGGTGCCGCAATGGGCCAACTGGGAGCATTTCGATGAGCTAGAGAAAAAAGGACTTATCATGTACGGCCAGATGACTGCCGGCTCCTGGATTTACATAGGATCCCAGGGCATCGTACAAGGCACTTATGAAACCTTTGCAGCCGTAGCCCGCAAACACTTCGGCGGCACGCTTAAAGGCACTCTCAGCGTAACCGCCGGCCTCGGAGGAATGGGCGGCGCTCAGCCACTGTCGGTAACCATGAACGAAGGCGTTTGCCTGGTGGCCGAAGTTGAGGAATGGCGTATCGATAAACGCTTGGAAACAAAATACCTCGACCTTAAGTTCTCCGACCTCGATCAGGCGATCGATGCGGCGCTGGAAGCCAAAGCAGCAGGCAAAGCGGTAAGCATTGGCGTACTGGCAAATGCAGTTCATTTATTACAAAGACTAAAAGACCGGAACATAAAGGTAGATGTCTTAACCGACCAGACTTCTGCACATGACCCGCTGGTAGGTTATATCCCGCATACCTTAACGAATGAGCAGGCAACGGCATTAAGAACATCCGATAAATCAAAATATCTCTCCCTGGCGTACGATAGTATGAAGCTGCATGTACAACTGATGCTCGATTTGCAGGCAGCAGGCGCCATCACTTTCGATTACGGCAACAACCTGCGCGCCCGCGCCAAAGAATACGGATTGGCGAATGCTTTTAACTTCCCCGGTTTTGTGCCTGCCTATATCCGCCCGCTGTTTTGCGAAGGGAAAGGCCCGTTCCGCTGGGCTGCCTTAAGCGGCGACCCCGCCGATATCGCTGCAACCGACGAGGTCATAGCAAACCTCTTCCCCCAAAACGAAAGCCTGCAACGCTGGCTCAAGCTCGCCAAAGAAAAGATCTCCTTCCAGGGACTGCCCGCAAGAATATGCTGGTTAGGACTGGGTGAGCGCGAGAAAGCCGGGCTGGCATTCAATGAACTGGTGCGCTCCGGCAAAGTAAAAGCACCTATCGTTATTGGCCGCGATCACCTCGACACCGGCTCTGTTGCTTCCCCCAACCGCGAAACGGAAGCCATGCTCGATGGCAGCGATGCTGTTGCCGATTGGCCGATCTTGAATGCCCTGGTAAACACGGCCGGCGGAGCAAGCTGGGTAAGCCTTCACCACGGCGGCGGTGTTGGCATGGGTTACAGCATCCACGCCGGCATGGTGATCGTTGCCGATGGCACCGATGCTGCTGCTGCACGTCTCAGCCGCGTCCTGCACAACGACCCCGCCACAGGCGTTATCCGTCATGCCGATGCAGGTTACGAACAGGCAAAAGCAACGGCGCATGCGTTCAAACTTGATAAATAGTTATACCGTGAGTTGAGTAGAGCAGGTTAATGCTTTCCAGTTGTTCAGACCTTCCTGTAAGGTCGCTATTTTGGCAGTAGCCCTGCTCCAGGCATCCTCACCTAAAAACAATACGACGGGTGGTTCAGGTAAAGCTGCAAGTTCCATAAAAACAGCAGCAGCTTTATCCGGATCACCTGTTTGCTTACCATCCATAGATCGGTAACGGGCGTGTGAAGCGCTTACCTCGGTGTAATCTTTTATCTGGTGCGCCGCCAATACCAGCGAATCCGATGTCAGAAATTGTGTGCGGAAGGCGCCCGGAGCTACCACTGTTACTTTTATACCAAACTCTTTGACATCCTGTGCAAGCACTTCCGAAAAGCCAATTACAGCCTGCTTGGCGGCCGCATAAACAGCCCACCCCGTAGCACCCGCAAAACCGGCAATAGATGAAATATTGATCAAATGCCCCGAACGCTGCGCACGCAGGTAAGGCATCGCCTTCTGTGCTACGGTCATGGTGCCAAATACATTCACTTCAAAGCTCTGCCTTATCTCCTCCTGGCTTAACTCTTCAATAGTACCGCCTATACCATAGCCGGCATTGTTAACAACCACATCTATTCTGCCGAAAGTATCCACAGCCGCTCTAATAGAGGCTTCAACGGATTGCTCATTGCCCAGATCGGTTGCTACAGGTAAAAACTGGGAACTGGCGTCAATGCCCACTGCTTTGGTTAAAGCGGAAAGTGACCTTGAAGTAGCCACTACTTTATGACCCGCCGCCAGCAGCTTCTGCACCAGCGCCAATCCCAATCCCTTGGATGCGCCTGTTACATACCATACTTTACTGCTCATACGTATTTGATTTTCTATAGCAAAGGTAGTGGCTGCCAAACGCCGCCTCTTGTAACATTCAAACCATTAGCTGCAAAAATCAAACAGTTTCGCTGGCGCAGAACGCACCGGGAGATAATATCGCCTGTTTGCGGAAAATAAGGTTTATGCCTTGCGCATCTGGTCTGCCATCTCGTTTTTCACAGCCTCCTCGGCCTCCTTCAAAACCGCTTCAGGAGTACGCCCCGCCGGTTCAATAGGAGTAAGCACCGTCCAGCTCATCTTTTCCCCGAAACTAAGCGGGAAAGCACCATGCTGCACCAGTTTCCAGGCCCCCTTTATCGCTACAGGCACTACCAGCGCCTCAGGTACTTTTTTTAGGATGGTGGCAGCTCCCGCAACGGCAAACGCACGCATCTCCCCGTTTTTTGAACGGGTGCCTTCCGGAAAGATAACGGCCGACCAGTTCTGATCACGCATCCGCTGCGCCAGCTTTAATATTTCACCTATCGACTGCTTCGGATCTTTGCGATTGATATTCGCAGCCCCGCCATATTTTAAGTTGAAGGATATACTGGGTATGCCCTTTGTTAGTTCTATCTTGGATATGAACTTCGCATGATATTTCCTGAAATGCCAGATCATCGGAGGGATATCATACATGCTCTGGTGATTCGCGATGAACAGTATAGGCCTGCCTTCCGGCAACCGGTGAACATTGGTAAATTTAGCCCTGGTACCCATCAGGTAATAAGTACTTGTCAGAAAGTAATTCAGGATATCTACCGACCGCTTATGCCCGCTATAACCACCCAGCTTCAAACTCAGCCATTGAATAGGATGAAATAACAAAAGGAAAAACCCGAAAAACAAATAATGTATAGGAGAGAAGATATAACCCAGAACTTTTTTCATTGCCGATAATCTATCTGTAAATACCCGTTAAAAAGGCGTAAATGTAGATTACCGTATTCACCTGGGCTATGACTTTTATCATTGCTGAACGCGCAGGCTATCACGCCTCCGGGTTGTTTCTCTTTTCTTTACCATCTCCATTGCTTAGGCATGCTCCGGTAAGGCAGCCATCTATTATCAGGACTGTTTCTCTCTGCTTCCTCAGGCATGCTCCGGCAATGCAGCCATCTATTTCTAAAACGCTATCCCCAGGTTGATATAAGGCCGCAGCTTCCTCGACTGGTCACAATACATCGCACTTATCTCGAGCGGCCCCATCAGGAAATTATAGCCAAATGTGAGCGCATACCCCGTAAGATAACCCGATAGCTGGTATTTGCTGTTGGTATTGATAAAGTCGTGGTACAACAGGTTGGCCCTGCCCGTAAGGAATATGGAGCTATACATCTGGTAACGCACGCCAATCTGTAAAGCCGCCGCGCTGCTGGTATATAATGAGCCCTCTTCAACACCCGCAAAGGTGATCTGGTTCCTTAACTCATTACCGCTAAGCCCGCCAATATAATAGCCATTCAGGAACCCCTGGTGATCATTGAAATTGATACCCGCCTGCACCTGTTGCATCAGCGTGATCTTCCGGCTGATAGGAGTGTAGTTGGAGGCGGAAAGGGAAGTGCGCAGGAAATTGTCGAAGCTGGCGCCTATAGAATCCATGTCGAGCGCGGTGCCACGGTTATAGAAATGGAACCGGGGATTGCTGTTATAAATATAACCCGCCTCTGCATGCAGCTTAAGTCCCTTCCGGGGATAAATATTGTTCGAAAGTGTATTGTAATTAAAGAACAGGTAAGAATTCGTGAAACTGCTGCTGCCCCTGGCTTCCAGGCTCGAAGCCAGGTCGGGGCTATAGCCGAGCACCTCAAAGCGGGTACCCAATCCCAGCGACGCTTTGTTGTTCCATGTCCTGCGTATGTTCAGTTCCGACTTGAAATATTTCTGCCGGTAAATGCCCTCCTGTTTATAGTTGTTGAAAGTGTTGATGTTCACTTGCTCCGCCTGTATCATGGCATTGGCGGAAAAGTTCTTGAATTTGCCGAAATACTGTACATGCTCCCCGCGTATCCGCATGTTCTCACCCACATTCAGCGTTACCATGCTGCGCGAATAAGGGGTAAAGAAATTGCGCGACGTAAGATTCGATAATACGCTGATGCCAGAAAACGAGTTATAGTGAATACCCAGCTTCGCAAACGTAAAAGGATGCTCTTCTATATCGAAGATGATCCTGGCAGTAGTATCCGTTAAAGGCTCCAGGCGGTAAACGATCTTCTGGTAATAGCGTGTACCAAAAGCGGCACGGATATGTTTGGCAAGACTGGCAGCATCATACCATTCACCATGTATAAACTGCATACGGCGCATAAAGAAGGTCTTACCCGTACGCGATAAACCATTCACTTCCGATTCGGTTATTTTAACGGAATGTACCTTCGGTACACAGGGCGCATGGCGTTTATCGGGGCCATAGATCCTGTTCAATGAATCTGCCAGGCGCTTGAACACCGGATACATCTTCCTGCCTACTTCAATGCCTTCGTCGATGATCTCTTTGGAAGAACCAAAGCTGCCGGTTGAATAATCATCGAGGCTATGCCCTATATAAATATCGCAAAGCTGCTTTTCCTTCCTGGTGTCTTCATCTTCCCTGAAAAACGCGATCTGTAATAATACCTGGAAAGCATTGGTGATCTTTTCCTTGCTCAAAAGCGAACCGGATACATTACTGCCTATCACAAAATCAGCCCCCATTTTCTTGGCGTCTCTTACAGGAAAATTACGCACGATGCCGCCATCCACCATCTTCCGGCCCTGGTACTCTACCGCGGTAAATACAGTTGGAATAGCCATACTTGCCCGCACCGCCGATACTATTTCACCATCTTCCATTACTACTGCTTCCCCGTTCGAAATATCAGCCGCCACACACTTGAAACCGCGGGGCAGTTTCGAGAAGTCTTTGATCCGGAATACCGGGAAAAAGAACTCACTGAACTTAAGCCATAGCTCCTGCGACTCCAGCATACCCGAAGGCAAACGGAAAGCATGGTTCACCCAGGGAAGCTCCACCGCAAACTTGTCGTATTCATCCTTTTCATCCATGCCCATGGTGCGCAGCGACGCGGCATTCGATAAAAGCGCATCCCAGTTTATCTTACGCGCTACCTGCTCAATACTGTCGCCACTGTATCCACAGGCATATAAAGCGCCTATGATACTTCCCATACTGGTGCCCGTAACATAATCTATATGCAAACCCGCCGAATCGATAGCTTTTAGTATGCCGATATGCGCAAGCCCCTTGGCGCCGCCGCCGCTTAGTGTAACGCCCAGTTGTGGACGGCCGGTTTTCCTGCCCTGACCCGCTGCCAGCAGGCCAAACAGCAGCAATAGGATGAATAGGGATGTGGATCGCAACTTCATATTCAGAAACCTAAACTAGTCATTTACACGCAAAAAAAGACCGCTGCTGACAAATGCTTTGTAATATTGTTGTATGACAACAGGTGTGATCAAAAATATCGGATGGCTGGTAAATATCCGGGAGCAGTATTCGTTGTTGAAAGGAGCCGCGCTGGCCGGATTACCGGTATTGGCAAACGCCTGGCTGCGTATCCGCGAAGGCCGCATCCTGGAATGGGGACCCATGAACACCCTGCTTGTACACGATAACGAACAGGTATGGGATGCGCAGGGAGGCGCTATCCTGCCCGGGTGGTGCGATAGCCATACCCACATTGTATTTGCCGCCACACGTGAAGAGGAGTTCGTTGATAAAATAAAGGGGCTCAGCTATGCCGGTATCGCCGCCAAAGGCGGAGGTATCCTTAACTCGGCAAGGCGTTTACAATCTACTTCTGAAAATGATCTTTTTAACATGGCCTGGGAAAGGCTGCAACAACTGATGCACCTTGGCACCACCGCCATCGAAATAAAAAGCGGCTACGGGTTAACGGTAGCGGATGAACTTAAAATGTTACGCGTTATCCGCAGGCTGAAAGACACAGCCCCCATTCCGGTAAAAGCTACTTTCCTGGGCGCACATGCATTCCCCGAAGAATATCGCAGCAACCACGAAGCCTATGTCGGTCTCATCATCAGCGAAATGATCCCCGCAATAGCCAAAGAACAACTGGCCGATTATATCGATGCCTTTTGTGAAGAGGGCTTTTTCTCCGCGGAACAAACAGAACGTATTTGCAGGGCGGGTATGCAATACGGCATGTTGCCAAAGATCCATGCCAACCAGCTGCATTTATCTGGCGGCGTTCAAACAGGGGTGAAGCTCGGCGCTATCAGCGTCGATCATCTCGAAACAATGGATCGCCCGGCAATAGAAACGCTCGCAGCTTCAGATACCATCGGAACCTTATTGCCTACCGCCGCCTTCTTCCTGCGTATGGCATTCCAGCCCGCACGCGATTTAATAAGCGCCGGCTGCGCGATAGCGCTGGCAAGCGATTATAACCCGGGCTCCAGCCCCAGCGGTAATATGAACCTGGTAGTAGCAATGAGCTGTATTCAGATGAAGATGCTGCCGGAAGAAGCCATCAACGCCGCCACGCTCAACGGCGCTTACGCCATGCAGCTCCAAAATGAAACGGGAAGTATCACTGCCGGAAAACTGGCTAATCTTATTCTTACACATCCAATACCCTCCATCGCCTACATACCTTACTCATTCGGAACAAACCTCGTTAAAAAGGTGATGGTGCGCGGAACCTGGCTATAAAGAAAAAGGAGGGGAACATATGAAACAAAAGCGAATGGACCTTTTCCGGGATTCACTGGAGAAGAATTTCGAGTTATCATCGCGTAACCGTGAACAATGCCTCGATTTCCTGGTACACCTCTTCAAACAGGTGCGGCCCGGTAAAATGAAAGCAGCATCAAAAGCAGAACTGAACTTACAACGGGTAATAGCACAATTGCACGCCAATCCGCTGCTGCTGCGTAACATGAAAATTGCTGTGGTAACGCAGCTCGCGCATACCAATATCATCAAGACCCTTACCGATAGCGGCATGCTGCTGTCGCGGGGGTTTGTCCAGGAATTCTCTTCCCGGCTGAGCCATAAATTCCTCCCGTCACTACAGGAAGAAGATGATTTCTTATATGTAATAAACAGGGTCTTTTATAAAAAGAACGACTATCTGTGGGTAGAAGCCATCAGCCGCGATACCTGGAAACAGTTTTTCGATACGCTTGGCTTTACCATCGACCAGCAGGATCTTAAATTCAAAGAGCAGCTGGCAGAGGCATTGATCATGCTTTCCTATAAAGTGGCGCATTTGTCGATGGAGCCCGAAGTGCATAAATATCTTCCCGCAGTGCTCGAAGGCGATAACATCTTCATCGTGCAAAACCAACTGGTGAACCAGCTGCAAAACACCCGGGTGCATAACGAATTGAAAAACGTCCTGGAACAATGTGCCGATGTAGCTGAAGAAATAAGGGAGGTCCAGTCCATAAAAGGGGCCAGCCTTTCCTTGAGTTATATGCTGCTTGTTATGCGCTATTGCCTGTCGCGCATGAAGATCCTGGTAGATGCACTGGATAACGACCAGTCCTTTCACACAGGCCGCCTGGTCGATTTCTTCCGCCTGGTAGTGCGCTACGAGAACCGTAAGAACAGCTTGCGAGAACTGTTTTCGCAGAGCTTCGGATATGTGGCTTACCAGATAGCCGAACACAAAGGCAGCAAAGGCGACAAATACATAACGGTCACCCCACGCCAATACTATAAAATGTTGCTGAGCGCCATGGGAGGCGGATTGATAGTCTGCTTTATGGTGGTCGTAAAAAATCTGCTCGGGAGGCTGCACCTGTTGCCGTTATGGCAGGGCGTGGCTTATAGTCTTAACTATAGCATTGGCTTCATCGCAATTGAAGAAACGCATTCTACACTGGCAACCAAACAGCCGGCCTTTACAGCCAGCGCCGTAGCCGGTTCGCTCGACACCCGGAAAAACGAACAGCCGAATCTCTATAATCTTGCGGTAACAGTGGCGCGCGTTACCCGCAGCCAGTTTGCCTCGTTCGCCGGAAACCTGCTGGTGGTGTTCCCCGTAACATGGCTGTTTGCATGGCTCTACCATATAAGCACCGGCCACAAGCTGGCCCAGGGCGCAAAAGCAATGAGCCTGCTGCGCGAACAGCATCCATGGGAAAGCTTTTCTTTACTATATGCCTGCAATACCGGCCTCTTCCTGTTCCTGAGCGGACTGCTTGCCGGGTTTATTCAAAATAAAATGCAATACAGCCGGGTGGCCGACAGACTTATCATGCACCCGGTGTTACGCCTTACTATGACCGCCGGCCGCCGTAAACGGCTTTCCCATTATCTCGAAACGCATGCCGGCAGTCTTGCCGGTAATATCGCACTCGGCTTCCTGCTGGGTATGTCGGGTATCTTCGTAAAGATCCTCGGGATCCCCTTCGATATCAGGCATATCACCATTTCCGCAGGTAACGTGGCGATAGGTACTTACGGACTTGGCTTCGACCAGGTCAGGGGACAATACCTGGCTGTTGTAGTGCTGGGCGTGCTGGGCATAGGCTTCTTCAACTTTTTGGTTAGCTTTTCTCTGGCATTCATCGTAGCTTTGAAATCACGCGGTATCCGCTTGAAAGATTATCCCGAATTTATCAGGATCTTGTGGCGCTATTTTCAAAAATATCCGCTCGATTTCATCAGACCCCGCAGAACCATCGACAAATGGGAAGACGGCAGATAACCAGGAAACGAAGGATTCGGTATGAAAAGTCGCATAAACAGGTATAACAGACAACGACAGCGCTTTCGATAAACCAATAGGATAGAACCGCAGAAACGAAACCGCGGAGTGATAACAACGATTCAAGGTGAAATTATGCAGCATTTTAAAATTTATAACAGGCAGGATATCCTCGCCATCACCCGCATCAGGAAGTTCGAAACCAAGCTGGGTGAATGCGTGCAGGTAGCGGAAAAAGGAAAGACAATAGAAGAGGTGCTGAAGGCAACCAATGCCCCCTTTGTTGTTCTGGGCGTTCCTGAAGATATAGGCGTAAAAGCAAACTATGGCATCGGAGGCGCAGACTCGGCATGGCTGCCCTTTCTGCGTGCGTTCCTGAATATCCAGAGTAATGACTTCTTACAAGGGCAGGAAGTGCTTATCCTCGGCCATTTCGACTTTTATGATATCATCACCATCATAGAAAACAACGCCGGAAGCCCCGATGAAAGAATAGAAGCCTACCGCCACGCCGTAAAAACCATCGACGATGAAGTGGAGCATGTGGTGAAACTGGTGGCGCAACACGGCAAAATACCCATCGTTATCGGTGGCGGACACAACAACGCCTACCCATGTATCAAAGGCGCAGCAAAAGGATTATACCAGGCTGGCATCCTGCCGCTTGCCCAGATCAATGTCATCAATCTCGACGCACACGCCGATTACCGCCCCGCCGAAGGACGCCATAGCGGCAACCCGTTCCGTTATGCCGAAGACGACGGCTATCTCGAAAAATATTGCATCGTAGGCTTACACGAAAACTACCTGCCCCAGAACTCCTGGATGGATCTCGTGAACAACCCCTTCTTTGATCTGGTGACTTATGAAGACATTTTCCTGCGTGGAAAGTATAGTTTTACCGAAGCCGTACTTCACGCCGCAAATTTCACCGAAGGCAACCGCTGCGGGCTCGAACTCGATCTCGACAGCATCGAATCTACCCTCAGCAGCGCGGTTTCCCCTGCCGGCGTCTCCACCCTGCAGGCCCGCCAGTATGTTCATATGGCAGCCCGCGAAACGAGCCCGGCCTACCTCCACATTTGTGAAGGCGCCACTCAGCTGCTCGACGGCCGCAGAAGCGACTCCACAGGTAAACTCATCAGCTACCTGGTTTCCGATTTTGTGAAAGCCTGGGAAAATAAAGAAACGGTACTATAAAAAATAAGAGGCTTTAGGAACACCTAAAGCCTCTCTATCTGTTTTTGCAACCTGTTGTTAGCTATTCCATCTCCATCACCTTCTCGAATAAGGCCTCATACACACGCGTCACTTCAGTGATCTTCTCCTGGACGGTCCGGTATTCCTGCTCCAGTTTAGTGAACTTTTGCTTGTCTGAATAGTTGTCCGGGTTACCCATCGCTTCTTCCAGCTTCGCCTTTTCCGATTGCAGCTGCGCCAGGTCCTTTTCCGCTTTATTGAAATCCTTCTGGATCTTCTGTTGCTCTTTCTTCTGCTCCTGGCTTACAGGTGCTTTGGCAGGAGTGGGGGCCGGTGCCGCTTTCTTTTCAGGAACAGCCTTTCCGCCGCTATTGGCATTCGCCTGCGCCTGCGCCTTTTGTTGCCTGGCCATCCGCTCTTTCCATTCCATATACTCCTTATAAGTACCCTTGAACTCTTTGATCTCGTGATCCACGATCTCCCAGATCTTGTTGGCAGTCTCCGAAATGAAATAACGGTCGTGACTAACGAAGATGATACTGCCTTCGTATTTGTTCAATGCGTTGGCCAGCAGCTCTACGCTGTGCATATCAAGGTGGTTCGTAGGTTCGTCAAGCATCAGGAAATTGGCCTTGCTCACAATTACCTTCGCGAGCGCCACCCTGGCTTTTTCACCACCGCTTAATACTTTGATCCGTTTATCGGTATCGTCACCGCCAAAAAGGAAACAACCCAGCAGTGAACGGAGTTCCAGTTCTGTTTTTCCGCTCCGGCAGGTTTGCATTTCTTCCAGGATGGTATTGTTCAGATCCAGTGCTTCAAGCTGGTGCTGCGCATAAAAACTTTCGTCTACGTTATACCCCCATACGCGCTCGCCGCTGTAAGGCTCGGTGCCGGCAATAATGCGCAGCACGGTAGATTTACCCTTACCGTTGGCGCCGATAAGCGCTATTTTATCACCGCGCTCTATTTCAGCTACGGCATTTTCAATAATGGTATTCTCCCCGAATTTCTTGGTGACGCCTTTCAGCTCAGCCAATACTTTGCCGGGCTGCTTATCTACCTGGAAATTGATCCGGAGGTTCGGACGCTCAATTTCAACCTGGTCTATACGCTCAATTTTATCCAGACGCTTCATGGCGCTTTGCGCAGCCGCAGCCTTACTGGCTTTGGCTTTAAAGCGTTCAATGAAACGCTCCTGCTGACGGATATAATCCTGCTGGTTCTCGTAGGCACGCTGCTGCAGTTCTACACGGATCTCTTTCTCCTGCTCGTAAAACGCGTAGTTGCCGGAATAAATATGCAGCCGCTGCTGGTACAGCTCCACGATCTTATTCACCATACGGTTCAGGAAATATTTATCGTGACTTACAATAACCACGCTGCCCTGGTAATGCTGCAGGTATTTCTCCAGCCACTCGATAGAAGGAAGGTCGAGGTGGTTCGTAGGTTCATCAAGCAGTAACACATCGGGCTGCTGCAATATCATCTTCGCAAGCAGCACACGCATACGCCAGCCCCCGCTGAACTCCTTATACGGACGTTGCAGATCGGTATTGCTGAAACCCAGACCCTGCAATACTTCCTCTGTACGGTGATGAATGGTATAACCACCCAGCACTTCAAGTTCATGCAGTTTGTCGGTATATTGCTCAAGCAGCTTTTCATCGCTGGTAGCTTCCAGCTGATGACCCAGCGTTTCAATCTCTTTCTCCAGTTGTTTGATCCGCTCGAAAGCCCCCATCGCCACCTCCAGGATAGAATCATTGGTGTCGAAACTTAACAGGTCCTGGTGCAGGTAACCAATAGTGGTGTCCCGTCCCTTTTCAACCGTACCAACAGAAGGGGTATATTGTCCTACCAGCAATTTCAGCATAGTGGATTTCCCGGTTCCATTATAGCCTATCAACCCAATCCTTTCTCCCGGATGTATATGCCAGGTGGCTTCCGATACTATTACCCTTGCCCCGAATTCGAAGGTCACATTGTTCAATCCAATTAACATAACTCAATTAAATTGCCGCAAAACTAAAAGAAAAGCGCGTGAAGCGGCTATCTTTATTCTTCAATTAAAAATTCGCGGATGAAAAAGTTAGTATTAATAATTGTAGTAGTGGCGGTTGCCGTAGTAGCCTATTTCTCTTATACCAAAAAATCCGATAAGCCCGAAGCGCCAAAACAGGAAGCTTTGGCCATCAGCAAAAACTCCGCAGCCTTTAATACCGCCTTTAACGATTTGTTAGCTAAATATTATACACTTAAGAATGCATTTGTAGAATGGGATACTGCCCAGGCCAGCGCCGCAGCCAATGCCCTGGCCGCCAGCGTCTCTAAAGTGCCGTTGAACGAGCTGAAAGCCGATTCCGCCATCATCCTCACCGCCCGCTCTTTTTCTGAAGGAATAAACGCTGAAGCGCAGGCCATCGCAGGCGAAAAAACGATCGAGGGCAAAAGACGCTCCTTCAACATCCTGTCCGATAACTTATACAACCTCGCCCGCACTGTTAAATACGACCAGGCAGTGGTGTACCACCAGCATTGCCCCATGGCCTTCAACGACGAAGAAGAAGCTTTCTGGCTCAGCGATAAAAACGTGGTCGAAAATCCTTATCTCGGCAAAAAGCATCCTAAATACAAAGCCGGTATGCTCGAATGCGGCGATGTTCCCGATTCCATCGATTTCAGGGGAAAATAGGAAGGAATAAAAATAGCCCCGGCAAAACCGGGGCTATTTTTATTATTTGATAGTTGACCAAATGCTAAAAAAACAGACTTTTTTAAAGAAGCTCTTGAGAAGCTTTAGAGAAGCTTTAAGGATGCTTTATCGCATCTTCCCCGAAATCGTCCTCTTTTTTAGCAAAAGCCCAATCTTCTTAGCAATTAGTAGCGCCTTTACTTCCAAAATACATCAGCCCATTCCCGTGATATAAGCCTATCCTGGCATTGGCCCCTCTACCTTACATCCATCATCTATTTCTCCTCCTTCCTGTACTCGATCACGATCTTCGCATTTTCCTTCAGATCCGCCGCTACAGACAGCTCATACCTTTTCCCACCCGAGAATATGACCATATAGGCCGAATTGGGAGGAATAGTGCCCAGGTTCTCCGCTACCATTACAAATTCATGAACCGGATCCGCCTCACTGGCAGTAACATTAACGGTAAGCGGGTCGTAAGTAAGTTTCTTCCTGTCTACTACCACTTTGTTGTTATGATAAACAGTAACGGTATCATTATCTATTTCGCCGTTATCGTAAAGCTGGATTTTAATATCGGGAGAATGAGTAATGATCGTTTTCACCAGCTTGTTTTTTCTGGCGCTCAGCACAGGTGGCACCGGAACTGTTTTGCTGGCTTCGGGAGGAGCCTCCGGCATCAGGTCGGCATCATTGTCGTCGCGTTTGCCAATCCTCAACGAATCGGCAGGAGACAATTTTGGTTTAGGTGACGGCAACAACCGTCTGGCTCCGCTATGGGGCAGTAAAGCCGATTCCGCACCCGGTTTAATTCCCTTTTTCCCTTTTACGCCATCCAGCAAAAAGTCTTCCGTCTGGAAATCCGATTCCTTTACCTTTTTAAGATAAACCTTTCCATTGGTGCCCATCATGCCATCCTTCACGCTTACGCTCGAATAAGTGCCTTCAAGATATTCCGTAGCACCTTCTTTGCGATAGGTAAGATAACAGGTCATGATATTCGCCGTTGAATTATCCGACGCACGCAGTTCAAGCATCTTCGTTTCCTTCAGAACAACATTACGCGCCTTGTCCATGAAAATGCCCTGGCACGCTGCTTTCCCGTAAAATACCGTGGTGAGATAAGAATAGGTGACGCCCGATAAAGCTTTGTTATGGTTTTGTTTTATCTGGACTTCGTACTTGTATTGCTGGCTGAAAAGGCCTGCGCCCTGTACAAAATTGCCCCTCCAAATGCCGGTAAGGTCCTGGGCTGTGGCAGCAATGGAAAACAGGGTAAGCAAAAATAAAACCGGGTACCTCATTTTGCAAAATTAAGAGGGAACATTGCATATGCTGATAAAGAAGCGTTAAAAGCTTAAAATCGCTACTTTTGCTTCCCCATTATGATTAATATAACGCTACCAGACGGAGCAGTACGCCAATATGAAGCAGGCGTATCTGCATTAGAAGTCGCCAAATCCATCAGCGAAGGTTTGGCCAGGAAAGTATTGGCCGCGAGTGTCAATGGCCAGGTATGGGATGCTACACGCCCCATTACCGCAGACGCAAATCTGAAACTCCTGACGTGGGACGACACGGATGGCAAATCAACGTTCTGGCACTCTTCAGCACACTTATTGGCCGAAGCAGTGGAAAGCCAATTTCCCGGCGTGAAATTCTGGGTAGGTCCTGCACTCGATAAAGGGTTCTATTACGATATGGACCTGGGCGACCGCAAACTGTCTGAAGAAGACCTGGCTGTACTGGAGAAGAAAATGAATGAACTGGCGAAGAAAAACAACGCCTACATCCGTAAAGAGATCTCCAAAAAAGACGCTATCTCTTACTTCGAAGAAAAAGGTGACGAATACAAACTGGACCTGTTAAGCGGTCTCGATGATGGTAACATCACTTTCTATACCCAGGGCGATTTCACCGATCTCTGCCGTGGACCTCATATCCCGAACACAGGCTTTATCAAGGCAATAAAGCTTACCAATATCGCCGGCGCTTACTGGAAAGGAGATGAAAAGAACAGGCAGCTTACCAGGGTATACGGTGTTACTTTCCCGAACCAGAAAGAACTCGACGAATACCTGGCGATGCTGGAGGAAGCAAAAAAACGCGACCACCGCAAACTTGGTAAAGAACTGGGCATCTTCACCATGGATGACGACGTAGGTGCTGGCCTTCCCCTGTGGATGCCCAACGGTACCATCATCATCGAAGAGCTCGAAAAACTGGCCAAGGAAACAGAAGAGGAAGCAGGTTACAAGCGCGTGGTAACACCGCATATCGCCAAAGAAAGCATGTACCTCACCAGCGGACACCTGCCATATTATCAGGACAGTATGTTCCCTGCCATGGAACTCGATGGTACTAAATATTACCTGAAGTCCATGAACTGCCCGCACCACCACAAGATCTTTGCCGCCGAGCACAGAAGCTACCGCGAGTTGCCCCTGCGCCTGGCCGAATACGGTACCTGCTACCGTTACGAGCAAAGTGGTGAGCTGTTTGGACTGATGCGGGTGCGTTGCCTGCACATGAACGATGCGCATATCTATTGTACCAGGGAACAGTTTGCCCAGGAATTCAAGGCGGTGAACGACATGTACATCAAGTACTTCAAGATCTTCGGTATCGATAAATACGTGATGCGTCTTTCCCTGCACGAACCATCCAAACTGGGACAGAAATATATCAACGAACCCGAACTCTGGCTCGAAACAGAGCAGATGGTGCGCGACGTGCTCAACGAAACCGGTACGCCATATATTGAAGTGCCCGATGAAGGCGCTTTCTATGGTCCGAAAATTGATGTGCAGATCTGGAGCGCCATCGGACGCGAATTTACCCTGGCTACCAACCAGGTCGATTTTGCCCAGGGCCGCCGCTTCAAGCTCGAGTTCACCAACAAGGAAAATGCGCTGGAAACGCCTTTGATCATCCACCGTGCGCCGCTGGGTACCCACGAGCGGTTCATCGGGTTCCTGTTAGAGAACTATGCAGGTAAATTCCCGGTATGGCTGTCGCCTTTACAGGTTAAAATACTGCCTATCAGCGACAAGTTCCTGCCTTATGCCCGGGAGGTGATGCAAAAACTGCGCAAAGCCAGGGTAAGGGTGGAAATTGACGACCGCAGCGAGAAGATCGGTAAAAAGATCCGTGAAGCCGAACTGAGCCGCGTTCCGTACATGCTGGTAGTAGGAGAGAAGGAAATGAACGAAGGACAATTGTCGGTTCGCCGCCAGGGCCAGGGCGACCTCGGCAGCCAGTCGGTTGAAGACTTCCTGAATACGATCGTGGAGGAAATTGCGGAAAGAAAGGCATAAAATGATTATTTTAGGGTTGAAAATTATTTTTTACTAAACAACAATTAATGGCTTTACCAAACAGAGGTGGAGGGGGAGGAAGGTTTAATCCCCGTTTTAACAGGCAGCCGGAGCCTGAACATCGTATTAACGATAGAATCCGGGTACCACAGGTTCGCCTTGTTGGCGATAATGTAACTGTGGGCATCTATCCTACTCAAGAAGCACTACGCATAGCCCAGCAACAGGAGCTCGACCTGGTGGAGATCTCTCCCAATGGCGATCCTCCCGTTTGTAAGGTGATTGACTATAAAAAATTCCTCTACGAGAAAAAACGTAAGGAAAAAGAAATGAAAGCCAATGCCAAGCAAAGCGAGGTGAAAGAGATCCGCTTTACGCCTGGTACGGATGATCATGACTTTGATTTCAAATCAAAACATGCCGAAAAATTCCTGAAAGACGGTAACAAGGTAAAAGCCTATGTGCAGTTTAAAGGACGCGCGATCATGTTTAAAGACCGTGGCGAATTGTTGCTGCTGAAGTTTGCAGAACGTTTAACCGAAGCGGGTGTGCTCGAAGGTATGCCCAAGATGGAAGGCAAACGGATGCTCGTGATGTTTGCGCCTAAAGGCCAGAAAAAGAAATAGTTATAGTCTTTAGTAAAAATACGGAAAGTCAAAAAGCGCCTTTTTGCGCGCTTTTTGACTTTTTTGTATCCTAAGTTTTGTTTTTCCACTTTTATACCTACCTTTGCAAACCCTAAAAAAGGGAAACATTACCCATATGGCTCTACAAGTGTCCCGTCTGTTCGGGAACGCCGGCAGGGTGTAATCGTCGCAGATTATTAATATGCCAAAGGTTAAAACCAACTCAAGCGCAAAAAAGCGTTTTAAGGTGACAGGTTCAGGAGAAATCACCTTCCAGAAGTCTTTCAAACGTCACATCCTTACCAAAAAATCTAAAAAACGTAAGCGCGCGCTCCGTGTAAGCGGTATCGTAGCTCCTGCCAACAAAGATTTTGTACAACGTTTATTACGTTTGAAATAATCCCCATTTTATAATTCCAGTTACCGTTCGCCGGTAATTCAAATTTATACTTATGCCACGTTCAGTAAATGCTGTAGCATCAAGGGCCAGAAGGAAGAGGATCCTGAAGCAAGCAAAAGGTTTTTATGGTAAACGCAAAAACGTTTATACAGTAGCGAAAAATATCGTAGAAAAAGGGATGACCTACAGCTATGTAGGCCGTAAACTTAAAAAACGCGAATACCGCCAGCTGTGGATCGCCCGTATTAACGCCGCTGTAAGAGCCGAAGGCCTCACTTATAGCCGCTTCATCGACAAATTGAACAAAAAAGGAATCGAACTGAACCGCAAAGTCCTGGCCGACCTCGCTATGAACGAGCCCGCCAGCTTCAAAGCGCTCATCGACTCTGTAAAATAATTGTTATCAAAACAATAGGAAACCGGGACTTTTTGTGGCCCGGTTTTTTTATGTCTATAATATCTGCAAAAAACTATTTTTGCACCGTTATTTTAATTACTTACTAAAAGTATAACGCACCCGGGAATGAATAATACGTACACCGAGCTGGTGAAACAAACCTTCCACTTCCCGCAGGAAGGTTTCAATACAAACGACGACGGGTATCTCCAATTCAATGGCCTCGACCTCAAAGCTCTGATCGAAAAATACGGTACGCCGCTTAAGCTGTCGTATTTGCCTAAAATAGGTATGCAGATCAACAGGGCCAAGAAAATGTTTGCAGATGCCATGCGAAAACATAAGTACGAAGGCAAATACTTCTATTGCTATTGTACCAAAAGCTCGCACTTCTCCTTTGTCGTCGAAGAGGCGTTGAAGCACGATATTCATCTCGAAACATCCTATGCCTACGACATCGAAATCATTAATAAGCTCTACCAGCGCCGTAAGATCAATAAAGAAACCTTTATCATCTGCAACGGCTTTAAACAAAAACAATACACCTCCCGTATTGCCAAGCTTATTAACAGCGGTTTTAAAAACGTAGTGCCTGTTCTCGATAACAAGGAAGAGCTCGATGCTTATAAAAGAAGCGTAAAACAGCCCTTTAAACTGGGGATCCGTGTTGCAGCAGAAGAAGAACCTAACTTTCCGTTCTATACCTCCCGCCTCGGCATCAGGGCCAGGGATATCCTCGAATTCTATGTCGATAATATCGAAGGTTACGAACACAAGTTCCAGCTGAAAATGCTGCACATCTTCCTGAACAAAGGCATCAAAGACGATATCTACTACTGGAGTGAACTGAATAAGATCATCAACCTGTACTGCCAGCTTAAAAAGATCTGCCCTGAACTCGATTCCATTAACATCGGAGGTGGCTTCCCCATTAAACACTCCCTTGGCTTTGAATACGACTACCAGTTCATGATCAATGAAATTGTTGGTAACATCAAAAAGACCTGCAAAAAAGCCAAAGTGCCAATGCCAAATATCTATACCGAGTTTGGCTCCTTCACCGTTGGCGAAAGCATGGCGCATATCTACAGCGTTGTTGCACAAAAGCAGCAGAACGACCGCGAGATCTGGTATATGATCGATTCTTCTTTCATCACTACCTTACCCGATACCTGGGGCATCGGTGAAAAATTCCTGATGCTGCCCATCAATAAATGGGATAACGATTACCAGCGGGTGGTCCTGGGAGGGATCACATGCGACAGCCACGACTATTACGATTCCGAAGAGCATATCAATGAAGTGTTCCTGCCCAAACTGGAACACGCCAGCAATAAAGGCGATTCTCCCAATATAGAACCGCTGTACGTTGGCTTCTTCCATACAGGTGCTTACCAGGATCAGATCAGCGGCTACGGTGGTATCAAACACTGCCTTATCCCTTCACCCAAACATATTATCGTAGGATACGATAAAAATGGAAAACTGGTCGATTGGGTTTACGCCAAAGAACAATCAGCGCAAAGCATGCTCAAGATCCTGGGTTATGATAGATAACCCGGATGTTATTGAACAATAAGAAAACTGCCTGCGCTTTATAAGCCAGGCAGTTTTCTTTTATTGCACCCCACCCGCAAAATCTCCGGGATATGCAAATGAATATTATTTTACGGCAGTCACAGTATAACCGCTCTTTCTTAACAGGTTGATAACCCCGTTCTTTCCCGCAAGATGCCCGGCCCCAACCGCAAAGAAAGTGGGCGCCTTTTTCATCTGGGCACGCATCACTGGTATCCAGCTGGCATTGCGCTTATCAAGTAATATCGATGCAAAAGCTCCCATATCTTTATCCGCAGCAACCTCAGCCTGCATCTGCTTCAGGTTTTTGCTCTTGTATAATTCAACCATCTTCTTTGTTGCCACCGCCATGCTGTCAAACTTGTACAACGCTGTTTTCAGGCTCTCTGCCTGATCTTTATACGGAATTGAATCAAGCAGGCTTAGCTGCAATTCCGCAGTCTCGAGACCACCCATTTTCATATGCATCCCTTCCGACATTTTTACAAAGGTCTGCTCCCAGCTTTCAGGCTGGCAGTTCATTAAAGAAGGATACAGCATGGCTATTAATAAAACAGGCTTGGTATTGCCCAGCAGGTTTAATGGCATGCCCGTTTTAGCCTGGAATAAATGGGATACCGAATCGTAATCAGCCTTGCTTAATAATTTCGAAAGATGTTGGTTGTTGCTCATCTTCATGAACTTTATCATCTCCATGGCCATAGCGGCGCTGTTGCTCATATCTACTTCAAGATAAAGCTGGCGTGTGGTTACAAACGCTTTCTTGATGGCGGAATCAACCACCAGGTCCTTCGGGCATAGTAAATGAAAAGTGCCATATAAATAGGAGGGTGCCTTTTGACCAGGCGCCTGTATCTTCCACAACAACGCACGTTCCGCAGGAGGTTGGCTTATACTTCGGCCGGTTAGCAGCAGCATAAAGAACAAGAAGAGGTATTTCATTCCATTCAGTATTTAAGCAACACAATATAAATAAAAATGAGGCGGCTTTTCAATTTCAACAATATGGCCCTGTGTAGGGTATTGTGTGGCATTTAAATTTTTTTGCCCTAGTTTGCAGCTCTTTACATCGAAGGGAAAGGAGATTGTCAACCGGTCAACCATATAACCAACATGATTTGCTCCGGCAAATGGCGGAAGGAAATGAACAGGCATTCACCCGGCTGTTCATGCATCACCGCGGGAAAATTTATGCCACTACCCTCAGGTTAACCAATTCCCGGCAGATGGCCGAAGAAATTCTGCAGGATGTATTTCTTAAAATATGGCTCAGGCGCAAAGAGCTCGAAGTTGTCGTAAATTTTGAAGCATACCTGCACACCATTGCGCGCAGGGCTGCATACCGCGGATTGAAACAACTGGCCGCGCAACGGCACTCACCGGGTACAGATGCCGGAGAACAAGCCTTCCATATCACCGGCGAACACATTTTTACCTTTAAGCAGTATAATAATGTGCTCCGGCAGGCCATTCAAAAGTTACCACCCAGGCAGCAGGAAACCTATTTGCTCATCAGGGAATCCGGCCTGAAAAGAGAAGAAGTGGCTGCAAAACTTGATGTTTCGCCCGAAACTGTCAAGTACAACCTCGATGAGGCTACGAAAAAGGTCAGGGCTTATTTCATGGCACATACCGATCTGTTACCTGTACTGGTGATATTGGCAGGCTCCCTGAAAAAATTTTCCTGAACGCCCCCCCAACCTTAAGTTTTCTGCCTCAATATAGTAGCCGTAAGGTTAACTAACTCTTTTTAATGACTGTAGAACGACTATCGTACCTTTTTGAACGTTGTTTGGATCAATCCGCCACGCCGGCGGAACGAGACGAGTGGATAGCTATGGCTGCATTGCCGGAGCACGAGCATATTATCAACAACCTGCTCGATAAAGCGTATAAGGAGGCTACTGCCACCGACGAGCCCGATCTGCCCACGAGCAACGGTATATTATCCGCCATTTTTAGCACAGCTGAACCGGCATCTCCACAACGCAGCAGTTTCTTCCTGCGCCCGTGGCGCTGGACAGCTGCTGCCGCTATACTCATAGTTGTGGCAGCCTTGTCTTTGGTAATTGTTACCAGGCAGCCGGCAAAAAATACAGCAAACAACCCTGTTGCTGCCACGGATATTTTGCCTGGTAAACAGGGCGCCATCCTGACGCTTGAAAATGGCTCGCAGATTTCCCTGGATACTGTTAAAAATGCCACGCTTGCGCTGCAGGGTGGTGTAAATGCAAAGGTGATAAACGGCGCGCTCATCTATGAAGGCAACGAAAATGTAACAGCCTATAATACCATGTCTACACCCAGAAGCAGGCAGTTTCACCTTACGCTTGCCGATGGTACGCAGGTATGGCTGAATTCTGCAAGCGCTATACGTTATCCCGTTTCGTTTACGGCTGAAAAGCGCCTGGTGGAAGTCACAGGTGAGGCTTATTTCGAGGTAGCCGCAGATCCGGCAAAGCCTTTTATCGTCCGGGTTAATGGTAAGGCAGAAGTGGAAGTATTAGGTACAGCATTCAATATCAATGCTTATGATAATGAAGCGAACATTCGTACAACACTGCTGCAGGGCGCTGTGGCCGTTTCCGCTGCCACTGTTTCCGAAAAGGTACGGTTACACCCCGGCCAGCAGGCTAAGCTGACTTCAAACAATATACAGGTGGTAGAAAATGTAGCAGTTGATAAGGTGATTGCCTGGAAAAACGGCAAGTTCAACTTCGAAGGTCTTTCCTTTGCAGAGATCTCCCGCGAGCTGGAACGCTGGTACGATATTGAAATCATTTTTGAAGGTAAAATGCCCGACAAAGCCATCTGGGGCGGTATGTCGAAAGATGTTCCGCTCAGTGGCGTACTGGAATATTTTAAGGGACTGGATATTCGCTACCGGCAGGAGGGCAGAACATTGATCATTTCATCCTGACCGGTCACTTATATAAAAAACAGATCGTCCTGCAAAAACATTTCCTTCCCTACCAGCTTTTCCGCAACAGCGACGGAAGTAATATTGCTATGCCCTGGCTGTACCGCATAGAAAGTGTAAGGCAGAACCTGGAATCACGGAGCGGTATCAACCTCAATTACGTGCCGCTCGATGAAGTGAATTATGGTTACTCGAACGACGAATCGCTGCAGGCCCGACTAACAGCCGGCATAGCCGTAAATTTATATAAAGGATTGCGATTCGAAGGTACCTATGGATTGGTAAAAGGCACAAGTGAAGGCCGCTCTTTCAATGATGACCGGGCTTATACGGTAAGAAACATGACGGTGAGTTTTGCCACCGGCTCTGTACTGGATAACACGATCAAGTATAACTTCCCTGCCAAAGGTGGCAAATATGTCCGGAGTGATGCCAGACAGCAGAACTGGACCGTTAGAAACCAGCTTTTTTTCAACCGCGACTGGGATAACCTCAATCATCAGGTAACTGCATTGGCGGGCATGGAACAGCAGGAGTCTTTTTCCCGCGGAAACTCAGGTACTTTCTGGGGCTACGATGATGGACTGATTGCTCCCCAGGCACTGGACTATGTAACCCTCTCGGCAGGGATAGCCAATCCCATCCTTTTGTATAATTCCAACAGAAGCTACTGGAATTTTTCAAATGATTTCTCTTTTACAGAATCTAAAAGCAGGTTAAGATCGGTTTACGGCAACATTGCTTATACCTTTCTTCAGAAGTACACGGTAAATGGTAGCTGGCGGAAAGATGAGTCAAGCCTTTTTGGCATCGACAAATCGGCGCAGAACCGCCCCGTGTGGAGTGTAGGAGCCAAATACAAGATCAGCTCAGAACCTTTTATGCAGCATCTGAACTGGCTTAACCTGCTGGCGTTGCGACTTACTTATGGCCTTACGGGTAATGCTCCGGCACCCGGTATTGCCTCTTCAGATGATATTATATCCGGCGGCTCTACCTCCTCCGTTTACCCGGGCGGACGTATCTATGCCATTGTATCGCCTGCAAACCGCAGATTATCCTGGGAGTCTACAGCTACCACTAACTTCGGTATCGACTTTGGTGTGTTGAACAAAAGACTCATCGGTTCCATAGACTTGTATATGCGAAAAACGAAAGATATGCTGGGGCAGCTCCCTGTCAATGCTTTCGGTGGTTATAATGCAGTAATTGGTAACCTGGGCGACCTTGAAAACAAAGGTTTAGAACTGGCACTCCGCTCCGAAAATATAAAAGGAAAACACTTCAGCTGGAGTTCTATACTGAACATGGCTTATAACAAAAACAAGATCACCCGCCTTTCTAACAATGTAAACATTACAACCGGAAACAATATAATATCGAACAATGCCTATGGCGGCTTTTTCCAGGGATACGAAGCCTACGCCATTTTCGCATACAACTACGCAGGGCTCGATGCAACAGGTGATCCGCAAATCAGACTAAAAGATGGCAGTGTTACCAAAGCACTCAGCATAGCAAAGCCGGAAGACATGCTTTTCATGGGTACCTATCAGCCGAAATGGAGTGGTGGTTTATCCAACACTTTCCGTTACAATGGCTTTTCGCTTACAGCCAATATTATTGCCAACCTGGGTCACGTGATGCGTAAAGATGTAAATACCATGTACTCTTTAAACCGTCTGAGTCCGGGCGGCGGTTCTCTTTCTACCGGTAATGCCCATGCCGATTTTGACAAGCGCTGGAAAAAAGCCGGTGATGAAAATGTGACGGACATACCACGCTGGATAGGTAATGCAAGTACCAGTGCTACTACCCGGGCAACGAATTATTATACATACGCAAACACCAATGTGCTGAACGCTTCATTTATGAAATTAAGAGACATTACGTTCGCCTATGCGTTGCCACGGAATATAACAGACAAGATCCGAGCGCAAAATATCTCGCTCAGTATTCAATTGAGCAATATTATGCTCTGGAAAGCAAACAAACATAATATCGATCCTGAATACTTTAATGCCCTTACAGGCACCAGAACACAACGTTCAGGATTCAATACAGTCACACTAGGAGCAAATGTTTCATTCTAAAAACAAGAAATTCATGAAATATCTTAAAATAATAAGCATATTCCTGTTGATGGGAGTATTTTCTTCCTGCTCCAAATCTTTTCTGGAGATCGATCCAAAAGGGCGCATTATTGCCACCCAAACCAATGACTACAGGAACCTGTTTTACAACGGAACATTATTGTCTTTGGGCACCGCCGATATGCAAATTCTGCTGGGTGACGAAGTGGTAGCGCAGAGTGCAGTTCTAAATTCAATGTCGCAGGGAGTTCAGCAGGCTTTCCGCTGGGCCGACGACCTTTATGACGATGCAACTGATGCGCCGGAGTTGACCAACGTAACGGCGCAGATTTACGTACTTAACAAAATCATCAATGAGGTGATGGAGTCGGAAAGGGGCACCGAGGCGGAGAAACAAGCCCTTCGTGCAGAAGCGCGTGCCACAAGAGCCTGGAGTTATTTCCAGTTTATTAGCCTGTATGGCAAACCTTACGATCCTGCAACTGCTGCTACAGATCCTGGTGTTCCTATTATACTGGATGCAGATGTTACTGCAACCACTTTTACCAGAGCCAGTGTACAGGAAGTGTATGACTTTATTATAAAAGATATTACAGAATCGCTGCCATTGTTGCCCCGCAACAACGATGCACGCTCAAGAATGTCACAGGCAGGCGCTGAAATCCTGCTGGGTAAAGTGTATATGTTTATGGGAAAATTCGACCAGGCACTTCCCTTACTGGAAAGCGCATTTAACCATCTGCCTAACGGAACCCTTCCTGTGGGCTTGTACGATTACAATACATTGCTGGCGCCGGGTGGAGCCTGGTACTTTGCGCCAACTGTAAGTTATTATATTGGCGCGCCATTACCATGGGCCAGCACCGAAACGCTGTTCGCCCGTCAATTTTCTTCACAATATCAATACCAGCACGGCGTATTACTGCTGAAAAAAGAAGCGTATGAGCTGTATGGCAACAATGACAAAAGAAAGTTGTTTTATACCCGCACACCAGCCTATTCCTCGTACGGCACACAATTAACCGTACCAGGTGCTATGAGAAAGTTTGCTCCGTCGGCCGCCGTTGCTATAGGTATTAGCATGCCGGAACTCTACCTGTTACGCGCAGAGTGTTATGCCCGCACGGGCGCACTGTCCGCTGCAAAAGCAGATCTGAAAACATTGCGTAGCAAACGTATGCCCGACGCCGATGCCGAAGTGACTATCACGGACAAAAATGCGCTGATACGCTTTGTAATTGATGAGCGGATTCGTGAATTTGCTTTCACAGGTTTACGTTGGTTCGATATGCGTCGCCTGTCGGTAGATCCGCTGTTCGCTGCTCAAACCTATGAGCATATTGTCTATGGTCCCGACGGCAATGAAGTGGAAAGGCTCCCGCTCAGGAAAGAAAGATTTACATTACGTTTTCCATTAAAAGTAATGCTCCAGAATCCAGGCATGACCAACAATCCTTAATCCAACACTATGCATACAAAAAGAAAAAAAATAGCGGTGAAGGTTAGCTTCGCCGCAACTTTTCTGCTGTCTCAGCTTATTCATGCACAAACAGGATTTGTGGTGCAGGGAAGTTTTCAGCCCGCCAAAAGCGGATCTATCCAGATGAGGTATAAAGATGGCGATAAAATGGTGATAGACAGCGCGCGCCTTGAGCAAGGCAATTTTGTACTCAAAGGTGCATTGAAAAGCCCGGCATTAATAACGCTCATTTATAGTCCTGCTAATGACAATACCCCTCTTACTCATGCCGTACAGGAAAAAAGGAGATATAGTTTGTTTCTTGAAGAGGGAGCCAGGATAACCCTTCAAGCGAAAGATTCCCTGAGCGGTGCAGTGGTAAAAGGTTCACGTCTCCAGGAGGAATATCTCGCCTACAGCAAAAAGACCGCAGCGTTCTACGATCGGTTGCGGCCTGTGAATCTGGCAATTTTTCGCCTGGAAAGAGAGAAGAAGCGTGATAGCGTTGAAATATATAAAGAGCGCTTGAAGCCACTTCAACTGGAGGAACAGAAACTGGTAGATGAGATTTTGAAAACCTACCCCAATTCTCCGGTTTCGCTTTTAGCAGTGTATGATTTTGAGCGCCCCGGAACTGCAGAGAAGCAGAACTCCCGTCCGTTTTTCAACAGGCTGTCACCTGAATTACGGCAGCTGCCTATGGGCGCAGCGCTTGAAAAAATACTCGCCGAAAAGGAAGCTTTCGGCATAGGGAAGAAGGCGCTTGATTTTCAGCTGCCCGATACACTGGGAAAAATGGTTGATTTTGCAGGTCTGAAAGCAAGGTATGTACTGCTGGATTTCTGGGCCAGCTGGTGCGGTCCATGCAGGCTGCAACATCCCTTCCTGCGCGAGGCATACCAGCAATTTAATAAAGCCGGCTTCACCATCGTATCAGTATCGCTTGATAAATCCCGCGACAAATGGCTGGCGGCTATCCGGGCCGACAACGTTGGCGACTGGATACATGTAAGTGACCTGAAAGGAGCAACCGGTGAACTCCCTCTCAAATACTTTATTAAAAGCGTGCCTCATAATTTCCTGATAGATATGAGTACAAAAACTATTATCGGCACTAATTTCTATGGTTGGGAGCTGGATAAAAAACTGACCGCATTGCTGTCTGACCCCAAAGGGTAAGTAGTGGTTTTCTTATCCGGCGCATCAGAAACTTAAAAAACCCCTGTGTCAATACACAGGGGTTAAACCAAAATCAACTGCTCTTATGAAAAAAATCAACTTAAGCAATAGCTATCTCTTTAGGCAAAACCTTTACTTCTTCTTTTTTGGGAAGTGTCAATTGCAGGATACCGTTTTCATATTTTGCTTCAATGGCTTCAGTATTGATCTGATCATCGATAGTGAAGCTTCTTTTAAAGCTGCTTACTGTAAACTCGCGGCGATGTGTTTTCCTGTCCTTTTGCTCTTGTTCCGCTTTCTTTTCATAGCTGATGGTTAATAAACCTTTCTCAAGATTGATCTTGAAATCAGATTTGTTTAATCCCGGCGCTACCAGGTCTAATTGAAAACCATCGGCAGACTCATGAATGTTTACGGAAGGAATTGTACGGCCTGCTGCCTGGTTCACTGGAAAGGAAAAGAAATCTTCAAATAAATTGTCCAGGTTCCTGTAGTTGTGTTTTACGAGTGTCATAATTATTCTTTTTATTGTTTTTAAATGTTGAACTTGATTCCTGTAGATCAAATGACATTCCATTGCCGTTTTTAAGGTAATACTGGCATTTTTGGCTCATTATTTGTGTCATAATGTCTGTTATGGTTGGTTTTGGCCGTCAAAATGGCATAAAAAACAGTTTTTATCGTTAGGGGAGAATCCTTAATTTTGTTATCCCAAGTAACGAAAAGGAGGAAAAGAAGATGTATCCAGCAGAGATAGTATTGCCGATGAAGGCAGAATTAACAGATAATGGCTTTGAAGATTTAGCAACGCCTGAATCAGTAGATAGTACGTTACAACAGGAGGGTACTACACTTGTAGTAATTAACTCCGTTTGCGGATGTGCAGCAGGTGCTGCCCGCCCGGGAGTTGTAATGGCTGTTAAAAACGCGCAGAAGCGTCCCGATAGATTAGCAACCAGCTTCGCTGGTTTCGATGTAGACGCAGTGAAGAAAGTAAGAGAACATCTCTTGCCTTATCCTCCATCATCACCTGCAGTGGCACTGTTTAAAGACGGCCAGCTGGTACACATGGTAGAGCGTCACCAGATCGAAGGAGCGCCGGCTCAGGTTATCGCGCAACACCTTATTGCTGTTTTCAATGAATATTGTTAACAGTTAAAGAGCATCCATTTAAAGTGCAGCTTTGTTATGGATGGGTTAGTAAATGTTCCCCCTGTTTCGCCAGGGGGATTTTTTTTATAGTAACATTGCACTTCACAAACCATACTCGGAATGTATCCTAATTTGTACTACGCCTTTAAAGATCTGTTTGGAATTGAACTGTCCGGACTTAAAATCGTAAACAGCTTTGGTTTTTTCGTTGCTATCGCATTCCTTGTAAGCGCCTGGGTGCTGGTTAAAGAACTGAAAAGAAAAGAAAAGGAAGGCTTGCTTGGTTATGAAGAAGTGGTTATAACGGTGGGTGAGCCCGCTTCCATCAGCGAATTACTGGTGAACTTTTTCCTGGGTTTCATTTTTGGATATAAGATCCTCGGCGTTTTCTTTACCGCCGGTGCATTGAACGATCCGCAGTCCTTCATATTCTCAGGTAGCGGTAGCTGGCCCGCCGGCATCGTCCTGGGCTTGATACTCGCCGGCATCAAGTGGCGCGAAAGGAACAAAGAAAAATTACCCAAGCCCGAGAAAAAAACGGTACGCCTCTGGCCAAGCGACAGGGTAGGAGATATTACCATCATCGCAGCGGTAGCAGGTTTTGCCGGCGCCAAAATTTTCGATAACCTCGAAAACTGGGACCGCTTCATCGACGATCCTATCAATAATCTTTTTTCTGCAAGCGGACTTACCTTCTACGGCGGGCTTATTGTGGCAACCATTGCCATCGTATGGTACCTGCGTAAACATAAAGTGGCCATCATCCATGCCGCCGATGCTTTCGGCCCCGTACTAATGCTTTCTTATGCACTGGGGCGTATCGGTTGCCAGGTGTCCGGCGATGGCGACTGGGGTATCGTCAATACCAAACCCAATCCCTTCTCATTTTTGCCCGATTGGGCCTGGTCCTATAACTACCCGCATAACGTGAACAAAGTAGGGGAAATGATCCCCGGATGCACCTGGAACGACTACTGCACCCAACTGCCCGCAGGTGTGTATCCTACGCCTTTGTATGAAATTATAGCTTGCCTGCTCCTGTTTGCCCTGTTATGGTCTTTACGCAAACGCATAAAAGTAGGCGGACGCATTTTTGCCATCTATCTCTTCCTGAACGGCTTTGAACGTTTCTGGATCGAAAAGATAAGGGTGAACACGCCACAGCATCTCTTCGGGTTTCAGCCTACCCAGGCCGAGATCATTTCTACCCTGCTGATGCTCGCAGGTATCGCCTTATACCTCGCCGCGCCCAAACTCAATAAAAAGTTTGCCAACTGGTAGCCTTAATTCATTATTTCTCTGTCACTTAAATAATGTATCTTGCCCAACTATGACACAAGAGCAAATTAAAGATATGAGGGACCGTGTTAGTGTCCTGAGGAGGTTTCTTTGACGTCGATCAAAGGACTGCAAAAATAGATAACGACCGCCAACTCTCTCTTTCGCCAGGCTTCTGGGACGACAACCAGCGCGCAACGGCTATCATGAAGGAAATAAAGGTGAATGAATACTGGCTCAAACTCTTTAAACAGGTGGAGCAGTCGGTAGAGGATTTTGCCGTATTATTTGAATTCTGGAAAGCCGGTGACGCCACGGAAGAAGAAACCAGGGAAGCCCATACGCTGGCTTTAAAGGAAATTGAAGACGCAGAGTTTAAAAGTACGCTGAATCAGCCGGAAGACGAGTTGCCCGCAGTATTGCAGATCAACCCCGGAGCCGGTGGCACTGAAAGCCAGGATTGGGCCGAAATGCTCATGCGCATGTACCTGATGTATGGCGAAAAACAAGGCTGGAAAGTGACCGAATTAGACTACCAGGAAGGCGATGGCGCCGGCATAAAAGCCGCAACGCTCCAGTTCGAAGGGCCCTTTGCCTATGGCTTCCTGAAAGCCGAAAGCGGCGTACACCGCCTGGTAAGGATTTCGCCTTTCGATAGCAACGCACGCCGGCACACTTCTTTTGCATCGGTCTTCGTTTATCCTTTGATCGACGACAGCATCGAAATTGAAGTGAACCCCGCCGACCTGGAATGGGAGTTCTATCGCAGTGGCGGTAAAGGCGGACAGAATGTGAACAAGGTAGAAACTGCCGTGAGGTTGAAACATATCCCCAGCGGCATCATCGTTGAATGTCAGCAGGCGCGTACCCAGGGCGAAAACCGCGAACTGGCGCTCAAGATGCTGAAAAGCCGCTTGTATGAAGAAGAACTGCGCCGCCGCGAAGAAGCCAAGAACGCTACCAATGCCAATAAGAAAAAGATCGAATGGGGTAGCCAGATCCGCAGCTACGTTTTCCACCCTTACAAAATGATCAAAGACCACCGTACCGATTACGAAGTGGGCAACGTTCAACCGGTAATGGACGGCGAACTCGATGGCTTCATAAAAGCCTATCTCATGAGCGCCAAGGAAGAATAAAAGACAAGCTTGAACTCAATTTACAATAAGCCCGCAGGGCTTGATATGACTGGGCTGGTTATAACAACCGGCCCTGTCATCAATAACGCCAGCTCTTATAAGCATGCCGGAGGCATTTTACCAGGTTCCTGGTTTTCTCCATATCTACGATCAAAGCCTTACGCGGCAGCGACCCGAAATCAGGAAGCTGCAACTGGTCGCCCTGGATTGCCTTGAGCTGGTCTATGGCCACAAGCCCCAGCCCATAAATACCCGACATCGCTAACCTGAAACCTTGTATTCGCTGGCGGCCATAAGGCAGCTGCCGGATCAGACCGTCCATTTTTCCCATTTGCTCCCTGAAGAACTGTTCAAAAACATATGCATTGGTCATCCGGTTAGGCAAAGTATCTATGTTGTCGGCCAGGTCTTTGTAAATATCAAAAAGATCATTGGTCAATTGTATGATGGTGCCTATCCGGTACCAGCAGGCCTCTTCCGTAGCATTGGCCGGCAGATCAAGATAGTAGCGGCATAACAGGACCGAATAACCGCCCTTGGTGAAAGTAATGTCCAGCAGGGTTTCGTCGGGCAGCTGGCTGTTATGCTGTTCCTTCGATAACAGCTGTGCCTTGTAAAGTGCCTTCGTCACCTTCTCATAAGCCGGTTTATCGGCCACATAGTTCCATAAAAGTAAATGTGATTGCTGGAAAGCTTTTTCATCGAAGCTCACCGCTTTATGATCTTCGGGGCAGAACGACAGTGACAACAACTGCGCTTCGCTGATGGTGCCATGATCCGTAAAATCGTCGAACAGCGAACTGCAGATAAAATAGTGGATCAGCCTTTCCTTTTCCGCATCCGTGGTCAGCCGCCCGTGTAAACGGCCAAATGCATCGCAGATCATCGGGTTATACAGGCCGTAACTTATAGCGATCTTCCTGCGTGTAGCAGGCTGAAACCGGCCCCCCAGCTGTTTTTCAATCTCCGATAACAGCGCATAGGCACGGGCAGTCTCCTTTTTCTTGGAACGGATTACAAAAGCGGCAAGGCGTAACAGGGTAACGGAAAAACGACCAAATTGAACCATCTTAATACTTTAATCACAAAAACGCTGCTGAAAAACAATCCTAAGGTAAAAAAACTTTATTGCTTACGTTTGCTAAAAATTTCTGATTATGAACCTGGGATATTTCCATTACCCATTGCCAGCCAATGAGCCGGTGCTGTCTTATGCTCCCGGATCGGCTGAACGAGCTACATTGAAAAAAACTTTAGCTGAGCTTAAAAAGAAAGAGATCGATATTCCTATGTATATCGGCGGTCGCGCCGTTAAAACCGGCAAACGCATTGCCATCCGTCCCCCACATGAAACCAGCCACGTATTGGGGTATTTCCATGCAGGCGACGATAAACACGTTCAACAGGCCATCGACGCAGCCCTGAAGGCCAGAGAAGCATGGGCTAACATGCCCTGGGAAGATCGCGCACACATCTTCCTGAAAGCGGCCGACCTCATCGCTACCAAATACCGCTCCTTTATGAATGGTACTACCATGCTGGGGCAAAGCAAAAACGCTTACCAGGCAGAGATCGACAGCGCATGTGAGCTTATCGACTTCCTGCGGTATAACGTACACTTCCTGAGCGAGATCTACCGCCAGCAGCCGGTCTCTTCTCCCGGAATTCATAACCGTACCGAATGGCGCCCGCTGGAAGGCTTCGTTCTGGCTATTACACCGTTCAACTTCACCGCTATCGGCGGAAACCTCCCCGCCAGCGCAGCCATGTGCGGCAACGTAGTGGTATGGAAACCTGCTAATACTCAGGTGTATTCCGCACAGATGTTCATGCGTATCCTCAAAGAAGCAGGATTGCCCGATGGCGTTATCAACCTCGTTTATGTAAGCGGACCAGTACTGGGTAAAGCTTGTTTCACACATCCCGATTTCGCAGGTGTGCACTTCACAGGCTCTACAGGCGTCTTCAACCAAATGTGGGAAACCATTGGTAAAAACATCGCCAAATACAAGACCTACCCCCGCATAGTAGGTGAAACCGGCGGTAAGGATTTTGTACTCGTGCATAAAAGCGCCGACGTCGACGCAGCCGTTACAGCGCTGGCACGTGGTGCGTTTGAATTCCAGGGACAAAAATGTTCTGCAGCGTCAAGGGCTTATATCCCTTCAAACCTCGCCAATGCCATCAAAACAAAGCTCGCAGCAGTCCTCAAAACCATGAAAATGGGAACCGTTGAAGACTTCGGCAACTTCATCAACGCCGTGATCGACGAAAAAAGCTTCGATAAAATTGCAGCCTATATCGATGCCGCTAAAAAAGACAGGAAAGCAACGATCATAGCCGGTGGCAACTACGATAAATCTGAAGGTTACTTCATTGAACCAACAGTGATCGAAGCCAAAGACCCGCGTTATGTTACCATGTGCGAAGAGATCTTTGGACCCGTACTTACCTTGTACGTGTACGATGCCGATAATTATGAAAAAGCACTGGAACTGGTAGACACCACTTCGCCATATGCCCTTACAGGCGCTGTTCTGGCCCAGGACAGGGATGCCATAACGCTTGCTACACAAAAGCTCAGGAATGCAGCCGGTAACTTTTATATCAACGATAAACCAACCGGCGCAGTAGTAGGGCAGCAACCCTTCGGCGGCGCCCGTGCAAGTGGCACCAACGACAAAGCTGGCAGCATGATCAACCTCTACCGCTGGCTTAGCGCAAGAACAGTGAAGGAAACGTTTAATCCCCCTACGGATTATAAATATCCTTTCCTGGCGCCAGGAGAATAAAAACAATAAAAAAGAGGGTGGTCATAAATAAAAATAGCCGCTGAGAATTGCTTAAACGCGAACCCGGCTCCATCAGCTACCCGAATAAAACGAGGCCGTATCGCACTTATGATACGGCCTCTTTCTGTTTATATACTGTGATCAGCTGCTCGCTATTGCTCTGGTACAGCTCCTTCATTTGCAGGAGTGGCAGCTTCTATTCCAAGCAATTCTACATCAAATATCAGCGTAGAACCACCTTTGATGGGGCCGCCTGTATCTCTGTCGCCATAAGCCAGGTCCGAAGGAATAAATAACTTCCACTTGCTGCCAACAGGCATTAACTGCAATGCTTCGGTCCATCCGGCGATCACACCGCTTACCGAAAGGGTAATAGGAGTGCCGCGGTCTACAGAACTATCGAAAACAGTACCGTCTATCAGCATGCCATGATAATGTACTTTTACCTTATCGCTAAGGGTGGGCTTGGCGCCGGTACCTTCTTTTATTACCTGGTATTGCAGGCCGCTGGGCAGTACCTTAACGCCAGGCTTGGTTTTATTCGCCGCCAGGAATGCAGCTCCCTCTTTACGGGTAACAGCCGTTTTATCCTTTTCCGCTCTGGTAAGATAGGTCATCATCGCCTGGTTCATCTGGTCCATGGTGAAAGCAGGCTTATTCGTTTTAAGTACGTCGTTGAAAGCACGCTGCATCATTGCCATATTAACCTCGGTGATGCCTTTTTCTTTGCAGAAACTTGCAGCGCTCATCGCTAAAGCATAGCTGAACGAATCGGCGGCATTTTTAAAAGGTACTGCCGTCATCACTGTACCGGTTGCCGTTTTGGGCTTGGCTGCTGTAGCAGGTTTGGAGCTGGTTGCGGGTGTTTTTTTAACCTGTGCCGCCCCGGCTAATACAATCGCCAGAACGCCTGTGGTGAGAAATATCTTTTTCATCAGTTTGGGAGATCGTTTTTATTAATCGGCCTAAGATAATGACCATTCAGCATAATGCTCTATTTTAGTGCAAAAATTACGATCAGATTTTGAAATCCATTTTAACGGAACCACAGGTAGCTTTAATAATCAAGAGATTGGCACGCCAGATTCTCGAGAACCATCTTCAGTTGGAAAATACGGTCATCATTGGCCTGCAACCCCGTGGTATTTTTTTGAGCGACCGTATCGTGAACGAACTAAGGCAACTGCTGCCAGGTATCCCCGTTCCATATGGTAAGTTGGATATTACTTTTTACCGCGACGACGTACGTAAAGAACTGCACGTCGCCAACGCTACGGATATCCCCTTTAGCATAGAAAATAAAAACGTTGTATTAATCGACGACGTATTATGGACCGGCCGCACCATCCGCGCATCGCTCGATGCACTGCTCGATTTCGGCCGCCCTTCAAAAGTAGAACTCTGCGTGCTTATCGACCGCCGCTTTAGCCGCGAACTTCCTATTCATGCCGACTATATAGGCCGTGCCATAGATACTTTCCCTTCCAATAAAGTAAAGGTGTACTGGAGCGGAAGAGATGAAAGAGATGAAGTAGTGCTGTTATAAGTATAACTGCATGATAACATAAAAGCAGCAGATAGGAGCTTCATCAGACTTATCTGCTGCTCATCATAAAAATACACCCTCTGTTGTCTGTTCCTTACACGTCTACCTTCACATTGTGGTACCCCGCCTTGTAATAAGTTCTGAAATACTCGTCGGCAGAGATCTTACCACTTCCTTCGTATAGGAAAATACCTAATAGAACGAGGATGATAATGGAAAACGCAAACTCCGATCCTCCGTTAATGGTATAATTGGGCAGGTTCACGAAAAATACCGCCGCCAGCAATATAGGCAGGAGCAAAAGCGACATATAACGTGTACACAAACCCGTAAGAATAAATAAACCGCCTAACAGGTTGGTCCAGGCGATCACTTCGGCCCATACTGCCGTATTACTTCCGGTGATATAACGCAGACGGCTTGTCTCCAATATGGTTTCCAGTTGGGCGCTGTCGCTGATAAAAGTAATACCCTTGATGAATAACATACCGCCTAGCAAAATTCTCAGAATAGCCAGCCATTTAGGCTGTTGTAACGAATTGACGTGTCTGAGGCTCACGCGATTGAAAGTTGCCATAACACACAGTTTTCGTGAAAAAAATAGGTATAAATAAAAACGCCGGGCAACACTGGTAGTTGCGCCGGCGTTGTTTAATTCGGTGTAATTGCTACAGGATCAGGATCAATACCAATATGATGATCAGAACTCCCGCCAGAGAAATATAAATGCCGCCGCCACCGATAGCCTTGGCTTCCTTACGCATCATCTTCATTTCCGCACGTAATTCCTTTCTTTCCTCACTGGTGAGCTGCGACTTGTCCATGTTTTTAATTTCTTCAACACGCAGCTTTATCTGCTCAGCCCGGGCCTGCTTTTGCGACTCACTCATTCCCGCTACGGCAGCTTGTATTTCTTTGTTGCTCATGGCAGCCTGGGCAGGTACTATTGTAGCAAAAAACGAGATCATGCACACCAGGACAGGTAAAAAGGATTTCAGTTTCATAGTGTAAGAGTTTTTAAAGTGTTAACGGAAAACTTTTACACCTGTAAATCAAAAATGTTTCCAAAAAAATCAAGCCACGGTTACCTTATTTAAGTAGCCAATAGCGGGCGAAGCAGCGGTACAATAATCACCTGTGTAGAAATTATACACCATTTTGTAGCGCAAGGGTTTTGTGATTTATGATGGCATTATTTTCAAATAAATGAGTCCTGGCCAAAATTACCTATGGTTTACCACTGTTTATTCCGTTATGCAGGGCTTTTACTTGCAATTAGGTAATATGTTGATTACATTTAATGCAACAACCCTTTTGTAGACCTTAAAACACATTTGCCGTGAGCACCAATATCCTGATTGGCTTATGCATTGTTATACAATGTCGTGTAGCATGGAATACTTTCCGCCAAATAGTAATGGATAAACCTGTTGTTACATCCATTTTGCCTGTTTCATGTCATTGAAGAAGGCATTGCCGATATTGCTGATAGGTTGGATGGTTATTGCCCTGGGAATTAATTCCGTCAGCGGTCAGCCTCCGCATCCTCCTGATAAAAGCGAACCTGCTTATTTGCTTTTACCAGGCCTGCCATTTGCATTACCTGCTATTCATGTTTCAGCCGATACCGCTCTTACAGTATATGATACGGTACCATATTACCTGCCGGCTTTAGTTAAAGAAAGAAATTTATCTAAAGCATTGATGCATTTGTTTTTGTTGCCCAATATTGAAAGTATTGGTTACACGGCAACAACGCCGGGGGGCGCTGCTGCCAGAAAGAAAAGCGATCTTGTTATTCATGGCAACGTGTTGTACAATATGGATTACCGCTCATACAGCGATACCCCGTATGCCGAAAAAGATATTTATTACCATACTGTTCAAACCTATCTCGATATTACCTGGAAAGACCAGTATCCCATGCGTTTATACCTTACCAACAGGTTCGGAAACTCTTCGTTTACAAGACATTTTTCCGATGTGAACTTCAATTTTAATACTACTGACTTCCGGAATAGAATTGTACAAAAGATAAATACTTATCCGCCGGCTTTTATGATGGACTCTATAACATTATGGAAAAACAAACTCGATCTTAAACGTATTGAATTAACTAAACTAACGGCCAGGCTGAATGATCCCGGGTTGAAACAAAGACTTGTGGAAGAAAAAGAAAGATTGTTATATGGTGGCACTCTTAAATATGACACCTCTTGGCCCCCGGATGCCCGAAAGCTATTGGATCCAATCGGGAAAGCCGGCGATTTTAAGCTGGATACACCTGTGCTTTCCTGGCAGAACCGCTATGTTGCCTGGCAGAAAAAAGCGGATTCCCTCAACAATGAGTTGGCACAGATGGAAAAGAAATATTATGACCTGCAGGGTAAATTGAAGGACTGGAAGCGTACTGCGGCAACAAAACGAAAAGCTGCTTTTTCTCCCGGAGAGTTGGAATGGGAAATGGAAGAACGCCAGGTGCCCGATAGTATTTTGCCCAAAGGATACAAACAACTGCTGGCTATCAGGAGTATGGGTGTAGGACGAACCCTGGTTAATTACTCCGAATTATCGGCAAGAAATGTAAGTATAACGGGCTTTCAGGCCGAATACAATCCTTCTTATTATGTTGCAGTAGCTGCCGGAACTGTAGATTACAGATTCCGCGATTTCATAGTGAATAATAAAAAGTCTCCCCGCCAGTATTTGTATATGTTAAGGACCGGATGGGGACAGCTGGGAGGTAATAATATCATTCTTACATGGTACTCGGGGAAAAAGCAATTGTTTAATAATAGTGGCGCTGCAACTGCATATCCCGACTATCGCCTGCTGGGCTTTACACTCGAAGGTAATTACCGCCTGAACGATAATACGTATATCACTGCAGAACTGGCTAAATCTTCATTGCCCTACTATAACAACACCAGCAAGGATCTGTTTGCTACCGCTTTGTCTATGAAAGATCATTCCAATGAAGCATATTCCCTCAAACTGCAATCCCGGCTTCCGGCAACGCAAACAGTGTTCACCGGTTTCATTAAACAATATGGCGCCAACTTTCAGTCCTTTAGCCTCGTCACTACAGGTGTAAAGCAAAAGGCGTGGCTGGTACAGGCAGAACAGCCTTTCTTCAAAAAAAAGCTGTTGGTGAAAGCATCTCTTAAGGAAAACGATTACAACAACCTGCAGGCGGTATCGTATCATGCCAATACGGTATTTAAAACCATCCAGGCTACACTTCGTTTGCCCAAATGGCCTGTGCTGCTTGTGGGATATTATCCCAGCGCGCAACTGACAAAATTGTCCGATGAATCGTATATCGAAAATACATTCTATTCGCTGGTAGCGAATGCCAGTTATTACTATAGCCTCGGTGAAACCGCTATGAATAGTGTTGCCACCTATTCCCGGTTTTATAACAGGCAGGCCGACAGTGGTTTCCTGCATTTCAACACTACTAACATCATGCTTAACCATGCTGTCTTTTTCAGCAAACGGTTTACCTGGCAAGCAACAGGCAGTGCCGCCGTCTCCGCCGATTATAACCTGTATTCCCTCGATAATGATATACAGTATGCATTAACGGATTGGCTGAGTATAGGAGCAGGCGTAAAATACAACAGGCAAACAAATTACAACCTGGTTCAATGGGGATACAAAAACAATATACTTATCAAAATAAAAAGAATAGGTGAGTTGCAGATGATGCTGGATAATGGTTTTCTGCCCGGTCCTGAAAAACGGCTGGTAGAAAATAAAACCGGCAGGATCAGCTTTTTCAGAACATTCTAATAACACTGGTTATGACTATAAAAAGCAGCGTTCTATTTCTGTTATTGCTTTATGTTATAAAAGGATATGGGCAGTTGACGCTTACATTACAGGTGCCTTCGGCAGGTGTGGTTCAGAAAACGCAGCTCTGGAATTTTCTGCTGGTAAATGGCGGGGCAGGTGATGCAAGTGTACAGGTAACTATCACACTCATGAATGCTGCCGATAACACTCCTGTTATGACCGCTGTTGGTAAGAACATGATGGTGCCGCATGGCGCTATGCAGGTGAAGCCGGCAGATGTATCACCCGTGCAGTACAGGTATCATTCGCCGGCTTTTAATGCCGATCTCCGGCCCGAAGGCTTTTTGCCGGTAGGTACCTATATCGCCTGCTACAGCGTTAGCTCATGGCAGAAAGCAGCGGGGGAAACGCTGCTGGAAGACTGTATCACGCTTGAAGTGCAGCCGTTGAGCCCGCCTGTTCTTCATTTGCCCGGAAATAACGATACCATTGGTTACGGAAGCCCCCGGTTTTCCTGGCTGCCGCCGGCGCCCCTGCAATTATTCGGTGATCTGTCGTACGACCTGCTGATTGCAAAACTGGAGGAGGGGCAGAGCCCGGAAGCTGCCATCAGGCAGAACAGGCTGGTTTATAATGCCGGCCGTTTAAAAAATAATTTCATTAGCTACCCCGCTTCTAATGCCCTCCTGGATACGGGGCAAACGTATGCATGGTGTGTCGTTGCCCGTAATAATGGTCAGTTGATTACTCAAAGCGAAGTATGGACTTTTAACATTGCAGCACCTGGCATCCCCGGGAAGCCCCAACGGCAGGCCGCTTCATTTGTTACACTTACCAGGAATATACATATGGCGGATGCTGTTTGTGAAAAAGAGATCCTGGTAGCTTATGGTAATGAAATAGCTGATTCTGCCGTAAGCTTTGTTATTACCTCTCTTGGCGATGCCCGTGAGCAGGTAAGGGTTACTGGTGCTTTATCGCTTAGTCCCGGGCATAATTTTACCAGCTTGCCCGCTGTCATAACCAGGCAATTGCTATATGATGAACGGTACCTGCTCGAAGTAATCAACAGCAGGAATGAACACTGGTACAGCAAATTCCGCTTCGTAGATACACCCCGTCAATAGTTCCATTCAATGACCTACACCCTAAACTTATAGTTCATGATCCTGGCAAGCTTCGGAAGAAACAAAAGAACGATCGCTTTTATTTTCCTTTTCCTGTTTTACGCAGAAATGGTGCTGGCGGCAGCTGAACAGCTGAAGGCCGGTGGTAATTTTATCTGTAACAATACCGCATACCCAATGCACGGGGCTTCATCACCAGTTGCTGCCAACGCACAGGCCGATGCCCGCGGAACTGCGAATTTACCACCGCTGCCTTATGCAATAGAAACTCTTGAGGATGGCGGCCCGTCCCAGCCCGAAATGCAGCAGTTTACCTCGGTAAACAGCTCCGATATGGTTGACCTGTTCACAGGCGATTTCTCTTATAACATTCCCTTGCTGGACGTGGGTGGTTATCCGGTAAACATCGCATACCAGGGTGGGGGCTCTATGGACCAGGAGGCTTCCTGGGTGGGCTATGGCTGGAACATCAACCCCGGAACCATTACTAGGAACCTGAGGGGACTGCCCGATGATTTCAATGGCACTACAGATACCATTACCAAATCATTGTCTATAAAAGAAAATAAGACAACAGGCGCCACCGTGGGTAAAGGAGTGGAAGCAGTAGGCATTCCGGTGGATTTTGACCTTAACGTCGGCGCTTTTTATAATAATTACAAAGGCTGGGGTATCGAAACCGGCCTCAATGCAAGTATTCCCGCCGGCTCAAAAGGGGGCGGAAGTTTAACGGCAGGGCTCTCTCTTACCAATAATTCACAGGATGGCTTTACAATTGCTCCCACGCTTTCTGCAAAGTATGAACTTGAAAGAGGGAAAAGCATGGAAGGGGCAGGTTCTGTCGCTATTGGATCTTCTTATAATTCAAGAGCAGGTTTGAGTGGCCTGCAGCTTTCAACAGGGTTGTCGCTATACAAAACTGTGGGGAAAACGGCGGAAAAACAGGTTCGCCTTCCCATCAGGCATCAGTTCTCTTCCAGTTTGTCATTTGCTTATCCCGCTTTTACGCCTGCTATTACAATGCCTTATACCAGTACGCAGTTCTCGTTTTCAACAAAAGTAGGTGAAACTAAGTGGGCGCTGTTTGCCAACACTTCCATCAGCGGATATGTGTCGGAGCAGAAAGTCGAAGAGAGCGATAAACGCTTGTCTCTACCCGCCTATGGTTACCTCAATTACCAGAACGGAAATAATAATGTGGAAAGTGTACTTGATTTTAACAGGGAAAAGGATATTCCTTATCGCGAAAAGCCTGCTATTCCCCATATTGCTATACCTGCTTATACTTATGATGTGTTTTCCATAACGGGTGAGGGCACTGGCGGCGCCTTCAGGGCTTACCGCGGCGATATCGGTTATGTACGTGATAACTACATGCGTACCAGGGATGCGTCTGAACGTTTTTCTGTAGAAGGAGGGGCAGGCAAGCTGGCACATGCTGGTGTGGATTTGAATTTTAACCGCTCAATTACGCAAACCGGCGCCTGGCGCGATCATCCACTTGCTACAAACACAGCCTTCAGGTCTTCCTCAAAATTATTTGAAGCAGCCTATTTCAGGAACCCCGGTGAAAAATCTATAAACACCAAAGCGTTTTATGAAGCAATAGGCGGTGATGAGGTGGTGGTGCCCGAGCTTTACCAGAGCGGCTCCTTCATCAGCACTACCGGGAAGCTGAATAAATACACGAACCAGCACCTTACAGGTAGCGTTGACCTGAATGCAAACAACGCCGTAAAGGCAAAACGGGATAAGCGCAGCCAGGTAATATCCTACCTCACTGCAGAGGAGGCCGACAAGGTGGGACTTGCCAGATACATAGAAAGCAAGCCGGTTAACAGCTTTAGCCTTTCGGGAACCTGTGCTGTTGTAGGCGATCCCGCCGACCAGGGTAAAGGAACTGGTTTTATCGGGGAATATTTCGCCAATAAGAATCTGGCTGGTAATCCGCCTTTTACTGTTAATGGCGAAACGATAGATAAGAACTGGGGAAAAGGCGCATCGCCTGACGCCAGTATACCATCCGATTTTTCTGCACGCTGGACAGGAAGGTTAAAGGCCCCTGTTACCGGTACTTATCGCTTCAGAACAAAATCAGATGACGGCGTTCGCCTTTGGGTGAACGACGTGTTGGTGATCGATGATTGGAATACGCATGGCGCTGATCAGTTCAAAGAAGGAACACCACTCAATCTTGTGGAAGGAGAAGTTAATCATATCCGGCTTGATTTCTTCGATGCCGGCAAATATGCAATCGTAAACCTGCAATGGCAGGTGCCTGGACAAAACTGGCTAACCATCCCGTTGGATGCCGTTTTCAACAAGCCATTGAATGATACTTTTTCCGTAAAAGACGCGCAGGGGAGAGAAGTGCTAAGCAAAGAAAAACGTATTAACAGCTTCCGTAAAAAAACACATATCTCTGAAATAGATGTCCTTAACCCCGATGGCCGCAGATATGTGTATGGTATTCCTGTATATAATATTCAGCAAAAAGAAGCCACATTTTCCCTTAACCAGTCCGACGGAGATGCTGTTAACGGAACCGCAAATTTTACGCCCGGCGTAGATAACACGGTTAATAATCAAAAAGGAAATGAACATTATTTCAGCTCGGAGGAAGTGCCATCTTATGCCCATTCGTTTTTACTTACAGGAATTCTTTCTCCGGATTATGCCGACCTTACCGGTGATGGTATTAGCGAAGATGACCAGGGCGACGCTATCAAATTCAACTATACCAAAACTGCCGGTATTAAAAATGCTTTGCAATGGCGGGTGCCATTTGAAGCAGGCAAGGTTACTTATAATGAAGGGCTGCGTACCGATAACAGGGACGATAAAGGCAATTATATCTATGGCTCCCGCGAGCACTGGTACCTGAACAGCATTGAATCTAAGAACATGGTGGCGGCATTCTTTCTCGACAACACTCCGAGGCTCGATGCCATGGAAATGAATGAAGCGGCCGTTAAAACCGCATCCGCTAAAATTAAAAGATTACGCAAGATTGTTTTATATAACAAGGCGGAGTTCCTGGCAAAGGATACCGCTGCCACTCCCGTAAAAACGGTTTATTTCGAGTACTCCTATGAATTGTGCCCCGGCTTTAACAAGCCCTTGAACGATTCCGGTAAGCTTACGCTGAAAAAGATCTGGTTCTCTTACAACGGCAACGAAAAAGGTAGAAAAAATGCTTATGTATTTACCTATCACAGCAATAATCCCGCTTATAATATCAGGTCTTACGATCGCTGGGGCAACTATAAGTCTCCGGCAGGCAACCCCACTACAGGAGCGCTTATCCCCAATTCCGATTATCCGTATGTGGTGCAGGACAGTGCCATGGCCGCTTCCAATGTAGGAGCCTGGGCGTTGACGCAGATAAAACTGCCCTCAGGTGGTATTATCAAGGTGGATTACGAAAGCGACGACTATGCTTATGTTCAAAACAAGCGGGCCATGCAGCTATTTAAACTGGCAGGCCTCAGCAGGAATGCTAACTGGAATGAAAGCGCCGCCGGTTTGTATACTGCCAGCTTTGCAGCAGCCCCAAGTGACAATCTATACGTATACATCGACGTATCCCAGGCCGTAACATCCGAAGCTGAGATCCGTAGCAGGTATCTCGATGGCATTGATAAGCTGTATTTCCGCTTATATGTGTCAATGCCAGGCGATAAATGGGGCTCTGGTTATGAATATGTACCCTGTTATGCCGATATTGACCATGCCGCCGGCTATTCCTTTTCGGGCAATAGGATCCGCCTGAAACTAAAAGGAATAAATAAAGACGGAACTCCCGGAGGTGAATATAGCCCGCTTGCCAAAGCTGCTATCCAGTTCCTGCGCTTGAACCTGCCATCTAAAGCGTTTACAGGCTCTGAGGTGGGAGATGATCTTGGTTTGGCGGAGGCCGTAAGAGTTATCTATAGCATGTATGCCAATGTAATGGAGTTGATGGCTTCCTTCGATAACCTGGCACGTGTCAGAGGATGGGCAAGAAATATAGACCTGAACAGGTCGCTTGTCAGGCTCGCATGTCCAACCTATAAACGGCTGGGTGGAGGCGCCAGGGTAAAAAGGATTACCGTTTACGATAGCTGGTATAAAATGACCCGGCAAAAAGAAGCTACCTACGGACAGGAATATAACTATACTGATGTTAAAGAGGTAGATGGACAGAAAATAGAGATTAGCAGCGGCGTGGCCGCCTACGAACCGGGTGTAGGCAGTGAAGAAAATCCTTTCCACCTGCCTGTCGAATATACACAACGGGTGTCTGTGCTCGCACCGGTAACAATAGGTTATACCGAGGAGCCGCTGGGTGAAAGTTTCTTCCCTTCACCGTCGGTAGGATATAGCAGGGTGCGTGTGCGCTCTATTCATACCGATAAAAAACGCTCTGCGAACGGCGTACAGGAAAGTTGCTTTTATACTGCTTACGATTATCCAACAAAGGTAGAGTGGTCGGTGATTGATGATAACTCCAAAAAAAGGTATAAACCCACGCTGCCTGCTTTACTTAAGATTGATGCCAAACACTATCTCACAGTGGCGCAGGGCTTTAAAGTAGAGCTGAACGATATGCACGGTAAATTGAAGTCTACCGCAACCTATGCCGAGAACGACATGGAACATTATGTGACCTACACCGGCAATTTTTACAAGACAGAAAATCCCGCTAATACACATAAGCAGCTTAACAATACCGTAATGGCAGTTAATTCCGACGGTACCATCGATCCGGAAGCTGTTATAGGAAAAGATATCGAACTCATGATGGATTCCCGCCAGCAGCAAACGCTGGTATATGGCAACAACGTGAACTTGAATGTAGACCTGGTGCCCGGACCAGGAGCGCCGCCCGTTATCCCGCTTCCCTCATTGCCTTCCATTCCGCAACGTGAAGAAACCCTTTTCCGTAGTCTTGCCTCCGTGAAGGTTATTCAGCGGTATGGCCTCATCGATAGCATTGTACAAATAGATAAGGGAAGCAAGGTTACCGCCAGGAATCTTGTTTATGATAGCGAAACGGGAGAGGTGGTGCTTTCCAGTACACAGAATGAGTTCCAGGATCCTGTATACCAGTTTTCCTATCCTTCCCGGTGGGCTTACGATGCATTGGGATTGGCTTATGCCAATATTGGTGTAACGCTGGAGAACCTGACCATTACCAATGGAAAGATCACTGCGGGACTGAATCCGGGAGAAGAAATGAATTACCTGGCTGGAGGTGACGAGCTGATGGTGTACACCCGGCAAAAAACAGGCGGCGCCGATTGTTCTCCTGAAGTAGCTACCTTCCCCGGTCAGCTGAAAGCCTGGGTCGTAGATTCCAGTTTATATGGTGGCGCGCACAGCCTCTATCTTGTAGATGCCGATGGGCGTACTGTTACAGGGCATAACCTGGCGCTTAAGGTAATCAGGTCGGGAAGAAAAAATATAGACGGCAGTGTTGGTTCTGTTTCTATGTTAGTGAACCCTGTTGAAAAAAATGGGAATGTTTACACCTTACGTATCGATAGCACCAGGAACATTATAAATGCAGCCGCTGTAGAATACAAAGGCCTGTGGCGCGTTCCGGCGGCTAAAAAACACGAATGGGTAAAAGCGCCCGTAATGAATGAAAATACATGCGGCTGTCTTAAACCTTTCTTTGATTATTTGATTGCATCGCAGCGCCTGCTGGTTAAAGAGGCCGATAATGTAACCGTTCGCACATTGGTGAACGAAGCTATAGCAGCTGGTTATCCCGTTGATCCTAATAGCTGCATGATCTTAAGGAGTAATCTGGATGGGAAATTCTATGAAGATTCATCGCTTTTCTGGTCAGGAAATATGGTTCGTATAGGACGATATGGCACATTTGTATATAAAGCCAATATTGGTAGTTGTTCTGTTGGGTTAAAGGTTGCTGAATATTTCTTTGAGGAATATCTTAATCATCTTACATCAACTGCCTGCAATAGCGCCGGAAACGTACAATATACTCTGGAGCACTATGAGCCGGAATGTAACAACTACCTGTTAACTATAACTAATACGCTGCCTTATTCTCCTCACGTCATTTTGGTCGTGCGATCATTCCCCAGTTGCAACAATACACCGGGCACTGGTTTAAATCTGACCTATTTTACTCCAAAGGATACTGCTATTATGTTTTGTTCGCACCCGAATTTGTCTACTGCTGCCGGGCAAGTATTTTGGAGAGATACATTAACCGGATTCGATGAACAATATAGTAACTGGACACTTACCAACCTCACGCAACAGGGAACGGGAGTTTGCCCGCCGGTACAGGACTACCGGATTCCCAACCTTACACTTGAGGTAATCAATTGTGAAGGATACAGAGACACCCTCGTCGCCGGTCAGTGTTACGATCCAATTACCGATTCTGCCACCAATCCCTATCTCTACGGTATTACTGGTAATATGCGTACCAGCAAAGCTTACACGTATTACGGCGATCGTACGGGTGTACTGTCCGCAACCGGTAACCATATAAGAAAAGACGGCACTATTCCCTCATTTATACCTTTCTGGATTTTTAATGATAATAAAATTGTTCCGCGTTACGACCTGTCGCGATGGGTATGGAATGCTGAAACCTCCCTGTATGGCAGGCGCGGCCTGGAGCTGGAAACAAAAGATCCGCTCGGTCGTTTCAACTCCGGAATCTATGGCTACAATCACTCCTTACCGGTAGCCGTTATTCAGAACGGGCGTTACCGTGAGTCTGCTTTCGAAGGCTTCGAGGATTATTTCTATTCCAATGCAGCCTGTAACAGTAATTGTGTAGTGGGACGGCATTTTGATTTCTCGGATTTTAAATCGCAGCTCAGCGACACGTATAGCCATACGGGTAAGTACAGCCTTAAAATAAATGCAGGAACTAACGTTGCCATCGCTGCTACAGTGAAGCCGGCCGATGACAACAGTTTCGTGCTCAACTTTAATACAAAAACGGCATCCTGTACCGGCGGTGCCGTGCTCGACGGCATTAAAACCAACCAGCAGGCTGTATTGCCTGTATTCTCACCGCTTAATGCTTCCCAGGTGCTTATCTCGGCCTGGGTAAGGGAAGAGCAGGACTGCAAATGTTCTACCTACGTCAATAACCAGTTGCAGGTAACGGTGAAACGTCCTGGCGGTGATGTTACAACGGTAGCCAGGCCTGCAGGTAATATTATTGAAGGCTGGCAACGATACGAAGTAGTGATCGCTGTTCCCGCTGATGCAACTTCTGCAGTGTTCAGTTTCATGTCAACAGGCAGCACACCCTTGTATGTCGATGATATCAGGATTCATCCCTATCATGCCAACATGAAGTCCTTTATTTACCACCCGGTAAATCTTCGTCTCATGGCGGAACTCGATGAAAACAACTACGCTGCTTTCTATGAATATGACGATGACGGTACACTCATCCGTGTTAAAAAAGAAACAGAACGTGGTGTGAAAACCATCCAGGAAACAAGAAGCGCATTACGTATCGAAGAATAAAATGATTTATGAGAAATAGAGAAATGATCATATTGGTGATATGCAGTCTTTGCTTTGTATCAGTAGCAGCGCAGGATACATCTGCGCGTAGCCAGGTTATAAAGCTCCTGGAAAGGGTAAAGCAAACCTATCGCCAGCCGGCGCCTTTTCAAATGACAGTGGGTTACTACTACGCCAGTGAAAACAGCCCGTCTGCTTATATTGATTCTTTGAAGGGCGAACTAACGCTCTGGGGCAGCAGCTACAGGGTGAGGATGCCTGCGGTAGAAACTATCGTTAATGAACAATACAGTGTTACCCTGTTTGAGTCCGATAAACTGATGTACCTGGCAAAACCGGCAGCTATTGCCGGCCAGAATCCGCTTGCTTCAGCAGACAGTCTCTTGCAAACCATGAAGGGGGTGAGTTATAGTATCCGCGATACCGCCACAGTGCAACAGGCTACATTGGAATTCTCAGAACCTTCTCCTTATAAAAGGATAGTTTTCCTGGTCGACACGGCTTCAGGATACTTGTTACAGTCAAAACTCTGGGTCAAAAGCAGTTATATGCTGCCAGAATTACAGGGTAATAGTCTTGCAAAAGAGGGCTTCACGGAATACAGTATAGTGGAAACCAGGCTTTCGGATTATAAAAAGCCGTTGTTGCCTGCCGGTTATTTCGATGATAAGCAGTTTTTTATCAGAACCGGTAACGAGTTCAACGTAACTGAAGCTTATCGCAATTATAAAATATTCGTAGCAACTCCTAACCTTTAAATCAACCCTTATGTGCCTGAAGACAGATCTTCTTAAAATTAGTACGGCTATAGTGGTGTTGCTTTCCGTTTGCATTGGCAGGGTAAAGGCCCAGCCTGGCTTACCCGTGGTGGAATATGTACAACCGCTGACAGGATCGCAGTTGGTGACACAGGCCGCTGTAACCGTTCAGAATGACCTTTTTTTCGATCCGGTATACAGCGCTCAGATAGATCAGCCTTACCCGGTTAAAAATATTGTAGCCTTACGCATCAATGAATCCTATAACCGGCTGCTGCCCCCCGGGTTTACGGTTACTGTCAGTGCCCGTATCATTTATACCAACACCTCACAGGTACAGGATTCTATTACGCATGACTTTACTGTAACCTATGATACCGCTGCACACAGGATGCAGGACCTTTTTGTATTTCACGACGCCCAGCGCGTTACTGTCAGGATCCTGGGCATTCAGGCCGTTAATGCGGCTAACCAGGTTATTTCCCCGGCCCCCGATAATGGCTATATCATAATAGAAAATAAGATCCAGGTACAACCCCGCTATAAATTTAATTGTACCACTACGGTAACCAGTCTTGTGCTGACCGACTCGGCAAAGCTCAATCCCGATGAGTTATACGTTTCCTGGAACGACATTCTCGGCGCACATGAATACGATCTTGAATGGACTTATGTCGACAGCAGCACACTTGCCAGCCACGTATTCGGTAACCCGGTAAATAGCGATGCGGTATTTAAGAATAACGCTACACGGGTTAGTCTTGCCGGCAGCCACTATGCTATTCCCTTGATGTATAACGACGCTGGTACCGTGTTTGTAAGGGTCAGGGCTGTTCAATACAATGGTCCGGGCCGGCTCGAAGCCAGTTGGAATAACACTGTTGGCTTATATGCTTTCCAGGGACATGAAAGAGAACTTAACTGGCAGTCGACAATAAGTTATGCCGAAGGTGGATTGCGTAAACTGGTAGTGCAGTATTACGACGGAAGCCTGCGTAGCAGGCAAACTGTCACAAAAGATAATTCTACCAATACCACAGTTGTAGCTGAAAGTTTTTACGACTACCAGGGAAGGCCGGTGATCCAGGTATTACCGGCCCCCACCTTGAATACTATCGTCAGTTATACCCGGCAGTTTAATGTGGCATTGGCTGGCGGCGAATACGAAAAAGGTAACTACGATACGTTGCCCGATATCTCGGCATATTGCGGAACAGGAGCAGCGGCAATGGGCACACAAACTGGTGCCGCACGTTACTATTCACCGCAAAACCCTGAAAGGTCAGGCAACAACGCCTATATCCCCGATGCAGAGGGTTTTCCTTTTGCCGAAACACAGTACACCCAGGATGGAACCGGCAGGATCAGCAGGCAGGGTGGGGTAGGCGCCAATTACAGGCCGGGCGAAGGCCACGATACCAGGTATTTCTATGCTTCTCCTGCACAGGACGAACTGGATGCCTTGTTTGGTACCGAAGTAGGCGACCAGTCGCATTACTTCAAAAATGCCGTGCAGGACGCTAACGGCCAGTTTAGCGTAAGTTATGTTGACATGCACGGGCGAACCATTGCCACAGCATTGGCGGGCGATAAGCCTGCAGGAATGAAAGAACTGGATTCTAAATATGCAAGACATAAAACAGAACAACTGGCCGACTCCAACAGTGTCGTGCTCAGGGGAACAACCATCGAACATAAAAAAAGTATGTTCGTTGACCAGGAAGGCGATTTTGTATTCCGTTACGATCTTGACCCGGAAGCGTTGTTAAAAAGCAACTGTCAGCAAACGCAGATCTGTTATAGCTGTCTTTATGACCTTACCATTACGGTTTCAGATGATTGCAACAACCAGAAACTCCCCGGTGGCAAGGCCTATGAACAGGTGTTGCATAATTTTTCTATCAGCGATATTCAGAATGCATGTAATACGCCTGGCTTCCATCTGAATTTTACACTGCACCTGGTGCCCGGTAACTACGAGGTTACCAAGCAGCTTAGTATTAGTAAGTATGCGAAAGATTACTACCAGGAAAAATCATTTATTCCCAATAATACCTGCACTACGCTGCAGGATATTATTAACGAGCAAAGAACTATCGTATTGTCGGGAAGGGAATGTTATCCCAGTTGTAGCGCCTGTAAGCAGAGCCTGGGCGAATGGGAGAATTTCCGGGCCCAATATATGCTGCGTGCAGGTATCGCGGCAAGCGACTCGGCCTCATTCCGTCAGCAGGCCTGGGCAGCCTACAAAGAGGCGGAAGAAGCCTGCAAGGCGCTCTGTGGCGAACATACAGAAGCGGATGATCTGCGAAAGGCTATGCTGCTCGATCTTACGCCACCGTCAGGACAATACGCCGACTTCGCAAAAAGACAGTCAGCGTATTCTATCTTTTATGCAGACGAGGACGCGGATAAACCTGAGCCTTTCCAGCAAACTGCTATCAATTATTTCGATGCATCAGGGCAGCCTGCCTACGTTATCGATAACAGGAATCTGCAATTGGTAAAACCTAATTTCCTCAACAGGGAACAGTTTGCAGATAAATTCCAGTTAAGCTGGGCCGAAGCGTTGCTGCCATTACATCCGGAATATTGCAAATTGCTAAAATTCGGGGAATATAAAGCCAGCCATGAATGGGATATCGACTTCGCCAATACAGATACTTACCAGGACGCTAAGAGTAAGGGATATCTTAATCCCATTGGCAATACCAGCGCTTTCCCGCAATATGCAACCGGCAGTAAACCTGCAGACCCGCTGGCAGCCTCGTTTGGATCTCAGCTTCAGAATAGCCTGAGCGTAGCACATACAATTACTTTAAATATAAATGGAAGCGTTCAGAGCAATGTGCCATTCAGTATGTGGGCTACTGCCTGCATGTCGGTTACTGTAGCTGGAAACGATACTGCTGGCTTATATAAGGCATACCTCTATCCGTTTAATGAAACAGTTTTATGCAGTGGCGATCTCGATATGGCCTGGAGAGTATTCAGGAACAGTTATCTGCAAATGAAGAAACAACTCCTGGTAACTGTTGTAAATGCCGCTTGCCCTTCAGGTGCCGCCAATCCAACTGCGCAGCAATTATACGCAGCAGGTTTTACACCTAATTTTGTAAGTGCTGCCGAAGTGGCCTCACAAAATGGCCTGGGCAATTTGCTGAATTCCTCCTCCGGTAATTCCGCACAAAGCCTGGTAAACCAGCAACTGCAATCCGCATATGATGAGAACTGCAGGGCATACGCTAAAATGTGGCTGAAGCAGATGGCACCCTGTATTGAGAATGGAATATATGACCAGTCAGAGGTGGAAAATATAATTCTCCCCCGGCTGATAGAAGTGTGTAAACAGGGCTCCGATGCCAGTCATCCTATGGGAGCTTCCAGTGTAAGTCCCGCCAGTACCTATGAATTCAGAAGCTTTGAAGAAGTGCTTAAGAACTATAATGCCACACATGACATTGCGGTTACCTTCGACTGCAACCCTGAAATGATCACAAGCCCGCAGCGGTACGATTTGCAGCCCGCATATGTCAATACTCCTGTATACAGCAAACCTTCGGACTGTGAGTGTAGCCGTATCAGCGGCTATTACAACGAGTTTACGCAGAACCATAAAGACGGTGAAAGCTTTTCCGATTATCTTAAGAGAACAAAAATGGTCTCCATTAACGAGGCTTCTCTTACAGTACTTAGAAATCTTTGTAATAGCACAAACACGACTTGTCAATATCTTTCAACACCGGTATCATTGCCGGTCATATTCCAGTGCCATACAGCGCAGCCATGTGTGCCCTGTAGTACTGTCAACAGTTTGTATGGTCGCTTTCAGATCGAATATCCCGACATTGTGCCTGCTGAACTGGAGACAACTGTAGACCAGCAACTTCAGAACCGGTTGTTCGCCAATTTCATGAATAACAGACTGGGGTTGTCGAAACAAGCGTTCGAATACCTCAGCTTTATCGGACAATGTTCATGTGAAAATGGCGGAAAGGTAGATCAGATTGCTGAAAACTTTAAGTTCAATGATATAAAGAAAACCCGTGACGGCGGAACTTTATTGGCAGGCGCCATGTATAACGATGGCGGCTATCATTTCAATACAGCGGCCATAGCCAAAAAAGATGCGGCAGGAAACCTTCTTTGGGCACATAGCTACATGATTGAGCCTTATAGCAAGGCTGAGCAGTCATTTATACAAATAAATAAGATTAAAGAATTGTCTACAGGCCATTTAATTGCAATAGGGAACGCTGTTGCCGATTTCAATGGAACCGGTGGTATTGACTGGTGGGATGGTTCCCGCGCATTTGTGATGAAACTGGATAAAAACGGTAACTGGCTATGGACAAAAGCTGCATTTACCGATGTGTATTTTTCCGATATAATTGAAACGCCCGATGGTGGTGTGGCTTTTGCCGGTAACACGAACACCGCTGATGCCTCCGATATGGACTGGCTCGTAGGTAAATTCGATCCCAACGGCGATTTGGTATGGTGCAAACAATATAACAATGATGGTAACGACGAGGCGCTGGGCTTAGTTGTACAAAACAATGAACTGGTTGTTACTGGTTATGCTGAGTCGGATAAGATCGTTGATCCGGAAAAGGGGGAGTATCCCGACTACACCATGAGTAATGCGCTGATAGTTCGCCTGTCTCTGGATGATGGCAGCTTCCAGGATGGCTATTCATATGATATCGATGGCATCGGTAACCGTTTTGGAGAAATTTATCCTTCCGGAGAAGGGTTTAAAGTTAAACTCTACAACACCGATGCCTATATATTAGGACTGGAAACAGATATGACAGGCTTTGCGCAATTCAATTCCGATCTTTCTGTTGTAGATATGAAAGCTTTGTCCAGCGAATTCAGGGCAGATTACATGACCTCGAAAATGTGGCCTGACAAGGACGGAGGACTGCTTTACTCTATAAAAACAAATACCGGTATAGCACCTGTTTATAATTATGACTACGATCTTGATTATTGGTATGCCGATGCGCCGGAAGAAAATTGTTATGTATTCAGGATCAATCCGAAAGGTGACGTGGAATGGGGAAGGCATTTCGAAAAAGATGTACGTTATAATAGTTTTACACCTGGCAGTAACAATTATCTCGCTATCGGTAAACAGGGCTATAATCCACTGCTGGCAGAGATCCCGCTAAATGGAGAATTGAATTGTTCTGATGAGGCGACAGACGGCATGGCCTATTCAGTTCAATACTATAGATATGGAGCGCTGTTCAACCAGGTATCCGATTATTCCGACTTCCTGGGGGCCGAGGGCGATGCCTGGGGTATTGCTTTGACTACTGAAACCATTTGTCATACCGGTCAGTGCATGGATCAATTGGATCCAGAGAATGCTCCTATGTTATGCGATGGTAATGAATTTGATTTCAGTCCAGTAACGGAGGAAGTCAATAATTGCTCCGATACCAGTTTTCTTATTCACAGTAAAGCAACTGAAATATTCAAAGTTTACCAGGATTCCCTTAAAAATGATTTTGAACGCCTGTACCACGAAAAATGCCTTGGTGCTTACAGGATAGAATCCTTCACCGTAGAACGTACGCTAAGCGAATACCACTACACATTATATTACTACGATCAGGCTGGCAATCTCACCAAAACGATCCCGCCTGCCGGCGTAAACCCTAACAGGGACGCCTCCTGGCTGGCACAGGTAAAAGCAGCCAGGGCCGCCAACAATAATACCCAGCTTGTTCCTGCGCATTCCATGGCTACTGTATATACCTATAACAGCCTGGGCCAGGTAACAGGACAGATTTCGCCCGATGGCGGCCAGTCTGCATTCTGGTACGACAGGCTTGGACGGCTTGCGGTATCACAGAATGCCAGGCAAAAGAACGCCAGCCAATACAGCTATACGTTATACGACCAGTTGGGCCGTATTACCGAAGTAGGGCAGCTTACAAGTGCCGACCCTATGACGAGCATCAAGTCAAGGGACGCCGGTACTTTGCAGGATTGGCTTACTGCTGCCTCTTCCAGCCGTACCCAGATCACCCAAACGGTATACGACATACGTTATGAAGGCCTGGCAGGCGCGGTGCTTGATGCTGCAAATTTGCGCAACAGGGTTTCTTACACCGCCTTGTTTAACGATGCCGCAGCAGCAGGGGCCACCAATGGCTTTGCCACGGCAACGCTTTACAGTTACGACATACATGGTAACGTAGATACCCTGGTACAGTATTACAACGAGGGCATCATGAAAACCAGCAATGGCAGCAACACCTGGAAAAAAATGGTGTATCGTTACGACCTTATCAGCGGCAAAGTAAACCATGTGGCTTATCAGCCCGGCCAGCGCGATGCCTTCTATCATCGTTATCTCTACGATGCCGAAAACAGGCTGGTAACCTTAGAAACCAGCCGCGACAGCGTCTACTGGGAGAATGAAGCGTGGTACAGTTATTATAAACACGGCCCGCTGGCACGTACAGTACTCGGTCATAACCAGGTACAGGGTCTTGACTATGCCTACACCCTCCAAGGCTGGCTGAAAGCTGTCAATTCCGGCCAATTGCTCAGCGGCGGCGCTAACGGCACAGGAACAGGCTGCGCTTCAACCACTGCTGTCGACGACCTGGTATTAAACTATCGTCCCGCTGCTGGCCCTGCAGTGTACACAGCACGGCAGAGTATAAATTTTGACAATGGCTTTACCAGCAACGATACCGATGAATTCGAAACCAACCTCGATAGCGGCCTGCCTTTATGTAATGCGCCGTCATCTTCACTATTGCCGGATGGCACTCCGGGCAATCCCGTAGCCAAAGATGCATTCAGCTACGTTTTACATTACAATGCTGCCGACTTCAAGCCCATCAACGCAGGCGCTCCGGATGCCTTGGTGCCAGGCTTGTTAGGCGCAGATTATCGTCCGTTATACAATGGCAATATCGCCGGCATGGGTGTAACCATAGGTAAGCTGGGCCAGTCCTATTGGTATAACTACCGTTACGACCAGTTAAACCGCCTGGTATCCATGGACGCCTGGAAATCGTCCAGCGACCTCTGGACAAGCCTCGAAAAACAACTCGACTACAAGGAATCCATTTCCTACGATGCCAACGGCAATATCTCTTCCTATTTGCGCAACGGCTCCACCTCCGCCGGCAAACCGCAGGAAATGGATCGGCTGGCCTACTATTACAATCCAGGCAATAACCAGCTCAACTACATCCACGACACAGTTCCGGAGAATAATTACACCGAAGACATCGATGCGCAATCCATGAACAACTACACTTACGATGCCATCGGCAACATGACCAGGGACATAAAGTCCGGGATAACCGATATCCAATGGAATGTGTACGGCAAAATCAGCCACATCGTAAAATCCGATAACACCACTATCGACTATGCTTACGACGCTTCCGGTAACCGTATCCGAAAGACAGTTGGTTCTCACACAACCTGTTATGTCCGCGATGCACAGGGTAATGTCATGAGCGTTTACGAGGCCGGGAACACCGCGCTTAACAACGGCAACCTTACCCAGACGGAGCTGCACATGTACGGAAGCAGCCGTCTCGGAATTATCAAAGCGACCCTTGACGCGGTAAATGGAACTGCAACAAGCGCGCCGCCCGTTTCAATGCCCCTGTTAAGTACAGGAAATAGCTATATATTTACGAGAGGATATAAGTTCTTTGAGTTAAGCAATCATTTAGGTAATGTGCTGGCGACGGTGTCGGATAGGAAGATACCCGTAAGTTCAAATGGTACTAGTATTGACTACTATAATGCTGATATTGTATCTGCACAGGACTATTATCCTGGCGGCATGCAAATGTTAGGAAGAATTTATTCTAATGGAGTTGGTTACAAATATGGCTTTGCAGGAAAGGAGAAGGATAATGAAATCAAAGGCGAGGGGAACAGTTACAACTTTGATGCAAGGATGTATGACCCAAGGGTAGTCAGATGGTTTTCAACCGATGCCAAGGAAAAACCCCATTTAAGCCCATACAATTTTGTACAAAATAATTTTCCTAATAAGATTGATCCTGATGGAAATGATGATATACATTTTCATTTTTTAACAAAAATTACAGGGTTTACTTTGGGCGCAGGGACGCCCGCTTGTTCTACTTTTTATAGAACTACAACCACTGCTGCTGTTCAGATTGTGAAGACGAATGGGCCTGATAGGTTTTTTCATCATAAACATTTTGTCTTTGCTAATGGAATGCATTCTGAAAAGATAAAGGAGTTTCATCCATTTGTAGAATCAAGCAGGAGCGGTTTGACTACGACACCGATACCTTTTTCTATGGGGCTTTTAACCAGGAATGATAAGGATGTACATACTCTTGGTAAGTATTATGACGCATTTCCTGAGTATAAAAAATTATTGGATCAGAGGCTTGCAAATCCTACGAGTGATTTTTATTCTTCAGGAAATTGGTACAATTATAATAAGGTATTTAAACCTGCAAAAAGTAACTATGATCTTTGGGGAGGTGTGGCTAAGGGGGCCGAGATTACGGCAGCCGTTGTGGGATTTGCAGAAATGGGACTATCTTTAGTTAGCGCAGAAGCTAATACTGCAAGATTTCTTTATAGGTTCGATACTAGAAGTTTGGAAGAAATCAAAGCCGCAGGCGGATTTAAGGCATGGGGCGATGACCTCGACATAGCAGCGCATGCTACCGGTAGTTATGAAAGTGCTTATGTCTCGACCTCTTTGGAAGAATCAGCAGTAATGAAAATGTTTCAAGGGAAGTCAGGATTTATATATAAAATAAAGTGGCAAGAGGCGGGGGTTAATGTAAATGAGGCACTAGGGTCGAGAACTCCATACGGCCATGAATTAGAAATCGCAGTTCCAGGAAGGATAGATGCAGCAGATATAATTAATGTAAAACCTAACAAATGAGAAACTCAAGATATATTAAATTACTAAATAATAATTTGATAAGCTCTGGCAAAATAGAAATGGCCGAAGATTTTATCCATCTGATAAGTGAAGATGATTCGTTTCTTATAGAAAAAAAAGCTCCTCCATTTGCCTTATTAAAGTGGTTAAGACTGGAGCTGGAAAAAAAAGGCATTATTGTGCTGGTAAATGGTAGTAGAAGAGATGTATATCCATCTGGTATGACTTTAGTGAGTTCTATGGCTTATGTTAATAGCTTAGGAAAGCAGGCCTCTTTAGATGATCTAGTAGATATCTTTGACGAATGCACTAATAGGACGCTTTTGTCTTCAGTTCAGGAGCAAGAGTTATATCATGAAGAATGGTTGAAGAGTATAGGTCTGTAACAACGTTAATATTAAAAGGGATTATTGAACACTTGAACCGCGTTATTGGGGAAGATATGTTAGGCTCCTATTATGATTTCACTGAAGCCTGACTTTAAAATTTGCCATCGAACAAGGTGTGTATAAAGATGAAGTTGCGCTGAATCAATACCTATCAGATGCTTTTATAAATAATCCCAAGACGGTTGATCGAATCCTATCCCTGGCGGTTAATGAAATTGAGCATTTGAAGAAAACATATGTGCATCATGATTGGTTAAAGCCATTCCCGGTAATTGCTGAACGCTTAGAGGCCATAAGAGTTAATATATTGGCTCGATATAGTGATTCTGTCAGTGCAATGGGTAGAGGAACTATAAAACCATTGGTTTGGACTGGTGGAGTGGCTGTATTAGGTACTTTGTTCAATGAATTGCGTACCTCTGAAAAAAATAGTGCTGGTAATACAATGATAAATGCTACCGCAAAAGAGATCGAAGATTTTATATGTGAAGCATTTGTCGATGAAAGCGGAAATCCTTTTGAAAGGTCCTCAGTTAATAGATATTTATCATCCGACAAGCAAGCCAAGAGAAACAAAGTGGACATAAAAGCTATTAAGGCGAAAACAAAAGAATAGGCATCATTTAATGTAACTGATCTAAGGGAGTGTAGGGAGACCTGCATTCCCTTTTTTTATGTCCAGACAATAAAATTAGTCTTAGGACTATTAATGACAGAACCGACTATTCAAGCTGCCGCATCTTTGTATTGTAAACGGAAGGCGCCAAAGTTTACAATATTATTAATTTTCAAAAACAAACTTTTATGTTTGAGAATAAAATTGAATTTAACCCTTTCGATCCCGCATTTGACTCTGAATTCGGCAAAAAGCACGCCAAGGCGCTAACAGTAAAAATGGTAGAAGTCGGTCAAAATGAAAAAAAATCTGTTATAGTCGGAAAAAGAGAGGAGGCTCCGACCACGAAAACAACCTACGCATTAAAACCACCAAAAGCAGTTCAGGAATTAAACGATCAAGCCATTCGCGTTGAAAAACCGAAGGAAATAGATTCAATTGCAGCCACAAAAGAGTATTGGCAGAATAAATACGATTTCCGACGCAATGATATTAATAGCTGTCTTGAATTTAGATCACTAGACGAACACACATGGCGGATTCTTGATGACCATGCACTAAACTCACTTTATTTTGAACTTCATATGGCGAGAATAAACGTCAAGCGCGAAGTTGTAGGTGCAATGCTTAGATCAGACTTTGTTTCTGCCTACAATCCCATACATGATTACATTCAAGGCCTATCAGAATGGGATGGGCACACAGACTATATTAGTGAATTTGCAGAACGGGTAAAAACTACAAACCAGGCAGTATTCAATAAGTTTTTTAAGAAATGGATGCTTGCTGTAGTAGCAAGTTGTTGGCTACCGGAGGCCACCAATCATCTGGTACTGCTTTTAAAAGGCAGGCAGGGTATTGGTAAAACAAGATGGCTTCGCAGTTTAGTTCCAGCAGAATTAAAGCAATATTGCTATGAAGGTACTTTCAATCCTGCCAAAAAAGAACAGGAGCAGCTTTTGGCAGAGCGTATTTTAATTATCCTGGATGAGTTTGATATCAAAACTGACCGACAAATGGATGCTTTTAAAAGCGCTGTTAGCAGCGAGATAGTGAACGTTAAAAAGGCATATGCTGGATACTCGGAAAACAAATCACGCATCGCTTCATTTGCAGGTACTACCAACCGAACTAACTTTTTAAATGACAGTACAGGCACCAGACGCTTTTTTGTGGCAGAAGCAACTGAAATTAATTCAGAGCCATACGAGCACCTGGATATGGTTTATGCTCAAGCCTTCTACCTACTAAGACAGGACGAAAAGTTTTATCTGAGCGGAGCCGATATTGCAGAGCTGAATGAGTTAAATGCAGATCATGCAGCAGTAGATCTTGAACAAGAGTATTTGTCGAAGTATGTAGGGAATGCAACTGATGATAACGCCAATAAAATAGCGTTATCGGCTACAGAAATTACTGAACACATCTGTGAACATAGTCCTTTAAAATTTTCCAGAAACCTGGTACAAAAAATAGGAGTACTGCTCAAACAAAACGGCTTCCGTCAGAGGAAAAGCAATGGCCGACCAGTTTATGATGTAGTATTACTGAAAGAAGAATAAAAATAAACCCTCCCTAGCCCTCCCTGTGATGGTAAAAGGGAGAGCAGAAAGGGCATTTTTAAAACAACCAGGCATAGCAATGGCTGAAACAAAAGTGTGATCTATTATTAAATCTGAAAGTGATATTAAAGACAGAAGGAGTTACTGTTATAGTGGCTCCTTTTTCTTTTAAATGGTAATTCCATTGACTACCGACAATATAAGAGTGCTAGTAAAACGAGGATGTACTAGAGTGAGTTCATAAATGACTAGTGGACTGTTTCCCTGTGTTTATCAGGGCATTTCGCCTGGATTCCTTTGCCAATAGGGATTAGATTGAATCATACTGCATCTTTAACAGCACCTTTCAGTTGGTAAATTAGATTGAAGAATAATTTCGATTGCCTCGAAAAACAACTCGACTACAAGGAATCCATTTCCTACGATGCCAACGGCAATATCTCTTCCTATTTGCGCAACGGCTCCACCTCCGCCGGCAAACCGCAGGAAATGGATCGGCTGGCCTACTATTACAATCCAGGCAATAACCAGCTCAACTACATCCACGACACAGTTCCGGAGAATAATTACACCGAAGACATCGATGCGCAATCCATGAACAACTACACTTACGATGCCATCGGCAACATGACCAGGGACATAAAGTCCGGGATAACCGATATCCAATGGAACGTGTACGGCAAAATCAGCCGCATCGTAAAATCTGATAACACCACTATCGACTATGCTTACGACGCTTCCGGTAACCGTATCCGTAAAACCATAGGTTCTCACACAACCTGTTATGTCCGCGATGCCCAGGGTAATGTCATGAGCGTTTACGAGGCCGGGAACACCGCGCTTAACAACGGCAACCTTACCCAGACGGAGCTGCACATGTACGGAAGCAGCCGTCTCGGAATTATCAAAGCGACCCTTGACGCGGTAAATGGAACTGCAACAAGCGCGCCGCCCGTTTCAATGCCCCTGTTGAGTACAGGAAATAGCTATATATTTACGAGAGGATATAAGTTCTTTGAGTTAACCAACCATTTAGGGAACGTGCTGGCGACGGTGTCGGATAGAAAGGTACAGGTGGGAAGTGGGGGCAGTGTAGAGTATTATAGCGCTGATGTTGTGAGTGCGCAGGATTATTATCCGTTTGGGATGCTACAGCCGGGGCGGAGTTATAATGTAGGAATGTATAGATATGGGTTTAATGGGCAAGAGAGGACCAACGAAATTTATGATGAAGGTTATACAGCTGAATTTTGGCAATATGATGCACGAGTAGGCCGGAGATGGAATGTTGATCCTGTTATCAAGGTTGATGAAAGCCCATATGCTGTTTTTAACAACAGCCCATTAATCCTGAACGATCCAGATGGTGATACTCCAGATAAGCCCAAGGCAGATGGAACGAAAGAAGGAGAACAACAAACCACTTCTGAAACTACTTATGCCAGTTTGCATAATGCGCCTAAGACAACAAAAATAGATTGGTTCTGGCATGCTGGTTCTAAAGATTATAATACAAAAGCTGGCTGGTATAATGCTGAAGATTATCAGAAGGTACTAACTCCTATAGCAGCGGACTTAGCGGGTTACAATGGAATGTATTCAAGCATGGCTGGATATAATTGGAGTAAAGAAGATAAAGAGGCCGTTGGTTTTAGTAAGTTAGGACGCTTTGTTGGCGACGGGCTTTCAGAAGGCGCTGCCACTAATTTGGCGATCGCCACTAAGAATTACGCATTTTCCAGAAATTTTTATGTCAGTGGTTATACTAGCGCATCGGCTGTAAATGCAGAAGATCTTTTATTGGTGGGCGCTGTTGTGAAAGGTTTAGCAAAAGTCGCCTTAGCGAAAACATTAGGATCTGCTCAGTCTACAAGTACTTTTGCCCACGCATTTACTTCTAGGCTTATTGGATTTCGATATGCGCTGGATCCTAGAGTAGAAAGGGTTACTTTTGATCTAGGATATAAAAAGCTTTTAGGTGGAGGTAATTTTAAGTGGGGGCCTAGGCCGGATGTCGGAGTACTTTTCAAAGATGGTAGTGTAAGGGTTTTCGAAGTTATGTCTAAAACTGATGTTGAGGAATTGCTTAAGTTAAGGAATCTTCGGTTTATGAGGCGTAACTCTATAATGGGAGACGTTAAGGTCGTGAAACCTATTTTGTTTCATTTATTATATAGATAGAATGTTTTTTAAAAAGAAAAATAAGGACGTTAGATGCTATGTTTTGTATTTCTCCGAATTTGATCGGAGTAAAACGGGGCAGCTTTACCAATTCATTCTTGATTACTTTGATAGTAGTTTAGGTAACGTATTTAAATATTTAGGTTTTTATAGTGAAAACTATAATCTAATATATGGTACTTTCGAAAGCGTTCAGGAAAAGATTAAAAGGCATAATTGGAATGAGATTGTCAATTTAACTTTTGAGGATGGCGATGCTAGGAAGGAAAAGCAGGGGCTGAGTATTCAATTTGAAATTTGTAAACCGAATCAGATAACCATAGTACTTACAAAATCGTATGAGAATTTCAAGTTGGTCGATTTTGTTAATGCATTGTATGTTCATTTTAAAGTGATATATGGGTTTGCATATTTGACTGAAAATGTTAAATGGGCTACAGCATATGCAGATGGTGCATTTGAGCATGTAAAAGATAAGGAACTAGCTGACACCTCAGTAAATGCTTTGAAAGCTTGGCAAACAAAGTCTGAGCTGATACAAAAAGGGTATATTAGAGGTGTTTTTGATATAAATTTATTGTCGAAGGCTCATTTGTCCTTTCTGATTGATGGGAGGCCTCTAGAGTGGCATATAGAAAACGAAGACTGGGGGCGGGTGTTCTCGATAAATCCTGATATATACATCTGGCAGCTTAGTGACGAGGAGATAAAATTATCACGTAATTCTTTGGACAAGAGTGAAATTCTGTTGAGGTTTTGATTCTTCTATAGCCGCGAAAGGATATAGATTAGTTACTTCTTACAGGAGGGCAGATAGGTATATATAGGACAGAAATGGATAGATTACACTCTGTTGTTCTGTACTGATTTGATCCACTGATTAAAAATATTAAAAGGGTTTCAACTATTGTTAATTGTAAAGGAAAAAGCGATTAGGTTAAGTTGGAGATTTATGGAGTGTGGTTCAAATCTAATTTGGTTTCAGATGATTGATTAATTGTAGGGTTGCTTAAAATTAAAATCAATGACACTATCTCATAAACTGTGTAAATGAAAAATCGGGGTTTCAATCCTGATTTTTTATTTTTAAACCGATATACAGTTTATGCGACCAGAAGACTTTTTAATCGACGATTTTTTAAAGCAGTTTAAGACCAGACAAGATTTAAGCCAGCTCCAGAAACGCGGCATAGAAAAAATGCTTGAGGGTGAGCTGGATGGCCATCTGGGCTATGATAAGCACGAGCAGCCTGAGAACATCAATACCCGTAATGGCTATGGCAAAAAGAAGATCAAAACCAGTTACAGGGAGTCAGAAATCCGCATTCCCCGAGATCGTGACGCCAGTTTTAACCCCATGATAGTTCCTAAGAGGGAAAGTATGGTAGAAGGCATAGAAGTGTCATATCAAATAATGAGTGAAAAGACTGTTTGAGAATACAATTTTCTATAAAAATGGGGAGGCTTTGACTAGCGAACGGGTAACTAACTTATTTAAATAACATGGATAGCTATATTGATAGTGAACAGCTAGATCAATTGAATACTTTGTCCGGTTGTTCTTATGTGAGCTTTAAGTTTGAAAGTAATTGAAAACACAATTCAGCTTCTATTGCTGGTCAAAATCGGGTAGAATGGTCAATATGTTTGAACTTGCCAAATCTCTGTTTGTGTTATCGGGTTTCTACTACCAGTGTGGGGCATATATGCGATATGCCGCCCAGAATGACCAAGGATTTTGTGGAAAACGGGCATGATTGGTGTACATGCCGTTTTCCATTCCCCCTTTCACATACATGAAAATATAAGTATATTACATACCTATCTTCATCGTTTGTATGGGAAATACTGCTTCTTTGAGAAAGGTCCTTAAGCCTGTTCATATCTGGGCTATTGCCGTTGGCCTTGTGATATCAGGTGAATATTTCGGCTGGAACTATGGCTGGGGGGCGGCAGGTACTGTCGGCTTCCTCATCGCGGCCCTCGTTGTTACTGTCATGTATATCTGCTTTATCTTCAGCTTTACCGAGCTCACCACCGCCATTCCAGATGCAGGCGGCCCCTTTGCATACGCTTATAAAGCACTTGGCCCCTGGGGTGGACTAATAGCAGGCTATGCTTCGGTTATTGAATTCCTTTTTGCAGCACCGGCTATTGCGTTTGCGCTTGGTAGCTACATTCATTTTCTATATCCATCTGTTCCCGTTATTTATACGGCGATTGGAAGTTATTTTCTTTTCACCGGCCTCAATCTGCTGGGTATAAAGGAGTCTGCTTTTTTTACGCTCATAGTTACATTGTTGGCGGTAACAGAACTGCTGGTGTATCTCGGCATTGTGGCGCCTGCATTCTCTGTCACCAATTTTATGAATAATGCTTTTCCGCTTAAATGGTCTGGTTTATTTGCAGCCCTTCCTTTCGCAATCTGGTTGTACGTTTGCATCGAAGGAGTTGCGATGGTGGCGGAAGAAGTGAGGGATATAAAAAAGGATATTCCAAGGGGATATATCTCCGGTATATTAACCTTGCTGATCCTCGCACTGGCCGTCATGATCTGTACAGGCGGCATTACCGACTGGCGCCTGCTTGCCAATATCGACTATCCCTTACCCGAATCGATAGGTATTGTTCTCGGAAAAGAGAACAGCATAACCCGGCTGTTTGCCGGAATAGGTTTGTTTGGTCTTATTGCTTCATTCCATAGTATTATTATTAGTTATTCCCGCCAGTTATTTGCGTTGGGCCGCAGCAACTATCTCCCTGGTATCTTGTCGCAGGTAAATAGCCGCTTTCAAACGCCGCACTGGGCGCTGCTGGCAGGTGGCGCAGCAGGAATTCTCGCTTTGCTGCTGCTTGATACCAGTAAATTGGTGGTGATTTCAACAATGGGCGCTGTAGTAATGTATATCATAAGTATGATCAGTCTTTTTGTGCTCCGTAAAAAAGCGCCGGAATTGGAGCGGCCTTTTAAGGCGCCATTCTACCCCTGGATGCCATTAATAGCTTTGTTACTTTCTGTGCTTGCCTGTGTTACTATTATCGTATTTTATCCCTGGCTGAGCCTGCTGTTCTTTATAGGGCTCGCGCTGATAGGTATCATTTTTTATATAGGCCGTCACCGGCCAATACCCGTATCATGAGTTACCATTATTCCATAGGAAACCACAATTATCGCTTTCAAACGCTAAAAACGTTACTGGCAAAAGCATCCCCATTCCGCTCCGGCGATGCGCTGGCACAACTAACGGCAGAAAGCTACGAAGAACGGGTGGCCGCCCAGCTTGCGCTTGCCGATGTGCCGCTGAAGGATTTCCTTCAGGAAATGGTCATTCCCTATGAAACGGACGAAGTTACCAGGCTCATTATAGATTCACATGACCCCCTGGCCTTTGCGCCGGTAAGTAGTTTTACAGTAGGGCAGTGGCGTGACTGGCTGCTGAGCGATGATGTTGATGCACATGTGTTGCAACGGCTGGTGCCGGGTATCACCCCCGAAATGATCGCTGCAGTAAGTAAACTAATGCGTAACCAGGATCTGATACAGGTGGCCGCCAAATGTGAAGTGGTCACCAGGTTCCGGAATACTATTGGTTTGAAAGGCCGTTTGTCCGTTAGGTTACAGCCCAATAGTCCTACCGACGATCCGCGGGCGATAGCCGCTTCTGTCATTGATGGGTTGTTATACGGCAGCGGCGATGCAGTGATTGGCATCAACCCCGCAACAGATAATCCCGATACCGCTGCTCTGCTGCTCCGCTTGCTCGACCAGCTTCGGCAACAGTTCGATATTCCCATGCAAAGCTGTGTTCTATCGCATGTTACCACCACCCTGGGCCTGATTGAAAGAAAGGAGCCTGTAGACCTGGTCTTCCAGTCTATAGGCGGAACAGAAAAAAACAATAGCAGCTTTGGTGTAAGCTTGTCTATACTGCAGGAAGCCTATGAGGCAGCATTGTCTTTGCGCAGGGGAACAATCGGCAATAACCTCATGTATTTTGAAACTGGTCAGGGAAGTGCCTTATCGGCTAATGCACATGAAGGTGTCGATCAGCAGACTTGTGAAGTAAGGGCTTATGCAGTAGCACGGCATTTCAATCCCCACCTCGTAAATACAGTAGTGGGCTTTATCGGCCCGGAATATCTTTTCGATGGCAAACAGATCATACGGGCTGCACTGGAAGATCATTGCTGCGGTAAGCTGGCAGGATTGCCTATGGGCGTTGATATTTGTTATACCAATCATGCCGAGGCCGACCAGGACGACATGGATAACCTGCTCACGTTGTTGGGGGTTGCCGGATGTAATTATATCATGGGAGTTCCCGGGGCAGATGATATCATGTTAAATTATCAGTCTACTTCTTTTCACGATGCCTTATACCTCCGGAAGATGCTTGGACTGCGTCCTGCTCCTGAGTTTGAAGAATGGCTGTTGCGCCAGGGTATTATCGATCAGCAAGGCCGGTTACAGCAGCCGGCGATAGCAACCCGGTTATTGGAACAAATAAAACAATGGTGAAATGGATAAACCAGTAATTCCAACGCCACTGATCCGCGAAGATCCCTGGATTGGTTTAAAGAGCCTTACCGCTGCACGTATTGCATTAGGTCGCACCGGGGTGGCCGTTCCCTTGCGCGAAGTGCTGGCATTCCGATTGGCCCATGCACATGCCCGGGATGCGGTGCATACAGCATGGGATACAGATGTTATGATCAAAGAACTGGAACCTTTATCCGGATATCCTGTATGGGTAGTGAACAGCCAGGCCAGTGACCGTTTCCAATACCTGCAGCGACCCGATAAGGGAAGGTTATTGCATTCGTCTTCTGCCGCTTTACTGGAAAATGCAAATCTGCCTGCAGGCGATATTGTTTTGGTAATAGCTGACGGGCTATCTGCTACCGCGGTGCAACATCATGCTGCGCCACTGCTCCGGCTGCTGGTGCCCGCGTTAAAAGCCGAGGGGTTTTCAATGTTGCCATTGGTATTGGTCAGGCAGGGACGTGTAGCAATCGGCGACCAGGTGGCTGCATTGCTGAAAGCCCGGTTGTCTTTATTATTGGTGGGAGAGCGGCCAGGCCTTACCGCGGCAGACAGTCTCGGAGCTTATCTTACCTACGCGCCCAAGCCCGGTCTTACCGATGACAACCGGAATTGTGTCTCCAATATTCGCCCCCGGGGCCTGTCTTATGAAGATGCCGCTTCCAGGCTCCTGCATCTGGTGAAAGAGGCTTTTCGCAAACAGATCTCAGGAGTGGCGCTCAAAGACACGCAGCAATTGCCGGAAAGCGGCAGTTGACCTACCCCCGCCATAAACAATCGGCAAAACATCCGCTGGCATCCACAAAGCTTCCAACAGGCGAAAAACCTGCCGTGAAAGCCAGTCGCTGGATTTCCTCGGGAGAATATTTCTGCGCAACCTCCATAAATATGCATTCGTCTTTTTCAAACGTAATAGTGGCCTCCTTTCCTATACATACTTTCTGTTTCTCCAGGCTCACCAGGTAGCTCTTGCAGGCGCCGGTAGCCGGATCATAGGTAGGGTAGTGGTGAAACAACATAGGATCAAAATCCGCATCCAGTTCCCGGTTGATCCTGTGTAACAGGTTGATATTAAAATCGCGGGTAAGACCTTGTTTGTCGTTATAGGCATCAAGGATCACCTGTGGATGTTTCTTCAGATCAAAGCCAATGAGCAGAAGATCACCAGGACGCATCGTCCTGCGTAACTCGCGGCAGAAATTCACAGCCGTCCGTGCATCAAAATTGCCGATGTTGCCGCCCATGAACAAAACCAGTTTATTGCGATGCGATAATTCGGTGGTCTGTTGCAGCATCTCAAGATACTCTCCATGCAGGCCATGTATCCTGAGACCGGGTAATGCTTCCGGAAGACGTTTCTCGAGGTCTTGTATTATATTCCAGGAAATATCGATAGGGTAATAAGTGAAATCAGGTAAGGTGTTGCATACGGTCTGAAGCAGGTGTATCGACTTTGAAGCATCACCAGCGCCAAGTTCTACCACATCAAACTGGGGCAGATATTTTAATACGGATCCAATGATCTCTTCTCTTTGCTGCCGTATGATCTCCATTTCACAACGTGTAGGATAATACTCCGGGCATTGCATGATCTGTTGGAAAAGTTTGTCGCCCTGCTCATCATAAAAATATTTTGAATGCAGGCATTTGGGGCTACTGCTTAATCCTTCAATTACATCTGTAAGGAACTGGTGACGATGATCGGTGATAATAGCGCCGTTAGCCGCAGTAGAAAGCGTTGTTGTGTGCATAGTGGTACGGATTAAATTATCTGGCAAGGCGCAGTCCGGTGAATTGCCAGCGCAGATGCGGGTGAAAGAAATTTCTATAGGTAATGCGGCTATGCCCGGGTGGCGTTACTTCCGAAGCGCCGCGTAACACCATTTGGCTAACCATGAATTTGCCATTATACTCGCCGATAGCCCCCGGCGCTTTTTTGAAACCCGGGTAAGGTAGATAAGCGCTTTCGGTCCATTCCCAGCGCTGTCCCCATTTGAACTGGCGTGCTGCAACCTCCCACTCGAATTCGGTGGGTAACCGCATGCCCTTCCAGGCTGCATAAGCTGCCGCTTCGTAATAACTGATATGCGCTACAGGAGTAGCCAGGTCCAGCGGCTTTAGCCCCTCCCAGGTATAATAAAACCATTGCCCGTCTACCAGGTGCCAGTAAAGAGGAGCGCCTACATGATGCTGCTGAACCCAATCCCATCCCTCCGCATGCCAGTAACGAAAATCACGGTAACCGCCGCTTTCGATAAAGGAAAGAAAACCCGCATTGGTCTCCGGGGCAGATTCTATGGTATAGTCGTTTAAATAAACTTTATGACGGCTGCATTCATTATCGAAACAGAAACCGTCTCCCTCATGACCTATTTCATAAATACCCGCCTTGATAGGTATCGACGCTGGCTGGTTATTGGCGGCAGTAGCAGCCGTAAAAGGAGAGGAGCCATAAGCAGGCAACAAGGGATTATGGCCAAGAATATATTTGATATCAGTATACAACAGTTCCTGGTGCTGTTCTTCATGATTAAGCCCCAACATCACCAGTTGCTGCAATTCCAGTGACAACGGCTGTGCAAGAAATGTTTCCATAGCAGCATCCACATAGTCCCGGTACTTATAAATGTCTTCAACTGAGGGACGGCTGAGGTTGCCACGATGTGTGCGTATTACCCGCTTGCCTACCGATTCATAATAACTGTTGAAAACAAAATTATAATCCGTGTCAAACACTTCGTAGTCAGGCCGATTGGGCTGAAGCAGAAATGTTTCGAAGAACCAGGTGGTATGACCCAGATGCCATTTAGGGGGACTAACATCAGCAATGGGCTGAACTACATAGTCTTCTGTTTTAAGGGGATGGCAGATTTCTTTGGTACGCGTCCTTATTTTTTTGTACTCCTGTAATAGTTCCATAAAGGTGTTTTATAAAGTAGGATTCTTATTAAGCCAGCTTTTTAATGCGGATAAGCTATGAATACCCAGGGAATCGGCTTGTGAACGACGCATCATTACTGCATACGTGTTATTGAAACCAATCGGTAGCATCCAGTCTAATCCATATTGTTTATGAAATGCTTCTTTTACATATGCATATACCTTGCCGGGATTCGTCAGCAGGGTATCGGTAACAGCTTTCGGGGTCTTTAAGATCACCATCAAGCCAGTACCGGTGTACTCAGGATAAAGATCTATTTGCCCGTTCGCCAATGCTTCAAAACAGATCTGGGTGCCGCCTAGTCCTGTTTTGGTAGTAACATTCAGCGAAGTATATCCTTCAACCAGTATTTTATACATGGCAGCGAGAATATAACCATCACCAAATAGTTTGCTGCCTATAATAATGTTGTCACCTGTTTTTGAAGGAGAGGGAGGCCGGTACAGGTTGTTTTGTTTAAGGAAATCCAGTGCAACCTGCTCAGGTGACTGCTTTAAATAATCTACCTGGTAATTAAGTGCCGTCATGGTAGAATCATCGATCCTGCCTGCCAGCATATTTAAAACCGGTGTCAGTTGCGGGTATTTTTCCAGCGTTTTATGATGAACCAGGGGAGCTGCATAATAGGGAGGAAAAATATGTTTATCATCTTCAAGCGCCAGCAGGTCATAAGCCTTTACCCTTCCATCTGTAGTACTGCCTGAAATGAGATCCAGTTTTTTCCCGGCAATAGCCTTATACATGATCATGTCGTTAATGACAACAGTACGCAGTGTTAATCCGTAAACCTTTTGTAAACCCAGGAAGCCATCTTGCCTTCCCATAAATTCCGGGGTAAACCCAGCCAGCATTTTCCGGTCAAAGGTTGCCGGCGCTAATAATGCAGAAGACAATACGATAAGACAGCAGGGTAACAGCCAGCTCATATGACGCAGCCGCCGTGCACTTAACTTCTGGATCAGCGATAGCAACCCGTCGCACAACAAGGCGAGTACAGCCGCCGGAATGGCGCCTGCCAGTATCATATGGGTATTATTCAGCGCAATACCCCCAAAAATAAATTCCCCTAATCCGCCGGCGGCTATATAGGCTGCCAGCGTAGCCACTCCCACGGTAATCACCGCTGCAATGCGGATCCCGGCAAGTATCACCGGCATCGCCAGCGGAAGCTGCACCTTCATCAGCACCTGCCGCGGATTCATACCCAATGCCAGCGCCGCCTCTGTTATCGCCGGGTCTATCTGGGTGATCCCGGTATAGGTGTTGCGGATAATAGGCAGCAAGGCATATAATAAAAGCGCTGCAATAGCCGGTTGAGCGCCAATGCCTAATAATGGGATCATAAAGCCCAGAAGTGCAATACTGGGTATCGTTTGCAGAATGCCTGCTATCCCCAGTACCAACGCTGCAAGCCGCCGCTGAAAGCTGATAAGGATACCAAGACTTAATCCTATCACCAATGCCAGGAGTAATGCCGAAAAGGTCAAACCCAGGTGTACAAGGGTCTGCTCCAGTATTTTTCCGGATTGCTCCCGCAGAAAGTCGATAAAGGTTTGTTTGGTTTCCATTAGCAGTTATTATACAGTCTTCGTATTTAAATGATATCGCGAAGCTTTAAGCAACATCATTAACCATATTGTGAGGTTTTATAATCGCCAAGCGCCTGTAACAGGTTCGCACGGCTAACCATTTTTATATCATGCTGGTAACTAACGCTGGCGGCAGCCTGTTCGCCCGTAAGCCAGTTTAGTATCTGCCAGCAGCTGGTGGCCGCAGGAAATTGCCGGATGGAGTCAGGTAGATCTGAAGATGATACGGGTTCCCCTAAATGCGGCCACAGATCTCTCATCGTAACAATGTTCAGCTCCAGCAGCTCGCGGTCTGCATCAAAAAAAGAACGTACAAAAGCGCTGGCAGGCGAAAACAGCAATTCCGAAGGCGTGCCGGTTTGTTCGGCCCGTCCTTTATTCATCAGGCATATCCTGTCCGCCATCTCAAACGCCTCCGGTATGTCATGTGTTACCAGTACAATGGTCTTCTTGCTGATCTCCTCCAACTCCATGAATTCTTTTCGTATAAGTGAACGGGTAACCGGATCGAGGGCTCCAAAAGGCTCATCCATCAGCAGGATAGGAGCGTTCCCCGCAAGCGCCCTGGCAACGCCAACGCGCTGCTGCTGCCCCCCACTCAGCTGGTGCGGATACCTGTGGGCAAAGCTGTTTGCCGGCAGGTGTAACTGTTCCATTAACGACAAGGCCCGCTTGCGAATCTGGTCTTTAGGCCATCCCAGCAGTGTTGGCACCACCGCAATATTCTCAACAACGGTATAATGAGGGAAAAGTCCGTTTTGTTGCATCACATAACCGATGGTCCTGCGCAATTGCTCCGGCGGGGTACTGTCAATAGGTGCCCCGTTGATTTCAATACTGCCTTCATCGGCCGTAATGAGCCTGTTGATCATCCGGAGGGTGGTTGTTTTGCCACATCCGCTGGTGCCAAGCAATACAAAGGTTTCCGACTCCCTTATTAGAACAGAGAGCGCATCAACCGCTTTGTGGTCTCCATAATGTTTGGTAACGCCGGATAATTGGATCATGACGATGTAGAAGGTTTGCCTTGTTCCATAAACAGGTTATTCAATGATTCTGCATAAAGCGGATGCGCAAACATGCCCCAGCGGATAGCATCACAGGTCAGCCCCGCCTGGATCGCCATTTGCAAAACTGTCATCACTTCTCCGCCTTGTTCTCCAATAATGGCCGCACCTAGTATCTTATCCGTGTCACGGTGTACTATTGCCTTCATCATTCCGGTAGTATGTCCCGTCTCCAGCGCCCGGGCCACACGCTCCATAGAAAGGGTATAGGTCACAAAAGGTATCCCTTGCTCCTTTGCCTGCTTTTCAGATAAGCCAACCCTGCCTAATTGCGGATCCGTGAACATACAATAGGGGATCAGCCGGCCTTCGATCGACCAGTCCTGCTTTTCAATTATATTCTTAAGAATAACTACATAGTCGTTATACGCCACATGTGTAAAAGCAGGCCCCCCTTTGATATCTCCCAAAGCATAAATTCCTTTTACATTGGTTTGCAGGTATTTATCTACTTTTATATAATTATTTTTATCAACTTCTACACCTGCTTTTTCCAGTTGTAAAGCCACCGACTGCGGTTTCCTGCCCGTTGCAATGAGTAAATGAGAACCAGTGACTTCCGTTTGCGCACTTCCGGAAGTTGTATCGGCAAAACTGTTGTTCTTCTTCGCATCACCCCCTTGTGCCTGCTCCGTAAACCTGACCCGGATGCTGCTCTTTTCCTGCTCAACCAGGTCTACCCGGGCATTGGTAAACACCTGGATTCCTTCTTTCTCAAGAAAATCTTTGATACAGGCCGACACATCATTATCTTCTTTTGGAAGCAGATTTGGCGCCTGTTCAATAACAGTAACCTTGCTGCCAAGCCGGTGATACAACTGTCCCAGTTCAAGCGCTATATAGCTCCCTCCAATGATCACCAGTGTTTCCGGTAAACTTTCCAGGTCAAGCAGTGAGGTCGATGTGTAATAGGTTACCTGATCCAGTCCCGGGATGGGTGGAATAGCCATACTGCAGCCGGCATTTATAAAGATCAATGGTGCGGTATATTGTTCCGTATTGCCATCTTTTAACCGTATCTCAAGTATTTTGTCCCCGGTAAAAGAGGCTTCTCCTTCAATTAGAACCAAGTGTTCCGTTTCTTCAATTCCTCGTTGCGCAGACCCTCTGAATGAATTGACAATCTGCTGTTTATGTTCGTGTATGGTCTTGAAATCTACGGTAGGAGGGCTTGCAACAGAAATTCCCCAGGTACTGCTGTTCCGTACTATATGTGCCACAGCGGCATGGCCTACCATTAACTTTGTTGGTGTGCAGCCATCATTGATACAGGTGCCGCCAACGACCCTTTTTTCTATGATAGCTGTCGATAATCCGGCTTTTGCAAGTCTTTTGGCCAATGGAATACCTGCTTGTCCGGCTCCGATGACCAGGGCGTCAAACTTTTGCATAAGATGAATGTGTGATTCAGGTTACATACTTGTTAGTCCGGCATCATTTTTACCTGTCTACAGGTAAAAAGCAACATTATGACAAAGCATACGGATACCTCACAGCTTCAACAAAAAAATCTGGTTTCTGTTCTTAAAGAAATGTTGAAAGGCGGACACGCACACGTAACTTTTGAGCAGGCAGTCGATAAATTGCCTGCAGCACTAAGAGGAGTGGTGCCCGAAGGTTTACCCTATAGCATCTGGCAACTTGTCGAACATATCCGCATTACACAATGGGATATCCTTGAATTCTCCCGCGATCCGGCCCATAAATCTCCCGCCTGGCCCGATGAATATTGGCCAACAGAAACCGCTCCATCCGACGAAACCGCATGGAAACGCACACTCAATGATATCGCCTCCGACACCAAAGCATTTATAGCCCTGCTGGAGTCTCCCGACGCAGATCTGTACACTCCGTTTTCACACGGCGACGGCCAGAATTTACTCCGTGAAGCCATTCTTATCGTTGATCACACCTCGTATCATACCGGTGAAATCATTTTACTGCGTAGAATGCTCGGCGCCTGGGATTAAATCCTGGATAGTGCTTAGTTTTTAGTTTGTATTGTGCCGGCCGCCAGACATCATATGATCACCAGTTCCGTCCAGCCCTTGCTGACGGCCATCGGGATTAATGTTAGTTCAGGTGTTGTAATACGTGGCATTTGGAATTGCGATTATAATAGTTTGCCTGAAACTATATTGTACTTAATGGGTCATTCTACATTGGAAATCAAGCCAATATCTTCAGAGTGAAGTATTGCGGTTTTGCTTTCTCTGAATAAACAACAGGGGGTTCCGGCATCGATGACAGGCTGCAGGATGGCTCGGGTTAGTGCTTCATTTTTGTCAACTACAAGACGGATATAAACGGCGTGAATGCGGCCGGGAAAATGCACTGCAACAGATGCATAAATGGCAGGATCCTGCTGTGAATTGTCTCCAAGAAGGATGAATGTTTGTTCAGGAAAGGCTTCCATAATACGAACGATACGCGCAAACTTACCCTGGTGATGGGTTTTCCCGGTTTTTAACAATTGCCGCCAGCTTTTGAGCTGGTTTAGCAGCAGTATTCCTGTAGGTATCTGCCGCGCGTTCAGAAATTCCTCCAGGTAATCATATAAGTTCCACTCGCTGCTGGAGACATAGAAAAACGGGTTGGGATTGTTATCATGTGTTTGCGCAAAACGAAGGAGCTGGTAATGCGTCGCTACATCGGCAAAAGCCTTGCGTGTACGTGCATTGTGCCGGAACAAAGTGATAAGGCGGCGGAGCCTGGTAGCCGAATAAGAGACCAGGAAGGTGTCGTCAATGTCCGAGATCATCGCCAACTGGGTAATATGTGGTACAACTACGATCCCTTCATTTTGAATAAAACCGGCTTTTTCACAGGCGCATGTTATAAGAACCTTATGCTCTCCGGCAGGTACGCTGCTTTCTGAAGACCATTCAAGCCGGAAAAAACCATCTGTTTCAGTGGTAGTGGTAACAAGCTGTTTGCCCCATTTTAGCTGTACCTGCCGTCTTGCTACTGGTTTCACAAAAAAAAGCCCCAATAACATCCTGATATTACGTAAGATACTGCTTTTCCTGTACGGCTTCCGGATGGTATGTGTTGAAAGAACATGCCCGTAGATCTGCATCCGGTGTGCATGACCAAAACCTCGGTACACTTTCACATAAGTTCCATCCATTACTCCCAGCCAGTTCAATAAAATTTTACGCATAATTATGAAGTGATCTTGATCGCCAGAGGCGGTTAAGGGTAATTCTGGTACGATGTTCGGTCTAAAACCATACCGCATTCGCAAAACGCATCCATCAGATTATTAATCACCTCTATGAGATTATTATTCGTAATCAATTCAAAAGCTGGCCGTCGTCAGAAAGACTGGCAGTCAATTGTCGATAACTGGCTGATAAGCAATCGGATGGGTGATTCACATTACTTTCATATTCAGGAAAATGTACCAAACTGCCACCAGTTGCTGGCTGTAAAAATAAAGGAATGTGCGCCCGACAGGGTGATTGCCATTGGCGGCGACGGAACATTGAAACTCGTTGCCGGATTATTGATCGATTCACACATATCGATGGGAATTATTCCCGGCGGCTCTGCCAACGGCATGGCGGCAGAACTGAACATTCCGCAGGACGAGACCACAGCACTCGAAATCGCAGTCAAAGGAAAATCACATGCCATCGATCTCATTAAGATCAATGAAGAATGGTGTATTCACCTGAGCGATATGGGCCTGAATGCGTCCCTGTTACGCCATTTTGAACAAATTCCGCAAAGGGGTATGTTAGGCTATCTGCGGGCATTCTGGCGTTTACTGCTCGACAGAAAATATCCACGCTTGAATTTGCACTTAATTACGGACGGAGTTCACTTAAGGCGGCATGCTATCATGGCCGTAATTGCAAACGCCACACGCTACGGTACCGGAGCCGTCATTAATCCCGATGGCCGTATCAACGACGGCTGGATGGAGCTGGTAATTATAAGACGCCTGGCAATTGCCGAGCTGTTTAAAATGATGGTTACACGGAAACCGTTTAACCGCTATAACATAGAAATTATCAGATGCCGCCAGCTGGATATGAAGGCGCGCCCGGCCAGTCCGTTTCAGGTCGATGGCGAATATCTGGGAACAGCAGACCATGTAAAAGCAGCCATTTACCCAGCTGCGCTACAGATTGTTAGTCAACTCGGTTAATTTTAAAATTAGACCTTTCACTATTCCAGTTGTATATCCGTTACTGGATATGGAATATTTGTCTCCAGATGATTGATCTCGTTTCCACAGGGCTGTTTATAAATATAATAATGTTACTCATAATTAATATTATGTTAAGTATTATATAAGGATTTCATCCTCCCTTCTTGTCTGTCCATTCGTTCAAGGAAAACATGTTTACGAAATCCATTACCCCGACGAATAGTTTTTAGGTACCTGCTACGAATAACTGCTATATTCATACATGAAAACATCTTTACTAATGCTGCATGGAGCTATAGGTGCCTCCTGCCAGCTAAAAGCGATTGCCGGCGAATTATCTGAACGCTACGATGTGCACCTGCTGGATTTTCCTGGTCATGGTGGCGAAGCCCTGCCTGCTGAATCTTTTTCAATACCTCTTTTTGCAGATGCCGCAAGGAATTATATACAGGATCACAACCTGGTACAGCCTATGGTTTTTGGATATAGCATGGGTGGTTATGTGGCTATGTATCTTGCTAGCCGACATCCGGAATTACTAAGCCGGATCGTTACGCTTGGCACAAAGTTCCATTGGAATGAAACTTCTGCCGCCAGAGAAGTTAAAATGTTGGATCCTGCCGTCATTGCCGAAAAAGTACCTGCATTTGCCGCTGCATTAAAGACTATGCATGCCCCTAACGACTGGAAGCAAGTATTGCATAATACGGCAGATATGCTGTTGAATATGGGACGGGATAATCTCCTGACACCTGCCGATTTCCAAAATATAAAGCTTCCATGCCTCCTGATGCAAGGCGACAGAGACAAGATGGTGACATTCGATGAAACGATTGCCACTTATAAAAAGCTGCCTGATGCACGCCTGGCGGTGTTGCCCAACACTCCTCATCCAATGGAACAGGTAAATCCTTCGTTGATAGCTTACCTTATAAAGTAAATAAAAAAGCCGCTCCGGAAATATGGAGCGGCTTTTCAGCCTGAATGTAGCCAGGTTTAATTTATTTGTACTGACCGTGTTCTGCGTCGTATTGTTTGAATTTCGCATCAAACTTGTCATAATCCTGAACGTTTTTACCACGGGCTTTGTCCCTTTTCCATTGGTAAAGGTTGGCCAGGAAGTCTACGCTCTTGGATAAGCAGGATGTTTCTACTTTGTCGCGATCAGTTTTTGCTTTAAGCAGTGTGTAGGCCGCTTCCATGTGACCGATAGCAGAATCAGCCAGTGCTTTTTCCTGTTTTTCAACTTCGTCGCGTTTTGCTTTTAAACCGGCATCAGCACCACGTAAAGCATAGAATTTATCTTCCAGGAGGTTGAACTGCTGATACAGGATTACGCCCGCGTTGAATGCATAAACGCCGTTTTGTTCTGTTTTGAATGCTTTTGCAAAAGCTTCAGAAGCAGATGACTTAACATTGAACAGTTCAGTGCTGTCGAACTCTTCTTTAGAAGCGTTTGCGAACATTTCACCATAGCTGGCGTATTGCTTGCCGGTTAAGCTACCTGCAGCATCTTCTTTTTTATATTTCTCCAGCATTTCTTTAACGCTCGCATTTTTGGTCAGGTATTCCATTTCATATGCGCTCCAAAGCGTTGCTTCTGAAGGATATAATTCTTTCGCCAGGGCCAGGTATTTTTTGAAATCCTCTTCTTTTTTATGCTCGAGCGCGTCGTTCAGGATAAAACGGTAGATTTCTACGAAGTCCTTTCCACCGATCTTTTCAGCAGCGAACTTTTTGTAGTAATACAGCGCACGCTCGGTGTTTTTAGCATTCTGAGCGGCATAACCGGCATAAACCACGGTAAATGTGTCGATGTTTTGCTTGTTATTACCCAGGTTCTTTTTGGAGATCAGGTCACCCATTTCCTCTGCTATAGTAAAATGGCCAAGTGCATCGTTCCATTTGCTATCGCTGAAAGCTTTACGGCCTTCGTTAAAGTTGTTGGAGTAAATGATGCTCACGGCGCGCATACCGTTATCCTCCTTCAGTTCTTTAAGGGCGGTATCTTTCGCTATATATTTTACGAAGGTTTCGTATGCAACCTTACCTGCGTCGGGGTATTTCACCTTCATAGCAGAATCGAGATATAACTCAGCGTATACTTTTGTTTTTAAAAGTAAAGCCTTGGGATTCTCTTCTGCTTTGGGATCAGCCCAAACTTTGTCGATTTCCGTTTTTGCTTCGTCATATTTATTCAGCAGGAAGAATTTATTTACGCCGTCGAGCTTCTGAGCGTTTACTGCCTGACTTGCTACGAGAAGTGATGCTGCTATTAGTAGCTTTTTCATCGTCAAATAGATTTTAAAATATTGGTTAGTTGTTTTCTGTTGGTTCCTCTGTTGTGTCTGTTGTATCTCCGGCGGCATCAGGACCTGCATTTTCTTCGCCTGTTGCTGTTTCGTCACCTTCTGCCATTTCCGCTGTTTCTTCTTCTACCTCTTCTTTTTCTTCTATTTTAGAAATAGCTGCTATCTCGTCGCTGTTGTCTAACTTGATAAGCGTAACGCCCTGTGTGGCACGACCTGATTCCTTGATACTGGAAACGGCTGTACGTAAGGTAATACCAGATTTACAAGTAATAATAAGGTCTTCTTTCTCCTGAACATCCATGATACCGACCAGTTGACCTGTTTTTTCGGTAACATTGATCGTTTTTACGCCTTTACCACCGCGGTTGGTGATGCGGTATTCATCTACAGGTGTCCGTTTTCCGAAGCCTTTTTCACTTACTACAAGCACTGTTTTTGTAGTATCCTCCCTGTTGACACATATCATGCCAATCACTTCGTCTTTTTCCTCTTCCAATTCGATACCTGTTACACCTATGGCGCCACGACCTGTAGCGCGTACTTTTTCTTCGGGGAAACGGATGGCACGGCCGCTCTTAATAGCCAGCATGATCTCGCTGTTGCCATCGGTCATTTTCGCTTCAAGAAGCTCGTCTCCTTCCACGATGGTAATAGCGTTTACACCATTAGCACGTGGCCTGCTGAATTCTTCGAGCAAGGTCTTTTTGATGATACCCTTTTTGGTACAAAGGATAATATAATGGCTTTCAACGAATTCTTTATCGCTTAGCTTTTTCACGTCGATAATGGTTCTCACCTTATCGTCCTGTGGCAGCTGGATCAGGTTCTGAATAGCGCGGCCTTTGGCTTGCTTTTCACCCTCAGGGATCTCATATACTTTAAGCCAGTAACAACGTCCTTTTTCAGTAAAGAACATCATGGTGTCGTGCGTAGATGCTACAAACAGGTGTTCTACGAAGTCTTCCTGCCTGGTTTTGCTGCCAATAGCGCCACGGCCACCACGGCGTTGCTGACGGTATTCTGTTGCAGAAGTACGTTTTATATAACCCAGGTGAGAAATGGTGATCACCACATCTTCCTGTTCAATAAGGTCTTCGATGCTCATTTCATCGGCCATGTACTGGATCTCGGTTTTACGTTTGTCACCGAATTTCTCTTTTACTTCCAGTAATTCTGTCTTGATGAGATCGTACCTTAAACCTTCATTACCAAGCAATTCTTCAAGACGATTGATCAATATCATGAGCTGATCAAATTCTTCCTTGATCTTGTCTCTCTCCATACCGGTAAGGCGCTGGAGACGTAATTCCAGGATGGCTTTGGCCTGAATTTCATCGATCCCCCAGCCTGCATTGATCAGACCGTCTTTCGCGGCTTCAGGTGTCGAAGAGTTCCGGATCAGGCTGATCACCTCATCCAGGTGATCAAGTGCAATCAGGTAACCCTGTAAAATATGTGCTCTTTCCCTTGCTTTACGCAGTTCATATTTGGCACGTCGGATAACGACTTCCATTCTGAACTCGATAAATTCGGAGATAAGATCTTTCAGGTTAAGGATCCTGGGACGGCCTTTTACGATAGCTACGTTGTTGATACCGTAGCTTGTCTGCAGTTCAGTGTATTTGAACAGTTGGTTGATCACCACTTGTGATACGGCTTCCCTTTTCAGGGTAACCACAATACGGGTGCCTTCGCGCATGTTACTTTCGTTGTTCACATGTGCGATGCCTTCAATCACTTTGTCATTGACCAGTTGACCGATGCGGTTGGTAAGTGCATCCCTGTTTACCTGGTAAGGTACTTCGTTGATGATGATTTGTTCCCTGCCGCTGTTTTTGGTTTCTACGGTGCATTTGCCACGTAATACTACCCTGCCGCGACCGGTATGGAAACCCTGTTTGATACCTTCCATGCCGAAGATAATACCACCCGTTGGGAAATCGGGGGCTTTCACATACTGCATGAGGTCGTCAATGGTAATATCCCTGTTGTCGATATAAGCTATACAGCCATCTACCACTTCGCTAAGATTATGGGGCATCATATTGGTGGCCATACCTACGGCGATACCGCTACTGCCGTTTACGAGCAACTGCGGGATACGTGTGGGGAGAACGCTGGGTTCTTCAAGAGAGTCGTCAAAGTTGGGCTGGAAGTCAACAGTTTCTTTTTCAATATCCTGGAGCATGCTTTCGGCCAGTTTCTGTAAACGGGCCTCTGTATAACGCATGGCCGCCGCATCGTCGCCGTCCTGGTTGCCAAAGTTACCCTGACCGTCAACAAGCGTATAGCGTAAGCTCCATTCCTGGGCCATTCTTACCAGGGTGTCGTAAATGGCGCTATCACCGTGCGGGTGATACTTACCCATTACCTCACCCACGATACGTGCGGATTTTTTGTAAGGTTTATTGCTGTTATTGCCTAATTCATTCATGGCGAATAAAACGCGGCGGTGAACCGGTTTAAAGCCATCACGTACATCCGGTAAGGCCCTGCCTACGATAACCGACATTGAATAGTCGATATACGCAGTTTTCATCTGCTCCTCAATATTTACCTGGATGATACGGTCATTGTCGCTCGTTTCCTGTGGCAAAAGATTTTCTTCCATTAACTGTTTTGTTCCTGAAAAATATGGTTTAATCTGAAAAAAAGCCCATATGGACGAATGGCGAAGATAAGTTTTTTACCGTGGCCATCAGGGCTTTGAAGGCGCATTTATCCACAAATAATGCCGGTTTTTATGCGGCCGTTAACGAATCTTTCACAATAAAAGGCATGACTATCGCATTATATAGACAAAGCTGCATTTTATGAAACCATATCGTTTGCTCCGAAACAACAAGGAAACGGGACCTTACAGTGCTGAGGAACTGATAGCCATGGGTTTAAAAGCCTACGACCTGGTATGGGTTGATGGTAAAAGCGCCGCCTGGCGTTACCCCTGCGAAATAGCAGAATTGAAGCCATATGCGCCTGAAGCGGAGGACCTGGCTACTATCCTCTGGAAACCGCCTGCGTCCAAATATCAAAGCGCATCAGCCAAAGAAAATGAAGCCTCGTCTTCGATGAAAGGCACTTCAGAAAATAATGAAGTATCCTCTTTAAATAGTGAAGTATCCTCTTCGATGAGCGGCATTACACAAAAAAGTGAGGCGCTCTCTCCAATAAAGGGTTTTGCACAAAAGGAGGCAGCACGGTCTTCGATAAGCGGCATTGCACAGGATAGTACTGCCGGTAACGCTGCAAGCAACGATGCCGCCCGGGGCGATTCGCATTTACATACACCTAAACCGCGTATAAGGGTTCGTGCCGACTGGCGCAAGGTTGAAGAGGCCCAAGCCTCCCCTGTTCATGCAGAAACCAGTACTTCGATTCCAGGCAATTTACCTGTACGCGATGCAGGCGCGGTGCCTGCCAGCGATGATAAGATCTCATCCCAAAAGGATGATAGAACTTCATTCAACAAACCGTGGGACAGCAAAGCGGGGCATCCTGCTGCCGGCACGTCTGAAACAATGCCGCAGCGCCATGTAAATGAAACAAAGCCTGATGATACGTTTGTAAGGGTAACTACGGGACCCGCCACCGGCTTAAAAGAAGAAAAAGCTGAATCCCATATCAAGTATTCGGAATCGCTGGAAGATATTAAACAACGTTATAATGAAACCGTTCTCCAAAGAAAACGGCCGGCGCTGACCTCCCGTACCGGCCTGTTGTTATTACTGGTGCCTGTGTTATGCATTGGCATGTGGATAGGCAGCGGATGGACGAGAGATAAACAGCCCAAGGTTCAGGCTGCTGTAGCTGACAACGCGCAAAGTCAGGGGCAACAGCCACAGGCCGCGAGTTTGCAATCGGTGATGGCAGATGATGCAGGCCGTGCTGAGGAAACAGCTCCTGCGCCTGCTGAAGCCGTTGATGCCAATGCGCATAATGTTGAAGAGGCGCAAACTACCGGTGTACCAACAGGAAATACTTCAGAACAAAATACGGCTGATCAGGCAGCAGCTAATGCTGCTGCAGCAACGCCCGGATCGCACCAGGTTGTATCAGCAGGAAATCCGGTGCCAAAAAACGGTGCTCCGGCCGGCGCATCGCAGCCCAATGTACCGGCAGCGGCCAGGCCGGCAGTCAATTCAATTGCTGGTGCTAAACCGGTAACCAATCAAAATCAGGTTGCTGGCGGCAAAGGCGTTGCAATACCCCAGGCCGGAGCCGGACAGCACACAACTATAGCCGGGTTAAAAGTACAGGGAGCTACGGAAGTAGCCGCCGGAACACCAGGTAAAACCATACAGCAGGCTGCCGGGCAAACAGCAGCTCAGCCCTCCGCAGATAAAACTACCGGAAAAGATGGCCAGGCAAAGACTTCGCAGGTGGCTGCCAATGGCAGTACACGTTCTGAAGGACAACCTCAGCAGGCCATACCACAGGCGGCGAAGACTTCACCGGCAGTGAGCTTATCAAAAAAACAGATCACCGATTATGTTTCCGTACAGGAAGAATTACGCCAGGTGGCTAACGGCAAGGAAATGAAACTGCATGTTAAAAACATAACAGATATACCGGTAGACCTGGTAGTGCTGGATCTGCAATACTATGATGGTAACGGCAAGTTTAAAAAAGGAGAAACGCTTTATGTGAATCACCTTTCCGCCAATGATGCAGTTGCATTAATGGCGCCTGCTGTAAAGAATGCACAGCGAATAGACTATAAGGTTTCCCTGCTTAGTATAGAAAAAAACGGCGTTTATCTGATTGCGGAGTAACCGGGAAACGATTACTTCTGCAAGGCTGCCAGGTATTGTTTCAACAGCGTGATACCCTGTGTTGCCGGCGCTTCTATAGCCGTTATATCAGGGTTTCCGGTGTGCGGAATGTTTTTATCAACGATAAACAAGGGAATTCCCGGAGGTGTTTCATGCAGTAAACCTGCTGCAGGATACACGGCCAACGATGTTCCTATCACAACAAAGATATCGGCTTGTCGTGTTAATCTTACAGCTTCTTCTATCATAGGAACCGGCTCTTCAAACCAAACGATGAAAGGCCGGAGTTGTGTTCCTTGCGGACATTTATCTCCGAGCCGGATGTCTCCGGTAACAGGATATGTAGGATAATCCTTTCGTTCACTTCGCATTTTAAAGATCTCGCCGTGAAGATGAAGTACTTTGCGGCTCCCGCCCCTTTCATGAAGGTCATCAATATTCTGCGTGATGATCTGAACATCGAATTGATCCTGCAGGTCTGCCAGACCTATATGCGCAGCATTTGGTTGCGCCTGCGCAACTTCTCTCCTCCTGTAATTATAGAACTCCAGTACGAGCTGGGGATTGCGCTTCCAGGCCCGCGGTGTCGCTACATCTTCAATATCGTATCCTTCCCATAAACCATCGCTGTCGCGGAACGTTCTAAGGCCGCTTTCGGCGCTGATACCAGCGCCGGTAAGCACAACCAGTTTTTTCTTCTCCATTATTCTCGATTGTTCTTTGCAGATACCTTAAAGCTACGATCTTAAATCGATCCGGCAGCACTACTGTGCTGAACAGTTTTATTTTGTTTGGAGACCGCTATACGTCTTCTTTTACGGAAGAACTGGTAGCCAATCAATAAAGCAATCCATAACGGCCAGAGATAAAACAGGAAAACTATAAAATCTTCCAAACTATTAAGGCTTTTGATAAAAGCTTCGCCCAGGCGGCTAAAGAAGCCAGGTTCACTCACTTCACAAGGTCCTTTGAGTAGCTGGTAATAGGTAAGATTGATAGTGCTGTAGGCTGCCTGATGCGACAGATAGCCGGCTCTCCCGCCGGCAGATTCAATATCTTCCTGTATCGCGTTTATTTCCTGCTGTACCGTAAGAATATCCTTCATATTCTTTGCTTGTTTCAGCAGCTCCAGGTAGCGTTCCCTTACCTGTTTTTTAGCCTCCATTCTTGCTTTAATATCAACGATCTCAGACGATACATCCTGCGTGGAAATATTCTTTTCAATGATTTTTACAGATGAATCGGAGAAGCTGTTTGCCAGTTGCTCAAACTGGTCGACCGGAACCTTTACTGTAATGATGTTTTTAAGTTCGAATTCAGAATGCACCTGTTTCTCCGAAGCGATATAAGCGCCATATGCCCTGATATTTTTATGAATATTATTATTGAAAGAAGCGTAGTCGGTTAGTTGTAATGTGATGTCAGCTGTTTTAATGATCTTTTTGTCCCAGTCGGCATTAGCGGGCATTCCGGCCTGTAAGATAGTGGAGGTATCTGCCGCTTGCGTTTGCAGATCGTTTTGTACCGGCGTGGTAGTTTCTACAATGTCGCTTACTTCTTTATTTTCATGACCCGAATTTTTGCCGCAGGAAAGCAAAGACATGGCGATGATACATGCCATGCCCCGGAAGGATGGTTTCATAATTTTGGTTTTGATACTTGATGAAGGAATTTTTAGATGCAGGCCTGCAAGTATTAATAGCTGCAATCGTTGAATTGTAACCGGCAATAGCTGTTAAAGAAAATTAAAACAATGATGATGGGCAGGTTAGCTGTTTTTACCATAAATAATTAGCTAATTTCATCGCCCAACAAACAGCAAATGGTAGCAGCATACAGGAACAGATTCAACGGGCAGTTTTCTGAAGCGTTATACCGGAGGTATTTGGCTGAACTGGATGCAGTACATCCCGGAGCCATATCGTTCAGAGTAGCGGAAACGCCGGTGTTTATCGACAGCTTATTCCGTGATAAGATGCTGAATGCCTGTGAGCATATTGCAGACTATATTCTTCAGCCGGAATTTATAGCGCAAACGGCACCGGCAATACCGCATGCCTTCCGGATACCAGGTGATACAGGAAAGCCGCATTTTATGGTGTTTGATTTTGGTGTATGTGAGGGTGCAGACGGCTTACCGGAACCGCAGCTGGTAGAAATGCAGGGCTTTCCTACCCTGTTTGCGTTTCAGCGTCATATGTCGGAAACCGCCCGGCGGGTTTACCAGATACCTGACAGTGCCTCTTCTTACCTGAATGGTTTTACCGCCGGAAGTTATACCAGCCTGCTAAAGGAGATCATCATAGGTGAGGCAGATAGAGCGGAAGTGATCCTGCTTGAGTTGAAGCCACATGAACAGAAGACCAGGATCGATTTTTATTTAACGGAAGACTACCTGGGTATAAAGCCGGTTTGTATAACAGAACTGGAGAAAGAGGGGCGTTATTTGTATTACCGGCGAGATGGGCATAAAGTGCGTGTACGCAGGATCTTCAACCGCCTGATCTTTGATGAGCTGATGCAGCAACCCGAAGAGATCCGGATTAGGTTAAGGTTTTTACAGGAAGCTGAAGCGGTAGAATGGGTAACGCATCCTGACTGGTTTTACCGTATCAGTAAATACACGCTGCCATTCATCAGGCACCGGTATGTTCCGGAAACGCAGTTCCTTCATGAAGTGCAGACATTGCCGGACGATTTAAGTGCTTATGTAGTGAAACCTCTCTTTTCCTTTGCCGGCAAAGGCGTGATGATAGATGTTACCCGCGAGGCTATTGCACAGATAGAAGATCCTCATAACTGGATCCTGCAAAAGAAGGTAGCTTATGCCCCGGTGATCTATACCCCGGATACGCCTGCTAAAGTGGAGGTGCGTTTGTTTTATTTCTGGAAGGATGGCTGGGCCAGACCCGTTGCCGTACACAACCTGGCAAGATTAAGTAAAGGTAAAATGATAGGCGTTGGCTTTAACAGCAATGAAACCTGGGTTGGCGGCAGTATGGCTTACTTTGTATAAACGCTGTATGTGTGAAACGAACGAAACAGGCGATGTTCCGGTGATCTAGCCGGAAGCGAACGAAACAGCGATCTATACCGGAAGCGAACGAAACAGCGTTGAATAGCCAAGGGCGGTATGACGATGAACTTAAGACGGCTTATTGTCGTTCTTTACGGGAATACGTGGCAGGAAAGTCATTAACAGAACGCCTATGCTAAGAAAAAGAAGCAGGTGAAGACCGGGCCTTTTTTCAGGGCATTCACCCATAGCGCAGGTTCCAACAAGCAGGTAATTGCGTATAGACCAGGCTAAGCCTATGGCGCCTATAATCACATTTACCCGCTTGGACCATATTCTTGGGATCAAAAAGAGTATTGCTGCGATACCTGCAAAAACAGTGTTCAGTAAACCGGGGCGGCCAAAGTTGGTGCCCATGGTTTTAAAGCCGGTGATCTCCGTTTGCAGGCTGGCTATATAAGCCCAGGGCATAAAACAAGTTCCTATTACTGCGAGTGCTGCTATAAACCCTATCAATTGTGAATACTTCATATAGTATCGCAAAAGTACAGCTTATATATCATTCCTGAACACTAACACTTTATCGAACACGTCGACCAGCACCGGGTGGTTTTTATCAATATCGCCTGCCAGGATCTTCTTACTCAGCGGGTTGATGATCTCTTTTTGAATAAGCCGTTTTAACGGTCTCGCGCCAAACTGAACATCATAACCGTTTTCGGAGAGGTAGTCTAACAGGTAGTCGCTATACGACAGTTCGATCCCATTTTTCGCTACCAGTTTCTTGAGGTTATTCAGCTGGATATTGATGATACCTTTGATCTCTTTTTTCAGGAGCGGGTGGAATAAGATCACCTCATCGATCCTGTTCAGGAATTCGGGGCGGATCGTTTGGCGAAGTAATACCATTACCTCTTCTTTTGTTTTGTCCAGTACTTCATCTATATCCCTGGTGTCGATATCTTCGAATGCCTCCTGGATAATGCTGCTACCCATGTTACTGGTCATGATAATGATGGTGTTCTTGAAGTTCACCACACGGCCTTTGTTATCGGTAAGCCGGCCATCGTCAAGTACCTGCAGTAATACGTTGAATACATCGGGGTGTGCTTTTTCGATCTCATCGAGCAGCACCACGCTATAAGGTTTGCGGCGTACGGCTTCGGTTAATTGTCCGCCTTCGTCGTAGCCAACATAACCGGGAGGCGCGCCAACAAGGCGGCTTACGGTATGTTTTTCCTGGTATTCGCTCATGTCGATCCGCGTGATCATGTTCTCATCATCGAACAGGTATTCGGCCAGTGCTTTGGCAAGTTCTGTTTTACCAACACCGGTGGTACCAAGGAAGATGAAGGAACCGATGGGTTTGCGGGGATCATGAAGGCCTGCACGGCTTCTCCGGATAGCATCCGATACGGCTTCTATGGCTTCATTCTGCCCTATCACCCTTTTGTGCAATTCTTCTTCAAGGTGAAGCAGCTTTTCCCTTTCGCTTTGCAGCATTTTGCTAACGGGTATCCCGGTAGCTTTTGCAATGGCATCGGCTATATCTTCCGCGTCAACCTCTTCTTTCATGAGTCGTTTGCTGGCATTGATGGTGGCGAGCTCGGAGGATATATCGGCTACTACCTGTTCCTGTTCTTTAATCTTGCCATAGCGGATCTCTGCCACCTTGCCGAAGTCGCCATTACGTTCGGCCTGTTCGGCTTCGAATTTAAGATTTTCGATAGCGGCTTTTGCATTCTGTACTTTTTCGACAAGATCTTTCTCTTCCTGCCATTTGGCTTTGAAGGTGTCGCGTTCCACCATAAGGTTGGAGATCTCCGTACTGAGTTCTTTCAGTTTGTCTTCATCATTTTCCCTTTTGATGGCTTCGCGTTCAATTTCCAGCTGGCGGATCTTCCTTTCGAGTTCATCGAGCTCTTCGGGCATGCTGTTCATTTCCAGCCTTAGTTTAGCCGCGCTTTCGTCGATCAGGTCAATGGCTTTATCGGGAAGGAAACGGTCGGTGATATACCTGTGAGACAGTTCTACTGCTGCAATGATCGCTTCGTCTTTGATACGCACATGGTGGTGTGTTTCGTACCGGTCTTTAATACCTCTGAGGATACTGACTGCATCTTCTACAGAAGGCTCGTCGACCAGTACCTTCTGGAAACGGCGTTCCAGTGCTTTATCTTTTTCGAAGTATTTCTGGTATTCGTTCAGCGTGGTGGCGCCTATGGCTCTGAGTTCGCCTCTTGCCAGGGCGGGTTTCAGGATGTTGGCAGCGTCCATGGCGCCTTCTCCTCCCCCTGCGCCCACCAGCGTATGAATTTCATCGATGAAGAGTATAATTTCCCCATCGCTTTCCGCGACTTCTTTGATCACGCCTTTCAGACGTTCTTCGAATTCCCCTTTGTATTTGGCGCCGGCGATAAGCTGACCCATATCGAGCGCAAAAATGACTTTTGATTTGAGGTTCTCCGGTACGTCACCGTTTACGATACGCATGGCAAGTCCTTCGGCGATAGCTGTTTTACCTACACCGGGCTCCCCTACCAAAATAGGGTTGTTCTTGCTGCGGCGCGACAGGATATGCAGGGTTCTCCTGATCTCTTCATCGCGGCCGATAACTGGGTCGAGTTTACCGCCAGCCGCCATTTCATTGAGGTTGCGGGCATATTTCTGTAATGTGTTGTATTGTCCGGATGCTGTTTGCGAGTTTACGGTAGCGCCTTTCCGCAGGTCTTTAATTGCGGCAACAAGGCCTTTTTCTGTGAGGCCGCCATCTTTCAGCAGCTTAGCTGTTTCATCGTTATTGTGCAGTAAACCGAGCAGCAGATGTTCTACACTTACAAACTCATCTCCGAATTGTTTCAGCGATGCGTTAGCGCGCAGTAGTGCATTATTGAGGTCGCGGCTGATATTCTGTGCAGGGTCGCCGCCTGTGGTTCTGGGCAGTTTGCCAATACTTTCATTCAGTTTGCTTTCGGCGTACTGTATATTGACATTGTTTTTCTTCAACAAATATTCAACCGGGCTATCCTCATCTTCCAGCAATACCTTCAACAGGTGATTGGTTTCAATCACCGGGTTACTATTGTTGAAGGCAGCCTGCTGAGCAGCCTGGATGCTCTCCTGGGCCTTGATTGTATAATTATTCAGATTCATAATGTATTTATAGGTTTAATGATCTTGTTTAATGAATAAAATAACCGCAAAACCCAATCCAAGGTTTTATTTAAGTAAATATGTCAGGTATAGGTTTGCATTACTGCCTGAAAGGCAGGAGGTTGTGTTTATTACAGGCAAAATAGCAGTATTGAATGCAGCATGGCGGGCGGGTGAAAGGTAGGTTGGGAAATGGAAGAAAACATTTGCTGAGCGGCGTTCGGTATGTCCGGGACCTGCACCCTACGGTTTACGTCTGGCACGGGCGCAAATGATAAAACAGAGAATGGCTCATAAATAAAAATAGCGTCGATAATCGCTTAAATGGATACCAGGCTCCATCAGGAGGGATACGAATAAAACGAGGCTGTATCGGACTTTGATACAGCCTCTGTTTATAGAGAAATTACTTTATCTGTTACTTCAATCGATAAGTTCGAGGTAGTCAATAGGAAATTCTACGATCATGACCTGGCCCAGGCTTTCAAGGCTTACATAGACCTTTTTCTTACCGGCGGGACGAGTAATAGTGCCGACCTGATCCATAAACAGGCCTTGTTTGATCTTGATGCGTGTGTCTTTGTCGAACGCTTCGGCTGACTCGATAGAAATGATAGCGTCCCGCTGAAGGAGGTATGATTTGATCATTTCTATTTCCTCTTCTCTTATAACCGCAGGCTTGCTGAGATAATATACAAAGTTCAGCACTCCGTCTGTCTGAAGTACACTTAACCTTTCCTGGTCGCTGATACGCACAAATACATAGGACTTGAACAAAGGCTCTTCAACGATTTTTTTACGGTCGCTCCATTGCCTTTGAATTCGCTGTAAGGGGCACCAGGTTTCTATACCCTTGCGCTCCAGAACAGAAAATATCTTTTTCTCCCAACGTGGCTTGGTATATAGCGCAAACCACTTTTTCTCATTTACCGTAGTACTCATGGTATTTGTTAAAAAGTCCCTCAATATTATCCTCCTGTTGAAGGGGGCGTTGGGATCAACAGGGGCGCAAAAATGCGGTTTTTATTTTTGTGCTGACAATATTTTCTTCTGATTTGATGCATGGACCATATCAGCTACGATGCGCGCGGTTTCATCTATATAAATATCCGATTTAACACGTTTAAGCCAGTCCTGGTAACGTTCGCCTTTTGCTTTATCAGCGTTGTTATAAAATTTCTCTTTGTCGACTGCCAGCACCTGAACTTTCAATTCGTTGTCTTTAGGCAGTTTCATAACGGTATCAACAGCTTTGCTTACTTCGCGGATACGTTTCTGGTTTTCGCGGAAAGCTTTAATATTAAGGCTGTATTCCCTGGCTACGTTTTTATTCTGCCATTCGGTATTGGTGCGGATGGAGTTAAATGCTTTGTTGTTTTTAATACGTTCTTCTGCACGTTCTTTCACGTATGCGTTACCTGTTGAGTCTTCCCAGGTATTGTAATTCAGTTTAGCGATCTGATCCCATTCCAGTGCGGAGTTATTGTCTTTTTCGCGGAACTTGATGTATTCGTATGCATCTGGAATTACAATATCGGGTGTTACACCTTTTAGCTGTGTGGAACCGCCGTTAACGCGGTAGAATTTCTCGAATGTAAGTTTCAGCGCACCGTATTCCGTTCTGCCGCTGAACATGTCGATAGGTTTACCGAGGGGCAGGCTTTTTTGCACCGTGCCTTTACCGAAAGTAGACGAGCTGCCTACGATGATGCCACGGTTATAGTCCTGTATTGCAGCTGCGAAGATCTCGGAGGCTGATGCGCTCAATTCATTTACCATAACAGCCAGCGGACCATCGTACAGGTTGTGGTTGCTATCATCGTCGCTAAGTACAGATGGTTTGCCGTCACGGTCTTTTACCTGAACAACAGGGCCGCCTTTAATGAACAGGCCTACCATTTGAACGACCTCGTAAAGGGAGCCGCCACCATTTGTACGCAGGTCGAGGATGATACCATCGATATGTTCTGCTTTTAATTTCAGGACCTCGGCAGCAACATCGGCAGCGCAACGGGAGCCGTTAGGGCGTTCAAAGTCGGCATAGAATTCGGGCAGGTAGATGTAGCCTATCTTTTTGTTACCGTTGTTAACGATAACGCTGCGGGCGAATGCTTCGTCCTGCACTATTTCGTCACGAACCAGGGAAACCACTTTAATGGTTCCGTCGGTACGTTTCAACGTAAGGCGCACTTCAGTGCCTTTGTTACCCCTGATGAGTTTTACGGCATCATCGATGTCGTAACCTGTGATATCGATAGGTTCCTCAGCGCCTTGCGCTACTTTGACAATGATGTCGTTAACATTGATCTGGCCGCTTTTCCAGGCAGGGCTGCCGGTGACGAGGCTCATGATCTTAATGCCATTGTCTTCCATACGCAACTGAGCGCCTATGCCGTAAAAACGATTGCTCATTTCTTCATCGAACGCACGTTTTTCAATGGGAGGCATATAGTTGGTATGAGGATCCATATGACCGGTGATGGTATTAACGAAGAGGTTGAACTGGTCTTCCTCCTTCATTCTGTTTTTAATTCTATTGAAGTTGCGGTCCATCATCTTAAGCACTTTATCACGTGCTTCTGATTCCAGCTGTGCATCAGTTTTGCTGTGGATGGAATCTGCGGCCTTACTCTTTGCGCGTTGATCCTGGAGGTCGACAAAGCGTTCGAGTGTCAGGAACTTCAGTCTTTTGCGCCATGTTTCCTTGCGGGCGGCGTCATTTAGGGGGAAGTCGAGTGAATCGGCTTCGAGCTGAACCTTTTCATCGGTATCGAAAGAGAAAGGTTTTGCGAGAACGGCTTTATAGATATCGGTGGCTTCGTTAAAGCGTTTGTTGTAAATGACGCTAACAGCCGGGAAGAAAGCGATAGGGGCACCATGGATCTCATCGTCGATGGTAGTGTCGAACTTGCGCAGCGCATCTATGTCGGACGACAGGAAGATGTCTTTTTCCGGGTCAAGATTCTCGAGGTATTTTTTGAAGATGTCTTTTGAGAACGCGTCATTGATCTCTTTTGGACTATAGTGCTTTTGTTCGAGGATAAAACCTACCGTTGCCAGCAACTTCTGTTGTCTTGCCAAAGCGGTATCATTCTCCTCTCCTCTGTATTTAAAAGCCCACAATCCAACGCCACACAAAATTATCACTAACAGGGGAAGCACTTTTCTGCTCATCATGGTTCTTAAAATTTTACGGGTCATGCATCTCAAAAATAGGAGAAAAAAGGTTGCAAGCCATTCAAATTATGCGGATTAACAAAGGTTTGCAGCGGATTACTTCAAATATTTCCGAAGATTTTTTCTGCTTTTTTTGGTGAGTTAAATGTTTTTTCTATTTTTGCAACCCGCAAGACGGAGGTTGTAGCTCAGTTGGTTAGAGCGTCAGTTTGTGGCACTGAAGGCCGTGGGTTCGAGACCCATCATCCTCCCTCCGATCAAACCTTGTAAGATTTGTTTCTTACAAGGTTTTTTGTTTTAGGTATATCGCCGTTTGCACAAAGCGTTTCTTTATTTTAATGATGGTTTATTGCCGTTTGTGGAGAATCATTCCTGTTGTTTGGTATAAGGTTCTATTATTGTTTCCGAGGGATCTTTCAATTGCCTAAATTCTTTATGGGGCGGCCGAATAAATAATGTGGGTATAAAAACCTTCAGGTCCTTTGCGCTATCGTTGTAATGATAAATGATCAATTAAGAATAATAAAAGTGGGTATCTCATGAAGGGGTTCCTGTTTTAATAAAATCCATCAGATGAAAATAAGAGTTTGGTGCTTGCTTGTTACGGCATTTATATCTGGTTCAATAGCCGCGCAACGTCCGGCTGGTATGGGAGGACGCCCCGGTAGTGGTCAGCAGATGAACATGGGCCATTTTTACGGGAAGGTTGTTGACAGTAAGACCAATAAAGGGATAGATGGTGCGACCGTTCAGTTGCTGGGCAGCCGGTTTGATACAGTTACCCGTAAAGCCAAAGATGTGGCGTTGGCAACGGTATTAACGCAGGGCAACGGTGATTTCAGCCTCGAAAACTTACCAGTGTTTGGTAAGTTCACCTTGCGTGTTACAGCAATCAACTATACAGATTATTCCAATCCTATAAGTTTTAACTTAAAGCGTCCTGCTGAAGGAGATGGCGGCGGCGATCCTTCGCAACGCATGCAGCAGATGCTGAGCATGGTAGATAAAGACCTGGGTAATATTAAGCTGGAGCCCAGTGAAACCAACCTTGCCAATGTAACTGTAACCTCTACTGCCAAGCAGTTTTTTGAGATGGGCGTTGACCGTAAGATCTTCAATGTAGATAAAAACATTGTGAGTACGGGGCAAACTGCTACAGAAGTAATGAAGCAGATACCATCGGTGAACGTGGATATCGATGGGAACGTGACATTGAGAAATGCTTCTCCGCAGCTGTTTGTAGACGGCAGGCCTACTACCTTAACATTAGATCAGATACCTGCCGATATCATCGAAAAAGTGGAGCTGATCACCAACCCATCGGCCAAGTATGACGCGTCGAGCGGCGGCGGCGGGATCTTAAATATTATATTAAAGAAGAATAAGAAGGCGGGTTATAATGGTGGTATACGTGCCGGTATAGACTCGCGTGGCAGGCTTAACGGCGGTGGTGATTTAAACTACCGGGAAGGCAAGATCAACTTTACCCTGGCGGGCATGTACGGGGGACGTAAGTCGAAATCAACTTCGTTCACCGATCGCCAGAACCTCAGTTCCGACGGCGCTTTCATTCACCAGGAGATCAATGGTGTGAGCAAAGGCAGATTTTATTTTATAAGGCCGGGGCTTGATTACTTTATAGATAACCGTAATACACTAAGCGCCAACTTCAGCATTGCCAATGGCCGTTTCGATAACGATCAGCCGCAACGTATAGATTCTTCTTTTGCCGGAGTGTTAAGCAACTACAACCAGATCACTTCAGTTAGCAGTTTCAACTTCAATAATTTTGGCGGGCAGCTTGGTTTCCGGCACAACTTTGAGAAGGATGGCCATAACATCACTGCCGATGTGAACTATAACTCCAGCACAAACGGCAACAATGCCGTTCTTAATACTTATACTTATTTCCCGGGTTCTTCGACACAGGTGAAACAACCTGCGCTTCAGAACACCTATGGAGATGGTTATAACCGTTTCTGGACGGTTCAGGCGGATTACGAGAACCCTATTACAGAAAACAGCAAACTGGAGGCTGGGGTAAGAGCCGCCATCCGAAATTTTGGCAGCAACAACCAGCAGTATCGTTTCGATACAACGGCGGGGGATTATGTGTTCAATGCGTTGGCAAGTAACCGTTATACTTTTAATGACCAGGTATATGCCGCTTACCTGACCTATAGTTTTAAACTGGGCACACGCTGGAACTATCAATTGGGTATAAGGGCGGAGAGCTCGAACTATACCGGTAAGTTATTAGACAGGGATACTTCTTTCAAAGTAGACTTTCCGGTCAACCTCTTCCCTACTGCTTTCGTTACTTACAAGCTCAGCAATGCACAGGATCTGCAGTTAAACTATACCCGTAAGGTAAACAGGCCTTCTTTCTTCCAGTTAACACCTATTGTTGATTATAATGACCCACAGAACCTGAATGTAGGTAATGCGGGATTGAAGCCTGAGTTTACAGATGTGCTGGAGTTCAACTATAATAATGCGTATGCCAAAGGGGCCAACTTCCTGGCATCGGCTTATTTCAGGTATGCCTCCAATCTCATTACGCGTTACCAGTACCAGGATATCAATCTGCAGACGGGTGACAGCGCGGTTTACAATACTTATGCGAATGCCAGCAACAGCAGTACTTACGGCCTGGAGTTAACCAACCGGAATACCGTGCTGAAGATCTGGGACCTGTCGCTTAACCTGAACCTTTATAATGCCAAGATCAATACCGGCAATCTTAAGGATGCGGGGACCAGCAATGAACAGTTCAGCTGGTTCGCGAAGATGAACAACAACTTTAAACTGCCTAAGGGCTATTCGATACAGTTTTCCGGCAACTACCAGGCTAAAACAGTATTGCCTCCCAACGCGGATGGTGGCGGGCGTCGTGGCGGTAACAGAGGAGGTGGTCCTGGTTTTGGTGAGATCAATGCCGGTACGGCACAAGGTTATATTAAACCCCGTTACAGTTTTGATATGGCTGTGAAGAAAGACTGGACCTGGAAGGGTGGCAACAGTGCGTCTGTAACGCTGAGTGTGAACGATATATTCAGAACCGAATTATACAAAGTGCATTCTGAATCGGCATTTATGATCCAGGACAGCCAGCGTCGTCGTGATCCGCAGGTGGTGAAACTGAACTTCAGCTACCGTTTTGGTAAGTTTGACGCCAGCCTTTTCAAGCGCAAGAACAATAAAGCGGACCAGGGTGGCGGTATGGATATGATGGGAAACTAATTTTTTTAGAAATCGGGAGGTGATGATGCCTTTTTGGGGTGTTTTTGGGGAGCCTTTAGGAAGCTCTTAGGATGCTTTAAAGAAGCTTTAAGGATGCTTTGTCTAAAGTTTTTAGCACCTGATGTTGGATTAAATAATTATTTTATATTTTTATTTTATAATGTATCGCTCCGGGGAAAGTGTCAAGCTATCTCCGGAGCGATTTACGTTTTAAATAGAGGGTTGGGTGACATTACCGGCCAACCTGCTTACTGCATACTTTCAAGCATTTTTTTGCCTTCCGCTTTAAACGCATTATCATCGGCGGTACGTGTGGGCAGTTTTACCAGTTTATTTAAAACTTCGATGGCTTTGGCGGGTTTGTCCTCCGCTTTATAGGCTTTTGCCAGGTCGAGGTAGTTTAAGACATAATACGGTTCCAGTGTTCTGCATTTTTCCATGTAGGTAATGGCGGAATCTATACTGGCTGCCGGCATGCCACCATAGATGGTTTTGATGGCGGCTTTTTTGAACCAGGCCAGGTTCACCATTTCGGAGTGCCATTTTCCTACGAGATAATATGCTTTTCCAAAAGAAGGATTAAGACTTATCGCCTTGTCGCCATATTCTTTGATCTGCTTTACGTAGGCAATGATCTTTTTATTTTCTGTTTCCACTTCGGTCATCCTCCCTGCTACCAGCGCCATCACATAGTTTGCCTGTGGATTCTGAGGGGCTGCTGCTATGGCTTTTGCTGCAAAGCCGGCCGCCTGGTCATAATAAGGTTTGCGGGCATTTTTATCGGCTATCCTGCCACCTACGGCGCAGCTTAGCTCTGCTGCTTTCAGCAGAACGGGAATGTTTGTGGTGTCGGCATTGGCGAGTGTTTTGTATTTCTCAAGTGCTTCGCCGTCTTTGAATTGTCGTTCGAGGTTTTGTGCTTCCTGGAGTAAGGTGTTTTTGTCCTGTGCCTTTAACTGGGATATGCTCATGCAAAGACAAGCTGAGAACAGCAGGAACCATTTTTTCCGATTGATCATAGTACTGTTGAATAAGTTGAGTAAAGCAGATGTCTGCAGCAATTTAAACAGCAGAGCGATTCACTACGTATTGAACGGAGATATTTCCGGTAAAATTAACAACGGGAGGTCTGAGTTTAGTGACGGTGATGTCGACAGAAAGCACTGCGGGGAAGTTGGTGAAGATATCTTCTGCGATATGGTAGGCCAGGGTTTCGAGGAACAATTCGGGCCTGGCCATTCTTTCTTTAATGAGTTTGTAGACGCCGGTGTAATCTACTGTTTCCTTTACATGATGTATGGGCAGTGTTGCCGGGATATACTGAAGGTGTACATCCAGCTCAAACTCCTCTCCTGCCACCGTTTCCTCTTCATAGAGGCCGTGGTAGGCGAAGAAGCGAAGTTTGTTGAGGTGTATTGTAAGCATAGCGGGCAGGTGGCTGTTATTGTTATCAAAAAATAAAGGGCAGAAGGCGAGCTTTACATCAGCAACTCTACCGTTCTACCCTTTACAATTTATCATCTGATTATACTATTCCGTGTTCGCTGAGGTAACGTTCTGCGTCGAGCGCTGCCATACAGCCGCTGCCGGAGGCGGTTACGGCCTGGCGGTAGATCTTGTCCTGTACATCGCCGGAGGCGAATACACCTGGCACGTTTGTTTTAGAGGTACCGGGTACAGTGATCAGGTAACCTGCATCGTCCATGGTAAGCCATCCTTTGAAGATATCGCTGTTAGGCTGGTGGCCTATGGCAACGAAGAAGGCGCTGACGGGGACAGTCTGGGTTGTATTATCCTGGTTATTGCGGATAGTAACCGCTTCTACTTTCTTTTCGCCTACTACTTCTACTGTTTCGGAGTGGTAGTAAACTTTGATGTTGGCAGTAGCTTTCACGCGATCCTGCATTACTTTGGAGGCTTTCATACCGTCTTCGCCTTTACGAACGATCATATGAACGTTGCTGGCTAATTTAGAGAGGTAGATCGCTTCTTCGCAGGCGGTGTCGCCGGCGCCAACGATCGCTACTTCTTTACCTTTAAAGAAGAAGCCGTCGCATACGGCACAGGCGCTTACGCCGTAGCCGTTGAGGCGTTGTTCGCTTTCGATGCCCAGCCATTTGGCTGAAGCTCCTGTGGCAATGATCACTGCATCTGCTTCGATGAGTTTTTCGTCGTCGATCCATACTTTATGTACGGGGCCTGAGAAATCAACTTTGGTAGCGAGGCCATAGCGGATATCGGCCCCCATGCGTACGGCTTGTTTTTCGAAGTTGACCATCATTTCGGGGCCCTGGATGCCCTCGGGGTAGCCGGGGTAGTTTTCGACTTCGGTGGTGATGGTTAACTGACCACCGGGCTGGATGCCCTGATATAAAACCGGTTTCATGTTGGCGCGGGCTGCGTAGATAGCCGCAGTATAACCTGCGGGGCCTGAACCAATGATTAAGCAGTGTACTCTTTCTACCGTTCCTTGTTCCATTATCGTGTATTAAGTTAATTTAATTACAGGACAAAAATATACCCTTTGCAAGTACTGCAAAGGGTATATTTTTCAAGAGCTTGTTAAGAACTTACTGGTTATTAGCCGAGATAAGCCTTTAAAGCATTGCTATAACGTGCTTTTTGCAAACGTTTGATGGCCCTTTCCTTGATTTGGCGGATACGTTCTTTGGTGAGATCGTATTTCTGACCAATTTGCTCGATCGTAACGCCGTTTTCGCCATCGAGGCCGAAGTAGGCATTGACTATTTCCGCTTCACGGGGGCTGAGCGATTTAAGAACCCTGCGGATTTCTTCGCGGAGGGAGTCTTTCATCACGTCGTCATCGGTATCGTCGCTACCTTCGAGGAGGTCGCCCATGGCGACGTCTTCTGCTTCGTGAACCGGAGCATCGAGAGAGGTGTGACGTGTGTTGCTTTGGAAAATGTTGTTGATCTCTGTTTCACTCATTTCCAGGATTTCGGCGAGTTCTTCTGTTGAAGGTTCTCTTTCGTGTTCCTGTTCAAAAGCCATGTAAGCCTTGTTGGCTTTGTTATAGGTGCCAATTTTGTTTTGAGGCAGGCGGACTAATCTACCCTGCTCTGCCAACGCCTGTAAAATGGACTGGCGGATCCACCATACGGCGTATGAAATGAATTTGAAACCTTTGGTTTCGTCGAAGCGTTGCGCCGCTTTAATTAAGCCGAGGTTACCCTCGTTAATAAGGTCACTCAATGAAAGACCCTGGTGCTGATACTGTTTTGCTACAGATACCACAAATCTTAGGTTAGCCTGCACCAACTTGTCTAAAGCCCGCTGATCGCCCATCTTGATACGCTGGGCGAGAGTTGTTTCTTCTTCAGGTGTGATCATCGGTATTTTTGAGATCTCCTGCAGATACTTCTCTACGGCTTGCGAGTCACGGTTGGTGATCTGGGTGGCAATTTTAAGCTGCCTCATAATGGATAATTCTTGTTTATAAAACGTTTATTGGACTTAAGGTTGTTGTTCGTAAGTCTGCAGATAACGTTAAACTATTCTGAAAAATGAATAAAACGCCTGCAAAGGTACGTTAGAACAACGGAATATACCAGCTTTTGTTGAAAAAACGCATCATTTTGACAAAAAATTGGCTGAAAATGAAGATATTAACGCATTATTAGCTGATTTTTCCCTGATGTTAGGGAAAAATCACGGCTAAGTGAATGAGTTTGCACATTATCTTCGCTATCTGCGTTACCGAGGGGGTAACGGGAGTCCAATTCCTTGAAAAACAGTGTCTAATCATCTATAAACTTTGATACACATGCTTCCAAAAGTAAATCCTACGAACACCCAGGCCTGGCTGCTGCTCAGAAGGCATCATGAAGATGAGATGCAGCGAGCTCACCTGCGCGACCTTTTTGCACAGGACGCGGATCGTTTCCAGAAGTTTTCCATCAAGTTCGGGGACATTTTATTCGATTATTCCAAAAACATCATCACGCCCAAGACGATGCATCTGCTCCTTCAGCTGGCAGAGGAATGCAAGTTAAAGGAGGCTATTGAGCAGATGTTTTCAGGCGAAAAGATCAACGAAACAGAAAACAGGGCGGTATTACATACGGCGCTGCGCAATTTTTCGGGGCAGCCTGTTGTTACCGATGGCAAAGATGTGATGCCTGAAGTACAGCGTGTGCTGGCACAGATGAAAGATTTTTGCACACAGGTTCATAGCGGCAAATGGAAGGGGTATACCGGCAAAAAGATCAGGTATATCGTAAATATTGGCATCGGCGGCAGTGATCTGGGACCAGTGATGGTAACGGAAGCATTAAAGCCTTATACCGTTAAAGACATACAAACTTTCTTCGTAAGTAACGTAGACGGCACCCATATTGCGGAAACGCTTAAAAAAGTAAAACCGGAGGAGACCTTGTTCCTGGTGGCGTCAAAAACGTTCACTACCCAGGAAACGATGACCAATGCACATACTGCCCGCGAATGGTTCCTGGCTGCTGCCAGGGATGAGGCGCATGTTGCCAAGCATTTTGCGGCTTTAAGTACGAATGAAAAAGAGGTGGTGAAGTTTGGTATCGATCCCAAGAACATGTTTGAATTCTGGGATTGGGTAGGTGGCCGTTATTCTTTGTGGAGCGCTATTGGTTTGTCTATTGCCCTTACCATTGGTTATTCCAACTTTGAGTTGTTGCTTAAAGGCGCCTATGCTGTTGATGAGCATTTTAAAACGGCGGCATTCGACAAGAATATACCGGTGATCATGGCTGTAATTGGCTTGTGGTACACCAGTTTCCGCGGCGCCCAAACGGAGGCTATCTTACCTTACGACCAGTATATGCACCGTTTTGCGGCTTATTTCCAGCAGGGAAATATGGAAAGCAACGGCAAAAGCACGGACAGGAACGGTAACCAGGTACATTATGGTACGGGGCCTGTGATCTGGGGCGAACCTGGTACTAACGGACAACATGCATTCTATCAGCTGATACACCAGGGGACCTTATTGATTCCTTGCGATTTCATTGCCCCTGCTATTAGTCATAATGCGATCGGGGATCATCATCCCAAGCTGCTGAGCAATTTCTTTGCGCAGACGGAAGCGCTTATGAATGGTAAAACAGAGAAAGAGGCAAAAGCTGAGCTAGCGCAATCGGGCAAAACCGATGAGGAGATCAAAAAACTGGTTCCATTCAAGGTTTTTGAAGGTAACAGGCCCACGAACTCTATCCTGGTGAAGCAGGTAACTCCGGAAACACTCGGAAGTCTTATTGCTTTATATGAGCATAAGATATTTGTGCAGGGTATATTATGGAATATCTTCAGCTTTGACCAGTGGGGTGTTGAGTTGGGCAAGCAGCTGGCGAATAAGATCCTGCCTGAGCTGACGAATGCGGATGCTGTGACCAGCCATGATTCGTCGACCAATGGTTTGATCAATGCTTATAAGCAAATGAAGTAATAAAGTACTGATAAGTAAAAAGGCTCCCGGATTACCGCGGAGCCTTTTTTATTTTTGGAAAAGAGAAGAGACTTATGGATTACCATTTGTCGACTACTTCATCAGCGGCAGCAACCTGGCTGGTGGGAGTAGCAATAGCAACTATGGGAGCTGCATCTTCGGTATCGTTGCTGCCGGCAGACATTTCAACGATTTCAGCACCTTCTTCTGTTTCTGTGTATTCGTGATTGTAGGCGTCGAAGTCGAAATCGGGCATGAGGTCTGTTTTCACGTAGTCAACCGCCTCACCCAATGCTTTAATGAACTTGTTGAAGTCCTCTTTATACAGGAAAATCTTATGCCTGTCATACCCATCATCGTTGAAACGCTTCCTGCTTTCGGTGATTGTCAGGTAGTAATCGTTACCGCGAGTTGCTCTAACGTCGAAGAAGTAGGTTCTTCTTTTGCCGGCACGGATACGTTTACTATAAACGCTTTCAAGCTTCTTGTCATTATTTTCGTACGCCACAGTAGAATAAAGGTTTTGGTTAACAATTCCATTTATAAGTTATACAAATATAGCATTGTTTTGAAACTGCCAAAATTTTGGTAAAGAAACTATGAAAGTTTGGGGTAAATAGGACTGATACGGGGACATTATTCGCCGGATTGCTCGTTGCTGACCTGAAGACGATATAGTTCGGCATAATAACCATCCAATGACATTAATTGTTCATGCGTTCCCTGTTCCAGCATTCTCCCGTTTTCCATTACTACCACCTGGTCGAAATTGAGGTGACTGAAGATGCGGTGTGTAATGATGATAGCTGTTTTCTTATCCAGGTATTGATAAAGATTTTGAATGATGGTATGTTCTGTTTTGGCGTCAACGGCGCTCAGGCAGTCGTCGAGCAACAACATGCGGGAGTCTTTGATCAACGCCCTGGCAATAGAGACCCTTTGCTTTTGTCCGCCGCTGAGTGTAACACCCCTCTCCCCTACCATTGTTTCGTATCCTTTTTCGAGGCCTTTGATCTCGTTGTCTACGCTGGCGAGGCGGGCGGCGTGCTGCATGTTTTCTTTTGTGGCCACTTGCGGCAGGCCGAAGCTGATATTATTACCTACGGTATCGCTGAACAGGAATACATCCTGGGGAACATAAGCGATCTGTTCGCGCAGTTCGCGGACTTTAAAGTTTGATACGGGTGTACCTCCTATTGTTACGGCGCCTTTTTCGGGGTCGTAGAATCTTAAGAGCAGTTGAGCGAGTGTTGATTTTCCACTGCCTGTTTTGCCGATGATGAGGATCTTCTGTCCTTCTTTTATAGTAAGAGAGAAGTTTTCTATGGCTTTGATGCCGGTATTGGCGTAGGTGAATGAGACGTTATCGAAAACAATGTCGCCTGAAAGGTTGGCGGGGACAGCGTTGTTTTTGTCTTTTATAACGGGTTCGGTTTGCAGGAATTCGTTCAGCCGTTTTTGAGAAGCGGCGGCACGCTGCACCATACTTGCCACGGAACCGATAGCACTTACCGGGAAGGTGAGCATGTTGATATAGATGACAAATTCGACGATGAGGCCTACTTTGGAAGGATCTTCGAGGGCCATTTGTCCGCCTATAAGAATAGTGATGAGGGTGCTTAAGCCTACCATCAGCGTCATGCTGGGGAAATAGATGGCTTCTACCTTGGCTAGTCCTACTGCGTTTTTGCGGTATTCTTCACTGTTTTGAGTAAAGAAGCGCATCATGGCGTTTTCCTGTACGAAGGATTTGATGACCCTGATGCCGGAGTAGGCCTCCTGGGCGTTGGTGGTGAGGTTGGAAAGAGAGGCTTGTACTTTCTCGCTTTTCTTGTGGATGACGTTGTTCACAATATAGATGGTAAGCGCCAGTAACGGCAGTGGCGCCAGCACAATAAGCGACAGGTGCACATCTTTACGGAACATATTGATAACCGACAGCGAGATAAGCGACAGCAGGTTGATGAGGTACATGATAGCGGGGCCGGTGAACATACGTACGCGGCTGACGTCTTCGGCCATGCGGTTCATGAGGTCGCCGGTGCTATGGGTTTTGTAGAAGCCGGTATCGAGGCGCTGGTAATGCTGGTAGACTTCGTTTTTCTGGTCGAATTCAATATGGCGGCTCATGACGATGATGGTTTGGCGCATAAAGAACATGAAAAGGCCTCTGAGCACGGCCAGCAACAGGATGGTAAGACTACATATGGTTACCAACTGGGAGAAACTCATAGTATCGACCCATTTGATGAAGTAGGTTACGAGAGCATCGTACTCATTGCGGAAGCTGGTTGGTTTGGCGCCGGGGAGACTTTGCTGGAGCTTGCCAACGATGTAGCCTGTGATCTCGGGCGTCATGACCGCGAAGTAGTTAGAGGTAGCTGTAAGCAGGATACCTGCGATAAAACGAAAGCGATATTTCCAGAAATATTTATAGACTGCTGCCAGATGCTTCAAGATCCAATGAGTTTGGGGCAAAATTAGGGTTAAGAAAATTGATTCCGTTAAGTTTCCTGAAATCCAATAAGGACGCGGCCTCCGGCTGCATTTAGAAATGCTTGTGTTATAACCAATTGAATATTATTGAAATAAAGTTTGAAATAATTTTGGAGATTAAATTCCGCTGCCCTTATTTTGCACCCGGAGAGATGGCAGAGCGGTCGAATGCGGCGGTCTTGAAAACCGTTGACTGTTACAGGTCCGGGGGTTCGAATCCCTCTCTCTCCGCTAAGAGGGACAAATTATCAAAAAGATGATTGTCCCTTTTTTATTTCTCTCGAGCTGCCTTGAGGATAAGCGCAATTAGGGGAATCTCTTCAGTTTGTATTTTTTGACAGACTAATTGCTTACTCACCACAAATCTTCTATACATGTTTTCAAACCTTTTCCTGTCTCTTTGCCGGCTATAATCTGCTGGATGCAGCGAAGATAACCGGTGATGGTATCACCTCATTTCTTTGGGTATTCCTGCCACGAAGCAAGGTATTTACTTACAGCTATTTTACGATAAGGATACACTTTCCCGTATTGCTATGGATTTGCATAATGGCCGTGGGATACTATGTAAGTAAATTATATGTCACCGGTTATGATGTGGCAAAAAATAAGAAAGCACTTTTTTTCCCTGGTATCGGGAGGTTTATAGAGCAGTTTCCTTTTTTTAAGGATCTGTAATAATAATTGTATTTTAGACAGTAATTATAATCTGTTTGTCATATGATAAGATTTAAACCTAAAATATGGTTGACGGCGACCGGCATGATCATCTTGTTGGTATCCGGCGCACACGCGCAAACTGCCCCTCCTGTCCCTCTTGCCCCTCCTGCAGGGCCTCCGCGTGGCCTGAGAAAAGATTCTATCACAGAACTCGATAGCATACGTAGTATCGCGCCATTCTTTAAACCGGCAACGACGGCAAAAAAAACACCCGATGCTGACGGCTTTATCCAGCGTTGGTTGTTACTGGAGCCGATCAGTAAGTCGATACGAAGCAATATTGTATTTACGGTTAACTACCTGAAGAAGGCGTTTGACACCAGTTATTTCCCGGACCAGTTCACCGTTATCCCTAAAGATGGCGAAAAGGTAAAGGTGGGCGAGCAGGAACTGGCATGGCACGCCCTGGAAAGCCCGACTTTCAATATGAAATTATTCCGTTTCGCCTATGGTCTTCACAAGCAGACCTACTCGGTATTGTTTTGGGTGGTAACCATAGTGAACAGCCCGCGCGAAATGAAAAATGTGCGGTTAGCGGCAGGATCCAACGGAGGGTCGATGTGGTGGCTAAACGGAAAACAGGCAGTGATACTTGACGGCGACAGGCGCATGGTAATGGATGATGGCGTTTCTGCGCGCCTGACACTTCACAAGGGAAAAAATATACTACGCGGGGCGGTGATCAACGGCCCTGGACTAAGTGACTTTTGCGTTCGCTTCCTGGATGAGAATGGAGCGCCGGTAAAGGACCTTACCATCATTACAAATTAATATTAAGTATGAAGATCAAAATAGTAAGCGTTATAGCTGCGCTTTCGATATATGCCGGCGGGGCAGCCGTTGCACAAATTGGCAAACCATTTATACATGACCCTTCTACCATCGCACAATCGGATGGAAAATATTACACCTTTGGTACGGGCGGTGGCGGGCTGATATCTGATGATGGCTGGACATGGAACGGTGGCGCGGTTCGACCGGGCGGCGGGGCTGCACCCGATATATTAAAAATTGGCGACCGCTATCTTGTTGTTTATGGTGCAACCGGCGGCGGGCTGTTCGGGGGGCATAATGGAAAGATATTGACCATGTGGAATAAAACGCTTGACCCGAAGTCGCCCGATTTCAAATATTCGGACCCTATAGTAGTTGCTTCATCCGATGGCATCGAAGATAATGATGCGATCGACCCCAGCCTTCTTCTCGACCCGGCCACCGGAAAGCTATGGTTAACTTACGGTACCTATTTTGGATACATCCGCCTGGTGGAACTTGATCCCAAAACAGGTAAGCGGGTAGAGGGCAATAAAGTCTTGAATATCGCCATTGATTGTGAAGCTACAGACCTGATCTACCGCGAAGGATGGTACTACCTGTTAGGCACACATGGTACTTGCTGTGACGGGCCGAACTCTACGTATAATATTGTTGTCGGGCGCTCCAAAAAAGTGACTGGCCCTTATGTTGATAACATCGGCAGGGAGATGTTAAAGGGGGGTGGTAAACTGGTTGTGGCGGCCGGCGACAGACTTATCGGCCCTGGTCATTTCGGGCGTACGGTTTTGGGAGACGGAACTGAAAAAATGTCCTGCCATTATGAAGCCGACCTGGACCAGGGTGGCCGAAGTGTGCTTGGCATCCGCCCCTTACTGTGGAAAAACGGATGGCCGGTTGCGGGCGATAACGTTAAAGAAGGAACCTATGAAATAGCATCTGAAAGACGGGGATATGCCTTACAAATAGACGTTGATTTTACCCGGATGGCAGACGTAGCACGCGGCTTTAACCGCAACAACGATGAGCCGGTAAAACCTATTGCCTCACAGGAGTTGGCGGACGTAATAAAGAATTGGCCAACCGGGGACATTGGTGTAACAATAGGCGATTATATGTTCCGCCCGCATCAGAAATGGGCCATTACAGCCGTTCCCGGCGCGGGCGGCTACCTCGGGGGACCTTATTATAGAATAACGATAGCAGGAACAGGCAGAGCATTAGCGGCTACTGCAGACGCAGAAGTGATAACAGTGCCTGAATTTACCGGCGGGCCTGAGCAATTATGGATGATAGATCAATTGACCGATGGAACATACCGTATCATGCCTAAAGCAGTTCCCAACTCGAAAGAGCAGTTAGCACTGGTATCCCTTGGGGACAGTACGCCGACATTAGCTAAGTTTGATATGAAGAGTGATAACTGTAAATGGGATCTCAGGATGCAGTAATTCGACAACGATTTTGTGCTAAACTTCCAGACTGAATGCCGGCAAAGAAGTCGGCAGCAAAAAAGGTCGAAAGTTGTAACCTGTTCTCCGGTGAAAGCTCACAGCAATGTGGGCTTTTTTATTGGGTTCTATCGTACATGGGACGGGGTCGGTACAAAAGTTGTGGACGTGCATAAAATCGCCCCTTTAGTTTGTTTAAAAGTGAGGATCCTACAAAAACGCACCCCCGGAAAGTCTTACCTCATTCAAAGTGATAGTTCCGGAGACCAAACATAACTTTTAGACATTTTATTATCTTAGGGGCTCAAATAATTAAACGACGGGCATGTTAAAAAGAATTGTGTTCACGCTTATTCTAGGTTGGTTAACCATTGTATATTCTACAGCGCAAAAAGTGGTATTGGATACTGGTTCCGTCAATCTGTCAGAGGTTACAGTTGAACAGTCGCATTACAAAGGTAGAAGCGGGCTCAAGGTACAGGGGTTAAGCAGTAGTGAAAAGACGCTTGCCATACTAAAAGAAATAGATTTTCATAATGGAACCATAGAGGGAATGATCTCTGGCCAACCTTCGGGCAATGCAAGTGAAGATGCACGTGGGTTTGTGGGGATTGCTTTCCGCGTATCTCCTGATGTTTCTAAAATGGAAGTGTTTTACATTCGTCCTACCAATGGACGTGCCGATGATCAGATAAGAAGGAATCATTCTACTCAATACATCTCTGTACCCGGTTATCCCTGGGAAAAATTTAGAAAAGAATCTCCAGGGAAATATGAATCTTATGCTGATATGGTTGCTGCTGAATGGATTAAGGTAAAAATCGAAGTTAGAAATGATACTGCAAAACTTTATTTAAATGATGCGCAGCAACCTGCTTTGATAGTAAATGATCTGAAGCAGGGCAAAAGTCACCGTGGCAGCATTGGTCTCTGGGTTGGTCCCGGAACGTTAGCTTATTTTACCGCTATTAAATTGACAAAGGAAGATTAGTATTTTGTAAGCACTATATTTTTTAGCTCACTATAAGGTCTGCATGCACTCTGCCAGGCCCCCTTCTTATCAATTGGCAGAAAGGCGAAAAGGTTCAAAAAATGTCCTTTGCAGCCCGCTGAAAGGGACAAAACATCTTAGCGATGATTTGTCCCTTTTTTTGTTGATCCACTCCTGAATAGCCTTCCTGCCAGTATGCGTTTTTTCTTCGTCAAACACAACAGCTGTTTAAGAAAAACAGTTTGCATAAGCCAGGCTGTCGAATTGGCTTTGTGCTGTTACTAATTCGGCTATTACTTTTGGTAAATTGATGATTTGTTATTATATAAGTTATTAAATTGTTGGAAGAGTGCCGCCATCGATGACGAATTCTGTCCCCGTTAAATAGTTGGCTCTCGGAGAAACCAGGAACCCAACCAGTTCCGCTACTTCTTCGGGCTCTGCCGGTCTTCCGAAAGGTATTCCACCCAAGGCATCTATAACGCTTTGTTGAGCTTCCTCGATAGAAGTATTTGAACTCAGGGCGATCCGTTCTAAAAAATATTTGACATTTTCTGTCCTGATCCATCCCGGAGAAACTGTGAGTACCCGCACTCCTTTGGAGGTCACCTCTTTCGATAAACCTTTGCTGTAATTGATCAGGCCAGCCTTAGCTGCTGCATATGGAAGCGTAGCATCATATAAGGGAAGGCGCCCCTGAATAGAAGCAATGTGAATGATCACCCCGCTTTTCTGCTCAAGCATTTGCGGTAAAAATCCACGGTCTAATCTTACTGGCGCCAACAAATTTGTTTGCAGGGTGTTCTCCCAGTGCTTATCGGTTAAAACTGCAAAGCCACCGCCCGGCGTTTCCGAAGCTCCCAGGTTGTTTACGAGTATGTCGAGTTTTTTGTGCTTAGACAAGACTTGATCCACTACTTTTTGTGTTCCCGATTCTGTACTTAGATCTGCTGAAATAAAATACTGGTTCCGGGCTAAACTTTCAGGTGCGTTTCTTGCGGTAATAATAACAGTTGCGCCAGCTTGTAGCAGCCTTTCTGCAATTGCTCTTCCTGCTCCTTTTGTACCTCCTGTTACCAGGGCAATTTTTCCATTTAACTCATTGTTGTAACTCATACTGTTTTCTTTTTTAAATTGATACTGCAAACTTCAGACGTATGAGCTGCTAAAACAATTACGGGTAATGGAATTGCATAGGGATAAATTTATCCCATACTGTATTGTAAGAACATTAGGCTAATTTTACGCGATGCGTGAAAGAAAAATTCCTTTGAATCTGAATTGCGGCCTTGACCTGATAGGCGAGGTTTTGTATGGCAAGTGGAAGATCCGGTTACTTTGGTTTATCAATGAAGGGCATAAACGTCCGAGTGAATTACAAAGAAAGATCCCGGATGCTTCACGAAGGGTTCTGAATGTACAGTTAAATGAACTCGAAGCTCACGATTTGATTAAAAAGAAAATTTTCGCAGAGGTTCCTCCAAAAGTGGAATATTCATTGACACCTTTTGGAAAAACAATAATTCCTATCATCGGGGCTTTAGGTAAATGGGGCGATGAAAACGAGAGCAGATTACGTGATCTTATTCTAAATAGTAAAATCAAACTGTCTGAAGAAAAATGATGGTGGTATTATTTTATCCCATCGGGCCTATCCAGATGTAAACATTGCGCCGCCCATTCAAGTTCTATTGCAATAAGCTTCTTAAATACATCTTTGAGCCAAAAAGGCATCGACTTATCATTTGACAACCGCCGGATATGTGTAGCGCAGAGAGCGGCGGCCTGAGAAGCAGCATCAGGCATAATTTGAAATGGATCCGGCCCTCCCTCCAGATGAAGTGTAGGCAATAAGTTCACAAGATCATGATCAGCACTGCCAATGCAAGCATTGCTCCAGTCAACAAAAACTACCCTGGACCCGTCTATACAAATATTATCACTACGAATGTCGCCATGCACAAGTGTTTCTCCTGTTTTATCCACCTTGCTTTCAGCCTCAATCAGATAATCTATAGAATGCATCAACCAATTCCCTGAGCACATTTTTAACTTCAAAAAACCTTCCGGATCTTCTGCAATCTTAGCCCAAACCCCGGTATTGTGATTTTCCAACTTTGGAAGGAGATGACGCCCTTTGATAGTTGACAGTTTTTTAACAGTGTCAAGCAATAACTCAATATCTCCTTTTCGCCAATGGACTCCTTTATCGCTGGCTGCCCAAAAAGCGTTCGAAAAATCCTGCGTGATAAGAATGGGGAAGTTTACGAATTCGTCTATCCAATTAATTATTTCAGGCATAAAATTATCCTGATAAGAAGCTAATACCGAATGTTCAGTTCTAAGCCATCCGGCTGTCTGATCGTCTGTCGCAGCCTTGACAAACACTTTACTTTTATCTTCAAGCTCGATAGAATATCTGAGAGCAGCAGACAACCCGAAGTTAGGTTGTACGCACTGAATTATTTTTTTATTCAGTACATTTTCTATTGCTTCTTTGAGATAAGCAGATGGTTTAATGTCATTCATTTGATTATCCATTCATCAGGGTGTGAGGATCAGAGATCCTGCCGTATTGTGGATCAGTTAAAGGCTTTGCGAAATTCCAGCGGGGATAAATTTGTCTTTTTTTTGAAAAGTGTGCTAAAGGATTGCGCGTGCTCAAAGCCCAGGGCGTAGGCGATCTCGCTAACCGAAAGACTGGTGGTAGAAAGTTTTTCTTTGGCTTTTGCAATCAGCTTTTCGTGAATATGCTGCTGGGTGTTTTGCCCGGTATGAACCCGGAGAAGGTCGCTCAGGTAGTTTGGCGACAGGTTCATCCGGGCGGCAAGATATTGCACGGTGAGCAAGCCGTGTACGTCACTGTTAAAGTAGTCATCGATCAACTGTTCGAACCTGGTTAGCAGCGCTGAATTATTATTTCTGCGGGTTAGGAACTGCCGCTCATAAAAGCGGTTGGAATATTTAAGTAGACTCTCGATCTGCGTCAGAATGATCTCCTGGGTATACTTATCGATATGCCTGCATTCTTTGTCAATTTTTAGCAGGATGGCGATCAGGTCGTCTTCTTCGCCGGCCGACAGGTGCAGCGCTTCGTTAACTGCGTAATCGAAAAAACCATAGTGATGAATGCTGTTCGCGAGCGGATGCTGCAACAGGAAGTCGGGGTGAAAGACCAGGAGATAACCGGACCCGCATTCCATATGTTGCAGGTCGAGTTGTTGCACCTGGTTAGGTGCGGTAAAACTCAATACCCCTTTATCGTAGTCGTAATGCTGTTGTCCGTACCTGATCTTGCCTTTGGCTTCGCGTTTGAGTGCCACGCAATAAAAGCGGTTAACGAAGCCTTTCCAGACCGGGTCGTCCAGGAAAACGCTTTCCGCCAGATTGATCACGCTTACCAGCGGATGGCGGGGTTCGGGTAATGACAGCAACCGGTGGAATTCTGATAGCGAGTTAATGGCATTCATAAATAAAATTAATCAATTAAGCCCATACTGAACTCGTCATAAGGTGCGCCGGTGTCTGTGCCCAACGGTACGATGTTTTCCAGTTGTGAAAGATCGGCCTCCGTCAGCTCAATGGTAGTGGCCGCAAGGTTTTGCTCCAGGTATTTCCTACGTTTCGTTCCGGGGATCGGCAAAATTCCCTTGTGCATGATCCAGGCCAAAGCCAGCTGTGAAGAAGTGACGTTTTTTGCTTTGGCCATGGCTTCAATTGCCTTGACCAATTCCATATTCTTATTAAACATATCGCCCTGGAAACGCGGGATGGCTCTGCGGAAATCGTTCTCCGGCAGGTCATCGATGCTTTTGATATGTCCGGATAAAAAACCACGGCCCAATGGAGAGTAGGCTACAAACCCGATACCTAATTCCTTTAATGTCGTTAACACTCCGCGTTCTTCTACCGTTCTTTCAAATAAAGAATACTCGCTTTGTACTGCGGTGACCGGGTGTACGGCATGCGCCCGCTTAACCGTTTCAGACGATACTTCTGACAGACCGATATACCCTACTTTCCCTTCTTTAACCAGCCCGGCCATGGCTTCAACCGTTTCCTCGATAGGCGTATTTTTATCCAGGCGGTGCAGGTAATACAGATCGATGTAATCGGTATTGAGGTGCTTTAGCGAACGCTCTAAAGATTTCTTTACATAATCCTTTTTGCCATTGATGGCCCAGGTTACTTTATTGTTGTCATCGATTTCCCAGCCAAACTTGGTGGCGAGAATATACCGATCACGTTTACCGCTGATTGCCCTGGCGATGAGCTGCTCATTTTTCAGCGGCCCGTAAAGATCGGCGGTGTCCAAAAAGTTGCCGCCCAATTCGAGCGAACGGTGAATTGTTGCGATGGCTTCCTGCTCATCGGCAGGGCCGTACATATGCCCTTCTTCAAAGCCCGTCATGCCCATACAGCCGAGGCCGATCTTTGGTACTACCAACCCCTGGCTGCCTAATGCAATTTGTTTTATTTCCATGGGCCAAAGGTCGGTAAGCCTCATCGCGCGCATGTATGTAAACCCCTGAAGCTTGTAAGTAAATCAAGGGGATGACCTATTTGATCTTTATCAATTCGACGCGCCTGTTTTTAGCCTTATTGGTTTCGCTATCGTTTGCCACCAATGGACGTTCTGCGCCAAAGCCTTCGGCTTTAAGTCTTGATTTGCTTACACCATCAGTAATCAGGGCATTCATTACTGCATTAGCGCGCTCTCCGGATAGTTTCTTGTTATGAGCGGCATCGCCGGTATTATCGGTATGTCCCTCAATTTTAATCATCATTGAGCCTTCTTTTTTCAATGCGGCTGAGATCTGTTGTACGACCTCTTTTCCTTCTGTAGTAAGGCTGGATTTATCCGTATCGAAGTTGATATACAGGATGGATTTGCCTTTTTCGTTTAGTTCTCTGGCGATCGATTCTGCTGTAACTTTTGTAATGGTTTGCTTCAATGCTGCCTCTTGCAGGATGTTTAATTTGCCTGCAAAATTATTTGCGCTAAACTGGATGTAGACATTTCCCTGGTCTTTGGTGCGGATGATATAAAACTTGATTTGCTCGTCTGCGTAACCCATGTCTCCCTCATCCCCTTTATTGGGATCCTGCTTGTTGTAACGCTCATATTCTTGCTGACCGATCGTTCCGTCAAATACTTTGACTGCTCCTACCGATTGGAGATAGTCCTCTATACTTTTTTCATAATAGCGTTGTGAAAATTGTTGTCCCTGTTCCGCATCTACGTTTATCTTATAGAGCTTTCCTTCGACCGGGGTCATTACGCCGTTGACTGGAAAAAAACAAACATCAAAGTCCTTCTGAAGCGGCTTATTCACCGCCTTTAAGCCCTTCGGAAGTGTGAAATAGGGGAAAGTACCGATATCAGAGTTTGTAATAGCGATGCTTTCTATATCAAAGGTTGGATTTTTCGAAATGGGTTGTGATGTGTCGGCACCCTGTATCACCGATGTGTCTTGTTGTGTTTTGTCTTGTTCCTGCTTTCGTGTGTTATTACAAGCAAGCAGTAATACTGCCGATGCAAGTAATGTAGTGGTAGTTGTTTTCATTGTTTGCAATATAATTAAGTTTCAATTTCTGCAAAAGGGTCTGAGTATACAAGTTAAATTATAACAAACTATTTTTTTCCGGGAATTCACCCACGGTTATGAGGGATTCATCATTAGCCGGATGCCGGGAAAAGTGTCCGACGACACTTTCGGATACATCAAAAGTCGTTTTGAATACATCTGTTTTGGATGGTAAGCGAACTTTGTATCATCAATTTAAAAGAGCAAAAATGGATTTAAAGAATAGTACTGTGCTTATCACAGGAGGTACCAGCGGCATAGGCCTGGAGTTGGTGAAACAACTGACCCAACAAGGGGCAACCATCATCGTTACAGGGCGAAACACTGATGCGCTAACCGAAACAAAGCAGCAGTTTCCACTTATACACACTTTTCAAAGCGATGTGAGTAATTCAAAGGACATTGAAGCGTTGTATAAAAGCGTCATACAACAGTTTCCCGATTTGAATATCATCATTAACAATGCCGGGTTAATGCGGCTGATAGATTTGCAGGATCAGCGTATGGACCTGGATAATATCAACCAGGAAGTTGCCACCAATCTTACCGGAACGATTCAAATGGTACACCGGTTCCTGCCGCATTTAATAACAAAAAGAACGGCAGCCATTGTGAATGTTTCGTCGGGCATTGCTTTTATGGCTTATTCCGCAGCGCCTGTTTACAGCGCAACCAAGGCAGGCGTTCGTGCGTATACACAGGCCCTGCGCTTGCAACTGGAAGATACCAATGTGAAAGTGTTTGAGATGATACCTCCGGGAGTAAAGACCAATCTTCAGCGTGACTGGATAAAGCAACCTAACCCGGGTATGATGATGAGCGTGGATAAGATGGTGGCAGTAGCCATCGATGGATTGAAGAAAGACAAAAAGGAATTGAAGCCATTTCTCATCAGCGTAATAAAAACGGCAAGCAGAATTATTCCGGGTGTTCTTTTGAAGTTTGGTCACAGGGAGTTTAAGGAAATCAAAAAAATGAAGGGTACAGGATCACACCAATGGAGTTTGAAATAATTCAATAAATTAGTATATTAATCTCAAGGCAATGCTAAAGAATATAATGTCCCTGGTCTTGTTGTTACTGGCAGCAGGTCTTTCGTTCAAACATGGTTGGGATACCTTGAATTACAAACAACATCCCGGGTCATTGAAGATGATGAATGAACTGGGCATTTCAGCGTCCATGATCCCCTTTTTGGGTGGATTAACGTTTTTGGTTGGTGTTTTACTATTGATCCCCAAAACATTCTTCCTGGGTAATCTGCTCAACGCCATTTCTATTGTGATCATCATGGCCCTGGCAGTCAGGTCCGGAAATTATAAAATGGTATTGATAGAAATTCCGTTCCTGGTATTGCCGTTCGTCATGATCTGGTTAAAGTATCCGTTTATAAAAAATGCTATTTAATGATGGCTGCTTACAGGATAAAATCCATCACTGAAGCCCACCGGCTTGCAGGGCTCCCCAAGCCTGAGCATCCGCTCATCAGCGTTATCGACTTGAAAGGGCAGCAAAATGAGTCCGGTATTAACGCCGTTCTATTTGACTTTTATGTGATTACGATGAAGCGGGGCTGTAATAAGCTGATCTATGGACAACAGCAATATGATTTTGACGAAGGTTTAATGGCTTTTATGTCGCCGGGACAAATTTTACGTGGAGAAGAAAATGGTATGCCTGAAGAGCTTGATGGATGGATGCTATTTATCCATCCTGATTTTTTTTGGAATACTTCATTGGCAAAAAACATCAGGAAGTATGATTACTTTGGCTATTCGACCAATGAAGCGCTATTTCTTTCTGAAAAGGAAGAAAATATCATCAATGGGATCATTCAAAATATAAAGTCAGAATACCAGGCGAATATTGATAGATTTAGCCAGGACATTATTATTTCCCATTTAGAAACACTGCTGAACTATGCAGAGCGCTTCTATCAAAGGCAGTTTCTTACCCGGAGGAAGAGTAGTCACCAGGTACTGGACCGGTTGGAAGATGTGATGAGAAAGTATTTTGATGATGAAGATCTACTCAAGAAGGGTTTGCCAACAGTGCAGTATATTTCTGAACGCCTTAATACGTCACAAAGTTATCTCCGTAGTTTGCTAAAGACATTAACAGGATTAAGCACCCGGCAATACATCCACGAAAAGCTGATAGAAAAAGCCAAGGAACGGCTTTCCACCACTGATCTATCGGTTTCGGAAATAGCCTATGAACTGGGCTTCGAACATCCGCAGTCGTTCAACAAACTATTTAAGGCAAAAACCAGCCTTTCGCCGCTGGAGTTCAGGACTTCGTTTAAATAGAATTTGGCGGGAACACCGCGATGAACCTGCGCTGTTCCTGCCATGAGTTCTTTAAGGGCAAGGCTTAATGTTTTACTTCCTGTAGCCCCAAGAACCACCTGGTGGTTTCCTGTCTTGAAGCTTCAGAGCCTATTGCCAGGCGTCTCGCATAGACCTGTTGTGCGGTTACTCCTGCAGGGCCGCGTTAAATAAATTGTTTTTCTACCTGGATGAAGGTTTTGTTGCAGGGCCGTGATCGTAACTGAATACCCTAGCCATTTGCCATCTGCCATTTTGTTTGCGCCATACGTTAGCAAAAAGCGCATGCCCATCCAGGAATTCTTTCTCTCCATTTTGAGTAACATAGAATACATGTTCCCCGGTGATGATGGCACCATATACTTCCTTATCCTTTTTCAAAGGAAATATTTTAACGGTGCCTGTTACCTCTTCCCTTCTTAACCTGAAGGTTCCATTGGGATTGCACATTCCAGTGCTCATTGAAGCCATCAGAGCCGGCAGTCCCAAGGTAAGTCCTCCTTTATCATGATAAAACTCCACGTCTTCGGAAAAGAGGGCAGCCATAGCTATGGTGTCGCAGCTATTGTAAGCCCGCCAGAAAAGACTATCCTGCTGTTTGATAGCAGCGGTTACTTCGGCATCTGTTTCCTGGGCAAATGCATCCAGGACTGGTGCGAGGAAAAGGCTAAATAGTAAGCAGTGTAATAATGGTGCATGTTTTTTCATAGTTACAAGTTCAGAAAAAAACGGCATAAAAGCCCTTTCTTTCCGCTGCAAGGTTGTATGCCGGGATAAGAGGCTGAAAAGTCCCGACTAAGGCCAGGCATTGGCATACAGTACTATTCAGAGGACCCTGCAAGTGCACGTTTATGGTTGACTATGGTATCATGCATTTGGCCGCCCCATTCTGTCATGGCCATCAGAACAGGGATAACGGTTTTGCCAATCTCGCTTAGTTCGTATTCTACCCTGGGTGGTTTTTCGTTATAACTGTGGCGCAAGATCAACCCGTCGTCCTCCAATTCCTTCAGTTGCCCGGCCAATATCTTACGTGATATGTCTGGTATTACTGCGGCCAGCTTGCCAAACCGGACCGCTCCGTTCACCAGCCGGCCCAGTATGATTGGTTTCCACTTACCGCCAATATAAGCCATCGTATGTACAATTGGACAGGTGGAGGTATGGTCTCTGTATTTCTTCATTAGTTACTTAAATGTTACCTGTTTTTTGTTTTAGTTACCCGGAAGTGACCACCTATTTGTGGCTTGAAAATGAACGAAAGCATCTGCTTTAGTTACTTTACGAAACTAATTTAAATCATGTTTTCGTCAACTACATCATAAGCGCATTAAAATTAAAGTCATGAAAAGTCAAGGAACAACTGATGAAGTGTTAAAGGGTAAAATAGTTCTGGTAACAGGCGGTACCAAAGGAATTGGCAAAGCGGTGGTAAGAAGGCTTGCGCAAGCGGGTGCGACTGTTATTGTTACGGCCAGAAATACCCCGGCAGAACCCGATGTCGCCTATACCTTTATTGCCGCCGACCTGTCGCGGCCTGAAGAGATCATCGAAGTTGCAGATAAGATCATTGGTCAATTCGGGCGGGTAGACATACTTATCAATAACATGGGGGCAAATACCTACCCGGGAGGAGGATTTAGCACGTTAACGGATCAGGATTGGGATCAGGCCCTGCAGGTAAACCTGCTTGCCTCCGTTCGCCTGGACAGGGCTTTGTTGCCTGGGATGCTGGCGCAACAGTATGGGGTAATCGTTCACATTTCCTCCACCAGTGGCCAGTTTCCTATTTGGGAGTCCACTATGGCGTACAGTGTGGCAAAATCGGCATTGAATACCTATAGCAAAGCATTGGCAACAGAGGTTGCAGGCAAAGGCGTGAGAGTGGTAACAGTTTCTCCGGGTTTAAACAAGACGGAGGCCATGACTGTCTTTTTGGAGGACTATGCCAAACAGCACAACATTACAGTGGAGGAAATGACCGGCAGGCTGTTGGAAAGAGTAGGCGGCGTGCCTCTTGGAAGAATGGCAGAGCCGGAAGAAACGGCGGAGCTGATCTACTTCCTTGTGTCACCTGCGGCATCGTATATCACGGGTGCAAACCTGGTTATCGATGGCGGAAATTTCCCGGTCGTTAAATAAGGCGGTGCTGGCAGGGTGCATGGTATGGGAATTTAAGTTTCACTTTTGTGTACGCTGCCAGCTGCTTTGGTTTTTATATACGCATAGGTGAGCAAGGACTTTCCATTGGGAAGTATGTTTTCTTCTTCGCCGTGCAATTCAAATCCAAACTTTAAGGCATGGATCTGTAAATCGTTCTTGTCTACTATTTTAAAGATCTCTTTCAGAGATTTAACTGATTCTACTTTTGTTTGGCTGACGGAAGAGCTTCCGTTGTTGGCTTGTATTGTTATTATCAACTTAGCGGATGTTGCGATGTTATTAGCTATAAATTCAAAACCTTTTTGAATAGCCATATATTCGAAAATTAAAGCAGCCCAAACAAAGTCTGCTTTTAAGAAAGATTCATTTGAAATGGAGATATCTGTATTTACAAGGACCAATTGTTTGATCTTTGCTCCAAATCTTTTTTGGGTTTCTTCGATATAGGATTTGTTTATGTCGATTCCATAAACGCTTTTTGTTTTGTTTACATCAATATGCTCCAATCCATTTCCACCACTTACGCCTAAGAATAAAGCCCTTTCGGGGGTATGCTTTTGCAAGTATTTTTTTGTCAGAGCATTCAATAACTGTGATTGGGCCACTGTTGCATGCTGCATATGCTGCTCGTAATCTTCCAATGGAATTTTGTTCCAGGCGTTTTCTTTATCCATAATTATAGTTTCGTTGATTTCATCTTTCGTCGAAGATATTGTAATAAAAGCTCAAATATGCTTATAAGCAATAAGTAAAATCATCAGGGAAGTAATGTCCGGGACTTAATACCCTTCCTTCGGGGGCATATTGACAGAGAATTGAGTGAAGTTGCCAGTTCTTTCTTTTCTTGTTGGATTATGTCGTATTTTTCTAAAAGGTTTGACTGATTGCAGTAGCGAAAATCGGACCATCAAAGAATAAAAACTATGAGAGCAATTAATCCCTGGATCAACTTCAACGGAAATGCGGAAGAAGCATTTACTTTTTACAGATCAGTTTTTGGTGGAGCGTTCACCAGGATCATTCGTTTTAAAGACTTATCAAGTGCTGAATTTCAGGTGGCAGAAAAGGAGGCGAATAAAATAATGCATATTGCTTTGCCTATTGGTAAAAACAATGTGTTAATAGGCAATGACGTGCCTGAATTTATGGGGCCAACCAACGAAAACGAAAACAGGTCCAAGATTTCCGTCAGTGCAGACAGTCGTGAAGAAGCGGAGAGCATATTTAACGGGTTGTCGGCGGGCGGGAATGTTGAAGGGCCTATTGGCGATACTCCATGGGGCACCTATGCGGGAATGTTCAGAGACAAATATGGCATTGAATGGATCGTGGAATTTGATCCGGGTTATGGAGGATAACATCTAAGCGCCATATTTACCAGTTCATCCTGGCTTTTAGCGTAGTTATATGCGCCAGGTGATGCTGTGAGTGCCAGGCATACATACCTATGGCTTCTTCCAGGCTAACATGTTTGCCATGCGCCGGATGCACGTAACAACGCTTTAGTTCGTTGGGGCCAAGTGTGTGCAACAATGCTGTCCACCGGTCGTGCAATCCTGCCAGGATGAGCAGAGATGACTGGATGGGATAATTTTTGCTATCGGCCAGTTCGGCCCATAAAGGTTCGTCGTAGGGCTTGATGACCGGTAAATCTTCTGTCAGGGTAAGCTTAAAGCGGGTGAATGCATTGATATGGCTATCGGCAGTATGATGAACTACCTGCCGAATGGTCCATCCATCCTGCCGGTAAGGCGTGTTTAACTGTTCATCGTTTAAAGTAATGACCTCTGCTTTCAGTTTCGCGGGAAAGGCGGCTATGGTTTGAATCCAGGCGTTTAATTGTTCAGCACTGATAACGGATGGTTTTTCAAACTGTCCGATAGGATAACGCTCGTGGAATTGGCTCATAAAAAACGTTTGTGGTGGTGTACAAGAACAAGGCAAAATAGCATTTTTTACGGAAAAAAGCTGCGTGGCTGAAGAGCGGGGGTAGTGTGGAGGATAATGGAAAGTACGCTAAATGGCATATTTTAGTAGGAAGAAATGCTAACATAAACAGATCTTATGCGTAGTATCATTACCATAGCCGTACTTTTGATCGCTTGCCTTGCCAATGCTGAAACGATCAGTTCTCCTGACAAAAAGATTGTATTGGCGTTCAGCCTCTCCGGCAATGGCGTACCTTACTACTCTCTTACTTATAAAGACAAACCAGTTCTCAAAACCAGCCGGCTGGGATTGGAGTTGGGTGATACTCCTTCTCTCATGGATGGATTTACCGTGCGGCAGGTTGAACGGACTACCTTCGACGAAAACTGGACTCCGGTATGGGGGGAAGAGAAAAGCATCAGGAATCACTACAATGAACTGTTGGTTACTTTATCGCAGGATATGCCAAACGGCAGACTTATGCGGATAAGGTTCAGGGTTTTTAACGACGGGCTGGGATTCAGGTATGAGTTTCCGGAACAGCGGTCATTATCGCATTTTGTGGTGAAGGAAGAGTTGACGGAGTTTGCGCTTACCGGTGATCATAAGGCATTTTGGCTGCCGGGTGATTATGATACCCAGGAATATCCTACAGTGACATCGGCGCTTTCACAGGTGAGAAGTAAAATGAATGGTGCTATTACACCCAATGCGTCGAGGAGGCCTATTTCTCCTACTGCCGTACAGACGCCTTTGTTATTAAAAAGTAAAGACGGGCTTTACATTAATATTCATGAAGCGGCGCTGGTAGACTACTCTTGTATGTCGCTCGAACTTAATGATACCACCTTTGTACTGCGATCTATACTCACACCGGATGCCGTTGGGGTTAAGGCGTATATGCAGGCTCCCGCGCAAACGCCCTGGCGGACTATCATAGTTAGTGATCAGGCGGGCGAGATCCTGCAATCGAGGCTGGTGTATAATCTTAACGAGCCAACCAAATACAAAGATGTGTCCTGGATCAGGCCTATCAAATATGTAGGCGTATGGTGGGAAATGATCACAGGTAAGAGCACCTGGTCGTATAGTGATACCAATAATGTGCATTTGGGCGTTACGAACTTTGAAAGCCTGCGTCCTAACGGCAGGCATGGCGCCAATACCAGGCATGTAAAGGAGTATATTGATTTTGCAGCTGAAAATGGTATGGATGCGGTGCTGGTGGAAGGCTGGAACGTGGGATGGGAGGACTGGTTCGACAAACACAAAGACTATGTATTTGACTTTGTAACCCCCTACCCTGACTTTGATGTAAAGGAATTAACCAGGTATGCGGCATCGAAAAAGGTAAAGCTCATTATGCATCATGAAACTTCTTCGGCAGTACGGAATTATGAAAGACATATGGATAGTGCTTACAAGTTCATGGTACAATATGGGTATGATGCGGTGAAAAGCGGCTATGTGGGAGATATTCTGCCAAGGGGTGAATATCATTATGGGCAATGGATGGTGAATCATTACCTGTATGCCCTGAAAAAGGCGGCGGAGTATAAAATCATGGTAAATGCGCATGAGGCTGTTCGTCCTACCGGACTTGCGAGAACCTATCCTAACCTGATAGGTAATGAATCGGCCAGGGGGACTGAATACGAAGCATTTGAAGGCAACAATCCTGATCATACCACTATTCTTCCTTTTACCAGGTTAATTGGCGGGCCGATGGATTATACGCCGGGGATATTTCAATCGGATATCAGCGTTTATAATCCAAGCAACAAGATGTTTGTTCATACGACATTAACGAAGCAACTGGCTTTATACGTTACCATGTACAGCCCTTTGCAAATGGCGGCAGATTTTCCTGAGACATACCGGAAGTTCAGTGATGCTTTTCAATTCATTAAAGATGTGGCTGTGGATTGGGATGCGACTTATATACTTGAGGCAGAACCGGGAGATTATATTTCCATAGCGCGGAAGGCTAAAGGTAAAAATGAATGGTTTGCAGGAAGTATTACTGATGAAAATGCCCGGGTTGCCAACATTAAATTTGACTTTCTGCCTGCAGGGAAAGACTTTACTGCTATTATTTATGCGGATGCGAAGAATGCCAGTTTTGATAAAAATCCACAGGCGTATACGATACGTAAGATAAAGGTAAATGCCAATACGGTGTTGGAACAGGATGTGGCGCCGGGTGGTGGATTTGCTATAAGTATAAAATAAATCGGGATGTAATTTAGGCAGGTAGTTACTAATATGTAGGTACAGGGTTGTATTCGCATCATTTCTATCGTGTTCGTTATGTGTGATAATTGTATTATTTTTATTTGTGTTTCATTTTTTTTGATTTTATATATTTTATCCTGTCTGTTTTATTTGATAATTTATAAGCCAGTATTAATAAGGTATTTGACGAAATAATATTTTTAAATATTAATTATTTATTGTTAGATTGCTGCAAAGGTACCCTGCATGACCACATTAAGAGAAGCACTTCTGGAATTAGGGAAGAAGACTACGCCTACAACCATCTTGGCAGATGAGGGAAGCAGTTTAGTTGATTTTGTTAATGACGATGCATTAGGCGGGTTCGAGCTCACATTTGCCGAACGGATCTTATTAAGTGAAGGGAGTATGCTTGGTAAAGCAGATTGTACTATCCCCCCGTATGTGGAGTACGAAAACCTGGTAGATTTCTCCATTAAGCCTAATTATATCCGTTCGGAGATTATGGAATGGGCGCTTGGGATTAGTATTAGTAAAATATTGTTCCGGTCGGGAACACTAAATATCATAGGAGCTGATTTTATTACCAATGGCGACATTGCTAATGTTAATTATCGTACTTCGAAGGTTGATGGCCTGTTTGAAAGTAATGACAGGTTTTCATTAAACCTTAGCAGCCGGGAGATTACTTTGGATCTTCATTTTAAGTACTGCAATTTTCTTTCAGGTATAAATATCAGCAATAGTTACTGCGAAAATCTTTTATTTACTTCATGCCGGTTTGGTTGCGCAAATGAATCAGATAGTTCTGATGGCAATTATAGTATTTACGCTGTTAATACAGTACTTAAAGGAGATTTTAAAATTGATAATCATCCTAATATATCAAAGGGGATCCAAGCCAAGATGGAAAGAGGGAAAAAATGGTTGATTATTAATTCGACGGTTGATTTTTCTCATGCAAGAATTGACGGTCAGTTTCTGATAGGTGGCATAAATGACTTAGCTCAGCGGGATCAGTTTATCGTAGTGAATGGTAATCTGGACTTGTATAGTTTTTCTGGGAATAGTATCAATCTATCAGGAGCAACTATTGCAGGGACTATCATGCTTAGTTTAGCACGTTTTAACTTTCTTTGGGGCGGGGCATGTACAGCAGACCATATTGTAGGGAACGGTCTCGAGTGCTCAACATTATATTTAAATGGTGGTTGTTTTTTCCCAAAAGGAGTGGTCTTCGGAAAATCTGTTGTTCATGGGGATCTTTTTTTAGGTGGATCTTATTACGGAAAAAATGACGATGAATTAAAGGGTGGAAGTATTAATGTTAGTGGATCACGTATTGGTCGTTTGTATTTGGATGAACGAATGATTGCATTAGGCAGAGTTGATCTTGCTCATACAACTATTGAAGATTCAATATTCTTTGACAATGCCCACATACTTGGGCTTGAGAAGAACAACAAACGAAAAGCAATTGACGCAGCTTATATTCGCGTCAAAAATAGAATATCATTCAGTCCGGCCAGGGATATTGGAACATATGGTCAGCAAACCAATTACTTAAGTAGCATTAAATCGATATTCAATCGTTCTCTTGAAATAGACACTTATACGGACGCGGCAGGTTTACATACGGAACTGGATCAGTTTGGACGCCTGGAGCATGATATATTTTTCCCGGCTTTCTCTAATATCGAAAATTTCTTTCCTGAAGTTGATGAAAAGCATGCAAAGATATTTGGAGAGGCGAATTTTGAACATGCTATAATAGGAGGTGCGATGGACTGCTCGGGAGGAGCCTTTAAAAATCCCGGTGGCGACGTAGGGGATGCCAATCTTCCGAATGCATTAAACTTAAGGTTTTCAGAGATATCTGACTCCTTGTTTATCAACAGAGGGATTGGAGAGAAAAAAGATCCGTTCATAGCAGAGGGAGATATTGATCTTCAGAATGCTACTATAAACAACCTATTTATTAGTGTTCCTAAAAAGGGTAAAAGGAATCGATCTGTCAGGCTAAATCTTATTGGGACGAAATATAATTATGTAGAGAGTGATTGCGGGAGTTCAAGAGATTTTTATGCTGCTAAGTGGATTTACTACCGGAGGAGAAGTTGGTTTGGGTTTAGAAAAAGCAGCAATTTTCGTCAGCCTTTCGAGCAGTTTTCATCGGCACTATTCAAGTCAGGAGAAGATAATCGTGCACGGGACGTGCTGATTTATCATCGTCCGTCGGCAAATATCCTGGAGTATATATTAATGTTTTTTGTCCGGCTGATATATTTTATGGGAAGTCGCATTTATTTGTGCGTCTGCTTCCTGATATTCTTTATTCTAGTCGGTAAGTTTGTATTCGGTGAGATGTTAAACAGACACTTTATTATCGAACAGGGCGCACCAGACAACAAAGTTGATCCGCTAGTGTTTTCATTACATCGTATATTCCCGCTGGTAGACATCATTGATAAAGACGCATATTCAATTAGCCATAATTGTAGCGGTTATTTTATTGTATATTATGTACTTCATTCAGTAATTGGGCTGATATTGTTATCTATGCTACTTGTGAATATCGCAAGAATGAGAAAAGGTGATAATTGATTTTGTCGACGAAGCTAATTCTTTAAGGGGTAGATTTCTGTTTGCCCTTTAAGCATATCTGTTTCTGACGCTGAAAGTGTCTCTCTGTCTCCCTGATATACGTCGTAGCAACTCAGTTGTCTTTCATTAGACAGTGAAATTGAGCCAAAGTTATTTTCCTCTATATTCAGACTTACGTCAGCAGTAAAGATACTGTTTTGAAATACCATATGACATTCTTTCCAAATTGCGAACGATCCCTGTTGTTTGTCCGAATCTTCCGAGGTTAATTTAATTGCGTATGCCTGGCTATCCAATTGGTTAAAGTAGTGCGACAAGTATTCATGGAAAACCTGATTTGTTTCGTTTTCAGCTGAAGTTTGCGAATCCCATTCTTTGTCGTTATTGATCTCGTAGTATTTTTTTATTCTGTTGCTGAACAGGGAATAACTAGAGACCAACTTGTCGCTTTGATACCAATGAATGATCTCAAATCTGCCATGTTTACCTCTAACGTTATCAAAAAATAGCCTGATGCAATCAGGGATATTTTTCTCATTACTTATCCACTCCCCTTCGGCACCTAAGATACTTTTTTTTACTGCAGGATTATTCCGGATAAAATTCCATAGTTCATATATCGGCGTGTTTGATCCATTCAGCTCAAATGCTTTTCCATATTCTTTGCTGTAGAAAAACCTGAGAGGGATATTCTTTCTTACTTCGGAGGGCGAGTCGCATTGGTAGAGATGAAATCCATTGCCGTCCGGTCCGGTGAACAATTTCAAGTTGGATGCGCGAAACATATGATGCTTTGCTATAGTTGGATTTACCCGAAGTTGCTGAACATCTCCATTGATGGATACGTAATCGCTGTTGTTGAAATGGTTGCTCTCCGGATCGATTTTTTCCCATCCGTAAAAATCGGATAGCCATTTTATCTTTGTTTCCATCTTTTTTGTGTTAGCAGGGTTTGGTTTATTTACTAAGATAAAATTTTAAATCAAATTTTTACAATTCTAAGGAGGAATTATTGTGCTTCTATAATGAGATGGGATGTTGGCTACAACGACGGCACTAATTATACTACCTGTTTTTGGGGATAAAGGTTTGTGTGCTAAATGATTTTTTTATACCTAATAATGTATTTCCTAGAGACTTGATCTGGCGGACAGTCAGAAAGGACAGTGGCGAGAAGCAAGTAGTGATTAGTTTTCAGGCATTATCTGCTTTTCTGAATAAGATACATGAAAGTCTGGAGGCAATATGGTTAATCAAAGGAAACTGCCCAAGACAACTTCATCGCAAGTATGCTTATCTTTATGATCAGATAGTTTTACGATTATATTCACTGAAAAGGGAACAGGACCCGAGGAGGATTTTATGAAGAAAATTGGATTTTTGTCGTTCGGACATTGGGCTAGTCATCCTGCTTATAAGACCCGTACAGCAGGTGATACCTTGCTACAGTCTATTGACCTGGCGGTTGCGGCTGAGGAAATGGGGTTAGACGGCGCTTATTTCAGGGTGCATCATTTTGCGGCCCAGCTGGCTTCGCCTTTTCCGTTGTTATCGGCTATAGGGGCCAAAACAAGTAAGATTGAAATTGGCACCGGGGTAATTGATATGCGCTACGAGAATCCGCTGTATATGGTGGAAGATGCCGGAGCTGCTGATCTGATCTCCGGGGGGCGATTGCAACTGGGCATCAGCAGAGGATCACCGGAGCAGGTAATCGATGGCTGGCGTTACTTTGGTTATGCGCCTGCTGAAGGAGAAACCGATGCCGACATGGGGCGTCGTAAGGCGTTGGAGTTTTTGGATAAGCTTAAAGGAGTTGGATTTGCTGAGCCAAACCCCTACCCTATGTTTCCCAATCCGCCTGGTTTGTTGCGGCTGGAGCCGTATTCTGAAGGGTTGCGGGAACGCATTTGGTGGGGAGCCGCCTCCGATGCTACGGCTGTTTGGGCGGCTGAAAACGGGATGTACCTGCAAAGCTCTACTCTTAAATATGATGAAAGCGGCAAACCTTTCCATATACAGCAGGCTGAACAGATCAGGAAGTATAAGGAAGCCTGGAAGAAAGCGGGACATCAGCGTGCGCCAAGGGTGTCTGTAAGCCGGTCTATTTTTGCGCTGGTGACGGATCAGGACAGGTATTTCTTTGGCCAGGAATCGAACAGGAGTGATAAAGTGGGCTATATTGAAAGTGACAGGCGCGCTATTTTCGGAAGAAGTTATGCGGCAGAACCAGACCAGCTTATAAAGGATCTGGCTGAGGATGAGGCCATCCAGGAGGCGGATACGCTTCTTTTGACGATACCCAATACATTGGGCGTTGATTACAATATACATGTATTGTCTTCTATCCTGGAGCATGTTGCACCTGAATTGGGCTGGCGTTAATTGAGGATGTAAAAGCGTTAAAACTGGTATAGCGCCTTCTGCTTTTATTTGCAGTTTGCTCTGGTGAAAAAGGAAGCGTCAGCAATAACGCTTCCTTTTTTTTTGCATTGTTTAGTGCTCTTTTAGTGAGGGCATAGAGCTGAACCGCCTTTTGTTGCGTGTTTAAGCTGCCGGGATCTGACATGGCTACAAAAGATACCAACCGGGCAACTTTTCCCGATAAAATTGATCGGAGGTTTGTGAAAGAATCAAAGTGAGCAGTATATGGAAAACATTAAAGGAAAAGTAGCAGTTGTTACGGGGGCAAGCAGCGGCATTGGTAGGGCCATCGCGATAACACTTGCAAAGAATGGGGTAAAGCTGGTTTTAGGGGCCCGCAGAACCAGGCAGTTGGAGGAGTTGGCGGCAGCAATTGGCGGCGAGGGAGGTGATGCTATATTTGCAGCAGCCGATGTAAGCAATAAAGCCGACCTGGTTAAGCTGGTAAATATGGCGATGGAGCGTTACGGCAGGCTGGATGTTATCGTAAACAATGCGGGTGTAGCCAGGCTTAACAGGATCGATGAGTTGAATGTTGATGGCTGGGACGAAATGATAGATGTTAATATAAAAGGCGTTTTATATGGTATGGCTGCTGCGATCCCTGTTTTCAGGAAACAGCAATCCGGGCATATCGTCAATATTATTTCAACGTCGGGTATAAAGATTGTTCCTACACAGGGCGTATATGCGGGGACGAAAAATGCTGTCCGGACGATTGCTGAAGCTTTCCGGCAGGAGTGTGACGGCAGTATCAGGATCACGGGAATTTCGCCGGGATATGTAAAAACTGATTTTGCAAGTAAAAGTGTGGAGGCCGATGACATGAAGGCGGCAGCAGCCAAAGCTGTTGCGGAAATCGGGATAAGTCCAGAGGCGATTGCTGATGCGGTGGTTTATGCCATCAGCCGGCCCAAAGACGTGGAGATAGGCGATATCGTGATTCGGCCGGCGGTTCAGAATTAAGTATCTTACAGGCAATGCAGCGTCGTTTAGCAGTCATTCATATTGAAAGTATATCGCAATTAATGCGTTCCATGGGGCAGCCGGCGCCGCTGCATCCTTTAATTGCGTTGGTTGACTATAGTAAGGCTGATGCGGAGATGCTGGAAAAAGGACAGATGATCAGCCTGGAATTTTATAAGATCTCATTTAAGAATAAATTTAAAGGTCAGGTAAAGTATGGACAAGGCTATTATGATTTTGAAGAAGGGGGACTGGCTTTTTTAGGCCCCAGGCAGGTGGTAATTGCAACGGAAGATATGAACAGTTATGAGGGGTTTGCTTTGTTCTTTCACCCGGATTTCATCCGGGACTATCCGTTAGGCCGTTCGATCCATCAATATGGTTTTTTTTCTTATGAAGTGTCAGAGGCGTTGTTTCTATCGGCAAAAGAGAAAGAAATCATCGAGGGATTGTTTCGTACCATTGGTATAGAGCTCCAGAACAATATAGATGCGTTCAGTCAGAATGTGCTGGTTTCCCAGATTGAACTCCTGCTTAGTTATAGCGACCGGTTTTATAATCGCCAGTTTCTTACGCGGAAAGCGGTGAATCACCAGATCATTATTGCATTTGACCGCTTGCTAAAAGAATATTTTGATAAGGATGACGGGCTGCAGAAAGGTTTACCGTCGGTACAGTTTATCAGCGCAAGCCTTAAATTATCGCAGCATTACCTAAGTGATATGCTGCGTTCATTAACAGGCTTTAATACGCAGCAATACATTCAAAATGCTGTTATTGAGAAGGCGAAAGAAAAGCTTGCAACCACGAATCTTAGCATTAGTGAGATTGCTTATGAATTGGGGTTTGGTCATTCTCAATCGTTTAGTAAACTTTTTAAAAATAAAACCACTCAATCGCCATCGGCGTTCAGGGCCGGGCTTAAGTGATCTCTTTTTGTTGCTATCGTAAGATTTTGTCCCCTTAAATATCTCATTCAACCTCCTGCCTTATTGGTTTTTACTGTGTTGTTTTGTATGGTCTCTAATACTGTGTGTATTGGAGGGAAGCAAAAACAAGTATAAACTATGAAAAGAGTAAACCTAGCGATCTTGCCATTATTGTGCTGTGTACTGATCTGTTCCTGTAAAAAGGATATGAATCAGCAGGGTGCACTTTATCAGGCGCCTGCAACATCTGATGTTGTAGCGCTTCTGGCCTGGGAAACTGTTATTCCCGCAAATTCCTTTAGTTCTTTCAGTACCTATTGGAACAATTTATACCCCTGGGGTTCTGACCACAATGGTACAGCCAGGATGAGAACAGAAAACATCTCCCTTTCAGGAGATGTGCTCACATTTACAAGTACGGTAACATCGGGTGTGGGGAATAGTAATAAAGACCCTTATTTGCCCATACATTATTATTCAGGCGCTATTCATGCGAAAGCTATACCTGTAGTGAACGATGCTTATCCAAAATGGAGGTTTTCGGCAGAGGTGCAAAGTCCTTCGGCAAAAGGCACCTGGCCTGCGTGGTGGATAACCGGGGCAGACTCCTGGCCGCCGGAAAGTGATATCATGGAATTTAAAGGCAGCACTACTACGTGGACAAATACTTATAAGAATCCCAGCGGAGGCTGGTCGAGCCAGGGGCATGTTATTTCGAATCCTGCCAACTGGCATACTTATACTGCGTATGTTACCAAGATAAGCGCTACGGATGTACAGATAGAATATTGGATAGATGGCACTTTAAAAGCCACCCATACCGGGGCTAACTTTGTTGGAAAACGTTTTAATATTATTCTTAACTATCAAATGGAAGGCTCTTCCGGTTCGCCTGGACCAACAGGGTCTACTGTTATGAAGGTTAGGAATGTTGTTGTTCAGAAAAGCGCTACTTTATAAAATTTAACTAATAATCAACTGCTTTCCCCGATACACCCTTAGCCAGTAAGAAATTCTTACTGGCTTTTTTAGTTTAAGCGGAAGCTTTTTTAAGCAGCTAATTGAGGCTGCGGTGATAAATTCGTTACGCTTTAATAATTTAGAGGCATGTTAGTAATATATCAAAGAGATTAAGATGGAAGTAAAGGACGCATATAATATTGGTCCGGATGAAAGTAACTTCTGTAGCATCTGCTCAGCAACTTTGCCTTACATAATGGTTTTAGTTGGGGGTGTTATGGCTTTTTCTTCCTGTAATAAACTGAAGAGGAAGGCGGGAAGCATTGCTCATAAAGTATCTCAGCGCTTTGATACCGCGAGGGAGCGTATTGGTAGCAAAAAAGACGAAATCATCGATAAAACCTTTCCCGCTTATGATGCGTGGCTGCCTGATACTGACAACAATAAAAAACGGTTTGCCAAACACCTGCAGGTTGATTTGACCGGTGATGTGAAAAATATTTATGCTTACGGCGACTTTTTAGGCGCTGATTATAAGGTGCTGCTTTGTTTCCGGTGTGCTATTTCGACCATTGACAAGATCGTAAAGACGAAGCAGATGAAACCGGCGGAGGGTAAAGGGCCTCATGGGCTGGTATTTTCTGTTAACCTGCCCTGGTGGGATGAATTGAAGTTGACGAAGCTCAGGCCTTATAAGGTTGGAAAAGCAGATGAATACCAGGAGTTCTTATGGTATGATAAAAAGACTCAAACGGCTTATTATGAGGAGTTTAGCCTTTAAGGCGGGCTTGTGGAAAAAATATTTTTAAATGGCGGAGGTATAAACTGCTCCCGTTCGTATTTATGGCAAGAATACTTGCCAAGTAGCGATCGAAGCCATGAATGTATTTAGATCTATAGTCCTGTTACTACTGCTTAGTCCCCTGGGGCTGTTGGGGCAGCCCAAAACGCATATCGAGCATTTTGGACTGGAAGAAGGGTTGCCGCAACGCACGATAATGGATATCATGCAGGACAGCAAGGGTTTTATGTGGCTTGCGACGTGGGACGGGATCTGCAAATTTGACGGTTATAACTTCACTTCCTTCAAAACCGCTCCGAATGACACTATTGTAATGAATACCAGCCGGGTAGACAAAATAGCGGAGGACAGTTACGGCTATATCTGGCTGACAAATTATAATAAGGAGGCATTCAGGTTTGACCCGGCTACGGAGAAATATGTAGCCTCGTTCAGGGTTAACAACCGTGCTTTCAAAACTTCCGAAATTCAGCCTAAGCCATCAGGGAAAGTATGGTTGTTATCGGGCTCAATGGGGGCCATATGTGTGCTGGACTCTCTTAACACGCGCCGCCAGCTTTCGGTAGCGCAAAAAAGTTTGCCGGATAATAAAGTAAATACGGTATTTGAAGACGTCAGTGGGTTGTCGTGGGTGTTAACTGACAATGGGCTGGTACGATTCTCCCCTTCTGTTAGCAAAGACAATACATACAGGGTTTTCTTCAGTGGCAAGGATAAGTTGAGCCAGGGAGCCCATTTTTTATCGGCGACAGAGACTGATAAAGCTATCCTGTTTGGGGCGAATAACGGCAGAATATTTATTTATGACAAGAGTATTGAAACTTTCAGTTCTTTCAATACAGGAGTTCGCTCGGATATTATTTCCATTAAGAAGGCTTACAATAATCTGTTTGTGATACTGACCGGAAATGATGGCTTTTTTATTTGTGATGCGAATATGCGCACTATCAAAAAGGTGGATAAGGTGGCATACAAAGCATTGCCGACTAATGAAATGCTGTCGTGTTACCCTGACCGTAACAATAATATCTGGTTAGAGACCAATTCGAAGGGGATCGCGAAGTACAATTTGTTCGAGGATAAACTCAGCTTTTATACGCCCAACGACTATGGGAACAATGCGGCCTTCTTTCCCAGTTTCTTTATCATGGAGGATAAACTTGGTAATATATGGGCGCATCCTCATGGCGGGTTTTCGTTCTATGATGCCAAGTTGGATAAGATGGTTCCTTTCTTCAATAATCCCCGTTCTCCCGAATGGAAGTTTTCGGATATCCTGCACTATGCCTGCATGGATAAGCAGGGGAATATCTGGCTGAGCACCCGTTCCGGGGGACTTGAAAAGATAGTGATTGAAAACAGCCTGTTCAAGCAAAATGATTTTTATTCGAGCAATATATCGGTTACGGGGTATGAGGTAAGGTCTATTCTTGAAGACGCCAATCATAATATATGGCTTGGTAACCTGGGAGGGATCATATCGGTATATGATTCCAACAGGAATTTAAAGGGCTTTGTATGTGAAGACGGCACGGTGTCTAAATCGGGGAAACGTTTGAAGGCTATGACCTATTCGCTGATGCAGGACAGGAAGGGGAACATATGGGCTGGTACTAAAGGCAATGGTGTGTATTTACTGAAGCCCAGGAACAATTCGTTTGAATCGTTCGAGATAGTGCATTATAAAAATATTCCCGGCGATAAGTATAGTCTCAGCAACGACCTGATCTATTCCATTCATGAAGATGATAAAGGCAGGATCTGGCTGGGCAGTTTTGGCGGGGGGATTAACCTGTTCGATGCTGTTAACAAGCGGTTCTTCAACCAGAATAATCTTTTCAAGCATTACCCGGTTGAAGCGGGTGCGAGAGTACGTACGGTGAGGAGTTTCAACAATAAGTTATATGCCGGCACCACTGCGGGGCTGGTTGTACTTTCTGTAAGTGACAAGGAGCCGGGGATATTGGGTTATAAAGTTTTTACCAAAGCCACCGGAGACATCATGAATGCAAATGATGTACAGAACATTTGTATCACCGGTAATAAAGATCTCTATATTGGCACGTTTGGGGGTGGTATGAGTAAGATAGTATCGTGGGATAAGGATGGTTTTCCCGAGAAGTCGAAGATCTATGGCAAAAAGGATGGTTTGTGTTCGGATATCGTGCTTTCGATTGCTGAGGATAACTGCGGTCATTTATGGATAAACAGTGAAGGGCGTCTTTCGCGATTTAATCCTGCCAGTGAAAAGTGTGAGCGGTTCAATGATGTAAGTAAGGGAAGCAGCCAGTATTTTATGGAGACACTGCCGCTGCTGACCTCTGATGGAGAACTGATCTATGGTTATTCGGCCGGTACTTTGTCGTTCTGGCCGGGTAAAATAGTAAAGAACAATTATACGCCTTACCTGGCTTTGGTGAAGTTAAAGGTGTCGAACAACGATTATACGTTGAACACAAAGGTTGACGATATAAAGGAGCTGGTTTTAAAGCATAAGGAAAATATTTTCAGCATAGAATATGCAGCGCTGGATTACAGCGGGGCGCACGGGATCTCTTATGCGTATAAGCTGGAGGGCTTTGATGAAGACTGGGTTATTAGCCAGCAAAGGATTGCCAACTATACCAATATTCCACCGGGGGATTATATCTTCAAGGTGAAATCGACCAACAGCAGTGGTACCTGGATCGATAATGAACGCAGCCTGCTTATTACGATCAAACCCTCGATATGGCAAACGAAGTGGGCTTATCTCTCCTATTTTTTACTGGGCGCCCTGTTGTTGTACGTGGTATTGAGATCGATCTTTATTTATTATCGTTTAAAGGAAAGGATACTGCTGGAAGAAGCGCAGACAGAAATGCGGAGCCGCTTTTTTACCGAGATCTCGCATGAAATACGTACGCCTCTTACAATGGTTGTAGCTCCTCTTGAAAATATCCTGCAAAACGAAAAGACACATGCTGCTATCAGGCCACAGCTTCAGCTGGTGATGACCAATGCCAACAGGATGTTGAAGATGGTGAACCAGATACTTGATTTCAGGAAGATACAGAAGCAACGGTTGCAGATAAAGGAGATACCTGTTGGGGGTTACGTGGAAGAGGTTTGTAATACGGCGTTCAAACTTACGGAAGACCAGGGGATACATTTAGCCGTGAACAACCAGTTGGGCACGGATACGATATGGGTGGATCCGGAGGCAATAGAAAAGCTGCTTTATAACCTGGTATCCAACTCCATAAAACACACACCCAAAGGAAAGAAGATAGAGGTAAATGTTTTCAGGAAGGATAAGTCGGTTGCCTTACAGGTGAAGGATCAGGGTGAGGGCATGTCGAAAGAGATCCTCAATAAACTGTTTGCCCGTTTTGTTTCTTATAACAAAGACAAAAGCAAGCCGAGTACGGGTATCGGGTTATCGATCGTTAAAGAGATCGTAGATAAACATCATGCAAAGATCGTTGTGGAGAGCGATGAGAACAAAGGCTCTACCATTACGGTGCTATTTCAACCCGGCAGGGAGCATTTTTCGCGTGATGCCAATATTGACATCATATCGGCCAGTGTTAAGCCTGCGGAAGATGATATGACTGTAGTTGAAGGGGCAGCTATGATTACAGAGAAACCGGCTGAAGATTGTATCCTTAAGCAGTTGTCGATATTGGTTGTAGAGGATGATCCTGATCTAAGAGACTTCATAAAATCTGTTCTTACCGATGAATACCAGGTTTATGAAGCGAAAAATGGCAGGGAGGGTTATGAGAAGGCAAAGCTTTTTATGCCCGACATTATTTTGAGTGATCTTATGATGCCGGAAATGGATGGGATTGCATTTCTTCAGAAAATGAGGAGTGATGATAATACCAGTCATATCCCATTTATATTACTTACTGCCAAAACAAGTGCGGATGATGAGCTGGAAGGTATCAATAAGGGTGCCGACGACTATATCACGAAGCCATTCAGTCTGAAGCTGCTTACAGCTAAAATCAGCAATATTCTCAGGCAAAGGAAGAACCTGGCAGCACATTTATTAAAAGGGGCCAGCCATGAACCGGAGGATGTAGTTGTAAAGGAATTGCCTGCACATGGAAATATAACGGAGCAGGATGAGCTGTTTTTAAAGCAATTAAGGCAGGACATACTGGATAATATAGACAGGAGCGAGTTTGCGATAGACGATCTTGCCCGGAAAGCGAATTTAAGCCGGAGGTTATTTTTCAGTAAGGTTAAGAGTCTTTCCGGCCTGGCACCTGTAGAGTTTGTTCGGGAGGTAAGATTGAATTATGCTGCGGAGTTGATAAGAACGCAGCAGTACCGGATTAAAGAGGTGGTTTATATGGTTGGTTTTTCGGATGTCAGGTATTTTGCCCAGTGTTTCAAGAAAACGTTTGGGATGACGCCGATGCAGTATAGAGAGAATGCAAAAGAATGCTAGCGGGTTGCTTTAATTTGATATATGCAGTAATTTCATTGATAGGTATACGATAAGATTCAAAGCCAGGTTGCCTGTGATCGGAGCAGGATAGCCTGGTTTTTTTATGTACCTGGGTTTTTATATCCGGGATAAAAAAATATTAGTGTGGTGTTTTGGCATTATTATGATGCCAAAACGGATCCTTTCCAGGTTAACCCGGAGCTAATTGTATGCAGATAAATTGTTTTCCGTTGAAAACGCCAATTTGTCGACATAAAAAAGCCAAAACGCCAACATGCCTTCGCGCGAAGCGCGCTTAATATTGTGCTGTGAGTCAGCCATATTGAACCATATACTAGCGAGAAAGCTATTGCGACTGAAGTCAGTTGGTAGCCGATCTTCAAAATTCAACTATATCGTTCCTGGCTGAAATTTCCCATCTAAAAGCCTGAATACGATTGTGATGTTGCCGAAAATGGTTGTTGCCAAGGAGAATCCTACAGAAGCGTTTACAGGTTATTTAAGGTTTTGCCTTAGAGAAAGATCCCCTCATGCACACAGTTAGACTGTAGTAACCCATAAAACATTGAAATGCAATGTATTATTTAAATGCTCCATTATGAAACAAAAAAAACAAAAAATGAAGAACCGACTGCTTCTATTTTTTACATTTCTATTGATGACTGCTTTTGGGGTAAATGCCCAGGATCTTACGGTTAAGGGGAGTGTTAAGGATGCAGAAAACAAGCCTGTCATCGGTGCCAATATCCAGGTGGAGGGTAATGCGGCCATTGGCACTGTTTCGGATGAGAACGGTAACTTTTCTCTGAAAGTTCCGAATGGTACAAAATCTCTTACTATAAGCTTTTTAGGAATGCAGTCGCAGCAGGTGGAAGTTGTTGCGGGGCGTTTGCTCACTGTTTTTCTGAAAGAGGAGGCCAAGAAGCTTGACGATGTGGTGGTGGTAGGTTACCAGACCGTAAGGCGGAAAGATCTTACGGGTTCGGTGGCTTCTGTTTCCGGCAAATCTATTTCAACGATGCCTGTGGCGAATGCTGCCCAGGCGTTGCAGGGTAAGCTACCCGGTGTAAACGTAGTGACACAGGACGGACGTCCGGGCGGCGCGGTTTCTATTCGTATACGTGGCGGTAGTTCTATTTCTCAAAGCAATGATCCTTTGGTATTGATTGATGGGGTTGCGGGGTCTTTGAACGATATTCCTGCGGACCAGATTGAGAGTATCGACGTATTAAAAGATGCGTCGTCCACAGCTATTTACGGCGCCCGTGGTGCTAACGGTGTAATACTGGTAACTACCAAGATGGCAAAAGAAGGGCGGATTGCGACCACTTACAACGGTTTTGTAAAGGTGAACACTCCTACCGGGTATCTGCAGGCTTTAAACCCGTATGATTACCTGAAATATGTATGGGCGAATGCAGCTGCCAACGGAGCGGCTTACCAGACCCCTTTTGAAAAATTGTTCGGCCTGGGGGCTAATGCGGGTACCAATGCCGGTGGTATCGAGCGCTACCGGAACACACCGATGTATGATAACCAGAGAGATGTTTACAAGAACTCTACTTCTCACAATCATGACGTGTCGGTATCGGGTGGTACCAATAAAACAAAAGTGTTGTTTGCCGCCAACTATATCGATGAGCAGGGTATGAAACTGAATTCTTACCTGAAACGTGCGAACGTATCGTTCAAGGCCAACCAGAAATTATCAGATAAAGTTGATGTTAATATCGATACACGTTATACTGATGTAAAGGATTTTGGTAATGATGGGGCTATTCTTTCTATGGCTTATCGTTTTCGTCCGATTGGCCTGGATAATATCTTAGGTGATAAAGCTGCGTTACGTGAAGGCAATATCGAGCAATATGGCAAAATGTCGTATTGGGATGCTTATAGTCCTTATAGCCGTATCGCCGATCAGAGTCCGCTGGAATCGAGGCAAAATATCCGTGCGATCCTGTCTTTGAACTGGAAGATCATAAAAGGGTTGAATTATCATACTGATTTTACCTTGAACCGGTCATGGGATCAAACCAAGAACTGGACAGGCGCTGTATACAATAATTATTTAGATGATGCGACAGGAGAAAAGCTGTTTGCGGGCGCTGTTGACTACAGGAAATCGGACAGCTGGGGTTTACGCTGGTCGAATGTATTGAACTATGAGTTGAGCTTTGCGAAAATACACAGGATCAATTTGCTGGCCGGCCAGGAAGTTACCAATTCCGGCGGGACTGATATGAGGATCTCAGCGAACCACTATCCTGCGAACTTTAGTATGGATAATGCTTTTGCCATGATCAACCAATATGATCAGACTGCGGGTACCAGTGCTTTTTCTTCGGGCATAAGCACTCCGGGGCGGATCCTCTCCTATTTCGGCAGGGCGAACTATACTTTGAATGACCGTTATTTATTTACGTTCACTTTCCGTGGTGATGGTTCTTCCAGGTTTGCTCCCAGCAGGCGCTGGGGTTATTTCCCTGCCGGCGCCTTTGCGTGGAAAGTATCGGAAGAGTCGTTCATGAAAAACATTAACTGGCTGAGCAGTCTGAAGCTTCGTTTATCGTACGGTGAAGTTGGTAATGATGGTATCAGCTCTAACCTGTGGTCCCAGATGTGGACTTCGGAAACAGACAGAAGGTGGCAATATGTGCTTAACAACCAGTATAAAAGCGCTTATGACCTGGCTTCTGCACAAATGGCAAATGAGAACCTGAGATGGGAAACGTTAGTAACCCAGAACATTGGTTTAGACTTTGGCTTGTTCAATAACAGGGTAACAGGTAGCATCGAGGTATATAAGAATACCACGAAAGATCTGCTGATGCTTACTACTATTCCTGGTATTACAGGTTTTACTTCTACTTATGCGAATATTGGACAGACCAGCAATAAAGGGCTTGAGCTTTCTTTGTCTGGTGTGATCCTTAAAAACAAGGACTGGAATATTACAGCAGGCGCCAATATCAACTTCAATAAAGCGAATGTTGACAAACTTGCAGAAAACGTAACGGGCCTTTATGGTACAAGCTGGGCGAGCAGCAGTACCTATCCTACCAATGACTATATCCTGAAAACAGGCAGTCCTGTTGGCCTGGTAAGAGGTTTGGTGTATGACGGTTTTTACACTACCGACGACTTCAACTATGCCAACGGCGTTTATACCTTAAAACCAGGTGTGGCAGATGTGGGCAGTTTTATTGGGGTTGTTCATGGTGTTGGTACCAGCGAAAGGCCTAGTGGTCAAACTGCTTATCCGGGTGTTGTAAAGTATAAGGATCTGGATGGAAGCGGAAAGATCGATGATAAAGATCTTGCTGTAATCGGCGATATGACTCCCAAGCATACAGGTGGTTTTAACCTGAGCGCTTCTTTCAAGAACTTTGATCTTGGTGCTTATTTTAACTGGAGTTATGGGAATGACATCTATAACATTACCAAGTTAAGTTCACTTTATGGATATAAGGAGACCGGCGTGTATGAAAACAAGCTTTCCATCATCAACAACACTTATAAGATCTACGATGTAGTTGATGGCAACCTGGTACGTTTAAACGATCCCAAGCAACTGGCGGCTGCCAATGCAAATGCTTCACTGCCTTTGGCATATAATGAAAACGGGGTTACCTCGTCGCTGGGAATTGAAGACGGATCTTATCTGCGTCTGAACACGCTTACCATGGGATATTCGGTGCCCAAGGCTATTCTTAAGAAAGCGGGGCTCTATAATCTTCGTATTTACGGTAGTGTTTACAACTTATTTACCATTACCAAATATTCAGGATTAGATCCGGAAGTGAACACCAATACGTCGCAGAATCATGCTGTTTATCCGACACTTGGCCTGGACTGGAATGCTTATCCCCGTCCGCGTTCCTTTGTTGTGGGACTGAATCTGAATTTCTAACGATCACCAATAGTATAATGATCATGAAAAAAATAATAAATTATACGTTTGTATTGCTGCTATGTTCTTTGTTCACACAATGCAAGCAATACCTGGATACTTCATCGCCTTCGAATACTGATGATGAATTTGTAACCTCTACTACGGCGGAGACCTTTAAAACCCTATCGTGGTGTTATGCGAACTATCGTCAGAACTGTGCGGTATCGTTATATAGCTGGAATGATCCTATCGGCTCTGATGCGGAGATGTATCCTGAGGCCACTTCTACCAATAACCTGAATGCCATTATGCAATCGGAGGCTATGACTGTGGATGCGATGAGGGACCCGTTCAACAACCTTTACAGTACACTTGCACGTGCTACGAAGGTGGCTAAAGTTATTGCTGAAAAGGCCCAATATAAAGCCGCGGTGGCATCTGGCAGTGCTTCGGACTGGACACAGCTGTATGGTGAGGCTATTACGCTGCGAGCTTTTTGCTACTTCAACCTTGTGAAATATTACGGTGATGTGCCTTATGGGTATGAGAATACTTATGTAGACAACTATACGCTGACCTCCCGTTTCGATATTTATGATGAGTTGATTGCTTCCCTTAAAGCAGTTGAGCCGCTGATGTATAAGATTGGTGAAGGTGGTATTACGGCGGAACGTCTTTCCCGGACTTTTGCAAATGCTTTGATTGGACAGATCGCGCTTTATTCCGGTGGTTACCAGACCATACGTACTGATATGCCTGATCTATATGGTAAGGTTCAGTTCACTGCGAAAGGTAAAGAAGACCGTGGCTGTAAATATGCAAGACGCGTTGATTACCTGGATTATTATAAGATAGCAGAGCAATATCTGCAGGCTGCCATCGATACTAAAGGAAGCGTTTACCTGATCACTTCTGACGACAGAACCGTTACCAAGAACCCGTTCCAGCGTCATTTTCAATACATGCATAACCTGCAGGTAAGCCCTGAATCCTTGTTTGAGATCGGTAATATCCAGGGTGGGCAAAGCGGGCAGACAACGACCAGTGATCATCCTTATAATTTTGGCCGTCCTTCTAACGGGGGCAGTTCCAATGCGGCTCCTTGTAAAGTATTTGCGGCTGTTCGCGCTATTCCCACCTTTTATTATGGTGAATATGAGGCGGACGACAAACGCAGGGATGTTAGTATCACTGTAACCGGCAGCACCGGTGATGGTAATGAATCTATGCTTAATTTTAAACCGGGCTCAAAACTCGATGGCGGGATTTCTTTAAACAAATGGGATGACAACCGTATGAATCCTCCCTATTCTGCTTCTCAAAGGCAGTCGGGGATCAACTATCCTGTATTGAGGATGGCGGATGTGATACTGTTGCTTGCTGAGGCTAAGGCAGAGTTAGGAAAGAGCGATGCTATTACCCTGGTTAACCAGATCCGTGAAAGAGCATTCGGAAATTCGGCCCATAATATTGCCGGTTTATCTGGTGATGCGTTGAAGGAAGCGATCTTGCAGGAGCGAAAGCTGGAGCTGTTTGGCGAAGGTTCACGCCGCTGGGATCTGATACGTGCGGGCAAGTTCTCTGAAAAGGCGGTTGCTGTTCGTAATGAAATGAAGGCTATGATCGCGGGGCTGCGTTCACAGGGATATTACAGGTTTGCAAATGGCAATATCATTTCAAACTATATCCTTGTGAAAAGTGTTAAGCTGGATAATCCACTTACTTATGATTGTACAGATGTTACCAATCCTGCGCTTTTTCCGGGTTGGAGAGGGCAGTATAACTGGAGTACATCGGCGGTGGCCAGTAAGGTAAAGGGCACTAACCATAATGTGGCCATTAAAGGTTTGTTCACTTATATCAACCCAACGAGCACTGAAGCTACTGCCCTGAAAGCAGATGGCTATACTGTTACCAACTGGGCTGTAGATATCATGAACAATGAAACCAGCTATGACAGAAATATTCTTTCCGGAATAAAATCAAGCGACGATCCTCCAAGGTACTTCTACCCTATTCCATTTGAAACGGTCAGCAAATCGAACGGCAAGATCAAAAATGGTTATGGGCTGCCTCAGCAATAAAAGGTCCTAAGCGTTTTTTGTAAGAGGATCAGTAATAGAAATGGTGGAGAGGCTGTTGAGATGAAACCGACAGCCTCTTCGTTTTTGATAGGTTATAATGCTTTACTTATGCGGTATATTTCTTTATTTATTGGGCTGATGTGTGTTTGTACCTTATCAAGGGCGCAAAGCACAACATATCCGTTTCAGGACAATCATTTATCTTTTGAACAGAGAGTAGAAGACCTGCTTCATCGTCTTACGCTGGAGGAAAAAGTAGCGTTGATGCAGGATGTGTCGAAGCCTATAGCGCGTTTGGGGGTGAAAGGGTATAACTGGTGGAATGAGGCGCTTCATGGTGTAGCAAGGGCGGGTTTGGCAACGGTGTTTCCGCAGCCCATAGGTATGGCTGCTTCTTTTGACAAAGACCAGGTATTGAAGGTGTTCAATGCGGTATCTGACGAAGGAAGGGCGAAATACAATTATAATATATCGAAGGGTAACTATGGCAGGTATGAAGGTTTGACCATGTGGACACCCACTATCAATATATACCGCGATCCACGTTGGGGAAGAGGTATTGAAACCTATGGTGAAGATCCGTATCTGACAGCCGAGTTAGGTATTCAGGTAGTAAACGGGTTGCAGGGTGATACCGGCCTGAAGTATGATAAGCTGCATGCCTGCGCCAAACATTTTGCGGTGCACTCCGGCCCTGAATGGAACAGGCATTCCTTCAATGCAGCTAACATTAAACCCAGGGACTTATATGAGACCTATCTGCCGGCATTTGAAGCCCTGGTGAAGGAGGCCAACGTACAAGAGGTGATGTGTGCATATAACCGATTTGAAGGCAAGCCCTGTTGTGGCAGCGATCAGCTATTGCAGCATATACTAAGAAGCAAATGGGGATTCAAGGGCATCGTTGTTGCTGATTGCGGCGCTATTGCAGACTTCTTTAAGGAAAATGCGCATGCTGTTTATAAAGATGCAGCAACGGCCTCAGCAGGCGCTGTTTACAGCGGTACTGATCTCGATTGTGGTTCAAGCTACCGGGCGCTCACGGATGCAGTAAAGCAAGGGTTGATAAAGGAGGAGGCTATTAATGTATCGGTAAGGAGGTTGTTGATGGCGCGGTTCAGGCTTGGTGAGATGGATGATCCTTCACTGGTACCCTGGGCCAAAATAGGTTATGATGTTGTTGCATCTGAAGCGCATAACAAAATAGCTTTGGAGATGGCGCGTAAGAGTATTGTATTGCTTCAGAACAGATCGAACATTCTGCCTTTAAAAAGTGGCGGGCTTAAGATTGCCGTGATGGGGCCAAATGCCAAGGATTCAATTATGCAGTGGGGTAATTATAATGGCACTCCGGCGAGGACGATCACCATCCTTGATGGTATAAAGGCTGCTTTGTCACCCGGTGATCAACTGGTATATGATCAGGGATGCGGATTGGTGGATGGCGCCATTATGAAAAGTGCGTTTAATGAATGTATTGGCGAAGATAGTAAGGGCATTACCGTTGCATATTGGAATAATAAAGAAAGAAAGGGAGCGCCTGTTACTACAGTAAACATGACGAGTCCTTTCAATTTATGTACTTCCGGGGCTACTGTATTTGCGCCAAAAGTAGCATTGACTGATTTCTCCGGCACTTATACCGGTGTATTCAGGCCTCATCAATCAGGGCAGGCTACCCTGGATTTTTATGTAAACGGGATGCTGCGTGTTTGGGTTGATGGCAGCCTGGTGAAGGAAATGAAAACCAACCATGGCGGGAGAAAGGCTACCCATAATATGAAAGTGGAAGCCGGTAAGCGTTATGATATAAGGTTTGAATTTGAACATAACAATGGTGATGCGCTGTTAAGTTTCGATATTGGTTATAAAGAGGAAATGGATATCGAGAGATCGATAGCAAAAGTAAAAGATGCAGATGTAGTTGTGTTTGCAGGGGGGATTTCTCCCTCATTAGAAGGAGAAGAAATGGGCGTAAATTTGCCCGGGTTTAAGAAAGGTGACCGTACCGATATTCAACTGCCGTTGGTGCAGCGCAATCTTATTGCCGCATTGAAGCGGGCAGGTAAAAAAGTAGTGCTGGTTGATTGCTCCGGCTCACCAATAGGGTTGGTAAACGAGGCTGAAAATTGCGCTGCAATAGTACAGGCATGGTATTCCGGGCAAGCCGGCGGGCAGGCAGTGGCGGATGTGTTGTTTGGTAAATACAATCCTGCAGGCCGTTTACCGGTGACGTTCTACCGGGATACTACACAATTGCCGGACTTTGAAGATTACAATATGAAAGGCAGGACTTATCGTTATTTTTCGGGCAAGCCTTTGTTTGAATTTGGTTATGGTTTAAGCTATACTACTTTTAAATATGGCAAACCTGTTTTAAGTAATGCTGCTGTAAAAGCAGGAACGCCTGTGAAGCTTACCGTTCCTGTGTTTAATACAGGAAAGCTGGCTGGTGATGAAGTAGTGCAGGTTTACCTGAAAAAGAAAGATGATGAAAACGGCCCTATCAAGACACTAAGAGCTTTTAAGCGGGTGCATTTCAATACCGGTCAGAAGATGGATATAGTATTTGATATCACGCCCAAACAAATGGAATGGTGGGATGACAGTGCCGGTATAATGAAGGTTGTGCCCGGGGAATACGAATTGCTGGTTGGCGGCAGTTCACGTAAGGAAGATCTGCAAGCTATATCCTTTAAAGTCAAGTAATGAAGTGAGAGGCTTTCATACGATGATTGTAAAAGGCTATTCATGTTCCGGAGGCCCCGGCCATGAATAGCTTTTTTCTCTTATATTTGAAACACAGAACCCTAAACGGACAATAATGGAAAATTTCCTTACCAGTGCAATTGTTGGCGGTGTAGTTGCTGCTTTTTTAATTTACCTAAAAGGCGCCACGGCGAAAAAGATCAATGCTAACGAGCAGGGACAATTTATGCTCCGCATGCATGTGTTGTATAACATAGTTGGATGGGTTTCGCTTGTGATTTCTTTAATTGTTGTTGCAGGTGTATTCTTTCTTGAAGCGCCTGACATGCTGATGTATGGGCTGATGCTTTTTATGTTCCTTTTTTTTGGTGGATTAGGGCTTTTATCTGTTTTATATTATCGCAATCTGTATGTGCTTTTCGATGATTCGCGTATAGAAGTCAGAGATATACGGGGTAAGGTAAAGGTTACAACCTGGCAGCAGATTGTTTCAGCGCGCTATAGTGTTAATTCCGGCTTATTACTATTGACTGATGATGAAGGGCAAAAACTTAAGATACATTGTCAGTCGGTGGGTATGGGAAAGTTTGTTGCTTTTCTTGAAGATAAGACGGAGTGGACTGCGGCAAAGCTGAAGTTGCCCGTGAAGAGGAGTGTTTGAGGGCAATAGGTATTCGAACGCCTTAAGTGATTGACAATATAATAGCTTACTTATTCTGGGGCAGGATGTAAATTATATCTGGGACTATCAAGAAATTTTACAGACTGCGAACGTTTGGCTGTACGCTCGCAGTCTGTTTTGTTTTTAATGACCGGGAATAAAGTCTTTTTGATTTTCAGGCTGGCTTACCTCCTCTTCGTTTGTAACCCTATCGTCAGGTTCTTTGCCGGAGGTATCTGACTGCTGGTTTTCTTCACTTTGTTTTTCCCCGGCTTTCCTGGCGCCTTCTTTGGGTTTTACGCCAGCGGCGCTTTTACTTTGGCCACGTTCGGTTTCTTTACCTGGTTGTCCTTGTATGACCGGTTGTTCACTGGAAGTGGGCGCCTGTTCTGACGCCGGTTGTTTAGGGGCTTCCTTTTTCTTTTCTTCGGCAGTGTTACCGGCTTTTTCTTCCGATGTGTTACTGGTATCACCAGTATTGCCTTCTTCGAGGCGGAAGGAGATCTTACATATCAGGCCGTAGCTGCTGATCTTGCCATCGGCAACATGCGCTTTTATGTCTTTTACATAAACCGAATCTATGTTGCGGATGGTTTTTGATGCTTCTGTTACAGCCTGTTGTAACGCATCTTCGATACTCTTTTCGGATGAGGCAATTACCTCAATTACTTTTACGATGCTCATAGGCGCTTTTTAATAAAACAGGGCAATTACCATACCCTTCCGGTAAGCGCCTGGTAAATGAAATGACCGGGACGTATTGCCACAGGCGGCGGCATATATAGCTTATGGGTTCTTTGTTTGGTGATATTTTACCCCAGGCGGGTTACTCTGCCTGTTTGTGGGGTAAGATGAGACAGAAAGTAGCGCCTTCGCCCGGTGTTGACCGGGTATATAATGCTCCGTTATGGTTGGTGATAATACGCCGGCAAAGCGCCAGGCCTATACCTGACCCGGGATAGATTTCACGGCCATGCAGGCGTTTGAAGATCTCAAAGATCTGGTCGTTGTATTGTTTTTCGAAACCGATACCATTGTCGGTTACAGAGATCTTGTAATAGGTGGCGAAGGAAAGCGGTGTTCTGATGTATTCACGCGTTTGTTCCTGGGTAAGCATTTCGGCGGAAACAGTTATTACAGGCGGCGTCCCGGCTTTGGTAAATTTCAGGCTATTGCTGACGAGGTTATAGAAAAGCTGGTTCATTTGCAGTCCTACCGCTTCGATACGGGGCAGTTTGCCCATTTTAAGCGTAGCGCCTTTTTCTCTTGCTACGAGTTCAAAATCATGAAACACGTCCTTCGCGACATTATTAAGGTCGATATATTGAAATACGGAATCCGATTCGAGGAGACGGGAGAAGTCGAGAAGACCAAGGATCAACAGCCGCATGCGTTCGGAAGAGGCTGCAATTTTGGCGATAAGATCGGCACTTCTTGGCGCCATTTCGCGGTCGTTGGCAAGCATGCTTGTGTAAACAAGAATCTTGCGCAGTGGTTCCTGCAAGTCGTGGCTGGCTACGTAGGCATACTGTGCCAGTTCTTCGTTCGAGCGCAGGAGTTGTTCGTTGGCGTTAGCCAGTTCTTCGTTCGTTGCCTGCAGTTCTTCGACGGCTGAAGCCAGTTCTTCGGTGCGCATTTGTACTTCCTGTTCCAGGGTCGTTTGCAAATCGCGTTGCATGGTAATGTCCTGTGCAGTACCGGAGAGATTAAGCGGGTTGCCTTTTTCATCGAACCGGGTACGGCCACTGGAGTGAATGATACGGGAAACGCCGGTGATGGCGTGAACGATCGTATACACCTCATCGAAGTGGCCTGATCCTTCTTTCTCCATTGCCTTATCGAGGGCGTTGCGCACACGTTCTCTATCATGAGGTGCGATGCGCAGGGATGATTGAGATCGGAGCGTGCTTTGCGCCTCTCCCAGCCATTGTTGCATGCGTTCTGAATAAGTGATGATACCGGTTGGAATGTCGATGCTCCAGGTTCCGAGTTCTGCCAGCTCTACAGCGTTATTAAGGAACATTTCCTTTTCTTCCAATGTCTTGTGAGCAAGGACCTCTTCTGTTACGTCGACGGCCATATCCATGATACCGTAAACTTCACCTGCTTCGTTAAAGAGCGGTTTATAGGTGAAATTAAAGTAGTATGATCCCAGTACGCCATCCACCTCCAGTTCGGCACGTGCGGCTGTTGCGGCATATGGTATGCCTGTGGTAAATACTTCGTCAAGAATATCGAGGAAGGGTTGTCCTTTCAATTCCGGAACGGCGTCTTCGAGGCGTTGTCCTATGGCTGCGCTGCCTTTACCCCAGACGCGGAGCATCATGTCGTTTGCGAGGGCAATAGTTTGTTCTCTGCCGGTGAATAAGCAAGTAGCGACAGGCGCCTCTTCGATAAGAGAGCGAAAGCGGGCTTCGCTTCTGGCTATTGCCTGGCTTGCCAACTGGCGGTCTGTGACCTCTGTGGCCAGGGTCATAATACCTGTAACGTTTCCTTCGGCATTGCGGACGGGAGTGTAAACGAAGTCGAAATAGGCGTCTTCGAGGATGCCATTGCGAACAAGCTTTGCCAGCGTGCCGGTGCCGAAATGCGGGGTACCTGTGTCGTAAACCTTATCCATCAGAGCTTTGAATGGTTGTCCTTCCAATTCGGGAAGCACTTTCATGACCGGCAGGCCGGTAAGCGTAGCGGGTTTTCCCCAGATCTCGAACATTTTGTCGTTACCGAGCGTCACGACCATATCGCTTCCTTCCATGAGGGCTATTGCCATGGGCGCCTGTTCGAAGATGGTGCGGAAGCGGGCTTCGCTTTCTCTCAGGGCCAGTTCATTGCGTTTGCTTTCGGTAATATCTGTAGCGTGTACGATAAGACCTATTACTTTTCCGTCTTCGCGTTTATTGGGCGTATAGACGATACTGAGCCATTTGTGTGGGTTAAGCCGGCCGGGGGCTGGGATCTCGAAGCGTTGTTGTTCGCCGGCATAAGCTTTTTGCAGGTAGGGCGAGATGCGGTTATAGGTGGTTTCTCCTATGAATTCGCGTGCGGTGATACCGATGGCCTGGGTGGCATCTACCTTGTACCATTGCATGAAGGTTTCGTTATAGGAGGTGTATCGTTGTTCGTTATCGAGATAAAAGATCATGGCGGGAACAGAGTCGCTAAGCAGCTTCAGGAGGCTTTCGCTTTCCCTGACCTTTTGTCGTGCCATCACCTGTTCCGTAACATCATAAACGACCACCATAACGCCGGATTCTTTTGTATTAGGGTCTTTATAAGGCTGGTAGACTGCGGAGATATGGCCTTTGATGGTTTGATTGTCCGCACCCTGTAGTGTATAAGATTTGTTGTGAAGGTTGTAGGTTTCGCCGGTTTGGCGAACATATTCGATAATAGGGCGAAACTCTTTTTCCACTTCGGGGATGACGCTAAAAAGGGGGCGGTGAATTATCTCTGCCACTTTATGCCCTATTAGTTTGCTATAGCTTTCGTTCACCATTTCGACCCTCATATCTTCTCCGACGAGCAGGATCATACCTACAGATGCGTCCTGTACGAGTTGCTGAAAGCGGGTTTCACCTGCTTCTATTTGTTTCAGGCTATTTGTTATGTCGCGGGTGATGCCACAGCAGGCAGTTGGTATACCTGCTGCGTTAAAAGATGCGGTGCCCGCGATGTTTATGCTTCGTTCGGTATCGTTTGCTGTAATTATACGGCAGGTGATATCGATGGCGCCATTATCGTGACCGCTCAAGGCGTTTTTTATAGCGGCCAATACGGCTGGCTTGTCATACGGGTGTAAGTTCTGAAACGCCTGGCTGAAGGGGAGCTCGTGCTGGCCGGATAATTCGAAAAGTGCGGCACAGCGGCCGTCGCAGCTTATTTTGTTGTCGGGGATATTGATTTCCCACACGCCAATGCCGGCGGCAGTGATTGCACGTTTTATTCGTTCCCGGCTTTTATCGGAGGCATGTGGGGTACTATCGGACATGGTTATTGGTAATGGTACGGTATGGTGATAACGTGCAAATGTATTGATATAAAACTAATTGGGAATCCTGAGATTTGGGGGTTGCCATTACAGTAGTTTTAAAATAAGTTGAGGATGCCCGGAGACCGCAAATGAAATAATCAAGTTAGAAAAAGCAGGCATTGCCTGGCTGGCTGAGATATCGGCATAATGCAGGCTTGCGTGGTGTTAAGGGAGGGCTGGAAACCAGGGTTAAAGGCTGGTTTAATGCGGCTTTAGCGCCCGTATATAAAGCGTACTTTTCTGAATGTGCTGATTGGTGTTTGAAGGCTGAAGCAGCTTCCATGAGTGAAGCGTTCTTTTTAAGATTTAAATAAGGGAAACCGGCTTGCTGTGCCGATTTCCCTTATTTATAAAAGTAGTTTTTTGTTTTTGTAACGCGTATTTATTACCGGGGATGAGGCTTGCTGTTCAGGGTAGTACGGGTTGAGGGGGCAGTTGTGGTTTTTCGGGGTAAACAGATGTATGCGTCGTTATTCTATGATGATGTTTTTGGATTGGGGAGTCAGTTTTTTATATGGATCTTTCATAAATAAGTCCAGATAATCCACCTTATCTACGGTATAGCCGGGGGCATGTCCCCTATCATGAATAGTGAGGAGCTGGCTATTAGGCATATATCTTTTAATAAGCCGGTTATAGAAAGGGCGGCACCATGGGTCGATGTCGCCTGCTGAAATGATTGCAGGTATATTGGAATACAGGGGCTCTTTGGTGGTGTTAGGTTCCGGGGTTACCTGCCAGCAATTACAGGCCGGCTGATCTACATTGTTAAATTTAGATCCGGAGAACCAAGGCAGCAGGTTAAACTGTTGTTGTTCGAGGCGGGGATTGGTGTACTGAATTTGTTCGCTGCAATAAAAAGAATAACGCATGCCGAGCGAGAGCTGTTTATCGCCTGAGAATTGTTCGTCGAGTATTTCTGTTACATAGTTTTTGTGGTGGCCGCTTATGAGTTCGCTGATAACGAAAGGTACAGTTCTTACCTGTCCGGCGTTCATACGGTTTGCAATGGTAGCCAGGAGTTCCTGTTTGGTGTAGGTGATACGGATGCTATCTTTTTTTTCCTTATCGAAGTAAATTAAGCAAAACTCTTTTCCGGTGATATGGGTAAAGTATTCGTGAAAACGCGTTTCGAGGTTTCCGTAAACGGGAGTAGCAGTTGAGTCGCGCCTGACATTTTCGAAGATATTGTCAAGCGCTTCGTTGAAGTTTAGAAAGCTATGTTCTTCGTAGTTAACGAAGGTTGGAAGGGGTGAGTTAAGAAAGAGCATGCGTACTGCTTCGGGGTGAATGCGTGCGACTGTCATCATAAGGCCACCGCTATAGGAGATGCCTGCCAGGACCAGGGAGTCGATGTTTAAAGCGAGGCGAAGGTCGTTTATATCTTCAGCGCATTCGATGGTATTGTAGGCTGACAAGTTGATATTCTGTTGCAGAAGGCGTTGGCGGCATTGGGTGATGGCAATGAGTTCGAGTGAGTCTTTGTTTTTTTGTTCTCTATAGCTTCGTTTAAGCGCTTCATTCACTTCGGGGCAATCGAGGCAGGGTTGTGCTCTTTTGGTGCCGCGCTGATCAAAAGCTATAAATCCGCCGTACCTGAGGAAGGCTGAGTTATAGGCGATGCTATCGATAAAGGCTGTAGTACTGTATCCCGGGCCGCCTGTGCTGTACAGGATTATATTCTTTTGTGCATCCTGACCGGGGCGGCGAACAAACAGAAAGGGGACCTTTATTTTGGGACCGTCTGGGTTTTGCCTGCTTTCGGGGACTACGAGGTAGCCGGTTTTCAGGATAAGGCGGGGATCGGCTTTTACTATACCGGGAAAGGGTTCGATAGTGACATTATATTTTTGGCTAAAGGCGTGTTGGCCAGCCAGCAGCCACATTAGAAGGGAGATGAAACAGGTTGCTTTCATTTAAGAGATATTTCAGACCCAAAGAAAATAAGAAGTCCAGGCGCCAGAAAGTAAAAAACGGACAATTACAGTTGTGTGGTAAGTTTCTGGCGGGTAAAGCGGACCATTTCCTTATTAAAGTGGCTCATATCGTAGTAGCCATATTCCCAGGGCAGAAAGCTGGTTTTGTTGTTCATAAATGCTGTGAGGGCTGTTCTTGCCCTTAAGATAGAGAAATAGCTTTTGGGGGATATGCCTACTGCCTGGTGGAAGTAGCGGTTGATGGTTTTAGAGGTAAGGAAGAGTTTTTCGGCGATCTGGGAGGTATTCAGCTGCATACCTGTTGCGGAGTACTCTCCTATGGCATCGTTGACCATTTTCAGGTAATAATCTTTTTTGCGGGCTGCTCCTGAAGATCTCAGGAGGAAGGACTGGACAAGGTTGGTCCGTTCCTGAAAACATAGTGGTTGTTTCATTTGGATGAGCAGCTTTGGCGGAAGGATGTAGTTGAGGTCTATCACCTGGTTGGTAAAGCTGGTTTGATTGATGCCCAATACGGCTTCCAGTCCACCCGGATAGAATTTAATGGTGTAGATGCGGTCTGCGCGCAGATTATAGCGGGTGGTTTCTCCGTTTCTTAAAATGAGAATGTCCTGTCCTGGGTTGACCGTATGGCGGATATTTTCGAGGTCGATCTGATAAGAGCCTCCCAGGTTGATATAAAGCGTAGGAGTCCAGCTTGGGAACATTTTAACGCTGGCGTGGCCATTATTGAAATACATTTCAGATTTGTGCACTGATGATTCGGAGAAGAACTCTATGAATGGGGCGAGTTCTTCGCAGGGTGGTGTGAAGTCGTATATTTCACGGATATTCTGAAATATTTCAACCATAGCGCAATGACCGTTATTGACGGATAAGATCGTTTAAGCAATATAGTAAAAATATTTACAGGGTTATGGTTTTATACTGCCTGAGACATGGGTGGTGGTTCTGACGGAATTACGATCGCTTTTTTGTTAACCACCCGCTGATAGGTAGCTGTATCCAATGCATTTTCACTTTTAGCGATGACAACGGTGGCGATGGTATTTCCTATGAAATTGATGATCGCGCGACCCTCGCTCATAAAGCGGTCGACACCAATAAGAAGCGCCAGGCTTTCGATAGGGATAATTTTGAGTGCGGAAAGCGTTGATGCGAGGACAATAAATCCACTTCCCGTGACTGCAGCAGCGCCTTTGCTTGTCAGGAGCAGGATGCCAATGACTGTGAGTTGCTGGCTTAGGGTGAGGTTGACATTGTATGCCTGGGCAAGGAAGATAACGCTCATGCTAAGGTAGATGGTGGTACCATCGAGATTAAAGCTATAGCCGGTGGGGATGACCAGTCCTACTACCTCCTTTTCGCATCCTGCATCGGTGAGTTTTTGCATGACAGAAGGTAATACTGCTTCGCTGCTGCTGGAGCCAAGTATAATAAGGAGCTCTTCTTTTATATAGCCAAGCAGTTTCCACAGATTGATGTTATAGTAACGGCATACCAGATGGAGTACAATAAAGATGAAGCAGAACCCTGTCAGATAAAAAGTGATCATTAGTTTGCCCAAAATGATAAGTGTTGAAAAGCCAAACTTTCCTATCGTATAAGCCATACCTCCGAATGCGCCAATGGGGCTGAGGCGCATAATGATCTTCAGTACATTAAATAAAACCTTATTGATGGTATTCAGGGAGCCAAGGAAACTATTACCTGCATTTCCGAGCATTTTAAGTCCTATCCCAAAAAGGATACTGAAGAACAGGACCTGCAGTATATCTCCTTTTGCAAAGGCGTCAATAACGTTAGACGGGACGATATGAGTGAAGAATTCGGCCCAGTTAATATCATGCGCTTTCTGAGCATATTCAGCCACCTGGGCGGAGGGTTTTGAAGAGGCTTTGGGGACACCGGCGCCGGGTTTTAACAGGTTGGCGGTGACCAGTCCAATGATGAGGGCCAATGTTGTAACGATTTCGAAATAGAGCAGGGATTTGAGTCCGACGCGGCCCACCTTTTTCATATCGCCTGCGCCGGCAATTCCTGATACGATGGTGAGAAATATGACAGGAGCAATCACCATCCTGATCATACTAATAAAGGTTTCGCTGATCAGCTTTGCAGGGTTTGCAACAGCGGGTATCAGTGCGCCTGCAATAACGCCCAGGGCGATGCCAATAAGCACCTGCACATACAAGATCTTTAAATACTTCATAGGGCCTTCTTTCGTTAGTGGCAAGGGTTTGCTACCGCACATTGGCACGGGATGCTGTTATACCTGACTTATTTTTTAATTTGTAATGAAAATAAGGATAATATATTTTAGAAATTCAGAAATTATAGGAGTAGTCAGCCGGGAAGGTTCCCAATATTAAAACAGGAAGGGATCTTTTTATTAGATTTGCCAGGTGGATATAACAGGGTTACATAATGGTAGAATTACTGTACCTGCTGCATTTGAGCAGGTGTTCTCTCATTTCTATTACGCGGTGAATTCCGGCCCGCAGACAATAAGCAAAACATTGCTACCCGGATTTCAAACGATTCTCGTTTTCAGCTTTGGTACGCCTGTTACACTTTTATCCGGAAATGCCGAAATAGCGATGGACAAGTGTATGGTATTAGGTCCTATCAAGAGGGCTTTTGACTATCTATTGCCGCCTGGCTCCGATCTTCTTGTTGCGAATTTTAAAAACGATGCCTTTTACCGGTTTTTTGGTGAGCAGGTGATGTCCAATATTCCGATAGCAACCGATGCGCTGAGCGGGGATAATTGTTTTACCGGGCTGTGGCAGGTTTTAAGAGAGATAAAGATGCCGGAAGCCCGTGTGGATGCTATCCTGAAGTATGCAGCTCCCTATCTTGGGCAACAGCATATCACAGCTTCGTTACTGTTGCAGCAGGACACGTACCTGAACCTGGTAAAAACAATTGCCAGGGATACCAACCAGACAGAACGTAATGTACAATTGCAGCAGAAAAAGCAGTTTGGCTACAGTCTTCAGGAAATTATCCGCTACAGGCGTTTTTTGAAAGCTGTGAATCTTGTGCAGGATAAGCTTGCTACAGGAGCCCTTAAAATTGATTGGTTTGATATTATTGTAGCGTGTGATTACTATGATCAAAGCCAGCTGGTGCATGATTTTAAACATTTTCTAAATCTTACACCGGGTGCTTTCCTCCGTTTCCAGGAAAACATATGCCGTCCTCTCCCGTGACGTTGATTTCGTTTTCTTACAATTTCTCCTGTCGCCTGCTTTCTAGTTTTGTTTTACAAAAACAAAGTCATGAAGCATCTTATCATTTATGCGCATCCAAACAGCACAAGTCTGAATCATTATCTTAAGCAGGTTATTGTCAATGCATTGGAAGCAAAGGAGCACGACATTATCCTAAGAGATCTGTATGAATTGAATTTTAGCCCTGTACTGTCGTTACCAGATATCCAGGGGCAACGAATGGGCCAGGTTGCGGAAGATGTAGCAAAAGAGCAGCAATACATCAGAGAAGCCGATTTCATCAGTTTTATCTATCCTATCTGGTGGACAGGCATGCCGGCTATCATGAAGGGGTATATTGATCGTGTATTTAGTTATGGTTTTGCCTACCGGTATGATAATGGTGTTCAGAAGGGGCTATTACAGGGGAAGAAAGCTGCTGTCATCAACACGCATGGCAAGTCGGCAGCAGAATACAATGCAAAGGGGATGGACAAAGCTCTACTGCTGACATCTGATGAAGGCGTATACCGTTATTGCGGATTAACAGTAGAAAGGCATTTTTTCTTTGATGGCGCCGATAAGGCAGGTTCTGAGGTTATAGCAAACTGGCAGTTGCAACTGGAGCAGTTCTATTCTAGGCCAGTTCTTTAATAAGCGGCTTTTTTTCTACCGAGGACTAAGCGCCTCTGAAAGAGGGTGCAGATGCCAGAACAATGTGTAGAGAAATATTGCCGTTGTTTTTCATTTTTCGACATTTTGTGTATTTTTGTCGAATGAAAGAGGAAACAGAACACGACGTCGTAAAAGAGCATATTGTCAAGGTCTCGAAGGAGGTCTTCCGGCGATATGGCTTGTCGAAGGTGTCGATGGACGATCTGTCCAAGGCAGCCGGCAAGGGACGCAGTACGCTGTACCACTACTTTAAGAACAAGAAAGAGGTTTTTGAGGCTTGTGTATTGAGCGAATTAAGCGTTATTATGCACGAGGCGTCGTTGAAGTTACAGAAGAAAGCAGGTACAAGTTATAACCTGCATATTTATTACAGTACAAAGCTGGGCGGCATTATTGCCTTAAAGAACCAGTATCAGAATTTGCTGGAGGACTTGCGTCTTCAGCCTGAAATTTTCGGGCGGTTATCAAAAATATTAATGGAGGAGGAAACTTTTGCGTTACAGCAGTTGTTGAAATGGGGGATTGCTGATAATGAGATCGCGCCAATGGATGAAGGAGAGCTTGTTTTTCTCTCCAATGCGCTTGTTACGGCCTTCCGGAGCTTTGAGATGGAAATGGCGTTACAGGATAAAGTCGAGGACCTGGAAAACCGTTTGTCCTGGCTCATTAATATTCTGTATAAGGGGCTGAAGTAATTTTTTTTGCAACCAGGTTCGACAAAAATACAAATAGTGTCTAATTGAATAATGAAACTATGCAACGAGTAAAGTCAGTGATCCGGCCTTTTGCTATTGGAATGGCATTAACAGGTATTGTTTCGTGTGGAAATGATTCCGGTCAACCGGTGTCGAAGATCCCGGTGAATGTAGCTGTGTTGGCGCTTAACAGTTCTTCTGCAGCATCATCTAAGGGCAGCCTGGAATATACGGGTACCGTTACGGCCGGGAAAACAATAGATCTTAGTTTCCAGGTGGGAGGTACGGTAACGTCGTTACCAGTTAAAGAAGGGCAGTTAGTGAACAAAGGGCAGTTGATAGGTACGGTAGATGAAACGGCGTATCGCAGCCAGTATGATGCACAGCAGGCCCAGGTAAAGCTGGCCGAGGAAAACTATAACCGGATAGCCGAAGTTTATAAAAAAGGAAGCATAGCAGAAATAAGGATGATAGAAGCCCGTTCAAAATATGAGCAGGCTACTGCGGCGGCGAAGGCAACCTACCAGAATATAGTACATACCAGAATAGTAGCGCCGCAAAGCGGTTACATAGGCAGCAAACGTATGGAAGCGGGCAGCACCGCCGGGCCGGGCATGCCTGTGGTTCAGTTATTGGACATATCATCGGTTCAGGTTGTTGTACCGGTACCTGAGGCAGAAGTTGCCACTTACAAAAAAGGCACCAAAGCACAGGTGACCGTATCTGCTTTAAATAACAGGGCTTATAACGGTACTGTTGATGAAGTGGCAGTACTGGCGACCAGCGGCAGTCCCAACTACACTGTAAAAGTTCGTGTGAACAACAGTGACCAGTCGTTAAAGCCGGGCATGGTTACTACGGTTCAGTTTGAAAAAGCCATAACAGCAGCTACTACGAGCATACAACACGAAACGATTATACCTGCGGAAGCTGTACAGGTGGATGAAGCGGGCAGCCAGTATGTTTTTGTAGCGGATGCAGGCGGCAAGCAGGCAGTGCGTAAAAAAGTAACTACTGGCCGCTTATACAAGAATGGTATAGAAGTCACCTCCGGACTAGCCGGTGATGAACGGGTTATTATATCCGGTTTTCACAAGGTGACAGATGGCTCTCCCATTCAAATTATTTCTCAATAAACAGCATAAGGGAGTTTTATGAAATTAAAAAGCAATGCAGTGGAATGGGCCATGCGGTTCAAGGCCTTTCCGCTATCGCTGGCGGCTGTTTTGTTCCTGGTGGGAATATATGCGCTGTTTAATATGCCCAGGAACGAGTTTCCTGAATTTACGGTACGGCAGGGATTGGTGATCGGGTATTATCCCGGCGCATCCTCACAGCAGGTAGAGGAGCAACTCACGAAGAAGGTAGAAGAATACCTGTTTAGTTTTAATGAGGTGAACAAGGCAAAGACCTATTCTTATTCCCGTGATGGAATGATGTATGTTTTTGTGGAAGTAGCCAATAATGTAAACAGCGGCGATACCAAAGCCTTCTGGAACAAGCTCAAGAATGGCGTATTGTTGCTGAAGGCACAGTTGCCACAGGAAGTAAAAGGCATCATGGTTAACAGTGATTATGGGAATACTTCTGCAATACTGCTGGCAGTGGAATCGCCATCCCGCTCTTACAAAGGACTACAAAAAAATGTGGAGGATATAGAAGATGGGTTACGTGAAATAGAGGACCTGGCACGTATCACAAGAGTTGGCAGCTTAAATGAGCAGATCAGCATTTATGTAGATAACAACAAGCTTATTAACTACGGTATTACTTCCGGTTACCTGATGCAGGCTTTGCAGAAAGAAGGCGCTATTAGTCCTACCGGTACACTGGAAGGTGATGCTGCAGACCGGCCGATACATCTTACCTCCTTTTTTAAAACAGAAACCGACCTGGCCAACCAGATCATCAAGACTGATAAGGATGGCAATGTAGTAAGGCTGCGGGATATTTCTACCATTACCCGCGAATACGATAGTCCTGATTCGTATGTAACCGCAAACGGGACGAAGTGTATTGTGATCAGTATGGAGATGACTGCTGGAAAGAACATTGTTCATTTTGGAGAGAAGGTAGATAAAAAGCTGGCTGAATTAGGTCCGCGGTTACCGGCGGATATTAAGTTGTCAAAACTAGCCAATCAACCTGAGGTGGTTAACGAGTCCATAGGCCACTTTATGAAGGAGTTTGGCTTTGCGTTGATAGGAGTTATAATAGTTGCCGTATTTCTGCTGCCGTTTCGTGTGGCTGCGGTGGCAGCGGCAACTATTCCTATTACCATTGCGGCGACGCTGGCGCTTATGTACACCTTTGGGCTGGAGCTAAATACGGTAACCCTTGCTGCATTGATCATTGTGCTGGGTATTGTAGTTGATGATCCGATAGTGGTAATAGACAACCATATAGAAAAGCTTGATCATGGGATGAGCGTGTGGGATGCTGCCAAAGAAAGTGCAAGAGAGCTGTTCCCTTCGGTATTTACAGCTACATTGGCTATTGCGGCCACTTTTACACCGCTTATTTTCTTTATGTCGGGTATTGCCGCCGATTTTATCAAAGTGTTCCCGTTCACCATTATTATAGCCTTAACACTTTCACTGGTGATCTCGATGTTGCTTGTCCCCTATTTCAATACACTTTTCATAAAGAAGGGATTACAACATGGTAATAAAAAGACGGATAAAAAATCATTGCTTGACAGGATACAGAAGGTGTTTAATAAGCAGGTACGTAATGCCATTGACCATTATGTTATTACCATAGGATTGGGAGTGTTGTCGATTATAGCAGGAGGTTTCTTTATGTCGAAGCTGCCGCAGCAGTTGTTTCCCAAGGTAGAACGCAACCAGTTTGCAATGGAGATCTACCTGCCTAACGGCCAGCGGCTGGAGCAAACCGATAGTATTGTGAAACATATGGAGCGTATTATGGCCAACGACAAACGTATCACCAACTATACAAGTTTTATTGGCACCTCCTCTCCACGTTTCCATACCGTTTATGCTCCGCAGTTGCCTGCAAAGAATTACGCCCAAATATTGATCAATACAACGACGGAAAAGACAACAGAGGAAATCCTTTCTGAATATGCGGAGAAATATGGCAATGCCTTTCCGATGGCTTATGTGCGGTTAAAGCAACTGAATATGATCAGCGCTCCCGCTCCTATTGAAGTGCGTATATCGGGAAATGATCTTACTGTGTTGAAGCGTACTGCAGATACTGTTAAAAGGATTGCTGAAAAGCAACCGGGTATTGTTTGGGTGCGTACTGATTACGAACAGCCTCAACATGCGATTCATCTTGATATCAATAACGAGGAGGCTTCGCGTTTGGGGGTTACGAAAGAAGATATCTCCAATGTTGTGGCCATGAACATGCAGGGCCTGAAGGCAACACAGGTATGGGAGAATGGTTATGCTGTGGATGTAAAAGTAAAAACCGATAAAAAGGTAAGGACCAGTACTGAAGAACTTCTGGATTTGAGCGTACCTGTGCAAACCAGCCGCACTATTGTTCCGTTACGCCAGGTAGCAGACCTGAAAGCTGAATGGCAGGATGGGCAGATAGTACGCCGTAATGGAGTGCGGACACTTACTGTTAGGATGGATGTAAAACAGGGAGAGGTTGCTACAAGCCTGCTGAACAAGTTTAAGGGCCAGGTTGAGGCTATCCAGTTACCGGCGGGCACCCATATAGGTTACGGCGGGGAGCTGGAGATGCAGAAAGAAAATGAAGGGCCTATGGCAGGCTCCCTTCTTATCAGCATCATCGTTATCTTCCTCATCCTGGTATGGCATTTCAAACACGTGAAATATGCGCTGCTTAGTATTACAACCATGCCTTTGAGTGTGCTTGGGGCAGGCTTAGGTTTGATGTTAATGCGTTATCCTTTTGGATTTACTTCGTTTATAGGTTTATTGGCCTTGTGTGGTATAGTGGTCAGGAATGGTATCATTCTTATCGATTTTGCAGAAGAGCTCAGGCAGAATGAAGGTTACAGTGTGAAAGATGCTGCGAGGATTGCTGCAGAGCGCAGGATGCGTCCTATTTTCCTAACATCAACTGCTGCTGCTGTTGGGGTGATACCTATGATCATCAGCCGTTCTTCGTTATGGGGGCCGCTGGGAACGGTTATATGTTTTGGATTGCTGGTGTCTATGGTGTTAACCCTGTTTGTGCTGCCTGCTCTTTACTGGCTATTTTTTCATAAGGAAGAGCAAAAGCGTAATGCAGCGGAGGCCGTACATTAAAAAAGAGATCATGAAAAGATTAGTCATAGTATTGTTTACTGCTCTTGCTGCGGCGCCTACCTATAGCCAGCAAAAGACGATATCATTGTCGGAGAGCAAAAAGGCGGCTCTTGCTTACAGCAAAGCCATAAAGAACGGCGCCTTGGGTATAGAATCGGCGCAGGCCGATGTATTGGCGGCCAAATCTGCTTACTACCCATCGGTACAGGTAGTTGGCGTTGGGGCGCAGGGTTTCAAGGATTTTATTTCGCCTATTCCTCCCCTGCTTACCCAGGGCATCGATAATTTTTATTTTACCGGCGCACAGGCTATGGAGCCTGTGTATGCAGGTGGCAAAGTGCGCACGTCGAATGAACTGGCTGCGCTGCAATTAGAAGCCAGCAGGGTGAGAGCGCAGCAATCAACCGATTCTGTTCTATTGCTTACAGAGCAAAAATACTGGAACCTGATAAATTTGCAGGAGCAGTATAAGGTGATCATTGCAAACGAGCATTTGCTGGATACAGTATTAAAGCAGCAAAATGATCTTCTTGCTTCCGGTCTTATCGCCCGTAACGATCAGTTAAAGGTAAAGGTGCAGCGGAGCAAGTTGTTGCTGAATAAAAGCAAACTTGAAAACGGGAGAAAACTGGCTTTACTCGATTTTTGTTTTTATACCGGGATGCCTTACGATTCGCTGTTGATCATGGAAGATACGTTAAATGCCAGTCAGCTTATGTTGCCCGATCCTGCGGGGCCGGATCTTACCCTTTCGGCCAATACCAATTATTCGCTTATGAAGATGCAGGTAAGCGGTGAAAAGCTACAAACCAAATTAACCAAGGGGGATTATATGCCTACCGTTTCCGTGGGCGTGAATGCAGCAGTAGCAGGGAGCGTAGGTAACGGCATTGGCAGCAAGTTTATGCCGCTGGCACTGGGTACAGTAAGCGTTCCTATTTCTGACTGGTGGGGCAAAGGCAAGCAAAAGCTCAAACAAAGAGCACTAAGCGAGCAGGCTGTGGTAAATCGTTTCGAAGATGTAGAGAATCAACTGAAGGTGGGTATTACAAAATCGTGGTACGATGTATCGGATGCCACGAAGCAGATAGCCTTTGCGATAGAGAACCTGGCGCAGGCAACGGAGAACTTAAAAGTAAGCCAGGATAATTACGCAAGTGGCTTATCTAGTATTACGGAATTGATGGATGCCCAGGCTTTATACCAGGAGGCAAGCAGCGAACTGGTAACCGCGTTAGCCGGTTACCGGAATAAGGCAGCTGCTTACCAGTTTATGATTGGCAAAGCACAATAGGCAAAGAGTGCCTGTTAATATTATCTGATTATGAGCTAAAATATACTTATAACGACACAGAGATTCTTCATAGTTTCATTTTGAATTGCCAAAGCGGGATCTACAGACAGAAGGCAATTGGTGAAAATTATGCAAATATGAAAATCTACAAACTATTACTGCGGGTCATTTTGTCTGTAGCTGTTATGATCCAGGGTATCGTTATCGCCCGGGCACAGAACGGCGACCAGATACTGGATGGGATCGGTGAAACGGGAATGATTGCGCGTTATGTGTTTAACGGAGATCTAAAAGACTGGTCGCGTAATAACCTGCATGCCAGGGCTCAAAGCGCCGACGTTAAGTTTGTTAATGACAATCGTTTTGGAAAGGTGTTGTCTTTACCGGGCAGCGCCGATGCTTTCATTACATTGCCTGGTGCGGCTTTAACGGACCTGGAGTCGCTCAGTATATCCGGATGGATCTATCTTCGTTCCAATGCCTCCGGCCAGCGTTTATTTGATTTTGGAGAAGATGCCACCAGGCATTTTGTTGCATCTCCTGCCGGAACAAATGATCAAAAGGGTTACCAGGCATCAATAACAGCCGGGAAACAAAATAACAGCGCGGCTGTTGCGCCGGCACTGGAACTGCATAAATGGGTTCATATTGCTGTTGTGATAGATGTTCCTTCGAAGTCTATGATCATTTATGCAGACAGCAAACCTGTGGCTGCAACAAAAGATATTCCACAGGAGCTGACAGAAGTATTTGGTAAACAATCGAGCGAAAAAAGACTTCTTTACATCGGAAAGTCGTTGCTGGCGGGAGATCCGAACCTGAATGCTCTCCTACATGATTTCCGCATTTACCGAGTTCCACTTAGCAGAAGGCAGGTTGCCGGTATTTATAATAATTCCCGTGGGGGTGTCAATGGCGGAGTGGTAAATACAACGGGTAAACATGAAGACGACCTGCCATATTTTTCACCAACAGAAGCTCAATTATACAATGCCTATCTTATTCAGGTAGGTGACGTGAAAGTGGAAACAGAAGTGGGAAGTCTTCCAAGGATACCGAGTTATGTAAAGGGAACTTACCGGCAGGGACGAAAAGGTCCTGATGTGCGCGTTATATGGCCCTCTCCCATTGATAACAGCGCTGTGCTAAAGCCGGGAAATTATATTGTTACGGGTCGTGTGCCGGGAACCCATTTCCAGCCAAGGGCGTTTATTACGGTAAAAAACGCCGGCAATATCACCACGCCGGTTTTAAAGCTGGCTACGTTTAATCTGGACCAGGTTTCGCTTAAAAATGATGCGCATAACCATGCCACCCAGTTCATAGAAAACCGCAACAAGTTTATTGATACACTAGCTAAAACTGATCCCAATTCATTTCTTTATATGTTCCGCCATGCCTTTGGGCAAAAGCAGCCACAGGGTGCAAAACCTTTGGGCGTATGGGATAGCCAGGATACCAAATTGAGAGGACATGCAACCGGACATTATCTGACAGCAATTGCGCAAGCTTATGCCGGCACGGGATATGACAAGTTGCTCCAGGCAAATTTTGCCGGGAAAATGGAGTATATGGTAAATACCCTTTATGAGCTGGCGCAACTAGCCGGGAATCCGAAAGATGGCAGCTCGCTCCATGTGTCTGATCCTGCACTTGTTCCGTATGGGCCTGGCAAACCGAATTATGATTCAGATCTTAGTGATGAGGGCATAAGGACGGATTATTGGAACTGGGGCAAAGGGTTTATCAGTGCCTATCCTCCGGATCAGTTTATCATGCTGGAGCATGGTGCTAAATATGGCGGACAGAAGAACCAGGTTTGGGCACCTTACTATACATTACATAAAATTCTTGCGGGCTTAATGGATGTATATGAAGTAAGCGGCAATAAAAAAGCACTTGCGACAGCTGTTGGGATGAGTGACTGGGTATATGCCCGCTTAAGCCGCCTGCCAAAGGATACCCTTATAAAGATGTGGAATACTTATATCGCCGGTGAGTTTGGAGGTATGAATGAAGTCATGGCCCGCTTATACAGGATCACAGGGGAACAGAAATACCTGAAAACTGCACAGTTGTTCGATAACGTCAGGGTGTTCTTTGGTGATACGGCACATTCGCACGGGCTGGCAAAAAATGTAGATATTTTCCGCGGGTTACATGCCAACCAGCATATACCACAGATCGTAGGAAGTATTGAAATGTATCGTGTTTCAAATAATCCTGAATATTACAAAGTAGCCGACAACTTCTGGTACAAAGCTGTTAATGATTATATGTACAGCATCGGCGGCGTTGCCGGCGCACGTAATCCTGCGAATGCGGAATGTTTTATCAGTCAGCCGGCGACCTTGTATGAAAATGGCTTTTCTTCCGGGGGGCAAAACGAAACCTGTGCTTCGTATAATATGCTTAAGCTGACCAGCGACCTGTTCTTATTTGATCAGCGTGCAGCGTTGATGGATTATTATGAGCGTACGTTATACAATCATATTCTTGCTTCTGTAGCCAAGGACAATCCGGCCAATACCTATCATGTGCCATTAAGGCCTGGGTCGGTTAAACAGTTCAGCAACCCGGATATGAGTGGCTTTACCTGTTGCAATGGTACTGCAATAGAGAGCAGTACCAAACTTCAGAATTCAATCTATTTCAGGAGTAAAGATGACCAGGCGTTGTATGTTAATTTATACATTCCCTCGACCCTTCAATGGACGGAGCGCAACATCGCTGTGACACAGGAAACCAATTTCCCGCAGGAAGATAACACACGATTGACGATAAACGGTAGTGGTAAATTTGATCTTTATGTTCGTGTGCCGGGATGGGCAACGAAAGGATTCTTTGTAAAGATCAACGGTGCAGAACAGAAGCTGCATGCAAAGCCGGGAACTTATCTAAAAATAAGCCGCAACTGGAAAGACGGTGATACTATAGAGTTGAAAATGCCATTTCAATTTCACCTTGACCCGGTAATGGATCAGCAGAACATTGCGAGTTTATTTTATGGCCCGATATTACTGGCGGCCCAGGAGCCGGAAGCAAGAACGGAGTGGCGTAAAATAACCCTGGATGCCGGAGATCTGAGTAAATCAATTAAGGGAAATCCTCAGCAGTTGCATTTCACTATTGGTGATGTAATGTTTAAACCATTTTACGAAACATATGGCCGTCATTCGGTGTATCTCGATGTTACATTAAAATAGAACGGTTGTGCAATACGCATAATAATGTCTTTACAACACAAGTGTGAGACCGTTTCTTTGAAAGCCGCCTGCTAGTTATCCGGGCGGCTTTCAGCATTTTATGGGTGCCGGAAAAAAAAGTTCTTTCGGTAGGGAGCTTCTGCACAACTCATCGAATTTAGTGAGTTGTTATCCTTTTTCTATATCAACCAGTATTTTCACTTGTGACGGATTGTTGAGCAATGCTTCGAATCCATCGTTTACGATGTTGTCGAGTATTATTTTGCTGGTGACTAGCTTTTCGACGGGGAGTTTGCCTGATGCGATAAGGTTGATGACTTCGGGGAAGATGTTTCGGTAAGCGATAACTCCTTTAAGGGTGATTTCCCGGGCTACGAGATCAAAGGCGTTGATGGTTGCCGGTTTGCCGAAGAGGGCCACTATAAGCGCTACGCCGCCATTTTTGAGGCTTTGTATGCCGGCATCAAGCGTTACCTGCACGCCGGCGGCATCTATGAATACATCGAGGCCTTCTCCCCCATTGGCTGCTTTTACTTTACCGGCCACGTCTGCTTCTTTGCCGCTGATAACGGCATCAGCTCCCAGCTCTTTTGCTTTTTCGAGTCTTTTTTCGGCCACGTCTACTACAATTACTTTGGCTGCACCTGCTGCTTTTGCAGCCAGGAGACAAAGCAAGCCTATGGGGCCTGCACCAAAGATGACGCAGTTTTGTCCAATTTCAAGCCCGGTGTTTTTAACGGCATATACAGCAACGGCGGCAGGTTCGACAATAGCGCCCTGCTCAAAACTTACATTGTCGGGGATCTTGTAAACCATATAATCTTCCACCAATACATATTTGGCGAAACCTCCGTTTGCCGTTAAGCCAACAAAGCCCAGCGGCTCCGAAAGATTGTATTTGCCATTAGGGATGAATTCACTATCCGGGTTACGGAACAACGGCTCTACCACCACGCGATCTCCCTTTTTAAAACGTGTAACTTGATCTCCTACTTCTTCTACTACTCCTGAAAACTCATGCCCCAGCGTTGTTGTTCCCTGGTGTCCATTGAGTGCATACGGCTTTTCTACTGGTATCAGCATGGGGCCATGTGAATACTCATGCAGATCGGAACCGCAAATGCCTGCAAATTTTACCTGGATCTTAATTTGATGTGCCGCCGGTTTGCCCGGTGTTTCAACTTGTTCAATACGAATGTCCTTAGCCTTATGCCATCTGGCAGCTTTCATCATTTCCATACGTACGGGTTTTGTTTAAACGAAGTAACAGCTAAAACGATTAATTGGGGGCGGGTTTAACAAGTTGTATAGAATAGGGTTGTTAAAACAATGCAGGTAATGGATAAGTATGAAGTTATTGCATATTTTATGTAAAGTTGTTGTCAGGAGAGTGCAGGTAATGGATAGGGTGGTTACGCCATTTATGGTGTGCAGCCGTTGGCCAGCAAATGATCATCGGGAGTAATTGTGCGCATGAATGCAACGCGGATCACCTTCAGGCCTGAGATGCCCTGAAGGTCTTCTACTTCCTGTTTTTCGATATTGTTCTGCAGTCTTTTTTCGATCTGTAGCAGGCGGATATAGTTCATGTATTCCTGCTCTTCCGCTTCGCTTGAATATACAATGGAGAGCAGGCCGGGCTGGGTGATCCGTTCCTGTGTGCCTTTAATGAAGGCTTTGTCGATCCGTTTCTTTACAATTTCATAACGCGCATTATAGGTACCGTCTACGTCGAACCGTTTTTCATCCATCCTGAAGCGGATGTCGATGGTGCCATGGTAAACAAGTACCAGCGTTGTCACCTCCAGCGGGTATGGTAATGACGATTGTAAACAATAGTGTGCTGTTTCCATATCGCAAAGTGTACGCAGTTGCCATAACTGCAGTGCCTGCAGGTCGCTATTGGTGAAGTTGCGACCGGGTGCAATCGAAAATCCGATATACAGGTTATGTTCTACCCCATCGGTTTTAAAGCGTTCGTAGTAGTGCGGAAATTGGGCCTGCGCCTGTTGCTGCTGATGATCTATTACGGCAGCGAGTTTGCTGTTGATTGTGCTGATGGTTGTTTCATATTTCCGGCGGTTTAGATGGAACAATCCGGTGTCTTTGCTGGTGTTGACAAAGTAGCTGTCAATAGCGGGCAACAGTTCGGGTAGGTTGATCTGTTGCAGCCTGGGATGGAGTTCCGTATCGAGGTAATGATTGATATATTGATCGGTACCAGCTTTTAACGGTAGTGTTGCCGCCAGCCGGTATGTTTTAAGCTGATCGAGGTCGGTTTGAAATGGTGAGCCTGCTATCTGTTTATTTAGTTCTTTCAGCAGCAGAGACAGGGTTTCCAGCTGCAGAAGTAAGTCGGCCTGTACGCTGTTATTACGAGCATCGGAAGAGCCTTTAATATCAACCTGTCCATAGAGCGGATGGATATCGCGGAAGATGACTTCCTGTAATTCATAAGTTTCATTTACCTGTCTGGCGAAAATGTATTTCTGCGCTTCCTGTCTGAATTTCCAGTTCACGCTGTTATGGATGGTGGTGTATTCTTCCTGTATTACTGCCTGCACCTGGTTTTCCAGTTCAGCGGACATCCGTTCGATGGTGTCTGTAACAAAAGAGGTGATAATGTCGAGTTTATTTGCGTTGATGCTATTCAGCTCTCTTGCTCTTGGAGACACTACTTCGAGGAAGCCGAAAAGTTTTTCATTTTTTACAATAGGTGCGATGATAAAACTGCGGATATCCTGCTCCAGGAAATGCCTGGCCATTAAATTACCGGGGGTATCGACCTCCCACTGCAGTGTATCGGAAACTGCGAAATAGGTACGTTTGGTAATAAGGTGGCTGTAAGAGTTGTTGCAAAGCAGGTTGCAGGCCTTTTCAGGTTGCTGTTGCGTAAGCATATAACTGGGAAGCTGCTGACCGAAAGCGTCAGGGATCAGTTGTTCATTATCGGGATTGAATGTGGTAAACCCTACACGCAGATCGGGAATGCGGTAAATAGATCTAAAGATAGACTGAACCGTATCTTTAAAACCAATTGCATTCATACCCAGCAGTCTTTCTTTTAAGATGGAGACTGCGTTTTCGACGGTAGCGTCGAAAAGGGTCATAAGGGCAAAACCTTTCAGGCACCAGCTGCCTTTTGGAAATTTCCGTTTCCAAAGATCGAGGTCATCGTAGTTGTTCAACAATTGCTCTATTTCTTCCGGAGAAATGGGAACCGCTTTTGAAGTAGGTGCGATCTCCAGGAAATCGGCATTATAAAGGATCCGGTAGTATTTGACAATATTTTCTTCGTTGGGGATCTCATAAAAGAGTGGTTTGCCAAAGTCGAGCTGTGTACCGTAAAACTCGTTCAAAACAAGGCAGCAGCTGCTTACATAAAACTGGTGTTCGCTGAAATCGGCGAAGCCGATACTAAACTCAGGCCCGGCGGCTTTCAGGATATTTGCGAATCGTTCGGTATGATTGAAGATGACATTCTGGTAGGGAATGCTAACAGCTTTGATTTCGTTTAGTGTAAGTCCTTCAGGAAAAAACGGGGCAAGCAGCTGCCTGAGCAGGCCGGCATGTTGTTGGAGCTGTGCTGCGGTGGTGATGCCATTCCTGAGTTCCGGGAATGCTGCCGCCTGCCTGAGCAGGTTTACGGCATAGGCATTTTCTTCCGGGCTATTCGCTGCAACTTTTTCCCAATGTTCCAATACAGCGGAAAAGCTCAATTGCATCTCAAACGGTGTATCTGCGTGAAACTTCAGCTCCATTATCCTGTTTTACCTCCGATTATATTGTAAAAATATTAATCTTTTAGCTCAAAAACTTCAATTCCTTTTTCTTCTCCGTTAACGATGATCGAAAGCTGGTGCTGTCCTGTATAGAATGTGCGGGTGGTAATAAGTACAAATTTCTGACGGCGTTGTATCGTACATTTTTCTTTGGGTGCATAAACCCGTTCACTTACTTTAAATACCTTCCTGGTAGCCTTCCCGTTTGCTTTTCTGTAGTATACGCCATACTCCAAGCGAACCATTTGCGCTTCGCTGTTTTTATTGGCGATGGTAAACGAAAAGGATACGCTCTCTCCTATTTTTACCTCGGGCGTGTGAATGACAAAATTGGAAAGCGTGAGTTTCCTGCTTTCAAGACCATAGTGCTTCAGGATACCGGTATGTCCCTGTTTGAGCAGGGTACGGCAGCCATGTTTGATGATGGCGTCAACTTCTTTGCTGATACCTTTCCATTTGGCTGCAATTCCAATGACCAGCCCCGGGTGGTCTTTGGAGATGTCGTTCAGATTATTGGCCACACTGCGCCGTACTGATTCTGAGGGATCGGTTTTAAGGTTCTCCAGGATGGGCAATATGGGCGAAGGATCTTTTTTCAATCCGGGTACGGCCGTTGCCCAGGGAAGCCGTGGGCGGCATCCTTCTGTAGCCAGTCTGCGTACTGCTGCGTTTGAATGAAGCGACCATTTCAGCATTTGCTGCATCAATTTGCCGTTATATTTGACAAGGAAAGGGCGGATAGCGAATTCACATGTAATAAACTGTGTAATGAATTCCATTGCCTTAACGGATGTTTTGTAGTCATTCAGTCCGTATAACTCAATATAATCGGGGAAGAAGATAAATTCGAGGCCTCCATTGGGGAAGTCATCGGCACGAAGCTGTTCTATGCTGGTTTTGAGCAGCGCTACGGCATTTTCAAAATCAGCCGGCAAAAAAGAATGGAGCGTAAGCGTGGTATGCCGCATCCTTTCTTTCAACTCCATATCTTCAAAGGCCGGTGTATAAATGGCTTTGATGAATATTTTCCTGTTGAAGCCCGGGATGGCTTTTTCGAGGCTGTTGCAAAGGCGGTTATAAAATGTTTTTGAGTACAGGTCTTTAAGCAAACTCATGATCGCATTATTGGGAAATGCAATTTACGGATAAGCGTCCTTATTTATCTTTTAGCGTTGCGCAATAAGCCGGGGCATTAGTCCGGAGGCATTATAAGGGGCAAGAAGGTTAAGAATTGTCAATCATCGATACGCATATTTATGGAACTTTGCGTTTTTCAGAAAGGAAAAACGAAACATATGTTTGAACGCCCGGTTTATATTGAAAGAAGGCAACAGCTCATGAAAGCTGTTGGCAGTGGATTGGTGTTGCTGACAGGTAATGAGGACAGCAGCATGAATTACAAGGATAATATTTATCATTTCAGACAGGATAGCAGTTTCCTGTATTTCACGGGCATTGACCGCCCGAACCTGTTTTTTTTACTGGATATAGACAACAATACGGAAACGCTGTTTGGCAACGATCTTACCATAGAAGAAATGGTATGGACGGGTTATGTGGCTCCGCTGGCCGAACCGGCGGCTGCATGTGGCATTAGTGACGTTAAGCCGGTATCGGCATTGCCTTCGTTACTGGAACGCGCCCGGCAGCGGAGCCAGCAGGTGCATTATCTGCCGCCTTACCGTCCTGAGACCATTTTGAAGCTGGAGGAATGGCTCAGTACACCTGCTGTTCTGCTACAGGAAAATGCCTCTGTGCCGTTAATAAAGGCAATTGTAGCGCAGCGCTCCATTAAATCCGATGCAGAAATAGCGGAGATCGAAAAAGGTGTAAATACCACCAATCGCATGCAGTTGAAAGCAATGGAGCTGGCGGCAGAGGGGATTACCGAATATGCGATCGCAGGCCAGTTACAGGGGCTGGCGGTGAGCGAGGGCGGGCAGCTTTCCTTTCCTACCATCTTAACTGTAAATGGTCAATACCTGCATAACCATGCCGGCCCAACCGTTTTGCGTAACGGCCAGATGGTATTGTGTGATTGCGGTGCGGAAACGGCTATGCATTATGCCGGCGACCTTACGCGTACCTTTCCTGTAAGCGGCAGCTTTACGCCGAAACAGAAAGAGGTTTATAAGATTGTGTTAGCGGCATACGAGGCGGCTGTTGCGTTTATGAAGCCCGGCGTGTTGTTCCGGGACGTTCATTTTGAGGCGTGTGAGCAGCTGGTAAAAGGCCTGCAGGCATTAGGACTGATGAAAGGCGATGTAAAAGAAGCTGTAGCCCAGGGAGCCCATGCGTTGTTCTTCCAGTGTGGTCTTGGACATATGCTTGGTATGGATGTTCATGACATGGAAAACCTCGGTGAAGCTTATGTGGGGTATACCGATACTTTGAAAAAGAGCACCCAGTTTGGATTAAAGTCGCTGCGGCTGGGCAGGGCATTGGAGCCAGGCTTTGTAGTTACCGTGGAGCCGGGTTTATATTTTGTGCCTGAGCTTATACAGGCATGGGAGGCGGAAGGTAAACACACCAGTTTCATCAACTACGCCAAGGCCAAGGATTATTTCGATTTTGGGGGCATCAGGATAGAAGATGATTATCTCGTCACCAGTGCCGGGAGCCGGTTGCTGGGAGAGGGATTGATAAGGAAACCGGGATTCTAATTAATAGAGCTCCTTACAGTTGTTTTGGGGTTTTGCTAAAAAAAAGGACGGTTCCGAGGTGTTTTCCAGGATGCTCTTAGGAAGCTTTAAGGAAGCTTTAGTGATGCTTTGAGGATGCTTTAAGGGGGAATGGCCTTTTTTTTAGCAAAAAGAAATGGCTTTGCTAATTTTTTTGGGGAATTGCGGGAGGGTTAACCTGCCGCGGAGGGGAAGATATTTGTGTCAATAATACACGTAATACACTTAGCGTTACAAACAGGAACTTTAAGACACCGGCAACGATTGCATAGATATTTAGGAAAAACTTTAAACTTATTTTATTGAATGGCTGTTCCGGCTATTGTTATGTTTTTTCTTTAAATATTTAAATTGCCAAAGTATGAAAAGTTTTCTTCGGATTGCTTTCGTTGCTACTGCGTTTGCAGGTTGTGCCAAAAACAATGATCCAGTACCTTCCGTTGATGATCCTTCTTTACAAGCCGTTACTACCAGCGCTGTTGTGGTTGCAGCTGTTAACACGACGGTGACCACGGAATCGGCTTTAAAGGCTGCTATTGCCGCTGCCAACCCGGGTGATATCATCACTATCAGCGGCACCATTAAATTAACCAGTACGTTACAATTACTCAGGAGTGGTACCGCCAGCGCCAAGATCAATTTTACCGGCGGGACACTTGACTGTTCCGGTATTTCATCGGGATGGGGGGTGAAATGTAACGGCAGTTACTGGAACATTACCAATATGGTCATTAAAAACGGCCCTGATTGCGGTCTTGTATTTCAGACAGGCGGTTACAACTATGTTTATAATGTAACAACCTCTGGTAATCATGATTCCGGTCTGCAGATTTACAATGGTTCACACCATAACAATGTTAGCTATTGCAATTCCTACGACAATTATGATAGCCAGAACGGCGGGGAGAATGCCGATGGTTTTGCCTGTAAGCTTTCAGCAGGTGCAGGCAACCTGTTCGATCATTGTACGGCTACCCATAACTCCGATGATGGATGGGATCTTTACGGTCAGCCTGAGTCTGTAAAAATCACCAATTGTACTGCTGCCAATAACGGGTATGGCAGCAATGGTGACGGCAACGGCTTCAAACTCGGAAGCGCCGGTCAGAATGTTCCGCACACTGTTACCAATTGTACAGCGAATAATAATAAAGCATGGGGTTATGATGGTAATGGTAATACCGGTCATATTACTACTACCGGCAGTGGTGGTTCCGGTAATGGTTCCGGGTTGTTTACCAGGATCTATTAGGTTGCACACTGCGCCATATGGGAGGAAAAACAAGCGGGCGCCAGATGATTGGCGTCCGCTTGTGCAAAGTGAAATGTGCTATTGAAAATCTGTAAAGAGATCCAATTCACGGTAAGATTCCAGGGGTTTTACCGGTAAAAGCTCTTTAGGAACATAAGGGCTGTTTACCTCGACTTCAATGCCTTTTAGCCATGCCAGTTTGGCGTAGCCGAGTGCGGGTTGGGAGATGAAATCTCCATACACCTGCTGGCTATTTCTTTTTTTATGCATTTTAGGACTGAGCAACTCGGACAAAATTTGTTCCATTTTGTTCTTGTCTTTCTCTGCAAAGGCCTCAAAATAGGCAGCATCTAAATCCATCTTAAGTTTAGGAACCGTCTTATTTTTCATAATCTGCATAGCCCGTTCAAATTCGATCCAATCTTCCTTGATAATACATTGTAGAATATACATAGGAGTGGAAGAGCCTAGCTTTATTGTCTCGTCAAATATACTGTGTTTTAATCGAGCGTATCTATTAATCAGATCATTGTTATCACTTAATAATGCAAAGGTTATATGAACTATTCCATAATCTAAAATTTTTTCATCATACTTATTGGTTAATAATTCATCTAATAACCCACATTTATAAAAACACAATTTAGTCAAACATAGGTTCCTGTCGAGAAAAAAAGATTTTAAAGCAAAAGTTTGAAATATTCCCCAAGCTGTCAATGAGAAAAATCTTTCATTTGTTCTTCCCGCCAACAAAGAATCTTTAAACTTTGAAATGCTATCTATATAACTATTGTAAGCAGCTAACAAACGCTCTTCTTTTTTTTTTCTGGTAATTGCATATTCAAATTTAGTAGTTTCCAAGCTTCAATAAATTCACATCCCCTGTATTTTTGTTTACGGTTACTACGACCTTTTCTATCGATAGAAGGTTCGCCTCCACTAAATCTGCTTGCGCTACCTTTCCTGCGTCTCTAAGTCTTGTTGCAACGTCTCTGATCCAATCATCACTCATTTGTGCTGGTAAACCCGTATTAATATTCCTGGGAGCAGGTGTTATGCCGCCACTCCACTGCTGCTTGCATTCTGTAATGAAAATCTTCTCAGGATTTGGGGCCGACCCTTTAATAAATAGTCCATCGAAACCGTTATTACTTCCAACTTTTCCATCGAGACGCGTGAGGCCCATTTTGTTTTCGAAAAGATAGTTTTGTAATGTTTCCGTTTGGGCTCCGGTAAGATCGCCATTGGCTATAATGTCATCAGCATGGCCTTTAAGAATTGGATCAACCTGTGGATCTATTTTATGGGCATTACTGGTGAATTTGGATTTGGAGATGTAACCAGAGGTTGTTGGCAATTCTGCAGAAAGCCCGGAAAGCAGCGCATCGTCGATGTAATTGGCGGCCTGAGTGATAACCAGGCTTTGGTATACTACTTCTCCTTCCTGTTTTATGGTTGTTGTACTGCTCCGCTTTCCTTATTACTGCTTTTTCAGCTGAGACGGCCGCCTCTGCGTCATCCAAAAGTGTATAGGCTTCCTGCGTGATCTGGCGGGCCGCATTTGCGGCCTCATCGAGCAATTGAATGGCACGTTGGTTGCTTCTGGATTGTTTACCAGGGATCTATTAGGTTGCACACTGCGCATATGGGAGAAAAAAAGCGGGCGCCATGTGATTGGCGTCCGCTTGTGCAAAGTGAAATATGCTATTGAAAATCTGTAAAGAGATCCAGTTCACGGTAAGATTCCAGTGGCTTTACCGGTAAAAGCTCTTTAGGAACATAAGGGCTGTTTACCTCCACTTCAATGCCTTTTAGCCATGCCAGTTTGGCGTAGCCGAGTGCGGGTTGGGAGATGAACTCTCCATACACCTGCTGGCTGTTTCTTCTTTTATGTACCTTAGGGCTGACCAACTCGGCCAAAATTTGTTCCATTTTGTTCTTGTCTTTTTCTGCAAAGGCCTCAAAATAGGCAGCATCTAAATCCATTTTAAGTTTAGGAGCCGTTTTGGTTTTCATAATCTGCATGGTATGCTCAAACTCTGCCCAATCGTCCTTCATGATACATTGAAGAATATACATGGGGGTTGATAAGCCCTGCATTACCTTTTGCAAATAAGTGCTATCAGTCAAATTAGCATACCTGCGAATAAGCTCCTTATCGTCACTTAATAAGGCAAACGTCAAATGTACTATGCCGGCATTCAGAATCTTTTCATCATATTTGTTTATAAGTAACTCGTCCAGTAAGCCGCATTTATAGAAACATAACCTTGCAAATGTTATATCTTTATCTATAAATAGAGCTTTTAAGGCAAAAGTCTCAAGCTGATACCAAGCTGTCATAGAAAAGAATCTTTCGTTTGTTTTCCCCGTCAGTAATGATTCTCTTAACCGAGGCAAATTGGCTATTTGACTATTAGAGGCAGCTAGCAGCCTTTCTTCTTTTGTCCTTTGATGTAATTCCATATCCCAAATTTAATAGTTTCCCAGTTTTAATAAATTAATGTCTCCTGTGCTTTTATTGACAGTTAACACTATTTTTTCAACAAGTGTGGGATGCGCGATTAGCATATCAGCTACGTCTGTTTTACCTGCGGATCTAAGTCTTGTCACAACACTTTGAACCCAGTTATCGCTCATTTGAGCTAAAAGCCCTGTATTCAGGTTTTCAGGAGCAAGGGAAACACCGCCACTCCATTGCTGCTTACATTCGGTAATAAAAATCTTTTCCGGATTGTTAGTTGCTCCCTTAACGAACAGTCCATCGAAACCGTTATTACTTCCAACTTTTCCATCGAGACGCGTGAGGCCCATTTTATTTTCGAAAAGATAGTTTTGTAATGTTTCCGTTTTGGCTCCGGTAAGATCGCCATTGGCTATAATGTCATCAGCATGGCCTTTAAGAATTGGATCAACCTGTGGATCTATTTTATGGGCATTACTGGTGAATTTGGATTTGGAGATGTAACCAGAGGTTGTTGGCAATTCTGCAGAAAGCCCGGAAAGCAGCGCATCGTCGATGTAATTGGCGGCCTGAGTGATAACCAGGCTTTCGTGTCCTACTTCTCCTTCCTGTTTTATCGTTGTTTGTACTGCCCCGTTTTCCCTTATTACTGTTTTTTCGGCCGAGACGGCGGCCTCTGCGTCATCCAAAAGTGTATAGGCTTCCTGTGTGATCTGGCGGGCCGCATTTGCGGCCTCATCGAGCAATTGAATGGCACGTTGCGTTGCTTCTGGTTTGTTTACCAGGATCTATTAGGTTGCACACTGCGCATATGGGAGAAAAAAAGCGGGCGCCATGTGATTGGCGTCCGCTTGTGCAAAGTGAAATGTGCTATTGAAAATCTGTAAAGAGATCCAGTTCACGGTAAGATTCCAGGGGTTTTACCGGCAAAAGCTCTTTAGGAACATAAGGGCTGTTTACCTCCACTTCAATACCTTTTAGCCATGCTAGTTTGGCGTAGCCAAGTGCGGGTTGGGAGATGAAATCGCAAAATGTTTGTTGGCTATTTCTTTTTTTATGAACTACAGGACTTACCAACTCGGCCAGAATTTGTTCCATTTTGCTCTTGTCTTTCTCTGCAAAGGCCTCAAAATAGGCAGCATCTAAATCCATTTTAAGTTTAGGAACCGTCTTATTTTTCATAATATGCATGGAACGGTCAAACTCTGCCCAATCATCTCTTATAATGCACTGAAGGATATACATAGGGGTTGAGGTGCCTTTGTTAATTGTTTCTTCAAAGGTAGCATGCTTAAGATACGAATATCTATTGATCAGATCAATATTGTCACTTAACAATGTGTAGGTTATATGGACGATACCTACATTAAGAATATGATCGTCATATTTGGTAATTCGCAATTCATCTAGTAAACCACATTTATAGAAGCACAATTTTGCAAAATCTATATCCTTATCAAGGAAAAAGGATTTCAACGCAAAAGATTGAAATATGCTCCAGGAAGTCATTGAAAAGAATCGTTCATTAGTTCTCCCCGCATCCAAAGATTGGATCAAATTTGGCATGTTGTCAATATAACTTTTGCAAGTCAACAACAAACGTTCCTCTTTTGTTTTGTTAGATATTTCCATATTCAAATTTAATAATTCCCGAGCTTCAACAGATTGATATCCCCAGTACTTTTATTAACTGTGATAACTATTTTTTCTATAATTGCATGGTTTCCTTCAATCAAGTTAGCTTGTTCTATTTTACCTGCATTACGGAGTCTTTCGACTACGTTCTGTATCCAATCATCGCTCATTTGAGCAAAAAGGCCTGTATTTGCATTTTCGGGAGCGAGCGTTACACCAGCGTTCCACTGCTGCTTGCATTCTGTAATGAAAATCTTCTCAGGATTTGTGGCCGACCCTTTAATAAATAGTCCATCAAAACCGTTATTACTTCCAACTTTTCCATCGAGACGCGTGAGGCCCATTTTGTTTTCGAAAAGATAGTTTTGTAATGTTTCCGTTTTGGCTCCGGTAAGATCGCCATTGGCTATAATGTCATCAGCATGGCCTTTAAGAATTGGATCAACCTGTGGATCTATTTTATGGGCATTACTGGTGAATTTGGATTTGGAGATGTAACCAGAGGTTGTTGGCAATTCTGCAGAAAGCCCGGAAAGCAGCGCATCGTCGATGTAATTGGCGGCCTGAGTGATAACCAGGCTTTCGTGTCCTACTTCTCCTTCCTGTTTTATCGTTGTTTGTACTGCCCCGTTTTCCCTTATTACTGTTTTTTCGGCCGAGACGGCGGCCTCTGCGTCATCCAAAAGTGTATAGGCTTCCTGTGTGATCTGGCGGGAGGCATTTGCGGCCTCATCGAGCAACTGAATGGCACGTTGCGTTTTAATAACGTATTTATTGATGAGAGAGGTGGCCTTTACTATTACCCATTCGCCGGCGGTTAACACAATGGGAAGGGCCATCATGGTTACCTGTCCATGCCTGTAGGGACAAATATTGCCGTAAACAGGATCGGCATCACATTTGGTGAAGTAGGTTTCTTTAAAGTAATTGGCGATTGTAACGGTTTTGTTATATATGCCGGCAAGTTGATTATTGTTGGCCTCAATCAATTTTCTTGCTATCAGTTCATAGTTAATATTACCCATTGCGGCCTGCTCTATAATAATATCTTTTGAAGCGTCTATTACCGCTCTCAGATTCTGGGGGACAGCCATAATTACGCCCTTAGCCAGTTGTGCAACCCCGGTAACAATTTCTTTGATATCAACCGTAGCGATGGCTTCATGTAGTATTCCCAGGCCAAACTGAACAAACGCGGATTTGTCTTTTGCGGCAGCTTCATCCGAAGCACAATAGAGCATTCCAAAAGCAAGATCATATCCTAATGTTTCATACTCCATTCTTTTTTTAACATCTTCATTAGCCTCCGAGGTATATACTGAACTGGCATGCAATTCATCTAAACGTTGGTTTACATAATTAACAGTGCAGTCTGAGGGGTAAATACCCAGCTTGAAAAAGAAGTTTTCGACCCACGAGGGAACATTTACAAAGTGATCGAGATTAACGGAATGGAGTCTGTATGGATTATTTCTCCTGACGACGGTTGTGAGTGTAGCGTCTTCTGCGGTTAATGTTTCGCAGTACATCACTCCATTTCGGTTAGCCCCCATAACTATCTTTCCTGCTGTTGGCATTTCCACTGTGGCAGCTGGGGCCTCTATGCAGTAGTCGGGGTCTGCGTAAGGAACATTTATCCAGACCTGGGAATTCTGATCCAGATAGGTATAAGTGAGGTAGTTTCCGGCATCTCGTTTCAATCTATGAAAATTGATAAACTTATAGCCTGTATACACTTTTGAAACGGCGGTTGCCGAATTTTTGGGCTCGTTTCCGTTACAGGTCTCTATTATATAATAGTATTCAGCATCAACTGCGTGATAATATAGCTCGCCTGACTGATCTTCTATCGCAACAAGCGTACTTCCATCGAAATGGAATTTGGTAATCCGTGCCCGCTGTTCGGGCGTGAAGTGTATGATTCGCCTATTTCTAAGCAGAAAGGCATTATTGCAGGCAATTGCCGAGGCATTTGCTATATTGTTGGGCGGCACATTGGCTTCCATGACAGCCGGGCCGAATTGAGGTTCAATTTTGCACGATGTTGGGTCTCCTACAGAGGGAAGCGGTTCGTATCCCACACTCGATTCATTCCAATATTGACTCGTTAATTGTGAATAAGCTTCCATCCTCTGCTCAAATGCAGCAACATCCAAAAGGAAATTGATGAAGCCTTCTGAATAAACGAACTCGTTATGATCATCAATCGTTCCCGGCTCCGGTGTAGTTGGGCCTCCATAGGCGAATGAAGTAAATTCGGGATGTGCAGCGATCCAACTTGGGCTAGCATATATGTAAGTAGTTTCATTGTTATCCGGATTGAAAACAGATACACCACAGCCACAGCTATGGCTAACGGGATTGATCCGGTATGTGGGATGTTGTGCACTCAGGAATGCTATCAGCTTCCCCTGAACGTCTTGCGAGTGAGCAGATGCCGGACCTGATAATTGAAGTCCGGATTCATTTATATAAGGGAGCAGTCCTAAGTATAGGAATATAAAAAGTATTATCCTTTTCATCAGGATTGA